>NZ_JAUSCF010000020.1 GCF_030651625.1 Hydrogenophaga sp. | reverse complement strand
ATGCCGGTGTTCATTGACGCCACGCGCCATCTGCCCGGTCTGTTGGCGATGGCCGCAGGCGCCGTGGTCGCCGGACTGCTGTACGCCAGGCTCACCGCGCGGCACTGAGTCTCTTGCGCCTGTGCGTTGTTCAGGTGCAAGGACCAAGCGAAGCCAAAGCAACCCCCCGGTAACCAAAGCGCTTGCCTCTGGAATCGACGACCAGTTAAGCTCGCGACCCCATGTCATCATTTCGCCATCATTTTGCGCTGAGCGTCGCTGGAGCAGACGCCACCGTTCTGGCGTGGTGGCGGGGGATGTCCGCGCTGGCTGTTCTGAACGTTTGTATCTGGCTGGCTGCATGGCACTTCGGGGCGGTCGGCGGGGTGTACGGCAATCTGCATCTCATGTTGTCTGGGGTCTACGTGCTGGTGTGTGCCTACCGGTCGGTGCTTCCCCGCGTGGACCTCGAGCGACTCGTCGTGGTGGACACGCGGCTGTCCAGCATCTTCCTGGGACGTGCTGCAGCCACCGTCGCCGAGATCTGCTTTGCGATCCAATTGGGGCTGCTGGTCCACCAACTGGGCGCGCACGCCAACATGCCAGCAGTGCAGCTTGCAGCCTGGGCGATCCCGGTCTTCATGATGGTGGCACAGGGTTTTTGCTGGCACAGCGTTCTGACCTTGAATCACATCACGCAGGCCGTCGAATCCATGCTGTGGGCGGCAGGCTTTGCCTGGATGGCAGCCCTGCTGGGCGTCATTGCCATCGATACCAGCGGCTGGGTTCATTCGCTGGCGATGTTTTCCATCCTGTGCTCAGTTGCTTTCGTTGCCTATGTGGTCGGCGTGGACGCACCGATGTACTGGCGCCGATACCAGATCGAGCGCGCACGCGGACGGGCCTACATGCGCATTGACCAGGGCGCACGCGACGCTTGGCACCGCCGCGTGCGCAGCGGCAACTGGGCCGAGTGGAAAGCCGATGCACTCTGGCTGACCCCATATTTCAGCTTCGGTGTCTGGGTCAGCATTGCAATGGTGTATGTGCCTGGCGCCTGAGAAAACTACTCCACGGTCACACTCTTCGCCAGGTTCCTTGGCTTGTCCACATCCGTCCCCTTCGCCAACGCCGTGTGGTACGCCAGCAATTGCAGCGGCACCACATGCAGGATGGGTGAGAGCACGCCGTAGTGTTCGGGCATGCGTATGACGTGGATGCCTTCGCTGCTCTTGATGCGGGTGTCTGCGTCGGCCAGCACGTAAAGCACGCCGCCGCGGGCACGCACTTCCTGCATGTTGCTCTTGAGCTTTTCCAGCAGGGTGTCGTTGGGCGCGACGGTGACCACGGGCATGGCGCTGGTGACCAGAGCCAGGGGGCCGTGCTTGAGTTCACCGGCGGGATAAGCCTCGGCGTGGATGTAGCTGATTTCCTTGAGCTTCAAGGCGCCTTCCAGCGCGATGGGGTAGTGCAAGCCGCGCCCCAGAAACAGCGCATTCTCCATTCGACCGAAGTCCTCGGCCCAGCTGATGATCTGCGGCTCCAGCGCGAGCACGCCTTGCAGCGCCACTGGCAGGTGACGCATGGCCTTGAGGTGTTCGGCTTCGGCTTCTTCGCTCAGGTGGCCGCGCATTTGCGCCAATGCGAGCGTGAGCAGAAAAAGGCCGGCCAACTGGGTGGTGAAGGCCTTGGTGGAAGCGACGCCGATCTCCACGCCTGCGCGGGTGACATAAGCCAGCGCGCATTCGCGCACCATGGCGCTGGTGGCCACATTGCAGATGGTCAGCGTGTGCTTCATGCCCAGGCCCTGGGCGTGCCGCAGCGCGGCCAGGGTGTCGGCGGTTTCGCCGCTCTGGGTGATGGTGACCACCAGGGTGCGGGGGTTGGGCACGCTGGTGCGGTAGCGGTACTCGCTGGCCACTTCCACCTGGGTGGGGATCTTGGCGATGCTCTCCAGCCAGTATTTGGCGGTGCACCCGCTGTAGTAACTGGTGCCGCACGCCAGGATCAGCACGTTGTCGATGTCCTTGAAGATGCGGTATGCGCCGTCACCAAACAACTCGGGCGTGATGCCGCTGATGCCATCGAGCGTGTCGCCGATGGCTCGCGGTTGCTCGAAGATCTCTTTCTGCATGTAGTGGCGGTAGGGGCCCAGTTCGGCCGCACCGCTGTGGGCGTGCACGGTCTTCACGGGTCGATCGCTGGCCTCGAACGGGCGGCCTTGCGCGTTGGTCACCCAGTAGCGGCCCAGTTGCAGGTCCACCAGGTCGCCCTCTTCCAGGTAGACGATCTGGTCGGTCACGCCGGCCAGGGCCATGGCGTCGCTGGCCAGAAAATGCTCTGTGCCAGCCTGGCCATCCAGCATGCCCACACCCAGCACCAGCGGTGAGCCTGCGCGCGCGCCCACCACACGGTGCGGTTCATCGCGGTGGAACACAGCCAGTGAGTAGGCACCATGCAACTGGGGCACGGCACCCTGCAGTGCGGCGAACAGATCGCCGTCGTAGAGCGAGTCGATCAGGTGCGCAATGACTTCGGTGTCGGTCTGACTTTCGAACACATAGCCCTTGGCCTGCAAGCTTTCGCGCAGTTCGTCGTGGTTTTCGATGATGCCGTTGTGCACCAGCGCCACCCGGCCCACTGCGCCAGCGGTGTCGCCGGGGCCGTGGCTGAAGTGGGGATGGGCGTTGTGCACCGCCGGTGCACCGTGTGTGGCCCAGCGGGTGTGGGCGATGCCCGTGCCGCTGGCAATGCCTTCGGTCTGCACCTGCTGCATCAGCTCAGCCACCCGCGCCGTGCTGCGCGCGCGCCTGAGGCCGCCGGCATGCACCGCCACCCCGCAGGAGTCGTAACCGCGGTACTCGAGCCGCTGCAGCCCCTGAACCAGCACGGGCACGATGTCGCGCCCCGAAACCCCTGCCACGATGCCGCACATGAAAGCACTCCTTTGAATTGAATGATCAGGATGCTATCGATGAGCCTGAGAAATATGGTTCGCCGATTGGTCAATATGTGAAAGATAATTTCACGCATACCGTTGAATAGTCTTTTGTTCCATAGATACACAAAATATGAAATCAATCGACATAGATGAAGCCGATCTGCGCTTGCTTGACTTGCTGCAGACAGACGCGGCACGCAGCAACCAGGCCCTGGCCGAACTCGCCCACCTGTCGCCGCCGACCAGCCTGCGGCGCATCAAGCGGTTGCGCGAAACAGGCCTGATCGAACGCGAAGTGGCGCTGCTCAGCCCTGACCGACTGGCCGCCCACACCGGCCATGGCCTGACGGCTCTGGTGGAAATCACGCTGGAGCGACAGGGCAGCGAACATCTTGAGCTGTTTGAAAACCGGGTGGTGGCAGACACCGCCGTGCAGCAGTGCTACCGCGTGAGCCCGGGACCTGACTTCGTGCTGGTGGTGCACACGGTGGACATGCCGGCTTACCTCGCTCTGGCACAGCGTCTGTTCACCAGCGAGGCCAATGTGCGCAACGTCAAGGCTTTTTTCAGTGTCAAGCGAGCCAAGTTCGATCCCCGGTTACCGCTTCCGTTGGCACGCACTCAGTGAGTGTTTTCCCGGGCGCAGACCCACAAAAGCTTCCAAATTCACATCAAATCGCACGTTTGCAGGCCAAATGGGCGTAACAAAGTGTTGACTTGCACCCGCTTGTGTAACACCCTCCTAGAATTCCGCCAAAGCTGAATTGGCTGGTCGCAGGAGGTTGCATGTTGCCGTTATCAATTGGTTTGTTGATCGCCCTTGTGCTGGTGGGCGCGGGTGTCTGGTTCTGGCGCCGCAACCGGGGCACATCGTCTGGTCGCGACGACCGCTACACGCCAGAGCGGATCCTCACCGTCGAGCAGGTACACATGCTCGACTACTTGAACGACACCTTCCCGGGCCAGGTGGTACTGCCCAACATGTTGCTCAAGGACATGCTGTCAATCCGCCGCGCATCCAATCGGGAGAAGGCCGAGGATCGACTCAGGCAACAACGGGTGGACTTCGTGGTCTGCGGTGAAGACGGGCGCCCCACGTTTGCGTTCGATATCGAGCAATACCACCTGAGCAACGCCAAGGCCAAAGCCCATCAGGTGAAGATAAAGAACCGCATCCTCAAGACCGCTGGCGTGCGGTTCGTTTTTCTGAAGAATGGACTGCACCGCATGCCCTCGCCCTCTGAATTCCGCAAGCAGCTCAACCTGGCAGCGCTGCCACAACCGCTGCCCAAGGAAAAAGAGGACTCGCGTGAAAGCCGGTTCCAGCAACTGGAATCACAACTCTCCGAATTCGATCAGGTCTACCCCGCCACCGGCTTTCGGGATTCGGAGGTCATGGGCCTCAGCGGCTTGATGGATCTTGACCGCGAAGGGCGCAGCAGCCTCAGTGGAGCCCTCAGCAGCACCAGAGGCGAACTCAGTGGTGCAGGTACAAGCCGCGCCGCAGGCAACAGCAGCGAATACAAGGGACAGAGCAAGTCGGGATCGTCCCGCGCGGGGTGACGGTCTGGTTTTCAGGGTGTTCGCCTGGCTGGCCGCTGCCAGTTGGGCAGGCTCACCTGCTTGCCCCGTGCCACGGTCAGGCTGCCGGCTGCGGTACTCATGGTCACAGTGGACCCGGCGCCCACCGTGCCCCCCGCACCAATGGTCACTGGCGCCACCAGCACACAGTTGCTGCCGACATGCACATCGGCTTCGATGACGGTGCGGTGTTTGTTGGCGCCGTCGTAGTTGGCGGTGATACTGCCAGCGCCGTAGTTCACCCGCTCACCCACCGTGGTGTCGCCCAGGTAGGCCAGGTGGTTGGCCTTGGCCCCATCAGCAAGGGTCGAATTCTTCACTTCAACGAAGTTGCCAATGTGCACCTCGGCACCCAGTTGGGCGCCTGGCCGTAAACGCGCAAACGGTCCCACCAGCGAGCCGCGCCCCACAGACACACCCAACGTCTCGCCGTCGATGTGGGTGAAAGGGTGAATGACCGCACCCGCATCAATGGCAGCGTTGGCGATGACGCAGTTCGCACCGATTCGAACGCCTTCGCCGAGCTTCACCCGACCTTCGAACACGCAGTTCACATCGATCTCCACGTCGGCTGCGCACATCAGTTCGCCACGCACATCCAGCCGTGCCGGATCAGCAAGGCGCACCCCTTGTTCCATCAACGCTTCGGCCAGCCTGCGCTGGTAGGCGCGCTCCAGCTCGGCCAGTTGCACCGGGCTGTTCACACCGGCCACCTGCACTGCATCGGACGTGGTGATGGCCCGCACCTGCAGGCCGCGTGCCACCGCGTGCTTGACCACATCGGTCAGGTAGTACTCCCCCTGGCTGTTGTCATTGCCGAGTTCTGCGAGCAGAGGCTTGAGCACTTCGGCGGGCACTGCCATGACGCCGCTGTACCACTCGGTGACAAGACGCTGCTGTGCGTCGGCATCCTTGTGTTCCACGATGGCTCGCACCGAGCCGTTGGTGCCGCGAACGATGCGGCCATAGCCGGTGGCATCTGCGCCGGTGTCCACGCTCAGCAGGGTGAGGTACTGGCCCGCACAAGCCTGCAGCAGCGCTTCCAGCGTGTCCTGACCGATCAGGGGAACGTCACCGTTCAGGATCAGGACAACACCATCGTCCGCCAGCAGCGGCACCGCCTGCTGCACCGCGTGACCCGTGCCCAGCTGGGGCTCCTGCCGCACGAACCGCAGCGCGGCACCTTCAGACGCATTCAGTCCCCGCTCCACCTGCTCGGCACCATGTCCGGTGATCACCACCACCGAACGCGCCGATAACCGCACGGCACGGTCGATCACGTGCTGGGCCAGTGCGCGCCCAGCCAATCGGTGCAACACTTTGGGTCGTTGACTCTTCATGCGCGTGCCTTTGCCGGCCGCCATCACCACCACATCCACAGGGAACGACATGAGCACCTCTTTCGGGGACAAAATGCGCGGCGTTCTTGCCAGCGCGTTGAATTCGTCAATTATCTCCCGCAGGGTTCTGGCCTACGGAACCGCCTTTGTGCTCGCCGCGGGCCTGGCCGCCTGCAGCACCGCCCGGCTGGCCTACAACCAGGCACCCAACCTCACCTACTGGTGGCTGGACGGCCACATTGACTTCACCAGCGAACAGACGCCTCAGGTGCGCAGCAAGATAGACGATTTCTTCCAGTGGCACCGCAGCACCGAGTTGCCAGCGTACTCGCGGCAACTGCGCGCATGGCAAGACCTGGCATTGCGCGATGTCTCGCCTGCCGAAGCGTGCACCGAGTTCGAGACGATCCGTCAACGCATCGACGTCGCCGCAGAGCGCATGGTGGCTCCCATGGCCAGGGTGGCGTTGCAGCTGGACGCAGTGCAATTGGCGAACCTGCAACGGCGCCAGGCCAAGAGCAATGAAGACTTTGCCAAAGAACATCTCAGACCCGGCGCGGAACGGGCGCTTGAGGAGCGTCTGAAGAAAGCCGTCGAACGCAGCGAACGGTTCTACGGCCCCCTGACGACCGCGCAGCGCGAGTTGTTGCGCGAACAGGTGCGCCGCTCGCCATGGGACCCCGAACGCACCCAGTACGAACGCGAGCGCCGCCAGGCCGACCTGCTCAACACGGTGCGCGACCTGCAAGCGAAGCCGGCCATTGCCGGGCAGGCGGTGCGAGAGCACTTGGCGCGCATCAGCCGCTCGCCCACACCCGGCTATCCTGAATACAGCGCCCAACTGGTACAACACGGTTGTGCACAGTTCGCAGCCCTGCACAACAGCACAACGCCCGCACAGCGCGCCAACGCGGTCAAAGCGCTCAGAGGATATGAAGACGATGTGGTCAGCCTGGCGTCCCGGCGCTGACTGGCCCGCCGCTCACCTTCCCTGCCACAGCACCGAACCGGCAAATCCGAACCGAATCGGCGCCTGACACCCGGCACCTGCCGGGGCGAGCCGACTCTGGACCTTTTTTTGGGTAGCGGCCACACGCTGGTGCACCTCGCCAGGCTCGGCCCTGTGACATTGAGTTCACGGCGTGGCTTGCGTGGCGTGCCACCCTCTTGCAGCGAAGCCCGAAACCTTCGAGTCGCAAACCGCGACATGCACGTGCATAGGGCCCTGGGACGGAGCCGTTTCGGCAACTCAACGCATCCAGATCCAGACAACGGCGAGCGTGGCCAGCGTCACCGGAATGCCGGTCAGGGCGTGTCGCTTCCAGTCGATCTCGATGCCCTGCTGGCGCGCCAGGTCGGCCACGATGAGGTTGGCGATCGAGCCCACCAGCAGGAGGTTGCCAGCGAACGTGCTGACCAGCGCCAGCATCACGCCTGCCTGCTCGCCACTGCCAGCCAGGTGCGGCAACAGCAGCATCACCGCCGGTACGTTCGACACCAGGTTGGACAAAACGACACCCACCACCAGCAGCGGTCCTGGATCGGCCAGGTGCACGCCCTGGCTGGCGAGCCAACCCACGGCCTGCCCCGCCAACCCCGTGCTCTCGAAGGCGTGGTTCACCACAAACAGCCCCATGAACAAGATCAGCAGCGGCCAGTCGATCAGTCCCATCACCCGGGCCGACTGCAGGCGCCGGCTCAGCAGAAGCACACCTGCACCCACCAGAGCGGCCACGTCGCGAGGCCAGTCGGTGAACAGGAAGATCAGAAGCAGCGCACCAGCAACCAGAAGACCTTTGGCGGTCTGCCAGGCGTCGAAGGCTGGCTCTTCAATGCCTGGGTTGTTCACTCCATCTCTCCCTGGGAGAGGCCTTGGGCGAGGGCTCACCGACTTGGCCCCAGGCCCATACGCCAACCACGCCCACAACAGCACCAGCCCGATCAAAACCGGTGGCAAGGCCTGTTGCACATAACCCGCGAATGGCAACTGAAGCACCGAACCGATGAGCATGTTCTGCGGATTGCCAATGAGAGTGGCCGCCGAACCGATGTTGGCCGCGCAAGCCAGACCGATCAGAAACGGCATCGGGTTCAGCCCACGTTGCAAGCACAGCCGCGCCACCACCGGCGTCATGGCGAGGCAGACGATGTCGTTGGAAAATACCGCCGATAACAAACCCGCCACGCCGATCAGCGCGCCCAGCAGCGCGCTGCGGGACAGGGGTAGCGAGGCAACCCGACGCGTCACAGCGGTGTAGAAGCCGCCCAGCCGCATCTGCGCCGACACCACCATGAACGCAAACAACAGCACGATGGTTGGCAGGTCGATGGCGCGGGCAGCGTCTTCAACCGGCAGACCGGCCAGCGCGATCACCGCAATCGCACCCAGCAGGGCCACGCCAGAGCGATCCAGCTTCAGGCGCGGCAGGCCGCCGAGAAACATGCCCAAATAGACGACCGTGAAGACCGCGACAATGGCCCAGTCAATGGTGGATGGGCCAAGCAGGTCCGCAGCATGGAGCATGGGTGGTATGAACCAGTGAGGGGCTGTCAATCGCCTGGGAGGGAACAGCAGGGTCGCCAGGATGGGTGCGCGGGATCGTACCAAAGCAGTGGCGAGGGCCACCTGTTGGACACCGACTGCTGGGCTGGTCGACCTGAATCGGTCATCAATTCGTCACACCAACGGCAGCACAAGAGGTTTATATTGTGCGGACACCTGCTCCGCCAACGGCGGGGTGCCCCCGAACTTCTGCTGCTGTCACACCATGTCCACCGCCCTGCGCCCGTCATCTCTCTGGAAAGCCGCTTTCATTGCCGCCATGGCATTGTTGCTGGCTGCTTGCAACCCCATCGCCATCATCGAGGTGAGCCCAACGAAGGTCGTGGTCAACAAAGAGGTCACCTTCGATGGTTCCGGCACCCTGATCAACGCCGCGCCCGAAGGTGCCACGGCAGTGAAGTACGAATGGACTTTTGGCGATGGTGAAACCGCCAACGGCGCAAAAGTGACCCACACTTACAAGGCCATCGGCACATACAAGGTGACGTTGACCGTAACCGACAGCGCTGGCCGCAAAGGCAGCGCCACCGAGAGTGTGAAGGTGGGTGAGTCCACTGGCAGCACGGACGATGAGGATGAAACCGCAGAAGAGGACGAAGAGGCCTGATCACCTTCTGAGGCAGTCGCGTGTCTTGGGCACGCAAAAAAAGACCCGCCTGGGCGGGTCTCCTTCATGGGCCTGGGGTCTGTTCGGCCCCTTTCGCAGCACTCAACCCTGCAGGGCCGCCCACATTTCCTTGTCACGCTCGGCCGTCCAGATGCGTGGGTTCTTGATGCCCTTGGCTTCGTCGTAGGCACGGCTCACGTCGAACGGCAGGCAGTGTTCGTAGATGAACACATGGCCAAACACAGGGTCCATGGTCTTGCGGGTGTGGGTCATGGCGGTCTTGAGGTCCATGCCTGCAGCAGCGGCTTCCTTGCCGGCCTGGAACAGGGTGGTGACCCAGCGCTGGGTGTAGTCCAGCGCCTTGTTCACGTCGGCATTGCCTTTCATGGCCTCGCCACGGCCGGGCACGATGAACTCGGCCTTCAACTCGCGCAGGGCCTCCAGGGTGGTGGGCCACTCTTCCAGCTGCGCGTCACCGGTGTACACGCCTGCTTCGTACTCCACCAGATCGCCACTGAACAGCACTTTTTCTGCTTCCACCCAGGCAATGGTGTCGCCACGGGTGTGGCCCGGACCCGGGTGCCAGATGCTGACCTTCACACCGCCCAGATCGACTTCCAGGCTGCCCTGACGACCAGGCTTGCCGTCGCCAATGACCATGGTGGGCCAGGTCAGGCCGGGCACGCTGTCGGCGCCACGGAACAGGCGCGGAAAGCGCTCCATCTCGCTCTGCATGTCTTGCGCGCCACGTTCGACGATCAGTTCATAGGTGCCGCGGCTGGCAATGACCTCCGTGGCGCCTTCGGCGAGGTAGGCGCTGGCACCGAGCACGCGCACCGCGTGGTAGTGGGTGAGCAGCACGTACTTGATCGGCTTGTCCGAGACGGTGCGGATCTGTTTGATCAGGTCCTGCGCCATGGCCGGCGTGGCCGTGGCGTCACTGACCATGATGTATTTCTCACCAATGATGACGCCGGAATTCGGGTCGCCCTCGGCGGTGTAGGCCCAGCAATGTTGACTGAGCTGTTCGAAAGTGGTTTTTTTGTCTTCCAGGTCGGCCTGGGAGGCGAAGGCTTTGCTCATGGGTGGTCTCCTGTGGGGGTCGGAAAAGTGCAAACTGCAATCTGCAAGATTTTACCTAAACGAAATCAATTACATATAAGTAAATTTTTGACCTTTTCAGCCGTTGGTATGAAAAGGCCCGGTCTGGGGCTGGAGACGGTTGGCAACTGGGTCATGCCAGTCCCCGTTCCAGCACGGCCACCACTTCGTCGGCAAACGCGGCATAGCTCAGTGGCCCGTCGGGACGTAACCAGGTGAACGTCCCGTTGATCATGCCAAACAGCATCATGGTCAATGCCGTCTGGTTCACCGAGGTGACCCGCTCGGGGTAAGCCCGGCGCAGAAATCGGGTGAAAGCAGCCACCACGTCGCGCTGCCGGTTCAGGATCAAGTCGCGCTGCACCTCACCCAGAAACTTGGTGTCTGAAACCAGCGCCACGTGGCGGGTGGCCGAACTTTCATATTCGGCGAGAAAGGCACGCACCAGTTCGCTCAAGGCATCGCGCTCACTGAGGTTCTTTCGCTGCGCCCGCGCCTCGGATTCGCCAATCAGCGCCAGCAGGCGCTGGGTGTAGCGGTCCAGCAAGTCAAACAGGATCGCTTCCTTGCTCTCATAGTAGTGGTAGAGCCGGGCCTTGCTGGTGCCACAGGCGGTCGCGATGTCGTTCATGCTGGCCGCAGGGAAGCTCTGGCGGGCGAAGCAATCTGCGGCCACATCGAGGATCTGTTCGCGTTTGAGATCGTGGGAGGCGGATTTGGGGCGGGCCATGGGGAATTGTCCCACCCCCGCGCCGCCTTTGGCGTCACCCCGTTCGAGGGGGCGATACAAGTGGACCGGAGGAGCCGGCTCCACGGTATTTCTGGAACAGGCATTGCTCTCCGGAAGTGTTGTTCATCTCCACTCGGCGTTGGCAACTTGGCTGATCAACCTCTACGATCCACCCATGCCTGCCAAACCCGTCACCGATCCGTTCGTCCTGCACGCCTGCGAGTTGCTCTCTGGCGTGGGGCCATGTGTGGCCAAGCGCATGTTCGGTGGCTGGGGCATTTCCACCGACGGCATGAACATCGCCATCATTGCCTGGGAAACGCTGTACCTCAAGACCAACGCCACCACCGAGCCGGTCTGGCTCGCGGCTGGCGCACAGCCTTTTGTCTATGACGCCAAGGGCGAGTCCATGAAGTTGAATTACCACACCCCGCCGCATGAAGCACTGGAATCGCCTGCGCTCATGCTTCCATGGGCGAGACTGGCGCTGGGGGCGGCGGTGGCCGCGCGCCAACCCAGTCGGCGAGCGCGAAAGCCCGCCGCCTGAGGCTCAAGGTGGGTTGCCCTCAAAACGCGACAGCACCCTGCCGCGACCCGCCACCAGAAATTCGCCATAGCCCAGCAGCCCCCGAACCAGGCGGGTGAATGCCAGGGCCGCCTGGCGCAGCGCCAGCGCCAGGTCATGCCCGGGTGCCAGCACTTCGCGCCTGAACCTGCCGGGCCGGTTGCGCAGCGCACGGCCCGAATCTTCGACCCAGTCGAACAGCGCGGCGGGTTCGGACGCGGTGTCCAGCGATTCCATCACCAACCGCGCGCCGCGTGGCACCCGGAGCACATCGCCCGCGTGCAGGAAGACATCGCCAGCCACCTGCATCCCGACCGGCTCAGACCGATGGAGGGCGTCACCCAGCGTGACCCACACACGGCCGCGAAGGATACGCAGTTCTGCCGGTTGCCCGGCGTGCAGGCCGAGGGCGCGCCCCTGGGCCAGGCCCCAGGCGCCAGCCATGAGGGTGCGGTGCTTCGAGCCGGCCGCAGCGGCAGATGAAGGGGCTTGTAGTGGCGACATGGCGGACTCCTGAGACAGTGGAACAGGTTGACATGGTCGGTTGCGCGCGCCCTTCGGTCCAATGAAATGGGGGTAAGCTATTCATTCGGTTTACGCATCAATAGAAAAGGCATGAGCCATGCAATCCAACGACCGACCGCCTCGTACCCGCCCGATTTCTGTGGGGCATCTGCGGGCCTTCGACGCCGTCGCCCGACACCTGAACTTCCGCGTGGCGGCCGACGAGCTCTCACTGACGCAGAGTGCGGTCAGCCGGCAGATACAGGCGCTGGAAGACGAAGTTGGCGTGACGCTGTTCCTGCGCCACACGCGCGCGGTGGAGATCACCAGCGCAGGCTCGCAGTTGCTGCGTGCCGCCGGCATGGCACTGGAACGCATTGATGCGGCGGTGCGCCAGATACGGCAGAGCGCTGGGCGCAAAAGCGTGACCGTGACCACCTGGGCCTCGTTCGCTTCCATGTGGCTGATTCCCCGCCTCGAGGCCTTCCAGCGGGACCACCCGGACATCGATATCCGCATCGACACCTCCGACACACAGGTTGACCTGGCGACCGCCGATGTGGACCTGGCCTTGCGCTACACCGTGCCGCAAGGCGTGGCAGCCAACGCGACGCGCCTGTTCGGCGAACAGCTCACGCCCGTGGTCAGTCCGTGGCTGCTGCGAGAACACCAGATCGAGAAAGTGGAAGATCTGGCGCAACTCACCCTGATCGAAGCCGGTGATGCGCACCGCACCCGCCACCTCGAATGGCTGACCTGGCAGCGCTGGATCGATGAACAAGCCGGGAAGGCCAGCAACGCCAGCACACCCGCCCCCGTGGGCAAGTCGCGTCTGCGCGGGGCTGGCGCCAAAACGCGACTCACACCCAAGCGCTGGCTCTACTTCAACTACGCCCACCAGATCGTGCAAGCCACGCTCACCGGGCAAGGGGTGGCATTGGCGCGCCTGCCGCTGGTGGCCGAAAGCCTGGCCTGTGGTGATCTGGTGGAGCCATTGCCACAGACGCGACTCGACTCGCCTCTGGTCTACTGGCTGATTCCGGTACAGCGAAGCATGCAGCGCCCGGAGGTGAAGGCCTTTTTCGACTGGTTGCTGGATCAGGCCGCGTTGACGCGCCAGGCCATTGGCGACGTGCCCGATCCGGACACCGTGGACCAGATCGACTGATGCCGGTGCGCGAGGCCGCGCCACTCTGGAAGCGGCGGAACGGCGCGCGGGATGGACGCTGGCATGCGTGCGTGCGTGCGCTGGGATGGACCGGTCTGGTCCGGTGCCGTGGGTGTCAGCAGCTCGCAGAAAACTGGTGCACACTCTCGCGCTTTGCTCCTTCGCTCCATCCATGTCATCCCCTCGCCACCCGCTGAGCGGCAACCTGCGCAGCATCGTCTTCATGCTCGCCGCCGTGGGATTTTTTGCGCTCATGGACGCGGTGCTGAAGACCTTGTCCTCGCGCTACCCGGTACTGCAGATTGCCGCACTGCGCGGCATGACCGCGCTGCCGCTGGTGGTGGTGTACATCGCCTGGCGCGGCACCTGGCACACGGTGCGCCGCGTGCGCTGGCCGCTGCACCTGCTGCGCGGTGTGCTGGGCATCGCCATGCTGGCGCTGTTCACGCTGGGCGTGCGTGAACTGCCGCTGTCGGCGGCCTACACGCTGTTTTTCATTGCACCGCTGATGATCACCGCGCTCTCGGTGCCCGTGCTCAAGGAGCGCGTGCCACCGGCCCACTGGTGGGCCATCGGCATCGGTTTTGTGGGCGTGCTGATCGCGCTGCGACCCAGCGGCGATGCGCTGCAAACCGGCTTCGTGACCGTGGGCGGCCTGGCCGTCCTGGGGGCGGCCCTCTGCTACGCAGTGGCTGCCATTGCAGGCCGCCTCGCCAGCCGCACCGACAGCAGCGAAAGCCTGATCCTGTGGATGATGGTGATGATGTCGGTTGGCGCGGGGGCGCTGGCGCTGCCGAACTGGGTGGCCATCCAGCCAGACGACGCGGCCCTGTTGCTGGCCCTTGCCGTCACCGGGTTCGGTGGCCAGCTCGCCATCACCGAGGCGTTCCGCCACGGTCAGGCGTCTGCCGTGGCGCCCTTCGAGTACACCGCACTGGCCTGGGGTGTGGGACTCGACTGGCTCATCTGGCAAAGCCTGCCTGCGGCCCATACCTGGCTGGGCGCGACCATCGTGATCGCCAGCGGCCTCTACCTGGTTCGCCGCGAAAAGCGCATCACCGAAGTGCACGCGACAGCAGAGCATCCCTGATGCTGCATGTGTTCTAAAAGCCGCGCTGACGCATCCAGGCGGTGATCAGCGATACCGACTGCTGCAGCTCACCGGGCTGGCCCTGGAAGTAATGGTTGGCGCCAACCACCACCTGCATGACCTTGTCGGTGCTGGCGCAGGCGTCGAACATGAGGCCGATGTCGGGCTGGGGAACGGCGTCGTCGGCCCCGTGTTCGATCGCGAGCAGCGGCACGCTGATGTCGCGCGCACAAGCCTCACCCATGGCGCGCGAATCGTCGATGGACCATTGAGAGAGCCAGGAACGCAGTGTGGAGAAGCGGGCCATGCCCACGGGTCCGCTGTTCACCGTCTCGGGCACACCGAGGTAACAGCGGCCGATCACGCGGCCATTGGGGTCGATGTCGCCATCCAGAAAGCGCGGATCGGCCAGCGTGCGATGGGTGACGAAGCCGCGCTCCACCTCGGGCCCGCCACGGCGCCTGAGGGTGTCCAGTGTGTCCTGCACCCGCGCGGTGATGCGGCGCACGCGCGCCAGCTGGGCAGCGCGGTAGGCCGCCAGCCAGTCGGCCGGGTACGGTGGCCGTACCGGCAGGCCGGGCGCGTAAAGATCGAATTCGGGATTGCGCAGATCGGGGTTGTCCTCGTCCAGCACAGACGGGTCGATCCAGTCCCGCAGGCAATGCGCCCGCGAGCGGTGCGCGGCTTCGAGCACCACCGCATCGGCCGGCGGCAGACGTGCAGCATTCAGGTCAAGTACCTCACCGGCCGGCGTGCGCTGGATGCTGGGTCGCTCGGCCTGAGACTGGTAAAACAGGGCCAGTGAGCCGCCACCCGACCAACCCATGAGCACGACCCGGGCAAAGCCCAGCACCTCGCGCGCATGCCGCACACTGGCGCCGACGTCGAGCACCACCTTTTCCATGATGAGCGCGGTGTCGTTTTTGGCATAGCGGGTGCCCATGCACAACACCGGGTAGCCCGCAGCGGCGAGCGCCGGCGGAAGGGGCAGCAGCTGCAGCGTGGAACTGGGATGCATCATGAGGAACACCACATCGCGCGAGGCGGCGGGTGTGCTGATGAGCAGGCCCTCCAGATTGACCGCACCCTGGCTGCCGGAGAAGCCGTATGTTTCGGTGAAGGCGCTGTTTTCCTGGTACTGGATGTGCACCCACTGGTGCAAGAGCGCAGGCTGGCGAACGATCATCGCCTCACCGGCGCTCGGGCCACATCACACCGGTGTCGGCCAGGATCGCGTCCAGCGGCATGTCGTGCGCCTCGGGCTGCAGATGGGGCAGGTACCCAAAGTCGTAACCGAGGCCCACGGTGAACGGTTTGGGCTGCAGGCTGGCCAGGGTGCGGTCGTAAAAGCCGCCGCCGTAACCCAGCCGGTAGCCGCCAGGGCCATAGCCTACGCAGGGAACAAAGATCAAGGTCGGCACCACGATCTCGGTGTCCTTCGGCTTGGGAATGCCGTAGGCGTCCTCCTCCATCGGGCATCCGGGGTACCAGGTGTAGAAGGTCAGGGTCTTGTCCACCTTGTTGACAACGGGCAGGCTGATGCGCCGGTGCCGCTGCGCGCCTTGTGCATCTTCCTCCAGACCCGCTTCCTGCCAGCGAAACAGGGCCGGCAAGGGATCGAACTCGCCCTTGATCGGCCAATAAGCCCCGATGACCGCATCGCTGCGCTCAATCAGCCAGACTCGCATGACCCGCTGCAGCAGATCGTTGCGCCAGGCCCTGTCGGCCAGCTTCTGGCGTTTGTCCACCAGTTGCTTGCGCCAGGCCGCCTTGAGCTCGGCGGCCGTCTGTCCGACCACACCGGCCGGCCCACTGTCTGGGGAACTCTCGCGATCGTTGATGTCCATAATCAGTACATGAAACCGGTGAACTTGAGGCGGGGTCTTTGGACCATTATGGCTGCGCTGTGTGTGCAGGGCGCGGCGTGGGCGCAAGGCCAAGCAGACACGACCATACTGGAAATGCGCGAAGCTTTCCGGCGAGGCAATGCGGCCACCCTGTCCGCTTTGCTGCCGGCCGTGCGCGGGCACGTGCTGGAGCCGTTGGCCAGCTACTGGGAAATGCGGGCCCGACTGGACTCCGCCCAGCCTTCAGAAGTGCGCGCCGCCCTGCAACGCCACCCGGGAACCTACTGGGAAGACAGGCTGCGCAACGACTGGTTGCTGCTGCTGGCCAAGCAGCGCGATTGGGCCAACTTCGCTGCCGAACTGCCGGCTTTCCGCATGAACGACGACCGGCAGATCCAGTGCTATGCCCTGATGCTGGATGCCGCCGCCAGGCGGATTCCAGCCGAGGAAGCCGCGGCGCAGGTGCAGGCCTTGTGGCATGCCCAGCGCGACGCCGAAGACGGTTGTGCCACCGCCGCCCAGGCTTTTCTGGACAGCGGCCATCTCCCGAAGCAGGCGGTGTGGCAGCGCGCGCGTCTGGCCATGGACGCCAATCGACCCGCTGCGGTGTCGCAGGCGGTGGCCATGCTGGATCCGCAGTGGGTACCCCTGGTGGACGAAGTGGCCAAGAACCCGGCGCAGTTCCTGGACGAGAAGCTCATGGCCATTCGCACGCAAACCAAGGAGATGGTGGTGCTGGCCACGATCCGCCTGGCCTTCAGCGACCCGGCGGCGGCAGCCGAGGAGATGAACCGCAAGCGCTGGGTGGCGCAACTCACGCAGGAAGAGCGCAGCTGGGTCTGGGGCGTGATCGGTAAACGATCGGCCCAGAAGCTACAGAACGAAGCCTTGAGCTACTTTGTCCATGGGCAGGACGCCCTCATGACCGATGACCACCTGGCCTGGAAGGCCCGCGCCGGCATGCGGGCAGGGGCATGGGGCCATGTGCGCGACGCGATCGCCCACATGAGTGAGGCGCAGGCCAGTGAGCCCACATGGGTTTACTGGCGCGCGCGCGCCATGCAGGCCATGCGCGAGCCGGATCAGGCCACCGCCACCGTGCAGGCCCGCGCGCTCTACGACAGCATTGCCTCGCCCCACGGCTTTTACGAGCAGCTGGCGCTGGAAGAATTGGGACATCCCATCACACCCCCTGCACCGCCTGCTGCCTTGACGGCGCAGGAACGCCAGACCGCAGCCAGCCACCCGGGGCTGCAGCGGGCGCTGGCCGCCATTCGGCTGGGCCTGCGGGGTGAGGGGGTGCGTGAATGGCACTACACCGTGGCCCTGCATTCGCCGGGCGGCATGCCGGAGCGGGAGCTGCTGGCTGCGGCAGATCTGGCCTGCCGCCACGAGTTGTGGGACCGCTGCATCAACACCAGCCTGCGCACCAGCGCCGTCGCCGACCATGCCCAGCGCTTCCCCATGCCGCACCAGGTTGAAGTGGTTCGCCGGTCGAACGAGATCGGACTCGATCCAGCCTATGTGTACGGCCTGATTCGCCAGGAAAGCCGCTTTGTCACCAATGCGCGCTCGCACGTGGGTGCCTCCGGTTTGATGCAGGTGATGCCGGCCACTGCGCGCTGGACGGCGAACAGAATCGGGCTGACCAACTTTCGCCCTCACCACATCACCGAGCGCGAGACCAACATCCTCATCGGAACCGCGTACCTGAAGTTCGCTCTGGATGATTTCGAGGGCTCGCTGCCCCTGGCTGCGGCCGCCTACAACGCCGGGCCTGGCCGCCCACGCGCCTGGCGCAACGGCCCTGCTTTGGCGGGCGAAATCTGGGCAGAGAACATTCCGTTTGAAGAAACCCGCGACTACGTGAAGCAGGTTCTGGCCAACACCACCAACTACGCGGCCCTGATCAGCGGACAACCGCAATCGCTGCGCGCACGGCTGGGCGTGGTGGGTCCACGCGAGGCCACGGCACAAGCGGTGAATCGCGACCTGCCCTGAGCCACCCATAGCCTTCTCCAGCAAACTTTCTCTCTTTCACAGAAATCCTTTCATGTCCCAGACCCCCAACATCCTCGTTCTCGGTGGCACCGGTTTTGTGGGTCGCCAGGTTTGCGAACAGTTGCACCGGCTCGGCTGGCGCATCACGGTGCCCACCCGCCGCGCCATCAACGCCGCACAGGTTCAGCATCTGCCGCGCCTCACCGTGCTGGAAGCCGACGTGCACGACCAGGCTCAGCTCACCCGGCTGCTGGCGGGACACGACGCGGTCGTGAATCTGGTGGCGATCCTGCATGGCAACGAGGCGGCCTTCGAGCGAGCACACGTTGCGCTGCCCCAGACGCTGGTCAAAGCCTGCAAGGCGGCTGGTGTGAAGCGTGTGGTGCACATCAGCGCCCTCGGCGTGGGCCTTGACGGACCGTCGCTCTACCAACGCAGCAAGGCGCGCGGCGAGGAAGTGCTGCGCAACGGCGGACTCGACCTCACCATCCTGCGCCCCAGCGTGATTTTTGGCGCCGGTGATCGTTTTCTGAACCTGTTTGCGCGCCTGCAGGCCGTGTTTCCCGTGATGCCGCTGGCCGGCGCCAGTGCACGGTTTCAACCGGTCTGGGTGCAAGACGTGGCCGCGGCCGTGGTCGCGTGCCTGCAGGACAAGGGATTGCCCATGTCCAGCGTGGGCCAGACCTTCGAATGCGCCGGGCCCGACGTGCTCACACTGGCCGAACTGGTCCGCCTGGCCGGACGCCACGGCAGCCGCGAGCGCCCGATCCTGCCGCTGCCCATGGCGCTGGGCAAGCTGCAGGCCCTGATGATGGAAATGGCCCCTGGCGAGCCCCTGATGAGCCGCGACAACCTTGCCGCCATGAGCGTGGACAACGTGGCCACCGGCCAGTGGCCAGGCCTGTCGTCCCTCGGCATCGAGCCCACCAGCGTGCACGCCGTCGCCCCAGCCTACCTCGGCACACGCGGCGGCCGCAGCCGCCTCACCGAATACCGGCACAACGTCCGCCCCTGAGGCACTCCGGCGATGCCATATGACCACTGAATCAATCCGTGGTTCTTTTGGCATCAATGGCACGACAGCCTGGCACTAACATGGCGGTTCGTTCAACCACACACCTCGTCGCCAAAAGCAGCCCCATCCAGGGGCACCGAAGATCCGGCTCCGCCGGTCCAAGGTGCCGCCCCCTTCCCGCCGGAGGCGAGAGAGAGGGGGGTGACGCGAAGCGGCGCGGGGGGAGCAATCCTATGCCCCAGCTCTACATCGGCAACAAGAACTATTCGTCCTGGTCCATGCGCCCCTGGGTGCTGATGAAGCAGGCCGGCATTCCATTCGAAGAAGTCATGGTCCGCTTCGACTCGTTCGAGGCGGATTCGACCTTCAAGAAAGCACTGCGCGGCGTCAACCCGGTGGGCAAGGTACCGGTTCTGCTGGACAACGGCTTCGCGGTGTGGGACACGCTGGCGATTGCCGAGTATTTGGCCGAACGCTTCCCGGAAAAGAAACTGTGGCCTGCCGATGCCAAGGCACGCGCCCGGGCGCGCAGCGTCTGCGCTGAAATGCACAGCGGCTTCGGCGCGCTGCGCAGCCACTGCCCCATGAACATCGAAGCATCGCTACCCGACACGGGCAAGCTGATCTGGCGCGACCAGGCCGGTGTGCGTGCCGACATGGCCCGGCTGTGCGGGTTGTGGAGCGAACTGCTGGCCGCACAACCTGAAGGTGCCCTGCTGTTTGGCGACTTCAGCATTGCCGATGCGTACTTTGCGCCGGTGTGCATGCGCATCAAGACTTATGGCCTACCGTTGCCTGCCGACCTGGCGGCGTATGTGGAGCGGGTGTGTGGGCTGCCGGGGGTAAAGGCTTGGGTTGAGGATGCTTTGGCGGAACACGATTTTCTGGATTTTGAGGAGCCTTATCGGTTGGGGCGATGACAAGACGGGTTTGTTTTTCTGGCTGTGTTTTTCCTTTCGTGGCGTGCCGGGATGTGCGCCCGGCGGCGCACCTGCTTTCTTTGTGTCGACAAAGAAAGTAGGCAAAGAAAACGCCCCCTGCTGCCAGTGACCCCTGCGCTGCGCTACGGGCACCCTGCGGTGCTCGGCTCGCGCAGAAGGGGCCTCGTCCGGTTGGCCGAGTCGTATGCACGCGAGGAAGCCCGATCCCGTATTCGGGCCCCTTCTGCCGGTGCCGAGGAGCGCAGCAGCGGGCGGAAAAAGGGCCGTGCATGTCTGAGCGCAGCGAGTTTGCACGGACCCCGCCCGCTGCGAGCACCACAGGTTGCCCCGGAGCGCAGCGCAGGGGTCACTGGCAGCAGGGTCGCCTTTCTTTGGGTTACCTTTCTTTGGCGACGTGACGCAAAGAAAGGTAACTCGGCCGCCGGGCCGAGACCCGGCACGCCACGAAAGAACAAACCCTAACGAAAGCCACAAAGCCCGCGCAAACCCAACGACCCCACCCACCCTACACTAGCCAAAATGAAAACCTACCTGGTAGGCGGCGCAGTCCGCGACGCACTGATGGCGCAAAGCACATCACTACCCGATGCCTCGCATGTAGACCGGGACTGGGTGGTCGTGGACGCCACGCCCGAAACCATGGTGGAGCAAGGCTTCCTGCCCGTCGGCAGAGACTTCCCCGTGTTCCTGCACCCGCAGACGCGCGAAGAATACGCACTCGCCCGCACCGAACGCAAGACCGCACCGGGCTATCACGGCTTCGATTTCCACGCCGCTCCTGGCGTCACGCTGGAAGACGATCTCGCCCGTCGCGACCTGACCATCAACGCCATGGCTGTGGCAGAAACCGAGGCAGAGCGGCCGGCAAGCGCGTCGATCATCGACCCCTTTGGGGGACAGCGCGATCTGCGCGATCGCGTGCTCCGCCACGTGACGGCCGCCTTCGGAGAAGACCCTGTGCGCATCCTGCGGCTGGCGAGGTTTGCGGCGCGTTTTCCCGACTTTTCGGTCGCTCCCGAAACCCTCACGCTGATGCGCCAGATGGTGGGCCACGGCGAGGTGGACCACCTGGTGTCCGAGCGGGTGTGGCAGGAACTGGCGCGCGGCCTGATGGAGCAGCGGCCCAGCCGCATGTTCGAGGTACTGCGCGAATGCGGCGCCCTGAAGCGATTGTTGCCAGAGGTCGACCGCCTCTGGGGCGTGCCGCAGCGTGCCGACTATCACCCCGAAATCGACACCGGCGTGCACCTGATGATGGTGCTCGACATGAGCGCGCGACTGGCCGCCAATCTGCCCACCCGTTTTGCCTGCCTGTGCCACGACCTGGGCAAGGGCACGACACCGGCCGACGTGTTGCCGCGCCACATCGGCCACGAGGAGCGCAGTGCCCGCCTGCTCAAGGGCTTGAGCGAGCGTCTGCGTGTGCCGGTGGAATGCCGCGAACTGGCCGACGTGGTGGCGCGCGAGCACGGCAACATTCACCGCAGCCAGGGCTTCAATGCCGCCGCGCTGGTGCGGTTGCTGGAGCGATGCGACGCATTCCGAAAGCCTGCGCGGTTCGGGGAAGTGCTGCTGGCCTGCGAGTGCGATGCCCGCGGACGACTCGGCCTCCACGACTCGGCCTACCCCCAGCGCAAGAGGCTGGAACAGGCACTGGCTGTAGCGTGCTCGGTGTCCACGACCAGCGTGGCGGCAGAAGCCATCGCTGCGGGTGTCACGGGCGCCCAGGTGGGCCAACGCATTCAGGATGCACGTGTCGCGGCGCTCACGGCCCACTTGGCGAGCGACGAGCAGACCCTGGCTGGTTGACACCTCTGACCGGTAGCGTGGAACAACCGCTTCCCGCACCTTCGATGTCGGAAGAAAGGGACATATCGGCGCAACGCAATCCCAAGTCTGTTAGGGTTACACCCGATGAGTACCCCACCTGGCCTGCTGACCGCCCGGTCGGCCCTGTTTCTTGATTTCGACGGCACCCTGGCGGAATTGGCCCCCCGACCCGATGCCGTGGTCATTCCTGGCGAGCTGCTGAGCCTGCTGGAGCGCCTGCACGCGCAGCTCGGTGGCGCGGTGGCGCTGATCACCGGACGTGCGCAGGCCGACATTGAGCCCATGATCGCCCCCCTGCAACTGCCGGCCGCCTACGAGCACGGCGCGGTTCGGCGCGCCGAATGGGGCATGGTCTCGCTGGATCCGGAGCAGGTACCCGATCTCGGGCCTGCGCTGGCGGCCGCCAACGCATTGGCGTCTCGGCACCCGGGCCTGTTGGTCGAGCACAAGCACACCGCCATGGCGCTGCATTTCCGGCTGGCGCCCGAACTGGAAGCCGCATGCGTGAGCGCGATGCAGGCGTCCGTGCAGCACACCCCCGGCCTGCAACTGCTGCGCGGCAAGGCCGTGGTGGAAGTGAAATCGGCCCGCGTCAACAAGGGGCATGCGATCCAGGCCTTCATGGCCGAGGCGCCCTTTTCTGGCCGAATTCCCCTGTTCGCCGGGGACGACGTGACCGACGAAGCCGGCTTTGAAGTGGTGCAACGCCTGGGTGGTGCCGGCATCAAGGTCGGTGACGGTCACAGCTGTGCCCTGCACCGGATCGCAGACCCCCTGGCGCTTCGCGCCTGGCTGGCCAAAACCTCACCGGAACTCTCAACACCTTGACAACAATGCCCAACCCCTCCGCCAACCAGCCCCGTGGTTTCGCCCCGCCTGCACCCGCCTCGCTGTCGCTGGGTGTGGTGGGCAATTGCGCCTTCAGCGCGCTGATCGACCTCCAGGGACGGGTGGTGTGGAGTTGCCTGCCCCGCTTTGACGGCGACCCGGTCTTCCATGCCCTGCTTGGCGGGGACGAGGGCGCTGGCGCGTTTTCCATCGAAATCGAGAACCTGGCCGAATCGCGCCAGTACTACGCCCCCAACACGGCGGTGCTTCACACCGAATTGTGGGACCGCGATGGCCAGGGCCTGCTGATCACCGACTTTGCGCCGCGCTTCCCTTCCCGTGGCCGCTTTTTTCGCCCCACCATGCTGGTGCGCAGGGTCCGACCGCTGAAAGGGGCGCCGCGGGTGCGGGTGCAGCTGACGCCGCGGTTTCACTGGGGTGCGCAAACCCCCACCATCACCTCTGGCAGCAACCACATCCGTTATGTGGGCGACCAGCAGACCCTGCGCCTGCAGACCGACGCATCGGTTTCGCATGTGATCAGCCGCGAACCCTTCTTGCTGACGCGCGAGCACAACTTCCTGCTCGGGCCCGACGAAACCCTGGAGGGCGGCGTGGGCGACACCGCCCGCCACTTCGAGCAGGAAACGCTGGCCTACTGGCGCGAGTGGACGCGGCGTCTGGCCTTGCCGCTGGAATGGCAGGATGCGGTGATCCGCGCGGCCATCACCCTCAAGCTCTCGGTGTTCGAGGACACGGGTGCCATCGTGGCAGCCATGACAACCAGCATCCCCGAGGCCCCGGGCACACAGCGCAACTGGGACTACCGCTACTGCTGGCTGCGCGATGCCTTCTTTGTGGTGCGCGCGCTCAACAGCCTGGCCGAAGTCAGCACAATGGAAGACTACCTGGGCTGGCTGACCAACGCGGTGGTGGGCGCCAACGGCGGCCATGTGCAGCCGCTGTTCGGCATAGGCCTGGAGCGCGAACTGCCCGAGAGCCTGTGCGAAAACCTGCCGGGCTACCGCAACATGGGACCAGTTCGCGTGGGCAACCAGGCGCAGGAACATTTCCAGCACGATGTGTACGGCAACATCGTGCTCGCAGCTGCACAGGCTTTTCACGACAAGCGCCTGCTGCACCCGGCGGGCCTGGCCGAGTTCGAGCGACTCGAAGCGGTGGGCGCTCAAGCGGTGCGTATTTTTGACAAACCCGATGCCGGCATGTGGGAGCTGCGCACGCGCGCCCGGGTACACACCAGCTCCGCCCTCATGTGCTGGGCCGCCTGCGACCGCCTGGCCAAGATCGCTCACACCCTGCAACTGCCCGAGCGTGCGACGCACTGGCAACAGCACGCGGCCCACATGCGTGATCGCATCCTGGGCGAATCGTGGAACGAAGAACGCCAGGCATTCGCCGAGAGCTTCGGTGGGCGCGACCTGGACGCCAGCGTGCTGCTGATGGCCGAGGTGGGCATCATCGACCCCATGGACCCGCGCTTCATTGCCACGCTGAAGGCACTGGAAGAGCACCTGTGCGATGGCCCCTACATGCGCCGCTATGAAGCGCCCGACGACTTCGGCACACCAGAGACGGCATTCAACATCTGCACCTTCTGGCGCATCGACGCGCTCGCCCGCATTGGCCGGGTGGACGAAGCCCGTGCCATTTTCGAGACCATGCTGGCCGCACGCAATCCACTGGGCATGCTGTCGGAAGACACCCATGCCGTCACCGGCGAGATGTGGGGCAACTTCCCTCAGACCTACTCGATGGTCGGCATCATCAATGCGGCTGTCAGGCTCTCAACCGCATGGGACACGGTGATCTAGTGTCCTGTCCCGTCAATAACTTGCATATGAAACCGCGCATTCACACCCATGGCTGCGTTGCAAATCCTCGCGACAGCACAGGCTATCGCTGCGGTTTGCGCCTTGCCCTGGGCGCGAATTCATCAGTTTCATTTCATGCAACTATTTGCGGGACAGCACACTAGAAATGCACCCCGATATGAAGCTCCCCCCGATGCGCCTTCTGCGCCTCCCACCAGGGGGCCGCACCCCCGGCCCGGCGAAGCCGGTTCCGCGTTGCGACTTGATGGAGGCACGTCGCTTGCCACAGATTGAATTCTGCAAACTGGAAGGTATCGGATGAGTCGTCTCGTTGTCGTATCCAACCGAATAGCGGACCCTCGCAAACCGGCCTCGGGAGGTTTGGCGGTGGCGGTGGGCCAGGCGCTGGAGGCTTCGGGCGGGCTGTGGTTTGGGTGGAGCGGCAAGATCGTCGAAAACGGCACCCCGGGAGAAGGTGAGCTCCACCTGCAGCAGGCCGGCAACGTGCAACTGGCCACGGTGGACCTGAGCCGCGAGGACCACGACAGCTACTACCTGGGCTACAGCAACGGTGTGCTGTGGCCGGTGTTCCACTACCGGCTGGATCTCGCCGATTTTGATGCGGGCTACATCGGCGGCTACCGGCGCGTGAACCAGATGTTCGCGCACAAGCTCGCCGGCCTGCTCCGACCCGACGACATCATCTGGGTACACGACTACCACCTGATGCCGCTGGCTGCCGAGCTTCGTGCCATGGGCTGCCAGCAGCGCATGGGCTTCTTTTTGCACATCCCGGTACCGCCGCCTTTGATCCTGGCTGCCGTTCCGGCCCACGACTGGCTGATGCGCTCGCTCTTCGCCTACGACCTGGTGGGCCTGCAGAGCAACGCCGACGTGGCGCATTTTTCGCGCTACGTGGGCACCGAGACCTCGGCCGACATTCTGGGTGAGCACGAGTTTCGTGCTTACGGCAAGACGCTGCAGGTGCAGGCCTTCCCCATCGGCATCGATGTGGACGAGTTTGCTGCGCTGGGCGAAGGCAAGGACGCACAGGAGATGCACGCCCAGATGTGCCGTGAATATTCACGTCGCCGCTTGCTGGTGGGCGTGGAACGCATGGACTATTCCAAGGGCCTGCCTCAGCGCCTGAAGACATTTCGCCAGCTTTTGCAGAGCTACCCTGAGAACGTGGGCAGTGCCACGCTCATCCAGATCGCGTCGCCCAGCCGCGAATCGGTCGACGCGTACGCCGCGCTGAAGCAGGAACTGGAAAGCCTGTGCGGCTCCATCAATGGCGACTTTGGTGAACTCGACTGGATGCCGGTGCGTTACATCCACCGCAACGTGGCCCGCAAGCGCCTGCCCGGCCTGTACCGCGCCGCGAGTGTGGCGCTGGTCACGCCGCTGCGCGACGGCATGAACCTGGTGGCCAAGGAGTTTGTGGCGGCTCAGGACCCGGACGACCCCGGCGTGCTGGTGCTTTCGCGTTTTGCCGGCGCGGCCGAGCAACTCATCGAAGCCCTTCAGGTCAATCCCTACGACACACTGCGCACCGCCGAGACCATTCAACGCGCGCTGCAGATGCCGCTGGACGAGCGCCAGCGCCGACACCAGGCGCTGCTCGCCCGCATACGCGAGCAGGACGTGCACTGGTGGCGCAAGCAGTTTCTGGCTGCACTCGTCGCCATTCCCGCACCCTGATTCTTCCCATCGGCGGGCGCTGGCTGCAAGGCCGGCGCCCGCTTTGCTTTTGGCACATTCTGAAAGGAGAACAAATGAACGAGAACTTCATTGAAATGGCGACCCGATGGTGGGAGAGCCTGGGCGGTGCTGCAGCCAGCCTGACTCGCATCACTTTCATCATCCTCGCGGCCTGGGTGCTGGTGATGGTGCTGCAGCGAGCCATCCGCACACTGCGAGCCCGCATCGCCATGCGCATGGACGATGCCGAATCCGCCAAACGCGCTGAAACCCTGAGCCGGGTGTTCCGCTACCTGGTGGCGGTCGTGGTGAGTCTGATCGCCGGCATGCTGGTGCTTTCCGAACTGGGTGTGTCGGTCGCGCCGATTCTGGGTGCGGCCGGTGTCGTTGGCCTGGCGGTGGGTTTTGGTGCACAAAGCCTGGTGAAGGACTTCTTCACCGGGTTTTTCCTGCTGCTGGAGAACCAGATCCGCCAAGGCGATGTGGTGCAACTGGGCAGCCACTCGGGCGTGGTGGAAGTGATCACCCTGCGCTACGTGCAGTTGCGCGACTATGACGGAAATGTGCACTACGTGCCCAACGGCCACATCACCACCGTGATCAACATGACGCGCGGTTTCAGCCATGCGGTGATGGACATCGGCGTGGCTTACCGCGAGAACGTGGACGACGTGATGGCCGTGATGAGGGAGGTGGCCGCTCAGATGCGTGAACACCCCGACTACCAGGCAAAAATCACGGGCGATCTCGATATCGCCGGGGTGAACAGCTGGGGTGATTCTGCCGTGGTGATCCGCTGCCGCTTCCGCACCCTGCCCATCGAGCAATGGGGCGTGCGCCGCGAGTACCTGCGCAGGCTCAAGGCGGCATTCGACGCCAAGGGCATCGAGATCCCTTACCCTCACCTCACCGTGTACGCAGGGCAAGACAAGGACGGCAAGGCGCCCGCCTTCCCGTTGCAGCAGATGATTGAAGCCTGAGCAACCGGGGCGCCGGCTGGTATTGACCAGAAATGCTGGCGAGAAAGTCCGGTCTGTGCCACCATGTGCCCCATCAGGAGCCTGCCATGACCGCTCGCAACCCGCTCAACCGTTCCCTGGCCGATGGCATTCAGCGGGTGGGATTTCGCAAGTGGTACGAACGTGAGCTGCTCTCCAGCCATGCCCACATGGCACTGGCCCTGGTCGCTGCCGTGGCCATGATGGCGAGCTTCGAGGCCTTTCATGGCGCCAGCGCCGGTGAGAAGATCCTCAACACCGGCTTCGTGCTGCTGTGCGCCGCCGTCACCCTCTGGGCCATGCGCCGCTACCTCTATCTGCTCATGCACGCCGAAGAACTGGCCAACCAGGCCAACTGCGGTCAGTGCGAGGCTTATGGCCTGTTGAAGCTGCAGGATGCCCAGGACCGGCGGCCACAGGCGCAGCGGCTGGTGCCGGTGTGTTGCAAGCGCTGCGGCTTTCGGTGGAACCTGGAGGTGGACTGAGACACCCCCGCGGCGCTTTGCTGAAGGTCTGAAACACCCCCGCGGCGCTTTGCGCCACCCCTCAAGGGGGCGATACCAGTCGTCCGGCAAAGCCGGCCCGACGGTATCTCTTGACTGGGGCACCTCGCTCGGGAAGGGCATAGGGTCAACCATCCCTGCGCTGGAGCGTGAGGGCGACCCGATCCGGCGCCGGGCAGCCCCAAGCCGGATCAGCCCCCTCGGGGGGCAGCGACCCGCGCAGCGGTGGAGCGTGGGGGCAACGGACCGACCGCAGCGCCGGGCCGCCCCAAGCAAGGTCAGCCCCTCGGGGGGCAGCGACCCACGCAGCGGTGGAGCGTGGGGGCACACGATAATCTCTGCATGGCACACCTGTTGATCGTTGAAGACGACGAGCTCCTGCGAGATGGGCTCAGTGCCCAGCTCATGCAGGCCGGCCACCGCATCTCTTTGGCGGAAGACGGGCAGATCGCACTTGAACGGCTGGAAGCCCAAAGCTTTGATGGCGTGGTGCTCGATCTCGGGCTGCCGAAGGTGGATGGCCTTTCTGTGTTGCGGCGCCTGCGCGAGCGTTTGCCCGCGCTGCCGGTGCTGGTGCTCACCGCCCGCGACGGTGTGGAGGACCGGGTGGCCGGCCTCAACGCTGGCGCCGACGACTATCTGACCAAACCCTTCAGCCTCGACGAGCTGCAGGCCCGCCTGCAGGCGTTGCTGCGGCGTGCCAACCTGCCTGCAGCGGGTGCCCCACGGACAGCCTCTGCCGGCGCGGAAACGCTGCGGCTGGAGTCCCACCCGCCTCGGGTCTGGATAGGCCAAGACGCAGTCGACCTGACCTTGCGCGAGTGGACCCTGCTCGAGCTGCTCATGCGGCACACCGGGCAGGTGGTCAGCCGGGAAGACGTGATCACCGCCTGGCAGGCCGAGCCCGGTGACAGCAGCGGCGTGGCGTCGAATGCACTGGAGGTCTACGTGCACCGGCTGCGCCGCAAGCTGGCCAGTGCGCCCTTGAACATTCGCAACATTCGCGGCCTTGGGTACATGCTCGAAGCCTCCGGCGTCTGAATGGGCGGTCGGCACGGCACTGTGATGAGCAGCACCCCCTCCCGCCTGTCTCTGCGCCGCCAGCTGTTGCTGTGGCTGCTGCTGCCGCAACTGGTGTTGTGGGCAGGTGGCGGTCTGCTGACCTACCGCATCGCCTTGAGCTACGCCGAAAAAGGCATCGACCAATCACTCACGCAGGCGGTGCGCGCCCTCTCGCGCCAGGTCAAGCCGATCGGCTCGGGCCTGCTGATCGACTTTCCGCGTGCCGCTCAGGACGTGCTGGAGCAGGACCCGGACGACCGTGTCAGCTACACCGTGTCGTCGCCCCCGGGCCAGTTCCTGCTCGGCAACCAGCGCCTGCCCCCGCCCCCTCACGCGCCAGCGGCCTTTGGAGAAACACTGCTCTACGGCGGTGAGCTGGATGGCCAGCCGCTGCGACTGGTGGCGCTGGACGTGCAGTACGGCGATGCCGACGCCCCGCAAACGCTGCGTGTGCAGGTGGGCAAAGGCACCGCGGTGCAGCAACGCATCGCGCGCGAACTCGTGGCCGATCTGCTTGCGCCGCTGCTGGCGCTGGGCGTGGTGCTCAGCCTGCTGGTGTACGGCGGCATACGCCGCGGTCTCGCGCCGCTGACCCGCCTGGCCGATCAGTTGGAAAACAGATCCATCAACGCGCTGCAACCCATCGGCATGACGCAGGCACCCAGCGAAGTGCACGCGCTGGTGCAAGCCGTCAATGGACTGCTGGGCGAAGTCGAGCGAAGCGTGCATCAGGAAAAGCGCTTCATCAACGACGCCGCCCACCAGTTGCGCACACCGCTGGCAGGCCTGATCAGCCAGGTGGAACTGGCCCAGCGCGAAACCGCCGATCCGGTGCTGGGCACACGCCTGAAGAAGGTGCTCACTGGCGCAGAACGCAGTGCCCACCTGGTGCACCAGTTGCTCACCCTGGCCCGAACCGAAACCACCGCACGCCGCGACCCCATCGACCTGGCCGCGCTGGGTCGCGAGGTATCCCGCGAGTGGACGCCCAAGGCGGTGGCGGCCGGCATCGACCTGGGTTACGAGGGCGCCGAACACCGCGAACTGCAAGGCGACGCCTTGCAACTTCGCGAAGCCATGGCCAACCTGATCGACAACGCGCTGCGTTACACCCCGCGCGGCAGCACCGTCACCCTCAGGGTCGAGGCGGCCGGCGCACAGACCCAGCTGGTCGTGGAAGACAACGGCCCTGGCCTGAGCGAAGACGACCTGTCACACGTGTTCCAGCGCTTCTGGCGCGCCAGCGAACAGCCCGGCGGCTGCGGCCTGGGCCTTGCGATCGTCCGCGAAATCGCCCGCCGGCACAGCGGCGACGCCACCGTGGAACGCGTACAACCGCATGGCCTGAGGGTCGTGCTCACCCTGGGCTGAAACTGCAGCCAGCGCAGAGCGCGGAAAAGCCCTTTCCGGAGCGAAATGCCCCATCCAGAGATACCGTGGAACCGGCTCCGCCGGGCCGCTGGTATCGCCCCCCTTCAGGGGGGTGACGCCGAAGGCGGCGCGGGGGGGTGAATCCCTCCCTGCGCGGGGGGTCATCCGAATACCGAATCGCTCTCTGCATGGCCACTGCCCACAAACACGCGCAGCAGCGTGACCCCGGCTTCCTGCGCCCAGAGCCGCCCCTGGATCGTGAACTGCCGCCCACCCAGACGGAATTCATCGCCCATGGCGGGGGGCACGCCATGGCCCTGCCAGAAATCGGGCACCGTGTATGCGCCGCGCCGAATCCAGGCCTGATCCTCAGGGCTGAAGACCAGAACAACGCGCAGGGGGGTGGGATTCATGCTGTCTCCTTGTGGTCCATTCCTGGACCGTGGGGAAAGCTTAGCGCAAGGTGCTCGCGATCGGCTGTGCTGTTACTCGCGCCGTTGCGTTCGGGTCACGCTCTGGCACAAGCTGCGTCGGTGATCCGGCGTTCAGGCAGCGGGAGCCATGCGCAAGCCGGAAACAGGGTCGAACCAGTTCACATGATCGGCCTGGATGTCCAGGCCGACCCGGTCGCCGGGTGCCACGCGCACCTGCGGCGCGGTGCGCACGGTGACGTCGCCAGCGGCGGTCTGAACCACCACGAAGGTATCGGCCCCGGTAGGCTCCACCACGCTCACCTCGCCACGCCAGGGCGCGTGGTCGCCAAAACCGATGTGTTCCGGCCGCAGGCCCATCAGGGCATTGCTGTTCGCCGCTGCCGGGCACGCGAGCGGCAAGTCGGCGCCCGTGATGGTGAAGCCGCGTCCTTCGGCGGCCACGGTTCGACCCGGCACCAGGTTCATGGTGGGCGAGCCGATGAAGGTGGCCACGTAGGTGTTGGCCGGGCGGTTGTAGATGTCGTCGGGCGTGCCCAGTTGCTGCAGGATGCCGTCTTTCATCACTGCGATGCGGCTGCCCAGGGTCATGGCCTCGATCTGGTCGTGCGTGACGTACACGCTGGTGATGCCGCTGACCTGGTGCAGGCGCTTGATTTCAGCGCGCATCTCCACGCGCAGCTTGGCGTCCAGATTGGACAGCGGCTCGTCGAACAGAAACAGCTGCGGCTGGCGCGCCAGCGCCCGCCCCATGGCCACGCGCTGACGCTGTCCACCAGAGAGCTGGCTGGGCCGGCGGTCCAGCAGGTGTTCGATCTGCAGCATGGACGCCACCTCGCCGATGCGCTGGAGTCGCTCGGCCTTGGGCACCTTGCGCATCTCCAGCGCGAAGCCGATGTTGTCGGCCACGCTCATGGTGGGGTAGAGGGCGTAGCTCTGAAACACCATGGCGATGTCGCGCTGCGCGGGAGGCACGCCCACCACATCGCGCCCGCCAATGCGGATGGCGCCTTCGGTGGGCTCCTCCAACCCCGCGATGATGCTCAGCAGCGTGGACTTGCCGCAGCCCGATGGACCGACCAGGATCAGGAATTCGCCGGGGGCGACGTCGATGTCGATTTTCTTCAGGACTTCGACCGCCTTCTCGCCCTTGCCGAAGCACTTGCGCACGCCCTGGATGTGGAGTTCGGATGCCATGTCAGACCTCAAGATGAACTGCCACCCAGGGCAGTGAAAGAAGAGAGAAATGCGTTGGCATGTCAGTTGCTCCAACGCGCAGCGCACGACCCACAACGCATGAAATGGTCGAGTCCAGTGGCACCGCCGGGCCGGCTTTGCCGGACGGCCAGTGCCGCCCCCTTGAGGGGGTGACGCGAAGCGGCGCGGGGGTGTTTCATCCTTTTCAGCCTTTCACCGCACCGGCCGTGAGACCGCGCACGAAGTAGCGCCCGGCCAGCACGTACACCGCCACCGTGGGCAACGCCGCGATCAGGGCGCCGGCCATGTCCACGTTGTAGGCCTTGACGCTGCTGGTGGTGTTGGCCAGGTTGTTCAGACCCACGGTCACAGGCCGCGAATCGGCGCCGCTGAAGGACGCACCGAACAGGAAGTCGTTCCAGATCTGGGTGAGCTGCCAGATCAGCGTGACCATCACGATGGGCGTGGACATGGGAACGATGATGCGCAGGAAGATCTGCCAGAAGCCGGCACCGTCCAGCCGCGCGGCGTTGAGCAGTTCGCCCGGCACGGCGGCGTAGTAGTTGCGAAAGAACAGCGTGGTGCTGGGCAGGCCCGCCAGGCAATGCACCAGCACCAGCCCGCCGATGCTGCTGGAAATGCCCAGCCAGCCCAGCACCTGGCTCATGGGCAGCAGCACCACCTGGAACGGCATGAACACGCCAAAGAGCAACAGGCCGAAGAAGGCCTCGCTGCCTTTGAATTTCCACAGGCTGAGCACGTAGCCGTTCACCGCACCCCAGGCGGTGGAGATCAGCACCGCCGGCACCGCCATCCACACCGAGTTCCAGAAGAAGGGTTGCAGGCCCCGGCAATCTGCGCCGGTGCAGGCGGTGGACCATGCCTCGCGCCAGGCGGAGAAGTTGAGGCTGCCCGGCAGGCTCAGCAGGTTCCCGTTGCGGATTTCGTCGGCGTCCTTTAACGAAGTCGCGACCATCACGTACAGCGGCGCCAGGAAGAACGCCGCGCCTATGAGCAGGGTGGCCATCAGGGCGAAACGGCCGAGGGTGAAACGATGGCGGTTCATGGCAATTTACCGAGATCTTTTGTACAGCTTGTGGCTCTATACAGCGACAAGACCGGAGCACGTGCCTGTTCAAGCGCACGCCGTGGAGCCGGCTTCGCCGGTCCACCGGCGTGGTCCCCCCTTTGGGGGGAAGCCGCAAAGCGGCGCAGGGGGGCTTTCATTTCTTCCTCAGTTCGCTGTAGAGGTAGGGAACCACGATGGCGGCGACGGTGGCCAGCATGATGGTGGCGCTGGCTGCGCCCAGCCCGATCTGGCCACGGCTGAAGCTCATGGCGTACATGAAGGTGGCGGGCACATCGGTGGCGTAGCCCGGGCCGCCAGCGGTGAGGGCCATCACGAGGTCGAAGCTTTTGATGGACAGATGGGCCAGCACCATCAGCGTGGAGAAGAACACCGGGCGCATGGCGGGCAAAACGATGCGCCAGTAGATGCGCGGCAGCGAGGCGCCGTCGATTTGTGCGGCTTTGATGATGCTGTCGTCGATGCCGCGCAACCCGGCCAGGAACAGCGCCATGGTGAAGCCTGCCGACTGCCACACCCCCGCAATCACCACGCAATAGATGGCCATGTCGGACTGCACCAGCCAGTCGAAAGTGAAGGTGGTCCAACCCATGTCCTGCACCAGTTTCTGCAGGCCGTCGCTGGGGTTGAGAATCCATTTCCACGCCGTACCCGTGACCACGAAGGAAAGGGCCATGGGGTAGAGGTAGATGGTGCGGATAAAGCCTTCACCGCGCACCTTCTGGTCCAGCAAGATGGCGAGGAATATGCCGAGCGCCATTGACACACCCACGTAGAGAAAGCCGAAGATGGCGAGGTTCTTCATGGCCACCCACCACCGGTCCATGGCGAACAGGCGTTCGTACTGCGCCAGGCCGACGAACTCGTAGTTCGGCAGCATGCGCGAGGCGGACACCGAGAGCACACCGTTCCACACCATGAAGCCGTAGATGAATGCCAGCCCCAGCAGGAAAGCCGGCGCCAGCACGAGCTTGGGCAGCAGTTGTTCGAGTTTGTTCATGAGGACTTTCCGGGCGCCGCTGGCCGTTCAGGACCGCGCAGGACAAGACCCGGTGAAAACCTTCACCGGGTCCCCTTGGGCGATGCCGTGCTTACTGGTTGCGGGCCGCCGAGGCGATGCTCTTCACGCCATCGTCGATGCTCATGCGGTCGTTGTTCCAGAACTGGCTGACCGCGTCCTTGATGGCGCCTTCAGCGGCCGGGCTGATGGCCATGCCGTGGGCTACTGAGGGCACCAGCCCGCCGGTCTTGGCGGTGTCGACGAAGTCCTTGCTGGAGAGCTTGGCGCAATCGTCGAACTTGTCCATGGGCATGTTCAGGCGCACCGGGATGGAGCCCTTGTTCAGGTTGAACACTTCCTGGAACGGCGGGCTCATGATGGCGGCGGCCAGGTCGGCCTGGGCCTTCTGGGCACCGGCGTCCTTGAGCTTGTACATCGCAAACGAGTCCACGTTGAAGGTGAAAGCGTTGGCGGTGCCCGGTGCGGCTGCGCACAGGAAGTCCTTGCCTGGCACCTTGCCGGCGGCCATGAACTCGCCCTTGGCCCAGTCACCCATGAACTGGAAGCCGGCCTTGCCCTGCATCACCATGGCGGTGGCCAGGTTCCAGTCGCGGCCGGGGGCAGACGCGTCGGTGTAGCCCTTGATCTTGCGGAAGGCTTCCAGCGACTTCTTCATGGTGTCGCTGGTGAGCGACTTCTGGTCGAGCTTGACCAGTGCGTCCTGGTAAAACTTCGGGCCACCCACGCCCAGCACCACCGATTCGAAGGTGGTGAAGTCCTGCCAGTTCTGGCCGCCATGGGCCACCGGGATCAGGCCGGCGGCCTTGATCTTGTCGGCTGCAGCAAAGAACTCGTCGAGCGTCTTGGGCATGCCGGCCACACCCGCTTTCTTCAGCACTTCAGGGCTGGCCCAGATCCAGTTCACGCGGTGCACGTTCACCGGTGCGGCCACGTAGTTGCCCTTGTACTTCATGACGTTGGCCACCACGGCGGGCAGCACCTTGTCCCAGTTCTCGGCCTTGGCCACGGTGTCGAGGTTGGCCAGCACGCCTTCGGCGGCCCATTCCTGGATGGCAGGGCCCTTGATCTGGGCGGCTGACGGCGGGTTGCCCGAGACCACTCGGCTCTTCAGCACGGTCATGGCGTTGTCGCCGCCGCCACCGGCCACGGCGAAGTCTTTCCATGTGTGACCCTTGGATTGCATCATGGAGCGCAGCTCGCCTGCGGATTTGGCTTCGCCACCGGAGGTCCAGTAGTGCAGCACTTCGACTTCGCCAGCGATCGCGCTGGACATGGTGAACGCGACCGCAGCGGCGCACAACAGGGAATTGGGTTTCATGAACGTGTCTCCTTGGGGCCATTGGCCCGTTTCTGGTTGTCTCAGCGCACCTTGCGTCGAGACCGTTCATTTTTCATTAATTAATTACAAGGCTGAATTGGTGAATACCCGCATCCCCCGCTCCCGGCACGTGCACATTGGCCGAAAGGCTCAGGTATGTTCGTCCAGCGCCCGCGCCGCGCCCATCAATGCCGGCGATTGCCTCGAAGTGATCACCCACACAGGAATGGTCTGCAGGTAACTCCGGAACCGGCCTTTGGTTTCGAACCGTTCCCGAAACGGCGAGGTGTGAAACCAATCGCCAAGGCGCGGCACGATGCCGCCACCGACATACACCCCGCCCCTCGCACCGAGCGTGAGTGCAAGGTTGCCTGCCACCGAGCCCAGCAGGGCACAAAACATGTTCAGCGCTTCCAGCGCCTGCGCGTGGCCAGTCTCCAGCGCCGCTGCGGTCACATCGGCAGCATTCACCACTTGACCCGTGGTCACACCGTCGGCCTCGCAGAGCAAGCCAAAGGTGTCCAGCAGACCTTGCCCGCTGGTGACGCGTTCGGCTGAAGCATGGCCATACCGTCGCACGAGGCCATCCATCACCAACCGCTCGCGCGGGGTACTGGCGGGCAGTGTCACATGGCCGCCCTCGCCTTCCAGAGCCACCCAGCCTCCGCGCCCGTCGGGCAGCAAACCCGACACGCCCAGACCGGTGCCGGCGCCGACCAGTCCGATGGCATTGCCTGTCTGCGGCGGACCGCCACCGACCTGCACCAGATCTTCCGCTGGCAGATCGGGCAGCGCCAGGGCCAGGGCGGTGAAATCGTTGAGCAGGCGCAAGGTCCGAAATCCGAATTCGTCCTTCACCTCGCTCTGAGAGAACGACCAGTGGTGGTTGGTCATGCGGATCTGATCGCCTGTGACGGGGTTGGCAATGGCGATCGCCACTGCCTGCGGCGTGCCGCGACACAGCCCGTCCAGGTAGGTGCGGATTGCGTCCTGGAGCCGGGGATGTTCGGCCGCCGGGATCACGCGCACATCGGTGATGGGCGCACCCGGCCCAGCCTGCCAGGCGAAGCGCGCGTTGGTGCCACCCACGTCCGCGAGCAGGCGCGTGTTCACAGGATCGAGTTGAGCGGGCAAAGCAGGGGCAGGTGCTGGTGCAGACATGGCATGGTGGCGCACTGACGACCGCATTCAGCGTGCGGCCAGGATGGACGGGTAGTACCCGCCATTGTCAACCGATCGGCGGGTGGTTTTCCAGAACCACCGTCTGAAACGGACCAGCCTTGCAGAGGATCAAGGGCAATGCCGATGCCTCGCAGGCGCTCAGCGATTGTGCGAACGCGCCCAGCGCAGGATGTCGGCCGCTCCCATGGCACCCGGCTGGCGCGCCACTTCACGCCCGCCCACGAACAGGGCCAGGGTCGGAATACTGCGGATCTGCAGACGCGCCGCCAGGGACTGTGCCTCTTCGGTGTTCACCTTGGCCAGCCGCATGCCGGGCTCCAGCTGCTGCGCGGCCTGCTCGAAGGCCGGTGCCATTGCGCGGCAGGGGCCGCACCAGGGCGCCCAGAAATCCACCAGCACCGGCAAATGCGAGCGGGCGATGTGTTTTTCGAAAGCGGTCTCGTCCAGTGCGACCGGGTGGCCGGTGAACAGGGGCTGATGGCATTTGCCGCAATCCGGCGCACTGGCCAGCGCGGTGCTGGCCACGCGGTTGGTGGTGTGGCAGTGGGGACAGACGATGTGCAGGAGATTGGATGTCATGGATGGACCTTGGAAACGATAGGCGACAGATGCGGGCCTGTTCCTTTGCTTTCAAGACACCCTACGGGGTATCGGTTTGCCTGCGGTAACCCGCTACGCCAGCCAAGGCCTGCACGCCTCAGCGAAACCGGACACACACCGCATGGCTCCGGTAGCGGTCGGTGCTGCATTGCGTCCAAAGACAGCTTTCGCGCTGGAAAAAGCCAAGATCGGCGCAGGGCTCGCGGGGCGGCACTCTCGTGACCAGCGGCCGTTTTTCCCGTAGCGGAGGCAATTGCGCTTTGGCGGGAGGACTCTCGCTCGGGGTCACGGCAACCGCCTTCAGTGTCTGTTCAGGGGCCCCGTCAGGAACAACCACCGGATGAACCGCAGGAAGCACGACCGGGAGAACCACAGGAAGTCCCACCGATTGCCCCCCCGGTGGTGCAAGCAGCCAGGCCACACCGATCAGAAGCACCAGCAGCAAGCCGACAGGTCGTGAACGCAATCCAGCGGGAACCCGCTCCCACAGACGCAGGGAACTGGCGCGCAGCGGCTGCGTGCGCTCGAATCCGGTCGACGCACGGGTCGAGTCAGAAAAAAAGGCCTGAGTGGGCTCTGTCAGGCTGACATCGGTCTGCAAGCGAATGGCACCGGGCAGCGCGCCCGGCGCAACCTTGTCGGCGTGCTCAGCCGGTTTGACCGATGCCAGCAGATCCGCCAGCGTGGAATGGCTGTCCGCCGCGACCCAGTCGCGCAATTCCGAGGGAGCACCGGGCACAGGCCCTTCCGCGCCCGATGCGCCATCTGCCGCATCGGCCCCGGCGGCGGCCAATGCCTCGCGCAAATGGGACACCGTCGCAAAACGCAGCGACCGGTCTTTTTGCAATGACAGCTGCAAAACACGCTCCAACCTGGCGGTCACCCCCGGCGACAGGTCCGAGGCCCTGGGCGCCGCCTGGTTCAGGATGTTCTGGATGATCTCGACAAATTGCTCCCCGCCAAATGGCGGGCGACCCGTCAAAAGCTCAAACAGCAAAACGCCGCAGGCAAACACATCGCAACGCCCGTCCAGCGCCTGTCCCCTGAGCTGTTCGGGCGCCATGTAGCGGGGCGTTCCGATCAGCTGACCTTCGACCATGGTGGCCTGTACGCCGTCCGGGTCGAGCATCTTGGCGATGCCGAAGTCGGTGAGTTTCACGGTGCCCTGGTTGTCCACCAGGATGTTCTCTGGCTTGATGTCCCGGTGCAACACATGGTGCTCGTGCGCGTGTTCCAGCGCCGCCAGGACCCCGTCCATCAGGTGCAAAACCCCTGGGACTGAAAAGCGGACGCCATGGTTCAGGCACTGGCGAAGGTTCAGCCCCTGGACGCATTCCATCACCATGTAGGCACCCAGGTCGCTTCGCCCCACATCGTGGACGGCCACGATCCCGGGATGACGCAAGCGGGCCACAGAGCGCGACTCGACCACGAAGCGCCGCTCAAGCGCCTGCAAAGCTTCACAAGACAGGCCCGAAGTGCGCAGGATCTTGATGGCCACCACCCGCCCGAGATCCGGGTCAAAGGCTCGCACCACCCTACCCATGGCGCCTTCGCCCAGTGGGTCAAGAACAATGTACCGGCCAATCTGTTCGGGCAACATGTCCGAATTACACCGTAACCCGGCTTGACCAAATGCAGGAAACGGCCACCTGTAGCAAGCCCCTGCGCTCAATTGCCACATAAATCACGCACAGCCGCCGCCCAGGAGGCGATGCTGACAACGGAGCAAGAGGATGTGCATCCATCGCGCGAGCGACAGAGGCTCGGGCTCTCAGATGATCTGCCCGATCAGGCTGGCCAAAAAGCTCAGCAGGATGGTGGTGGTGATCGGCAGGAACCACTCGCGGCCAAAGACCTTGAAACGCAGGTCGCCGGGCAGCTTGCCAAAACCCAGCTTCTGCAGCAGCGGCGTGAACCAGCTGATCAGCAACAAAGCCAGAAAGATGACGATCATCCAGCGGATCATGGTGCGCTCGCTTTCACAACCTGTGGGTCCGGTCACCTGCGGTGAAGCCGACAGGAACCCAGCCTCCCGCGCAATCGGCGGGCGCAATGGCCAGCACCTTGAACAGTTCACCCATCTCATGCTCGTTCACCAGCTTGCCCAGCAGGGCGTTCTCCTTCGCACTGGCCCCCTGGGCCGCATCCATGAGGCCTGCGTTGATGAGGAACCGCCCCTGCGAGGTGTAGCCCAGCACACTCAAGCCCGCGTCCTGAGCGGCCAGGGCCACGCCGGTGAAGTTCACGTGAGCGGTGATGTCCTTTTCACCCACATCGGCCAGTGGATCGTCATCGCTTCGGTGGGCGCGGTGGCAGATGAGCGTGCCCATGTGCCGCTGCGGGTGGTAGTACTCGGCTTCCGGGAAGCCGTAGTCGAAAAAGAACCCGGCGCCCTTGCGCCAGCGGTCGGCCAGGGTGCGCACGAAAGCCTCGGCCTGCGGGTGGATCTCGGTGAGGTAGTCGTGCGGACCCTCGATGTCAACGGGTGGCCGAAGACCGGTGGGGTGATCCGCCCAGACGAGCGCGCCTTCTGCGTCAAGCGCCACGCCCCGCTCGTGCCAGACGCCACCGACCTGCCCGCCCGCGCGGTGCAACAGTTGCACCGGCATGGCGTCCAGCACCTCGTTGCCCAGCAACACGCCTTCGAAGGTGTCAGGCAGCGCATCGGCCCAGCGCAGCACGGCCGAATGAGCCGCCAGCATGGCGTGCTGCCGCTGGCGCAAGCTGCCCGACAGATCCACGATGGTGTAGCGTCGCAACGGCCGGCCCAATGCGGCCAGCGCATCCAGCACCTGCAGTGCCAGAGCGCCGGTGCCGGCACCAAACTCCCAGATCTCGTCGGTGCCAGTGGCGTCGAGCGCCTGCGCAACCTGCCTCGCCACCGTGTGTCCGAACAGTGGCGAAAGCTCGGGCGCTGTCACAAAGTCGCTGCCCTGCCCGGCCACTCCCACTGGCATGTGGCCGAACTTCGGCAACGCATTGGCGTAATAGCCCAGACCGGGTTCGTACAGTGCCATGGCCATGAAGCGGTCAAATGGCAGCCAGCCACCCGAGGCGCGGATGGCCCCCTGCACCCGCTCTTGCAGGGCGCTCGTTAAACTTGTCGACTCGCTCACAGATTCGGTATTCACCGGCCGATTGTCCTCCATGCCCCCAGCCCTGCCCTGTCATCAAATCTCTGCGCGCACCGCGCTGGTCACCGGCGCCGGCAAGCGCCTGGGGCGGGAGATCGCGTTGCGACTGGCGCGCGACGGCTGGAACGTGGCCGTGCATCACCGGCATTCGGCCACCGAAGCACAGCAGACGGCGGCCGAATGCGACGCGTTGACAGGTCGCGCCGGTAGCGCCGGCACCTTCTTCGCCGACCTGGGAGTCGAGGCCAGCGTGCGGGCGCTGCTACCGGCGGTGGTGGCGCATTTCGGCGCGGTGGACGCCGTGGTCAACAGCGCGTCCACTTTCGAGCACGACAGCGCCGCCAGCTTCGGCTTCGAAGCGATGGACACCCATCTGCGCGCCAACACCGGCGCTGCCGTGCTGCTGGCACAAGCACTGCACGAACATCTGGGCGTGCGTGAGGTTGAAGGCGCGGTGGTCAACCTGCTGGACCAGAAACTCTGGAACATGAACCCGGACTTCTTCAGCTACACCCTGTCCAAAGCGGCGCTGGAAGCCGCCAACACCATGCTGGCTCTGGCGTTGGCGCCGCGCGTGCGCGTGGTGGGCGTGGCGCCCGGCCTCACGCTGACCAGCCACATGCTGAGCGGCGAGAAATTCGACGAACTGCACCGGCAGTCCCCACTCGGTCGCTCGTCCACCCCGCAGGACGTGGCGGCCACCGTGGCCTTCGCGCTGGACAACCGCTCCATCACCGGCACCACGCTGCTGGTGGACGGTGGCCAGCACCTCATGCGCTTCGAGCGCGATTTTTCACTGATGTGAACCGCTCTCTGCCCATGAACGCACCATGAACACGTCCTCCACCGGCACGCAGATTCTCACCCTCACCGGCCTGCGCTTCGACGCCAACCTGGGCATCCTGGACCACGAAAAATCGGCGCCGCAACCGATCCAGGTCGACGCCGAACTCAACCAGGGCACCCAGCCGCTGCTGCCGCATGACGACGACATCAGCCACGTGCTCGATTACCGCAAGGTGCGCCAGATCATCATCGACGAGTGCACCGCCGAACACGTGAACCTGCTGGAAAGCCTGATCGGCAAACTCACCCGTCGGCTCATGCAACTGCCCGGTGTGATTGGCGTGCGCGTGAAAATTGCGAAGCTGGAGATTTTTGAGGATTGCGAAGTGGCGATCCGGATGGAGAGTGGGAACTGGTGAGCGACAGTCAAGCCGTTCAATGCTTGAAAGCGAGATGCTTGCATGCGCATGCCACCAGCGCTCCTGGAAGGATCAACCAAGCATCGACATGAATGATCTTCATTGACTCTTCGGGGCGGCCACACCCCAAAAGCATGCAACGCATCATGCCTGACGAGGCATGCAGGCAAAATTGAGCCTTGCGTGTCTCGTCTGTGTGAAGCGCACCGCCCGACCTATCAGGAACCCCGATGAACGAAGCGCTGGAAAACCACAAACTTGAAAAACGCCTGTGCCGCGAGGTGGGTCGCGCCATCGTGGACTACAACATGATCGAAGAAGGCGATCGGGTGATGGTCTGCCTCTCTGGCGGCAAGGACAGCTACGGCATGCTCGACATCCTGCAGAAGCTGCAGGCGCGCGCCCCCATCGACTTTGAACTGATCGTGGTCAACCTGGACCAGAAGCAGCCCGGCTTCCCGGCCGACGTGCTGCCGGCCTACCTGACCAAGCTGGGCGTGAAGTTCCACATCGAGAACCAGGACACCTATTCCATCGTCAAACGCGTGATCCCGGAAGGCAAGACCCTGTGCAGCCTGTGCAGCCGCTTGCGCCGGGGCATTCTGTACCGGGTGGCGGGCGAGCTGGGCGCCACCAAGATCGCGCTTGGCCACCACCGCGACGACATCCTCCAGACCCTGCTGCTCAACATGTTCTTTGGCGCCAAGCTCAAGGGCATGCCGGCGAAACTGGTGAGCGATGACGGGCAGCACGTGGTGATCCGCCCCATGGCCTACGTGGCGGAAAAAGACCTCACCCGCTGGGCGGAACTGCGCCAGTTCCCCATCATTCCGTGCACGCTGTGCGGCAGCCAGGAGAACCTGCAGCGCAAGCAGGTGGGCAACATGTTGAAAGAATGGGAAAGCAAGTTTCCAGGTCGCATTGAAAACATGTTCTCTGCCCTGCAGAATGTGGTGCCCAGCCACCTGATGGACACCCAGCTGTTTCCCTTCCAGACCATCCGTGCCACCGGGGAAGCCAGCGAAGACGGCGACAAGGCTTTTGACTTTGAGCCCTTGCCGCTGCCAGCATCGGAAGCCGCATCCATCACCAGCCACTTCGATGAACCCGGGAACGCCTTGCCCCGCAAGGCGGTCATACCGATTTCGACAGCCCACTGACGCCAGCAGCGCCAAGCGGGCAGCTTCCCCACTGGACACACCATGCAACCTGCGCGCACCGCTCCACTCAGGAATCCCTGTTCATCCAACCGCTGGGCCAGGATGGCCCGCATCGCCGGCCTGACACTGGCCGTGAGCGTGCTGGGTTCCCTGGGCGGCTGCGCCGGCGTGCTGCTGGTGGACAACCAGGTTGAAAGTTTTGCCAACTGGACGCCCACAGCGGCGGGCGCTGCGCCGGCCGCAGCCGTGCCGAACGCGCCGCAAAGCTACCGTTTTGAACGCCTGCCCTCGCAACGCGAAGGCCGCAGTGCCCGCGCTCAGGACGAACTGGAGGCACTCGCCCAGGCCGCGCTGGGCAAGGCGGGCTGGACAGTGGTTGCACCAGACGCCACGGCGCCCTGGCAGGTGCAGGTCGGTGCCAGTACCCAGCGCCTGCCGCGCGCACCCTGGGAAGATCCCTGGATGGGCTACTGGGGAGGCGGGTTCTGGGGCGACCCATGGAACCGGTATGGCGGAGCGGGCTTCGGCATTTCGGGCGGGCGGGGCCACTACATCGGCGCCGGCGGCCAGATCTTCTGGGCGCCCATGTTCATGCCCATGGAATCACCCTATTACCAGCGTCAGCTCACGCTGGTGATCCGCCGCTCCGACAACGGCCAGGTGGTCTATGAAACCCGCGCTGCGCACGACGGGCGCTGGAACAGCACACCGGCCCTTTGGGCCGCCATGATGGATGCCGCATTGCAGGGTTTTCCGGTGCCGCCCAGCGGTCCGCGACAGGTCAATATCGAAATCCCGCGCTGACGCTCGAGCTTCAACGGGCACTCAGGACGGTTCAATCCGTCGGCCGAGCCGATACCTGACTCAGCAGCCCACGGATGGCCTCGGCCAGGGCGTCCATGCTGTCCTGCTTGCCCATCACCTCCAGCACGCCCTGCTCGGCCGCGTCGGCCAGCAGCTTGTCGCTCACATGACCTGAGACAATCGCCACGCCCAGACCGGGCCGCAGCTGCCGCACTTCCCGCGCCACATCCACTCCCGACATGCCCGGCATGTTCTGGTCGCTCAGCACCAGGTCAATCGGCTCCTGCGGGTGCTGCGTCAGCCATGCCACCGCGGCCTCGCCGGACTCGAAGGTGGTGACCTTGAACCCCTGCTTGCGCAGCAGCCGCCCGGCCAGAAAGGTCATGGCCTCGTAGTCGTCGATGTAGATCAGGTGCGGGGACGTGGCCTCCGCACCAGGCAGGGACACCGCAGCCTGCGGGGTGGCCAGCGCTTGCGGCGTCGGCATCACCTGCGCCGCCAGCGGCAGGTAGACGTCGAACCGGGTCCCCTCGCCCACTTTGCTGGTCACGTCGATGGCGCCACGGTGGGCTTTGACGATGCCGTGTACCACCGCCAGACCCAGCCCGGTGCCGGCCCCGGGCGGCTTGGTGGTGAAGAAAGGTTCGAAGATGCGACGCACTGTGTCTTCGTCCATGCCCGGACCGTTGTCGGCCACGCTCAGGCAGGCGTAGTGTCCGCTGGACAGACCCTCCACCCGCAAGGCCTGCGCCGCATCCACTTCCACCGCCCGCAGCGCCACGGCGACCTCGCCGGCCTGGTTGTCCATGGCTTGCCAAGCGTTGGTGCAGAGGTTCATGAGCACCTGCTGCACCTGTGTGGCGTCGGCCATCACAGGCAGCGGTGTCGATGGCAGGCGGGCGTTCAGGCGCACGCCGGCAGGCAGCAGCGACCGCAGCAGGTCCAGTGCTTCCTGCACCAGCGGGGTGAGCAACTGGTGCTGCAGTTCCTGCGTCTGGCGGCGACTGAAGGTGAGGATCTGCTGCACCAGCTGGCGAGCCCGCATGGCCGCACGCTGGATCTCGACCAGGCTCTCGCGCGCGGGGTGGTGCAGGCCCACGTCTTCCTGCGCCAGCGCCAGGTTACCCAGAATGGCTGCCAGCAGGTTGTTGAAATCGTGCGCCACACCGCCTGCCAGGGTGCCGATCGCTTCCATCTTCTGAGACTCCCGCAACTGGATCTCCAGCGCGCGCTGGTGGGCCTCGGCCCGCTTGAGCTCGGTGATGTCGGTGTGCGTCCCGATCATGCGCAACGGCTTGCCGTCTGTGTCGCGCGCAATGACCATGCCCCGCGAAAGCACCCACTTCCAGCTGCCATCCTTGCAGCACACCCGGTGCTCGTTGCGGTAGGTGGCCGTGTGCCCCTCGAAGTGGGCCTGCCGGTCGGCCTGCATCTGGGGCAGATCATCGGGATGGGTTCGGCTGTCCAGCTCTTCGGCAACATTCGCCAGTTCCTCGTCGGCGTAGCCGTACATCGCCTTGATGCCTTGCGAAATGAATTCTTCATTGGACTGCAGATTCCAGTCCCACACCCCGTCGCCCGCACTCTCCAGCGCCAGCTTCCACACAGCCTCGCTTTTGCGCAGGTCGGCTTCCACTTGCTTGCGCGCGGTGATGTCGAGCAGCACGCCCACCCGCACATATCCCGTCGAGTCCGACGACACGGCACAGGAGCGCCGGTACACCCACTTGATCGATCCGTCGGGCATCACGATCCGGAACTCGCCCCCAAGATCCACCGGGCTTTCTCGAATCAGCTTCGTGTCGGCTTCAAGAATGACCCGGTCTTCCGGGTGCAGCGTGCGTTCCAGCAGAGTCGCATCCCGCATGACGTCTTCAGGGGTGAAACCGTAGATGTCGCGAACCCCGGAACTCACAAAGCGATACTGACGCCGTCCGTCGGGCGACACATGCACAACGAACACCATGCCGGGCACCTGCGAGGTCATCAGACGCAACTGCTCTTCGCTACGACGCAATTCATCCTGTGCCTGCACCTGGGCCGTGATGTCTTCGACTGTACCCTCGTAGTAAAGCAGCTTGCCTTCGGTATCCCGCACGTTGTGGGCGTGCTCGGACACCCAGATGCGTTCGCGCGTGCGGTGCCGGCGGATTTCCGACACGAATCCCCGTACATAACCGTCTCTGTCGAGCAGGCGCAGGAATTCAGCCCGCTGGCCCGGATCCACATACCACTCCCGCGCCACATCGTTGACAGCGCCGAGCATTTCGGCCTCGGTGTCGTACCCGTTCAGGCGCACCAGGGCCGGGTTGACCCGAACCATCTTCCCCTCGGCATTGCAGCGGTACGCGCCAATGGGCAGGAAGCTGAACAGGGTGGAGTAGTCCCCATGGAGCGCGGGGTTGGGCAGCGTCATGGCGAGATTGTGGAGCAAAGCATCCGGTTCGTGCGACCGATCTGGGGCGTGAACCAATGGCAATTCAACGGGTGCGCAGGCTCCACCACACACGCCTGTCCGCATTTATTCGGGATCACCCATCCATCATTCGCAGGAGAAAACAATCAAGACATTGGCTCCCACCACCCAAGGCGCTACAGTGTGCGGAAGCCCCGTTCGAAGCAAGGAACCCCGTTTTGCAAGTCACCCGCATTCTGGCCGTGCGCCATGGCGAAACCACCTGGAACCGCGACACGCGCATCCAGGGCCACACCGACATCGCCCTCAACCCGCACGGTCAATGGCAGGCGGCCCGGCTGGCCCAGGCGCTGGCCGACGAACCGATTACCGCCTTCTACGCCAGCGATCTTCAGCGAGCGCTGGAAACGGCCCAGGCTGTGGCCCGCGCGCACGGCAAGGAGGTGAATACCCACGTCGGCCTGCGCGAGCGCTGTTTTGGGCGCTATGAAGGCCACACCTGGGCCGAACTGGAAGCCCGCTGGCCGCAAGAGAGCATGGCATGGAGAAAGCGCGTGCCCGATTTTTCCCCGCCCGGCGGCGAATCGCTGCTGCAACTGCGCGAACGCGTGGTGCAAACCGTCACGGAGCTGGCGGCAAGGCATCCGGGCGAACAGGTGCTGATGGTGGCGCACGGCGGCGTACTCGACATCCTCTACCGGGCCGCCACCCGACTCGAACTGCAGGCCCCCCGCAGCTGGGAACTGCCCAACACCGCCATCAACCGCCTGCTCTGGTCACCCGAAGGCCTAAGCCTGGTGGGCTGGGCCGACACCACCCACCTGCAAAGTGCCGATGGCACACAGACGCTGGACGAACACTGATGAACTCCCGTTCCACTTTGCGAGTCCTTTTCCATCCATGACACCCTTTTCAACCGAACGCTGGCATCGTGCCGAGGAATGGGTCGGCCACGGCGTGGCGATGGTGGACACACCTGCGCTGGTCATCGACCTCGACGCCATGGACCGCAACCTCGCCCGCATGGCCGATTTCGCCCAGACGCACGGCCTGCGCCTGCGGCCCCACGCCAAGATGTACAAGAGCACAGAGCTGGCGCTGCTGCAGATGGCGCATGGCGCCGTGGGCGTGTGCGTGCAGAAGACCGACGAAGCACTGGCCCTGGCGCGGGGCGGCGTGAGTGACATCTACATCAGCAACGAAGTGATCGCACCGGCCAAGCTGCAGCGGCTGGCCGAGGCGATACGGACCTGTCGCACCCGGTTCGCCATCGCTGTGGACAGCGCGCAGGGCATTGACGCACTGGCGCATGCGCTGGCCGATACGGGTGTGGATCAGCCCGCCGCCATGGACGTGTTCATCGAGATCGACGTGGGCCATGGTCGTTGCGGCCTGCCACCGGGGGATGCGGCCGTGGCGCTGGCTCAGCGCCTGGCCAGCCATCCGGTGCTGCGTTTCGCGGGGCTTCAGGCCTACCACGGCAGTGCCCAGCACCAGCGGGACCCGGACCAGCGCACGAGGTCGGTGCAAGAGGCAACCCAGGCGGTGACCCTGACCCGGCAGGCCCTGGCAGCGCAGGGTTTTGAAGTCGCCCTTGTGACCGGTTCCGGCACCGGCACATTCCTGAACGAGGCCGGCAGCGGCATCTGGGGCGAGCTGCAATGTGGGTCCTACCTGTTCATGGACGCCGACTACGCCGCCAACAGCGTCACGCCAGGCGCGCCGGTGTTTGAACATGCCTTGTTCGTGAAGTCGCAGGTGATCAGTCGCAGCGCGGCGCACGCGGTCTGCGACGCCGGCCACAAGAGCCACGCCATCGACAGCGGCCTGCCCACGGTCGCGTTCCCCGACGGCTTGAGCTTCGCCAATGGGGGCGATGAGCATGGCGTGTTGCGCAGCACCGGGAGTCTCGGGGATTTGCCTGCGCTGGGCGAGACCGTGTGGCTGGTGCCGGGCCATTGCGACCCCACGGTGAACCTGCACGATTACATGGTCGGGGTGCGTGGGGGTCTGGCTGCGGGTGTGGTGGAGCGGGTCATTCGGGTGGATGCGCGCGGCTGTACAGGTTGACCCCCCGCGCCGCCTTCGGCGTCACCCCCTGGAAGGGGGGCGCACCCAGTGGCCCTGCAAAGCCGGTTCCACGGGTGCACTGGATGGCCAGCTCTCGCTCCGCCACCATTCGTGAGCGCGGTGCCCTACCCCCTCGCCCCTCTGGGGAGAGGGCTGGGGTGAGGGGCCCGCCAGAAGCAACGCCTCATCAACATCATCGGGTTTGCTGTCCGAAGGCACACCGAACACATCCACCAGGCAATCACTGACGATAAATCTGCGCCTCCAGCCCCATCGCCCGAATGCGTTGCGCGGCGGCGTCGGCCGAGGCCCGATCGGGGAACGGGCCGGCGCGCACCCGGGTACGGGGCCCGCGTGTGCCTTCTACGGTCTGCATGGTGGCGGGCAAACCGGCTTCGATGAGTTGGGCATGCACCTTGATGGCGTTGGTCTCTTCGGCGAACAGACCGACGTTGATGCCATGGCTCACAGGTGGTGCGGGTTTGACGAGGATGGGCGGCGGCGGGCTTGCGGGCCTCGGCTCTGATGCGGGCGCCGCTGCGCGCGGCGGAGGCAAGGGCTTCGGTACAGGGGCGGAAAGCACGGCCGGGGGCGATTCAGCGGGTGCTGCGGTGAGGGTCTGCTCAGGCAAGGGCGGGACAGCGGGTCTTTCCACTGGCGGCTCAGACACGGGCACGGCCGATGGTTGAGCCTCCACCGGTGCGACGGGTGACGCAGGTGTGCCCGGCGGGTTCGACTCAGCCTTCAGCGGCGCACCCACTGTTGCCGGCGGCACAGGTGCCACCGGTACCGTGACCTGGTCCTGCACCTGCCCGGTTTCTTTTGCCGTCGGGGCATCGGCTCCAGGGGGTTCGGATGCCCAGATGAACGCTCCCACTGCTAGCAACAGCACCCCCAGCAAGGCATTGCCCAGCAGGAACGCCTTCAGGCGCCGCTGTGTCGGCGCCTGCCGTTCCAGCGCCTCGCAGGCCTCGCTCACCGTGTGGGCATCCGTCACGGCGCTGGCCATGCGGCGGCGAATATCGGCGTGCAGCAAGGCGTTGCCATACAGACCCGGCACCAGGATGCTCAGCATCAGCAGCGAGCCCAGCACCCCGATTTCCACGCCAGTGGGCCACTGAAGGTGCCGACCCAGCCCGAACGTCAGGATCGCCAGCCCTTCTGCAGCGGCCAGGTACACCAGGGCCGCGCCCCACAGGCCGCGAAACGCCATCCAGTTCAGGGTGCACAGACCGGCCGCCGGGTTCCACACCAGGCTGGCGCGGCCAGCCGCATCGAACCGTTCGAACAGTGCCAGGTAGCGCTGTGTGCTCACCGACCCGAGCGCTGCCCGGTACAGGGCAGCGGTGGGGTTGCTGGCAGCGGCCTGGGCCAGACGAATGGTGGAATGGTCTTCAAGGGGCGGCGACGCGGGCATGCCGAATTCTGGCACGGCCTTGCGCGCACCCTCCAGACATGCGGGTAGATGCCGAGCCCACGCCACCCGCCTTTTGGCCACAATGCGCGCATGCCAGCCACCGCAACCTGCAACCGCCCATGAGCCCCAGCCAGATCATCGTCCTGGCCACGCCGGTCTTCTTTGTGCTCATCGCGGTCGAATACGCCATCGGCCTCAAGCGCCGGCGCAACACCTACCGCCTGGACGACGCCATCAGCAGCATCGGTCTGGGCATGCTCAGCCAGATCAGCGCGGTGTTCACCCGGCTGCTGCGCGTGGGCATTTACACCGCCGTGTACTCGGCGGTGGCCATCTGGCCCGACCACCCGTTCTGGACCACCTGGATGGGCTGGCTGGTCGCCCTGGTGTTCTACGACTTCTGCTACTACTGGCTGCACCGCGCCGGCCACGAGAGCGCCATCTTCTGGGCCGCCCACGTGGTGCACCACCAGAGCCAGGACTACAACCTCTCCACCGCGCTGCGCCAGACCAGTTCTGGCGCACTGCTGGGCTGGGTGTTCTACCTGCCCATGGCCCTGGCCGGTGTGCCGCCGCTGGTGTTCGGCGTGGTCGCGCTCATCGACCTGCTCTACCAGTTCTGGGTGCACACCGAACAGGTCAAAAAGCTGGGCTGGTTCGACCGCTGGTTCTGCAGCCCATCCAACCACCGCGTGCACCACGCCGTGAACGACCGCTACCTGGATCGCAACTACGGCGGCATCCTCATCGTATGGGACCGGCTGTTCGGCAGCTTCAAGGAAGAAGACGAGCCCTGTGTTTACGGCACACGCAAACCCCTGAACAGCTGGAACCCGCTGTGGGCCAACACCGAGGTCTACTGGGGCCTGCTCAAGGATTCGTGGCACACCAAGAACTGGGCCGACAAGCTGCGCGTGTGGTTCAAGCCGCCCGGCTGGCGCCCGGCCGATGTGGCGGCGCGCTTTCCTTCGCCTGCCTTTGACCTGACCCAGGTGCAGCGCTACGCGCCGCCCATGTCACGCGGCGTGCAGCTGTTTGCGGCGGTGCAGTTTGCACTGCTGCTGGCGGGCGTGGCGGCTTTCCTATGGGTGGCCGACGCCTGGCCGCTGTCGCAAAGCGCCGTGGTGTTCGTCGTGCTGCTGGTGTCGCTGTGGGCCATTGGAGCGGTCATGGAAGGCCGGCTTTCCATGCTGGAAGTCCTGCTGGTGCAGGCAGCGGCCTTGTCCACGGCCACTGCGGCGCTAGGCTATGTGGATCTGCACCGTGTCTTCAAACCCCTGACCATGGTGCTGGCCATGGCGGTGGTGGTTGCGCGCACGGAAGCCGCACAAAGGCGCAGCCTGGGCACTGTGTTGCTGCTCGGCGCGCTGGCGCTGAGTCTGGCTGGTGACGTGTTCCTGATGTTCCCGGGCTACTTCGTGCCGGGGCTGGTGGCATTCCTGCTGGCGCACCTGGCCTATATCGCGCTGTTCCGCCAGGACACACCGTGGTTCCCAAGCCAGCGGGCACTCGTCGCCACGCTCGGCATCGGCGCGGCGATGTACGCCTTCCTCTGGCAGGGCGGCCTGCCCACTGCGCTGCGGGTGCCGGTGGCGGTCTACGTGGCGGTGATCGCGATCATGGCCGCCCAGGCCATCGGCCGCGCCACCGTGTTGCGCAGCGGCGCAGCCGTGGGTGTGGCACTGGGCGCGGGTTTCTTCATGCTGAGCGATGCGCTGCTGGCGGTGAACAGGTTTGTGTCGCCGCTGCCCATGGCTCAGGTGTGGGTGCTGACGACCTACTACGTGGCGCAGATTCTGATTGTTCGTCATGTATGGGAGAGATCGATTCGTGGCACCAGCACGGGTCGTCGCCTCGCGGAACCGCATGGAAACAATGCGCCCGTGACGTCAGGTCAATAAGGAAACGCTAACGGGTAGGGTCACCGCTCGGGATGCGCTGCACGCGCTTGCGGTAATCACGCAGGTTGTCTCCAGAGATACGTGGCTGTTGCGTGCCCCTGACCTCATTGACCTTGTGATCTGAACCGGTCACGGGCTCCGCCTTGACGGTGGTTTCGTATTCAAAGGCGTGCGATTTGTCGGTGTTGCGGTAATACCGGTACAAGGCCCAATACAGCGCGGTTGCACCGGCCGGCCCCAGCAGCAGCAGCCACAGTCCGCCGTCGTCGTTCATGACGAATTCCCTATGATCCACAGGGCAATGCCCTCAAGGAAGGTGCCAACGGTGATGGCCACCGTCAGCAGCTTCCACTGTTGCACCGGCACGCTGCCCATGGTCTCGCCGGTGCGACCATTCACCGCGATGTAGTGCAGGAGGCCGCCGTTTTTGCCCGGCTGGTGGTACGAATACAACCACACGGGCAAGTACATTGACACCCAGCGCGTGCCGTGCACGCTGAGTTGTTCCTGCTCCCAGCGCACGCCACGGTCGTAGCGGCTCGCGGATGCAACGACCTGGGCGCGGGCGATCGACAGCAACTGGTCTTCCAGATGCGGGCGCAGGTGCGCCACATCCAGATTGCGCTTCTCTGACGTGACGCCGACCAGATAGGACGCGTTCCACTTCACCGCGTTCTTGGTGTCGAACGGTAGGATCGTGTTGATGATGTTGTTGGTGTTGGTGCGCGTGTCGAGGTTGCGGCGATGGGCGGTGGACTCCATTGGAAGGTCGTCCACGATGAAATTCACATGCCGCTGCACCTGATAGACGTCGGCGTCGTAATAGGTCTTCTTGTCTTTGCCTCTGCCCCGGGTGTAGCGGCGCGTCTCGATCTCGGCCTTTCCGGCGACGTCAGCGCTCGCGTTGGCATCCACGATCATGTATGGCAGGTAGACGCAGGTGACGTTGTCGGGCGTGAATTGTTCCTTGAAGGCCTTGAGCGCAAACAGGCGCCGCTTGTCCACGAACTGACGGATGCGCGCAACCGCGTCGTCCTTTTTGATGTGAAAGGGCAATATGGCGTCGGGCACCGCACCGTTGGCCACCTGTTCGTTGACACCAAAAACATGCCGGCACCAGTGGCAACGCGCGGTCATCGCACTTTCGGTGTTGACCGTCACCTCGGCCCCGCAGCCCGCGCACTTGAAGCTCATCAGACTGGCGGCATCGGCTGCGATGTCCTGGGCACCGGACGCAACCACCGTGTCCCTGAGCTGGTCGATACCTTCGCCGAAACCGAACAGTTCCTCGACCCGCTCACCGTGCCATTCGTTGCGGCAGTACAGGCACACCAGCAGGTCGGTGCCAGGTTTGTGCCGAATGTCGGTCGCACCGCATTTCGGGCAGCGGTTCAGGCCGTCCTTGAGTTCTTCTGCGGATGTGTCGATGGCGACCGGATCGGGCGCCAACAACTCGTCCCGGATCGCTTCGGGCAGGGTCGCCGGGTCGATCGGGAAACTGCCCGATGGCGGCGGCACCTGCTGCGGCGAACCCGGGCCGCCCAGCGCAGGATCTGGCGCAGGAACACGCGGATTGCTCAAGCCGTCTGCTCCGTTCGCTTCTTAAAGGCCCAGCGCTTTCGCCTTGACCGCGTCGTAGTCGGCCTGCGTGATCAGGCCCAGATCGAGCATTTCCTTGGCCTTCTTCAGCTTGGCAATCGGGTCTTCTGCGACGGGTGCCGTCGGCGCAACCGGCGCGGCTGGTGCAACCGGCTGCTGCAAACTGCCGATACCGCCGAGCATGCCGGTGGCCATGCCCAGACCCATGACACCCGCCGACCCGCCGGTTTCACCCGCCGACTCGATACCCGAAGCCACGCTGGCCTGCAGATTGGAGTTGCCGCGTGCACCGGCCAGCGCATCGGCGCGCTGCACCTTGGTGAGCAGTTCCCTTGTGTTCGCGTCGTATTCGATGGAAACAATGGCGGTCTTGACGATGGCCAGCCCGCGATCCGATTTCCACTGGTAGGCGCTTTCCACCGCACTGGACAGGCTCTGGGCAAAACCCACCGAATCCTGCTGCAGCCTGGAAATGCGGTTGCCCTTGCCCGGATCGTTCGTGTACAGGCTGAAGGCCGGCGCGAGCGAACCCACCACCTCATTGAAGAGCTGACCGGCGGCGGCGTTGTCCATGTCGGTGAAGTCAAAAACCTTGCCGGGCTGCAGGTAGGCGGCAGGAACGAAGTTCTTCACGAACAGGATCGGGTCGACGATCTTCAAGGTGTAGGAGCCGCGTGTCACCGCGCCCACCTGTGTGTTCAGAAAACCGTCGTCCCAGTAGATTTCAGATTGCGTGCCAAAGCGGTTGTTCGGCAGCTCCTTCAGCGACACGAAGAACGCGGCCTGCTGCGAACCCGGCTGTCCGCCGAACTTGAAACGCTCCCAGCTCTGCCAGACGAGCGAATCGACAATGCCATCACCCGCAAAAATCGACTTGGAATTGAGATCGTCCGATCGCCATTCGTAGCCACCCGGTTCGGCCACAAAGCCCGTGATCGCACCCTCCTGGAACAGCAGCAGCCCGTAGCCTTCGGGCACAACGATCTTCGAACCATTGGTGATGATGTTCGAGGAACCCTTGGTGTTGGAGCCCCGGCCGGCATTGGTGCCTTGCGGCACGGCGGCGAACAGCGCCGCTGTGGCCGGCAACCCGCCCGGCACGGTGTAGAAGTCTTTCCACTGATCGGCGAGCGCACCGCCGATCGAACCCGCCACTGCCTGAACAAGACCCATGACATCTCTCCGTGATTTTTGGCGGACAAGAGTGCCTACCACAGGCGCCAGACTATACCCCCCTGAACCGCCTGATCAGCAATCTTCACCCACCCGATGATGGAGTCTCATCGTTGACCAACCACCTGTCCAACAGTGCATCCACCGGGCACCCCTCCCTTTGAAGCCGTGCCTTGCGACAGCCGATTGGCCGAGATCGTGTGCAGTGGGGTTCACGTGATGCACGTACCCCTTGAACAGGCCTGACTGACTTCACCTCATGCCAAATCAGGCCGTGGACCGACCCGTTCGGGGTCGGCGTTGCGATCCAAATCCTGAGGTTGTGCGAGGCTGGTGCAAAGGCGGGTCTGATCTCGCTGAGTGGAGCATGGGCACCAAGTCTGCGAAGCTGCCGGCAATTCATGGGGATTGCCGTGGCCCCAACCACACATCCAGCAACCCTATAGCATTGGAAAATGAACAACAAGCCCCTGCGTCGCCTTTCGGTGGAAGAAGCCACCCGACTGGCCGAGTCCGCCCCCGCCAACACTTGCGCCCATTGCCGCCCGTTTTCCAGCCCCGGCTGGGAATCTTTCCCCGCCACCGCCAGCGCCGGTGCGCTGCAAGCAGTTGGCTCGCTGTGGCTGCCCGGTGACGACGAGCCCACGCTTGAAGAAACACCTCGCCCCAAGGGCGTGGACGACTGGTCGGCGCAAGCACCCATCTCTCTCACCCTCCGCCCGTACAACCGCTGCGAAATCTGGGCCTGCCAGCACTGCCATCTGCCCTTCCTGCGCTATACCGAATACGGCGGCTACTACGTGGACGCGCGGATTCGGGAACTGCACGCTGAGCGGCTGGTGGACTGACCCCAGTGTCGCCTGGACCAGAAAGGTTCAGGGTGCCAGCAAGCGCGGCAGCGGCTCCCCGGCCAGCCAGGACAACACGCATTCGCGTGCATCCCGCACAAAAGTCTCGAAGACAGGTTTCGCCACAAAGCCCAGGTGAGGGCTGAGGAGCACCTGAGAGAAGCGGCGAATCGGGTCGTCCAGCGGTAGCGGTTCGGTATCGAACACATCGAGCGCCACCTGCCCCGGGCGACCTTGTGGCAAAGCCTGCATCAGTGCCGCCGTGTCGATCAGGTGGGAGCGGGAGGTATTCACCAGCAGGCTGTCGGGCCGCATCGTTGCCAGCCTTTGAGCATTGATAAGCCCACGCGTCTGTGGCGTGGCAACCAGGTGCAAACTCACGATACGCGAGCGCTCCAGCAATGCATCCAGTTCCACGAAGGCGGCGCCGTGCTCGGCAGCGCGTTCGACCGTCATGCGCGGGCTCCAGGCCAGCACCTCCATACCGAAGACCTGCGCGTAACGAGCCACGCGGCCACCGATCTCACCCAGGCCCACCAGCCCGATGGTCTCACCCTTGAGCATGGGCAACAGGGCGTGAGGCGTGCGCCACTGGGCCTGCTCCTCCCCCTGCATGAGCGCGTTGCAGTTCTCCACCAGCCGCTTGTAGGCTGCCATGATGAGCGCCCAGGTCAGTTCGGCGGTACTGTCCTTGGACGGACCCCAGCCAGTGTGGCAAACCGGAATGCCACGTGAGGCCAGCGCCGCTGCATCCAGAGCCTGATTGCGGGTTCCAGTAAAGATCACCAGTTTCAGCTGAGGCAACTGGGCAATCAGCTCGGCTGTCAGGGGCGTGCGGTCGCGCATGAGCACCACCACATCGGCGCTGCCCAGCATGCCCACCAGCGCAGCACCTTTCAGAGGGGTGGTCTGGATGTGCAGAAGTGCGCGCTCGCGCACAGGCTGCCAGTCGGCCAAGGTGTCGAAAGCCCTTTCGTAATCGTCCAGAACCACCACGCGAGGCAACCGCCCGGGGGCGACAGATTTGGAGGAAGAAGCCGTCTGATTCATCTCGTTCTTAATAAAAGAAAACCGCAAGCGGAAAGTGACCAATGGGCGAATCTGCATGATAAGCGCGTCATGGCTCGTAGTTCTACGTACAGACATTCGACCTCAGCCGCCCATACTTGAAATTGCACTATCCCTGCATACCTTCCCCATAACAGGAGACAAGAACGATGATGAAAAAGTTACTCGTATCGGCCATAGTGGCCCTGACTGCAGTCGGCGGCACCGTGGCACATGCACAGGCTTGGCCGAGTGCCAAACCTGTTCGCCTGATTGCCGTGTTCCCACCAGGCGGGTCCGTGGACCAGGTGGCACGCATTCTGGCTGAAGGCCTGCGCATCGAACTCAAGCAGACCGTGGTGGTGGAGAACATTGGTGGCGCCTCCGGCATGATCGGCACTTCGGCTGTGGCGCGCGCTCAGCCCGACGGCTACACCTTCGGCGTGGTGTTCGACACCCACGCGGTGAATCCGGGCCTCAAGCCTGGCATTCCCTTTGACACCATGAAGGACCTGACGCACGTCACCCTGCTGGGCACGGCGCCGATGGTGGTGGCTGCCACCAAAGGCTCGCCCATCACCAGTTTTGGGCAACTCATGGAGCAAGCCAAAGCCAAGCAGCCCAACAGCTACGGCACCATCGGTTCCGGCAGCCTGGGTCACCTGGCCATCGCGCAGCTGGCGCAGAACGCCGGCTTCAACTGGACCCACGTGCCCTACCGGGGCGGCGGCCCACTGATGAACGATGCCGTTGGGGGCCATGTGCCACTGGCCATAGGTTCTCTGTTTCTGATCAAGCCCCACGCCGAGGCCGGCAACGTCACGCCGCTGGCTGTGACCACCAGCCAGCGCTCCAAGGACATGCCCAACGTACCCACGATTGCCGAAAGCGGCTTCCCTGGATTTGACGCACCCGCCTGGTGGGGCGTCATCGGTCCAGCCAAGATCCCGGCACCCATCGTGGCTCAATTCAACGAAGCCCTGCGCAAAGCACTCCGCGACCCGGCCATTTCCAGCAAGTTGCAAGCTCAGGGTATTCAGATTGACGGCAGTGGCCCCGAAGTCTTCACGCCCTTTGTCGAGCGTCAGATGACGACCTGGGCCAAGTTCATCAAAGACAACAACATCACCGAATGAACGACGGCGACCGCATCGTTCCCTTCCAGCCGCTGGACCTTGCGGAGCCGGCGGATCTGGTGACTGCCATTCGTGAGCGGCGCGGCGGGCAACTGCTGAATCTGGACCGCATGCTGCTGCACAGCGCTCCCCTGGCCACCGGCTGGAACGGGTTTCTGAAGCAGGTGCGCGAGCACATGAGCCTCGATCCGCAACTGCGTGAATTGGCCATGTGCGGCGTGGCTGTTTTGAATGCGGCCGAGTACGAGTTCACCCAGCACGCTCCGGTGTTCCTTCAGGCGGGTGGCACGCAGCCTCAGCTCGATGCACTGAGGCTGTTGGGCACAGAGCGGTTCGATCAGGGCGCATTTTCTGCTTTGCAGGGCGACGCGGCGATTCTCACCTTGCAGATGACCCGGCACATCCGCGTGGAAGACGCGATCATGCGCCGCCTTCAGGTGGCCCTGGGCAATCAGGCGCTGGTGGAACTGGTGGGCACAGTGGCCGCCTACAACATGGTCTCGCGCTTCCTCGTGGCGCTGCACGTCACCCCGGAATAGCCGCCTGCATGGGCCTACGCCTCCCGCCCAGCCCCTGCATCATTGCGCGCTCGACGTCGAGCGCGTTGATGCTGGCCTGATCAACTCCAGAGGTGTTGCCACCCAGTGCCCCTGACGACACTCTTCAGGATGTCGGGGTGCGCCGCAGGGATGTCAACTGGCTGGCAGAAGCGGCGTCACCACATCACTGGAAATCCGCCCATCCACCAGCTCCACCAGCCGGTCACACCGCGCCGCCAGGCGCGCGTCGTGGGTCACCACCACGAACGAAACTCCGCGCTCGGCGTGCATGCGCCGCAGCAACACGAACACGTCATCTGAAGAAGCGGTGTCCAGGTTGCCGGTGGGTTCATCGGCCAGCACCAGCGGAGGCGACATCACCAGTGCACGCGCAATCGCCACCCGCTGCTGCATGCCGCCAGAAAGCTCAGACGGCCGCTTCTTCATCGCCTGTGACAGGCCCACCGCGTCCAGCAGGTCGCGCGCATGGGCCAATTGCTTGTCGTTCACGTGCCCGTGGGCCATGAGGAAGGGCATGGTCACGTTCTCCAGCGCAGAGAACGCCGGCAGCAGGTGGTGGAACTGGAACACGAAGCCCAGCAGATGGCGGCGGCGCAGCGTGAGTGCGGTGTCGTCCAGATCTTGTACCGGTTCGCCTTGCAGGCGGTAGCTGCCGGCGGTCATGCGTTCGAGCAGGCCCAGGATGTTGAGCAGCGTGCTCTTGCCAGAGCCCGATGGCCCCATCAGCGCAATGAATTCGCCCACATTCACCCGCAGCGACACGCCATGCAGCACCTCGGCCTCTGCGGGCAGGCCGGCGTTGTAGGTCTTGCGCAGGCCGTCGAGTTCGATCAGGGGCTGGGGGGTGGCTTCGGACATCAGAAAAGGCAAACCGTCAGATGCGGATGGCCTGGGCCGGGTCCAGCGCGGCCGCTCGGCGCGCCGGTGCCATGGCCGCCAGCACCCCGCACACCGTGGCCAGCAGCGCGATGCGCAGCGCCAGCCCGGGCTGCAGCGTGATATTGAACAGAGGCAGGCCGTCAGACCCTCGCACGAAGGTGGTGAAGAGCCAGATCAGCAGCACGGCCAGCGCCAGCCCCGCCACCGAACCGACGGAACCCACCACCGCGCCCTGCAGCAGGAACACCCGCAGCACCTGGCCACGCGTGGCGCCCATGGCGCGCAGGATGCCGATCTCGCGGCCCTTCTGCACCACCGACACCACCAGCACGCTGGCAATGCCCAGCACCACCACCACCAGCACCACACCACGGATCAGGCTGGTGCTGACCGACTGCGCGTTGAGTGCCGACACCAGCTGCGCATTGCTTTCCTGCCAGCTTTCCACCTGGTAGGGGAAGCGCCGGCGCAGGTCGTCGGCGAGCGCCTGCGCGGCCCACACGTCGCGCACGGTGACGTCAATGGTGGTGGCGCCGCCGGGAAGGCCCAGCAGGCTTTGCGCCGCGCGCAGCGGCACGATCACGGTGCGCCGATTCAGCTCGCGCACGCCCAGGTCCACCAGCGCGGTCACGCGCACCGGCTCGCTCACCAGCGCGGTCTGCACCGTCAGGCGGTCGCCCACGCGCACGCCCAGGTCGGCCGCCAGTTCGCGCCCCACGATGGCTTCGCCGGGGGACAGCCGCGCCACGCCGCTGACCACCTTTCCGCGCAGCCCCACGATGCGGTCGTAGCGGTCCAGGTCCACGCCCATGAGCGAGATCGACTGCGTGGCTTCGCCGCGCAATGCCAGCCCGCCACCGGCCACCATGGGAGATACCGCGGCAATCTCCGGCAGCGCCTCAAGCAGCGGCAGCAGTGCCTGCCAGTTGGCCACCGAGCGCAGACGCTGTGCACGAGGCTGGATCTCGGTCAGCGCGGTGATGCCGGGCTGGAGGGCTGCGGCGGGTGTGACCACGTCGTCGGCGGATCTGAGCGTGATGTGCGCCTGCGCGCCCAGCGTCTTGTTCAGGGTATTGGTCTGCAAGCCGCTGATGAGCGCAGAGATGTAGGCGATCACCGCCACGCCCGCGGCCACGCCCACCATGATGAGCAGGGTCTGCATACGGCCTTCGCGCAGAAAGCGCAGGGCCACCCGCAGTTCGAAGCCGAGCAGGGTGGTCATGCGCGTTCAACGCCCCATGGCATTGGTGAGGGCCGATCCGGCGTCCTGCCCCGCGGCTGCCGCGCCTGGACCGGCGGTGGTGCTCATGGGCCGCGTGCGCACGCGCTGGCCGTCTTGCAAGTCGCCGCCCACCAGCACCGTGTCCCCATCGGCCAGGCCTTCCAGCACCTCCACCAGCGCAAGGTTGCGCAGACCCAGGCGCACGGTGCGCGCCTCGGCACGGCCGTCAGCCTGTACCAGCACACGGACCGTACCTCCGGGATCGCCGTCGGCCGCGTGCACATCTTTGCGCAGCGCCGCCAGCGGCAGCACCAGGGTGCTGTCGCGCCGGGCGGTCTCCACCTCCACCGACAGCGTCATGTCTTCGCGAAGGTAGTCCGGCGCGGCCTGTTCCAGAGCGAAGCGCACCTCGATGGCACCGCGCTGGGCGTCCACCGCCGGCGCAATCGTCAATACCCGCGCCGTGAAGCGCTCTGCAGGGAAGGCGTCGGCCACCACGGCCGCCATCTGTCCTGGGCGCAGCTGGTCCAGAAAACGTTCATCCACCTGGGCGCTCAGCTGCGTGGGACCGTCCAACGCCAACGCCAGCAAGGCCCGGCCGGGCTGCACGATCTGCCCGGGTTCCACGTCGCGCGCCAGCACACGCGCATCAGCCGGTGCGCGCACGATTACCTGTGCCTGGCGCGCGCGCGCTGCTGCCGTGGCCGCCTGTGCCACCGCCAGCTGGGCCTGGGCCTGCACCAGGTCAGAGCCAGATTCGCCAATGGCCTGGCCCTGGGCCTGCGCGCTGTCCTGCTGGGCCTGGGCCACCGCCACCGCGCGGCGCGCATCGTCCAGGCGCGAAGCACTCAGGAAACCCTGGGCCACCAATTGTTCGGTGCGGGCCAGTTCTGCCGCCGCTGCGCGCAGGTTGGCCGCCGCCTGGGCCGTGGCTGCGGTGGCCGCCACGCGGCCGGTGCTGCGCAGCCCGGCCAGTCGCGCCTGGGCCTGCTTTTCTGCGGCCACGGCCTGGGCCAGGGCTGCGTCCAGCTCGTCGGATTCCAGTTGCAGCAGCACGTCGCCCTGCCGCACCGAAGCGCCCTCGTCCACCTTCACCTGGGCCACCCGCCCGGTGATGGTGCTGCCCACCTCCACCCGTGACAACGCCGCCACACGGGCCGAGAACTGCAACGTGCGCACCAGGGGTGCCGCCTGCACGGTGACGGCCTCCACCACCGGCGCCCGCAGGAAGAACCAGGCGGCATAGCCACCCACCACGACGAGCACCCAGAAGGCGATGCCCAGCCAGTAGCGGCGCTTGGGCTCGGTTGTGCTGCCAGTCACAGGCCAGGCTCGAACAGGCTGTTGTCGGTATTGGGCGGCACCACGCCCAGGTGCCGGTACGCCGCCAACGTGGCGATGCGTCCGCGCGGTGTGCGCTGCAGGAAACCCTGCTGAATCAGATACGGCTCGATCACGTCTTCGATGGTGTCGCGCTCCTCGCCAATGCTGGCCGCGATGTTGTCCAGCCCCACCGGCCCGCCGTCAAACCGGTGGATCACGGCTTCGAGCAACTTGCGGTCCATCAAGTCGAAGCCCTGCGGGTCCACGTCGAGCATGGCGAGCGCGCGGTTCGCAATGTCCCGGGTGATGGTGCCACTGCCCTTCACGTCGGCATAGTCGCGCACGCGGCGCAGCAGGCGGTTGGCGATGCGCGGTGTGCCGCGCGAGCGGCGCGCAATCTCGAAGCCACCCTCTTCGTCCATCGGTGCGTTGAGCAAACCCGCACTGCGCTTGACGATGCGACCCAGTTCTTCCGACGTGTAGAACTCCAGCCGCGCCACGATGCCGAAGCGGTCGCGCAGCGGGTTGGTGAGCATGCCGGCGCGCGTGGTGGCTCCCACCAGGGTGAAGGGCTGCAGATCCAGCTTGATGCTGCGCGCGGCCGGGCCTTCGCCGATCATGATGTCGATCTGGTAGTCCTCCAGCGCCGGGTACAGGATTTCTTCGACGACCGGACTCAGCCGGTGAATCTCGTCGATGAACAGCACGTCGTTGGGTTCCAGGTTGGTCAGCAGCGCCGCCAGGTCCTTGGGCTTTTCCAGCACGGGGCCGCTGGTCTGGCGCAGGTTCACACCCAGTTCCTGCGCAATGATGTGGCTCAGTGTGGTCTTGCCCAAGCCGGGCGGGCCAAACAGCAGCACGTGGTCCAGCGCCTCGCTGCGCATCTTGGCCGCGCCAATGAAGATCTCCAGCTGCTCGCGCACCTTCACCTGGCCCACGTATTCGTCCAGCAGCTTGGGCCGCAGCGCCCGCTCGATCGCCTCTTCCTTGGGCGAAGCCGGCGCAGCAGACACCATGCGCGGGGCGGGGGCGAAGTCGTCGGTCTGGATGCTCACGGGGAGGTTCTGCGGCAATGTCGGGTAGACGGTGTTTGACTATACCGTTCACCCTGCATCCGGACGCTCCTCTGAATTTGCCAGGCTGAGCCCGCGCTCGACATCTGTCAGCGGAATCCCCTTGCGGTGCTTCCGGGCCTTGGCATCGGCCAGATAGAAATCCTCTAAATCGGCCAAATGCTCGTGGATTGCGTTACGCGCGATCTCGGTCTTGGTCCGACCCGTTTCCTTTACCAGGCGATCGAGGCGTTCTTCGGTGTCAGGTGTCAGGCGAATGGTCAGCATGGGAGGCTCGCTTGCCAGACAAGGGTACCAAGCACCACTCAGGCACACCAGTGTGCCGACTCATGGAAGCAATAGTTTTTCAGGTCGAAGGAGGTGCCGCACTTGCACCACTCACTTCGCCAGTGCCTTCAACGCCAACTTGATACCCTCACTCACCCCCACATCCACCGGCAGGGGTTTGAGCGCAGCAGCCGCGTCTTTCTCGCTGTAGCCCAGGGCCATCAGCGCCTGCTGAATGTCGCTCTGCACCTCGCTCTGCGCCGGGCCAGCGCCTGGCAGGTTCAGGTCGGCGCCCAGTTTGCCTTTGAGTTCCAGCAGCAGGCGCTCGGCCGTCTTTTTGCCGATGCCGGGCACCTTGACAATACGGCCAGCTTCCTGGGCGGTCACGGCCTGGGCCAGGTCGGCCACGCTCATGCCGGAGAGAACCGAAAGCGCGGTGCGCGGGCCAATGCCTGAAATCTTGATGAGCTGGCGGAAGGCCTCGCGCTCGGGCGCGGTGCCAAAGCCGTAAAGAATTTGCGCGTCTTCCCGCACCACGAAGTGGGTAAGAAGCGACACTTTTTCGCCGGTGGCGGGCAGGTTGTAGAAGGTGCTCATGGGCACATCGACCTCGTAACCCACGCCGTGGCAGTCGATCAGGATCTGGGGAGGGCTTTTTTCCAGCAATGCGCCGGTCAACTTGCCTATCATCGGGGGTTTCCTCGGGTTTCGATCGTGCCAGTCTGGCACAAGCAGCGTCGGAACACCGCTTGCCATCACGCTCACGGATTATCGGTTTGATTCTCAAACACACCTTCACGCCGCCCGACAACGTCCGCATGGGGCACCTGTGCGGCCCCATGGACAGCCACATCCGCAGCATTGAGGCGGCCTTGAACGTGAAGGTGGCGCACCGGTTCGAGCAGTTCCGCATCGAAGGCACCAAACCCAAGGCCACCCAGGCGCTGGAAACCTTGCAGGCGCTGTATGAAATGGCGAAGAAGCCGATTCCGGCCGAACAGGTGCAACTGATGCTCAGCGGCGACACCGCCCTGCCCGGCGGCGAAGACGCCATTGCCATGCAGACGCGGCGCGGCGAGGTGCGCGGGCGCACGCCCAACCAGGCGCGCTACCTGGAAAACATGGCCACGCACGACATCACCTTCGGCATTGGCCCGGCCGGCACCGGCAAGACCTATCTGGCCGTGGCCTGCGCGGTGGACGCGCTGGAGCGCAGCGCGGTGCAGAAGATCGTGCTCACCCGCCCGGCGGTGGAGGCCGGCGAAAAGCTCGGTTTTCTGCCCGGCGACCTGGGCCAGAAGGTGGACCCGTACCTGCGCCCGCTGTACGACGCGCTGTATGAGCTGATGGGTTTTGACAAGGTGCAGAAAGCCTTCGAGCGCCAGCAGATCGAGATTGCGCCGCTGGCATTCATGCGCGGGCGCACGCTGAACCACTCGTTCGTGATATTGGACGAAGCGCAAAACACGACGGTGGAGCAGATGAAGATGTTCCTCACCCGCATCGGCTTCGGCAGCAAGGCCGTGGTCACCGGCGACGTGAGCCAGATCGACCTGCCACGCACCGAACTGAGTGGTTTGATCGATGCCGAGCGCGTGCTCAAGCGCGTGACCGGCATCGCCTTCAACCGCCTCACCAGCGCCGACGTGGTGCGCCACCCGCTGGTGGCGCGCATTGTGGACGCTTACGACGCACGAGGCGCTGCCGAAGACGCGGCAGCTGCGCCGCGCCGTGCTGCGCGCAGATCCACTCGCGCCGCTTGATTCAGCCAACGCTTCGCCACAGAGACCCATTCCCATGAACCTGCCCACGCCACTTCGTTTCCCCGCTTTGGCCGCGCTGCTTCTCACGGTGGGCGCGTGTGCAGGCACCGGCAAGGCTCCACTGGATGCTGCGCCCGCCATGCCAGCCGAGAAGAAGGCAGTCACCGGCACCGCCATGGTCGTGGGCCCGGATTTCTCCAGCCAGACCGTGCGCTTCCGCTGCGCAGGCGGCACCGAGCTGGACGTGGTCTACCTCAATCTGCCTGACAACCTCGCGTTTGCCGCCCTGCACCACGATGGCCGCACCGCCCTGCTGCAGAACCGGCCCACCGCCTCCGGCGCGCGCTACGTGGCACTGGACGAACAGCACAGCCTGCGCTGGCACACCAAAGGCAGCGAGGGGTTTCTGGCCTTCATGGCGGCGGACCACACCGCCAAGGAACAGGTGCTGCTGAGCGACTGCCGCGCCCTGCCCACACCTTGATCGCGCCCTCACCCCATTTATGCCCCTGCCCTCCCTCAGCCTGTCCCTCCAGTTCGGCGACCTGCCAGACGCCGCCCTGCACCGCGCCGCCCTGCCCCGCCACAAAGTGCAGCGCTGCATCCGCCACGCACTGGAAGCAGATGCCGAAATCACCGTGCGCATCGTCGACGCCGAAGAAGGCCAGGCCCTGAACCGCGACTACCGCGGCAAGGACCACGCCACCAACGTGCTCACTTTCGACTACGCCACCGAACCCATGGTGATGGCCGACCTGGTGCTGTGCGCACCGGTGGTGGCGCGTGAGGCCAGGGAGTTGAAGAAGTCATTGGCCGACCACTACGCGCACTTGCTGGTGCATGGCACCTTGCATGCGCAAGGGTGGGACCATGAGACGGGGGAGGCCGATGCCGAGGCGATGGAGGCGCGGGAGACGGAGATTCTGGCTGGGTTGGGGGTGGCGGATCCGTATGGGCGGCGCTGAACAAAAAAGTCCTCAATCCTTCAAGCCCACCCAATTTCTATTCCAGGGCGATGCAGAATTCGCGGCTGGTCGAAATCGGGACTACGCCGCGTTCTCGTCAAAGTAGTCGCTGTCAATCTTCGGAATCCTTACTACTCTGGCGGAGATACCGATGCCGTGGTCAATCATCAAACCGGCGAGGCGAGGACCGTCGACGAGAACGATACCTTCAACCGACTTTGCGTAGTCGCGGGCTTGAGCCGAAAAAAGCGATGTGGTTATGAAAACACCTTTCCTTGCCTTCTGCCCGGCCAGAGCGCCATAGAAAGCTTGAAGATGCGGGCGACTGATGTTCTCCTGCCACCGTTTGGCCTGAACATATACCTTCTCAAGTCCCAGCCGGTCGAGTGAGATCACACCATCGATTCCCGCGTCTCCGGGACCTCCGACTTGCTGCAAATCCTCTCTATTTGCGCCGTAGCCCATTCCATGTAGCAAGTCGAGAACTACGCGCTCGAAGAACGAAGGCGAGACCGTGGCCAGAATCTCAAGAAGGTCTGATGCTGCGGACTTCCGTAGTTCTGCCAGTGCGACTTCAAGTTGATCGTCCGGGCTGGCGACTGCTGGAGCTTCGGATGGCGCTGAGGTTGGAAGCACTTGTTCGCCTGCTACCCCAGGGACTTTTAGTCTGACGCCAATGAAATCCATAGCGAGCTTCTGCGTCTCCTCTTCGGAAAGTGGCGCAGAGTGCACCTTTACAAAGGCGGCTCCCTCGGCGGTGAGCCTCCAGAACCCGCGCTTTGGCGAACTCGATAGGCCTGCTCTCTTTAGTCGGTCATGCGCCCAGCCAGCGCGATTCTTGTAGACCAACTGCGTGCCGCTCGCCAGCATTTGTTGTCGGTCCTCTTCGGTAAGTCCGAGGGCAGTCGCGGCTGCATCGTGGGCTGACTTTGCTGGTGCTCCATCTGGATTCTTGGCAAGGAATCGCAGAATCGGCTCGATGAACTGGTCGTAGGATGGGACTGTCATTTCCGAAGCATAGTGCACCTTGATGGTCATACGGCCTGCGACATTTAACCAGCAAGCCCTGGCCCGAACACCCCACGCAGGGCAGCCATCTCTAAATGAAAGGATATGAAATCTGCGACAGTCGGCTCATATGGTATGAGTCAGAAAAAATGCTTTCCACTCCCGAAGTGCGTCTTCCACAACAACCAGCCCATTCACGCCTCTTCCCGCAGTTAGCCACACGGTGATTTCCTCTTCACCCACTCCAAATTCACCTGCGCCAAATCTTCCCAAACCATAGCCCTGAGCGGAATTAGTCGATGCCACGGTTGGATTCGGATTTCGTCTCGAATCCAGTTGGAAATGTTTGCTAGCGTTGGCTAGGTCCCGACAGATCTTAATTTCAAACTTGTCTCGAAATTGTGCCAGCGCTGCCTTCGCAGCCCCCGGAACGTTGGGGTCGCTCTGAACCCAGTCAGCCAATGCGTATGCCGTGATCACAAAATTGAAGAAGCGGTCACTTGACACACCTTCTCGAAAGGCTTGAGCATCGCGCTCAAGCTTTGCCAAAAGGTCTCCTGCAGTTCGAAGTCCATACGTTCGTGACATTTGTGTGATCTTTCGAAAATGGCAAATGAACGAAATGACTCCAAATAGAGCAGCGATTATGGCGATCATCCCCGCCTACTTCAGCGAGCTCCGAAACAACTCTTGGATGCCAATCCGTCAACTCCAAGAAAGCTCCTACTAGGTCTTGGCGACATCAGAATGTCATCGCTTTCAGTCTAATGTCATGCTAAATCGCTGAAACGATGGTACGAGGGGCTGTGGGAATGATCTGCGCTCTATACATGAGTCTTGAGATAGCTTGAATAGAAAGGCGAGGACCTCATTGGCTTTAGAGCCCAATGGTACTTTGCACCACTCCGCTTCCCGATGACGTAGTCAAGCTTGTTTTGGCTGTAGTTGTGGTGTTGGAATCGCCGTCTTTCAAACTGCTTATTCCACAGGGGGGCTGAGCCGAAGCGCTCCCCAAATCTGTGTAGAACCGCTGCTTCACAGTCTAGGTATGTATTGGGTTGATTTCTCACCCTTGGTGTTGCTACACAAACCTGGAAACAAAATTTCCCTACTAGCTCTTCAAGCTTACGAGCCCATTTCTTGTGAGATGCGATTCTTCTACCAAAGCCACCTTCTCCAACGTATACAGCTGGAGATTCGCCGTTTGGATAGCTTATTGCAAAATTTCCAGCAAGACGGATGACGTAAACACTGCGATCAAGGTACTTAGAATTCGCCCCATTTTCCACCAGCCTAGGCAGCAGGATTTTTCCCCAAGTCTCGTCGGGACGCCAGTCAACACAGGTCCAACTGAGCGGCACTGTCACGTTTCGCAAAATCTTTCCCCTAACATAAATTTGATGCAAACTGATTGCCTCACCCGCTCCCTCAAATTATTGGATCAGGTACAACGAACGATTACGCCAATTGCACTCCACTACGGTGGGCCACCTATGACAATACAGCGGCCTGAAATGCACGCGCTGCAACTGCGGCGAGAAGGGTCAAATCATCCCCCCATTGATCGAAATCACCTGCCCCGAAATGTAGGCCGCTTCATCAGAAGAGAGGAAGGCCACCAGATTCGCCACCTCCTCCGGCTGCCCCGCCCGCTGCATGGGCACGATCTTCTTGATGGCTTCGGCGTTGAATGCGCCGTCGATCATGCCGGTGGCGATGATGCCGGGTGCCACGGCGTTGACGGTGACGCCGCGGCTGGCGAGTTCCAGGGCGAGGGACTTGGAGGCGGCGTGCAGCGCGCCTTTGGCGGCGGAGTAGTTCACCTGGCCGCGGTTGCCGGTGACGGCGGCCACGGAGGTGATGCTGATGATGCGGCCCCAGCGGGTGCGCATCATGGGCATGGTGAGGGGCTGGGTGACGTTGAAGAAGCCGTTGAGGGACACGTCGACCACGCGGTCCCACTGGCCGCCGCTCATGCCGGGGAACACGGCGTCTTCGTGGATGCCGGCGTTGTTCACCAGGATCTGGATGGGGCCTGCAGCCACCAGGGCGTCAAGGACGGCCTGGGTGGCTTCGCGGTGGGTGATGTCGAAGGCCACGGCTTCGGCGCTGCCGCCTGCGGCCTGGATGTCATTGACCACGGCCTGGGCGCGGTCGATGCCGCTGTTGGCGTGCACCACCACATGGTGGCCGTCTGCGGCCAGGCGGCGGCAGATGGCGGCGCCGATGCCGCCACTGCCGCCGGTGACGAGAGCGCGTTTCATTTAAGGGGTTTCCTTTTGCACAAGGGCACTGGCGTCGATCACCACGGCAGCGCGGCCTTCGAGCAGGCAGCGGCCTTCGTGGTGGACGGAGAACTGGTAGAGGATGTTGCGGTCGTCGCCGGAGAGTCGTTCGGCACGCACTTCAAGCTCGCCGGGCAGGTCGTCCAGCCGGGTCACGTGCAGGCTCACGCCGCGCACGCTGGTGAGGTAGCCCTGGCGGGGGGGGCCTTCTGCGCCGGCCAGCAGCGCGCCGTGCACCGCCATGGCCTGTGCGGCGTATTCGATGCCGTGGGCGGCGCCCAGCTGGTCGTGCGAGCGCAGGGGGTTGGCGGGGTCCGTGTGGCTGATTGCGCGGCATTCGATGGCGGCTTCAGACCAGGCCTGCACGCTGTGAAGCAGGCACATGCTGCCGTGGTGCGGAATGCGCGCGGCGATGCCGGCGTGGTCGACCACTTGCCCAACAACCGAAGCGCTCACAGGCTCACCTCCACCTGCAATTGCATGGGTGCCAGGTAGTCCAGCACCACGGTGCCTGATTCGCCTTTGGCCAGGGCGCGCAGCAGGGGCAGCGCGCGCAGGGCCGGGATCTGTTGCCGCAGGGTTTCCAGGGCGGGTTCGCTCAGGGTTTGGGCAGCGTCGGTGGTGGGCGACACCTCGATTCGGGCCAGCGAGTGCGGGCCGCGCTCAGGGCTGAGCAGCAGGGCCACGCCGCCGCAGTCGGGCGTGTCGCGCTTGGCGCGCAGCGGCTCGGGGTATTCGCTGTCGTAGGCGATGAGCAGCGTGGGCTGGCGGTCCAGCACCACCTGGCCGAGCGTGTCGATCAGGCCGGCGCCGAAGCTGGCGTCGAACGCGCACAGCACCTGGCACGGCGCCATGGCGCGCGTGGCAATGCCCCAGTAGCCGGCGGCGGCGTTATGCACGGAATTGTGGAAGCGGGTGGGCGAAATCTGCCGGTCGTCGGTGGCGAGCTGTTCGCACAAGGCGTGGCAGTTGTGGCCGTCGGCACCCGATGCGGAGAACACGGTCGCCAGGGTGGACACGTCGGCCTGGGCATGGGCCACGGCTTCCAGCCCCACGCCCAGGGTGAGCTTGATGACACGGCTGGCGCGGCGGCGCTCGGCAGACGGCAGGCTGGTGGGCACGGGCAGCACGGTGGGGGCTGGCACCAGCGCCTGTTCGCCGCGCAGCACGGCGCTGGCTACTGTCCAGTCGGGCAGGCCGGGGGCGATGAGGCCGATGCCGTCGATCCAGGCAGTGAGGGTTGGGGATGCTGCTTGGTTCATGACGCGATACCGAACACCAGGGCGCAGTTGCTGCCGCCGAAGCCGAATGAATTGGTGAGCGCGTGGCGCACCGTGGCGCTGCGGCCCTGGGTGACGTACTGCAGCGGAATGGACGGGTCCAGTGTGGCGGTACCCGGGCTGCCGGGCAGAAAGCCGTCGGTCAGCGCCAGGGCGCACACCACGGCTTCCACCGCGCCAGCCGCGCCCAGCGTGTGGCCTGTGGCGCCCTTGGTGGACGAACACGGCACGCGGTCGCCGAACAGGCGGGCCACGGCCATGCCTTCGGCGGCGTCGTTGGCCGGGGTGGCGGTGCCGTGCAGGTTGATGTAGTCGATGTCGTCGGCCTTCAAGCCTGCGGCGCGCAGGGCGGCGCTCATGGCCAGTTCAGCGCCCAGGCCTTCCGGGTGCGGGGACGACATGTGGTACGCGTCGCTGGACTCGCCAGCACCCAGCAGCAGCACGGTGCCGGGCGCGGGCGCGTCGGCACGCTCCAGCAGGGCGAAGGCCGCGGCCTCGCCGATGGAGATGCCGTCGCGCGCGGCGTCGTACGGGTGGCAGGGCTGGGCCGATGTGAGGCCCAGCGAGGCGAAGCCGTAGAGCGTGGTGAGGCACAGCGTGTCCACGCCGCCCACGATGGCCGCGTCGATGGTGCCCAGGGCGAGTTGACGCTGCGCGGCGGCGAACACCTTGGCGCTGGACGAGCACGCGGTGGAGATGGCCATGGCCATGCCTTCCAGGCCAAAGTAGTCGCGCGTGAATTCGGCGACCGAAAACGCGTTGTGGGTGGCGCGGTAGTTGAAGTCTTCCGGCAGGGCGCCGGTGTCAGCGTCGCGCTGGCGATAGGCGAGTTCGGTCTGCAGGATGCCGGAGGTGCTGGTGCCCAGGAACACGCCCACGCGGGCTTTGCCGTAACGGGCCGCGGCCTCGCGCACCTTGTCTGCGAAGCCGTCGGCCTCCAGCCCCATCAGGGCCAGGCGGTTGTTGCGGCAGTCGTAGGCGGCCACATGCTCAGGCAGCACCTGTTCGTCCACACCGGGCACCTCGCCAATCCAGGTGTCGAGCTTGACCGATTCAAAAGCGCAGGGTGCCAGCGCGCCGCGGTCTTCGCGCAGGGCTGCGCGGGTGGCGGCTAGCCCCTGCCCCAGGCAGGTGGTGGCCGTGAAGGCGGTGAGTTGCACCGGGGTCATGGGGTCTCCGTTTTTGGTTTTTGTATTGTTTGCGTCAGGACGGTACCCGGCACACCAGCATGACGTTGGCAAAGGGTTTCTCGCCACTCATGTTTTGCGTCGCCACTTCGAAGCCCACACGCTGCATCAGCGCGCGCCAGTCGGCCAGTGGGCGGGCGTAGAGCTTGGGCAGGCGGTGGCCGCGCGCGAAGGTGACCACGTGGTCAACCCAGTTGCTGATGTGGTACGGCAGGCCGGCGCTCACGTCGCCAATGCGGGTGAGGAACAGTCCGCCGGGCGGCAGCGCGGCGTGGATACGGCGCAGCACGTCTTCCTGGCCGGCGTGGTCGAAGTAATGCAGCGCATCGAGGATGGTGACCACGTCGACCTTGCCGAAGTCGGTGCGGCACATGTCGCCCTGCTCGATACGCAGCACCGGGTGGTTCGGCCCAAAGGCGCGGGCGGCGCGCTCCACGTCTTTCTGCATCAGCTCCACGCCGCGCAGTTGATCAGGCCTGGGCGGTGTGGGCCAGCCGGCGGGCCACTGGCCTTTTTCATACAGGGCACGCGCAGACAGCAGCCACGAGAACAGGCTGCCTTGCCCGCAGCCCAGGTCCAGGAAACGGCCACGCTCGGGCAGCAGGCCCTGGCGCAGCAGCTCACGAAAGATGGGGTCGCCGCCGAGCTTGCCACGGGCGTAGTGGTAGGCGAAGCGACCACCGCCCAGGAAGGGTTGGGTGGCGTCGTCGAGCAGGCGTTTCAGGAAGGCGCTCTGCGAGAGGCCAGGGGATGCGTCCTGGGAGGCGCTTCGGGAGACGGTATTGCTCATGGGCAGGCTTGTGGCAGGGTGGCGGTGGTGAGGTTGTGTTCTTTCAGAGTGACCAGCAGGCGCGGCAGCGCCGCCAGGATCACGGGGGCGCCATCGGCGCCGCGTGCGCCATGGCCGTCGTGCAGCAGCAGGATATCGCCCGGCCCCAGGCCATGCACCAGCCGCGTATGCACCAGGGCTGCGTCGCTGGTCCGGGTGTCAAAAGCGCGGCGCGTCCAGGCGGACAGGCGCAGATCCAGCTGACTGAGCACGGGGTCAAGAATGGGGTTGCGCAGCCCGGCGGTGGCGCGGAAAAAGCGCGGTGCCTGGCCGGTGATATCGGACAACGTGGCCTGGGCGGCGGCGATGTCGGCCTTGAGGCGGCCATAGCCGTACAGCGAAAACGCCCACGAATGCGCATCGCCGTGGTTCTCCACGCTGTGGCCTCGGCGCACGATCTCGCGACACAGCGCGGGGTTCTCGCGCGCGCGCCAGCCGATGCAGAAGAAGCTGGCACTGGCACCGGCGGCGTCCAGCAGGTCGAGCACACGCGGTGTGGTTTCCGGGTCGGGGCCGTCGTCGATGGTGACGGCCACTTCGCGGCGCGCAGCGGCTGCGTCGGGCAGGCGGGTGAGGTTGGGACCGAGCAAAGTGGTGCGTGGCAGCAGGCCGGCGGTGGTGAGCGCCGCGTGGTTGAGCACCAGTGCGCCCAAGGCCCAGGGCCAGACAGCCGGTGCGGCCAGCGTGCCCAGCGCGGCCGCACCGTGCAGCGCAAAGCTGGCTTTCATGAAGGGGGACGGTTTCCAGCGGGTGGTCATGCGGATGGGCTCCGGGCGGGGAAATGCCCCGCGTCCAGAAAGCGCGACCACAGGGTACGCCAGGCCGGCCAGTCGTGGTCGCCTTCCACTTCGTGCCGCGAAGCTGGTGGGAAGCGCTCGGCGATCTGCGCCATGCCCTCGGCAAAACGGTCTTGCCGGCCGTGTCCCACGAACACGGGCCGCACGGGTGGTGGCGCCTTCAGCCAGTGCCACACACGCGTATCGGGGTCGCGCAGCGACGCCTCGCTGGGTGTCCAGTGGTCGATACCGCCGGCACGGGCAATGGCGTTGGTGACCAGCCGGCTGCCGGGGTAAGGGGCGATCAGACACAGGCCGCCCACCAGTTCCGGATGGCCAGCGGTGATTTCCAGCGTCATCAGCCCACCCAGCGAAATACCACCCAGCCAGACGCGCTCATGGGTCTGGCGCGCTGGCAACAACACCTGCTGTCGTACCGCCTCCGCCGCCCGGCCATCGGACACCGTGGCCATGTCGATCGCCACGGCACACAGGTCCAGCGCCAGGCCGCGCCGCTCCACCTCTGCAAAAAACCCCGCCTCCACAAAATCTTCCGGCCGCATGTAGGCGCCTGGCAGCAGCACCAGCAGGTCGGAAGCGCCGCGTTCGGCGCGAAGGCAGCGCAGCGGTTGCATCATCTCTTGAACATGGCCGCAAGCAGCAAGACCAGTACAGCGCCCGGCCCCACCGTCACGCCCATGGCGTGCAGCACCGGCACGGTGGAGAAACCCAGCACGCCGAAGCCCAGCGTGGTGGTCAGGTTGGCCACGCCCATGGCCGCCACGGTCGAAGGCTCCAGATCGTCCTGCCCTTCGGCGCGGTCAAAGAACAGGCCGTAGTTGGAGCCCACGGCCACCACCAGCAACAGGCCCACCAGGTGCAGCAGGTGCAAGGTTTCGCCCGCCAGTTGCAGGCCGGCAATGACGAACACAATCGCCAGCACCAGCGGCAGCAGGACCGAAGCCAGGCGGCGGGGTGAACGCAGCGTGGCGCCCAGAAGCAGGACGATCACGCACACGCCGGCCAGCGAGAGTGCGATGGCGCCCTGCAGGTAATCGTTGTAAAGGGTGTCCAGCTCGGTCTTCATGTCGATGAAGTGAGCCTCGGTGCCGGCCAGCGCGGTCTGCACAGCCGCGCCGTCGATGTCGGTGCTTGCACCCTCTGAAGGTGCCATGGGCGGGTGCAGCGGCAACAGCACGCTCCAGCCGCCTGCGCGCTGCACCAGCAGGGAGTCCACCAGCAGGCCCAGACCGCTGCTGCCCAGCGCGGTCCGCTCCAGAAGCGGCTGGGTGCGAGCGGCGGCCACGTCGGTGATGAAAGGCTCCAGCGTGGATGCAGCGAGCGGGGAATCGGCTTGCGCCTCGACCAGCCGGGCCCGCAGCATTTCCGGTTCGGGCAGCGCAGCCTGGCGCGCGAGCTGGGTCTGTTTGCTGGGCAGAAAACGCGCCGGGCTGTCGTAGCTGCCGATCACGCCGTCGGCCGCCAATTGGTCCAGCGCGGGCGCGGCCTCTTCGGCCAGCCGCAGCGCGGTATCGGCATCTGCGGCGCTGACGACCACCATGTAGCGCGCGTCTGGCGCCCCCATGTCTGCGCGCAGCGCAGCGTCCACTTGCAGGTCTTCCACGCTGGCGGGGCTCAGCACGGCGATGTCTGGCGTCCACAGGCGGTCCCGCTCGGTCACCAGGTACCCGGCCGCCAGCACGGCCAGCACCAGCACGGCCCAGCGCAGACGACGCAAGCCTGCATAAAAGCGGGACAGCACCTGACCAAGCCCATTCAGATCGCTCCCGCGCAGATGCTGCGGCGCCAGTTCGGGCAGCACGAAGCGGGTGACCAGCGCGGCCGTGACCACGCCCGTGAGCGCGTACAGCCCCAGTTGTGCCAGACCAGGAAAGCCGGAGAACAGCAGTGAACCAAATCCCGCCACCGAGGTGAGCACGCCCAGCCGCACTGTGGGCCAGAAGCGCTGCCGCCAGGCGGCCGCTCCCATCGAGCCGGACTGCACGAAGTAATAGATGGCGTAGTCCACCGCTTCACCGATCAGCGCCATGCCAAAGCCAATGGTGATGCCATACACCGTGCCAAAGGCGAGGCTCACCGCGACGATGCCCGCCAGCGCGCCCGATGCCACCGGCAACAACCCCAGACCGAGCAGACGCGGCGAACGGTAGACCAGCAGCAGCACCAGCACGATGCAGCCGATGCCGATGAGCGACAGGCGCGTCACCTCTTCCTTGATGGTGGCGCGGGCGTTCACGGCAAACAGGCCGGGGCCTGACATCTGCAGTTCTGCATCGATCACGCCCAGGACCTGGCGGCCTTCCTCGAAGGTGCGCCGCACGGTGTCGATGGCCCGGGATTGACCATCGGTGTCAGACCCTTCTGCGGCGGTCTGCAACAGGAGCAGCGCGCGCTGGCCATCGCGCGAGGCCCAGACGCCCTCCACGCTGTCGGGCTCGGCGCCTGCGTCCAGCCGCTGCACCTGCGCCCACAGTTCGCCCGTGGGGTCGCGTGGCAGCAGTGGTTTGAACATCAGCCCGGCGGGCGATGTGAGCAGGTCGATGCTGTCGGCAATGGCGCCCTTCAGCCCATCCACTGTGAAGCGCTGCGGGGTGACCTCGGGGCTGAGCAGGTAGCGGTGCTGCATCAGGTGGGCGCGCTCGGCGTCCTGGCTGCCGGCTTCGCCGTTCTGCACCGACAGGAACAGGCCGGATGCCTGCAGGCGCTGACGCAGGTCCATCGACAAATCGGCGCGTGTGGTCTCGTCGCCGCCTTCGATGCCCACCATGAGCAGGCGCGAGACCGCGCCTTCCTTGAGCTGATCGACCATGACCTGCTGCCCCGGCGTGGGCTCGCTGGGCAGGAAGAACGACATGTCGGCGTTGAAGCGGCTGTTCGCCGCCACCACCACACCGGCCACCACCGCCAGCAGCCACAGCAGCAGCACGGTGCCGGCCCGCCGGGTCATGGGTTCACTTGTTCGATCGCCAGCACCGAACGGTCACCATCGGCCTGGAGGTACTCGATGGTGCGGATCTGGTTGTCTGTGCCGCTGACCGTGATGCGCTGGATCAGAGCGGCGATCTCGGCATCCTTGGGATGCAAGGTCAACACCCAGCGATCGGCTTCGCCCTGCAACTGCATCAGGTAGCTGCGCTCCATGGACACCCGGTTGCCTGACAACAGGCCACGCACGCTGTCGACGAAGGCGAGCACCTCGGGACGGCTGCCCAGGCGAATCGTCATGCGGCGCTGGTCGCGCTCCAGGGTGATGCGGTCGCGATCCAGCAACATGTATTCGGGCTTGGGCGTGAGCGTGCGCTTCTCCAGTCGGTCAGGCGGGGTGAAGTGCATTTCGCCGCTGCTCACCAACGGTTTGTCGAGCATGGCCAGGTGACGGGTCTCGGTGAACTTCGCCGGTCCGCCCGGGTGACGCGCCAGGCTGTCCATCAGTTGCACCACGTCGAACCCGGCGGCCGCAGTGGGGCCGGCCAGCACGAGTGCGGCACAGACCAGAACAAAAGCACGCAGGTGGTAAATCACTTGTCCTGCCAGAAGTCGAAGAAGTTGAACCAGTTGTAGGGCGCCTGGCGGCAGAAATGGCTCAGGCGGTCGGCGTAGACCTGCTGGGCGGCGTGGATGGCAGCGTCGCGCCCGGCACGTTCGACCTGGGTGAAGTCGGCAAGAGGTTCAAAGTGTATTTGATAGCGGTTGCCGCCCATGTAAAGACCGGTCATGAAGTACACCGGCCGCTTGAGCATGGCCGCCACCCGAAACGGCCCCACCGGAAACGGCGCTGGCTCGCCCAGGAAATCGATGGGCGTGGTGACGTCGTCGCCCAGGCGCCTGTCGGCCAGCATGCCCACCAGGTAACCCTGATCGAGCTTGTCGCGCGCGGCAATCATGGAGCCCGGCTGACCCAGGCCGATGATGTCCTGGGTGGCCACCGGGTTGATGGCTTCGAGCGTCGCGTTGATCTTGCGGGCGTTTTCCTCGTACATCATCATCGCCACCTTCAGGCCCTCGCGGCCACGCCCGATGGCCCGCAGCACTTCGAAGCTGCCCATGTGGGCGCCGATCAGGAGGGCGCCGTTGCCGTCTGCCAGCTTGGCCCTCAGCTCCTCGGCACCGTGCACCTCGATGTCGAACAGGTCGAACCGGTCATTGAGCAGATAGATGCGGTCGTGCACCGTGCTGGCAAAACTGAACACGTGCAGGAAACCGTCGCGCCAGTTGGCCCAGCGGCCGAGCGCGCGGCGCAGGTAACCCCGGCTGGCGCGACGCGCCTGGGGCGCAAAGATCACGTAGTAGACCGCGATGCCATACAGCACGACCCGACTGGCACCGCGCCCGAAAGACAACGACAGCCAGACCATGAAACGCAGAATGGCCAGGTTGCTGCGTTCCTGGCGACGCACCCAGTCGGGAGTGTCGCTCTTCATGTGCCTGTGGGTGAGAGCGCGCCTGAGGCCACGTCGCGCCCGTCTTCGCTCACCTTGAAAGCAACCGTGCCTGAGGCCTTGCGGCTCAGACGGAAACGCAGCTGCGCGCCTGGTCCCACCGGGTGAAAAAACTTCGCATTGTCGACGCGCCAGGTGCCATCATTGCCCTGCAGGCACTGCCCGGCCAGATGCATGGCATGGTCCAGCAAGACCACACCGGGCACGATGGGCTGGCCAGGGAAATGACCGGCAAACGCCGGGTGATCGACCGGCACGGCCCAGTTCGACTCAAGTTCGTCCATGGTGCACTTTCTCGGCGTACAGCACTTTCAACCCTTCGCGGGTCAGTTTGCCGGTATCGTTGCGCGGCAGCGCGTCCACAAACACCAGCGGGCGCGGCAGAAACACCGCGTCCATGCGCTGCCGCAATTCGGCTTGCAAGGTGGCACGGTCAAGGCCTGGCGCCACCACGAAGGCCGTCAAGCGGGTGATGTGCTCGGCCTCGGTGCCGTCGGGCAAAAAGAAGGCGGCATCCACCACGCCGGGCACCGCCCCGATCTGATGGTTCAGGTAGGCCAGCGAGGTGCGCTTGCCGGCGATGTTGACCAGATCGGCATGGCGCCCGTGCAGCAGGAAGCGCTGACCTGGCAGGCATTCGATGATGTCGGACAGCGGCACACGGCCTTCCACGTGACCGTCGATGGCCGCGGTTTCGTCGCCCACCTGCTCCAGCCGCACGCCATCAAGCAACGTCCACTCGGCGCCGTCGGTGGTGCGCCGGCTGGCCAGCTGGCCACTTTCAGTGGACCCGTAAATTTCGTGCAGCGGTGCACCAAAACGCGCTTCGGCCTGCGCAGCCAGGTGCCCTGAAAGCGGCGCCGTGGCCGACAGCAGCAGGTCGGTTTCGGGCAGGTCCAGATCGGCCGCCAGCAGGGCCGACAGGTGAAACGGCGTAGTGACCAGCATGCGCGGCGCCGGCACCGCCGCCAGCGCAGCCACGATGTCCTGCGGATAGAACGGCCGGCCCGACCAGAACGCGCTGCCGCCGTGCAGCGCCTGCAGGAAGGTGGACTCGAACCCGTAGCTGTGCTGCACCGGTACCGTGCCCACGATGGCATGGGGTCGCACGGTCAGTCCGAGCCGGATGGCCTCGACCCGCCCGTTCTGCACCAGTTTGCCCCAGGTCTTGTGGTGGGGCTGCGGCAAGCCGGTCGACCCGGATGTGAACAACACGGCCGCGAGGCGTTCGGCGGGAATCAATGGGATTTCTTCCACCTCTTGAGGGTCAACCTCCAGCCGCGCGGGGAACCGGAACTGCGGCATGTCCAGGCTGTCGAAGTCGGTGTCGGTCAGGCACACCACATCCGGATGCTCGGTCATCACGCGCCTGAGCGTTTCTTCCGACTGCGACGAGGGCTGAAGACTGACCTTGCCGGACAGCAGCCCGGCGGTGAAACCCACGGCAAAACGGTAGCGATCCTGGCAGACGTTGAGCAGGTGGTCGCAGGGCGGCAGTTGCTCGGCCAGGCACTGGGCATCAGCGATCAGGTCGCGCACACGGCGTGGGCCGCCGGGCGTCCAGGCAATGGTGTGGTCCAGGCCGACGCCGGTAACCAGCGGTTGTTTGTTCACGGAATCTGTGTTCATGGCGCCGGATCCGACCCTTGTTTTTTCCACGCCCGTACGGCATCGGCAAACGTGGACCGTTCATGGGCCGGCAGGCACCGCATGCGCCACAGGTATTCACCCACGAACATGGCGCCCGTCAACGGTGCACCCAGCAGGTTGGCAAACCCCGACCACACGGCCACAGGCGCTAGCAGGAACAAAGCGGTCGAGGTGGCGGCCATGCAGAGAAAGAACGTGGTCCAGGCTTTGGTCACCCAGCGCGTGTAGGCCACCTGGCGAGCCGACAACACACCACCATGCACCTGTCGCGCCATGCGCGTGACCAGCGACTCGCCCGGCCCGGAGAGCGTGCGCCCGAAGAAAGCGGCCAGCAGCACATTCACCCCCACGTGCTGCACAAAATACAACAGCGCCACCTCGCTGGTCAGAGCCGGCCAGGCCCAGGCCAGCAGCCCCAGGGCCGCGCACGCCGCCAACGCGGCGAGCCACCGGCTGGGCAGGCGCCACAGGGCGAGACACAAGGCCAGCGCCAAGGGCGCAATGGCCAGGGCAGCGCCCCAGTGCGAGGGCTCGCCACTGGCACTGGCCACATGCGCCCCCACAGCCCATGCCACCGCCAGTGCAGCCACCCCCAGGGTGCGCAGCAGCGGAACCAGGGCCGGGGTCATGCCAATCCCGGAGGGATTCGAGACGGCTTGAAGTGGCCCTGCGCTTCGCTCATGCCGTGCGCTGGCTCGCAATGTGAGCGGTAAGCGCACGAAGCGACGCAAAAATGCGTTCGTTGTCCTGATCGTCAGAGCGCATCTGGAATCCGTACTTCTTGGAAATCACCAGCGCAATTTCCAGCACGTCGATGGAGTCGAGATCCAGTCCCTCGCCAAACAGGGGAGCGTCCACGTCGATTTCCTCTGGCTTGACCTCCAGGTTGAGGGCTTCGACGATCAGCGCAGAAACTTCGGGCAACAGGGCTTCGACGGCTTCGGGGGTGGCGTTCTGGGTCATGGCAGTTTTCGTTCAGGAAAGGGCGGCCACATTGGCCGGCACCGCATTGCGGCCATCCAACAACAGGGGTCCAGCTGGAACAAAGCCCGTTGATCGGAAGCGCTTCACGACGCCCGCCGTGTGGCGCACAGGGGTCGAAGCAACCCGGCATTTTAGCCGGTGGGCAATCACAAAATGCACCTGTCGCATTGCGCAGGGAGGCGTTCGCAGCGATGCAGCGAGGCCTGAAATGGCCCGAATTCCCGCAATAGCCCTCAATTTCGATCTTCGCTGGCTCGATTTCTAAAATTGGATGGTTTCATACTCGCCTGTGTACATAAAACCTATCGCCCCCACCAAGATCTCCGCCTACACCGCCACCTCTGCCCTCGGGCGGGGAAAGGCTGCGATGCTCGCTGCGGTGAAGGAAGGGCTCAGCGGGCTTCGGCCGCTCACGGCGGACGATTGCAAATACTTGTCTCTGACCGGCCATCTGGCGACGTGGGTGGGTTGTGTGGAAGGGCTGGATGCACCTCTGCCCGAATCCTGGGCGCGGTGGGACTGCCGCAACAACCGCCTCGCCTGGCTGGGCTTGCAGGCCGATGGTTTCCTGGAAGCCGTAGCGGACGCTCGCCGGCGCCACGGTTCTGATCGCGTCGCGGTGGTGATGGGCACCACCACCGGCAGCATTGGCGCCACGGAATCCGCCTATCAGGCCCGCACCATCGACGGCCACTTTCCCGAGCATATGCACAACGCACCCCTGCACACCTTGCACGCCCTGGGTGCTTTCGTACAGGAAGCACTGGCGCTGGACGGCCCCTGTTTCACGCTTTCAACCGCGTGCTCTTCCAGTGCCAAAGCCTTTTGCTCGGCCGAGCGGCTGTTGCGCGTGGGTGTGGCCGATGCCGTGGTGGTGGGCGGTGTGGATACCCTGTGCGGCAGCACCCTGTTCGGCTTTCACGCCCTGCAACTGGTGTCGCCAGATCCATGCGAGCCTTTTGGCACCCAACGCCGAGGACTCAATCTCGGCGAGGCTGCCGGCTTTGCCCTGCTGGAGAAAGGCCCTGGCGCCTTGCAACTGCTGGGGCATGGCGAGTCGAGCGACGCCCACCATTTGTCGGCACCTCACCCCCAAGGTCGGGGCGCCGAAGCCGCATTGGACGGTGCTCTCGCACGCGCGGGCCTGGACGCCGATGCGGTCGACTTCCTGCATTTGCATGGCACGGCCACGCCACTCAACGACGACGTGGAAGCGGCGCTGGTGAACCGGCGATTCGGCGTGCGCACCCATGCCAGCTCCACCAAAGGCATGGTGGGACACACATTGGGTGCTGCCGGCATGATGGGCAGCACCTTCAGCCTGCTCGCCATCGAAACCGGCCTGATGCCAGGCACGGTCCACACGCGCGAAGTGGATCCGGCCTGCGGTACCCTCATTCGCCGCCAGTCTGCCCAGGGGGATGTGCGCGTGGCGGCCACCCATGCCTTTGGTTTTGGCGGCAGCAACTGTGTGCTGGTATGGGGCCGGGGCGAGGGAGGCTCACAGCCCCTGGTTCAAGCGCCATGTTCCGCATGACCGAGCACGCGCTCTTTGTTGAAGGCATTGCCTTCTGGGCTCCCGGTCTGCCGGACTGGGGCAGCGCAAGAGCCGCGTTTCGCGGCGAGCGCAGTGCCGCACCATCCACGGGCCGCCTGCCGACGGCCACCTTGCTGACTGCGAGCGAACGTCGCCGGGCACCCGAAACGGTGGCACTCGCGCTGGAGGCGGCCCGCATGGCGGTGGCTGCGTCAGGCAGGCAGGCCAATGCTTTGCTGGGCGTGTTTGTCTCGGCGCATGGCGACCTGCCCACCATCGACACCCTCTGCGCTACGCTGGCTTGCGACCCGCTTCATGTGTCGCCCACGAAGTTTCTGCATTCCATTCACAACGCGCCCGCCGGCCTCTGGAGCATGGTCGGTGGCTCGTGGCAGCCCAACACCACCTTGACCGCCTTCAACTGCAGTTTTGCTGCCGGCTTCCTTGAGGCTGCTGTGCAATGCAGCGCAGAGCAGCAACCGGTGCTTCTGGTGGGCTACGACACCGCCGCCACGGGCGCCCTCACGGAATCCATGGCCAGCAGCGGTGCGCTCGCGGTGGCGCTGGTGCTGGCGCCTGAACGCAGCGCACGCAGCTCCCACCGAATGGCGTGGTCTCTCCTCCGCGCAGAAAAACCCCCCATCCAGGCCCGTTCGGACGTGTCTGGGGCCTTGGCGAACAATGGCATGGCGGACGCGCTTCCGCTGTTCGAGGCGCTCGCATCACTTGCGCCCACGAGCGTGACGCTGGCACAGTCTCGCAAACAAAGCCTGCAGTTGACCATCGAACCCTTGTCGGCGAACCAGGCGGCCACCCACGCCGAAGCCGAGCATTGCGAGAAATAGCCGGAAATTGCATTTACCGTGCAACACACGCAGGATACTCACGGCATGAACACTTCCACCTCTCGTTGCGACATGGTGATCCTTGGCGGCGGTCTGGCCGGTCTCACCCTGGCCATGCAGGTCAGGCAACGCATGCCCGACATCAACGTGCTGGTGCTCGAACGTCGTACCCTGCCGGCGCCCGAGGCAGCCCACAAGGTGGGGGAATCGTCGGTCGAAATTGGTGCCCATTATTTCGACAAGGTGCTGGGATTGCGCGAGCACCTGCACACCAAACAACTGCGCAAATTCGGGTTCCGCTTCTTTTTCTCAGAGGGCCGCCGTGACATTGACCAGGTCACCGAAATCGGCGCCAGCCGCCACTTGTCGGTACCCAGCTACCAGATCGACCGCGGCATCTTCGAGAATTTCCTGACCGCCGAAGCGCAGCGGCGTGGTGTCCGGTTTGTCGAATCGGCCATGGTGCGCCGGGTGGAGCTCAGCGGGTCCGAAACCACGCCCGCGCAAGATCACGAAGTTGTGTACGAGCACGAGGGCGCCATGCACGAGGTGCGCGCCCGCTGGGTGGTCGATGCCTGCGGACGCGCCGGCCTGCTCAAGCGCAAGCTGGACCTGGCGCAGACCAACGCACACGGCGCTCACGCCATCTGGTTCCGCATCAAGGACCGCATCGTGTTGGACGAATGGAGCGACAACCTGGCCTGGCGCGAACGCTGCGACCCGCAAGCCCGCTGGCTCTCCACCAACCACCTGGTGGGCACGGGCTACTGGGTGTGGCTGATTCCGCTGTCTTCAGGCTCGCATTCCGTGGGGATCGTCGCCGACCCGCGCATCCACCCGCTGGACACCATGGACACCTTCGACAAGGCCATGGACTGGCTCCAGAAGTACCAGCCGCGCCTGTTCGACGACCTGGACGGCAAACGCCATCTGCTGCAGGACTTTGCCTTTCTCAAACGCTTTTCCTACGGGTGCAAGCAGGTGTTCTCGGCCGACCGCTGGGCGCTCACCGGCGAAGCCGGCCTGTTCCTGGACCCGTTCTATTCACCTGGCAGCGATTTCATCGCCATCAGCAACACCTACATCACCGAACTGGTGGACATGGACCGGCGGGGCGAGCGCCTGGGGGCCCGTGCCCAGATCTACGACCAGCTGTTCCATTCGTTCTACGACAGCACGCTGGCGCTTTACACCGACCAGTACACGCTGTTCGGCGATCCGGAAGTGCTGCCTGTGAAAGTGATCTGGGACTACGCCATTTACTGGGGTGTGTTGTCCCAGTTCTTCTTCCACGACCGGCTCACCGACCTGACCACCATGGCCGCCCTGCGCGATGAAATGGCACGTTGCCAGCGGCTCAATCTGGTGGTTCAGTCTTTTCTGCGCGCCTGGTCGGGCAAGAGCCTCAAGCGCAATGCGGCGGTCATGCTGGACCAGGCATCCATTCCCTGGTTTGCCGAACTCAACCGCAGCCTCAACGACGAACTGGACACGGCAGCATTCGCCGAGCGCATCCGCCACTCGAGTGCACAACTGCACCAGCTGGCGCGCGAGATCCTGGAGCGCGCACTGGAAGATCACCCCGGCCTGGACGGCGAGGAGCTTCGCATGCTCACCGAACCCACGGTCAACCAGTCAAGGCGGATGTCTGCGGGTGGCGAACGCATGCTGCCGTTAAGGGAAGCACCCCCGCAGTGCTTTGCGCTACGCCCTGAAGGGGGCACGCCATCGGACCGGCAAAGCCAGGTCCTTGGCGTCGCTGGCTGAGAGGCACTCAGGAGCCTGCGCCAGAGGGCAGGGCCTGCAGAGCGCCCTTTGTTCAGGTACTTGCCGCCCGGAAAGCCAGCACCGCGTTGCTGCCACCAAAGGCAAAGGAGCTGGAAAGGGCGGTCTTCAAGGGCAGGTCACGTCGGGTGGTGGTGACATGGTCCACGCCTTCGCACGCGGCATCGATGTGACCTTCCAGCTGGGCCGTGCCCACCGCCACGCCATCGCGCAGGCTGAGCACCGTGATCACGGCTTCGATGGCACCGGCCGCGCCCAGCATGTGCCCATGCAATGCCTTGGTGGAACTCACCGCGAGCTGCACCGCATGGCCGGCAAACACCTCGCGCAAGGCCGCCACTTCGGTGGGGTCGCCTTCAGTCGTGGCGGTGCCGTGGGCGTTGACATAGTCGACCTCTTCAGGGGCAAGCGACGCATCGGCCAGTGCCGCACGAAGCGCGCGCGCCTGGCCAGCCACTTCGGGTCGCACCAGGTGGCTGTGGTCGCAGGTGGCACCGAACCCCACCATTTCACCGTGAATGGCCGCTCCCCTGGCCAGCGCATGGTCCCAGTCTTCCAGCACCAGCGCCGCCGCGCCCTCGCCCAGCACCAGCCCGCGCCGCTCGCAGGAGAAAGGGCGGCAGGCCGAGGGTGAGCTGTGTTCATCACCAGGCGCCAGCACGCGCAGGGCTTCCCAGGCGCGCATCACACCGTAGCTTTGAGGGACATCGGAGCCCCCGCACACCATCACAGTGGCCTCGCCGCTGCGCACCCGGCGAAAGGCTTCACCGATGGAAATGGCCGATGACGCGCACGCCACGCTGTGGCTCACGCTCACACCACCCAGCCCGAGCTGGATCGAGATGTGCGCATTGGCGGCGTTGTTCATGCCCAACAGCACCGACAGGGGTGCGACGCGATCCCGGCCCTCCTGCCAGAGATCGCGGTAGATCTTTTCAGAAAAATGGGCGCCCCCCAGTGCAGTGCCCCAGGCCACACCCCAGTCGCTGCGGTCCTGGCCGCCTGCGCTGCGCGACAGGCCGGCATCTTCCCAGGCCGTGAAGGCGGCGCTCAGCCCCAACTGGGCAAAACGGTCTGTCAAGGCAGCCAAGGGCTTTCCGATGGCAGCGGCCGCGTCAAAATGCTGGCACAGCACCATGGGCAATGCCAGCGGGCTGGGCTTGTCGTCGGTTCGAAGGTGCGTCACCGCCGACTCCTGCGCACAGAGACGTGCAAAAAAATCGGCCAGGTCGCCCCCAAAAGGACTGACCAGGCCGAGGCCGGTGACCGCTACCCTGCGCTGCGCCGCCATGCGTTCAGGCTTGCGCCAGCCGGTCCATCATGTCCAGCATGTCGCCTACCGTCTGGGGCGAAGACAGGTCGGAGGGGAGCCGGATACCCAGATGGGTCTCGAACTCGAACATCAGCTCCAGCATCATCATGGAGTCGACCCCCAGATCGACCAGAGTGGATGCGGGCTCGACCCGCACAGGCTCGACGCCCAGGCGGTTTTCAAGAAAGGATCGAACCAGTTCGAGAGGTGTCATAGGGCCCGGATTCTAGCCAATCGCCCTGCACTTTACTTGGGAATATGCCCGGATGGCGCGCCAATGCCCTTCAGTGGTGGCGATGAACCAGTTCACGCAGGCGGGCCAACTTGGGCGCCACCAGCGGCACGGTGAGCATGGTGCTGGCCACCGCCATCAGCAGCAGGGCAGTGAAGGTATCGCTGGTGATGACGGCCTTGTCCAGCAGGATGTTGGCAAAAATGATCATGATCAGCGCCTTGGTCTGCAACAGCCAGCCGACGATGCTGGCTTCGCCCGGCCCCCAGCGCAGCACCCTGCCGGCCAGGTGCACGCCCATCAGCTTGCCCGCCACCGACGCGACCAGCAACAGCCCCGCCGCCGCAAACACGGCATAGCCGCCGAGAGCCCACTCCGTGCGCAGGCCGGTGGACAAGAAGAACACCGGCATCATCACCAGGAGCACGTGGTGGCGCAGCAGGTCCATGCGGTCCTGATCGAACCACTCGGCGTCCATCACGGCCCCGGCCAGGAAGGCGCCCACCATGTAGTGCAGGCCGGCCCAGTCGGCACCGAAACCACACACGGCCAGCCAGATCAGCGCCACGTACCAGCGGTCGCGCTCCTGCAACCAGCGCATCAGCCGGCGGTACAGCAGCGCAATCACGAAGAAGGCGAGCATGAACCCCACTTGCCGCCCCACGCGCTCCCAGTCCATGAGGATGAGGGCCAGCACGCCCCAGATGGCGATGTCGTCCAGGCTGGCGTAGCGCAGGATGCGCTGCCCGATCGGCTGCCGAAGGATTTCCAGCTTTTCCATGAGCAGGATGAGAATCGGCAGCGCGGTCACCGCGCAGGCCATGCCCACGCCCAGCACAAACTGCCAGGTTTGCGCCTGAGGACCCATCCAGCCACCGCCCGCAGACAGCATGACCAGCGCGGCCCCACAGCCGAAGATCAGCGGCATGCCCAGCGCCAGACCGGCCGTGATGCCGCTCTCGCGCCGGTGCACCCAGGCTTTTTTCAGGTCGAGCTCGATGCCGGCGATCATCACGAACAGCATCACGGCCCACCAGGCAATGCCGTTGAGCGACTGGATCACCGCCGGCGTGAAGACGAAGGTGTAAGCCTCGGGTGCCACCCGCCCCAGCACGCCGGGGCCAAGCAGGATGCCCGCGATGATCTGCACCACCACCAGCGGCGCCCAGTAATCGGTGCGCCCGAGCCGCCAGACCAGCCAGGGCAGCGAAAAAATGACCGCCATGGCGATCAGGAAGAGTTCGGTGGTGATCATGCCGCTTCCGACGGAACCGCTGCAGCCTCGGGGCGGCGACCCACGTACTCCCGGAACACCCCCATCGTGACGTGGCAGTCCACATCCACAAAGCCCGCGCGGCGCAGGGCGTCCAGCACGCTGGCCGGGTCCACCGCCGCTTCAATGGTGTCGCCGTAGTACTCCCACAGCTTGCCCACCTCGGCACGCTGGCGGCTGAGCATCGCCAACGCAGGCACGACCACGCCGATGTGGGCACGCAGCAGCGCCCTGCCCACCCGGCCTGCGGGCCGGCTGATTTCCATGATGCAGACCCGGCCACCCGGTCGCAGCACCCGAAGGTATTCACCGAAGGCCTGGTCCAGGTCGGCCACGTGCCGCAACGCATAACCCATGGATACAAAGTCAAAGGAGGCGTAGGGCAGCGGAATGGCTTCGGCAAACGCCTCGATGGTCTGCACCTCGATCTTCTTGCGCAACTCGGCGAGCATGCCCGGCGAAGGGTCGAGTGCCGTGACCTGTCCTTCTGGCCCCACCAGTTCGTGCGCCGCCACCGTGACCAGACCGGTACCCGCCGCCACATCAAGCAGTTGCATACCCGGGCGCAAACCGCAGCGGCGCAGCACGTCGCGCCGGTACCAGGCGCCGCTTCCCATGGCCGTGAGCCGTTCTGCGGCGTCGTAGCCTCCGGCGGCATCATTGAACAGGTCGCGAGTGAGTGCGCGGCGCTCTTCCTCACCATCGAAATAGGCCTTCAGGCGCGGATCGTCGGTCAGCGGAGCGTTACGTGGGGTCATGCTTTTTTTTCAGCTGGAGAACCGCCGGGCCACGAGCACCGGCAGGCGAATCAGGAAGCCGATGAACAGGCGGGCATGCATCCAGGTCAGCAGGGCGTTGTCGCGCAGGTATTTGAAGTGCGAAACGCCGCCCTCCTCGACCGAGAGATAGCGCACCGGTGCATCGATGTTGATCGGGCGCACGCCGGCCCAGCACAAACGCACCACCGCTTCAGGGTCAAAGTCGAAGCGGCGCATGAACAGGTTGCTTCGCATGATCTTGGCCAGGGGCGCCATCGGGTAGACGCGAAACCCATACAGCGAGTCGCCCACGCCCATCCACAAGGTCTCCAGATTGGCCCAGCCGTTGGACACCTTGCGTCCATTGACACGCAGGGCGGGCGCCTCTGCGCCGAACACGGGCTTGCCCAGCACCATGGCATCGGGTGCAGCCTGGGAGGCGGCCATGAAGGTCGGGATGAGATCGGCCGGATGCTGACCATCCGAGTCCATGGTGAGCGCGTGGGTGAACCCTCGTGTGGCTGCAGCTTCAATGCCTGCCAGCACGGCCGAGCCTTTGCCCTGGTTGTGCGGCAGCACCAGCACGTTGAGGCCGGGATCGTTGGCAGCCATGTTCTGCAACAACGTTTCGGTGCCATCGGTGCTGCCATCCACCACCACCCAGACGGGCGACCACTGTGCGCGGGCCGCCTGCACGGTGGCCACCACGCCCGGACCCGGGTTGTAGCTGGGAATCAGGACGAGGTGGCTGCGGGAGGTTTCGGGCATGGGGACATCTCAGAAAGCACCGCTTCGGCAGCGGACGCGGGCGCTTCGGTCAGTTCGGCGCGGAAGTAGGCCGCCAGTTCCAGGGTGAAAGCCCGCACGTCGGCGGGCGGATCGAACCGGCGCCCCAGGCGCACGCGGCAACGCAGCGGCAGTTGGGGCGGGCGGAACAGCGGCCAGGCCTTGCCCAGGTAGGGCGTCGAAAACTCGATCAACACCGTCTGTACCGGCACCTTGGCGCGCGCCGCGATCAGTGCAGCGCCGGGCAGGCAAGGTCCCACAGGGAAGTCGGTGGTGCGTGTGCCCTCCGGAAAGATGATGAGTTGTGCGCCGCCGCGCAACTCATCGCGCGCACCCAGCACCATTTCCACCGGTGCGTTGTTGCGGATGTAGCGCGCCAGGCGAGCGCCCGAGCCGAACAGCACGTTGTCCATCAGGCTGGCCTTCATCACGCACACGGCGTTGGGCAAGCGCGAGAGGATGAGCACCGCATCAAGCAGGGAGGGATGGTTCGCGGCCACGATGAGCGGCGTATCGCTGCGCAGCCGGTCCAGTTCGCTCAGGTCGAAACGGCAGGCGCAGACCCATCTCAGCAGTCCCAGGTACAGCCGGGCAATCAGGCTGATGGCCTTGCGCCCCAGCGTCTGTCCCGCCAACTTGGGCAGCAGGGGGTACAGCAGCAAGGCAAAAGGCAACCACAACAGACACATCAGCGCCAGGCTTCCCAGGCCGATGACCATGGCCAGCGCCTCGTAGGCACGCCAGAGGAGCGACGGTCGTCGGGATTCAGTCATTGGTGGTGGACACGCGGGTGGTCGACTGACCGAAGATCCAGGTCACGGCCACGCCAGCGGCCAGGTAGCTGCGATCGCGCACCAGCGGGCTGTCTGCGAAACGCGCGCCGCTGAGCGAGTCGTAGCGCAGGAAGGCGCCCACCCAGTGAGAGGGGAAGCGCCTGGACACGCCGAGCAGATACTGCATGCCGGCATAGCCTGCGCCCGCCGAGTAGGCCGGCCGATCGACTGTCGCAAACGCCGGATCCACGCCGTAGTAGTAAGCATGCTGGCGCTTGTCGCCAAACAGCGGTCCTGCCTGCACACCCACGTTCCAGCCACGCAGGCCCGGCAGTTCTCCAGCGTCCAGGTTGAGCTTCGGATGGAACACCCAGCCGATGTGCTGCGGGGACCGCTCCAGTGTGTAAGCGGTGCGCAGGGGCAAGAGCAGCTTCAGGCTGCGCTCCCGGTCCCCGGCACGCCACAAGGTCAGGTCCAGTTGCGGCCCCACTTCGAACGATGCACGCAGGTCGGGCATGCCGGCGCGCGCGCGAATGTCTTCGCTGGGTGCGGGTGGCGACAGCGCGGCCGACACGGTCAAGTCCACACGGTCCGACGCAAACAGCCTGGCCCGCAGCCCATCTCGGTCGGCCTTGAGGAACTCGCCGCGGTACACGAAATAGGGCACCGGCAACACGAATTGTTTTGTCTCGTCAGAACCCCGGTATGCCGGAAAGCTGAAGGCGGCCACGCCGGCACCCACTTCCCACAGGGGCGCGGTTTTTTCGGCCATGGCCGAGACGCAAACGCAGGCCAGCGTCACACCGAAGGAAAAAGTTCTGTTGCTGAGCAAGTTGTTCTTTCGTGCAGGGTCCATGATCAGGCGGCATGCCCACCCATGGCTTCGATCTCCACCAGCAGTTCGACGCGACAGATGTCGGCCTGCAGGCAGACCGCAGCCACATTGCCGCAGCGCTGATGCAGGACACGCCGCACGGTATCGAAATGCTCGGCGTGGCGAATGTAGACACGGTAACTCAAGCCGGTCAGATCAAAACGGCCATGGCGGCTGGCACGGTTGGCTTCAGCGAGCACCGATTCAATGTTGTCGAATGTTTCCTGGCTCTGGGCCAGCACATTGCCGTCGTGCAGGCTGCGGTGTCCGACGATGCTGGCGGTGCCGGAGATGAAGAGCAGCTCCTGCCCGGGCGGGTAGACCAGCGCTGCGCGCGAAAAGGTCGGGCTGCGCGGCCCGTAGTCAGACGGATACAGGTAGGCACTGAGCTGGCGCGGGTTCTCGATGGGAACAGCCGGAACCGCGCCGGCAAGGAACGCCACCGACAAAGGCCCCTGGGCGAGCCCGATCGCACAAGCCGCAGGCACGCGCCCCACCACGCTGCGTGCTGCCTGCTCAAAGGCATGGCCGCGTCCCATGTTGAAGCGGCGATACCGCTCCAGTCCGCCGTCATCACCATGAATGTCAGACAGGTAGTTCCAGACCCGCCACAGGTGGGGCAAACCTTGCGTGTCGAGCAGGCGGAAGATTCGCTCATAGGCGGACTCGCTCACCCACTGCAAAGCGGTCTTGTCCCCGCCGGCGGGCAGCGCGTCTTCGGCCAGCTCGATCACGCCGTACAGCACATCACCGCATCGGCGCCATTCAACGCCTTCGAACCGGCCCGCCGTCACCGGCGCTCCGTCGATCAGCCAGGTTTCCTGCAGGGCAGGCGCGTCGACCCCGAGCAACGCCGCGCCCACGTGCTGAACCGGCCATTCAGGGTGCGGCACCGACCCAAGGCCCAGCAGAGCCCCACCCAGGACCAGGTCGGCATCGCCTGCAACGAAGCCTTCAGCGGTGACAAGCTGCAACGGCACACGCACTACGCGTTGTGGAGGGCTGCGTCTTCCACCCTTCGGATGTTGAAACGCCTGCGCTTCCAGGCCATGAACGCACGCTGGGGCTGGACCGCGTTGGCGATGTAGTAAAGCAGCTTGAACGTGCGCACCGACCGCCAGATGGGCGTCTTGCCATAGATGTCGCCCGCCAGCACCGACAGCAATGCTTCCTTCATGCGGAAAGTGTTGCGCGGGTGCATGAGCAGGTCGCGCATGATGGGGTTGGTGACCCGGTAGATGAACCAGGAGAACTGGGTCGGGCCATGGCGCATCTGCCGGTCAAACCGCTTGAGTGCGACCGCGGCCTTGTGCGGCGTCTTCAGGCAGGTATCGACCGCCTCGGCAGCCACCACGCCGCTGTTCATGGCCAGCATCACACCCGAAGAGAACACGGGGTCGATGAAGGCATAGGCGTCACCCAGCAACACATAGTTGCGGCCATGGTTGTGCGCCGAGGTGTAGGAAAAATTGCCGGTGGCCTCGATCTCGTTGACGAGTGTGGCCGACTTCATGCGGGCCGCCAGTCCGGGACAGGAGGCGATGCCATCCTGCAGGAACTGCTCCAGGCTGCGCTTGCCGCGCGTCTTCATGAAGTAAGGCCAGGTCACCATGCCCACGCTGGTCACGCCATCGACCAGTGGAATGAACCAGAACCAGCCGTGATCGAACCAGAAGACGGTGATGTTGCCTTCACCGGGCCCTTCGTTGCGCTGCGCACCTGCGAAATGACCATACACCGCTGCGCTGTTGTGCTTTTCACTGCGCTGCTTGATTCGGAACCGGTTGGCCAGGAAGGTGTCGCGACCCGAAGCATCGATCAGAAAGCGGGCATGCCAGTGAATCTGGTGCCCGTCGTCCAGCGTGGATTTCACCATCACGCTGTCGTCAGGCAGGAAATCGACCCCTGTGGCCTTGCAGCCCTCGAGCACCGTTGCGCCCTTTTTTTCAGCGTTGCGGATCAGGATCTCGTCGAAGACCGAACGTTTGACCTGGTAGGCATACGGCAGGGACTTGTCCCACGCCTCGGCAAACTGAAACACCTGTGACTTTTCATGCCAAGGCGACACAAATTCTGCACCCGGCTTGTACATGCCGATGGCCTTGACTTCGTCGGCAATGCCCATGCGTTCCAGCAGCGGCAGGTTGGCCGGCAGCAGCGACTCACCAATGTGAAAGCGGGGATGGTGGGCCTTCTCAAGCAGCACAACGTGGTGGCCCTTTTCCGCCAGCAACGGCGCCACGGTCGAACCTGCCGGACCGCCGCCGATCACCAGCACGTCGCAACGTCTGGTCTCAGGGATTTGTGGAGGGTTTTGCATGGGGCGAGCCTCTGGCAAAGCCGGATAGGCAAATGAATTCGGTAGGGCCGCCGAGTGTTCGTTGCTCGGGCGGTGGGTTCACAGCCCTGACACGGGTGCTGCACGACCCATCGGCGCCTTCGAAGCCCTGCGGTGGCGAAGTATAGCGGTGCCAATGGTTCAGAAAAGACACCCTGACGAGAGAATGTAACAAGGCCGAACCACCGTCATGCGACCACTCTGAGAGGGATGGTCACGGGTCCGTCATTGACCAGATGCACCTGCATGTCTGCGCCAAAACGGCCGGTCTGGACCACAGGGTGTTGTTTCCGCGCCGAACGTACAAAGGCGTCATAGAGTGCCTCACCCAGCACAGGCGGCGCTGCATTCGTGAAACCGGGACGGTTCCCGCTCTGGGTGTCGGCCGCCAGCGTGAACTGGCTCACCACGAGCAAGCTTCCCCCCACATCCTGCACGCTGCGGTTCATCCTGCCCGCATCGTCGGCGAAGATGCGCAGCTTGAGGATCTTCGCCAGCATCCTTTCGCCGACAGCCTCGGTATCGCCAGGCTCGGCGCACAACAGCACCAGCAGCCCCTGCCCGATGGCGCCCACCGTGTCGCCTTCGATCACCACGCGCGCCTCGCTCACGCGCTGCAACAAAGCCATCATGCCGGATCCCTCGGATCGTCGAGGTGCGCCTCCACATCACTGGGCAGCAACTGGATCGTGGCTCGGAGGCCCGGCACGGCGAGCATCAGGGCTTTCTCCACGTCGCCGCGCACGGCAGCGGCCCGACCCAGCGACCACTCTGCCGGCATGTGCATGTGCAAGTCCACGAAGCGGCGCTGGCCGGCCTTTCGGGTGCTCAGGTGGTCGAACCGGATGATGTTGAATTCGTTGTTGGCTGGCGCAAATCCTTCGAGGGTCTGCTGGATGGTGGCCATCACTTCGGGTTCCAGCGCCTCGTCCATCAGGCCCTGCGAGGAACGCCACAGGAGGTGAAAACCTTCCCTCATGATGTTGGCCGCCACGCCCATGGCCACCACCGGATCAAGCCAGAGCCAGCCCGTGAAGTGCACCAGGGTGATACCCAACACCACACCAACCGACGTCCACACGTCCGTGACCAGGTGCTTGGCATCGGCCTCCAGGGCAATCGACCGGTGCTCGCGGGCCGCGCGGAACATGACCCATGCCAGCAAGCCGTTGAGTGCAGAGCTCACCACCGAAAGCGCCAGACCCCAGCCCACCTGCTCGATCGGCTGGGGATCAAACAGGCGGTGCCCGGCGACCCAGATGATGCCCAGCGCCGCAGCAATGATCAGGATGCCTTCGAAGCCCGAAGAAAAGTACTCGGCCTTGTGGTGGCCGTAGGGATGGCTCTCGTCGGCCGGGCGGGCAGCGATGGTCACCATCACCAGGCCAAAGATGGCGCTGGCCAGGTTCACCAACGATTCCATGGCGTCCGACAGCAGCCCCACCGAGTCGGTGATGTACCAGGCGCCTGTCTTGAGCGTGATGGTGACGATGGCCATCACCACCGACGCCATGAGCAGGCGCCGGGGCGTGAGCAGACGGGCATGGGCTGGGGTCATGCGCAGATTGTCCATCACCGGCCTGACCCGATCGTCGAGGGGATTGACCAGCCATCCCGCAAGCAGTGACAGAATGCCCGGACAGCACGCACACATGACACCTGAAAAAACCCCCACCTCCGCCCATCCCCCCACCACCAGCTTCTGGCTGGGCGAGACCGATGTCTGGCTGTTGGCCGAAGGCAAGCACCTGCGTCCCTGGCAAAAGCTCGGGGCCCATGCCACCACGCTGGACGGTCAGGCCGGCACCGCGTTCGCCGTGTGGGCACCCCACGCGCGGCAAGTGGGGCTGGTGGGTGACTTCAACCAGTGGAAGACGCAACCCATGCGCTTGCGTCCCGAGTGCGGCGTGTGGGAATGCTTCGTGCCTGGTGCGGCGGTGGGCGACTGGTACAAGTTCGACGTGCAGGGCAGCGACGGCCGCCACGTCTTCAAGACCGACCCCTACGCCCGCGAAACCGAACTGCCCCCAGGCAACGCGGCCCGCGTGTGCGAACCCCTGCGCCCACCGGCCGACCGAGGTGGCGCAGCACACGAACGCCCCGACCAGCCCATGGCCATCTACGAGGTGCACGCGGGTTCGTGGCGCCGGCCCGACGGGCCGCACACCGTGCCCACCTGGGACGAGCTCACCACCCACCTCGTGCCCTACGCTGTAGATATGGGCTTCACCCACCTGGAACTGATGCCGGTGAGCGAACACCCCTTCTACGCCTCGTGGGGTTACCAGCCCACCGGCCTGTACGCGCCCACCGCGCGCCACGGCTCGCCCGAATCGTTCCGTCGCTTCGTGCAGGCTGCGCACGCCGCCGGACTGAAGATCATCCTGGACTGGGTGCCCGCCCATTTCCCGGCCGACGAACACGCATTGGCCCGCTTCGACGGCACGGCACTCTACGAACACGCCGACCCGCGTGAAGGTTTCCACCGCGACTGGAACACCCTCATCTACAACTTCGGACGGCACGAGGTGCGCAACTTCCTGGTGGGCAACGCGCTGTTCTGGGTCGAGCAGTACGGCATCGACGGCCTGCGGGTGGACGCGGTGGCCTCCATGCTCTACCGCGACTACAGCCGCCCAGCCGGCGAGTGGGTGCCCAACGAGCACGGCGGACGCGAGAACTACGAGGCCATCGCGTTCCTGCGCGAGGTGCACGATGTGCTGCATCAGGAAGCGCCGCGCGCCACCACCTTTGCAGAAGAATCCACCGCCTTCCCGCGCGTCACAGGCCCCGTGGCCGCCGGCGGGCTGGGCTTCGACCACAAATGGAACATGGGCTGGATGCACGACACCCTGTCGTACTTTGCACTCGACCCGATCCACCGGCGCTGGCACCACAACAAGCTGACATTCGCGATGATGTACGCGCACACCGAAGACTATGTGCTGCCGCTCTCGCACGACGAGGTGGTGCATGGCAAGGGATCGCTGCTGAACAAGATGGCCGGCGACCGTTGGCAGAAGCTGGCCAACCTGCGCGCGCTCTACGCCTGGATGTACGCCCACCCGGGCAAAAAGCTGCTGTTCATGGGCGCCGAACTGGCCCCGCCCACCGAATGGGACCACGACGCCGAACTGCCCTGGCACCTGCTGAATGACCCTGCGCACGCCGGCGTGCAGCACCTGGTGCGCGACCTCAACCACGTCTATCGCAGCGCGCCGGCCCTGCACGCGCGCGACACCGACCCCTACAGCTTCCAGTGGCTGGTGGTGGACGACGCCGATCACTCGGTGCTGGCGTTCGCGCGATACGGCCACGCGCTCGAAGACACGGTGGTGGTGATCGCCAACCTCACGCCCATGGTGCGCCATGGCCACCGCGTGGGCCTGCCGCACGGCGGCCACTGGCACGAGCGGCTCAACACCGACTCCAGCCACTACGGCGGCAGCAACGTGGGCAACCATGGCCGCGTGTTGGCCGAGGACCTGGCGCAGGATGGGCAGCGCTGGTCTGCGGCGCTGACGTTACCGCCACTCGCCGTGTTGTGGCTCCAACCCGAACAGGCATGAAGCCCCCCTCCGACGATTCGCGTCTTTCCCCCAATGGGGAGACGCCACCTGTGGCCTGGCAAAGCCTGCTGCACGGGAGCCCTGGCGGCATCGCCGTGCCGGCCATGGGTGCTCACTTGTGCGGTCAGGGCGGCGAGGACGGCGTGCAGTTCTCGGTCTGGGCACCCGACGCCCACGGGGTGGAGGTGTGCCTGTTCGAGCCGGGTGCGCCGGTGGAACAGCATCGCCTGCCGCTGCAGCCCGCTGGGGATGGCGTCTGGGCGGCCTTCGTGCCCGGAGTGGGTGCAGGCCAGCTCTACGGGCTGCGTGCCAGCGGCCCGTGGTTGCCCGAAGCCGGCCACCGATTCAACCCCGCCCACTTGCTGCTGGATCCCTGGGCGCTGGCGCTGGTGGGTGACACCGGGCGCCTCGCGCTGCAGACCGGCCACGCCTGCAACGACCCGCTGCACCCCGGACAGGCCTGGAGCGAGCACCAGCCCGACCCGCACGACAACGCCGCCCAGATGCCGCGCTGTGTGGTGGTGGATGCGCAGGCGGAGCTGGTTGCGGGCCTGACCATGGCACCCCGACCCGCCATCGACGGCGACCGCGTGGTGATCTACGAGGCGCATGTGAAGGCCCTCACCCGTCTGCACCCTGGAGTGCCGGAGCACCAGCGCGGCACCTACGCCGCTCTGGCCGATCCGGCCGTGGTACGTCACCTGCAGCGCCTGGGCATCACCACCGTGTGTCTGCTGCCAGTGCACCAGCACATCAGCGAACGCCACCTGATCCAACGTGGCCTGAGCAACCACTGGGGCTACAACACGCTCAATGCATTCGCACCCGAGCCGGGCTACGCCGCGGTCACCGGCGGGCATGGTCCAGCCGGGGCCATCGAGGCCGCCGCGGTGCGCGCCGAGTTCCGCCACATGGTGGACGCCCTGCACCGCGCGGGCATCGAGGTGGTGCTCGACGTGGTCTTCAACCACACGGCCGAGAGCGACCTTGACGGACCCACACTGAGCTGGCGCGGGCTGGGCCAGACGCACTGGTACGCCCTGGGCGAGCACGGCGTGCCGCACAACTTCAGCGGCACCGGCAACAGCCTGGCGATCAGCGAACCCCGCGTGCAACAGTGGGTGATGGACAGCCTGCGCTGGTGGGTGCTGGCGTTTGGCGTGGACGGTTTCCGTTTCGATCTGGCGGTCTCACTGGGTCGCGACGCGGCACTGGGCCATGCGTTCAACCCGCGCAGCGCGCTGCTCAGCGCCATGTCGCACGACCCGGTGTTGCGCAACGTGCGGCTGATCGCCGAGCCTTGGGACGTGGGACCGGATGGCTACCACCTGGGTGGCTTTGAAGCCGGCTGGCTGGAATGGAACGACCGCTTTCGCGACAGCGTGCGCGCTTTCTGGCTCGGCCACCACGGCACGCGCGGTGAACTTGCCACGCGGGTATGTGCCAGTGCCAACCTGTTCAACCAGCGCGGCCGTCTGCCCACCGCGAGCGTGAACATGGTCACCGCGCACGACGGCTTCAACCTCGCCGATCTCACCGCCTACCAGCACAAACACAACACAGCCAACGGGGAAAACAACCGCGACGGTCACGGCCACAACCTGAGCGCCAACGGCGGCATGGAAGGCGCCACCGACGACCCCGCTGTGCTCCACCGCCGCGGCCAATGGCGCCGGGCGCTGCTGGCCACGCTGTTCTGCGCACAGGGCACGCCGCAACTGCTCGCGGGCGACGAGCTCGGTCACAGCCAGCAAGGCAACAACAACTGCTACTGCCAGGACAACACAACCACCTGGATCGACTGGGCGAACGCCGACACTGGACTGGCCGACTTCGTGACCAGGCTCTCGGCGCTCCGACGACGCCACCCCGGTCTGCGTCACGCGCGCTGGTTCGGTGGAGGTGGCACACCGCCAGACATTGCCTGGCTCGACACCGACGGGCAGCCCATGCGGTCCGAGGTGTGGCAAGCCCGCGATCGCCACACGCTCACGGCCCTGGTCACCGTGGGTGAGGGTGGGGCACCGCCCACAGAGCGCCTGCTGCTGATCTGGCACGCCGACCATGGCCGCTGCCGGCTCCAGCTGCCGCCCGGCGAATGGGGCGTGCTGCTGGACAGCGCGCGCGCGCTGGTGGCGATGCCGGGTGAAATCACGGACACCGTCAACGGCGAGTTGCCGCTGCACGAGGCCAGCGTGTGGGTGCTGGTCCAGGGCTTGCATGCACCCGGTGTCACCCCACCCGGTCCGCCATGAACACCGCCATCCACCCCCTGCTGTCGCGCCGCACCAGCGGTGTGCTGCTGCACATCACCAGCCTGCCCGGCCCCAACGGCTCGGGCGACCTCGGTATCGGCGCGCGCCATTTCGTTGACTGGCTGGCCTCGGCCGGTCAGTCGATGTGGCAGATCTTGCCGCTGTCGCCGGCCGGACCGGGCAACTCGCCGTACCAGAGCGTCTCGGCCTTTGCCGGCAGTCCGCTCATGGTCGACCTGGACGACCTGGTGCAGATGGGCTGGCTGCCCTGGATGCCCACCCAGGGATTCGACCACCACCGCTGCGATTTCGCTCGCGTGGCGCCCTGGCGCATGGCCTGCCTGCGCAAGGCCTGGGACGGCTTCAGCCAGCGCGCCAGCGAAGAATGCCGCGAGGCACTGGCCGATTTCTGCACCGGGCACGCGCACTGGCTCGACGACTACGCCCTCTTCATGGTGCTGCACGAGCGCCACATCGGCAGCTGGCCCGAGTGGCCGGCACCCCTGGCGCAACGCGACCCTGCGGCGCTCGAGGAAGTGCGCCAGCACTCGCCCAAGGCGCTGGGTTTCTGGCAGTTCGTGCAGTGGCGGTTCTGGGTGCAGTGGCAATCGCTGCGAGACTACGCCCGAGGTCGAGGCGTGCAGATGGTCGGCGACGCGCCGATCTTCGTGGCGCACCACAGCGCCGATGTGTGGGCGCATGCCAACCAGTACCTGCTCGACGACAACTTCGAGCCGCAGGTGGTGGCTGGCGTACCGCCCGACTACTTCAGCGCCACCGGTCAGCGCTGGGGCAATCCGCTCTACAACTGGCCTGTGATGGCGCAGAACGGCTACCGCTGGTGGAAAGACCGCGTATCCCACCTGTTCCGGCAGGTCGACGTGGTGCGCCTGGACCACTTTCGCGGATTTGAAGCGCACTGGGAAATCCCGGCCAGCGAGCCCACGGCGGTGGCGGGCCGCTGGCAAAGCGGTCCTGGCCTGCCCTTCTTTGTCGCATTGCAGGAGGAACTGGGCCCGTTGGCCATCATCGCGGAGGACCTCGGCCTGATCACGCCCGAGGTGACGGCGTTGCGCCAGGCCTGCGGGTTTCCCGGCATGCGCATCCTGCAGTTCGCCTTTGGTGGTGGGCCGGGCAACCCTTATCTGCCGCACAACATGGAAAGGGACTGCGTGGCCTACACCGGCACCCACGACAACGACACCACCCTGGGCTGGTGGCGCGCCGCGTCCAGCCACGACAGGGCCGCCGCGCGCGACTACCTCGGCCCTGCGGTGGACACCGAGCCGCACTGGACCCTGATCACCGCGCTCTCCCAGTCGGTGGCGAACACGCTGGTGCTGCCGTTCCAGGACGTGGTGGGCCTGGACAGCAAACACCGCATGAACACGCCCGGGCAGGCCACAGGCTGCTGGGAGTGGCGCTTCGACTGGCGCCAGATCGACCACCGTCCCGCCGAACGCCTGCTGTCCCTGACGCGCGCGCACGGCCGAATACCCTGAAACGCATCAGCGTCGTCAATAACCGCTTCAATGAGACCGTGCGCAGCAAGACGCACCCGACCGCCACACCACCGGAGACAAACATGGAAAAGACTTCGCCCCAACAACTCGCAAGGCGCACGATTGCGCTGGTGCTCGCCGGCGGGCGGGGCTCCCGCCTGCACGCCCTCACCAACCGGCGCGCCAAGCCCGCCGTCTACTTCGGCGGCAAGTTCCGCATCGTCGACTTTGCGCTCTCCAACTGCCTGAACTCGGGTGTGCGCCGCATCGGCGTGCTCACCCAATACAAGAGCCACTCGCTGCTGCGCCACCTGCAGCGGGGCTGGAGCTTCCTGCGCAACGAGTTCAACGAGTTCATCGACCTGCTGCCGGCCCAGCAGCGGATGGACGACGAAAGCTGGTACCTGGGCACGGCCGATGCGGTCTACCAGAACCTCGACATCTTGCGTGCCCACAAGCCCGAGTACATCCTCGTGCTCGCGGGCGACCACATCTACAAGATGGACTATGCGAGCCTGATCGCCGACCACGTGGCACTGGGCAAGAAGTGCACCGTGGCCTGCATCGAGGTGCCGCTGGCCGAGGCCACGGCGTTCGGCGTGATGGACATCGACGCCGACCGCAACATCGTGCATTTCCTGGAAAAACCGGCTCAGCCCCCCCACATGCCGGGCAATCCCGACATGGCGCTGGCCAGCATGGGCGTGTACGTGTTCAACACCGAGCACCTGTTCGAGGCGCTGAAGAACGACTCCTCCACCGCTGGCTCCAGCCGCGATTTCGGCCGGGACATCATCCCGGCCATGGTGGCCGCCGGCGACGCGGTTGCGCACCCGTTCGGCATGTCGTGCGTGAAGAGCTCACCCGAAGCACCGGCCTACTGGCGCGACGTGGGCACGGTCGACGCCTACTGGGCCGCCAACCTGGATCTCACCAACACCCTGCCCGAGCTCGACATGTACGACCGCGAGTGGCCCATCTGGACCTACCAGGAGCAGCTCGCACCGGCCAAGTTCGTGTTCGACGACGACGGTCGCCGCGGTTCGGCGGTGGACTCGCTGGTCTCGGGCGGCTGCATCATCTCTGGCGCGCTGGTGCGCCGCTCGGTGCTGTTTTCCAAGGTGCGTGTTCACTCCTTCGCATCGGTCGAAGAGTCGGTCATCCTGCCAGAGGTTGACATCGGCCGGCACTGCGTGCTGCGCAAGGTGGTGATCGACAACGGTTGCGTGATCCCGGAGGGCATGAAGATCGGCGTGGATGCGGTCGAGGACGCGCGGCGCTTTTTCCGCACGCCGAGCGGCGTGGTTCTGGTCACCCGGGAAATGCTGGAGGTATTGGGATGACCGCCCGCGACGCCCTCGGCGTCACCCCCCTGAAAGGGAGGCCACACCAGCGGCCCGGCAGCGCCGGTTCCCCGGTGCGTGCTGCATCAACACCCTCTCTCCCTGTCACCTTGCCATGACGCTCAGGGTCCTCTACGTCTGCACCGAAGTGTTCCCGCTGCTCAAGACAGGGGGGCTGGCCGACGTCAGCGCAGGGCTGCCCCCGGCATTGACTGCCATGGGCTCAGATGTGCGCCTGTTGCTGCCTGCTTTTCCCGGTGTGGTCGCTGGCGTCACGCCGGAGGGGCCACCCCTGCCGTTGCCGGCAGGGGGCGGCCCGGGTCTGCCCTCAGGCGTGGGACCGCAGACCGCATCCGCACAAGGCCCCGCACCCTGGTTGCAAGCCGGGCGCATCACCGCCAGTGGCGTGCCCGTGTGGCTGCTCCATGCACCGGGGCTGTACGAGCACGGGGGCAATCCCTACCTCGACGAGCACGGCCAACCCTGGCCCGACAGCGCCGAACAGTTTGCCTGGCTGGGCTGGGCGGCCGCCCTGCTGGGCACTGGTCTTCACGCCGCATGGGTGCCCGACGTGGTGCATGGCCACGACTGGCACACCGGCCTGGCCTTCGCCTACCTGCACGAACTCTCGCGCACGGCCGTTCACCGGCCTGCCAGGGTATTCACCGTGCACAACCTGGCCTATCAGGGCGTGTTCAACGCAGAACTGCGCCCAAGGCTGGGCCTGCCCGACGGCCTGTTCCACTGGCAGGGGCTGGAGTTCCACGGCCAGATCAGTTTCATGAAGGCGGCGCTGACGTACAGCGACGCCATCACCACCGTCAGCCCGACCTACGCGCGCGAAATCACTGGAGCTGAGCAGGGCTGCGGACTCGAAGGGGTGCTGCTCCAGCGCCAGGCACAGCTGCACGGCATCTTGAACGGGGTGGACGACACGGTGTGGAACCCGCAGACCGATCCACTGGTGCAACCTGGCTTCACCGCCAGGAACCTGAAGGGCAAGGCGCAGGCCAAAGCCCGGTTGCAGCAGCGCATGGGGCTGGAACCACGCCACGAAGCGCTGCTGTTCTCGGTGGTGAGCCGCCTCACCGAACAGAAGGGCCTGCACCTGCTGCCGGCCGCGGTGGACGAACTGGTGCGGCGCGGCGGGCAGCTGGCGGTGCTGGGTTCGGGCGACGCCGCCATCGAACAGGCCCTGCGCGACTGCGCGTTGCGCCACCCCGGCCAGGTGGCGCTGACCGTCGGCTACGACGAAGCGCTGGCGCACGGCATCATCGCCGGGGCCGACGTGATCCTGCTGCCCTCGCGATTCGAGCCCTGCGGACTGACCCAGCTCTACGGGCTTCGCTACGGCACGCTCCCTTTGGTGCGCGCGGTGGGCGGCCTCGCCGACACCGTGGTCGACTGCAGCCTCGAGAACCTTGACGATGGCAGTGCCAGCGGCTTTGTTTTCGACGAACTCGATGTGAACAACCTGAAGGTGGCCATGCGCCGGGCTTTCGCCCTGCAGCGCCGCCCGGCCGACTGGCGCGCCGTGCAGCGCCACGCCATGTCACTGCGCTTCAGCTGGGCGCGTGCAGCCGCAGAATACCTGCGGGTGTACGCCTCGGTCATGCCCGCCACGCCCCTCGTCTGAACGCCAGCACGTTTATTGCTTTAGGGCCTGTTCACACCATCAGCACCTCCAAGCAAGCACTCCGCAAGCCCAACGCCATGTCCGACGCACCACGCACCATCCAGCCCGCGATTGAACCCGTGCCTTTCGAATACGACCACCTCGACAACAGCGTGGATGCCCTGCGCAGGTCGATCGCCAATCGGCTGATCTACTCGGTGGGTCGCGACCCACGCTCAGCCACCCGGCGCGACTGGCTGTTTGCCCTGTTCCACGCCGTGCGCGACCGCATGATGCACCGCTGGCGCGAGACCCTCGCCACCGCGCAGGACGACGACGCCAAACGCGTGTACTACCTGTCATTGGAGTTTCTCACCGGGCGCGCGCTCACCAACGCGCTGCTCTCGGTCGGCATCCTCGACGAGGCCCGCACCGCCTGCGCCCAGCTCGGGGTGGACTTCGATTCGCTGATCGACCTGGAGGCCGACGCCGGCCTGGGCAACGGCGGCCTGGGGCGCCTCGCCGCGTGTTTCCTCGACTCCATGGCCACGGTAGGCATTCCCGGCATGGGCTACGGCATCCGCTACGACTACGGCATGTTCGCGCAGCGCATCGTTGACGGCCGCCAGGTGGAAGAGCCCGACTACTGGCTGGTCAACGGCAACCCCTGGGAATTCATGCGTCCGGAGTTCAGCTACACGGTGCAGTTCGGCGGGCGCCTGCTACAGACCGACGGCCAGGTGCGCTGGGTCGAGACCGACGACGTGATCGCCACCGCCTACGACACCGGCGTGCCCGGTCACGAGCTCAGCAGCGTGGCCACCATGCGGCTGTGGACCGCCCGCGCCACCAGCGGCATCAACCTCGACGCCTTCAACAAGGGCGACTACATGCGCGCAGTGGAGGCCAAGAACGAGTCGGAAAACGTCTCACGCGTGCTCTACCCCGACGACAGCACCGAACATGGCAAAGAGCTGCGCTTGCGCCAGGAGTACTTCTTCGTCAGCGCCTCACTGCAAGACATCGTGCGCCGCTTCCTCAAGCACCAGGGGGATTTCGCGCTGTTCACTGAGCGCGTGGCGATCCACCTCAACGACACCCACCCCGCGCTGGCCGTGCCCGAGCTCATGCGCCTGCTGGTGGATGAACAAGGACTGGAGTGGGACACCGCCTGGAACATCTGCAGGAAGGTGTTCAGCTACACCAACCACACCCTCATGCACGAGGCGCTGGAGACCTGGCCAGTGGAGCTGCTGGGTCGCCTGCTGCCGCGCCACCTGCGCATCATTTACGACCTCAACGCGATTTTTCTGGCCGAGGTGCACGAGCGTTTCCCCGGTGAGAACGACCTGCTGCGTCGCGTCTCGCTGATCGACGAACGCGGTCAGCGCCGCGTGCGCATGGCCTACCTCTCGGTGCTGGCCAGCCACAAGATCAACGGCGTGTCGGCGCTGCACAGCCAACTGATGGTGCAGACCATCTTTGCCGACTTCGCGCGACTCTACCCCGACCGTTTCTGCAACAAGACCAACGGCATCACGCCAAGGCGCTGGCTCTCGCAGGCCAACCGCCCGCTGGCCAGCATGATCGACGCGCGCATCGGCACGACCTGGCGGCGCAACCTCGACGAGCTGGAGCAGTTGCGCGCGTTCTCCACCGATCCCGAATTCGTCAGCGCCTTCCAGGACGCGAAGGCACAGAACAAGCGCAGGCTGACCGATCGCATCGCTGCCGAGACCGGCGTGGTCGTGAACCCGGCCAGCCTGTTCGACGTGCAGATCAAACGCATGCACGAGTACAAGCGGCAGTTGCTCAATGTGTTGCACGTGGTCACGCGCTACCAGCAGATCCTGGCGCACCCGCACGCCGACTGGGTGCCGCGAACGGTGGTCTTCGGTGGTAAGGCTGCGTCGGCTTACTACATGGCCAAGCTCGTCATCAAGCTGATCAACGACGTGGCACGCACGGTCAACAGCGACAAGCGCATTGGTGACAAACTCAAGGTGGTGTTCATGCCGAACTACCGCGTTTCGCTGGCCGAGGTCATCATTCCGGCGGCCGATCTTTCCGAGCAGATTTCCACCGCCGGCACCGAAGCCTCCGGCACCGGCAACATGAAGTTCGCGCTCAACGGCGCGCTCACCATCGGCACCTGGGACGGCGCCAACATCGAGATCGCCGAACACGTGGGGCTGGAACACATCTTCATCTTCGGCCACCGCACCGAACAGGTGGCCGCACTGCGCGCCAGCGGCTACAACCCGCGCCGCTACTACGACCACAACTACGACCTCAAGACAGCCATCGACCGCATCGCCGAGGGCGCCTTCAGCCCCGAGGAGCCTGGGCGTTTCCACGACATCACGCGCACGCTGCTGGAGTCCGACTACTACCTGCTGCTGGCTGACTACACCGACTACCTCGCCACGCAACACAAGGTCGACGCGCTCTACCGCACCCCCGACGAATGGACGCGCCACGCCATCATGAACGTGGCCGGCATGGGCGCCTTCTCGTCGGACCGAACCATTCGCGAGTACGCCAGCGAGATCTGGAACGTCAAACCGCTGTTCCCCTGAACGGGCTCGACGCTCTTCGGGGACCACCATGTCGGGTGGCAACCGGACAGGCGATCAGGTCAGCGTGACCTTCGCAAACTTGCGCTTGCCCACCTGCAGCACATAGGTGCCGGCTTCCAGCTTCAGGCCCTTGTCACCGACCACGCTGGAGTCAACGCGCACACCGCCACCGTCGATCAGCCGGTTGCCCTCGCCGGTCGACGCCGCCAGCCCGGCGGCTTTCAGCAGGGCGGCCACACCCATCGGCGCGCCGCTCACCCGGGCTTCAGGAATCAGATCGGGCACGCCCCCCTTGCTGCGGTTGATGAAGTCCTGCTCGGCGGCATCGGCCGCAGCAGCGCTGTGAAAGCGCGTGGTGATTTCCTTGGCGAGCATCACCTTGGCGTCCTTCGGGTTGCGACCGCCATCCACCTCTTTCTTCAAGACTTCGATCTCGGCGATCGATTTGAAGGACAGCAGCGTGTACCAGCGCCACATCAGCGTGTCGCTGATGCTCAGCACCTTGGCGAACATCGTGTTGGCCTCTTCGGTGATGCCGATGTAGTTGTTCTTGGACTTCGACATCTTCTCGACGCCATCAAGCCCTTCGAGCAGCGGCATGGTCAGGATGCACTGCGGCTCCTGGCCGTATTCCACCTGCAGGTGGCGCCCCATCAGCAGGTTGAACTTCTGGTCGGTGCCGCCCAGTTCGAGGTCGCTCTTCAACGCCACGGAGTCGTAACCCTGCATCAAGGGATACAGGAACTCGTGCACGCTGATGGGCGTGCCGGCCTTGAAACGGTCATGGAAGTCGTTGCGCTCCATCATTCGGGCCACCGTGTACTTGGCCGCCAGCTGGATCATGCCCATCGAGCCCAGCGGCAGGCTCCATTCGCTGTTGTAGCGAATCTCGGTGCGGGAAGGATCCAGCACCAGGCTGGCCTGCTTGTAGTAGGTTTCGGCGTTGGCCTTGATCTGTTCGGAGGTCAGTGGCGGGCGGGTGTTGTTGCGCCCGGACGGGTCACCGATCAGGCTGGTGAAGTCCCCGATAAGGAAGATCACCTGGTGGCCCAAGTCTTGCAACTGTCGCATCTTGTTGAGCACCACGGTGTGCCCAATGTGGATGTCGGGCGCCGTCGGGTCCAGCCCGAGCTTGATTCGAAGCGGCTGGCCACTGGCTTCGGCACGTGACAATTTTTGTACCCAGTCGGCCTGAGGCAACAATTCTTCGCACCCACGCAAGCTGACTTCCAGTGCCGCACGAACACCGTCTGTCAGTGTGCCCCCGTCAATACCCATGTTGTGAGAACTTTTGGAAACGTTTTGAAGGGTGTTCATACGTAAAAACTCAGATGTAAAAACGCCATGGCTGGCTATACTCAATGGTTGTGGTCCGATTTTAGTTGGGCGCGATTTTTGCATATGGCTCACAGGTTCCTTTCGCGGCTGGAAGGCTCAGGGAACTTGATGGCTTGTGAACCCTCCCATGCGGGGTTTGAGCCATGGTCAAGCCACCCCAAGTTTCTTGAAAGCATCCGTTTTGACAAGACCACTACTCCAAACGCTGGCGCGCGCCGTAGAAACTGCATCTCAAAGCATGTCTCGCCACCCCAAACGCATCATGGGGGGCGTTGGTGCCATTCTTCTAGGCACTGGAGTCACCGCATTCGGCATCGCACCGCTGGCGCCTGACGCATCCGATCTTCCTGTCAGCCTCGTCACAGAAATGCTCGACCTCGGGATCACGCAGCCCGAGCTGAACTTGCTTCCCGAGGTCGCCGGCTTCTCGCTGTTCAGAAATGAAGTCGTTCGCCGGGACGACACATCTCAAAGTCTGCTGCAGCGACTGGGGGTTTCAGATTCTGCGGCCCAAGCCTTCCTGCGCAGCGATCCTTTGGCCCGGCAGCTCTTTGATGGTCGGGGTACAAAGCAAATCTCAGCGGAGGCCAGCGATCAACATGCGCTGCAAAGGCTCACCGCTCGCTGGACTTCTTCATCGACCAGTCGCGAGTTTGATCGCCTGATCATTGAGAAAACCGAGCAGGGCTTCAGCGCCCGCCTCGAAAAAGGCACACTGCAGGCTTCCACACGCCTGGGCAGTGGTGAAATCCGCAGCTCCTTGTTTGCGGCCACCGATGCCGCGAACCTGCCCGATGCGGTGGCGGTCCAGCTTGCCGAGCTTTTTTCGGGTGACATCGATTTCCGACGCGACCTTCGTCAAGGCGACCGGTTCAGCCTCGCTTACGAAGTGCTGGAAGCCGATGGAGAGGTCATGACCACCGGCCGGGTACTCAGCGCAGAATTCATCAACAACCGGCGCGCGCATTCCGCCGTCTGGTTCGGCGAATCCGCGGACAAGGGTTCGTACTACAGCTTTGACGGCCAAAGCGCGCGCAAGGAATACCTTGCTTCCCCCCTGCAGTTCACCCGTGTGAGCAGCGGCTATGGCATGCGCTTCCACCCGGTGCATGGTGGCCAGCGCGCACACCTGGGGGTTGATTACGCCGCACCCACCGGCACCCCGGTCAGAACCATTGGCGATGGCGTGGTGGCTTTCGCCGGCGAGCAGCGCGGCTATGGCAATGTGGTGTTCATCACCCATCGCAAGCAGCACACCACCGTCTATGCGCACTTGAGCCGCATCGGCGTGCGCACAGGGCAGCGGGTGTCCCAGGGCGATGACATCGGCGCCGTGGGTTGCACGGGCACCTGCACCGGGCCTCACCTGCACTTCGAATTCCGCGACAAGGGCGCACACCTGGACCCTCTGGTGGCGTTGCGCAACAGCGAAAGCGTGCCCCTCGATCCGGCCTTGAAAGCACGTTTCACCGCCGTGGCCACTGCGCAGCGGCAAAAGCTGGACGCAGCCATCACCATCGTGCAGGCCAGTGCCGAGTAATTGACAGGCACCCCCGCCGCAGCGCGCTATCGAGCCACTCCCTCAAGGGGACGATACAAGTGTCCCGGCTAAACCGGTTCCACGCTATCTCTGAAAGTGGGCATTTCGCTTCGAGGTGTTTTCCGGTTTGGGACGCAAAAGAGGAGCCAGTCGGCTCCTCTTTTTTTCTGGTCGGTTAGGCGCCGGTGTGGTCAGGCTTGACCAACAACCCTCACCTTGGCGGCCAGTCTCAGACGCTGAAGCTGGAGCCGCAACCGCAGGTGGTCGACGCGTTGGGGTTCTTGATCACGAACTGTGCGCCTTCCAGGTCTTCCTTGTAGTCGATCTCAGCTCCGACCAGATACTGGTAGCTCATGGCATCAATCAGGAGTGAAACGCCGTTCTTGCTCATCTGGGTGTCGTCTTCATTGACCACCTCATCGAAGGTGAAGCCATACTGAAAGCCCGAGCAGCCGCCGCCCTGAACGAACACACGCAGTTTGAGTTCTGGATTGCCTTCTTCGGCCACGAGTTCGGCCACCTTGGCAGCGGCGCTGTCGGTGAAGACCAGCGGGGCTGGCATTTCGGTCTGGATGTTGTCGGCCACAGCGCTCATGAGATACCTCTTGACGAGATCCGGACCCATGAAAGACGGGTCACAAGATCGAGAACAGGTGCCATTCACCCATCCAAGGCGTGAATGGTAAAGCAATTCGCTCGGAATTGCCTCTACCCGTTGTTTGCCGCCAGTTTCAGTGTGGGTTTGTCTTCTTCAGATGCGGAAACGTCATGGGCCATGGGTTTGAGCTGACCTGCGATGGTGGCGCCTTGATGCATCTCCAGCGCCTTGTACGACACATCGCCCTCGATCCGTGCCTTGGGTTGCAACTCCAGCAAGTCCAGGGCGTGCACCGGACCCTTCACCGATCCGTTGATGATCACGTGATCGGCCGTGATGCGACCGTTCACACTGGCCAGTTCGCTGATCACCAGGATGCTCGGTTGTTCATTGCTGGCCAGAATGTCGCCCACCACCTCGCCATCGACACGCAATCCGTCGTGGAAAGTGACATTGCCATCCACGCGGGTGCCTTGTGCGATCAAGCTCTTGATAGGGGGTTGCTTCTTCTTGTTGAACATGCCGATAGGCCTCCTGACGACGTGGTTGGAATCACAGTTTTATGGTGTGCACCGCTTTAACCGCACTGCCCTGCAGAATGCGCGCAGTCACGGTTTGTACCACGACGTATGGCGGCACGTCCACCACGCCTTCCATTCGCAAATAGCGCTGGATCGACACCCGCTGCGGGGTATCGGAGTGGCCCATGCTCCAGGGCTGGCCTTCGAGCAAGCCGCTGAGTTCGATTTCGATCACGCCCTTGAATTCGGGGGCCGTTTTCGAGGCCTGGATCAACAGTGCCTGCCATTTCAGCTGCCCCTCTGACAACCGATCAACCTGCAGGCTGCGTATGCTGAGCACTTCACTGCCATTTGAAGGAATCAGGCGTTCAAAGAATCCCAGATCGCTGCGCAGCGCGCGGTTGTCGGCCTCCAGCTGGCGGATCATCTGAGTCAGTCTTTCCTGGGCCGCTTTCTCGGTGGTCAGCAGGCTTTCGGAAACGTCCGCGACGGACTGCACCCGTTGCAGATCGCTGCGCAAGCTCACTACCTCGTTGCGCAGCGCCATCAATTCCTTCTTGGAATTGCGATCCAGGCCAGCAATGTCCTGCCCGAACTCAAACGCCCACAAAGCCAGAGCGCCCGAAAACCCCAGAACCACAGCGCCCAGTAACCAGCGGAAAGGCCACGGTAGCGCGCTGCGTATCGCCACGCGGGGGGCGCTGACTGTCAGCCTTCTGCGAAGGAGGCGAAACCGCATTCATTCACCTTTTCAATGGGCTTTTGCGAACCACTGGACCCTTGTTGCCCTGTCATCCAGGGGGCAAGTCAGGCTCGATCGAGTGGCCAATGCCAGCCCTGCAAGTCCCCCAAACGCAAAAACCGCCCCAAGAGCATCTTGAAGGCGGTTTTTGTAGAGGCACCAGAGGCTTTAGCGCTTGCTGAACTGCTTGCGACGGCGTGCAGAACGCAAACCGACTTTCTTGCGCTCGACCTCACGTGCATCGCGGGTCACGTAGCCGGCCTGTGACAGACCGGGCTTCAGGCTCGCGTCATAGTCGATCAGGGCGCGGGTGATGCCATGACGCACGGCACCTGCCTGGCCGGACTCGCCACCACCGTGCACGTTGACCTGCACGTCGAAGGTTTCGGCGTGGTTGGTCAGCATCAGTGGCTGCTTCGCAATCATGATGGAGGTTTCACGGCCAAAATAAGCCTGAATGTCCTTGCCATTGACCGTGATCTTGCCGGAGCCTTTTTTCAGAAACACACGGGCGACGCTCGATTTGCGACGGCCGGTGCCATTGTTCCATTCACCAATCATCTCAAGGCTCCTTTAGAGTTCCAGCACTTGCGGCTGTTGGGCGGTGTGGGGGTGCTCTGCACCGCCGTACACCTTGAGCTTCTTGATCATGGCGTAGCCAAGAGGACCCTTGGGCAGCATGCCCTTGACGGCCTTCTCGAGCGCGCGGCCGGGGTGCTTGGCCTGCATGTCGCGGAAGTTGGTGGCAGAGATACCGCCGGGGTACCCCGAGTGACGGTAGTACACCTTGTCGAGGGCCTTGTTGCCCGTGACGCGGATTTTGGCTGCGTTGATGATGACGATGTAGTCACCGGTATCGACGTGAGGCGTGTAAATGGCCTTGTGTTTGCCGCGCAAACGGAGAGCAACTTCACTGGCTACTCGTCCGAGGACCTTATCGGTCGCGTCAATCACAAACCACTCGTGCGTCACGTCAGCTGCTTTCGCGCTGAACGTTTTGGTCATGAGTTTCTCTTGGCTGAGGTGGTTTGGCGGCTCTTTTCCACGGTCGGTCGTTCTCTGATGGAACGCTCTTAGGTGGGGTTTGGCTACTTCGCCGCGGAGCCAGCAAATCGCTGCGAAGCTTTCCATTGTACGAAAGATTCGGTGCCTGGCGCAAATTTTTGTGCTGGTTAGGGGTTCCAAACGCTAACATGCGCGGATGTTCAGTTACCGACACGCCTTTCATGCAGGCAACCATGCCGATGTGCTCAAGCACACCGTGCTGATCGCCACTTTGCGCCACTTGATGCAAAAGGAGGCGGGCCTGACCATGGTGGACACCCACGCAGGGGCGGGACTTTACCGCCTCGATGGCGACTACACCGAAACAGGTGGCGAGGCCAAGGACGGCGTGATCAAGCTGATGGGTACGCTCAGGCCAGCACTTGGGAAGGCGGCGCCCTCAACGCCTGCGATTGATGAATACCTCGATCTCATTGAAAGCTTCAACCCCTCGGGATCGCTCCGGGTGTACCCGGGCTCACCTTTCGTGATGCACCACCTGCTGCGCACCGAATCGAGAGACAAACTCAAGCTTTTTGAACTTCATCCCACCGACAGCAGGACCTTGTCTGCCAACATTGCCCAATTGGAGGCGGGGCGGCAAGTAGCGGTGGCACAGGAAGACGGTTTCGAAGGTTTGAAGCCATTGCTGCCGCCACCGCCCTCGGCCACCGGTTCGCGCCGTGCCCTGGTATTGATGGACCCCAGCTACGAGTTGAAATCCGACTACGGCAAGGTGATCGCCTGCATTCAAGAGCAGATCAAACGCTTCCCTACCGGTACCTACCTCGTCTGGTACCCGGTCATTCCCAGGCCGGAGGCTCACGACCTTCCCAGGCGCTTGAAAACTTTGTCCAACCAGGCCAAGCGGCCATGGCTGCATGCCACGCTGGCCATTGGACAGGATCCCTCCCACGGACCGGACGATCGCCCCGGCCTCACTGCCAGCGGCATGTTCGTGATCAACCCGCCTCACACACTCAAGGCGTCCCTGCAGGCCACACTTCCCGTGTTGCTCGACGTGCTGGGTCGCGGCAAGGGGAAAGCCCAGTCACTCGACACGGGCGGCGGCTGATCTGACCTGCTGGATCGCCCATCATGGCCTTGCCAGCACCATGGTCCAGTAGCTTCCATAGCTGCTGCCCGCCTGCCGTACGCAAGCCACGGCAACGTGGTTGTAGTTGGTCCGCATGATGTTGGCGCAATGCCCGGGACTGGACAACCAGCCTGACACGACCGCGTTCACCGAGCTCTGTCCGGCTGCAATGTTTTCTCCTACGGCCGTCCAGACGTAACCCTCGTTGCGGACCCGTTGACCCAGGCTGCGACCGTCCAGACTGGTGTGGGAGAAATAGCTGTTCTGAGCCATGTCCTTTGAGTGTCGGGCAGCGGCCGAAAACAAGCGGTCGTTCCAGGTCAACGGAGAGACAACGGGCATGCTGTCAGCGCCGCACTGGCGCGCGGTAGACCGAGCGCTGTTGATCTGTCGAAGCAGCTCCGTCTGAAAGCCGGGAATGCCACAACTTGTACTGGCATCCAGCACAACCAACCCCGCTGAGGCAACTGGTGCTGGTGCTGGTGCTGGTGCTGGTGCTGTAGCATGCGGCGCTTCTCCGGATGGCGGCGACGGGGCAGCGGTCTGGGCACCGGGAACTGTGCCAGCGCTGTCGCGGGATGGCGCTGTGCCCATGCCTGCGCCGGAAGCATCGCCAGATGCGGGTGTGCCATCGCCCCCACCGCCTCCACAAGCCATCAACGCTGCAATCAAGAGCAGGACGCCTCCAGAAGCCAGCGAAACGGAGCCGCAAGGCAATGCTGCGTTCACATGCGAAACGCGGAATGCGTCGCTCTCGAAACAAAGGGTTCAAATGGGCTCACAAAATCCCTTTTATCAGGAAGTGCACCCCTCGAACGTTCAATAGATGCTCCGTCCGTCACCCAGCAAATGCGATTTGCAGTCCAACGCCTGGTTGTTGCAGGTGCGCACGAAGGCTTCCATGGCGTTTTGATCCCAGCCGTTCCACCAGTCGCCGTGTGCCGAATAACCCGCAGGCCCCGAGTACGTGTCCGAAGAGAGCCTCCAGAAGGTGGCCTGATTGGCGGACGTGATGCGGTAGTGGATGTTGTAGGTGATCTCCGGCAGTGGCACCGGGTGTGAAGAGGGACAACCCGGCCGGCTCGGGTTGGCGTAGGCCATGTGACTCTTGTGATCCGGACTGTCAAGATTCACACCGTCCCAGCATTGTGGAAAGAAAATTTCCTGCACCATTTCATCGCCCACGCCGCAGTTCGGGATGCTGGACCCGACACCGTTGCCAGCATTGTGGCAGTGGTAGCGCCAAGCGGATTGCGCAAAGGGTGATGTGGGTCTGGTGTTTTTGGCGTCGCCAGCGATCATGCGCAGGCCAGCAGGGAACGGACGAATGTCTGCAGGGCGCACGCCGTTGTAGCCGGTCTTGTAGTAGAAGTTTGAGCCTGTGGGCATGACCGCCACATTGGTTCTTGTGTCCACCATGGCCGGCACCCAGTAGGCCGACCGGTTGATCGTGCCACCGCGGCAGGATGAGTTGCCAGAGTTGCGAATGCTGTTGGCCGTGGAGTTGCCCGTCACACCCGCATTGCCAAAGAAGGTGTGCAGGTGCGATCGCCCAGGTTGGCCAGGAAAGATGATGGGGTCGTCATAGTTCATGTGGGTGGGCTCACACACCGTACGGAAAGCACCGGTCCCGTCACCCGATCGTTGCGCTGTCTCGGAAGTCGTCCGAACTCGCGGTGTGGCGCTGCCAACCGCAAAGCCTGAGGTCAGCGGGACACCGATTCCGCCAGTCCCTTGAGCTGGAGCCGGAGCAGGAGAAATTGCTGATGATGGAGCGGGAGCTTGCCCCGTGCTTGCGGCTGGTGACTCGGTGTTCTGGCTGTTGTCGCCCGAAGCTCCGCTGGCCTCAGTCGCCACAACACCGCCACCGCCACCACCACAGCCCGCAGCGACGGCCGCCAGAAAAACGATACAGCTGGTTGCTCGCACAAAACGGCGGGTACGTGCAATTTGGCTGGCGTTTGCAGAGAATCCTGAAAGTTCCGTCATAGGCGCAAAATATACCGCCAGCCAACACAAAGAAGCGTAAGTGAATGTGAGAAGTTAGACCAAACCCGTCATTCAGGAAAACCCTGATGTGGTATAGCCAATTAACCGACCGATCGGTCGGTTAATTGGCTATACTTTCGTGGTCGGTCGATTTGCGCCGGCGAAGGAGTTGCCGATGTACACCCAATCTTTCAACGTACCCGACCAGTCCGACGGTGAGCCCGGCATCTTGAAAGCCGTGCCAGGCGCCAGGGACAAAGTGGATCCCGCGCTCCAAGACGGATTCGACGCCGTGATCGACGCCGACGGCAAGATCGAGCCACGCGACTGGATGCCCGACGCCTACCGCAAGACGCTGGTGAGGCAGATCAGTCAGCATGCCCACAGCGAAATCGTGGGAATGCTGCCCGAGGGCAACTGGATCAGCCGCGCGCCCAGCCTCAAACGCAAGGCCATATTGGTGGCCAAGGTGCAAGACGAAGGTGGACACGGTCTGTACCTCTACAGCGCCGCAGAAACCCTGGGCACCAGCCGCGACCAGATGTTGGATGCGCTGCACAGCGGCAAGGCGAAATACAGCTCGATCTTCAACTACCCCACCCTCACCTGGGCTGATGTGGGTGTGATCGGCTGGCTGGTTGACGGTGCTGCGATCATGAACCAGATTCCACTGTGCCGTTGCAGCTACGGTCCGTACGCTCGCGCCATGATCCGCGTGTGCAAGGAGGAGAGCTTCCACCAGCGCCAAGGCTACGAGGCGTTGCTGACCATGATGCAGGGCACTGCGGAACAGAAAGCCATGGTCCAGGACGCCGTGAACCGCTGGTGGTGGAAATGTCTGGCCATGTTCGGGCCACCCGATGCCGACAGCCCCAACAGTGTGCAAGGCATGCGCTGGGGCATCAAGCGCATCAGCAACGACGACCTGCGGCAAAAGTTCGTTGATGCGACGGTACCGCAAGCCGAGGTCCTTGGCGTCACCCTGCCCGACCCCGACCTGAAATGGAACGAGACACGCGGCCACCACGACTACGGCCAGATCGACTGGGACGAGTTCTGGGCCGTGGTCAACGGCGACGGCCCCTGCAACAAGGAGCGCCTGGCGACACGCGTGAAGGCATGGAACGACGGGGCCTGGGTCCGTGAAGCTGCACTTACCCATGCGGCCAGACAACAGGCCCGCGCCATGAAGGAGGCCGCATGAGCGCCGCACGGCCGCTCCGAAGGCGCTCAGCCCCGCAGTGCGTAGCACGGAGGGTAGTCCAGTTAGCGCCGCGCAAGACCACCCGGACAAGCGAGCATCGCAGTGAACCGCACGGAGGTATCTGAATGAACACCGCACTCAAGGAATGGCCACTGTGGGAAGTGTTTGTGCGCAGCAAGCAGGGACTGGAGCACAAGCACTGTGGCAGCCTGCACGCCAGCGACGCGCCCCACGCGTTACAGATGGCACGCGACGTGTACACCCGCCGCCAGGAAGGCGTGAGTATCTGGGTCGTCCCATCCAACAGCATCGCGGCGAGTGAGCCCGACAGCAAAGACAGCTTCTTCGACCCGGCAGCAGACAAGGTGTACCGCCACCCGACGTTCTACGAAATTCCCGACAAAGTGGGGCACATGTGATGGTTTCGGCGCAGACACATGCACCGGTGGACTACCTGCTGCACCTGGCGGACAACGCTCTGGTACTGGGACAACGCAACGCCGAATGGTGTGGCCACGGGCCAGTGCTTGAAGAAGATCTGGCCCTGGCCAACAACAGCCTGGATCTGCTGGGCCAGGCCCGCATGCTCTACCAGCATGCCGCCACCCTCATCAACGAAGACGCCGACCTGACCCAGCGCTTCCAGCATCTGCAAGGTGCGCGCACCGATGGTCGCGTGACCGAAGACACGCTGGCGTACTTCCGTGACAGCGCCGACTTCCGCAACCTCACGCTGCTGGAACTGCCGCACAGCGGGCCACTGGCCAGCACCGCGGCTGGCGACCGCGATTACGCCACCACCATCACCCGCAACTTCCTCTACAGCGCGCTCATGGTGCTGATCTGGGACCGACTGCAAGTCTCGGCGGACGCGCACCTGGCTGCCATCGCGGCCAAATCGCTGAAGGAAGTGCGCTACCACCTGCGCCATGCCAGCGACTGGCTGGTGCGATTCGGCGATGGCACCGACGAATCGCACGAGAGAGCGCAAGCCGCACTCAACCACCTGCTGCCCTACTGCCAGGAATTCTGGATTGGGAGCGAGGCCGAAACGCAGGCAGTACAGACGGGTACCGGCGTCGAAATGGTCGCCCTTCAATCCGACTGGGATGCTCTCGTGGACGACACGTTGCAAGAGGCCAAACTCAAGCGCCCGGCGGTGCAGGGCTACGTGCCGCAGGGCAAGCTGGGCGTGCATTCAGAGCACATGGGCTTTCTGCTGGCTGAAATGCAGAGCCTGGCACGTGCACACCCGCAAGCGCTGTGGTGAGCATCGCCATGCCGGAGATCGCAGTTCACGACCTCGCCGCCATCCGGGCTGCATTGGCCGATCTGGCCGATCCCGAAATTCCGGTGATCAGCCTGAGCGAACTTGGCATCCTGCGTGATGTGCGCCTGGGTACCGACGGCATACCCGAGGTGGTGATCACGCCGACTTACAGCGGCTGCCCGGCCATGGGACAGATCGAGGACGACGTGCGCGCTGCAGTGGTCAATGCCGGCTTCACTGCGCGCGTGGTCACACAGCTTGCGCCGGCCTGGACGACCGACTGGATGAGTGAGGCCGCGCGCGAAAAGCTGCGCGCCTACGGCATAGCGCCACCGCAATGCGGGAGCAAATCCAACGAAGGCACCAACGTACTGAAATTTTCGCGGCAGACAATGCAACGCGAAGCCGTGCCCTGCCCGCAATGCGGCTCGACACACACCACCGAAACTTCGCCCTTCGGTTCGACGGCGTGCAAGTCGATGTACCGCTGTCTCGACTGTCTCGAGCCCTTTGATTACTTCAAACCCTATTGATGCCATGAACGCCGCCACCCGCTTTCACGAGTTGCCGATCGCCCGCATCGCCCCTGAGGCTGCGGGTGCAGTGGCCATCACCCTGTCCATCCCGCCCGAGCAGCGCACGGCGTTCGCTTTCGAGCCCGGGCAGTTCCTCACCGTGAGCGCCTCCATTGGCGGACAAGACGTGCGGCGCAGCTACTCCATCAGCAGCCCACGCAGCCTGCTCACTCAGCGCGGCGAACTCACGCTCGGCATCCGGCCGGTGGAAGGTGGTGTGTTTTCCAACTGGGCTGCAAGCGAGCTGAAGGCTGGCGACACGCTGAAAGTGATGCCGCCCGACGGGCGCTTCACGATCCACAAGCCACGCGCCCTTCATCGCGTGGGTTTTGCTGCGGGTTCGGGCATCACGCCCATCCTCTCGCTCATGGCCAGCACACTCGAAGAATCGCCCGACGCCAAATTCACGCTGGTCTACGGCAACCGCCGCATGGACAGTGTGATGTTCAATGAAGCGCTGCAGGATCTGAAAGACAGGTACGCAGGCCGCCTCACGCTGATCCACATCTTGTCGCGCCAGGCGCAGGAGGTGCCGCTGCTCGAGGGCCGCATCGACGGCGACAAGGTGCGCGCGATCATCGCCTCCCTGCTCCCGGTGGCCAGCATGGACGAAGTGTTCATCTGCGGCCCAGAAGCGATGATCGAAGCCACCGAAGCCGCCCTGCTGGACGCCGGCGTGCGCAAGGACCGCGTGCACACCGAGCGCTTCACCTCCCCCACGCTGGAGGCGCTGCCTGCTGGCGTGCGCAAGGCCGTGGTGCTGGGCCACCCCGCGATCTCCACCGATGGCGAAGTGGCGCTCACCGTGCTGCTCGACGGAAAACAGCACGCCATGCGCATGAACAGGAACGAGCGTGTGCTGGATGTTGCCCTGAACGCCGGTCTTGACCTGCCCTGGTCGTGCCGGGGCGGCGTGTGCTGCACCTGTCGCGCCAAAGTCATGGAGGGTTCGGTGCAGATGGAAAAGAACTTCACCCTGGAGCCTTGGGAAACCGAAAAGGGCTTCGTGCTGTCGTGCCAGGCCCGTCCGACCAGCGACCAACTGGTGGTGAGCTTCGACGAACGCTGAGCGCGTCGACACCGTTCGCGCCGCGTTCGAAAGTCTGGAGCCTGCCGCAGAAAGTGTCACAGGGAGGCCCTATCATGCAGCTCCATGTACGCTGCGCCCACGCTTTTTCCCTCCGGTCCGGATCGAAGCGCTCCATGGATTGATCGACCCCGACGCTGGGTACAGGGACTCGCGTTGGCACTGCTGTCGGGCTGCGCTGTGATGGAAGGCCAACCGCCACCGGAGTCCGAACGAATCAATGATTCAGCCTGGGCACGAGCCAACGTGCTACCCGTGACCGGGCAAGTGCCCGACTGGACACACCAGCGGCTGGGCAACCGACCCGCTTCAAGCTACACGCCAGTGGTTCACAACGGAAGGGCTGCGATGAGGGCGCAGAGCGAGAAAGGCGACAGCATGCTGCGCCTGCCTTTGCGCACAGCAGGCGACGCGCACTGGATATTGCGTTTTTCCTGGTTTGTGGAAAGACTCAACGAGGTCGCCAACCTCGAAGACCGCACCCTCGACGACGCCGTGGTGCGCGTGATTTTGCAGTTTGAGGGTGATCGGTCGGGGTTCACTGAGCGCGACCAGCGCCTGTCCGAATGGATCCAGCTCGCCACCGGTGAACCCTTGCCCCATGCCACGCTGATGTACGTCTGGGATGCTCGACACCCGGTGGGCACGGTGCTGCTGCACCCGCGCACGGATCGCATCAAGGTGCTGGTGGTGGCATCGGGCCCCGACCGTCTGGGCCAATGGGTGGACATCGAACGCGACGTGCACGCGGACCATGTGCTCGCATTTGGAACACCGCCACAAGGACTGGTCGGCTTGGGCCTGATGACCGACGCCAACAACACGGAACAAGCCACGGAAAGCTGGTATGGACCTCTGTCCCTGCTGGCGTCTGCTCGCTAGGAAAATCCCGCGCCGCCTGTGCGTGCTCACTGCGCGGACGATGCGACGGGCACGACCCCGTCCTGAAACAAGGCAACCCTGGACGTCCCCGCCTGAACGATGCCGATCGTGTCGGCGGCCGCCCGGCTGAGATCGATCACACGCCCTCGCGTGAAAGGGCCCCGGTCGTTGATGCGCACCACCACCTCGCGGCCATTGTCCAGATTGCGCACGCGAACCCATGTACCGAACGGCAGCGTTCGGTGGGCCGCAGTGAATTCGTGCATGTTGAAGGCCTCGCCACTGGCCGTGCGCCGACCATGGAACCGTTCGCCATACCAGGAGGCAATGCCTGCGCCCACCTCAATGCCGATTTCGAGTCCCGTTTCGCTTCCGATCTGCGATGCTCCTGATGGAGCAGAGTCGATGTGCGAAGGTGCCGCACAACCACCAAGCCACAAGACCAGGGACAAAGCCAGCGTGCTCCCAGCGCGCAGCCGGGCAGGAGCAGGGCCCGGAGCGGAACCACCACCCAATGCAGGAGCGTACAGGCGGTTACGAATGGGTCTGATCATGGCGTGGGCGTTTCAGCGGAGCTCAGGCGTGTGTCACGCCAGGCTGCAGGCTTCTCACATGCAACGAATCCATTTTTAACAGAACGCCTGCCGGAATGCACGCAGGGGATGACAACATGAACACGCACACAAGCACTCAGAACAGTGCCAGCCTGCGCACGATCTCCATCGTCGCCGCGCTCTGGTTCATGGTGTAGAAGTGCAGCCCCGGCACGCCCGCGTTGCGCAACTGGTCGCACAGGTCGGTGACCACGTCCAGGCCGAAGGCCTTGATGGAGGCCGTGTCGTCGCCGAAGGCCTGCAGGCGCATGCGGATCCAGCGAGGGATCTCGGCGCCACAGGCGTCGGAAAAGCGCATGAGCTGGGTGGAGCTGGCGATGGGCATGATGCCAGGCACCACCGGCACGTCCACGCCCAGCTTGTGCAGGTCGTCGACGTAGCGGAAGTAGGCGTCGCTGTTGAAGAAGTACTGCGTGATGCCGGCGTTGGCGCCCGCTTTGACCTTGGCCACAAAGGCGTCCAGGTCGCTCATGGGCGACCTGGCCTGTGGGTGGGTTTCCGGATAGGCCGCCACCTCGATGTGGAAATGGTCGCCGGTTTCAGCACGCACAAAAGCCACCAGATCGCTCGCGTAGCGGAACTCGCCTCCCAGGCCATAGCCGCTGGGCAGATCGCCCCGCAGGGCGACGATGCGGCGAATGCCGGCGGTCTGGTAGGCGGCCAGACGCTCACGGATGCTCTCGTGTGACTGACCAATGCAGCTCAGGTGCGGCGCGGCCGAGAAGCCTTCACCCATGATTTCGGTGACGGCTTGCAGGGTGCCGTCCTGGGTGGAGCCGCCGGCGCCAAAAGTGACGGAGCAGAATTCCGGCTTCAGGGCGTACAGCTGCTGACGCACCGCACGCAGTTTCTCCGCACCCTCCGGGGTTTTGGTGGGGAAAAATTCAAGACTGATCGGAAGACTCATGCTCCCCTCCTCGATTCATGTGTGGGCATAGACAAAAAATTCACGGTTTCCGTCACCCCCGGTGATCGGGCTTTCGAAATAGTCGATCCATGACAGCCGGTTGTCGGCACACGCCTGCTTGATGCGAGTCTCTACAACACCGTAACTGGCGAAATCGCGCACCAACCCGCCCTTGCCAATGTGTTCCGGCTGCAACTCGAACTGTGGCTTGACCAGCATCAGCAGTCGCCCCTTTTCACCCAGCAACGGCACCAGTGCCGGCCATACCAGCGTCTGAGAGATGAAAGACAGGTCGCCCACGACCAGATCAAAGGGCGCACCTGCGGACGGGCCACCCATTTGCAGCAGCAGGTCGGCGCTCAAATCACGGGCGTTGCATTTCTCCACACAAACCACGCGCGCATCGCCGCGCAGGCGTGGATGCAATTGACCCTGCCCCACATCAACACCCACGACAGCGGCTGCGCCGCGCTGCAGCAGACAGTCGGTGAAGCCACCGGTGCTCTGCCCCACATCCATGCAGCGCAGACCGAAAACGTCCAGCGACACATGATCCAGCGCACCTGCCAGCTTGAGACCGCCCCGGGATACAAAGCGTATTTCAGCAACATCAGCGAGCTGCAGTTCCACCCCCTCGCGCAACACCTCGCCATTCTTGGAAACAGGTTTCCATTCCCCCGAAGGCACACGCCAGTGCACGCCTGCAGAAATGAGCCGCTGGGCCTGGGAGCGCGAAACGGCCAGCCCGCGTTCGACAAGAAGTTGGTCAGCGCGCATGAAGGACGACAAGAAAGAAGGCCATCAGCGAAAAGACAAGAGCGGTCCGAAGGCCGCTCGAATCCAGGACTTACGAAACCGGCTCTGAAGGTCCACCAGCGTCGCCCCCATGGAAACAACGCTGGAAGGGACCATCAGTAGCGGTAGGTGTTCGCCTTGTAAGGGCCCTGCTTGGGCACACCGATGTACGCGGCCTGCTCATCGGTCAGCTCGGTGAGCATCACGCCGACCTTCTTCAGGTGCAGGCGCGCGACCTTTTCGTCCAGGTGCTTGGGCAGGGTGTAGACCTTGCCCACGTCGTAGCCGTCGGCGTGACAGAACAGTTCGATCTGCGCGATCGTCTGGTTGGCAAAACTGGAGCTCATGACAAAGCTGGGGTGGCCGGTGGCACAGCCCAGGTTGACCAGGCGGCCCTTGGCCAGCAGGATGATCTTCTTGCCGTCAGGGAACTTCACATGGTCGACCTGGGGCTTGATTTCGTCCCACTCCAGCTTCTCCAGCGAGGCGACATCGATTTCATTGTCGAAATGGCCGATGTTGCACACAATGGCTTCGTCCTTCATGGCGGCCATGTGCTCGTAGCGGATCACATTCTTGTTGCCAGTGGCGGAAACGAAGATGTCGGCCTTGTCGGCGGCGTACTCCATGGTTACGACCTTGTATCCTTCCATCGCAGCCTGCAGGGCGTTGATGGGGTCGATCTCGGTCACCCACACCTGGGCGCTCAGGGCGCGCAGGGCCTGGGCCGAGCCCTTGCCCACATCACCGTAGCCGGCGACCACGGCCACCTTGCCGGCGATCATCACGTCGGTGGCGCGCTTGATGGAATCGACCAGGGATTCGCGGCAGCCGTACAGGTTATCGAATTTGCTCTTGGTGACGCTGTCGTTGACGTTGATGGCCCGGAACATCAACGTGCCCTTGACCGACATCTCGTTCAGTCGGAGCACGCCGGTGGTGGTCTCTTCGGTCACGCCGATGATCTGGGCGCTCTTGCGGCTGTACCAGGTCGGGTCTTCGGCCAGCTTGGCCTTGATCGCGTTGTAGAGGCAGGTTTCCTCTTCGCTGGTGGGGTTGGCCAGCAGCGATGCGTCTTTCTCGGCGCGTTTGCCCAGATGCATGAGCAGCGTGGCGTCTCCGCCATCGTCCAAAATCATATTCGGGCCTTCGCCTTCGGTACCGGCGGCACCAAACTCAAAGATGCGGTGGGTGTAGTCCCAGTAGTCGGCCAAAGTTTCGCCCTTGATGGCGAACACTGGCGTGCCGGCGGCCGCGATGGCGGCGGCGGCGTGGTCCTGCGTGGAGAAGATGTTGCAGGAAGCCCAACGCACCTGGGCGCCCAGGGCTTGCAGGGTTTCGATCAACACCGCCGTTTGAATGGTCATGTGCAGGCTGCCGGTGATGCGCGCGCCTTTGAGCGGCTGCTTGGCCGCGAATTCTTCGCGGATGGCCATCAGACCGGGCATTTCGGTCTCGGCGATCTTGATCTCTTTGCGGCCCCAGTCGGCCAGACCGATATCGGCAATGACGCAATCGGCGTTGACGGGGGTATTCAGACGTGCATTCATGGTTCGCTCCAAAAAAGAAGAAACCACAGCCCGGCATGAGTTAAAAGCTCATCACACGGGATGTGGATGAGCGTCGTTGCATGGATGGTCCGAGCCTCACGCCCTGTGTGACAACAGTCAGGGGCGCTGCAACGCTCCTCGGATGCGGTGATTCTAACCCGGCAACCGGCGCCATGTCATGCCCCTGCCGCCAGCAGGTGCGCAGTTTCACACACCTGTGCGACACTCCGCGGGTCATTTTTCCAGCACCTATGACACCTCTTTCTGCTTGGCCAATCGCCGCCCGTGCCCGCATCCACGGGGTGCTGACCGACATCGACGACACCCTGACCAGCAATGGCGACATCACGCCGGAAGCCTTGGAGGCGCTGCACCGCCTGCGCGACGCCGGCCTGCCTGTCTTGGCCATCACGGGCCGGCCGGCCGGGTGGAGCGAGGCCTTTGCGCTGGCCTGGCCTGTGGACGCGATCGTGGCCGAGAACGGCGCTGTGGCGCTGTGGCGCGGTGAACAGGGACAGCTTTGCCGCGACCATCTTCAGGACGCGGCCACCCGCCATGCCAATTTCGAAAAACTCCAGTCGGTGGCGCAGCGCATCCTTACCGACCTCCCACAGTCCCGCCTGGCCACCGACAGCCCGGGTCGCGAGACCGATATCGCCATCGACCACAGCGAGTTCGCGCACCTGGACGAAACCGAGATCACGCAGGTCGTGGACCTCATGCGGGCCGAAGGGCTGAATGCCACCGTCAGCTCCATCCACATCAACGGCTGGATCGGCAACCACGACAAGCTGGCCGGTGCCCGGTGGATCGTGCGCAGCCGCCTGGGGCGCGACCTCGATGCCGAACTTGGCCAATGGGTTTATGTGGGCGACTCCACCAACGATGCGCGCATGTTCGGCCACTTTGAACACAGCGTGGGTGTGGCCAACGTGGCCCGTTTCTGGCACCTGCTGAACCACCACCCGAAATACGTGACGCCCAGCGAGCGTGGCACCGGGTTTGCCGAGCTGGTCAATGCCGTGCTCGACGCACGAACCCGACCCACGCTCCCAGAACAATGACCGGTAGACCGGCACCGTGACCGAGCACCCACTGCCACCGTCGCAAGGGCAGGCGATCACCGGCGTTCGCCCCGCCTCGTCCCTGCCCCCGAGAGCGCCTCTGGGTCTGGTCGCCATCTTCGGCTCCACCTTCTTCCAGCTCGTGGGCTATTTCATGCTGATGCCCTTCCTGCTGCTGCGGCTCAAGGGTGACGGGGTGTCCACCGCGCTGGCCGGCGTGTTCGTGGCCACGGGCTGGCTGGGAGTTTTCGTGATGACCCCGTTTGCATCGGCCATCACGCAGCGCCTGGGCCGGCGTCCCACATTGTGGTTGGCGGCTTTTGTCCCGGTACTGGCGATCTGCGGTTTTTTATTCTCGGACTTGCTGTGGCTGTGGTTTCTGTGTGTGCTCATCGAAGGCATGGCCGCCGGGTTGCGATGGGTGCTGGCCGAAGCGGTGGTGGCCGAGTTTTCACCGCCCCACCGGCGCGGGCGCAACGTGGGCATTTTTGAGACCATGGTGGGCACCACCTTTGTGATCGGTCCGGCGCTGCTGGCCTGGATGGGTGCGCAAAGCGACCACGCGCTCTGGCTGGCGCTGGCGCTGACGTTGGCGGGCCTGCTGTGGAGTCTGATGATTCCGCGCATGCCCGACGCCACCGATTCGCACAGCGCCAAGGTGGGCCTCTCGGGCGTCTGGCATGCACTGCGCTTGCACCCGCTGATCATGGCTGTGGGTTTCGTGGGCGGATTTTTCGAAAGTGGCCTGACGTCGATCCTGCCGCTCTACGGCCTGGCGCTGGGGCTGGGTGCCACGGCGGCGGCCTTGCTGGTTTCCGCCAGCGGACTGGGCAGTGCGCTCATGATGCTGCCGGCCGGCATGCTGGCCGACCGCATGGCCCACCACCCCAACCAGCGCTGGGGCAACGAGGGCGAAACGCGGATAAGGCTCATGCGGGTCTGCGCCTACATCACATTCGGGGCGACGCTGGTGATTCCCTTGGTGTCGGCCACGCCCTGGCTGGCGGCTCCGGTGGCCTTCCTCTGGGGCGGTGCGGGCGGTTGTCTGTACACGCTGGCCATGATCGACATCGGTTCGCGCGAAGAGGGTGTCACCCTGGTCAATAGCACAGCCGTGCTGGTGTTGTCGTATACGTTGGGCGGTGTGTTGGCGCCCGCGCTGGGCGCTGCCGCATTGCAGTGGTATCCCACCTTGGGCTTTCCGGCCGTGCTGCTGCTGGTGGCCGGTGTGGGTGTGTGGCTCCTGCAGCGATCGCCCGAAGAACTTGCCCGTCAATAGTCGAGGTCGGCATGGCGGACGCCTGGAGCGCATGGCAGCGTTGCAAATCCTCTCGATACCTGCGGGTATCGCTGTGGTTTGCGCCTTGCCCTGCACCCCAATCGCATCGCCATCCTCCACCCGCCTATTGACGGGCAAGCTCTAAGTTCGGTCGAACACCCGGTCGGCCACGCCACCGCCGATCCACATGCCTGCCAGCGACAACCAGGCAGTGACGGCGAATATGGCACCCCCTGTCATGCCCGCACCCACAGCGCAGCCGCCAGCCAGCATCGAACCAAAACCCATGAGCGCAGCGCCGGCGATGTAACGCGGCATGCTGTAGCCGGGGCCGAAACCTTCGAGCTTCCAGTCGCGCCCCACCAGGGCGCCGAGCAGCGAACCCAGGAACACGCCGGGCATCAGACCCAGACCAAAGGTCCAGGGTCCGTCGGGCAGGCTGAGCACGCGCATCAGCCATTCGGCCGATGGCCCGCTGAAGGTCAGCCCCTGGATCTGCACCACTTCAAAAGAATGCGACATCACCTGGTAGGTGGCTGCCCAGGCCAGCGCCACCATCAGGCCGGTGCCCAGGCCGCCAGCCCATTTCCAGAAGCCCCAGCCGCTGCGAAACGCGAAGAACAAAGCAGCAACCAGCCAAACGCCGCCAAACGCCAGCCCGTCCCAAGGGCCTGCGCCCAGCACGGCCAGAAGACTGCGCGAGGCCCCCCCTTCCACGGTCCACCAGCCTGAGATGGCCTCGCGCCAGGGCGTGAGCACACCGGCCAGCGAGGCTTGCGCCGCCACCGCAAAAACCAGACCCGACAGCAAAGCGCGCAGGTTGCCGTTGGCCGAGAGCACCAGCAACCGACTGGCACAGCCCCGCGTCATGACCATGCCCACACCGAAAATCAACCCGCCCACCAGCGCGCCTGAAAGGCTGCCGCGCGCGGCCAATTGGCGTGCGGTGCTCACGTCCAGGGCACCCGCCACCACCAGCAGTTGCACGCCCACCACCGCGCTGGAGAAGGCCAGCAACCACACCGCCAGCTTGTCGCCGAAGCGGCCATGCCAGAACTCGATGACCGCACCCCTCAGGCAGAAGCGCGAGCGCTGCGCGAAGAAGCCGAAACCCAGGCCCAGCAGCAGGCCACAGGTCGCCAACAGCCGCGCCTCGCCCCATCGCTCCACCCAAACCGTCCAGTCCATGGACATCCCCAGGTAATTTAATTAGTGATTGCTTATATATTAATAACAACACCGTTCCGGCAGGTTGATCTGGCGCAACCTCGCCCCAGCCGCAGGAGACCGCTAAGCTCAGGCAATACCACCGCCCCACCCATGAAAGGAGCCCCGCATGGCCATTCCCTGGCTGCTCGCCCTGAAAGTGATTCCATGGGGTGACGTGATCGAACACGCACCCAAGGTGTTGAACGCCGCCCGCAAGCTGATGGATCGGCAGAAAACGCCTGAAAGTACGCCCGTCACAGCCAAGCCCATGGACCTCGTGTCGGACACGCCGCCCAGCCTGGGCGAGTTGCGCAACCGCCTGATCGAGGCGCGCCAGCTGATCGATCAGCAGGCCCAGATACAGGACCAGATGGCGCAGACCCTGGCCGAGCTGGCCGAACAGAACGCACGGCTGGTGGCAGCGGTGGAGCTGCTGCGCGTGCGCACGAGGCTGTTCATGTTTGCCATCGCCGCGCTGGCCATTGGCGTGATCGTGCTGTTCGTGCGCTGATCAGCCCCGCTCAACCTGGAAACGGCATTTGGACTGGCCCCAGTGGGCTGTCAGGGATGCGCTGGCAAGGCGCGACGACGCAGCGGGCTCCTGCCCGCAAGGAGAAGTAGCTGCCCCCACGCTCCACCGCTTTCGCGGGTCGCTGCCCCCCGAGGGGGCCGAGCTTGCTTGGGGCGGCCTTGCGCAAGGTCGGCTGCAGCCGGCGCGCTCCCTGGCGGCTCAATCGGGTCTGTAGCGCCTTCACCCATGAGGTGAGCTTCTTCGTGACCAAGATGCTCCGTGTTCACGGGCATTTCCAGCGGAAACAGCGCGGTCAACTGCCGTTTCCAGATTCACTCTGCAGGTTGGCGTCGCAACCCGCACCCGCGGCGATCCAGCGACCCGCCAGTTTCTGCAGCACAGGGGCTGCCCAGCGCCAGCGCTGGCCCAGCACGCCGGCGGCGTCGGTGATGGCGCCGCAACGGTAGACCATCAGCGGTTCGTCCCAGCGCAGTGCTTTGCACGCGCCGTGCCGTTTGCGCGAAATCACCTGTCCCAATGGGCAGGGTTCAGCCAGGCAGCACACACCGCAGCCATTGCATGGCGCGCCGAATGCTGGCTTGGCAGGCGCGCCCGAGTGGATGTGAATGATCTGGTCGCGCGGCATCAGGTCCGGGCCAGGACAGGCCCCAGCACCCGCCCGGTGTGTGTGTCCAGCCGCACCACTTCTTCCGGTGGCGCAGCCGCGACGATGCGACCACCGCCACCACCGCCTTCGGGGCCCAGGTCGATGATCCAGTCGGCTTCGGCCATCACGTCCAGATCGTGCTCGATCACGATCACGCTGTGGCCGCCGTCGACCAGGCGGTGCAGCACGCGGATGAGTTTTTCCACATCGGCCATGTGCAGACCCACCGTGGGCTCGTCGAGCACATACAGGGTGTGAGGGGCCTTCTGCCCGCGCCGGCCGATGTCGTCACGCACCTTGGACAGCTCAGTGACCAGCTTGATGCGCTGCGCCTCGCCACCACTGAGGGTGGGGCTGGGTTGGCCCAGCGTGAGATAGCCCAGCCCCACATCCTTCAGCAATTGCAACGGGTGGGCGATGCTGGGCATGGAGGCGAAGAACTCGACCGCCTCGTCCACTTCCATCTGCAGCACGTCGCCGATGCTCCTGCCCTTCCAGGACACGGCCAGCGTCTCGGGGTTGAAGCGGGCGCCGTGGCAGACCTCGCAAGGCACCTTCACATCCGGCAGGAAGCTCATTTCGATGGTGCGCATGCCCTGGCCTTCACAGGCCGGGCAGCGGCCTTCGCCGGTGTTGAAACTGAAGCGGCCCGGCCCGTAGCCGCGCGCCTTGGCCTCCAGCGTGTCGGCGAACAGCTTGCGCACCGTGTCCCAGAAACCGATGTAGGTGGCGGGACAACTGCGCGGGGTCTTGCCGATGGGCGTCTGGTCGACTTCGAGCACACGGTCGACCACTTCGGCACCCAGCAGCTTGTCGCAGCCGGCCCACTTGGGGCGTTCGCCAGCGTCCCACGCGGTGCGTCCGGCGAAGGTGCTGCGCTGGGACACGGCGGCCGCCGCGTTGGTGAGCAGCACGTCGCGAGCGAACGTGGACTTGCCTGAGCCGCTGACGCCGGTGACCACAACCAGGCGCTGCAGGGGCACCGCGACGTTGAGGTTTTGCAGGTTGTGCAGGCGGGCACCGCGGACTTCGAGCCAGGGGAGACCCTCACCACCGCCCTCTCCCGCAAGCGGGAGTGGGGGTTTGCTGCCTCCCTCAGGGGGAGGGAAGGAGCCATTCGGGGGCACGGCTCGCCTAGGCTGCAGCGGGTGCTTCATCGCGTGCAGCAGGTAGCGCCCTGTGACGGACTCGGCGTTCGCCGACAGATCGTCCACCGTGCCCTGCGCCACGACCCGCCCGCCTCGCTTGCCGGCGCTGGGGCCAATGTCGATGATGTGGTCGGCGCGGCGGATGGTGTCTTCGTCGTGCTCCACCACCACCAGCGTGTTGCCCATGTCGCCGAGCTTGTGCAGGGCATTGAGCAAGATGGCGTTGTCGCGCGCATGCAGGCCGATGGTCGGCTCATCGAGCACGTAACACACCCCCTGCAGGTTGCTGCCCAGTTGCGCGGCCAGCCGGATGCGCTGCGCCTCGCCACCGCTGAGGGTGGGTGCACCCCGGTCCAGGGTGAGGTAGTTCAGCCCCACCTCTTCCAGGAAAGCCAGACGGCTTTCGATTTCGGGCAGGAGGTCGCGGGCGATGCCGGTTTCACGCACGCTCATGACAAAACCCTGCTCAGGCCGGGTCTGTCGAAGCCCCGATGCATCTGGATGCCCCTCGACCGGCTCAGGACACACGGGGGTGGCGGTCTCAGCCAGACCGGGAAGTTGCATCAGTTCACGCACCCACGATCGCACTTCGCGCACCGACAGCCGCGCCACGTCGGTGATGCCCACCCCACCGAACTTCACGGCGCGTGCCTGCGCATTCAACCTCGTGCCTTCACAAGCGGGACAGACTTCGTCGACCAGGTCTTCCACTTCGGGCTCGGCAAAACTCTGTTCGCGCCCGCGTTCGTTGTCGTCGCGCACCGAATCGTCGAGCACCTTGCGCTGGTCGCGCGACAGCTTGAGACCGGTGCCCACACAGTCCGGGCACCAGCCGTGTTTGCTGTTGTACGAGAACAGGCGAGGATCGAGTTCGGGGTAGCTTGTGGCACAGACGGGGCAGGCGCGGCTGGTGGAAAACGACTCCACCTTGCCGATGCCCACCGTGCTGCTGCCTTCGGCCATGGCCTGGCTCAGGCCATCGAGCGGGTGCAGCACGCTCACCACGCCCTTGCCAATTTCCAGCGCTTTGGCCAGCTGACTGCGCAGCAGAGACTCGTCGGCCGGACTCACCACGAAATCGGCCAGCGGCAGCTCGATCGTGTGCTCCTTGAAGCGGTCTATGCGCGGGAAACCGGTGGTGGGCAAGAACTCGCCATCCACCCTCAGGTGGGTGTGGCCGCGCGGGCGGGCCCAGTCGGCCAGCTCCGTGTAGACACCTTTGCGGTTGACCACCAGCGGTGCGAGCAGGCCGATGTGTTGTCCGGCGTGGCGCTTGAGGATGGCCGCGGCAATGCTGTCTGCACTCTGCGGCATCACCGCTGCGCCGTCGTGCACGCAGTGTTGCGTGCCCAACTTCACATAAAGGAGACGCAGGAAGTGCCAGACCTCGGTGGTTGTTCCCACGGTGGACTTGCGCCCGCCGCGCGAGAGGCGCTGCTCAATCGCCACGGTGGGAGGGATTCCGTAGACCGCGTCAACTTCGGGGCGACCTGCGGGCTGCACGATGCTGCGTGCATAGGCGTTCAGACTCTCCAGATAGCGCCGCTGACCTTCATTGAACAGGATGTCAAAGGCCAGCGTGGACTTGCCCGACCCGCTCACGCCGGAGATCACGTTGAACTGGCCGCGCGGGATGTTCACGCTCAGGTTCTTGAGGTTGTGTTCTTTGGCGTTGACGATGCGAATGGCGTTGCCGTGCGCATCGTCCCGGCGCGCAGCGGCCACCCGGCCTCGGGACTGACTGAGGTAATCCTGCACCCGGCCTTCCTGCACCGCATGCACCTCGCCCATGGCCAGCGCGTACTCCCGCAGGGCCCTGGCCGTGTGGCTGCTGGCGTGTTCGCGCACCGCTTCCGGTGGTCCTTCGGCCACGATCAGGCCGCCCCCGTCACCGCCTTCGGGGCCCAGGTCGATCAACCAGTCAGCCGATCGGATCACGTCCAGGTTGTGCTCGATCACCACCAGTGAATGGCCTGCATCAAGCAGCCGTCGCAGGCTGCGCATGAGCTTGGCAATGTCGTCGAAGTGCAGCCCGGTGGTGGGTTCGTCGAACAGAAACAGCGTGCCCTTGCGCGAGAGCGGCTGCCGGCTGGCGCTGGCGGATTTCGATGCCTCGGCGAGGAAGCCCGCCAGCTTCAGGCGCTGCGCCTCGCCCCCCGAGAGCGTGGGCACCGGCTGGCCCAGCTTCACGTATTCCAGGCCCACGTCAACAATGGGCTGCAGCACACGAATGACTTCGCGGTCGGTTTTGAAGAGGTCTGCAGCCTCACTCACCGTGAGGTCCAGCACGTCCGCCACATTGAGCAATCGAGCGCTGCGCTCGATACGCACTTCCAGAATCTCAGGTCGGTAGCGCTTGCCATCGCAGTCCGGGCAGCGCAGGTACACATCGCTCAGGAACTGCATCTCCACATGCTCGAAGCCCGAGCCACCGCAGGTGGGGCATCGACCGTCGCCGCTGTTGAAGCTGAACTTGGTGGGCGTGTAGCTGCGTTGGCGCGACAGAGGCGCATCTGCGAACAGGGCGCGAATGGCGTCCCAGGCGCCGACGTAGCTCACCGGGTTGGAGCGCGCGGTCTTGCCAATGGGTGACTGGTCGACAAACACCACCTCGCTCAGGTGATCGGCGCCGAGCAGGCGGTCGTGCTGACCGGGGCTGTCGGTGGACTTGCCGAAGTGGCGCAGCAGCGCGGGTGCGAGCACGTCCTGGATCAGGCTGGACTTGCCCGAGCCGCTCACGCCAGTGACCACCACCAGACGCTGCAGCGGGAATTCAACCGACACGTCTTTCAGGTTGTGCTCGCTCGCGCCCTCCAGGATCAGGCGCGGCGTGCTGTCGGTGACCATGCGCTTGAAACCCATGCCAATGGTCTTTCGTGCACCGAGGTAGGCCCCCGTGAGCGTGTCGGCACCTCGAATCGCTTCGGGCGTGCCGTCGAACACGATCTGCCCGCCGCGCTCACCCGGGCCGGGTCCCATGTCGATGAGGCGGTCGGCCGCGAGCATCACGGCCGGGTCGTGCTCGACGACCACCAGCGTGTTGCCGGCATCGCGCAGCCGAATCATGGCGTCGTTGATGCGCGCCATGTCGCGCGGGTGCAGGCCGATGCTGGGCTCATCGAGCACGAACAGCGTGTTGACCAGCGAAGTGCCCAGCGCGGTGGTGAGGTTGATGCGCTGTACCTCGCCACCGCTGAGGGTGCGGCTCTGGCGGTCCAGCGTGAGGTAGCCGATGCCGACCTCGCAGAGGTAGCGCAGGCGGGTGTTGATTTCGTCGAGCAGGAGTTTGAGGGCCTGCGCCTGGGCGGTACTTGGCTCCTTCCCCCCCTGGGGGAAGGTTGGGATGGGGGCTGGTTCGCCCGCAGGCCCCCACCCTTGCCCTCCCCCAGTGGGGGAGGGAGCCAGAGAGGCAAAGAACACCCGCAAACGATCCAACGGCAGCAGCATCAGATCGTGCAAACACAACCCTGGCAGCGCCTCCAGTTGCGCGCGTGTCCACTTCACCCCTTTGGGCATGTAGCGCTTCTCGGGCGGCAGGACCGCATCGGCCTGCGCCTGGGTGCCGATGCGCCACAACAGGCTGTCGGTCTTCAGGCGCGCGCCGCCGCAGCTTGGGCATTCGGTGTAGCTGCGGTACTTGGACAAGAGCACGCGGATGTGCATCTTGTAGGCTTTGCTTTCCAGGTATTCAAAGAAGCGGCCGATGCCGAACCAATGCTGGTTCCATTTGCCGTTCCAGTTGGGCGAACCGTTCTTCACCCAGTGCTGTTGTTCGGGCGTGAGCTTGTTCCAGGGCGTGTCGCGGGGAATGCCGGCGGCCTCGGCGTGGCGCATCAGATCGTCCTGCGCTTCTTTCCAGGCGGGCGTCTGGAACACCTTGATGGCACCTCCGCGCAGCGTGAGCCGACCATTGGGAATCACCAGGTCGTGGTCGACGCCGATGACGCGCCCGAATCCGCGGCAGGCTTCACACGCTCCCACCGCCGAATTGAACGAGAACATGGAAGGCGTGGGGTCGCTGTAGCGGATGTCGCTCTCCGGGCAGTGCAACCCGGTCGAAAAACGCCAAATCTCTTCTGTCCCGTCGTCGCCCAGCGCATACACCATCAGTTTGCCCGCACCGCGTTTGAGGCCGGCCTCGATCGCTTCCATCACCCGTGCAGGATCTGCGGTGGCGATGCGGAACCGGTCGGCCACCACGTCGAGCACCCTGACCGCTTCACTCGCCACTGGTTTGACTTTTCCTTTGCTCTTTGCCGAAGCCTTCCCTTCGGTCGGCACGGCTGTGCGCTGCACCACCCGCTCGGCCTGGACCCGGGTGTACCCGCTGGCAGAGAGCCACTGCTCGATTTCTTCCGGCGTGGTGCTGGCCGGCAGTTCGACCGGAAATGTCACGACCAGGCGAGGCTCCGCATCGGTGCCGATGTCCCCTCCAGCCTTCGCAACCTTGGCAGCGCTGCGTTGCATCAGTTCGGCATAGATCGATTCGGGCGAGTCGTGGCGCACGGCCTGAGCGGTCTCACGGTCGAACAGATCTGCCCCGCGCGCAAACAGCAGCTTGAGGTGATCGTTGAGCTCGGTCATGGTGCCGACCGTGGAGCGCGAACTGCGCACCGGATTGGTCTGGTCGATAGCGATCGCGGGCGGCACGCCTTCGACCTTGTCGACCGCCGGTTTGTCCATGCGGTCGAGAAACTGGCGTGCATAGGCACTGAAGGTTTCCACGTAGCGGCGCTGGCCTTCGGCAAACAAAGTGTCGAACACCAGGCTGGACTTGCCCGACCCACTCGGCCCTGTCACCACGGTGAGTTCGCCGGTGCGTATATCGAGATCGATGTTCTTGAGGTTGTGCTGGCGCGCGCCCCTGATGCGTATCAGCCCGGTGCCACCCTCCGTCGGTTGCTGCGTCTGACCCTCAAGGGACTCAGCAAGAATCACCGCCGCAGACGGCCTGACGGATGGAAAAGCATCGGACATGCAGGAACTCCAGAGAAGGAGCCCGACATTCTACGGAGCGGCACCACCCCCGGGTCAGCCCCTACGTCATATCCACAATATTTCCTCGGGCCGGTTTGCCTAGACTCGCAGCAACAAGGAGATACACAGATGCACAAGCGCTTTTTGCGCCCGACCCCGGTCGTGGCCACACTCGGCATGGCCCTGCTTTTCAGCCTCTCGGCGCCTGCGTGGGCGCAACTGCGCATCGGCCAGCCTTCGGGCTTCACGGGCTCCGTGGCGGCTGGCGTGAAAGAGAACACCGAAGGCGCCCAGCTTTACTTCGACGCCATCAATGCACGTGGCGGGGTCAATGGTCAGAAGGTTGAACTGATATCGGTGGACGACAAGTTCGATCCCAAGGTCACGGTGGAAGTCTCTCGCAATCTGATCGTCGACCAGAGGGTGCTCGCGCTGTTCCTGAACCGCGGCACCCCCCACTCGCAAGCGCTGTTGCCGCTGCTGGCGGAATACAAGGTGCCCCTGGTGGGGCCCAGCACCGGTGCCATGGCCCTTCACGATCCGGTGAACCCCTGGGTGTTCAATGTGAGGGCCACCTACCAGCGTGAGGCCGCCAAGGCCATCGAGCACCTGGCCACAACCGGCATCACCCGCATCGCCGTGCTGCAGACCGACGATTCGTTTGGCGCAGACTCGGCTGAAGGTGCCCTCAAAGGTTTTGAGGCCGTGGGCCAGAAGCCTCTGTTCCTAGAGAAGTTTCCCCGCGACAAGCCCGACTTCTCGGAACTCGCCAAGAAAGTCGCGCAGAGTGATGCACAGGCGGTGATGGTGATCGGTTCGGCCGGCAACACGGCCAACGCGGTGAAGTCCATCCGCGCCGCCGGCTCACGCGCCCAGGCAGTGACACTGTCGAACAACGCCTCCGAAGGCTTCATCAAGCTGCTGGGAGAACACGCTCGCGGCGTCATCGTGACACAGGTGTTTCCCAACGAGCGCTCCGTGTCGTACGCCCTGATCAAGGAAGCACAGGAACTCGCCAAGGCGGCCGGGATGGAGGGCGTATCCCCAGCCATGATGGAGGGCTACGCGGCGGCCAAGGTGCTGGTGGAAGGTTTGCGCAGGGCTGGGTCAAATCCGACGCCCGTCGCATTGCGCAATGCGTTGGAAGGCATCAAGGACTTCGACATGGGAGGGCTGAAGCTCAGCTACAGCCCCACCAACCACACCGGGCTGGATTTCTCCGATCTGTCGATCATCGACGCCAACGGTCGCTTCAGGCGCTGACCGAGGGCTCGGGCCTCGGCAGCATGGGCGTCTGATGAGATCGGGGGCTCACTTTTCCTTGACGACGAGCACCGGCACCTTGGCATGCGTGAGCACTTTCTGGGCCACGCTCCCCAGAATCAGGGCTTTGACGCCCTGGCGCCCATGGGATCCCATCACGATCAGATCGCAGCCTTCGGCGTCGGCGGTTTCCAGGATGCCCTCGTACACCACATTGCGCTCGATGGTGTCGCCAGCGAAGGAAACGCCTTCTCCGTCGCACACCAGCTTCAAGGCATCCAGTGCCTGACCAGCGGCGGTCTTGGCTTCGGTCAGGTAGGCTTGCAGGCCGATGGCGGACGCATCACCGATACCGATGTAGGGAAACGGATCGATCACATAGACGCCGACCACTTTGGCCGACTGGCTCTTCGCCAGTTGCACGGCGGTCTGCGCCGCGATGGCTGCCAGCTTGGAGCCGTCGGTGGGAACGAGAATTTTCTTGAACATGGCTGATCTCCTCTGGTCGGTGATGGAACCGGCACCCGTGCGCTGCTGGCGCACGGACCGGGTGAAGACGTTTGCATCCTAGCGCAGATGCTCACGAAAAAGCTTGCGCAGCGTCAAGCCAGTCAACGACTTCAGCCGGCAGCCAATGCGACAGCGGGTGTCACCCGCACCGCGCAGTATTTGAGTTCGGCGATTTTCCCCACGGGATCCAGCGCCGGATTCGTCAGCAGGTTGGCCGCCGCTTCTGCGTAGGCAAATGGAATGAAGGCGGTATCAAGCGGCATGCCGCTGTCGATCCGCACCGCCAGACTCACTTCACCTCTGCGCGATACCACCCGGGCCAGATCGCCTGCGCCCAGGCCCAATCGTTCTGCAGTATTGGGGTGCAGGCTGACCACCGGCCCGGGTTCCACCGCATCCAGCACGGTGCTGCGTCGCGTCATGCTGCCGGTGTGCCAGTGCTCCAGTTGGCGGCCGGTGATCAGTACCAGCGGGTAATCGCCGTCCGGCACTTCGTTCGGTGGCGTGAGAGTGGCCGCCACCAGCCGGGCACGTCCTGTGGTGGTTGGAAAGCCATCTGTGAACACCACGGGGTGGCCGGGTTCGTTTTCGTCGGTCACCGGGTAAGTCACCGCGCCTTCGCGCTGCAGGCGTGACCACGACAAGCCGGCGATGCTGGGCATGAGGCTGCGCATTTCTTCGAACACGGCGCCAATGCCATGGACCGCTTCCGCCGACGCCGTGCCATCGGCAGCGATGTCGTACGACCAGCCGAGGCCGAGCCGGCGCGCCAGTTGCTCGGTGATCCAGGCGTCGGCCCGCGCATCGCCCGGTGCCGGCACCGCCTTGCGGCCCAGCTGCACGCAGCGGTCTGTGTTGGTCACACTGCCGGTCTTCTCCGGCCAGGCGGTGGCGGGCAGAATCACATCGGCCAGCCCGGCGGTCTCGGTAAGGAAGATGTCCTGCACCACCAGGTGATCCAGCCGGGCCAGTGCTTCACGGGCGTGGTTGGCGTCGGGGTCGCTCATGGCGGGGTTTTCGCCCTGGATCAGCATGGCGCGGATCTGCCCGTCAAAGGCCGCGTCGATGATTTCCACCACGGTCAGGCCCGGCTCGCTGCCCAGGGTGCCCGGCGGCACGCCCCATAGTTGTTCAGCCTTTTCGCGCACCGCCGGTTCGGACACGCGCTGGTAGTCCGGCAGCACCATGGGAATGAGCCCGGCATCGCTCGCACCCTGCACGTTGTTCTGCCCGCGCAACGGATGCAGCCCTGTGCCCGGTCGGCCGATCTGGCCGGTGATGAGTGAGAGCGCGATCAGGCAGCGGGCGTTGTCGGTGCCGTGTGTGTGCTGACTGATGCCCATACCCCATAGGATCATGCTGTTGCCGGCCGTGGCATAGGCGCGGGCCACTTCGCGCAGGGTGGAAGCGTCGATGCCGCACACCGGCGCCATGACCTCCGGGCTCAAGTCCGCCACGTGGGCCTTGAGCTGGGCGTAATCCAGCGTGTGCTTTTCGATATAGGCCGTATCCGCCAGCCCTTCAAACACGATGGTGTGCAGCAAGGCGTTGAGCAGGGCCACGTCGGTGCCCGACTTGAAGCCCAGGTGTTTCCATGCGTGGCGGGCCAGTTCGGTGCGACGCGGGTCGGCCATGACCAGGCGGGTGCCCCGCTTCACCGCATTCTTGATCCAGGTCGCGCCCACCGGGTGGTTCTGGGCCGGGTTGGCGCCGATGATGAGCACGAAATCGGCATGCTGAACGTCGCGCAGCGGGTTGGTGACCACGGCCGAACCCAGGCCCTCCATCAGCGCGGCCACACTGGAAGCATGGCACAGCCGGGTGCAGTGGTCCACGTTGTGGGTGCCGAAGGCGGTGCGGATGAGCTTCTGGAACAGGTAGGCCTCTTCGTTGGTGCCCTTGGCCGAGCCGAAGCCCGCCACCGGTCCCTGGCGCCCGCGCGCTGGCGTGCTGTCCATGGCCTGCCGGAACCCGGCGACGGCAGCGTCCAGAGCCTCGTCCCAGCTGGCTTCGCGGAACTGCTCGCGAATCTGTTCCGGCGTTAGGCGCTGTTTCTCGTCCGCCGCCATCTTGGGCACACCGGCACGGCGGATCAGTGGATGGGTGAGCCGCTCGGGGCTGTGGGCGTAGTCGAAGCCGAAGCGCCCCTTGACGCACAAGCGCCCTTCATTGGCCGGCCCGGCCTTGCCCTCCACATGCGCGATCTGCCCGTCCGACACGTGGTAGGTCATCTGGCAGCCCACGCCGCAGAAGGGGCAGACCGAGTCCACCTGCTGCTGCGAGGCGTTCGCGTAGGCGCCGTTGGCCGGCGCGATGGCGCCCGTGGGGCAGGCCTGCACGCATTCGCCGCAGGCCACGCAGGTGCTCTGGCCCATGGGGTCGTTCTGGTCGAACACGATCTGCGCGAGACCTCCCCTGAACGCCAGACCGAGCACATCGTTGCCCTGCGCTTCGCGGCAGGCGCGGATGCAGCGTGTGCACTGGATGCAGGCGGACAGGTTCACGGTCATGGCAGGGTGGCTGGCGTCTTGGGTGGTCACGGCGCGCTGCGGGAAGCGGTCGGGCCGGGCTTCGACGGTTTGAGCCCATTGGGCCAACTCGCTGTCGTGCTTGAGTGCCTGCGTGTCGGGTGCATCGCTGATCAACAACTCGATCACCGTTTTCCGTGCCCGGGTGGCGCGCAGCGTTTCCGATTGCACCACCATGCCGGGCGTGGGCGTGCGACAGCACGACGGTGCCAGCACGCGTTCGCCTTCGATCTCGACCACGCAAGCGCGGCAGTTGCCGGGGCTGCGCAAGCCGTCCAGCTGGCACAGGTGGGGAATCGCCACCCCCACGCGCTGTGCCACCTTCAACAAGCTCTCACCCGGCGCCGCTTCCACCGTCAAGCCATTGAGCACGAAAGCCACCGGCGCCATGTCCTGGGGCAAATCACCTGCGTTCATGGAGATACCTCGCCAATCGTTGTGCCATTCACCTCATGCGCAAAGAAGCGCAGCACCGAATCCACCGGATTGGGCGCCGCCTGCCCCAGTCCACAGATGGACGCATCGCGCATCACCTGAGACAGTTCGCCCAGGCATTCCGTGTCCCACACGGCTGCCTGCATCAGCTGCACGGCCTTGGTGGTGCCCGCGCGGCACGGCGTGCACTGGCCGCACGATTCGTGTTCGAAGAACCGCATCAGGTTCAGCGCGGCGTCACGTGCGCTGTCGTGCTGGCTCATCACCACCACCGCCATCGACCCAATGAAACAACCATGGTCAACGAGCGTGTCGAAGTCCAGCGGCACATCGGCCAAGGTGGCGGGCAGAATGCCGCCTGACGCGCCACCTGGCAGGTAGGCGTACAGCTCATGGCCATCGAGCATGCCGCCGGCGTGTTCGTCCACCAGTTCGCGCAAGGTGATGCCTGCGGGCGCCAGATGCACGCCCGGCTTGTTCACCCGACCCGACACGGAGAATCGCCGCAGGCCACTGCGCTCACGTCGCCCCTGGCCTGCCAGCCATTCACCGCCTTTGTCCAGAATTTCCGGCAGCCACCACAGGGTTTCCGGGTTGTGTGCCAGTGTGGGACGGCCAAACACGCCGTGCATGGCCACGATGGGCGGCTTCAGGCGAGGCAGACCGCGTTTGCCCTCCACCGATTCGATGAGCGCCGACTCTTCACCACAGATGTAAGCCCCGGCGCCGCGCCGCAATTCGATCTGCGGTGGCGTGAAGCCGGGACGCTGCGTGGCCAGGCTGCTCAGGGCCAGCGCCAACGCATCGAGTTCGCGCTGCAGCAACACGCGTGCGTCGTGGTACTCGTCGCGCAGATAGATCCAGATGCGCTCGACCCCCGTCACGTGGGCCGCGATCAGCATGCCCTCCAGTACCTGTGCAGCACCCGTGGTCAGCAAATGCCAGTCCTTGAACGTGCCCACCTCGCCTTCGTCGATATTGACCACCATGTGGCGCGGGCCGGGTTGTGCGCGCACAGTCTCCCACTTGCGCCAGGCCGGAAACCCGGCACCACCCAGGCCGCGAAGCTGGGAGGCCTTGAGCTCGACCAACACCTGTTCGGGCGTCAAAGCACCTTCGAGCAAACGGGTGAACTGCAACAACGCAGGCGCACGGGTCGGCGTTGGCGAAATTTCGCGAGGCCCGGTCTCTCCCGCCTTCAGCAGATCAACCACCGACTGCACCGTCGCCTCGGGCAACTGCCGCTGGCCCACACAAGCGGCCGGTGCGCGATGGCACTGGCCGATGCATGGCACAGCTTCGACCCGCACGCTGACATCACCGTGCAGTTGCTGTTGCAAATTCGTCAGCAGCGACTGCGATCCCGCCATGTCACATGACAGGCTGGTGCACACACGCACAATATGGGAGGGCACGGCGGCGGCATCGTCCACCACATTGAAGTGGTGGTAAAAGCTGGCCACTTCGAACACCTCGACCTGGCTCAGGCGCAGGCGGTCGGCCAGCGCGGCGAGGTGGCCGCGACGCAGCGAGCCTTCGCCGTCCTGCAAGCGGTGCAGGTGTTCGATGAGCAAATCGGCGCGCGGCGCCAATCCCTCACAGAGCGCGGCCACTCGCCGACTGGCCGCTGGATCGACCTGCCGCCCTTTGGGCGTGAAGCGCGGGCGCCTGGAAGGTGCGGCTTCTGCGCGAATGGGGATCACCCGGGTCTCGGCGGTCGGTCTCATCACAGAAGGGGTCGTTTTCATGGCAGTCAGCGTAGCACCGGGTCATGGGCTTTAATATGTTCTTCATTTCATAAATTGCCGTCGCGCGCACACGCACACTGCACCCCACACCTGTCTTGTCACCATGCTGCGCATCTCCCTGCAACCTGGCTGGCAGATCGGCCACGACGACCACGAAGCCCTCTCCGCCAACACCCTGCTGCAACTGCTGGCCGCCGTGAAGGAATCGGGCAGCATCGCTCAGGCCGCCAGGGAACTGGGGCTGTCCTATCGCCATTCCTGGGGCCTTGTTCGACAGGCCGAGCGGCTGTTCGGCCAAGCCTTGCTCACGCGCGGTCGGGGACAGGGCTCATCGTTGACGGACCTGGGGCAGACGCTCATCTGGGCGGACGCCCGGATCGGCGCACGCCTTCAACCTCTTCTGGATTCACTGGCATCGGAGATCGAAGGCGAACTGGGGCGCGTGCAACGCAAGCAGCGGTCCGTGCCTCGGCTGCACGCCAGCCATGGGTTTGCCGTGGCGGCCTTGCGCGAACAACTGACCGAGCGCAAGGTGCCGTTCGAACTGCGCTACCGCAACAGCCTGGAGGCGGTGGCTGCCCTGGCGCAGGGCGACTGCGAACTGGCCGGGTTTCACGTGCCCCTGGGTCCGTTTGAACCGGCGGCTGCTCGGCGCTACCTGCGCTGGCTGAAGCCCGACAAGCACCGCCTGCTCCACCTCGCAGTCCGTACGCAAGGCCTGTTCGTCGCCACGGGCAACCCGCTCAAACTGCGCGGGCTGGCAGACCTGTCCCGACCGGGTCTGCGCTTCGTGAACCGCCCGGAGGGCTCCGGCACGCGCATGCTCACGGATCTGCTGCTTCAACAACAGGGCATTGCATCGCACCGTGTGGCCGGCTATGACAACACCGAATTCACCCATGCAGCGGTGGCGGCCTTTGTGGCCAGCGGCATGGCCGATGTGGGCATCGGTGTGCAGACGGCTGCCCACCGCTTTGGCCTGCATTTCATTCCCCTGCTCAAGGAACGCTACTTCTTTGCCATGCCCGTTGATGCGTTGCAACGCAAGGAATTCCGACCCGTTCTCTCGGTGCTGCAGTCGCCGGCCTTCCGCGCCAAGGTGGCCGCGCTCAAAGGCTACGAGGCGGCACGAACGGGCGAGCTTCTCAATATCGAAAATGCCTTCCAGACATGATGGCCATCTGTTGAACAAAGACGCTGCACGGGTGCTTCGGTCCTTCATGGCACGGGTGGAATGCGCGGCAAGAAACCTTCGTGAAGAAAAAAAATCGATCGGCGGTCATGCCGCGCAAGGCCTTTAAACACAAGCCATTGAGCCGCTTTCGGGTGCTCACCACTGAGCGCAATTGCACACCGTGGGTTGCATCTCGCTACGTATCGGTTTAGACTGAAAAAGGACCAGGCAGCGAACACTGCCCTGGGTCCACAGATCACTTTGCCCGTTTCGCGGGCACGGCAAACGTCTGTTTCGTTCAACGGCCAAAAGGTCGCTTGAGTTCTTTTGTAGGTCCCTTACCCGGGGCCGACCGGTCCGCGTTGCTGCCTTCAGGGCGACAAGCGAATCAGGTTCGCCAGAAGCCGCGCGTGTGCACCGTCACAACGTGTCTTCACCACAAACAACCCATGGCATGACCGTTTCAGGCTCGACCACACTTACCCCTTCCTTTCCCCTCGTTTTCCGATCTGCGCGCCCGGCCGATGGCGCCACCCTGTGGCGACTGGTTCAAGGCGCCGGCACGCTGGAGCTGAATTCCCAGTATTTCTACCTGCTGCTTGCCACGGATTTCGGCGATACATGCCTGATCGCGGAGCACGAAGGCGAAGCGGTGGGGATGGTGATCGGCTATCAGCCGCCGCGCGAACCCCATACGGCCTTCGTGTGGCAGGTGGGCCTTTTACCCGAACACCAGGGAAAAGGCCTTGGTCTCAGGCTGCTCATGGCCTGGCTGGCCTTGCCAGCCAACACCCACTGTCAGTGGGTCACCGCCACGGTGGCCGACGACAACACCGCCTCGCAAGCCTTGTTCAAACGCCTGGCCCGCGAGCTTGAAACCGGTTGCGAAGTGCGGCCGCACTTCACTGCCGACCTCTTTGCGCACGACCACCCTGCGGAACCGCTGTATCGCATCGGCCCGCTTGCGCGCGGCGCGCCTGCGCGCAGCGACTGATTTTTCTGTGTGCCTACAGGCGGCTTGTGCCGCACGACACCGCGGCACATTCTGTTTTGCAACGACGAAAGGACTCCCATGAACATCATTGAAGAACACGAATCCGAAGTACGTGGCTACTGCCGCAACTTCCCCGCCATGTTTGCGTCCGCCAAGGGCGCCTGGATGACCGACAACCAGGGCCGCCGCTACCTTGACTTCTTCAGTGGTGCTGGCGTGCTGAACTACGGCCACAACCCAGACAAGATCAAACAGGCCCTGATGGCCTATCTGATGCGCGACGGCATCACGCACACGCTCGACATGTTCAGCGAAGCCAAGGAAGCGTTCATCAAGAACTTCCACGAAGTGATCCTGCAACCGCGCGGGCTCTCCTACAAGTTTCAGTTCCCGGGCCCCACCGGCACCAATGCCGTGGAAGCCGCCCTCAAACTGGCGCGCAAGGTCACCGGTCGTGAGCAGGTGGTGGGTTTCACCAACGCGTTTCACGGCATGACCCTGGGTGCCCTGTCGGTCACCGGCAACGGCTTCAAGCGTGCCGGTGCCGGCGTCCCCCTGGGCAACGCGGCCTCCATGCCGTTCGATGGCTACATGGGCGCCGACACCGACACGCTCGACTATTTCGAATCCATGCTGGTTGACAACGGCAGCGGTATGGACATTCCTGCCGCCGTGATCCTGGAAACGGTGCAGGCCGAAGGCGGCGTGAATGTGGCCAGCGTGGCCTGGCTCCGACGCCTGCGCGAGATCACGCAGCGCCACGGCATCGTGCTCATCGTTGACGACATCCAGGTCGGCTGCGGGCGCACCGGCCACTTTTTCAGCTTCGAAGAGGCCGGCATCGTGCCCGACATCGTCACGCTGTCGAAGTCGCTTTCCGGCTACGGCCTGCCGCTGGCACTGGTGCTGATCAAGCCCGAGATGGACCAGTGGGCGCCCGGAGAGCACAACGGCACTTTCCGCGGCCACTGCCCGGCGTTTGTCACGGGCACCGCTGCTTTGAGCTATTGGCGCAACAGCCTGCTGCAGGAAGCCGTGGCTAAAAAGAGCGGCATCGTGCAGGAGCGCCTGGCCCAGATGCTGCACAAACAAGGTGTTGAAGCCACCGTGCGCGGCAGGGGCCTGATCCAGGGGGTGGAATTCGCCGACGCGGGTCTGGCTTCACGCATCTCGAAGGACTGCTTCGGACGCGGCCTGATCATCGAGACCGCCGGCATCGACGATCAGGTGCTCAAACTGCTGCCCAGCCTGACCATCAAGGAAGACGAGTTGCTGCACGGCCTCGACACCATTGAGACCAGCATTCGCGCGGTCATGAGCCAGGACCTGCGCAAGGCAGCCTGAACCCCTTTCATCAGAGTCACAAGAACAAAGGAAACACACATGATCGTCAAACACCTTGATGAAATTCTGGGCACACCGGCCGATGTCGACACCGAAGGCTGGACCAGCCGCCGCCTGATTTACAAGGACGCCGGTATGGGCTATTCGGTCAACGACACCGTCATCAAGCCCGGCGCCGTGCTGGAGATGGAGTACCGCAACCACCTGGAAACGGTTTACTGCATCGAAGGCGCGGGCGAGATCACCGACCTGGCCACCGGCCAGACGCACGACATCCGTGTGGGCACCATCTACGCCCTCAACAACCACGACCGTCACATCCTGCGTGCCAACAAGGGCACGCACATGCGCATGGTCTGCGTGTTCAACCCGCCGCTGACCGGCCGCGAAGTGCACGACGCCACCGGCGCCTACGCGCTGGCCGAGTAAGCGCACAAAAATGGAGGACCCCCTATGAGCAACGCCTCACAAGCCACCCCGGTCCGGGAGGACCGCTACCCTTCTCGCGTCGCCCCGACGGCGCAGGTCACGCCGCGCAAGGATCCGGTGGTGCATGGCAAGGCCGACGACGGCCCGCTGAGCGACCACCAATTGCACTTCTACGAAGACAACGGCCACCTCACGTTCGATGAACTGCTCAGCGATGCAGACATCAGCGAATGCCTGGCGGAATTGCAGCGCCTGCGCAGCGATGAAGCCCTGAAAGACACCGACGAGGCCGTGATCGAGCCGGGCAGCCGCGAGCTGCGGTCCATCTTCGCGGTGCACCAGAGCAGCGAGGTGATGCGCCGCCTGTGCCACCACCCCAAGGTGGTGGCCATTGCGCGCCAGTTGCTCGGCAGCGACGTGTACATCCACCAGTCGCGCATCAACTACAAGGGTGGCTTCCGGGGCAAGGAGTTCTACTGGCACTCCGACTTTGAAACCTGGCACGTGGAAGACGGCGTGCCGGCGATGCGTATGGTCAGTTGCTCCATCAGCCTCACACCCAACACGCCGCACAACGGCCCGCTGATGATCATTCCGGGTTCGCACCAGCGCTTCGTGTCGTGCGTGGGCGAAACGCCCGACAACCACTACAAGAAATCGTTGAAAAGCCAGGAAGTGGGCGTGCCCGACGACGAGAGCCTGACTCAGCTGGTGAACGACTTCGGCATCACTGCGCCCACCGGCCTGGCCGGCTCTGTGACGTTCTTCGAGTGCAACATCATGCACGGTTCGAATTCGAACATCACGCCTCTGCCACGCAGCAATGTATTCGTGGTCTACAACAGCGTGCACAACACCCCGGTGGATCCGTTCTGTGGTCTGGCGCCACGCCCGAACTTCATTGCCGAGCGCCTCGACTTCACGTCCGCCGGTCTGCCCGGCGCCCGTTGACCACAAGGAGAACCCATGTCCACACGCTTGCACATCCGCCGCACGCTCCTTGCACTGCTCGGCGCCACTGCGCTGCTCACAACTGGTCTGGCCAGCGCGCAGACCACGCTGGAAAAGTTGCGCGAACAAGGCTTCATCCGCGTCGGCTTTGCCAATGAAGCACCGTACTCTTACGCCACCGCGTCTGGCCAGCTCACCGGCGAGTCGCCCACCGTGTTTCGCCACGTCATGAAGCAGCTTGGCGTAAACGAGGTGGACGGCGTGCTGACCGAGTGGGGTGCATTGATCCCGGGTCTGCGTGCCGGCCGGTTTGATGCCATCGTGGCGTCGATGTACATCACGCCGCAACGCTGCCAGCAGATCATCTTTGCCAACCCCACCTATGGCATCGGTGAGGCCCTGGTGGTCAGGACCGGCAACCCGGACGGCATCAGCACCTACCAGGACGCGGTGGACAAAGGCGCCAAGGTCGCGTTCGTGGCAGGTACGGCAGAGATCGAGCACGGCCGGCTGGCCGGCTTGAAGCGCGACCAGGAAGTGATCGTGCCCGACTTCGCTGCGGCGGTGGCCAACGTGAAGTCCGGTCGGGCTTCGGCTGCCGCCTTCACTTCGTTGACAGCTCTGGACCTGGCCGGAAAGGACGACGGCATTGAGCGCGCCAAGCCGTTCACCTTCACCCACAACGGGAAAATCTACAAGGGCGAAGGCTCGTTCGGCTTCCGCCAGCAGGACACCGCCCTGCGCGATGCGGTGAACACCGAACTGGCCAAATTCATCGGCACGCCGGATCACCTTGCCATGGTGAAGCAGTTCGGTTTTGACGAATCGACCCTGCCAGAGAAGACGGCTGAGCAGCATTGCTCTGGTGAGTAATTCTGACTCCCCCCTGCGCTGAGTTCGGTACACCCCCCTGCGCCGCTGACGCGGCTTCCCCCCTCCCTTGCGCGCCTTCGGCGCTTGGAGGGGGGACGCACCCAGTGGCCCGGCGAAGCCGGTTCCACGGGAGCCCTGGACTTGGGGTGACTCGCTCCGGAAGCTGTGTTGATTTCCTTTGTGCTGGTTTGCAGTTCGCATGCTTCCTCAACGGAAATGCCTCATCTTTGAAATGCTCAAGTCAACACCTCTGCTTCTGATCACCGCCATCGTCGCGTTTGCGGCGGGGCTGCACGTGGCCAGCTTTACTGCGGCGGGTGAGCTGTTGCCTGAGTTGCTGCGCGGCGTCCGCATCACCGTGCTGGTGGCGCTCGGTGGCTCGCTGCTGGCGATGGCGATGGCTTTGCTGGCTGGGCTGGCCAAGTTGTATGCGCCGCGGCCCTTGCGCTGGCTGGCTGTGGCCTACATCGAGACCTTTCGCGGTACGTCGGCGCTGGTGCAGTTGTTCTGGCTGTTCTTCGTACTGCCGCATTTCGGCATCACGCTCAGTCCCATGACGGTGGGTATCGTGGCGCTTGGGCTCAACGTGGGGGCCTACGGCGCCGAGGTGGTGCGTGGGGCCATCGGGTCCGTGGCAAAAGGCCAGTGGGAGGCGGCACAGGCGCTGAACATGACCCACACCCAAGCGCTGCGCCGCATCGTGTTACCGCAGGCCTTCGTGGCCATGATCCCGCCCTGGGGCAACCTGCTGATCGAACTGCTCAAGGCCACCTCGCTGGTGTCGCTGATCACGCTGTCCGACCTCACTTTCAAGGCGCAGCAAGTGAACCAGAACACCTTGCGCACGGTGGAGGTGTTCAGTCTGGTGCTTCTGATGTACCTGGCGTTGTCGGTGCTGATCACGGTGGGCACGCGGGCGCTGGAGCGAAAGCTCAAGACATGAACACACAAATCTGGGACTGGGCGTACGCCTGGGAGGTGCTGCCGATCCTTGCCGAGGCGTCGGTGGTGACGCTGCAGGCCACGCTGATGGGCTTTGTGTTGGCGCTTGTGCTGGGGCTGGTGTTTGCCGTGGGTCGCATGGCAGGACCGGCGTGGCTGCGGCTGGCGGTGGCGGGGGTGGTGGAATTTGTGCGCTCCACGCCGCTGCTGATCCAGATCTTTTTTCTCTACTACGTGATGCCTGAATTCGGGGTCACGCTCGACGCCATGCCGGCCGGTGTGCTGGCGCTGGGTCTGCACTACGGCGCCTACTGTTCGGAGGTGTACCGCGCCGGCCTGGAGAACGTGCCCAAGGGGCAGTGGGAAGCATCGATGGCGCTCAACCTCTCGCCCCTGACCACCTTCAAGAACGTGATCCTGCCGCAGGCCATTCCGCCGGTCGTGCCAGCCCTGGGCAACTACCTGGTGGCGCTGTTCAAGGAAACGCCGCTGCTGTCCGTCATTGCCGTGCTGGAGCTGATGCAGACCGCCAAGATCCTCGGGTCAGAGAGCTTTCAATACACCGAGCCCATCACTTTGGTGGGCCTGTTCTTTCTGGTTTTCAGCCTGGTGTCGGCGGCGCTGATTCGCCGGGTGGAACAGCGACTCACACAACGCGCAGGGAGACGCACATGAGCACAGCCACCACATCGATCGAGCTGTACTCGCCTGACGCGTCAGCGGACGCGGCACCCATGGTGCATTTTAATGCCGTGACCAAGCGCTATGGCGACCTGACCGTGCTGGACCGGCTCGAGCTCTCGGTGGCGGCGAATGAGAAAGTCGCCATCATCGGTCCATCGGGCTCTGGCAAAACCACAGTGCTGCGCATGTTGATGACGCTGGAGAGTATCGACGACGGCGTGATCCGCGTCGACGGCGAACCACTGACGCACATGATGAAGGGCGGCAAGCTGGTTCGCGCGAACGCGCAACACTTGCGCCGTATGCGTGGGCACATCGGCATGGTGTTTCAGCACTTCAACTTGTTCCCGCACATGACGGCGCTGAAGAACTGCATGGAAGCTCCGGTCACCGTGCTGGGCCTGAGTGCCGACGAAGCGCGCGAACGCGCTGGCGAACTGCTGAACATGGTGGGGCTGGGCGACAAGCTCGACCACTACCCGGCACAGCTCTCCGGTGGACAACAGCAGCGCGTGGCGATTGCACGTGCCCTGGCCATGCGCCCCAAGGTGATGCTGTTTGACGAAGTGACATCGGCCCTCGACCCCGAACTGTGTGGCGAGGTGCTCAGCGTGATCCGCGCCCTGGGCAGCGAACACAACCTGACCATGCTCATGGTCACACACCAGATGGGCTTTGCCCGCGAATTCGCCGACCGCGTGTGCTTTTTCGACCAGGGCCGTATCGCCGAACAAGGGCCGGCAAAGGCGTTCTTCGAGAACCCGCAGGAAGCTCGCACCCAGCAGTTCTTGCGGGCTGTGATGGACGCTGTCTAAAAAATAGGCCCACCCCCGCGCCGCGCCTGCGGCGCGTCACCCCCTCGAAGGGTGCGACACCAGAGGCCCGGCAGAGCCGGTTTCTCGGTGTCTCTGGAATGGGGCACTTTGCTCCGGATGAAGTGCTTATTTCTCCGAGCAGTTGGTATTTGTTCTGTAGTTTTTTGCCGCCGCTGAAGCGGTTGCCACTTAGCATCTCTGCCCCTCCATCCTTGGGATCCGTGGTTCCATGAGCCCGGCATGACTTGTGGCAATATCGCGATTTTCAAACAAAAGTACTTTGAAAGTACTCAAGGAGGTGGATGGTGAGCATCCAGAAAACAGTCAAAGCCGAGGGCAAGGCAATGGGTAAAGAGCCTGTCTTCAAGACCCCCTATGAAAAGGCAGCGGGCGCTTACGTTGCAATCATGGGCGTGATCGCGCTTCTCATACCGGCAGATGTTCTCCAGACCTACCCATGGGCTGTTGCGTTCACCGACTTCATGGCGGCTCGGGTACCGCAGATCGAACTGATCACGAGTTTGGGCATTCGTCCCGAACTCAACCGCTTTTACTACTCGGTGCTGTGGGCGATGAGCCCTGGCCTGTTCGTGTTGTGCTGCCTCATGGGATGGGAAGGTAGGCAGAGAACCTACCCGTTCTGGAGCCTCCCCTTCCGCAAGGCGGTATTTCTGGCTCTGGTGCTAGGTGCCATCCTTTTTGCTACTGCCAATATGGGGTGGATGACCAATACCGGCAATGGCGTGTTGCGCTTCATTCTCAGCAATCGCTTTGGCATGGGGTACCTAGGGAACATCGCCTACGTCGCTGCTCCTGTTATGGCTGCTAGTGGGATCATGAATTTGATCATCGGATGGTTGAGTGGAGAGATTCCTCGACACATTCAGCTCCACGCTGCGGGGGAACGTTGAATGTCCAATTCGACCAACCAGGTCCACATTGATCGGGTCTTCGACTTTCACAATGACGCCTTGTCGCCAATTGGCGCTGCAGGTTCAGTCGAGGCCAACACTGCCATCTGGACTACCGCTGCTCCGCGTATTCGGACGGCTACGCACAATCCTGTGTCCAGTACCGTATCTACGCTGCTGCCCGGTGCAGTGGAGGCGGGTCGCCAATCGAACCTGCCCTCTGGCAAGTACATCGCCTATGGCGCCAAGGCCCTTGGCAGGCTGGAAGGTACCTATGTTGCTGGTCAGCACCTTATTCAAGGCAATGGTGCAGAGACCGTCACGGCAAGCGCCACTATCGGTGGAGGAATCGCGGGCGCATATGCTGGTGCAAAGGCACTTGCGCCACTCGGAGCAATAGCGGGGGGAGTTGCAGGTGCAAAGGCGTTTGCTGTGGCGGGTGGCGTTCTTGGCGCCACCGCCGGCGCCGAAGCCGCCGAATCCCTCGCCGAAATACTCACCGGCGGCCCCACCCCCGACAAACTCGGCCCGCCCCTGACACTGCCCAACCACCTCAAGCTGGAGCCGACCGTCACCACCGCCGAGGGCGACCGCTACGCATTGGTGAACGTGGAAGGCAAGTACAGCTGGTTCGGCATGCACGACAACCCGACCCTGCCCGCCCGTTACATCGAAGTGGTGAGTGGCGCCAAGGTCAACGAACTCACCCGCAGCTACCTGGACGCCGCCGGCTTTCCCGAGCAGGCCGAGCGGCACAACGCCGAACTGGCTGAGCAGCACCGCACGGCTCTGCGCGAACAGTTCCGTCGCAGCGAAACCGAGGACACCAACAGCCTCGGTCCCGACGGCCAGCCCTGGGGCACACCCACCCGCACATCACCCAACGCCACCACCGAATGGGCTCGGTCGCCCCAACCGGGGCAACTGCTGCACACCACGCACCTTCAAAGTGGGGACAACACGGAGACGCGCATCACGAAGTCGGTGGACCAGGCCCGCTGGCAGGTGGTGGGTGAACAGGTCCACGAACGCACCCATGGGGTCGAGCGCCTGGTGAGCATCACCGACACCACCAGCGGCAAAGGCTGGACGCTGGACCGCGCCAGCGGGCAGATGCAACCCTTCACGCTGGATGCAGAGGCTGTGGCCCTGGCCCGGATGGCACCGGCGGTGCAGAACCACCGCGCGCTGAACAACCACCAGTTGCAACAGTGCCACCGGCAGGAAGCCGAACAGCTGGCGCAGAGCATGCACAGCGTCTATGCGCTTGCCACTGGCCAGGCGGTCAGCTCGGGCAGCAAGACAGATACCCACGAATCTCAGGTCGATCCTCAGCAACGGGAGCAAGCGATTGAAGCCGGCATGGGAAGGTTTCGCAGAGCCACTGCGGAGTTGCTCAGTTCACGCGAGGTGATGCGCGAGCGCGGGATGGAGCTGCCGGAAGTGACCGATGTTCCGGACCTGTCGCGCCACCGGATCCAGACGCAGGAGCAAACCTCGATCACACAGGCACCGGAGCTCACCGCGCTGCAGCAACGCCATCATCAGATGGCACAGAACCAGCTCGGCCCGCTGTTGCGCGATCACGGTCACAGCGCGGAGCAGATCGAGCGGGTCAATGCGGCAGCGGTGAGCCATGCGCAGCAATTCGCACACCGGGGTCAGGTGCAAACCTTTTTATTGAGCCGTGACGGCGCCAGTGTGGCGGTGCTGCAAGAGAGCGCACCGATGAGCGAATTCAGCGTGCAGGAAGCGCAGCGCGAGAAACCGCAGCAGCACCTGGAGCGCGCGCATGCGCTGGCGCATGAGCAAGGTCGGGAGCGTGAGCAGGCCATTCCAGCGCAGGCACACGCATCGCCTGAGGTGAATTCGCCAGCCATGGCTCGCCGCTGAAAGTTGGGAAAGCCGGACGCCGTGACAGGCTATTGAAACGGGTTGAAGGGTGCAAGGCACTGATCAATGCCGGCAAGCCATGAACCAAGCCAGCGTTACCCCTTGGTGGGATCCTGATTCCCTTGAACCCGCTGCACACCCACTGGCAGCGCGGCAGCCGCTTCCCAGGCGCCACTTTCAAACCACGCGCCACCGTCCAGAAAGTCACGCAGCATGGGCAAGCCATCCAAGCCCCAGAAGATGCGACCCTTGACCACCATGGAAGGCACACCAAACAGGCCGAGCGCGAGGGCGTCTTCGGTGTTGGTGCGCAGGCGCTGTTTGATGGCTTCACTGTCGGGTACGAGCCAGGGCTTCTGACGCTGCATCATGTGGTCTTGCAACAGTTCTTCCAGCGCGGCCAGGCGTGCAGGTTCGTTGGGGTCCTGGCCGCCGTGCCAGACATGGCGGAACACCTGTTCGGCCACATAGCGGTTGCACTCGCCTGGCGCATCGTCCGTGGTGCAAGCCAGGGCCAGGCGCAGCAGTGCCAGCGGGTTGAAAGGGTGAGCGGCCGGCAAGTCCAATGGAACGCCATGATGCTGTGCGAGCCAGCCCACATGGCGGTAGGTCCAGTCTCGTTTGGGCGCGATTTCGGCTGGGCCGCGTTGGCCGTGTGCCTTGAGCAGGCCAGCGAACAACACAGGCTTGTAGCGCACGCGCACGCTCAGGCCCATGAGTGCTTCGGGCAGGCGCTCGAACGCCAGGTAGGCGTAGGGCGAAATGGGGTCGAAATAGAGGGCGATGTCGTGCAGCCGTGGTGGCCCTGCAGGCATCGCGTTGGTGGTTGAAGGCTGTGGGTCGTTCATGGGAGCGGCCCAGGTGGTGTCAAGGCCATTGCGTCGCGTTGGCGCGCTTCGATGCGTTCCCACACAACAAGCTTGTCAGCATCGGCCATGCGGCTCCAGGCGGCGATTTCTTGAATGTTGCGCCAGCAACCTTCACAGACCGCACGGGTAACGTCCATTCGGCAGACCGAAAGACAAGGTGAAGGCACACCCAGGGCGCCATGCCTTGCACGGGCTGCACGCAAGTTGACTGCTGGCTCATCCATGCGGAAGCTCCTGGGTGGCCACAACGGTCACGTCGCACACCGGTGCACCGGTCAAGACCACCAGCTCATCCGGACTCAGGCGGAACACCGCATGCGGATGCCCGGCAGCGGCCCAAACGGTGTCGAATCGGAACAGCTCTTTGTCAATCAGCGCGACGGGCGGCAAGGCATGCGCCACCGGCGACACACCACCAATGGAAAAGCCCGTGCGGGCCTTCACGAACTCGGCATCGGCACGACTGAGCTTGCCCCCATCGGCGCACACCAGGGCCTGCACCTTTTTTTCATCCACGCGCAGATCGCCAGAGGTGACCACGAGCACGGCCACGTCGTCGGCCTTGCGGCGGAAGATGATGCTCTTGGCAATCTGACCCAGCGCCACACCCAGCGCATCGGCCGCCTGCTGTGCGGTGCGCGCGGCGTCGTCAAGCATGACGGGGTTGTGAGGGTGCCCCAGAAGGGCCAACGTGTCGATCACGCGTCGCACGGGCGCTGGCCAGTTCAGGACGGGGGAAGATTCAGGAGCGGTTGTGTCTGACATGGTTCACGATGTTAATCACATGGCACGCCCTGTGCAGCACAGCTGGTGCAAGGCCGTCGCCTCTCCGGCGCGACGGGACTCCCATCCGGGGGCAGCAAGGGACGGCTTTGCCGGCCCGAGATGCCGTCTCCCCTCCAAGCGCCGAAGGCGCGCCAGAGAGGGGGGAAGCCGCGTCAGCGGCGCAGGGGGGAGTGCCGAATCCTCCGGAGCGAGGTGCATCCATCCAGGGGCAGCAAGGGACGGCTCTGCCGGCCCAAGATGCTGTCCCCCCTCCAAGCGCCCAAGGCGCGCCAGAGAGGGGGGAAGCCGCGCAGCGGCGCAGGGGGGAGTCCCTATGCAGCCCTTTTCACCATCAACAAACTGGCCCCCATGGCCAACAGCACGCCACCAAACACACGGTTCTGCGCGCGCCGCGCACGTGCTGAAGCGAGCCAACGCTGGGCACGCGAAGCCATGAAGGCGTAGCCGTGCATGACCACCAGATCAATGCCGACCGCGGTCACCAGCAGAATCAGCAACTGAAGCCAGAGCGCGCGCGTGGGGTCGATGAACTGAGGCAGCACGGCCACCATGAACACGATGCCCTTGGGGTTGGTCACGTTGGTGAAGAAACCCAGGGTGATG
>NZ_JAUSCF010000025.1 GCF_030651625.1 Hydrogenophaga sp. | reverse complement strand
CGGGGGAGCGTGGGGGTGTCAAAGCCATAAACGACGCCGGGCAGCCCCAAGGCGTTCAAGCCCCCTCGGGGGGCAGCGGACCTCGCGCAGCGGGGGAGCGTGGGGGTGTCAAAGCCATAAACGACGCCGGGCAGCCCCAAGGCGTTCAAGCCCCCTCGGGGGGCAGCGGACCTCGCGCAGCGGGGGAGCGTGGGGGTGTCAAGGTCCTGATGGTGGACAACTACGACTCGTTCACCTACAACATCGTGCAGTATTTCGGTGAGCTTGGCGCCGACGTTACGGTGGTGCGCAACGACGAAATCACAGTTGATGAAATTCAGCAGCGGCTGGACAACGCCCAGATCGACCGACTCGTGATTTCACCCGGCCCATGCTCGCCTGCCGAAGCCGGTATTTCTGTGGCGGCGATCCAGCACTTCGCGGGCAAGCTGCCCATCCTCGGCGTCTGCCTTGGCCATCAGAGCATTGGAGCGGCGTTCGGTGGCAAGATCATCCGGGCGCAGGAGCTCATGCACGGCAAGACCAGCGTCATCGCCACCACAAGGCAAGGTGTGTTTGCCGGCCTTCCAGAGCAGTTCACGGTCAACCGGTACCACTCGCTGGCCATCGAGCGCACGACGTGTCCCGACTGTCTGCAAGTCACCGCCTGGACACCCGACGGCGAGATCATGGGCGTACGGCACAAGACCCTGCCCATCGAAGGCGTGCAGTTCCACCCCGAGAGCATCCTCACCGAGCATGGTCATGCCTTGCTCAACAACTTTTTGGAACAGGCATGAAAACACGATCCGACGCCGGGCCGCCCCAAGGCGAAGCAGCCCCATCGGGGGGCAGCGGGCCACGCGAAGCGGGTAGGATGGGGGTCAGGGTTGACCTGCGCAGTGACACCGTCACGCAGCCCACATCCGCCATGCGCGCCGCCATGATGTCAGCCCCGCTGGGCGACGATGTGTTTGGCGATGATCCTTCAGTGAACGCGCTGCAGGAGCGCATTGCCGTCCTCACCGGCAAGGAAGCCGCACTCTTCATGGCCAGCGGAACACAAAGCAACCTCTGCGGGATGATGGCCCATTGCGAGCGCGGCGACGAATACATCGTGGGGCAGAACGCCCACACCTACCGTTACGAAGGCGGTGGAGCGGCCGTGCTGGGCAGCATCCAGCCCCAGCCGCTGGTACAGAACGCAGATGGGCAGATGAGCCTGGGTGACATCGCTGCGGCCATCAAGCCGGACGACCCGCACTTTGCCCGCACGCGCCTGCTGTGCCTTGAGAACACCTGGAACGGTCACCCCATGCCGCAGAGCTATCTGCAGCAGGCGACCGATCTGGCTCGCCAGCACGGGCTGGCCGCACATCTTGACGGCGCTCGCGTATTCAATGCGGCGGTGGCCCGCGGTGGCGATGCGTTGAAGAATCTGCGAAATATCGTCGATCTTTTCGACAGCGTCTCGATCTGTTTCAGCAAGGGCCTGGGTGCGCCTGTGGGTTCGGCCTTGTGTGGGTCGCGGGCGCTGATCGAGCGGGCACGCCGCTGGCGCAAGATGGTCGGGGGCGGGCTGCGGCAGTCCGGCTTGCTGGCCGCCGCCGCACACCATGCGCTGGACCACCATGTGGATCGCCTGGCCGACGACCACGCCCTGGCCCAGCGTCTGGCGCAAGGCCTGGCTGGCATTGAAGGCTTGAAGGTGCGCTCCGCGCAGACCAACATCGTGTTTGTGGACGTGGCGGATGGTCGGGGCCCGGATTTGCTGGCCCATCTGGAGCGCCACGGCGTTCGGGCCACGGGCCTCATTGGTCTTCGTTTTGTCACCCACCTCGATGTGGACGAGGCGGGCATCGATCACGCCATCGCCTGCACCCAGGCGTTTTTCGCTCAAGGCGCGAGCGGGTCGGCGTCACAGGCAGCGGGCACGGCCGTCTACTGAAACAGGGTTCGCCATGCCCGATCTGCCGCAGCTCCTGCTTTTCATCGCGGCTGGCTGGCTGCTCAACCTCACGCCCGGTCCGGACGTGCTCTACATCGTCTCGAACGCGCTGCGAAGTGGTGTGCGTGCCGGCATGTTTGCGGCGCTCGGCATTGTCAGCGGCTGCTTTGTGCACGTGTTTGCTGCAGCCGTCGGGGTGAGCGCGCTGTTGGCCACCTCTGCCACCGCGTTCACCGTGCTCAAGTGGATCGGCGCTGCCTATCTTTTGTGGATGGGGGTGCGGCTGCTGATGAGCAATGCCACGCCGCTGGAGCTGCGCGCTGGCGCTGCAGAGGTGGACCTGTGGCGCGTCTACCGGCGCGGGTTCCTGACCAATGTGCTCAATCCCAAGGTGGCGCTGTTCTTCCTGGCTTTCGTACCGCAGTTCATTGCGCCGGGGGCCGACAACAAGGCCTGGATCTTTCTGGTCCTTGGCGTGATCTTCAACCTGAATTCGCTGCCCATCAATTTCGGATACGCGTGGCTGGCCGCCTGGGCCGCACACCGTGTGCACACTGTCCAGCGCGCCATGCGCTGGATGGACCGTGCAGCGGGTCTGCTGTTCGTGGGTTTTGGCCTGCGGCTGGCGATGAGTAACAATCCCACACCGTAGGAGACCTCCATGCCCAACAGCCACAAGATCACGCCGCAGGAAGCCCTGCAACGTACCATCGAGCATCGCGAAATCTTTCATGACGAGATGCTGCACCTCATGCGCTTGATCATGGGGGGCGAGATGTCACCCGTGATGTTGGCCGCACTCGTCACCGGGCTGCGCGTGAAAAAGGAAACCATTGGCGAGATCACGGCGGCAGCGCAGGTGATGCGCGAGTTTTCCACCAAGGTGCATGTGGCCGACAAGACCCACCTGGTGGACATCGTGGGCACTGGAGGTGACGGTTCCCACACCTTCAACATCTCCACCTGCAGCATGTTCGTGGCGGCCGCCGCTGGCGCGCGCGTGAGCAAGCACGGCGGGCGCAGCGTGTCCAGCAAGAGCGGCAGCGCCGACGTGCTGGAGAGTCTGGGTGTCAACATCAACCTGCCGCCAGAGCAGATCGCGCGCTGTATCGAACAGGTGGGTGTGGGCTTCATGTTTGCGCCCAACCACCACCCCGCCATGAAGAACGTGGCGCCGGTGCGCCGCGAACTGGGCATGAAGACCATTTTCAATATCCTGGGTCCACTCACCAACCCGGCCTCTGCACCCAACATCCTTATGGGGGTGTTTCATCCTGATCTGGTCGGCATCCAGGTGCGTGCGCTGCAGCGCCTGGGCGCCGAACACGCGGTGGTCGTCTACGGCCGCGACGGCATGGACGAGGTTTCGCTGGGGGCCGCCACCATGGTCGGCGAGCTCAGGAACGGCGAGATCACCGAATACGAAATCCATCCGGAAGACTTCGGGGTCACCATGGCCAGCAACCGCGCCTTGCGTGTCGAAACGCCCGAAGACTCCCGTGCCATGCTGATTGGCGTTCTGGAAAACCGCGACGACCCGGCCTTCCGGGCGGCGGCAGACATCGTGGCGCTCAACGCCGGCGTGGGCCTCTACGCCGCCAACGTGGTGAGCGACATGAAGCAGGGCCTTGAACTGGCACGCAAAACCCTCGAATCCGGCGCGGCCCTGGCCAAACTCGAACAACTCAAAGCATTCACAGCCACGTCATGAGTGACATCCTGAACAAAATCGTTGCGGTCAAGCACGAAGAGATTGCGGCGGCCCGAAAAAAGAAACCCCTGGACGTGGTGCGCTTCGATGCCGAAAGCCGCGTATTGACCCGGGACTTCGAGGGTGCGCTTCGCACCAAAATCCTTGCCGGCCAGGCGGCTGTGATCGCCGAGATCAAGAAAGCCAGCCCCAGCAAAGGGGTGTTGCGCGAAGATTTCATTCCGGCCGACATCGCCCAGAGCTATGCCGAGGGAAACGGCAAGATCCAGGCTGCGTGCCTCTCTGTGCTGACCGACCGCCAGTTTTTCCAGGGCAGCCCGGACTTCCTGAAACAGGCCCGTGCGAGCTGTGATTTGCCGGTGCTGCGCAAGGACTTCATGGTCGACCCCTATCAGGTCTACGAGGCGCGTTCCATGGGGGCTGACGCGATCCTGCTGATCGTTGCCTGCCTGGATGACGCCCAGATGGTCGATCTGGAAGCACTCGCGCTGGCTTTGAACATGGCGGTGCTGGTGGAAGTGCACGACCGCGAAGAGCTGCAGCGCGCCCTGAAGCTCAAAACCCCGTTGGTGGGCATCAACAACCGCAATCTGCGCAGTTTTGAGGTGTCGCTTCAGACCACCCTGGACATGCTGCCCGAGGTGCCGGCGGACCGGCTGCTGATTACCGAGTCCGGTATTTTGTCCCAGACCGACGTGCGCCTGATGCGCGATGCCAATGTGCACGGCTTTCTTGTGGGTGAGGCCTTCATGCGCGCACCCGATCCAGGTCTGGCATTGGCCGAGTTGTTCGGTTGAGCATGTCGGAGGTTCAAGGCCAGCTGGCGCTCGAAGAATCAGGAAGCTGCCCTGGACAGTTGGAGGCGGTTGACCCGGCCAAGTGGCGCGTGGATGGCGGTTGGGCATCGTTGGTCCGTGATTTCTGGGCAACCCCGGCGGGCCTCGGTCTGGCTGCGTTTCTCCGGGAGCGTGTGGCCAAGAGCCCTGTGTACCCTCCAGACCCCCTGAGGGCACTGTCGCTGGCCGGACCCGAGGCGGTCGGTGTGGTCATTCTTGGGCAGGACCCCTATCACGGCCCCGGGCAGGCCGAAGGCCTGGCGTTTTCAGTGGCGCCGGGCGTGAAGATGCCGCCGAGTCTGCGCAATATCATCAAGGAGCTTCAACGCGACACTGGCGCCGTTCCGCCGGTTCAAGGATCGCTGGTGCGCTGGGCGGAACAGGGCGTGTTGCTGTTGAACACCTGTCTGACGGTGGAAGATGGGCGCCCGGCAAGCCACGCTGGACAAGGTTGGGAGCTGCTGACCGACGCGGTGATCAGCCGCTGCAGCGATGCCGGGCCGCCCAAGGCTTTTCTGCTTTGGGGGGCACACGCCCAGAAAAAAATGCCGCTAATAGACCCGTCCCGCCATCTGGTTCTGTGCGCCAATCATCCTTCACCCCTATCGGCCGCACGTGGTCCGGTGCCTTTTCTGGGGTGTGGCCATTTCAGTCAGGCCAATCGCTGGCTCGAAGAGAAGGGGCGCTCCCCCATCCGCTGGTGAGTCGGGCCTGGCCGGCCTTCCCGCACCTGAAAAATCCATGGCATAATGCTGGGCTGCGCTATGGAGGGGTGGCCGAGTGGTTAAAGGCAGCAGACTGTAAATCTGCCCGCTAACGCGTACGCTGGTTCGAATCCAGCCTCCTCCACCAGCAACCAGTGCGATATGCGAGTGATCGATTTGCGAGTGATTGGAATCAAAGCGCTTTGAGTGTGCCGGTCTTTGGATTCTGAAGATGGGTCTGTTCGGGCGGGAGTAGTTCAATGGTAGAACCCCAGCCTTCCAAGCTGATGACGCGGGTTCGATTCCCGTCTCCCGCTCCATGTCGTGTCGGTTGTTGTGCCCGTCAGGGTGGTTTTGAAGGTTTTCAGGTGTCTGGCCCGGTGCTGGGTGCCTTTGCCCTTGTGGCTCAGTGGTAGAGCACTCCCTTGGTAAGGGAGAGGTCGCGGGTCCGATTCCCGCCAAGGGCACCAATGATTCTTGTTTTGGATCTGGTGTTTCGGCAATTTTGATTTTGGAGCTGAAAAATGGCAAAAGAGAAATTTGAGCGGACCAAGCCGCACGTGAACGTGGGCACCATTGGTCACGTGGACCACGGCAAGACGACGCTGACGGCGGCGATCACCACGGTGCTGTCGGCCAAGTTCGGTGGTGCCGCCAAG
>NZ_JAUSCF010000017.1 GCF_030651625.1 Hydrogenophaga sp. | reverse complement strand
CTCCATCGCAACAACACTGGGCTGCCGATTCGAGAAGAACGGCACCATCTCTGCACGCTTGAGCTTCAGCTTGGTGATTTCTCCTGTCTCGGGATCCACCGAGTGCAATTGAAAGTAGCGTTTGGCAATATCCAGTCCGATCACAGCGAGCATGGCAGTCTCCTAGGAAGGTGGATGAAACCTCCATCGTGATCGAAAAAGACTCAGGAGGCGTCCATGCCATCCTCGGTGAATCTGCTCTTCTTCATGTCCGTCATTCTCCTGGTGGTTGACGGACTTCACTAACTTCAGACTGGTACGGCTGGCGGGGGGCAGGTCACCGGGGCTGCCGATGTCGGTGAATGCGGTGATCGTCCGCTTGAGGAGCTCCACACGGCCTTCAAGTCAAGTCCGGACGTCTCATCACCCCACGCAGGACAAGGGGCCGGGTCGGGTCTGTTCGGTGACACGCGGCGAATCCTGCGCCAACCCCGTCCCAGCGGCAGCCAGGGCGGAGGGCGGCTACCTGCGCGCTTTGCGTCCCTGTCCTGAAGGCTCTGCGCTGCGGTTTCGCTTCAAAACGGGCGCATCGGACGGGCCGCTGGGGTCGCCCTGCTTGCCGGGTCGGCCACCGGGTCCGGGGACATCCTGCGCGCGCTGCCCGGCATCCAGGCCGGGCGTGGCCCGCATGTCGGTGTCAACCAGACCATTTTCAATGTCCTTGGCGGCTTGCACCATGACGCGGCTGGGCTTGCCGTCGGTCATCTGCGTGTTCTGATCGCGTTCGTGCGGCAGCTGCAGATGTTCTTCGTCTGACCCGGCGGGTTTCGATCCCGGGGCACGGGGTGTGCGGCTGACCATGTTGGCCGGGCTGGGCGGTTGCTTGCTGGGCAGGTCAGACGGCTTGTGGGGAGGCGGAACGGGTGGTCTTGACATCAGGGAGGCCTCATTCTTTCGGGGGTGGGCAATGACCGGTTGAGCGCGGCACTGCCGATGCAGCAAGGACCAATCGGCCATCCCCCGCCATGACCTGCCCGGACCGGATGCCCATTCTGCTGGAAACGCAACTTTCAAATGTCAGCTGGCCCTGCCGGATTGCCTGAACCTCCCGCTTCAGCGCAGCATGGCGTAACCCACGCCGATCGCTGCAAACAGCCCCACCACATCGGCGAACAGCGCACAGGCCAGCGCGTGCCGCGTGTGCTTCACGCCCACGCTGCCAAAGTACACCGCCAGAACATAGAAGGTGGTTTCGGTGGAACCCTGCACGATCGCGGCGAGGCGGCCTGCGAACGAGTCCACACCGTGGACTTGCATCACATCGATCATGAGCCCGCGTGCGCCAGCGCCCGAAAGCACCTTCATGAGCCCCACCGGCAACGCGGGCAGGAAATCGGTGTCCAGTCCCAGTGCCGTGACGCCCGCGCCTATCAAAGCCAGCAGGTAATCCATGCAGCCGGCGGCGCGGAAAAGGCCGATGGCAATGAGGATGGCGATCAGGTAGGGGACGATCTGTATGGCCACGCCAAAGCCTTCCTTGGCGCCTTCGATGAAGGCTTCGTAAGCGTTGATGCGTCGCCATGCGGCAGCCAGCAGGAACAGCGCCACGATGCCCAGAATGGCCACCGCGCCGGTGGTGCCGGCGATGCGCGCGGCCTGCTCAGCCGGCAGGCGGGCCAGTGCGGTCACTGCGGCGGCCAGCAGGCCCCCCACCGCCAGCACCGGCAACAGGAAACGCGCGCGCCACAGGGGCAGGCGCTGGGCCACGGCCACCGCCAGTACGCCGGCCAGAAGGGCGGTGAAGGTCACCAGCAGGGTGGGCAGAAAAATGTCTGCCGCATTGAACTCAGCACCCAGCCCCTGCTTGACCGCCATGCTCTGCCGGATTGCGATCACCGATGTGGGAATGAGCGTGAGGCCAGCGGTGTTCATGACCACGAACATGATCTGGGCCTGACTGGCCGTGCCGGGCGGTTCGGTGTTGAGGGTCTGCAGCTCCTGCATGGCCTTCAGGCCCAGCGGCGTGGCCGCGTTGTCCAGCCCCAGCAGGTTGGCCGACATGTTCATGGTCATGGCGCCTTGTGCGGGGTGGCCCTGCGGCACGCCGGGAAACAGGCGCCGCAGCAGCGGACCGGCTGCGCGGGCGAGCAATTCGATCATGCCGGCACGCTCACCCACGCGCATCAGCCCCAGCCACAGGGCCATGATGCCGGCCAGACCCAGCGAAATCTCGAACCCGGTACGTGCGTTGTCGAACAGCGCGGTCAGCAGCCCCTGGAAGATCGCATCGTCACCCAACAGCCAGCGCACCGCTGCGGTGGTGAATGCAACGAGGAAAAAACCGATCCAGATCCAGTTCAGCGCCATGGGAGGGGATGGTAGCCGCAGAGGGTGCGGTTGTTCGATCAGTCCAGCAGGCGTTCAATGCGATGCGCAACCAACTGGCGCAAGACTTCCCGACGGTTGTCGGTGTCGTTGGCGCTACCGCGGGCCGGTTCCCATTCAGGGTGGCTGCGCGCGGGGGCCAGATCGGCCAGCAAGGCTTTCAAGTCGGCGCGGTAGCTGTCGGCGGGTGCCAGCCGCACCGCCAAGGGTTCCAGTGCCGCGTGGCCGCGTGCTTCAAGGCGCTGACAAAGTTGCAGCAGGCCATCTGCCAGCACAGCCAGCACGTCGTCCTGCAGGGTGAGTTCTTCGATGCGCATCAATCGGTTGCGCAGCTTGCGCGGCAACTGGCCCCAGCCCTGCCCCACCACCCCACCAATGGCCGCGCCCAGCGCGGTGCCGGTGCCCAGCGACAGGCCGGCCAGCGCGATGTCCAGTGTGAGTCCCACGGCGGCACCGGCGGCCGCACCCTGGCCCAGCAGGCGACCCACACTGGCCAGGGTCTCAGGGTTGAACAGGTCGGACGCCCAGCGCCCGCTGGCCCAGGACATCACGTCAAGTTGCGCATCGTCCTTGGCGAAGCCGTGCAGGGCGAGCAGATCGTTCACGCCTTGCTGCAGGTTTTTCACCAGTTCGGCGCGGAAGGCGCCAACGAAGGCATCGCGTGTTTTGTGTTCAGCCAGGGTATCGCCTGGGGCCTCTCGGCGCATGGCAGCGGCGCTGATGAGCATATCGGCCACGTGGCGTGCGCTGGCGGTTCGGCGTGCCTGAGCCTGCTGGTCCAGCTCGGCCAGCACGGCTTGCAGCGTGGGGCGGTGGTTGCGCAGCAGCACGCCCAGGTCTTCGTACAGCTGCCGCTCCGAGCCCACGAAAGGCGCCACGGCGTCGAAGCGCACAGCGGCGTGCAAGCCGTAGGCGGCCAGCAGTTCGCGCCATTCGGGCTCGCGCGCGCCTTCTGCGCGCACGAAATTGAGCACCGGCATGATGGGCCGCGCACAGCCCGTGAGCAGCTCGATTTCGCTGCGGTACTTGGGCAGCACGGGCTCGCGGCAGTCGATGACGACGATGGCCGCATCGGCCTGCAGCAGCTGCCGCAGCACCTTGGCTTCCTGTTCGAAAACGCCATGGGCTTCAGGTCCGCCCAGCAGGGCGCGCACGCGCTGCGGCGGCGTGAGTGCATCAGACATCTGCTTCAGGTGGTGCTGCAGCGCCACCGAGTCTTCCAGCCCGGGCGTGTCGAAGTAGCGCACGCGGGTGACACCGTCGACCTGCAGGCCGATGGCTTCCACGTGGCGGGTGGTGCCGGGACGGTCGGACACCTCGCCGAAGTGCGCCTGGCGCGTCAGCGTGCGCAGCAGCGAGGTTTTGCCGGCGTTGGTGTGGCCCACCACCGCGATGTGAATGGCTTCCGCGCTCATGGTGTGTCCTGCGCCGTCGTTGCCGGAGTATTGGCCAACCACCTCGCAGCCTCCGCAGCATTGGCGCAGAAGTGCACGGCAGAGAGCTCACTGGCCTTGAGCCATTCGGACCAGCGCCCAGGCTTGTCGGCTTCATTGAGCGCACCACCCGGCCCGCTGCCCAGCGGCAGCAGCGCGCAGCGATGGGTGTGGGTGCAAAGCTGGCGCAGGAAGCGTTCGGCGCCCCGGTCCGGGCTGGCGGCGGCGGCGCACACGAAGAGCGCATCCACCGCTGGCGCTGATGCCAGTGCGGTCAACAGTTGCAGGCGTTCGGGCATGCTGCCGGCCACGGCGTGCGCGTCATCGGCATGCTGGACAAGCTCCTCCGGTGGCCACACCATCTCAGGCGGCAGTTCATACCCGATCAGCACAATGTCAGTCGCTTCGCCAGGCGAGCGAGGCCGGAACTTCTGCGGGCCTGCCACGCGCGGCGGCGCCTGTTCTGCGTCCACCACCTGAGGCGGATCCATGCCCTGGAACCGGGTGACAAGCTGGTGGAAGTACGGATCGCTCAGATCCAGTGAAAGACGTGCAGAGCGCCGCTGCCAGACCAGTACGCACACCACCAACGCGACCACGCGCGGCACCAGGCCGTAAATCAGCGCGCTGGCCAAAAGCCACCACGCCATGGCATGCGCGCCTTGCGTGCTGGGGGGCGCGTTCACGGTCACGGCATCCGGAACCGGGAAGCCCAGCCTGCTTGGCAGCCAGCCGGTGGCCTGCAAGAAGCCCTCGAAGAAGGCGGGGCGCAGGATGGTGGTTTCCCAGGTGAGCGACCAGGATTGAAAAGCGAACAGCAGCAGCAGGGCGAGCAGCACCAGCAAGAAAGCCAACGCCCAAAGCAGGTGGCTCAGCGCACCAAACACCCACAGGCCCAACCGGTGCTCGCGCAGCACCGCGTGCACACCGCACAGCAGGCTCATCGAATGCGGACCGTGCAGGCCGGGCAGGCGCGCGGCCAGGCCCAACGTCAGTTTGCCGAGCGACCAGGGTCCCGCTGTGCTGGCCGAGCCGGCTGAGGCAATGGCCCACACCACCCAAACAAGCAAGGCCGCCACCGGTACGCCCAGCATGGCCACAAAAGCAAAGGCGGCATTCACCGTCTGCCCGCTGCCCAACGCGCGCGTGAGCAAACCGCCCGCCAGCACAAACGCGAGCCCCACGAGCAGACCGCCCGCCACCCACAGTCCGGTTCGCAGGCGCGACCATTCGTCCACCAGCCCCAGCCGCTGTGCCAGCAGGCGTGCTCGCTCCAGCAACCGGTCCTGGTCACTGGTGTGGCGGCCGTGCGCCAGCGTCATTTCATTGGCATCGTCCAGCGCACCGCCCGCTTCGATGGCCTGCACGGCATGTGCCAGCGCCAGATCGCGAAAACTTGCGGGTGCGGGGCGGGTGGTCAAACAGCGGTCTCCGGTGGGCCAGGGTGCAATTGAGGCAGCAGCAATGCTACTCGGCGGGGTGGGACTCACTGGCCGTCAATCGACCGGGCAAGGTGCCATGTCGAAAAAGGGCGAACTGGTTCGTCGTGGTGTTGACAGCCAATTCAACCTCTTTGGAAAGAACCCCATGCCTCAACTGTGTGCCTACTTGTCCTTCAACGGCGACTGCGCCGACGCCATGGCGTTCTACGCCAAAGTGCTTGAAGCGAAGCTCGAAGCCCTGATGACCTACGGGCAGATGCCCGACGGCGATCCAGTGGCGCCAGAGCACGCAAACAAGATCATGCACGCCTACCTGGTGCACCCCGACTTTGCCCTGATGGCCGGCGACGCCATGCCAGGTGTGCCCTTCGACGGCATGAAGGGGGTGATGCTGGCCATCACCTACCCCGAAGCGGCCGAGGCCGAACGCGTCTTCAAAGCCCTGGCTGAAGGCGGCAGCGTGCAGATGCCGCTGGGCGAAACCTTCTGGGCCGAACGCTTTGGCATGCTGACCGACCGGTATGGCACGGCCTGGGCGGTGAATGGGGGGGGCGAGAGAAATGCCGAAGGACTGACCGGTCAGCGCGCCCGCCATAAAAACTTAGCGCGCCCGCAAGGTCCTGCTCAGCAGGATCACCGGCAAAAGTCCCACCAGCACCAGCGTGAGCGCCGGCAGCGCCGCCTCGCCCAGCCGCTCGTCGCGAGCGAGCTGGTAGGTGACCACAGCCAGGGTGTCGCTGTTGAAGGGGCGCAGCACCAGGGTGGCCGGCAATTCCTTCATCACGTCCACAAACACCAGCAGCGCGGCCGCCGCCGTGGAACGCCGGAGCAGCGGCCAGTGCACGCGAAAGGCCAGGCCCAGACCGGTGGTGCCGAGCATGCGGGCAGAGTCGTCGAGGCTGGCGGGAATGCGGGCGTAGCCGCTCTGCATGGACTGCAGTGCCACGGCGGTGAAACGCACCAGATACGCCCAGACGATGCCGAGCGCGGTGGCGGTGATGAGATAACCCACGCGGGTGTCTGGCTGCACGGTTTGCACCCAGCCCACCGGCAGCAGGATGCCGACCACGATCACCGCACCGGGCACGGCGTAACCCAGACTGGCCAGTTGCACCACACCGCGCGTGAGCGCACCGGGCCGGGCGCGCAGGGCGAACGCCAGCGCCAGCGCAATGGCGGTGGCCAGCGCAGCGCTCAGGCCAGCCAGCCACACGCTGTTGCGCGACCACTGCACAAAGCTGCTCCACGGCAGGTCGTCCCAGCCGCCAATGAGCGGGCGCAACATGAAAAGCACTGGCAGCAGGAAGCCGAAGGCAATGGGCAAGGCGCACACCAGCACCGCCCAGGCGGCGCGCCCACCGCGCAGGCGCACCGGCTGGGCCTCTGCGCTGCCGGCACGCTGGCCACGCAGCGTGGCGAAGCGCATGCGCCGCTGAGCCCTGTGTTCCAGCCAGAGCAGCAGCGCCACCAGGGCCAGCAGCATGGTGGCCAGCTGGGCGGCAGCCAGCGGCATGTCCATGGACAGCCAGGCCTTGTAGATGCCGGCGGTGAAGGTCTGGATGCCGAAGTAGCTGGCCACGCCGAAATCGGCCAGGGTCTCCATGAGCGCCAGCGCCACTCCGGCGGCCACGGCGGGGCGCGCCAGCGGCAGGGCCACCTCGCGGATGCGGCGTGACAGGGGGGCACCCAGCAGGCGCGCGGCTTCCATGAGCTGCGCGGCGCGTTCGGCCAGCGCGGTGCGCGCCAGAAGGTACACATAGGGATAGAGCGAGAAGGTGAACACCCAGACCGCGCCGGGCGTGTTGCGGATTTCAGGGAACACGCGGCCACTCAGGCCAAAGGCGTCGCGCAGCCAGACTTGCAAGGGGCCGCTGAATTGCAGGAAGTCGGTGTAGGCGTAGGCCACTACGTAGGCCGGCATGGCCAGGGGCAGCAGCAGTGCCCATTCAAAAAGACGTCTGCCGGGGAAGTCAAACAGCGTGACGGCGCTCGCCGTGGCCATGCCAACCGCCGCCACCCCCACCGCCACCGCCACGCACAGCCACACCGTGGTGAACACATACTCGGGTAGCACTGTCTGGGCCATCTGGCTCAGCACGTCGCGCGCCGCGGCGTCGAACTGCAACCATGACGCGCCCAGCGTCAAAACCGGCAGCGTGAGCATCACCGCGAGCAGGAGCAACAGGGCCGGGGCCAACCAACGCAACATGGGCAAAGGATCGGTGAGTGGGTGAAGCAATACGCAGGAAGCAACGGGATCAAGGGCAGAGCGCCTGCGGGCGCAGGCATCATGGCACGGCCAACTGTGGTCTCCCTGCACGGGGCCATTGACCCACATCAACACAAATGAGAATTGTAGTTATCTACAATCAAAGCCCCTCCCCAGAAAATCCGGGATTCATCATGTTCCTCCGTGTTTCGCAACTCAGTGTGCGCTACCCCGGCAATGCACAGGCCGCAGTGGATGGCGTCTCGCTCGGTCTGCGGGCGGGCGACATCGGTGTGCTGATCGGCCCTTCGGGCTGCGGAAAGACCACCTTGCTGCGCGCAGTGGCTGGTCTGGAGCGGGCCAGTGCAGGCCATATTTCCCTGGACGGCGAAACCGTCAGCGGCGCGAGTGAAGGCCAGCAGCACCACATGCCGGCTGAGAAACGGCGCATTGGCATGGTGTTCCAGGACTACGCGCTCTTCCCGCATCTGAACGTGGGCAAGAACATTGCTTTTGGCATCAACAAGCTGCCCAATGGTTCGCGCGAAGCCCGTGTGGCCGAGGTGCTGAAACTGGTGGGACTGGACGGCATGCAGGCCCGATTTCCACACGAGCTCTCAGGCGGCCAGCAGCAGCGCGTGGCACTGGCGCGTGCGCTGGCGCCGAACCCCAGGCTGCTGTTGCTGGATGAGCCGTTTTCGAACCTTGACGTGGACCTGCGCGAGCGGCTGGCACACGAAGTGCGCGGCATCCTGAAAGCCGCCAACGCCACCGCGCTTTTCGTCACTCACGACCAGCTGGAGGCGTTTGCCATTGGCGATGTGATCGGCGTGATGCACGAAGGGCATCTGCACCAGTGGGAAGACGCCTACGCGCTCTACCACCGCCCCGCCACACGCTTTGTGGCGGAGTTCATCGGGCACGGTGTGTTCGCGCCAGCCCAGATCCGGCAGGACGGCAACGAGGTGTCTGTGCAGACGCCACTGGGTGCGCTGCAAGACATGGACGAATGCCCCTTGCCCTCCGCCTACGAAGCCGGCCTGTGCGATGTGCTGCTGCGAGCAGACGACATCGTGCACGACGACGATGCACCGGTGAAAGCGCAGATCCTGCGAAAGGCGTTTCGCGGTTCAGAGTTCTTGTACACACTGCGCCTGGCCAGCGGCGAGGTGCTGATGACGCACGTGCCTTCACACCACAACCACGCGGTGGGCGAGTGGATCGGGATTCGCGCCGAGGTGGATCATGTGGTGACGTTTGCACGCGGCGGGGCTGCGCTTTCGCCGCCCGCACCGGCTGCGGTGCGCAGTGTGGTGTGAAGTTCTTGTGACTTTGGGGTGATGGACCGGCGTCGCCCCGGCCCCTGCCTCCCCCAAGCAGAAAAGGCGTTACGGCCCCGGTGGAACTGCAGGCGTCAGGGCCTGAGCGTCACCCGATGGTTGAACTCCGGCGGGTCCATGCGCAACGGCCGGTACTGCACCACCGCCCATTCTGCACGCATGTCGCGGTAGCGGTCCGAAAACACCAGCCCGCTCTGCCCCGTCTGGTAGATGAAACGCGAGTTCTCCAGATCGCCGAGGTCGTACAGCGCGCGCATCGACGGGCCATGGCGGTTGGCGAAGGGGTCTTTCTCGTGGTTGGCGTGGAAGTGGCCCATGTTGACAGTGAAACGGTCGCCGCCGGTGGGCACACGCACGTCGAAGAACCTGGCCAACGGACCCACATTGCTGAAAGGCCTGTGAGCCGACAGCGCAGGGTGCGCCTGGCCCCATTGCCAGGCAGATACGTTGTTGCCCTGCCATGCGGCGATGCGGGTCAATGCACGGTCCAGTGCCAGGCCAGTGGCCACTGCACAGCCTGCCGCGCCGCACCAGTCGGTATCGTTGCGAACGAGGATGCCTTCGATCGCCGGGCGGAACACGCGCCGGCCGTACATGGCCATGAGCCGCTCTTCACCCAGTCGGCCGCCGATGACGCCACGGGTGAACTCGTCGGTCCACACGGCGAACACGAGCGCGCCGGCACTCTCCGCGCGCAACTCGCCGTTGAACGTGGCCAGCGCGGACTGCGCGGCGGCACCCAGCGGATGGCCGACCGGCGCGCCCAGCAGGTGCGGCAGCAGTACCCGGGCCGACTCGGACACCACGTCAGCGTGGATGACCCTCTGCGAATCGAGATCGTGCCGCTCCTGCGTGGCCAGCAGGGTGTCGATGCGATCCTTGCGATAAGGAATCTCCCAGTCCTGGGTGATGAAGTGAGGGTAATCGGCACCGTGGACGCGCTGGTTGGCGGTGGACAGCCAACCCGCTGCGCTGATGGTGTCGTGATCGACTTCGGGAGTGTCTTCGTAGGGCAGCCAGCCTTGCCAGTCGTAGCGGGCATCCCATCCAGGAGAGGGTGCCACACCCATGATGTCGTTGTCGGGGTGACGCAACGGCACACGGCCAGTGGCTTTGAAGGCAACGCGGCCAGCCGTGTCGGCCATGACCACGTTCTGCATGGGCGCGTGAAAGTCTTCATATGCGGCGAGCAGTTCCGCAACCGACTGCGCCCGGTTGCTGCGCACGCCGGCCAGAACAGCGCGGTTGTCGGTGTCCAGTGCGGTCCAGCGCAGCGACAATGCGTAGCGGCTGGTGTCGATCAGCGCCTGGTGCGCGGCCTGCGCGTCACTCACCACCGGGCCATGGCGGGTGTGGCGCACGGTGTGCACCACGTCCGGTCGGCCTTTGACGCGGATGGTTTCCTGGCGGGTGGTGAAATCGGCCCAGCCGTCGGGCGTCTGATAGCGCCCAGAATTCGCGGGGTCGATGCGCTCCAGGTAAAGGTCTTGCACGTCGGGCGCGGTGTTCGTGAAACCCCAGGCCACGTGGCGTGTGCGGCCCAGCAAGATGAACGGCAGACCAGGCACGCTGGCGCCGGTCACGTCGAGCCCCGGGGCCTTCAGGCGGGCGAAATACCAGATGGCTGGGGCGCTGAGCGAAAGGTGGGGGTCGTTGGCCAGGATGGGTTTGCCGCTGGTCGTGCGTTCGCCGGCAATCACCCAGTTGTTGCTGCCCTTGCCGTCGACCGTGCCAAGGTTGTTGCTGAAGTCGTTGGCCCAGGTGGCCAGGTCGCTCTGGAAAGCGGCGGTCAGCAGATTGCCTGGTGTATGGGGCAACGATTCAGTGGGTGCCTGTGACTGGGTGGTGGCCGTGCGGTACACACCCAGGTCGGCGTAAAGACGTGCCAGGTCGGCATGCGCCACCGGGCGCTCGCCCGGGTACGGGGGCAGCAGTTGCCAGAGCGCCTGGGTGTCGAGCACCTGCAGCGCACTCAGGCGCGTGAATTCGTTGCCCATGTTGCCGCCGAGGTCCAGCGCCATCATGATGGCCCAGCCCACGCTGTCGGTCGCCGTCCAGGCCACACCGGATTCACCGCCAGGCCTCGTGCCCAACACATGGAACTCCGGTGGCAGGGCCTGGGTGCTGGTGGCGTGGAACGCATTGATTCCAGCGGCGTAGGCCTGCACGGCCTGCTGAGCATCGGGCGGCAAGGCCGCGAGCTGGCGCTGGGCCGCTTCCAGCACGCCCAGGGTGCGCAACAGCTTGTCGGTCTCCAGCGTGGCTTCGCCCAGAATCTCGGACAACTGACCGTGCATGACGCGGCGGTTGAACTCCAGCTGCCAGCCACGTTCCTGCGCGTGCACGTAGCCCAGCGAAAACCAGGCGTCGCGTTCACTGGCAGCTTCGATGTGGGTCACATCGGCGCCGTCGCGCGACACCTGCACTGGTTGGGTGAGGCCAGCCACGGCGAACTCGCCGTCCAGCGCGGGCAGCGCCCGGTACACGTACACGCCCAGTGCTGCGGCCAGGGCCACCAGCAAACTCAGGGCGCCCAGGCCAATGCGTAGAAACCATTTCATGTTGTCGTCTCTGTTCTCAACACCACCGTGCCGCGCCTCCGTCGTTGGTGCGCCCAGCCGGCATGGTAGCGGTGAAAATTGTCAGACCGCGACGGGGTCCGTCGAAGGGGGCTGGCACTCGGGTTTCCAGCACCGGTCCGAATACCCCACGGCGTTGTGACCACCTGCCGGACCGGGTGCGCTCGGTCGCAGCCCCACACGCAGGGGCCAGTCTGGGGCCACGGCCTTTGAATGCGGCGTCAGGTCAGTGCTTGGGGCCTGGTCCATGGCCGCCGCCATGGCCATCGCCCTTGGCGGTCTTGGCGTTGAGCGCCCGCACGGGCGCCTTGACCTCCAGCGTTTCGCGCTGGCCATCCTTGCCTTCAAGCACCAGCAACAGGCTCACCACGTCGCCTTCTTTCACGGGACCCTTGAGGTCCATCAGCATCACGTGGTAGCCACCGGGCTTGAGTTCCACGGTCTTGCCGGCGGGGAGGTCCAGGGCGGGCATGGCGCGCATTCTCATGACGTCTTTTTCCATGGCCATTTCATGGATTTCCACCACTCCGGCGATGGACGAACTGGCTTCCACCACCTTGGTATCGGCCTTTGCGGTGAGCTGCATGAAGGCGCCAGTGGCCTTCTGTTGTGCCACGGTGGCACGCACCCAGGCGTCTTTGACGGTGACGGTGGCAGCGCCTTGCGCCCAGGCGTTGGCGGTGACCGCGAGCAGGGTCGCGATGAGCAATTTTTTCACAGGGTTCTCCTTGGGAGGTGGGGTGGAAGACAGACCGCCAGACACGGACGTCGATGAACGATGTCCTTGGGAATGGCTCTACGGGGGATACGTGGAAGATGCGCGCTCCACCGGAGCGCGCAGAACAGCACTGGCCTCAGACCAGTGGCGGTGCGCGCGGCTGTGCGGTGACTCGCCCGGCGCTGGGCGTGACCGAGCGGAAATGAGCCAGCGGTTGGTCGCCATGGAGGTCGATCCGCCCCAGCGAGGTGTGCGCCGGCGGGAGTCCAGCCGCACCCCCACCCAGCTTGCACCAGGGGCACTGACCTGATCCGTCGGCCAAGGGTCCGCCGGGAGCGCCACTGCCGTCGCCAGCATCAGGGTCGATCTGCACCCACAACATGCCGCTGGCGCTGCAAACCTGTACCCAGCCGGCTTCGCCCCGCGCATCGACCAGGCCCTGCGCCACAGCGGGCGCCAGCGCGCCCAGCAGCAAGGCCAGGGTGGCCAGCCAGGCGGCAAATCGGCGGGTGGTACGGGTCAAGGACATGACAACGGAGTTTATCAGCGGGTCGTCAACTGCGGGACGCCTCCCATCCGGTACGCCGCACTACCATTGCTACAGACCACAACCCCAACGGAGACAAAACCATGCTCAGACTCTGCGGCTTTTCAGCCAGCAACTACTACAACAAGGTCAAGCTCGCCCTGCTCGAAAAAGGCGTGCCGTTTGAAGAAGAACTGGCCTGGGTGGGCGAGACCGACAAAGCGGCCAGCCCGCTCGGCAAGGTACCCTACCTCAAGACCGACGCCGGCCCGCTATCGGAATCCACCGTGATCCTCGAATACGTCGAGGAAGCATTCCCGCAGAACCCGCTGATGCCGGCGGACGCCTTTGCAGCGGCCAAGGTGCGCGAGCTGGTGCGTTACCTCGAACTGCACCTCGAACTGGTGGCACGCAACCTGTATCCCGAAGCCTTTTTTGGCGGCAAGGTGAGCGATACGGCCAAGGAAAAGGTCGGGGAGCAGCTGGAAAAGAACATCGCTGCGTTCGCCAGACTGGCCAGATTCTCGCCCTTCATGGCTGGCGACACCTTTACCCTGGCCGACTGCGCCGCGGCCGTTCACCTGCCACTGGTGGCCAGCGCCACCAAGATCATCTATGGCCGCGACTATCTGGCCGACCTGCCGGTGCGCGACTACCTGAAGCTGCTGGCTGAGCGGCCCACGGTGCAGAAGGTGAACGCCGACCGCAAGACCAACACCGAACTGATGCTGCAGCGGGCCCGCACCGCCAAGAGCTGAAGCGGCAGGACCCATTTTTCGTGAAGTCCCTGGCACCTGATACGCCCATCGAACATCCGAAGGGCTGGGTCGAGGCATGCACGGCGGGCTTGCTGCGCACCACCCTGCGCACCTTGCTCAAGCCGGTGTTATCGCCGCGCTGGTCCATCCCGTTTCAGCGGCGCTGGCTGGAAGGCCTGTCACGCATAGCCCTGGTGCCGCGCTCGGTGCGCATCACACCGGGCGAAGTGGCCGGTGTGCGCGGCGAATGGTTGTGCCACGGCGACGCCCCACCGGCCAGAGCCGGACATGTGCTGTACCTCCATGGTGGTGCCTACTGCGTGGGCAGCGCCGCCACCCACCGGGCGCTCACGGCTCGCCTGGCACAGACCACCGGCCTGCCCGTGTTTGCGGCGAACTACCGGCTGGCACCAGAACATCCGTTTCCCGCCGCGCTCGACGACACGCTGGCGGTGTACCGCGCGCTGCGCGAGCGCGGGCCGGTGGTCGTGGGCGGCGATTCGGCGGGCGGCGGCTTGAGCTTGTCGCTGGCGCTGGCGCTGCGCGAAGCGGGTGAAGCCCTGCCCGAACTGCTGTTGCTGCTCTCGCCCCTGGCCGACATGCAGCCCGACCACATGCCGAAAGAACCACCAGGCGAAGCGATGTTGAGCGCGGCCTGGGCCGAGGCCTGCGTGGGGCACTACCTGGGCGATCCATCTGGCACATCCGATGCCCGGCTCTGGACGACATCGGCATTGAAAGCCGACCTGAGTGGCCTGCCGCCCACGCTGATCCAGGCCGGCACGGACGAAATGCTGCACGACCAGGCGCTGGACCTGCACGCTGCGCTGACGGCGGCCGGCGTGCTCAGCCACTGCGAGATCACGCCCGGGCGCTGGCATGTGTTCCAGCTGCACGGTGGTGCGCTGCGCAGTGCGGACGAAGCCATTGAGCGTTTGGGCAAGTTCACAAGGGAAACGCTGGACGCAGCCGCTGCGCCAAGCCACAGCGAGCACGAAGTGGTGATCATGGGTGGCGGCATGTCGGGCGTGTGCATGGGCATCCAGTTGCAGCGCGCCGGTCTGCGCGACTTCGTCATTCTGGAAAAGCAGCCCGGCATGGGCGGCACCTGGTGGGACAACACCTACCCTGGCGCCCATGTGGACGTGCCCTCCCCGGTGTATTCGTTCTCCTTTGCACCCAACCCCGACTGGAGCCGGCGCTTCGCTTCGGCGCCGGAAATCCAGGCCTATGTGCAGCGCCTGGCGGCCAGGCACCACCTGGGCGCCCGTACGCGCCTGGGCACCCAGCTCACCGAGGCGCGCTTTGACGACAGCACAGGCCACTGGCATTTCCGCACCGAGCGCGGCGACACGCTGCGCTCGCGTTTCTTTGTGTGCAGCACCGGCCCGCTGAACCAGCCTCGCTGGCCCGACATTCCCGGGCTGGAGCAGTTTGCCGGTCAACGGCTGCACTCAGCGCGCTGGGACCACAGCGTGTCGCTGGCGGGCCAGCGGGTGGCGGTGATCGGCACCGGCTCCACCGCTTCGCAGCTGGTGGGGCCCCTCGCGCAACATGCCGCGCATCTGACCGTGTTCCAGCGCACGGCCAACTGGGTACTGCCCCGTCTGGACCGCCCGTACAACGCCCTGGACCACCTGCTCGCCCGCTTCCCACCCTACGCCGCAGCCGTGCGCTGGGGCTGGACGCAGGTGCTGGAATGGGGCCGCCGGGGTTTTGATGAAGGCACCGTGGCGCGCAAAGGCATGCTGCGCACAGCGCGCGCGCATCTGGAGCGCCAGGTGCCGGATGCGCATCTGCGTCATCAGCTCGTACCCCCCTACCCACTGGGCTGCAAGCGCATCATCTATTCCAACGACTTCTATCCCGCACTGGGTCAGGCCAATGTAGCGCTGGTCACCGCCGGCATCGAGCGTGTCACGCCCCGAGGCATCCGCACCACCGACGGTGTGGAGCACGCCATTGACCTGCTGGTGTGCGCCACCGGATTCGACACGGTGCGCCTGCTGTCCTCCGTCAAGGTCACCGGACTGGGTGGGCGCACGCTGCGCGAAGCATGGGCACAGGGCCCGGAGGCTTACCACGGCGTGACCGTGGCGGGCTTTCCCAACATGTTCCTCATGCTCGGCCCCAACACCGGCACGGGCCACACCTCGACCCTGCTGTTCATCGAACCCGAGGTGCAGCACGCCATCGCCTGCATGCAGCGGGTAAAAAAGGAGGACAAGCGCTGGATCGAGGTGCGCGCCGACGTGATGGCCGCGCACAACCAGCAACTGCAAAAGCGGCTGAATGGCTCGGTGTGGACCCAGTGCCGCAGCTGGTACCGCATGGAAGGCGGACGTGTGGTGGCGCTGTTTCCTGGATTCACGGCGGAGTACGTGCGCGCGGTGCGGCAGCCCGCCGCGCAGGACTACACCTTGAGCTGAACCGCCAACCACTTCAACGCAAGCCGCCACGCACGAGGTGTCTTGAGGTCCAGAGACACCGCGGAACCGCCCTTCGACAAGCTCAGGACGGGCCGCTGGTGTCGCCCCCCTTGAGGGGGGTGGCGCCGAAGGCGACGCAGGGGGTGCTCTCTACCTCACAAGCTCCAGCCCGACAAAGATCGAACGGCCAGCACCCGGCTCATAGAACCTGCCGTTGCCCTCGTTCACGATGACCGATCCGACGTGTCGGCGGTCGGTGATGTTGTCGATGCGAACAAACTCGCGCCAGGTCAAGGCGCCGCGCTTCTGTTCGAAGCGCATGCCCAGGTTGAACAAGGTGCTGGCGCCCGCGAATTCGGTGTTGCGGTCGTTCACCGCCATGCGGCCGGTGTGCCGTGCATCCAGCGTGACCGTGCTGCCGGCCCAGCCGGTGTCCCACTGCACCTGCACCGCCGCCTGGTGCCTGGAGAGGCCGGGCAGCAGATTGCCTGCCGCGACCGGCACGGTCGGTACCAGGCACGGGGTGCCCGCGCAAGCCAGGAAGCCGTCGCGGTAGCGCGCGTCCAGCCATGTGTAGGCCGGGCTGATCACCAGCGGTCCCCAGGCGAGGTCGGCCGCCAGTTCCAGGCCATGGCGGCGGGTGCGCCCGGCGTTCTGGAACGTGGATCGACCGCCGCTGTTGCTCAGCACCACGATCTCGTCTTCGGTGCGGGTGTCGAACAGTGTGGCGCTCCAGGCACCCCAGCCATGGCGACCACGCAACCCGGCCTCGGCGCTGCGGCTGGTGGAGGCAGAAAGGTTCTGGTTCAGCCCCGTCAAACCCGAGGGCCGGTAGGCCACCTCGTTGAGCGTGGGTGTTTCCAGCCCACGGCCGAAGCTGGCGAAAGCTTGCACTTCGCTGGAGAGCGCGTGACGAACGCCGAGTACCGGACTGGTGCCACTGAAGCGCGCGGTGCCGCTGTCGTCCGGGTTGCCGGGGCGGATGTAGCGGTCGCTGGACTCGAAGCGCACCCTCGAGTGCCTGAGACCAGCGGTCAGCGTCCAGTCGGGCGTGGCCCACTCGGCCTGGGCATAGGGGTCGAGCGAGCTGGCGCGGTTGGTTTCGTCCCGGCGCAAGCGCCCTTGCACCCCCAGGGTGCTGCCGACAAAATTTTCAAAGCCCAGCCGCACTTCGCTCTGCCGGTCGCCCGCCAGCCCGGCCGTGACCGTGAGCGTTGCGTCGCCGTACGAGCGGTCCAGGCGCCAGCGCGCGTTCCACCCGCCGTAGTCGCGGTCCAGGTCGATCACGCCACCGGCGCTGCCGGGAGGTGTTTGCGCACCGGCAGGAATCGCCTGGAACTGGCGCACCGCGCGCTGGCCGGCGTAGCCCATCAGCTCCAGCCGGTGACCACCGCCCATTGCCTGCTCCCAGGCCAGGCCCAACTGGCTTTGCGACACGCTCTTGCGGGTGTTGAAATCGGTGGCCACGGCGTTGGTCTGCTGCGGGTCGGCATCGAACTCGGCCCGCGTCAGACCCAGCGGGTCGAGCGCCTGGCTGGTCTGGCGGTTGAACACCAGCACGGTGCGCCCACCCTCATGGGCACGGCTGAGCTTGAGATTGCCGGTGCTGCGCGACGCGGCCGACTGGGGGCGTGTACCGTCGGTCTCGAAGGTGCTGCCGTCCAGCGTGTACGACCAGCCGCGCTCACCGACCGCACCGGTCTGCCCGGTCAGCTGGCTGGAAAAACGCCACAGCCCGTCCGATCCACCTGCAACGCCCGTGCGCCACTCTCCGGGCCGTTTGCCGTCCTGCGTGTACAGGGCGATCACGCCGCCGGCCGACGCACCATAGAGCGCGGAATACGGCCCGCGCACGATCTCGATGCGGTCGGCACTGCCGATGGGAAAGTTGGCCGCCTGGCCTTGCCCGTCGGGCGTGCTGGCGGGAATGCCGTCCACGAACAGGCGTACACCCCGCACTCCGAAAGGCGCACGCGCGCCGAAGCCACGCACCGAAATCTGCAGGTCCTGGGCGTAGTTCTGGCGGTTGCGCACCACCAGACCGGGCACCCGGCCCAGACCTTCGGACAGGTTGATCTGCAACTGACCAGCACGCAGTTCCTCGCCATCGATCACATCGACCGACCCAGGTGAACGCCAGCGCTGCTCAAAACTGCCCTGGCCTGTGATGACCACCGGTGCGAGTGCGCCAGCAGTGTCACCGGTTGCGGTGACGGGCTGGGCCTGCAGGACGGTGGCGCTCACACACAGGCCAAAACCGAGCCAGACATGCCACTTGAAGGAAACCGGGCCAGCCGTCGAACAGCCCCAAGGCAGGCCCGGCACCCCTGGGGGGCAGCGACCCACGAAGCGGTGGAGCATGGGGGTACCGATCCGGCGCAGGGCCGCCCCAAGGCGGATCAGCCCCACCGGGGGAGAGCGCCCCGCGAAGCGGAGGAGCGTGGGGGCGATCCGACCGCCGCGCAGGGCCGCCCCAAGCAAGGTCAGCCCCCCCGGGGGGCAGCGACCCGCGAAGCGGTGGAGCGTGGGGGCGAAAGCTTCACTTCTTCGGCCGAATGGCATCGGCTGTGCCTTGAATAAATGCCTTGATTTTCTGAACGTCATCGGTGCTGAGTTTTCCGGTGAAGTCGGGCATGCCACGGGCTGTGGCCGGGCCCTTGTAGACGAACTTGTCGAGGTTCTCAATGAAAGACGCGTCCATATAGCCCAGGTTGGGAATGTTGCCGCCACGGTCCACACCCGGCACGCCATGACAGAACACACAGTTGCTCACGTACAGCGCGGTGCCAGCCGGCACATGCGCCGGATCGTACTTGACGCCTTCGACCAGTTTGCCCAACTGGTAAGCGACATGCGCGGGTGGCTCGGCTTTACCCCCCACCGCGAAGGTGTACACCGTGCCCGGCCCCATGCGGTCGGTGGCTCGCTGGGCCAGCCCATAAACCCCGCCCCAGCCCACGGCAATCGACACGTACTGCTTGCCATCCACCAGGTAGGTGGAGGGTGCGGCGATCACACCGGTGCCGGTGGGAGCCTCCCACAGCTGCTCGCCGGTGGCGGCGTTGTAGGCAATGAACCGACCGTCCGCCGTGCCCTGGAACACCAGGTTGCCGGCGGTGGTGAGTGTGCCGCCGTTCCAGGGCGAAATCTGCTCCTTGGTCCAGGCGGCCTGTTGCTTCACCGGGTCCCAGGCCACCAGACGGCCAAACGGCTTGCTGGTGGGTGGTTCCACATTGGCAAAGCTGGCAGTGTTCCAGCCCATGTTGGAATGCGGCTCGCCCGGGCGGTCGGCGTTGAACTTCCAGTCCTTGTTGTCCATGAGGGTGAGCGGCACGCCCTGCACCGGCATGTAGACCAGCCCGGTTTGCGGGTTGAATGACATCGAATGCCAGTTGCGCGCTCCGAATGCGCTCGGGATGATCTCGCGTGGCCGGTCGGCGGTGCGCGCGATCGCGGTTTCGATGGGACGTCCGTTCTGGTCGTAGCCGGTGGCCCAGTTCACATCGACGAAATTCTTGGCTGAGATGAACTGGCCGTTGGTGCGGTCGATCACGAAGAAGAAGCCGTTCTTCGGCGCGTGCAGAATCACCTTGCGCGGCTTGCCGTCCAGCGTCAGGTCGGCCAGAATCATTGGCTGCGTGGAGGTGTAGTCCCAACTGTCGCCGGGTGTCTGCTGGTAATGCCAGACATACTTGCCCGTGTCCGGGTTGAGCGCGACGATGGAAGCGAGGTAGAGGTTGTCGCCGCCGGCCGGGCTGCGCTTGCTTTGCGCCCAGGGCGATCCGTTGCCGGTGCCGATGTACATCAGGTTCAGCTCGGGGTCAAACGCCATGGCGTCCCATGCGGTGCCACCGCCGCCGGCTTCCCACCACTTGCCCGCAGGGTCCCAGGTCTTTGCGGCGCGCTCCATCGACTCGTCTTCGAAGGGTTTGCTCGGGTCGCCCGGCACGGTGAACCAGCGCCATTTCTGGGCGCCTGTCTTCGCGTCATAAGCCGTGATGTAGCCGCGCACGCCGTACTCGGCGCCGCCGTTGCCGATGATCACGTTGCCCTTGAACACGCGCGGCGCGCCGGTGATGGTGTAGCTGAACTTGCGGTCGATGATGGTGTCCTTATCCCACGCCACCTTGCCGCTGGCTGCGTCCAGCGCGATCAGGCGACCGTCGTACGAAGCCACGAAGACCTTACCTTCATGCAGCGCCACGCCGCGGTTGACCACGTCGCAGCAGCCTTTGTAGCCGGCTTCGCGCGGCACCTTCGGATCAAACGTCCAGATGCGCTTGCCGGTGCGCACATCAACCGCGTGCACGATGCTCCACGATGCGGTGACGTACATGATGCCGTCGACCACCAGCGGCGTGGCCTCCACGCCCCGCTTCGATTCAAGGTTGTAGGACCACACCAGGCCCAGATCCTTCACGTTGGCGGTGCTGATCTGGTTCAATTTCGAGTGGCGCGTTTCCGCGTAGTCGAGCCCATAGCTGGGCCAGTCGGGGGTCTGTGCAGCGTTGCTCTGCATGAAGGCCGCATTGACCTTCCCGACGGCGGCCTTGATGTGGGCCGGTGTGCCTTTCGCAGGCGTCTGCGCCCAGGCGGAAGCGCTGAACGCCACGGCGGCGAGCAGGCCCAAGGCCAGGCGGCACCGGGTGGTGACGGGGTGGATCGGTTTCATCGTGTCTCCTGATGCAGCCCGCTGCCGGCAGGCCTGTTGTGGGGTTGCCGACCCGCCCTGCCTTGTGCTGGGGGCTTCATAAGTCGGCTTACAGATGTTGGCTGCGCACGCCGGGAAATTCACCTTCGGGATTTCCCTGAAGCGAATGTGTTCCGACATGGAACACTCCCCTTTCTGGGGATGCGCCGTCAAGGGCTTACCCGCATGCGGCTTCCCTGTGCACCCACTGATACTTGCCCAGGTGAAGGAGCCCGTCATGCCGCCGCCAGCCAGCCCAAGCAGCCACACCACCCACCAGCCTTTTTTTCAGACGCCCGACCAGCGCACCGCGCTGGCTCGGCAACGCTTTTTCGAAGAAGGGATTCGCCCTTCGGGTCTGGTGGGGGAGCCGGTGCTGCAATCGTGGCTGCGCTGCTGTTCGGCCCATCTGCGCCCGTTCGATTCGGTGAGCTTCGAACCGGTGAGCCGGAGCCGCGCCCACGCCAGCCTGAACCGCAACCGCCAGTTGCTGCAAGCCGGCAACACCGAGCTGGGCCACATGGAAGCCGCCCTGGGCGGCACCGACTGCCGCGTGCTGCTGACCGACGCCCAGGGCGTGATCATCCACGCCACCGACCTGCCTCAGAACCCCGGCCAACCCCTGCTGCGCGCCGCCGCGCGCGTGGGTGTGAACATCGCCGAAAGCCACATCGGCACCAGTGCCCCCGGCATCGTGGTGCGCACCGGCGAAGCCTGCAGCGTGGCCGGCGGCGAGCACTTTCACCAGAGCCTGAAAGGGCTGTACTGCGCTGCTGCGCCGATCCACGACATCCATGGCCAGCTCGCGGGCGTGCTCGACGTGTCGGTGGAGGGCGGGCGGTTTCCGTTCGATGCGGCAGCGGTGGTGGGCACCTACGCCACCACCATCGAAAACCGCCTGCTGCAGTTGCAGTCCACCGAGCACCTGCTGCTGCATTTCCAGGCCAGCCCGACGTTTCTGGACACGCCGCTGGAGGCGCTGGCGGGTGTCAGCCCTTGCGGGCGGGTACTCTGGCTCAATGGTGCGGGCCGGCGGCTCACGGGTTGCCACATGGAGGGCCGACCCACGGTGGACAGCGTGTTCGGGACCCCCATCGAGCGCCTGATGGACCTGCACCGGCAGAAGCGGATGCAGACCCTGCGGCTGCCCAATGGGCTGGGCGTGTGGGTCAAGGGACGCATGTGTGGTGACGATGGGGCGGACTTCAACCACGCGGTGGCTGTGGAGGGTGCACCGGCGGGAGCAACCAGCCACCCTCATGACCACGCCAGCCCACCACCCATGACGCTGGCCGAAGCGCCTTCCATCGCCGCCGTTGCAGAGCCGGCCCGCACCGACCGCGCCCCTTCATCCAGCAAGCGCCCCACCCTGGTGGACCACAGCCAACGACTGATCGAGGTCACACTGGCCGAGTGCGGCGGAAACATCGCCAAGGCAGCCAGGGCCTTGGGGGTGTCGCGCGGCATGCTGTATCGCCGCCTGCAAAAACCCGCGGCGCAGGGGGTTGCTGCAGACACCACCCCTGCCGAAGTTCAGTCCCGCGACGCTGCGGACTGATCCATCGGCGAAAGATCCAGCAGGCGCTGCACCTCACTGCGCACGTCTTCTGCCCAGGTGCGGCGGTCACGCCCCTGAAACGTCTGCGCCTCGCCGTAACGCACCACCGCTCGCAGGTGACTGGCGCGCAAAGTGGTCCAGATCGATGCAATCAGTGTGGTGTCGCCCACATACACCGGTGCGTCGTGCGGTGCACCGTTGCGGCTGTCGACAAAGCGCAGTGCCACGGGCAGCACCGGCACATTGGCCGAGATGGCCGATTGCAACAGGTTGGCGTGGAACGGCAGCAGCGAGCTGCCATCGCTGGTGGTGCCTTCGGGGAACACGCTCAGGATGTCTCCCTCGCGCAGACTGTCGGTCATGCGGTGCACCACACGCATGGCATCCCGGCGGTTTTCGCGCTCGATGTAGAGCGTGCCCGCAGCGGTGACGAGGGTACCCAGCAAGGGCCAGTGCTTGGCGTCGGCCTTGGACACAAAGCGGCTGGGTTGGGCGGCGTTCATGACCAGGATGTCCAGCCAGGACACGTGATTGGCCAGTTGCAGCAAAGGGCCGCGTTCGGGCGGCTCGCCATGCACCACCAGTTCCACGTTGAGGATGCGCAGCATCTGTCGCGTCCACTCGCGCAGCAGCAACCGGGTCTGCGCAGGCGTGAGGCGAGGGAACTCGGTGCGGATGATCCATAGAGCGCGAAGCACGTGCCATGAGGCCCGCAGCGCGCGCCAGAATGCGCGCAGGGTGGTCACGCGGACACGACCCCGTTCTCGACTGACCAGTGTGCCACCTGCCCACCCACCAGCGTGGCGCGCACGCTCACAGGCAGTTCGTGGCCACCGAAAGGTGTGTGCTTGCCCTGGCTGCGCAACACTGGGGCTTCCACGGCCCAGGGTTGGTTCGGATCGAACACACACACGTCCGCCACGCCCCCCACCGCCAGTTTGCCCACGCTGGCTTGCAAGGTGCCCAGGCTTGCGCCCAGCACCGCCTGCGGCCCCTGCGTGAGCACGGTGAGCGCCTGCATCAGTCCCAGGCCGTCCTGCTGTGCCCATTTGCATGCCAGGCCCAGCAGCAGTTCCACTGCAGTGGCACCGGGTTCGGCTTCGGCAAACGGCAGCGTCTTGGCGTCACTGTCCACCGGGTTGTGGTCAGACACCAATGCATCGATACTGCCATCGGCCAGCCCTGCTCGCAACGCATCGCGGTCGCGTTGCTGGCGCACGGGCGGCTGCAGCCGCAAGCGGCTGTCGTAATAGCCAATGTCCACATCGGTAAGCAGCAGGTTGTGCACACTCACATCGCAGGTCACGGGCAGGCCTTCGGCCTTGGCCTGACGCACCAGCGCCAACCCCGCCGCACTGCTGATGCGGCACAGGTGCACCCGCGCACCGGTGCCGGCCTTGCCTTGCACCGCGCGCATCAGCTCAAACAATGTGTGCAGGGCAATGGTCTCTGCGGCCACCGGCACGCCGGCCAGGCCCAGACGCGTCGCCAGTGGTCCGCTCGCGGCCACGCCCTTGCCCAGCCAGGCGTCCTGCGGCCGAAGCCAGACCGTGTACCCGAACGTGGCGGCGTACTGCAGCGCGCGCTGCAGCACCTGCGTGTTCAGGATCGGCACCTCGGCCTGGCCAAAACCAATGCAGCCGGACTCGGTCAGTTCAGCCATCTCGGTCAGTACTTCGCCCTTGAGACCGCGGGTGAGCGCACCCAGCGGAAACACACGCGCCAGGTGCAGCTTTTCGGCGCGGAACTTGAGCATGTCCACCAAGCCGGGTTCATCCAGCACGGGATCGGTGTCGGGAGGGCAAACCAGCGAGGTCACACCACCGGCCACCGCTGCGGCCATTTCGCTCTCCAGCATGGCGGCGTGTTCCTGACCGGGTTCTCGCAGGCGCACAGCCAAGTCGACGAGACCCGGAGCAACCACACAGCCCGTGGCGTCGATGGTGCGGTTGGCGTGGAAATCCGCACCCACGTTGCCGATGGCGATGATACGGCCAGCCGCGATCGCCACATCGGTCATCTCGTCGCGCCCGGTGGCCGGGTCCATGACGCGGCCGTTTTGAATCAGGATCTTCATAGGTGGTTCTTTCGCTCAGCGATCGGTCGGCCGCAGTGGTGGAGCGTGGAGGCATCCAGGCCGCAGCGCAGGGCCGCCCCAAGCAAAGCCAGCCCCCTGGGGGGGCAGCGACCCGCGCAGCGGCGGAGCGTGGGGGCAACCCGGCCGCAGCGCAGGGCCGCCCCAAGCAAGGCCAGCCCCCTCGGGGGGCAGCGACCCGCGCAGCGGTGGAGCGTGGGGGCAACGTTCATGCCTCGTTCCCCGCGACGATGCCCATCACCGCCATGCGCACCGCGATGCCAAAAGTCACCTGCGGCAGGATCACGCTCTGCGGGCCGTCCACCACAGCCGAATCGATTTCCACCCCGCGGTTGATGGGCCCCGGGTGCATCACGATGGCGTCGGGCCTGGCCCAGCGCAAGCGGTCGGGCGTGAGACCAAAGCTCTTGAAATACTCCTGGCTCGATGGCAGCAACGCACCGCTCATGCGCTCGTTCTGCAGCCGCAGCGTGATCACCACGTCGCAGTCCTTGATGCCTTCCTCGAGCGTGTGGCACACACGCACGCCCATCTGCGAGAGATCGCTGGGCACCAGCGTGCGCGGGCCGACCACGCGCACGTCGGGGCAACCCAGCGTGGTCAGGGCGTGGATGTCCGATCGCGCGACGCGCGAATGCACGACGTCGCCCACGATGGCCACCGACAGTTTCGTGAAATCCTGCTTGTAGTGGCGGATCGTGTACATGTCGAGCAGCCCTTGCGTGGGGTGCGCGTGGCGCCCGTCGCCGGCATTGATCACGTGCACGTGCGGTGCCACATGCTGCGCGATGAGGTAGGGCGCGCCCGATTCGCTGTGGCGCACGACGAAGATGTCGGCCGCCATGGCGCTGAGGTTGGAGATGGTGTCGAGCAGCGATTCGCCCTTGGCGGTGGAGCTTCGTGCGATGTCGAGGTTGATCACGTCGGCGCTGAGGCGCGTGGCCGCGATCTCGAAGGTGGTTCGGGTGCGGGTGCTGTTCTCGAAAAACAGGTTGAAGACGCTCTTGCCACGCAGCAGCGGCACCTTTTTCACCTCGCGACTGCTCACGCTCACGAAGTTGCCAGCGGTATCGAGGATCTGGGTGAGGATGTCGCGTGAGAGGCCTTCGGTGGAAAGCAGGTGAATGAGTTCACCGTTTTTGTTGAGCTGGGGATTGCGTGCCACGTTCAGACCTTCTTGCTTTCCACTACAAAACTCAGTTGCCCATGGTCGTCCTTGGCAAGTTCAAGCAGCTGGTCGTCGGGCAGCGTCAGCGTGGCCACACACACGTTCGCTTCGATCGGCAGTTCCCTGCCGCCTCGATCCACCAGCACCGCCAGTTTGACACTGGCGGGGCGCCCGTAGTCGTACAGCTCATTGATCACGGCGCGCAGGGTACGGCCGGTATAGAGCACATCGTCGATCAGCAGCACATGGGCACCATTGACCTCGAAAGGCAGCGAGGTCTGCGCGCTGTTGGTCAGGCCTCGCTGGGAATAATCGTCCCGGTGCATGGCAGAAGAAATCACGCCCGCCGCGCCAGGCAGTCCCAGGTCTCTTTGCAAGCGTTCGGCCAGCCATGCACCACCCGAGGTGATGCCCACCAGCACCAGCGGCACGGGCGAGTCGGCCAGAAATTGTTGTACCGCGCTGCGCAGCCCGTTGTACAGGGCCTCGGCGTCGAGTGACGGCGGCTGGGTCAAGGCAGACTCCTCAAAAACTGTTCCAGGATGATGCAGGCCGAAGCGGCGTCGGCATCTTTCGCGCCCAGGCTGTGGGCTTCAGTGGTGGAATAGCGCTCGTCCACCTCATACACCGGCAAGCCATGGCGCCCGCGCAACTGGCGCGCAAACTTCAAAGCGCGAGCGGTGTTTTCGTGCGCCGCGCCATCCGGGTGGTAAGGCACCCCCACCACCAGGGCGTCCGGCTGCCACTCGTTCAGGCGCTGGGCGATCTGCACGAAACGCGATTCACCCTCGGCCGCGATCGTTCCCTGAGGAGTGGCTGTGCCGGTCAACCGGTTGCCGGTGGCCACGCCCGTGCGTTTCAGACCGTAGTCAAACGCCAGGAACGTCTGGTGGGACGGTGAGATGTCCGTCAACATCCGCTGTTCGCCCCGCCAAAGACACGATGCCCCGCCAATTCGCACACTCCGCGAAACCGGCTTCGCCGGGCCGCAGGTGTGGCCCCCCTCCCGCCGAAGGCGAGAGAGGGGGGTGACGCGAAGCGGCGCGGGGGGTGCTTCATCCATGCCCCGCGTCGGGCGAAAGCATCCAGGGCTGCAAGCCCAGCAGGCCCATGGCCCTTTCGTAGCGTTCGGCCACGGGTGCATCGAAGATCAGGTTGGGGTCAGCCTCCACCGTGAGCCAGCTGTTTTCCGTGATTTCAGATTCCAGCTGACCCTGGCCCCATGACGCATAACCCAGGGTCACGAACACCCTGCGCGGACCAGCGCCAGAGGAAATCGCTTCCAGCACGTCTTTGGACGTGGTCATTTCCAGCCCGCCAGGAATGGACAGGGTGGACGCATAAACAGACTCACCCTCGCCGCCTTCGACCGCGTCGTGCAGAACGAACCCACGTTCGGTCTGCACCGGTCCGCCTTGAAACACAGGCTGGTCGGACAGGTCTTCACGGCCCAGCGAGAGGTCGATCTTTTCAAAAAGGCGGGGCAACAGGATGTCGCTGGGTTTGTTGATGACCAGGCCCAATGCACCCTTTTCACTGTGCTCACACAGAAACACCACACTGCGACCGAATAGCTCGTCGCTCAAGGCGGGCATCGCAATCAGGAAATGATTGGTCAGGTTGGTGGGGGCAGAATCAGCAAACATCGCGGGATTTTAAGCCGCGCCATTTTTTCGGCCGCAAGCAGCCCGGACGCCCCCATGAACACCTACGACAAAGGCCTGATGTGGTTCCGCCGCGACCTGCGTGCAGATGACAACGCGGCCCTGCACCATGCGCTCAAAGCCTGCAAGCAGGTCTGGTGTGTGTTCGTCTTCGACACGGACATCCTGGACGGGCTGAATCGGGTCGACCGCCGCGTGGAATTCATCCGCGAATCACTGGTTGAGCTCGACGAGCAATTGCGCAGGATGGCCGAGCTGAACGGCGTGCCGGGCGCGGGGTTGATCGTGCGCCATGCTCGGGCACAGACCGAGATCCCTGCATTGGCGCAGGAACTGCAGGTTCAGGCTGTCTTCGCCAATCACGACGACGAGCCCGCCGCACTGGCGCGCGACGCCCAGGTGTTCGGCAACCTCGCGCATGCGGGCATCCTTTTGCACAGCCACAAGGACCATGTGATCTTCGAGCGTCGCGAGGTGCTCACGCAGGCCGGACATGCATTCGGGGTGTTCACTCCCTACAAGAACGCCTGGCTCAAACAGCTCACCCCGTTTCATTTGAAATCCTATCCCGTGGAGAAATACGGGACTTCGCTGGCGCCTCTTTCTGCCGACCTGGCGTCGGGAGTGCCGAGCTTGCCAGACATCGGATTCGAAGCAAGCAATTTGTCTCAACTGCCCATGCCCACCGGCAGCAGCGGCGCGCATCAGCTGTTCGAAGACTTCGTGCAGCGCATCGACTGGTATGAGGATGCCCGCAACTTTCCCGCCGTGAAGGGGCCCAGCTACCTCAGTGTGCACTTGCGCTTCGGCACCATCTCGATCCGCCGGGTGGCTTCGGTGGCGTATCAGATGCATCTGCAGGGCATGGCAGGTGCGAGCACATGGCTGTCTGAGCTGATCTGGCGTGATTTCTACCACCAGGTGCTGGCCAATCACTCCCATGTGGTGGACCGTGCGTTCAAGCCCGAGTACGACCACATCAAGTTTGAACACGGCAAACACGCCAAGGTCCTGTTTGCGGCGTGGTGCGAGGGGCGGACCGGTTACCCACTGGTGGACGCGGCCATGGCCCAGATCAACCAGACGGGCTACATGCACAACCGCCTGCGCATGGTGGTCGCCAGTTTCCTGGTGAAAGACCTGGGGATCGATTGGCGCTGGGGGGAGCGCTATTTCGCCGAGCACCTGATCGACTTCGACCTTGCTGCCAACAACGGTGGCTGGCAATGGGCCAGTTCCAGCGGGTGTGATGCGCAGCCCTATTTCCGCATCTTCAACCCTGTCACTCAAAGCGAGAAGTTCGATCCTGGCGGCAAGTTCATCCGGCGCTATCTGCCTCAGCTCGCCGGCCTGCCTGACGCGGCTGTTCACGCTCCCTGGAAGGCCAACGAGATCGAGAAAGCAGCGGCGGGCCTTGTGCTGGGTGAGAACTACCCATTGCCCATCGTGGACCACGCAGAAGCAAGGGAAGCCACGTTAAGGCGCTACGCCGTGGTCAAGAACCCGAAAAAGATCTGAAGTTTGCCCCGCAGGCATTGCCCCCTTGAGGGGAACGCGCGAAGCCGCTGCGGGGATGTACCAAACCCTCTCCGGCGCGAAGTGTCTCAGTCCAGAGATACCGTGGAACCGGCTTTACCGGGCCACTGGTATCGCCCCCTTGAGGGGGTCACGCGAAGCGTGGCTGGGATGAGCCCCGTCAAACCTGCTCCGCGGCAATCTGGGCGTAGTGGCCGATGAGGGCCAGCAGCTCGTCTTCCGCGTAAGGCTTGCCGAGGTAATGGTCCACACCCAACTCCCGGGCATGCTCGCGATGCTTTTCTGCAATGCGCGAGGTGATCATGATCACTGGCAGACCGGCCAAGCGGGCGTCGCCCCGAATGTTGCGCACCAGATCGAATCCGTCCATGCGCGGCATTTCAATGTCCGAGAGCACCACAGTCGGCCGCTCCTGCTGCAAACGCTCCAGCGCCTGCAGGCCATCCGCCGCCAAAGACACCCGGTAGCCCTCGCGCTGCAGCAAGCGCTGCGTGACGCGACGCACGGTGATCGAATCGTCCACCACCAGAATCAGGGGCACCGCATTCATGGCCAGATCGGCGGCAGAAGCGGTTTCTCCCTGAGCAAGCTGGGGGGTGTGCACCTGCGCCGCCACCCATTCATGAACCTGCGCACCATACACGGTTGCCAAAGCCACCGGGTTGTAAATCAACGCCACAGCGCCCGATGCCAGGATCGACATGCCCGCCAGACCGGGCAGTCGCGACAACTGCGACCCCAGGTTCTTCACCACCACTTCCTGGTTGCCCAGGACCGCATCCACATGCATGGCGACGCGCTGGGCTGCGCTTCGGAAAATCACCACAGGCAAGGTGCGTGCGCTTTCAACCGATCGCGGCGAAGACTGCAGCAGGGCGCCGGCCCAGTAGAAGGGGATGTCCTCGGCACCCGCGTGCAGGGTTCCCGTCTCGTACGCCTTGGACAGCTCGTCGGCGCTGACGCGGCGCACCAGTTCCACGATGTTGGACGGCACTCCGAACGTGAGTGCCCCAGCTCGAACCATTACCACCTGCGTCACAGCGGTGGTGAGCGGCAACACGAGTTTGAAGCTGGCTCCCTGACCCCGCTCACTGCTGGTTTCAATCCGGCCACCCAGCGCCACCACGTCGGCACGCACCACGTCCATGCCGATGCCCCGCCCGGCCAGTTCGGAAACTTCTTGCGCCGTGCTCAGACCGGCCTCGAACACCAACTGTGCGGCCTCGGCATCAGACACATTGACACCGGGTTGAACAAGCCCTTGAGCCAGGGCCTTTTCCCGCAAGCGGTCCAGATCCAGGCCTGCTCCGTCGTCGCTGAAGACCACCGATACGTCGTTGAGTTCCTGCGCCAGGCGAATCTCGATTCGACCTTCGGCCGGTTTGCCTGCGGCAGCGCGTTCGTCAGGCGACTCAATGCCATGCACGACGCTGTTGCGCAGCAGGTGTTCAAAGGCAGCCGTCATCCGGTCCAGCACGCCCCGGTCCATTTCAATGTTGCCGCCTGTGATGTCGAGGCGCACTTGCTTGTGGGTCTCTTTCGAAGCCTGACGCACCACACGGTACAGCCGCTCGGAGATACCTTCAAATTCCACCATGCGCGTGCGCAACAGGTCGCTTTGAAGCTCCCGTGTCTGGCGCGCCTGAGCGACGAGTCCGTCTTCGGTGGCTTCCACTGCGCGCTGCAAATTGCGCTGCACGGTGGCCACGTCGTTGACCGACTCGGCCATCATGCGGGTGAGTTCCTGCACACGTGTGAAGCGGTCAAACTCCAGCGGATCGAAAGACTGGTCGGCATCGCGAGCCTGTGCCAACCTCGACTGCATCTGGGTTTCGGCCTGAAGCTCAATGTCGCGAAGCTGCATGCGCAGGCGATCCAGGTTGCCTGTGAGGTCCTTCAGCGAACCTCGCAGGGTCACCAGTTCCGACTCCATGCGCGAACGCGTGATGATGACCTCACCCGCCTGGTTGACCAGCCGGTCCAGCAGCTCCGGGCGCACGCGCACGGCAGCACCGGCACGGGCCTGGGCCAGCACGGGAATGCGGGGCAGCGTGAGGCTGGAAAGGCTCTCTGCAACCGGACTTGCGGGCGGCACCTCTTGGCGGTTGTCTTCAACGAGGGCATCTTCAGGAGCCACCAGCGCAATGTCGGCTGGCACGGCGATTTCAGCCAGTGGCTTGAGATCTTCAGAAGGATGCTCGGCATGCCGCAACACGTCGAAGCGGGCCGTGATGGCATCGAATGCCGCTTCCAGGGGTTCAAGGTCCGCACCGCGTTTCACGTCCGAACCCATGCGCTCGGCATCTGTTTCCATGCGGTGGGCCATCTCGCCCAAACGCAAGGCCCCCGCCAAGCGGGCACTGCCTTTGAGGGTGTGAAGATTGCGCAGCACCTCTGCACGGGCGCTGTTGTTGTCCGGACGAGCGACCCACTGGCGCAACGCACCACCCAGCTGGGGCAACAGCTCCAGCGCCTCTTCCGTGAAGATGGGAAACAGGTCGGCGTCGATGGTGTCCAGCACGTCGATGTCGTCATCGATGTCCTGAACAGCGGCGTGCCCGGGTCTGTCCTCGTGGAAGTGTATGGGCTCGAACTCGGTCACCATCAGCGAAGGCGCAGAGACTTCTTCGTCCGACGGTGTGGTCGGGGCTTCAGGCACCTCAACCACGGCTTCTGGCCACGGCTCGTGCACCACACGGTACAGCGCTTCCAGCAAGTCCGCATTCGGCTCCTTGACGAAACCGGCAGCAAACTGGTGAAGCAGTCGTCGAATGTCTTCCGAGGCATCCACAAACAGCTGTGCGTGCTCGGCGGAGGCCTGCTGACCCCCCTCCTGATGCTGACTCACTGTGTTGAGCGCATGCTCCAGCGCACGGGCAATGCGGGAAAGCGACTCAAACCCAACCGTGGCCGAACTACCAGCCAAGGAGTGCGCAAGCGACTCTGCCTCAACGTTCAGAGGCTCGTGGCGCTCAAGCGCCCATTCACCGAGGCTGTTCACCAGCCGGCGAGACCACTCGTCTGCTTCGTTCAGGTAGACGTTGTAGAGCTTGATGCCAATGCGGAGATTCCCGATGACCTTGGTCTGGTCATCAGGGACTTCATCCATGGGTTCGTCGAAGTGCACAGCAACGTCATGCGCCCCGCCGGCATCTTCAGACACCTCGACCGCATGAAGCTGTGGAATTCCGTTGCCCAGCGGCGCTGCCCCTTCGGCCTTCAGATCGGCATCGGATTCAGCGGCAGGCTCTGCGCCGGCATGGAATTCAATGACTTCGGCTGGCGTCTCGCTGACGGCTTCGGCTGGTACTCCGGTGTCTTCACTGGCAGGTGTTTCGGGCTCTGCAAAGGAAGACAGGCGGGAGAGGCTGGCCATGTCGATGTCGCTGAACATCGGTTGCGAAGCGACTTCACCCCGCACCTCAACGAACACGGGGTCACTGGCCAAACCGAGATCGCTCCCAAAAGTCGAGGTATCGACAAAATCCGAATGTCCCTGCAGAGAGGGAATGCTGTCTTGAGAAACCTCTGTCGTTCCAGCGTCCAGCTCCAGGCCCTCGTCAAACTGTGACTCGGTCGGAGCGCCCAGATCGCTGCCTTCAGCCCCGAGCTGCTCAGCAGCTTCGTGGTCGGGCTGCGAATCCATGGCGGCCCCATCGTGGGCGACTTCATGCGCGACTGGTGCCGATTCCAGTGCCAACGGATCTGCTTCAGGTGCTTCTGCGATCGCAACCGCTTCCAGCTCAGGCTGCTGTATTTCTGGCAGGACCAGAGGGCGGTACACAGCGTCGTTGCGCCATGATTCGGCGCTGTCCCTGAACGGCTGGGCACTCCATGGCACGTCCGTGCGCGCTTCAATGTCCTGGACCCACCGCGAAAAACCACCCAAGGCCTCGCCAGCCAGACGGAGCATTTCCGGCCTGGACACACCCTGTTCGGCCAATGCCGCATTGAGCATCTGCTCCATGGCCCATGCCGCGTCACCAAATTCGGTGAGGCCGACCATGCGTGAACTGCCTTTGAGTGTGTGAAAAGCGCGTCTCAGGGTGGTCAGGTGTTCAAGATCGGAAGGCTGCGCCTGCAACTGGTTCACGGCCGCCAGACCGTTGTGCACCACTTCGCGCGCCTCTTCCAGGAAAATGTCGAGCAGGTCGTCATCTTCGCCAGAGGCGTCATTGATCGGCATTGGCTCGCTGGGCGTCTGAGCCGAAGCGACGGACAGATCGACCAGGGCTTGTGCGCCCGCCTTGGGATCGTCGTGAATGACCGCTTGCGCGGCCTCGCGAGCGGCACGCGCCACTTCAGGCTGTTCGGCCAATGATGCCTGCGAGGCCAGGGTATCGAGCTGTTCGCTCAGATCCGCGAGGCTGATCCCGTCTTGCACCCCTTCCACCACGCGCTGCACGCCTGCGTCGATGGCCTGGGCGTCGTCCTTGGCCGGCTGCTCGGGCACCCTCTCGGCCAGGGTTCGGCCCATCAGTGGCAACAGCTCGCCTTTTTCTTCATCGAATACGAACAGCTTCTTGGCCAGCGCAGGCTGGTAGTTGAGCATGTCCACCAGAAAACTCAACGCGCTGAGGTTGTTGCCCAGTTGCTGGAAGGTTCCAGCCTCGCGAGCCATGGCTTCATCAACTTCGGTATCGAGGATCTGATCAACAACCGTGCGCATGCGCGCAACGGTCTGAACCGCCTGGTCGAGACCAAGCACCGAAAGCACACCCCGCATTTGCCCGAGCTGCGAAACTGCCACATGCAGGCCTGCCTTCTCAACAGGCGCGCGGAAGAACTGATCGAGCGATTTTTCAACTTCGGTCAGCGACGCCTTCAGCTCGCCCACCACACTGCCCATGGTCTGGCGGTCGCTCACACGGCGATAGAGCTGCTCCATCCAGGTATCCAGCGGCTGGGCCGGCTCACCTGCAAGCACGCTTTCAAGCCGCACAGCCAGTGCCTGGGTGCGCTCGGTGAGCTCATGGGCATTGGGATCAAAGTCTTCGAATGCCGCCTCCAGGTACAGCGTGGTCGTGGCCACCTCCATGGCGAGCTCGGGCCGCACGCCGCGGCTCTCCCGTGTGGCGTGCTCAGCGGCCTTGACGAGGGCCTGTGCCAGCACGGTACTGGCAGGGTGCAGCTTCAGAAGCGAGTCGGCCACCAGACCGAACTGGTCCACCACCTGCCTCGATCGGCTGGCGTCACCGCCTGAGAAGAGCGACCAGGCTTCCTTGGCTGTATGTATGCGTTTGCGCGCCTGGGCCAGCACGGCAGGGTCGTAGCGACCCAAGGTAGCCTGGTGGTAGTTGACCGGTCGTTCGTCGACAAGACCGAAGGCCTGTTTCACTGCATGCAGGTGAGGCGCCTGCTCCGCAGCCCCGTGCTCAGATTGGGCACACAGGAACAGGAGGTCGTGCAGCAGGGTTTCCGAAACCTGCGACTTGCCTTGTACAAACGATGCAAACTGAAGCAGGATGCGCGACGTTGCTCGTTTGGCGTACAGATCAGGCGGCAGGAGCTTGTGTCCCAAGGCCTCGAAGTAACCCGCGACCACACGCCAGAAGGTTTGTTCGCGCGCCTCTGAAGCACCTGCGGACAGCGACGCACTCAGCTTGGCCAGTTGCAGCGCTGCCGCCGGGCTCTGCGTCTTGACGACCAGCAAAACCAGCCGGTCGAACATGGAGCGCAGCGTGGCGTTGCATTGTTGTGGTTTGGCGTCCTGGGGTGGCTGAACATGCGTGCCCCGATGCTCGAAATTCCAGAGATCGGCGGGGTGCACTCTTTCGGCACCCGCCAACTCCTGCACTTCACGGTACTGCGGAAACAACGCGACGGCATGGACCACCTTGTTGTTCAATACCGCTTCCAGGTATTCGATCAGCGCGAAACTGGCTCGCTCGATTTTGTCGGCCGCCTCATGGGTGCAGGTCTGCGGGCGCTGTACAAATTTCTGGACCGCCGCCTCCATGGCCCGCAACACCTGTGCAGGAGCCACCAGGCCCACCATCTCAAGCGCGCCGACCGCCTGGTGGAGCTGCTGGCGAGCCAATCGCAGGGAGCCTGGATCGACCGCCTCCAGATCGTCGTACCGAGACTGTTCGGTCTCCCGAACGAAGCGCCGGATCGCCTTGTTTGCACCATCGAAGGACTTGCGAAGCTCTTCAAAAACCCATGCCAGCGGACCGAGGTCGGCGAGCGGTGCGTCCGTCTGCGAACTGTCGGCGAGCTTGTCTAGCATGTTGGTATCGTTGTGTTCGAGGGCTCGGAGGTGGTTCAGGCGATCTTGAATCGAGCGACCGACTGGCGCAGTTCTTCGGCCATGGCTGACAGTTCACGAACCTGATGCGCTGTCGAACGGGTACCTTCTCCGGTCTGTTCTGTCACCGCAAAAATATGCTGAATACTGCCCGCCACCTCGTTGGCGGATTCGGCCTCCCGGGATGCTGCATCGGAAATCTGCTCAATCAGTTCGGCCAGTCGGCGCGACACACGGTCGATCTCGGAAAGCGCAGTACCGGCGTTGTCCGACAGCTTCGCCCCTTCCACCACACCCTGCGTGGATCGCTCCATGGCGGCCACCGCGTCCTGGGTGTCGGTCTGAATGGCCTTCACAAGTGCCGAAATCTGGCGTGTGGCGTCTGCGGAGCGCTCGGCCAGTCGCTGCACCTCTTCCGCAACCACCGAGAAACCCCGTCCGGCTTCACCGGCGGACGCGGCCTGAATGGCAGCGTTCAGGGCCAGCACGTTCGTCTGTTCGGTAATGTCGGAAATCAGTTCGGTGATTTCACCAATTTCCTGCGAAGACTCACCCAGGCGCTTGATGCGCTTGGAGGTCTCCTGGATCTGGTCCCGGATGGCATTCATACCGCCGATGGCATCTTGCACAGCCTGCAGACCGGATTCGGCGGCTTCGAGAGAGGTGCGGGCCACCGAGGCCGACTCTTGCGCCTGTCCAGACACCTGGTTGATTCGTTGCGCCATCTCCAGCACCGACTGGCCGGTTTCGCGAATTTCACGCAGCTGCTCCGTGGAGGCCGCCAGCAGCTCGGTGGAGGTGCTCTCCACCGCCGAGGTCGTCTGCGCGACCCGGGTCGCCGTGGCCTGCACGTTACCCACCAGGGAGCGCAACTCTTCCACCGTGTAGTTCACCGAGTCGGCGATGGCGCCGGTGATGTCTTCGGTCACCGTGGCTTCTTGCGTCAGATCCCCTTCAGCCACTGTCTGCAATTCGTTCATCAGACGCAGAATGGCCGCCTGGTTGGCATCGTTGACGCGCTTTGCGTCCTGCTCGAGCGACTCGGCTTCCACTCGCTGGCTTTCAGCAACCAGCTGTCGCTGACGGCTGTCGAGCAGCTGCACATAAGCCAATCCGCCCGCGCACAACAGTGCAAACAAGGCAGCGATGATCAGAACAGCCAGTTCGCCCCCGCCCACGCCGGAACGCGATGACAAATCACTCTGCAACTGCTGCAATCCCAGTCGCAGCGGCTCGCTATCGGAAATGATGCCGGCCTGCGCCTCACGCGCAGACACAAGGCCCTGCAGGTTGCCCAGGATGGCACCGGCCTCCGTGCGGGTGTCTTCGTACAGCTTCAGCAAGGCTTCCAGGCTTTCCCGGATCTGCGCATCGCGCGCAGGAGCAAGGCGCAACTCTTCACTGCCATTGAGCAAGCCTTCCGAAATTTCCTTGAAGGTGTTCAAGTCCTTGCCCAACAAGAACACGGCTTCAGGACTCACCCCTTCCAGCGTCAGGAATTCGTTGGCCGACTTGCCAATTCGCTGGGTCAACATCACCAGCTGGCCCGAGGCTGCAATTTCCACCGCTGGCGCGCCTTGTTGCAGCTTGAGCGAGGAAATGGTTTCAGCGATCTCAAGCAGGTCAGAAGATTGCCGGTTGATGGTGCCCAGAGCGGCGCCCACCTGTGTCAGCACGGCTTCCTGTTCAAGCACCGCCCCCGCGTTGCGCTCCGCCAGATCCACCTTGGGCAGCAAATCGGCCAACAATGGCTCAAATGCGGCGCCAGCAGCATCAATGCCCAACTCGTTGTCGCCTTGCTGAAGGCCTCGCACGTTGCGCGCCAGCACGGTGGAACTGTCCTTGACTTCAGAGAAGGCTTCAGGGCTGCCCACCAATGCCTGCGACACGCTTTTCGCCAAGCGCTGCGACTGCATCAGCGCCTGACCGCTGGCGGCCACCTGCTGACTGATCTTGTCCGTCTGGCTCAAGATGAAGAAGGTCAAGGCACCCAGGAAAATGAGGCCCACAGCCAACAGGACAGCCAAGGTACGCTGATGCTGATCAGCGGGCTTGGTGCCCAGCAGCGGCAGCGAAACCAACCCGGCCGAGGAACCTGAACCCACCTCGTCATCCGAGGAAAAAGGCTCAGGACGATCCAGCGGTTGCGGTGAAAGCCGGGCAGCCGCCATCTCGGCGATCTCTTGATCGGTGGCGTTCGACAGGTCTGGTTCGTCACCCGTATTCTTTTTGAACAGTCCCTGGAATCGATCGATCGTGGCCATGAAAAAACCTTCCAACAAAAATAAAGTCCGAGGCTTCGGCGCGAAACGCCGCCAGCTTCAGGCTGCAATGGCCAGAAACTCCGGCTCGGTCGACAGTCCCTGGAAATCAATTTCTAGCCATGTCTGACCCTGCATGTCGAGCAGACACCGGGAAACATAGGTGGGCGCACCTGCAGGCACTTGCGCCAACGTGCTGAAGTTGGCGGGGTTTCTCAAGCCCAGCAGCCGGTCAATGAGTAGCACCGCGTTGATGCCGAGCGCGTGATGAAAACTCACCAGGCGCGATTCGGAAGTGATCCGTTCGGCATGAGGCGATACCCCACCGTCGCTTCCCAAGAGCCTGGCAAGGTCAATCACGCCATGCAGACCACCACGCAAGCTGGCCACGCCGAGGTACCAAGGCTTGGTGTACGGAACTCCCTGGATGGCAGACCATGGGAAGATTTCCCCGGACTGAACAAGTGGCAAAAGAAACCGCTGGCCGCCAGCCTCAACAGCAAGCCAGGAAGCGGTGACGGCTTCCGTTTTGGCTGCCGACAGACGCTGAGCCAGCCGTTCCTGAAGGTCCTTGAGTGACTGTCTGTTGGCCATGCTCGGTGTTCGAGGTTCGTTCTATGGGCTTCAGCCCAACGCCCGAATCTTGGACATCAGTTCCTCAGCATCAACCGGTTTGGTGACGTAGTCGCGAGCGCCTTGGCGCATGCCCCAGACGCGGTCGGTTTCCTGATCTTTGCTGGTGCACATGATGATGGGGATGTGGGAATACTGCGGATCCCGGGTGATGGCCCGGGTCAACTGAAAGCCATTCTGACCGGGCATCACAACGTCCATCAGGATCAAATCGGGCTTTTCCTCGCCTAGCCGACGAAAGGCTTCATCCGCATTCTCGGCGGTGCGCACGCTGTAGCCGTTTTTACTCAGCAGGTCGGACAGAACCATGAGCTCGGTTTTCGAGTCATCAACAACAAGAACTTTTTGGATAGGCATCAGACTGCTCCGGTGAGGTTGGCTCCATACTGCTGCACGGCTTGCAACAACTGGTCTTTGGTGAACGGTTTGGTGAGATAGTCCTGTGAGCCGACCATGCGACCACGTGCTTTGTCGAACACACCGTCTTTGGACGAGAGCATCACCACGGGAATGTTGGCGAATCGCGCGTTGCGCTTGATGATGGCGCAGGTCTGGTAGCCGTCGAGCCTGGGCATCAGGATGTCGCAGAACACCAGATCGGGCTGGTAGTCGTTGATCTTGGCAAGCGCATCAAAGCCGTCGTCTGCCAGCAGCACTTCATGCCCGCCTTGCTTCAGAAAAATCTCGGCGCTTCGGCGAATGGTGTTGCTGTCGTCCACCACGAGAACTTTGTATGCAGGTGTCGTGCTCACGATCAGGTCACTCCAATAAACGAACAGGGCGGGAGGCGCACACCCTTGGCGGCGTTGCTGGCGGTCGGGCCAGCCTTGGTCGGCGCGATGATATCTGCATCAATTGCAGGCAGAGACCATGGCGCATGAACATTGAGGAGGAATCGTTAAATATGAAGCAGTCCAGCGTCAGATTTGCACCATCTCAAAATCCTCCTTGCGAGCACCACACTCGGGACAAGTCCAGTTCATGGGTACTTGCGCCCAAGGGGTGCCGGGCGCAATACCGTGCTCTGCTGCGCCGGCGGCTTCGTCGTAAATCCAGCCGCAGATCAGGCACATCCAAGTCTTGGTTTCGATCATGTTCATGGGGGGCATTGTCATAGAATGCAGCGATTGTATCGAGCAGGTTACCGTTCATCCGGCCACTGTCCGACCAGTGACATGCTGGACCTTCCGATGTGCGTCGGCAACCGCCCAGGCTTTGTGGCCGGGACCACTCCCCTCACTCCCTCATGCCCGACATTCCTGAATCCCCAGCTGCAAGGCCTGTGATCGAACCAGGCGAAGCGTCACTGCCGTGCGTCATGGCGTTCAACGCAAACGACCCCAGCGGGGCTGGAGGACTCAGCGCAGACCTGGTCGCCATGTCGAGCGCATCGGTCCATGTGCTGCCCGTCGTGACTGGCGCCTACATCCGGGACACCTCGGACATCCACGACCACATTGCTTTCGACGAAGAAGCACTCACCGACCAGGCTCGCTGTGCACTGGAGGACATGCCGGTGCAGGCCTTCAAGGTCGGGTTTGTCGGGAGTCCGGAGAATCTCAGCGCCATTGCTGAAATCACGACCGACTACTCGGATGTGCCCGTCATCGCGTACATGCCCGACTTGTCCTGGTGGGATGAGCTGGCCATCGAGACCTATCTGGACGCCTGCACCGAACTGCTGCTCCCCCAGACCACCGTACTGGTGGGCAACCACAGCACCTTGTGCCGCTGGTTGCTGCCAGACTGGGAAGGAGACCGGGCGCCCAACGCGCGCGAAGTGGCCCGCGCCGCTGCGGTGCACGGTGTGCCCTACACCCTGGTGACCGGATTCAACGCGGCCGATCAGTACCTGGAAAGCCACCTCGCTTCGCCCGAGACCGTGCTCGCCAGTGCACGCTATGAGCGTTTTGAAGCCACATTCAGTGGTGCCGGAGACACGTTATCGGCCGCCTTGTGCGCGCTGATCGCGGCGGGCGCCGATCTGCAAGCCGCCTGCTCCGAAGCCCTGACCTACCTGGACCAATGCCTGGACGCGGGCTTCCAGCCGGGCATGGGACATGCGGTGCCCGACCGCCTGTTCTGGGCACATGAAGACGAGGACGAAGAACCCGCCGAATCGAATGAGAGCGCATCGGACAGTACCCTCGATGCCGAAGACTTTCCACTGGACACAACCCGGCATTGATCCGGAGCACCCCCCGCGCCGCCTTCGGGATCACCCCGTGGGGAGGCGACACGAGAAGACCGGCTGAGCCGGTTCCTCGGTGTGTCTGGATCGGGCGTTTTCATGCGGGGCCATTCAATCTCCGGCACCATCCAAAATCCAAGCACCGGCAGCAACTGAAGCAAATCACCCTTGACCACACCATGACCTCACCTGACCGCAACCTGCAACTCTTCGAGCGCGCCAAGGCGCTGATTCCTGGGGGCGTGAATTCGCCTGTTCGCGCGTTTCGCGCAGTCGGTGGAACACCTCGTTTTGTGCAACGTGCAGAAGGCGCCTATTTCTGGGACGCCAATGGTCAGCGCTACATCGACTACATTGGCTCATGGGGACCGATGATCCTTGGTCATGGCCATCCGGCCGTGGTGGAGGCGGTGCAACGTGCGGTGCTTGATGGCTTCTCATTTGGCGCACCCACCGAGCGCGAAGTCGAACTCGCCGAAGCCATCATCGCGCTGGTTCCCAGCATCGACATGGTGCGTCTGGTGAGTTCCGGCACCGAAGCTGGCATGAGTGCGATCCGCCTCGCACGCGGCGCAACCGGCCGCAAGAAGATCATCAAGTTCGAAGGCTGCTACCACGGCCATGCCGACGCGCTGCTGGTCAAGGCCGGCTCTGGTCTGGCCACCTTTGGCAACCCGACCAGTGCAGGTGTTCCGCCCGAGGTGGTGCAGCACACGCTGGTTCTGGAATACAACAACATCGAGCAATTGGAAGAGGCATTCTCAGAACACGGCCCGGAAGTGGCCTGCCTGATGATCGAGCCGATCGCCGGCAACATGAACTTCGTTCGGGCCAGCGTACCGTTCATGAAGCGTTGCCGCGAACTGTGCACGCAGCACGGCGCCTTGTTGGCCTTCGATGAAGTCATGACGGGTTTCCGCGTCGCACTCGGTGGCGCACAAAGTGTCTATGCGCAGCTGATTCCGGGCTTCGAGCCCGACATGACCGTGATGGGCAAAGTGATCGGCGGCGGCATGCCGCTGGCCGCCTTTGGCGCCAAGCGCGCCGTGATGGAGCAGCTGGCACCTTTGGGTGGCGTTTACCAGGCAGGCACCTTGAGTGGGAACCCGGTGGCCACAGCCTGCGGACTGGCCACACTGAAGGAAATCAGCAAACCGGGCTTTTTTGAGCACCTGTCTGCGACCACGCAATCGTTGGTGAGCGGCCTGACGTCTGCTGCAGCAGCTGAAGGTGTGGCCCTTTGCGGCGACAGCCAGGGCGGCATGTTCGGCTTCTTCCTGTTCGACGAACTGCCGCAGAACTACGCCAAGGTCATGACCACCGACGGCCCGCGCTTCAACACTTTGTTCCATGGGCTTCTGGATCGCGGTGTGTACATCGCACCTGCGCTTTATGAAGCCGGGTTTGTGAGTTCGGCGCACACGGCGCAGGACATTGCCGATACCGTTGCGGCGGCGCGGGACGTGTTCAAGCTGCTGGGCAAATAAGCGGATTTACGCTGCGCACAAACGGCCGGCTTTGTCCGGCCGTTTTCTTTGGAATCGTTGCGTTTCCAGCCAGCACCTCGCGCCAGGTGGATGGTGGATGGTGGAGCTACCGTTCTCCGGCTCACCTCGCGGGCGGATGCTTCTGGTAGGCCAGCATGGGTTCGTCAACGGCGTTCTGGCACACCGGCTCAGTGGCAACCGCGAATGGAGCCTGCACCCGTCAGCCCGCACCACCCACCTTCAAATGCGCGTGGGCACTCCCGCAAACACCCGTCCCGGCACCCCAAGGTGTTTTCTGTTGACGCACCCACCCGTCAGCGGGGCAGGGGGTTGGGGCAGTCCGGTCGCAGGCTCCATTCGCGGCCGTCACAGAGAAGGAACGCTCATCCGGTGTTCACGAAGAAGCAGTAGCGGACCGGAACAGCCGCCCGCGAGGTGAGCCGGAGAACGGATGCCCCGACTCCCTGCCCAACCACCCTGTTGGCGAGAAACCGCACCCGATAGAAACGGCAGCAGAAAAAGAAAAGGGGCCCCGAAGAGCCCTCACCCCCACCCTCTCCCAGAGGGAGAGGGAGTCAGGCACTTCACGCGAAGCGTCCGATAGCTCAGTGACGGAAGTGGCGCACGCCGCTGTACACCATCACCACACCACGCTCGTTGGCCGCGTCGATCACTTCCTGATCGCGCATCGAGCCACCGGGTTGGATGACGCACGAAGCGCCCGCATCCACCACCACATCCAGACCATCGCGGAACGGGAAGAACGCATCGCTCGCCACCGCCGTGCCCTGCAGCGTCAGGTTCGCGTGACCGGCCTTGATGCTGGCGATGCGCGCCGAATCCAGGCGACTCATCTGACCCGCGCCCACGCCCATGGTCATGCCGTCCTTGCAGAACACGATGGCGTTGGACTTCACGAACTTCGCCACCTTCCACGCGAACAGCAGGTCTTCCATTTGCTGCTCCGTCGGCTGCAGCTGGGTCACCACCTTCAGGTCGGCGCGCTGCAGCACGTGGTTGTCGGCGCTCTGCATCAGCAGGCCGGATCCGATGCGCTTCACGTCGGTGAGGTTCAGGCCCTTGTCCCACGCGCTGGGGCCGCCCGGCGGCAGCGCGATCTCCAGCACACGCACATTGGCCTTGGCCTTGAACACTTCCAGCGCTTCGGGCGTGTAGCCCGGCGCCATCAGCACCTCGACGAACTGCTTGCTGATGGCCTGCGCACCCGCACCGTCGAGCACGCGGTTCAGGGCGATGATGCCGCCGAAGGCGCTGGTCGGGTCGGTCTGGAAGGCTTTGCTGTAGGCCTCCAGTGCATCCTTGCCCACGGCCACGCCGCAGGGGTTGGCGTGTTTGACGATCACACAGGCCGGCACGTCAAAGCTCTTGACGCATTCCCAGGCGGCGTCGGCGTCGGCGATGTTGTTGTAGCTCAGCTCCTTGCCCTGCAATTGCTTCGCCGTGACCAGCGAGCCCGGGGCCGGGTACAGATCGCGGTAGAAGGCGGCGGTCTGGTGCGGGTTCTCGCCGTAGCGCAGGTCCTGCAACTTGACGAAGCGGCCGTTGGCCTGGCCGGGGTATTCGGTGCGCTTCGGCACGCTGGCACCTTCTTCGAACTCGATCGACGAGAGGTAATCGCTGATCGCGCCGTCGTACTGGCTGATGCGGTTGAACGCCGCCACCGACAGGACAAAACGTGTCTTGTCGCTGAGCTTGCCGCTGGATTTGAGCTCATCGATCACGGCGGGGTACTGGGTCGCGTCGGTCAGCACCGCCACGTCTTTCCAGTTTTTTGCTGCACTGCGCACCATGGCCGGGCCGCCAATGTCGATGTTCTCGATCGCGTCTTCCAGCGTGCAGCCGGCCTTGGCCACGGTGGCTTCAAACGGGTAGAGGTTGACGATCAGGATGTCGATGGTGTCGATGCCGTACGCCTTCAATGCGGCCATGTGTTCGGGCACGTCGCGGCGCGCCAGCAAGCCACCGTGCACCTTGGGGTGCAGGGTCTTGACGCGGCCGTCGAGCATCTCGGGGAAGTTGGTGACTTCGGCCACCTCGGTCACGGGCAGGCCCTTCTCGGCCAGCAGCTTGGCGGTGCCGCCGGTGGAGATGAGGGACACGCCCAGGGCATGCAGGGATTGGGCCAGTTCGACGATGCCGGTCTTGTCGGAGACGGAAATGAGTGCGCGCATGGAGGAGGTGCTTGGAGGGAGACAGTAAAGGGACAAGGCAGGAAACTGGATGGCGCTGAAAACTCAGTGCGATACGCCAGGACCTTTATAGAAGATGGTGTTCAAGCAGCTTCTTGCGCAAGGTGTTGCGGTTCAGTCCCAGCCACTGCGCGGCGCGCGACTGGTTGTTTTGTGATTGCTGCATGACGACTTCCAGCAAGGGCTTTTCCACCGCCTTGACCAGCATCTCATGCAGACCAGCGGGGTCCGTACCGTTCAAATCACGGAAGTACGCCTCCATGCTGGTGCGGACGCAATCGTGCAGATTGGGGTTACTCATAAAAGGGTCTCTTGCGTTGTTCTGATTGTTGTTCCGCTCGCGCTTCGCTCATGCTGCCAGTTTCCATCGCGTACCGCTACCTGGTTCGTCGGGTGTCACCAGGGCCTCATGCGTGTCACGCCATTCGTCCAGGCTATCGCTCACACATCGCAGTTGCGCCTCACAGGTGGTGAGTTCGTTGATGCGGCCACGGAACACCGCAGCAGCTCCGAGAGGCAAGGGCAATGCATTGGCGTACCAGCCCAGGTGCTTGCGGGCACTGCGCACACCGGTGAATTCGCCATACAGCCCGTAGTGATCCTCCAGGTGTTCAAGCAACCAGGTGCGCACCTCCGACAGATCGGGCGGCGGCAGTTCCTCGCCGGTGGCCAGGAAGTGGGCAATCTCGCGAAAGATCCATGGGCGCCCTTGGGCAGCGCGGCCAATCATGATGGCGTCAGCGCCGGTGCGCTGCAACACGTCGCGCGCTTTCCGCGGGCTGTCAATGTCACCGTTGGCCACCACGGGTATGCGCACCCGGCTCTTGATGTGCGCCACGGTATCGTGCTCGGCCTCCCCTTTGTAACCCTGTTCGCGGGTGCGTCCATGCACGGTCAGCATCTGGATGCCGGCGGACTCTGCCGCGAGCGCCAGGGTGGGCGCATTGCGCATCGAGGCACACCAGCCGGTGCGCATCTTGAGCGTGACGGGCACACCATGGGGTTCGCAGGCAGCGACCACCGCCTGCACGATGTCAATTGCCAGAGCCTCGTCCTGCATCAGCGCGGAACCAGCCCATTTGTTGCACACCTTCTTGGCCGGGCACCCCATGTTGATGTCGATGATCTGGGCGCCGCGATCGATGTTGTAGCGCGCGGCATCGGCCATCATGGCTGCCTCGGTACCGGCGATCTGCACGGCGATGGGATCGCTCTCACCATCGTGGTTGGCGCGACGCGAAGTCTTCAGGCTGTCTTGCAGATCCGGGCGAGAAGTCACCATTTCGCTCACCGCATAGCCAGCACCCAGACGCTTGCAGAGCTTGCGGAAGGGGCGATCCGTGACCCCGGCCATGGGCGCGGCGAACAGGGCATTGGGCAGGGTGAAAGCCCCGAGTTGCATGGCGGTGGGAGAATCTGGTGAGAGCGAAGTCGAGGCCGGGATCAGATGATGGACCGGCGAAAGCGGACTCGCATTGTATCTGCCTGTTTTTTCAGCAGGCGATAAATTCATTCCTCAGAAAAGGCTTCACCCCACCGTGCAAACCCCGATGCCCGACTGGATCGTCACGATGACGCAATGGCTCGCATTGCCAGAGGTCGGCCTGAGCACCGTCTTTGTGGTGGCGTTCGTTTCCGCCACGCTGCTGCCCATGGGCTCCGAGCCGGCCGTGTTCGGTCTCATCAAGCTCAACCCCGAGTTGTTCTGGCCAACCATTCTGGTGGCCACGGCGGGCAACACCGCCGGTGGCGCTTTGTCGTGGCTGATGGGTCTGGGTGCACACAAGGCCGTGGACAAGATGCGCCATGGCACGCCCACCGAGGCGCGAGCCCTGCGCTGGCTCGAACGCTTTGGTCCGAAGGCCTGCCTGCTGAGCTGGCTGCCGGTGGTGGGCGACCCGTTGTGCGCTGTAGCGGGCTGGTTGAAATTTCCCTTCTGGCCCTGCGTGGCCTATATGGCCATCGGCAAGTTCGTTCGCTATCTCATCATGACCACCGCTCTGCTCTGGGTGTTCCCGGGGGCACTCCCCACCTGACCCCAGCTCACGGCTTCGCGGCGATTCGCCTGCAGACCGACGAACCCGACGCCCACAGATCGCAGCCCGTACCGCTTCGCACGCCTTCATGAACCCCACCCTGTCGAACGCCCGCAATCCAAGCGATGCCCTGCCCCGTGCGTTGTGGGCCCTGATGGTCGGCAACTTCGTGATCGGCACCGGCGTGATGGTGGTGCCCGGCACACTGAACGACATCAGCACATCGCTGGGCGTATCGATTCCGCAAGCCGGCCAGCTGATCACCGCGGCGGCGATCCTGATGGGCCTGGGCGCACCGGCTTTTGCCACTCTGGTCGCAGGCTGGGATCGTCGACGGCTGTTGACGCTGTCCCTGATCTGGTATGGCTTGCTCACCGGTATCTGCGCCCTGGCACCGAACTATGGCACCTTGCTGCCCTTGCGGGTGCTGGCCGTGATCTCACCAGCCATCTTCACCCCACAGGCTGCGGCGTGTGTGGGCCTGCTGGTGCCCCCGGCACAGCGCGGCCGCGCCATCACCTTTGTGTTCCTGGGCTGGTCGGTGGCTTCGGTCATGGGCATGCCGCTGTCGGCCTGGATCGGTACCGAGCTCGGCTGGCGATGGGCTTTTGGACTGGTTGCCGTCATGTCGCTGGCCAGTGCGGCCTGGATCTGGCGCGACATGCCCAACGGCATCAAGCCGGCGGCACTGTCACGGCAGGCATGGGGGCAGACATTGGGCTCACCCGCATTGATGATGGCGGTCGGTGTGACCCTGCTTTCCGCCTTCGGCCAGTTCACGCTGTTCTCGTACTTTGCTCCTTACTTCCTGCAAACACTCGGTCTGGGCGGCGGCGGGCTGTCGCTGTTGTTCCTGTGGTTCGGGGCCTTCGGGCTGGCCGGCAACGTGGGTCTGACGAGGGTGATCGACCGGGTCGGTGCTGGCCGGGCCGTGCTGTTCATGCTGAGCGCCATCATGCTCAGCCTCGCACTGTGGCCACTGGGGCGCCACGGGCTGTGGCAACAGGCACTGGTGCTGGTGCCCTGGGCTCTGGGTTGTTTCGCAGTCAACTCGGCGCAGCAGGCGCGCCTGGTGCATCTGTCACCGGTGCTCGCACCCGCCACCGTGGCACTGAACACCTCAGCCATGTACGGAGGTCAGGCGCTGGGAGCGGCATTGGGCGGCGTGATGATCGCGCAAGGTCAGATGCTGCGCCTGCACGAGGTGGGTCTGGTGGTGCTGCTGCTGGCGATGAGTCTCAGCTTGTGGGCCGAGCGGGCTCAGAAGCGTTCGTAGGGCAGCAAAAAGCGCCATTCGCCAACGGGCAGGCCGGCCAGCGAAATGCGGCCCAGCCGCAGGCGGCGCAAGGCGGTGAGCTGCAGACCCGCGCGCTCACACAGGTGCGCCACCTGCCCCGGTCGATTGCCCTTGATGGCCAGGCGCAGGCGCAACTCACTCTGCCAGCTGGCGCGCGCCGAAGGCACGGACCAGCCGTCAAAAAACAGCGCCTTGCCCAGTGACTTGAGCACCGCATCGCGCCGGGCATCGTCCTCCAGCTCGGGATCGGCCGCCACTTCGGCCAGCCACTCGTTTTCCAGTTGCCCCGCGTCGTCGGTCATCTTGCGCGCCACCGCCGGGTTCTGGGTGAACACCATCAGCCCGCTGGCCTTGGTACCCAGGGGTGAGACGGGCACCAGTTTGTGCAGGTGGGCCTTGAGCAGGCGCACACCGGAGCGGTCACCCTTGAAGCGGTTGCCATCAGCAAACCATTTGGCAGCCAACGTGTCCGGCAGCAGCGGCTCGTCGGGCAGCACCCGGTTGGCTGGCTTGTGCCAGATCAGCGTCATCGAATCCAGCGGCTCCAGCTTGGCCTTCGGGTCCAGCTGCACGGTCTGGTCGTCGCGCACCCGCTCCATGGGCTCTTGCACCACCACGCCATCCACCCGCACCCAGCCACCGGCGATATAGAGCTCGGCATCGCTGCGGGAACAGGGCAACTGGGTGGCCAGGCGCTTGGCCAGGCGCTGCGCTTCAGACTGGCCGGGGAGCGTCATGGAAAGGGTCAACTGCTGAACAGGAAGTTCATCACGTCGCCATCCTTGACGACGTACTCCTTGCCTTCGGCGCGCATCTTGCCGGCGTCTTTCGCGCCCTGCTCACCTTTGTAGGTGATGAAGTCGTCAAAGCCGATGGTCTGGGCGCGGATGTAGCCCTTCTCGAAGTCGGTGTGGATCACGCCTGCGGCCTGCGGCCCGGTGTCACCCACGTGGATGGTCCAGGCACGCACTTCCTTCACGCCGGCTGTGAAGTAGGTCTGCAGGCCCAGCAGCTTGTAGGCGGCGCGGATCAGGCGGTTCAGGCCGGGCTCGTCCTGCCCCAGTTCCTTGAGGAATTCAAGTCGGTCGGCGTCGTCCATCTCGGACAGCTCGGCCTCGATCTTGGCGCAGATGGCGACCACGGGGGCGTTCTGCTTGGCGGCAAATTCCGTCAGGCGATCCAGCAGCGGGTTGTTCTCGAAGCCGTCTTCCGACACGTTGGCCACGAACATGGCGGGTTTGGCGGTGATCAGGAAGAACTGCTTGAGCTGGGCCTGCTCTTCCTTGCTGAAATCGATGGTTCGCACCGGCTGGGTGTCATTCAATGCGGTCTGGCATTTCTCCAATATGGCGAGCTGCTTGATCGACTCCTTGTCACCCGAGCGGGCGATCTTGCTCACTCGATGAATGGCCTTTTCCACCGCAGCCAGATCGGCCAGACAGAGTTCGGTCTGGATGACCTCGATGTCGGCGATCGGGTCGACCTTGTTGGCCACGTGGATCACGTTGTCGTCTTCGAAGCAGCGCACCACGTTGACGATGGCGTCGGTCTCGCGGATGTGCGCCAGGAACTTGTTGCCCAGGCCTTCACCCGTGCTGGCGCCAGCCACCAGACCGGCGATGTCCACGAACTCCACAATGGCCGGCACCACGCGCTCGGGCGTGACGATGTCGGCCAGTTGCTGCAGACGGGGATCGGGCACTTCCACCACGCCCGTGTTCGGCTCGATGGTGCAGAAGGGGTAGTTTTCGGCCGCGATGCCGGCCTTGGTCAGGGCGTTGAAAAGCGTGGATTTGCCGACGTTGGGCAGGCCCACGATGCCGCATTGGAGACTCATGAATTACCTCGAAAAACAGCCCTCCAGTGTATGCGATGGGTAGCATTGCGTTACGCTCCAGCCCAGCCGGCTGACCGCAGACCGGCCAGGAGACCGCCGATGGATGCCCAGGCTGCGACCAACTCGCCCCTGTACCTGTTCGAAAAATTCGAGGTGGGTGTGATCCACCTGAATGCCGAGCGCACCGTGCTCGCCATGAACGACTTCGCTCGCAGGGTGTTGCCAGTGGGCGAAAAGCAGCCGTTTGACAAGCTGGTGTCTTCGTTCCACCCGGATCGATCCAAACCCAAGGTCAATTTCCTGCTGGACCAGGCTTCGAGCTGTCCGGTGGCCAATGCGGTCCCCATGACCATGATCATCAACATCCCCGAGCAGGTGCTGCTGATCAAGGTGTCCCGACTCGGTGATCAGGACGGCGCCACCACCGGGTTTGTGCTGGTGTTCTACGACGTGACCCAGGTGGTCAGCCAGGAACCCTCGCTGGCAGACCCACCGGCAGCCAACGTGCGGCTGAACCGCATTCCCATGGTGGCCAACCACAAGGTGGCCTTTGTCGATACGCAGGACGTGCTTTGCCTGGAGTCCCAGGCCCATTACACCCGGGTGCTCACACGGGACGGCTTTCATTTCTGCAACCTCAGCATTGGCGACCTGGCGTCGCGGCTCGACCCGGCCCAATTTATGCGGGTGCACCGCTGTTTCATCGTGAACCTGCACGCGGTGGCAGAGTTGGGGCGCGCGGGCAGCAAGACACATGTGCTCCTACAAGGAAAACACAGAGAACCGATCCCGGTGGCGCGCGGGGAAGTGGCCCGACTGCGCGAGGCCCTGGGTCTCATGGCGCGGCATTGAAGCCGGGACTTCGGCCTCCTGCACAGTTGCCGCGGCCTTTGACGGCGCGTGAAAAAAACGCGTGGGATCGCACTGGGACATTCCCGGATTGCATTTTCATCAGCGCTTGATCTGAGCAGTTCATGCGCCTGAACGCGCAGTTCGTGCAAAAAACCTGGCATTTGATGCGCCTGCCGGATCAATCCCCGGCATTCGTGTCGGAATCACCTGGCTCCTACACTGATTTTTGCTTTGACATAGGTCAAACCAGAACCGTGACCACAGGAGACAGACATGATTCCACCGCGTTTCGAGTACCACGCGCCCCGCTCCGTCGGGGAAGCCGTAGCCCTGTTGGGGCAGTGGGGGTCGGAGGCCAAGCTGCTGGCCGGCGGCCACAGCCTGCTGCCGATGATGAAGCTGCGTTTTGCCGAACCGGCGCACCTGATCGACATCAACCGGATACCCGAGCTGCGGGGCATTCGCGAAGAAGGCAGCACGGTGGTGATCGGTGCCATGACGGTGGAAAACGAGCTGATCAGCTCGCCGATTCTTCAGGCCCGGGTACCACTGCTGTGTGAAGCCGCGCAACTGATTGCCGACCCGCAGGTGCGCAACCGGGGCACCATCGGTGGCGACATTGCACATGGCGACCCGGGCAACGACCATCCGGCGCTGTCCATCGCGCTGGACGCCTCTTTTGTGCTTGAAGGACCGAACGGGCGGCGCACCGTCGCGGCCGACGGGTTCTTCCTGGGCACGTACATGACCCTGCTGGAGGAAAACGAGGTCATGTGCGAAATCCGTGTGCCGGCCTTCGCCCAAGGGACTGGCTGGGCGTACGAAAAGCTCAAACGGAAAACAGGCGACTGGGCCACTGCCGGTTGTGCCGTTGTGATTCGCAAGAGCGGCGACACGGTGAGTCACGTGCGCATTGCGCTGACCAATGTGGCACCCACCGCGCTGCGCGCCGAAGCCGCCGAGGCCGCGCTGCTGGGCCAGCCACTGAATGTGGCTACGCTGCAGTCGGCTGCCGATGCGGCCATCGCCATCTGCGATCCGGCAGAAGACCTTCGCGGCGATATCGAATACAAGACCGCCATGACTGGGCAGATGGTCAAGCGCGCACTGACCAAGGCCTGGGGCCGTTGTTCCTGAACCGCTGGAGATCCAACATGGCAAAAAAACTCATCACCGTCACCGTCAATGGCCGCCAGGAAGAAAAGGCGGTGGAACCACGCACCTTGCTCATCCACTTCCTGCGCGAGGATCTCAACCTGACAGGTGCCCACATCGGCTGTGAGACCAGCCACTGTGGTGCCTGCACCGTCGACGTGGACGGGCAGTCGGTCAAGTCGTGCACCCACCTCGCGGTGCAGTGCGACGGCTCCGAAGTGAACACCGTTGAAGGCCTCGCCAGCAAGGGCGTGCTGCACGCAGTGCAGGAAGGTTTCTACAAAGAGCACGGCCTTCAGTGCGGCTTCTGCACGCCCGGCATGCTGATGCGCGCGCAGCGCTTTCTTCAGGAGAACCCCAATCCCAGCGAAGCCGAAATCCGGGCGGGCATGGCGGGCAACCTGTGCCGCTGTACCGGATACCAGAACATCGTCAAGGCGGTGCAGTACGCCGCCCGCAAACTGCAAGAACCCGCCACAGCCTGACCAGGAGACAACCCCATGAACGCACCCGTAAACGACGCCGAAGCCCGCGAACTGGCACTGGCCGGCATGGGCGCATCACGCCTGCGCAAGGAAGATGCCCGATTCATCCAGGGCAAGGGCAACTACGTCGATGACATCAAGATGGCGGGCATGTTGCACATGGACATCGTGCGCTCCCCGGTGGCCCATGCCCGCATCATCAAGATCAACAAGGAAAAGGCATTGGCCATTCCGGGCGTGCACGCGGTGCTTACCGCAGACGATCTCAAGCCACTCAAGCTGCACTGGATGCCCACCCTGGCGGGCGATGTGGCCGCCGTGCTGGCCGACGAAAAGGTGCACTTCCAGATGCAGGAAGTGGCCATCGTGATCGCTGATGACCGCTACATTGCGGCCGACGCTGTGGAAGCCGTGGAAGTGGAATACGACGAGTTGCCCGTGGTGATGGACCCCTACGCCGCCCTGCTGCCCGATGCGCCGGTGCTGCGCGACGACCTGGCTAGCAAGACCAGCGGGGCTCACGGCCCGCGCGAACACCACAACCACATTTTCACCTGGGATGCCGGCGACAAGGCCGCAGCTGACGCGGCGTTCGCTAGCGCGCCGGTGACTGTGTCGCAACACATGCACTACCCGCGCGTGCACCCCTGCCCGCTGGAAACCTGTGGTTGCGTGGCCAGCTTTGATCCGGTGCGCGGGGAGCTGACGACCTTCATCACCTCGCAGGCGCCGCATGTGGTGCGCACCGTGGTGTCCATGCTTTCGGGCATCCCTGAATCCAAGGTGCGCATTGTCAGTCCCGACATCGGAGGCGGTTTTGGCAACAAGGTACCGATCTATCCGGGCTATGTGTGCGCCATCGTGGCGTCCATCGTACTGGGCCGTCCGGTGAAGTGGGTGGAAGACCGCATCGAGAACATCTCCAGCACCGGCTTTGCGCGCGACTACCACATGGACGGCGAACTGGCCGCCACCGCCGACGGCAAGATCACCGGCCTGCGTGTGAACGTGGTGGCCGACCACGGCGCATTCGACGCCTGCGCCGACCCCACGAAATTCCCGGCCGGCATGTTCCACATATGCTCTGGCAGCTACGACATTCCCGCCGCACATTGCAGCGTCAAAGGCGTGTACACCAACAAGGCGCCCGGTGGCGTGGCCTACCGCTGCAGCTTCCGTGTGACCGAGGCGGTCTACCTGGTCGAACGCATGGTGGATGTGCTGGCGCAGAAGCTCGGCATCGACAAGGCCGAAATCCGGGCCAGGAACTTCATCCGCAAGGAGCAATTCCCCTACACCAGCGCGTTCGGCTTCGAGTACGACTCGGGCGACTACCAGGCTGCCATGGACAAGGTGCTGCAGGCGGTGGACTACAAGGCGCTGCGCGCCGAACAGGCGGCCAGGCGTGCCGACCCGGACAGCCCCACACTGATGGGCATTGGCCTGGTCACCTTCACCGAAGTGGTGGGGGCGGGCCCGAGCAAGATGTGCGACATCCTGGGGGTCGGCATGTTCGACTCGTGCGAGATCCGCATCCATCCCACCGGATCGGCCATCGCACGCATGGGAACCATCACACAAGGCCAAGGCCACCAGACCACGTACGCCCAGATCATTGCCACCGAACTGGGCATACCAAGTGAGGTGATCCAGGTGGAAGAAGGCGACACCTCCACAGCGCCCTACGGGCTGGGCACCTACGGCAGCCGCTCCACGCCCGTGGCTGGCGCGGCCATTGCCATGGCGGCGCGCAAAATCCACGCGAAGGCCAAGAAGATCGCGGCCCACATGCTGGAAGTGCACGAAAACGACCTCGACTGGGAAGTGGACCGCTTCAAGGTCAAGGGCGACGATGCCAAATTCAAGACCATGGCCGAGGTGGCCTGGCAGGCCTACCACCAGCCACCCGAAGGGCTCGAACCGGGCCTGGAAGCGGTGCACTACTACGACCCGCCCAACTTCACCTTCCCGTTTGGCATCTACCTCTGCGTAGTCGACATCGACCGCGCCACCGGAGAGACCAAAATCCGCCGCTTCTACGCACTCGACGACTGCGGCACCCGCATCAACCCGATGATCATCGAAGGCCAGATCCACGGCGGGCTGACCGAAGGATTCGCGGTGGCCATGGGACAGCAAATGCCGTTTGACGCCCAAGGCAACCTGATGGGCAACACGTTGATGGACTACTTCCTGCCCACCTTCGTGGAAACGCCCCACTGGGAAACCGATCACACGGTCACACCTTCGCCGCACCACCCCATCGGGGCCAAAGGCGTGGCTGAGTCACCCCACGTGGGCTCCATTCCGACATTCACGTCGGCCATTGTTGACGCGTTCTCGCACCACGGCATGACCCACATGGACATGCCTCACAGCGCCTTTCGCGTCTGGAAAGAACTCAAGGCGCGCGGCATGAACTTGTAACCCCCCGCCTCGCTGCGCGCGACCCCCCAGGGGGCGGCGCTGGCGGCCCGGCAAAGCCGGTTCTGCGGCGCCCTGGGCTGGCGGCTCTTCATGCCATGCCCATCGCGCTCCGGCTTGGTAACGCGCTGATCATTGATCCAACGAAGGTCTATCGCCATGGAAGTCAAACTCGACAAACGCTACCCGCTGGACGTGGACCCGGCCAGGGCCTGGGTCATCCTCAGCGATCTCAAGGCCGTGGCGGGCTGCATGCCAGGCGCCGAACTCACCGAACAGTTGTCTGACACCTCTTACAAAGGTGGCGTGAAAGTGAAAGTCGGACCGGCGGTGGCCCAGTTCGGCGGGATCGTGGACGTGCTTGAACAAGACACCGCCGCACAGAAAATGGTGCTGCGCGGCAAAGGCGCGGACAAGGGCGGCTCGTCAGCCTCGATGGACCTCACGGCGGTGATCGAAGTCGACCCTGCCAACCCGGAACACAGTGTGCTGCACGGCGACGCGTCGGTCATCGTCAACGGCAAGTTCGCCCAGTTTGGCGGTCGCATGATGGTGCAGGTGTCCGACATGATCCTGCTGCAGTTCGTGGAGAACTTCCGCCAGGCCGCCCTGGCATTGCCCGCAGCCGCCGCCCCGGCGGGCACCATTCAAAGCGCCGTCGAGTCGTCGGCCTCTGCTTCACCGACGACAGCATCCGCCGCCGCACCCAAGGTGGCCAGCGAGATCAACGGCCTGGCCATTGCCTGGGCTTTGATCAAGAACTGGTGGCTGGGTCTTTTCGGCAAACGTTCCTGAGCGAAACACACACCGTGACCACCACACTGCCAGCGCCCCCTCACGACGAACGTGCGCTGCGTGAGCAACTGCAGCGCGTGGGCTACCTGGCCGATACCGATCTGGCCACCACGGCGTGGCTGGCGGGTCGGCTGCAGCGGCCCTTGCTGATTGAAGGCGATGCGGGCGTCGGCAAGACCGGCCTGGCCACGGCGCTTGCGCTATCGCAAGGTGCCGAGCTGGTTCGGCTGCAGTGCTTTGAAGGCCTGGACTTGTCTCAGGCGGCCTACGAATGGAACTACGGGCGCCAGTTGATGGCGATTCGCCTGCACGAGGGCCGCAGCGAACAGGTGCAGTCCTCGGACATTTTTTCGCGCGAGTTCCTGCTGGAGCGGCCATTGCTCAAGGCCATCAGTCTGTCTGGGCCCAGTGTGCTGCTGATCGACGAAATAGACCGCGCCGACGAAGCCTTCGAAGCCTTCCTGCTGGAGGTGCTGGCCGACTACCAGATCACCGTCCCGGAACTCGGCACACTGCGTGCACAGCACATTCCCCAGGTTGTTCTCACCAGCAACGGCACGCGCGAATTGTCTGATGCACTGCGCCGCCGCTGCCTCTATCACTACCTTGACTACCCCACACTGGCGCGCGAAGTGGCCATCGTGAAATCCGCAGTGCCTGAGGCTGATGCCCATCTGGTCGAAGACTGCGTGCAGTTCGTGCAACGTTTGCGCAATGAGGATCTGGCCAAGACACCGGGCATCGCAGAAACTCTGGACTGGGTTCGCGCCCTGCACCAGTTGCAACAGCACACACTGCCCGAAGACATGACGGTGCTGCTCACCACGCTTGGCTGCCTGCTGAAAACACGCGAAGACCGCTTTCTGGTGTCTGCCGAGCGGGCTTTGCAGTTGGTGGAAGGCCGTCGAACCGTGGGCGTGGCCGAAAAGACCGCCGCGGTGGTGGCAGCGCCATGAGCGCAGCACGGAGGGTAGTCCAGTGAGCGCCCGGTCTGACCGGCATGCCGCTGTGGCGCCCAGCCAGAGCGTGGCCGGGTTCGCGGCCATGCTGCGGGACCATGGACTGAAGGTGGGGGTGACCGAACAACAGGCCATGCTGCAGGCCAGCCTGGCGCTGGGAGCCTTTCGTAGTGTGCCGCTTCGTGCGGCATGGCGCGCCATTGCCTGCCACTGCGCGCGCGACTGGCGCCAGTGGCCCGACCTGTTTGATCGCTACTGGTACCCGCAGCGAATCAAGGGCGATGTCCGGGTGAGTGGCCAGGTCCGGCCTTCCCGGGACCTGCGTCAGGTCGTGCAAGACCTTCACCAGCGCATGGAACCGGCATCTGCCAGTCCACCGAAGCCATCAGCGTCGTCATCCGCTGCCCATGCCCCGGGTGCCAGCGACGAGCACAACAACGAACCGGGCAATCCAAAAGCCATGGGCGGAGCGAGCCGAGCCGAGCCCCTGCATCAGCGCAACGGACAGATGTGGCTACCGCAGGAACTGGGCACACTGCTGCAACTGGCGCGACAAATCACGGCGCAATTGCGTCCTCGATCCACGCGGCGCTGGCACGCGGCCCGCCCTGGACACAGGCTCGACCTGCGTCAGACACTGCGGCGCAGTGTGGCCTGGGGTGGTGAACCGCTGCAGCCGGCCTGGATGGTGCAGCGCATGGAACCCCCTCGCCTGTTTCTGCTCATCGACGTGAGCCGCTCGATGGAATCACATGCCCCGCTCTTCCTGCGCATCGCGCGGGCGTTTGCAGTGGCTGCGCAGGCCCGGGTGTTCGTGTTCCACACGCGCCTGGCCGACGTCACGCCACTGATGCAGCGCGATTCGGCCGCCGTTCAGGAGAAGGTGAACGTCGTGACGGCAGGATTCGGCGCCGGCACGCGGATTGCGGCCTGCCTCAACGACTTTGCGCGCTTGCACGCCCGGGGGCAGATCAGACGGGGCTCCAGAGTCTGGGTCTTTTCCGACGGGTTCGACACCGATCCACCCGAAGCGCTTCCCGGTGCGTTGCTGGCGCTGCGATCCCGTGGTGCGCACGTCACCTGGTTTCACCCCACTCGCACGGTTCCAGCCGCAGCGGCCTTGCGGGCATCCCGGGCCAGCATCGAGCATTTCGTTCCTATGGCCAGCCTGGGCGACCTGGTCGCGGCCCGAAAGCAACTGCACTGAAGCCCCACACACTCCAGGAGATCACCATGAGCCAGAACGAATGGATCAACGCCGTCCAAAGGCTCCACGCACAGCAACAGGCCTTCGCGCTGGTGACGGTGCTGCGCGTGCAACCGCCCGCATCGGCCAAGGTGGGTGACAAGGCCCTCGTCACCGCAGAGGGTGCTATCCATGGCTGGATTGGCGGCGGCTGTGCGCAACCCGCCGTGATCAAGACGGTGCGCGCCGCCCTGGCCGACGGCCAGGCACGCCACATCCGCATTGCCCCGACCGACGAAACGGCCGAACGAACCCTGGGCGATGTGCTGGAATTTGGCATGGCCTGCCACTCGGGCGGCACGCTTGAAATGTTCGTGGATCCCGTGCTGCCCGCAGCGCAATTGACGGTGCTGGGCGACTCCCCGGTGGCGCGTGCCCTGGCCATGCTGGCGCCGCGTCTGGATTTCAGCGTCACGGTGATTGCCGAAGGCGCTTGTGCCCAGGATTTTCCGGAAGCCAGAACTGTGATGCCCAGCGACAACGTGGAACAGGTGCGCGAGCTGGTGCGGCCGGAGGGGCTGGCCATTGTGGCGACGCAAGGCCGCCGCGATCTTCAAGGACTGAAGACGGCACTGGCGCTGCGACCACGAAAGCTCTGGTTCGTGGCCAGCGCGCGCAAGGCCGGCGTGATCCGGCAAAGCCTGATCTCAGCCGGGGAAGATCGTGCCCAGGTGGATGCCATCGTGGCACCTGCCGGCGTGCCTGTAGGTGCCCAAACGGCGGAAGAGATTGCGCTCTCGATCCTGATGGCGGTGGTGGCCGAGCGCCGCACACGGTCCGAAGCAACGACATCCACCTCCAGCAAGTCGTGCTGTGGTGGCGCTGCAGCAAAAGCGGACCTTGCTACGGTCGATCAGGAGGCGCCTGCGCCACAGGTTCCCGTAGCGCCGATACCCGAGGTGTCGGCGAAAACCACCCCATCCTGCTGCGGCGGCTGAACAACATGGGTTGCATCCTCAAAGGTGGCGGCGGCCTGTACAGTCGCTTGGCGGTGGGTGCGGTGCTGCTCGCTGCGGGTGCTGGCTCTCGCATGGGCCACCGACCAAAGAGCCTGCTGGAACTGGGCGGCATTCCCCTGATCCGGCGCCAGCTCATCGCCCTCTCAGGTGCCGGCGTGGACGAACTGGTGGTGGTGCTGGGCCACCATGCCCAACGCATCGCGCCGGTCATCGAATCGTTTCCCGTGACGGTCGTCCACAACCCCGACCCGAATGCCGGCCAGAACACCTCTCTGCACATTGGCCTTCAGGCGCTTTCGCCGAAGCTGGACTGCGTGCTCGTGGCCCTCGCCGATCAGCCACTCATCAATTCGCAGGACATCAACGACCTGATCGGGGCCTACAAGAAGCGCCCTTCCATGGCACAGGTGGTGCAACCCGAGGTGGATGGTCTGCCCGGCAACCCGGTGCTGTTCAGCGCCGAGGTACGCGACCAGATCCTGTCGGGAGATGCGAACGCCGGTTGCCGCCAATGGCAGGCGGCGCACCCGGAGCAGGTGCTTCGTTGGCTAACCAGCAACCAGCGCTACCGCACCGACGTGGACACGCAGGACGACATCGAAGCGCTGGCTGCACGCACCGGGCACCGGCTGCGCTGGCCCGACGACCTGGCCGTCATGGGATGACCCGCTTCTGACGTCGCCAGCCATGCTCACGCCATCGCCCCTGGTTCCGCTGTGGTTCACCCCATTGGGCTTGCACCGCTACGCGCAGGCCGACTCGGTCAATGGCTTGCTGGCCAGGGTCTTGCGCTCGCTGCGCGCGACCGACCCGAACGCCGCACCCGACGCGGCCTTCTACGCCAGCCGTGACGACCTGCTTCAGCGCATCCGTCTGCCCGAGTGGGACGGACTGGTGAGGTTCATTGTGGACAGCCTGCGCCAGACCGTGGTACTGGCCAACCAGGGTGCCTGGCCCGAAGCCACGCCAGCGCTCCAGATCGCTCTGCGCGGCGTGTGGTTCCAGATGAGCAACCAGGGTAGCCACCACGACGTGCACACACACGGCAATTGTTCGTGGTCGGGCGTGTATTGCGTCGATGTGGACGAAGAGCATGCTCGCTCACGCCACCCGGCACTGGGTGCACACAACGGTGTCACGCGCTTCTATGGTCCCCACTTCAACCACCTCGGTGGTGCCCACATGGACTTCGGCAATGCCTATCTGCAGTCTGCGCATTTCGACATCGCACCGCGGCCCGGGCAACTGGTGGTTTTTCCCTCATGGCTGCCTCACCAGGCCCTTCCGTACGCAGGCGAAGCCGACCGCATCATCGTGTCGTTCAACGCCAGCGTACATGCAGGCAGCGGCAGCGACCAACTGCACGGGTATGCCCATGCCTGAGGAACTGCATCAACTGCAGAGCGGATTGCCATTGAACAGGTCGATGGCCGGCTCACTGACCCAGTCGCTGGCAATGTGGACAGTGTTGTTCATGGGGTGGGTGTGGCTGGGCGAGCAGGGGCAGCGGCTGGGCTGGCCCATGGCCGGCGGTTTGCTCGCGGTGGCCCTCTGGTGGGCGGTCCGGTTGCTGATCATCGGATCGCGGTGGGGCGCCATGCTGTCTGGTCGTGCCATCGCCTTGATGGGCGGAACCACAACCGCAGGCGCGCTTGTCATCGAACTCGGTGCGGCCGGCCAATACGCACACACGCTGCTGCTGACATTGGCCATGACATGGGCGGTCTGGTCAGGTGCGCTGGAGGCGGGCCGCAGGATCGGTCCAGTGTCCCATGCATCAAGCGTCTGGCACGTTGGCCCGGCGATCGTGGCAGCGGCGCTGGTCTGGCCAACGCTGGCCGCGCCCGTTGGGTGGCTGTCACGTGAATGGCGTGTCGCAGGACTGCTCATGGGTCTCGTTCTGCTCGGTGCCATTGCTCGCCCTGCCCGGTCACACTTCACGCTTGGTCACACGCCTGTTTCGTCCCTGTCCATGTCAGTGGGCAACGCGCTGCCCGCCATGGCCATGGGCTTGATGATGGGTTCGCTCTGGTTGGGCTCGATCTGGTGCACGGCTCAGGGATGGTCGCAGCCCACCGTGGTGGGCCTGCACCTGATGACGATGGCGTTGGTGCCCGCTATGGTGCAGCCAGCCCTGAGTCGTTGGCGCACGTCCGCACCTTCCCTGAATTCGCTGGTTTTGGTGTTGCTTGTTCTGGCTGCGGTACTCATGCAGACCAGCAACAAGCCAGTGCAAGGGCTGGTCGGCATGACAGGGATCGCATTGGCCTGGGCGATTCAAGTCGCCCGTCACCCCTCACCAGCCGGGGCGGCGAACGGACTCGTCCGCCATTCACTATCTATGGGTGGCCCTGTGTTGTTGATCGCCGTCGGCCAGGCAAGCATCACCCTGGGGCCTCAGGCACTGGCATGGGCTTATGGTTTGCTGGGTGCGCTTGCGCTGATCGCGCTTGCGTACCGGGTCCGGCAAATGGGTCTGCGGTCTGCGCCACAGGCAACGTCTTCATGGAGAAACGCCATATGAACAGTATCGACATCGACGTCATCCGCACCGCACTTGACTGGTTGGGCAAAGGCCATCGCGTCGTGCTCGGCACCGTGGTGCGCACCTGGGGCTCGGCGCCGCGCCCACCCGGTTCGCTCATGGTCATCCGCGACGACGGCCAGGTGGCGGGCTCGGTGTCAGGCGGCTGCATAGAAGACGATCTCATCGCACGCGTGGCCAGCGGGGGACTCGCGCTGCGTCTGCCCGAAGTGACCATCTATGGCCAGACCGCAGAGGAGGTGCGGCGCTTCGGACTGCCCTGCGGCGGCACGGTGCAGATCGTGCTGGAGCCGCTGTCAACGCAATCGCGCTTGCGCGAACTGCTGGCAGACATCGAGACCCACCGGCGGGTGCAGAGACGCCTGGACCTCGCTACCGGCCTGGTGCGTCACGGACCTGCTCATGAAGGGGACCGGGTGACATTTGACGGTGCCACGCTGACCACCGTGCACGGCCCCCGTCTTCGCCTGTTGGTGATTGGCGGCGGTCAGTTGTCGCGCTACCTGGCGTCGATGGCTGTGATGCTCGACTACCAGGTGACGGTATGCGAACCCCGCAGCGAGTACCACGAAGGGTGGGATGCCATGCCGGGCGTCACCCTGTCCACCACCATGCCCGATGATCTTGTGCTGGCCATGAACCTGGACCACAACAGTGCGGTGGTCGCCGTCACACACGACCCCAAACTCGACGATCTTGCGCTCATGGAGGCACTGCGAACACCGGCGTTCTACGTTGGTGCGCTGGGCTCTGTGCACAACAACGCCAGGCGTCGCGAACGCCTGCAGATGTTTGATGTGTCGGCCGATGAAGCCGACCGGTTGCGCGGGCCGGTGGGCCTGAACCTCGGCGCGCTCACACCCCCCGAGATCGCCATGAGCATCGTGGCGGAAATGACGGCATTGCGTCGGGGCGCTGATCTGAACCAACCCCTGGGGCGGTGGACAGTGTCCACCACCGCCTGCGCCATCGTGTAGGCCTCAGTCGAATTGCCAGTCGGCACCCACGGACTGCCCCACACGCAGGATCAGACCATCACCATCCAGCACGATGGCGTTCATACCGAAGGTGATGGCGCCGTCCACGCGCTGGTCCTGCCGGTAGGCCTGCAGAGTGTCGCCAACCGTCGGGCTGGACTCGGCGGTGGCCGGGTCGATGTTGGGAATGGGGCAGCGTGCACAGGGTTTGACCGTCTCGATGCGCGCCACCCCTTCTGCGGTGACGATCTGCAACGGACCGAGCCGGTCTTCGTCGTGGCCCTGCAGACCGCCCAGCACGATATTGGGTCGAAAACGCGCCATTTCCACCGGTGGGTGGCCGGCCTGCACCAATCGCTCATTCAGCCCCATCAGTGAAGCCGTGCTGGTCACCAGCAACGCAAACCCATCGGAAAACTGGGTCGTGGCTTCGCGCCCACCGGTCCATTTCAGGCTGCTCAGGCGTCGCACCTCGGGATCAAAACGCACCAGCCGCAGCCGCTTGAGATTGGCGGGGGCGTCTGGCCCCAGAAAATCACTGAACCATTGCCCGGCCAGATCACCCATGTCGTAGGCCTGCAATTCATCGTCCCATACCCGCACCTTGACAGGCCATTCGGCAGCCTCCAGGGACAGGTGCAGCGCCAACATGCCCGGTGCGCGCAGCACCAGTTGCCCCATCTTGAATGTCGGCGTGATCAAGGCCATGCGCGGCAGCTCGCGCTGCGTCACGAACTCCCCCTGGTCGTCCACCACCATCCAGGCGCGGTCCCAGGCCAGGCCGGCGTCGGTCAGTTCGGCTTCGGGCATGGCCAGGGCGCCACAGGACTTCACCGGGTAGATCCAGAGCTGATCGATGGTGGCCTGGACTTCGGACGAGATGGCGCTGGCTGAGGTCATGTGAATGAGGGTGGTTGGGCCAAATAGCGGGGCAAATTGCCCGGTGGTGGCCGGATTGTGCCCTGCTCCTAAAATCCCCCTATGTCATTGTCCTCCGCCCGTCCCGTCTCCCAGCGCCGTTTCGATGTGACCATCCGCGGTGGCGGCGTGGTGGGACAGACGCTGGCACTGTTGCTGGCGCGCGACCGACTGAAGGTGGCACTGGTGGAACCGGCCCTGCCGGCGGACCAGCCCCCGCGAACCGATGTGAGGGCCTACGCGCTCAACGCCGCTTCTCGCGAATTGCTGCGATCGGTGCGCGCCTGGCCGCAACCTGGGGCCACTGAGGACGGATCGTCCACCACCGTCACCCCGGTGAGCGCCATGCACGTGTGGGGCGACCAGGGCGGATCGGTGCGTTTTGAAGCCAACGAACAGGGGCTGGACGCGCTGACCTGGATCGTGGATGTGCCTGCACTCGAGCGCAGGCTGGCCGATGCGGTCGGCTTCCAGGCCAGTATCGAGCGCTTCCAGGAAGCGCCACCCGCTGCGCTGACCGTGATCTGCGAAGGCAAACGCAGCCAGACGCGCGAAGAGATCGGGCTTGACTTCACGGTACGCCCCTACCCGCACAAAGCGGTGGCGGCCCGCCTGCGCTGCGAACGACCCCACGGCGGCGTGGCCCGCCAGTGGTTTCAGGACGGCGAGATCATGGCCCTGTTGCCGCTGGAAGGCGCCCAGGGGAACTCCGTTGCGCTGGTGTGGTCTGTCCCTTCGCAGCAAGCGGACGCCTGGCTGGCCGAAGCCGGACAAAACCTGGCCCAGGGAGTTCAGGCGCGCTGCGCTGATGCGCTGGGAAAAATGACGCTGGAGAGCCCGCCTCAGGCTTGGCCGCTGGAACTCTCGAAGGCGCAGCACTGGATAGCCCGCACGCCTCGAGGTGGTGTGGCGCTGGCAGGCGATGCGGCTCACGCCATGCATCCGCTGGCCGGTCAGGGACTCAATGTGGGCCTGGCCGATGCGGCGGAGCTGGCCCGGGTGCTGCACGGGCGGGAGTACTGGCGCGAACTGGGGGACCTGAAACTGCTGCGGCGCTACGAACGTGCCCGGGCCGCCGATGTGGGCGCCATGAGCTGGGTGACCGACGGCCTGTTCACCCTGTTTGCGCACAACGACAGCCGCGTCAAGGCCTTGCGCAATTGGGGTATGAAGGGATTCGAGCGCAGCGGCGCGCTCAAACACTGGATGGCCCGACAGGCCGCCGGACTGTAGAAACACATTTCCTCTGACTCTTACCTGGAACCCCGAATCGGGCACTGACATGACTTCCTTCAAGACCCTACTGGTGACACTGCTTGCAGCGTTTTCCCTCAGTTCAATGGCGCAGGAAGCCACCATTCGCAAAAACCTCACTGAGCGCCTGCCCAACCTGCCCAAGATCGACGAGATCAGCAAGACGCCCATGAACGGGCTGTTCGAGGTCCGGGTCAACGAAAGTGAAATTTTCTACACTGACGCACAGGGCAACTTCCTCATCCAGGGCGCGCTCATCGACACGCAGGCGCGGGTCGACCTGACCGCCCAGCGCCTGGATCGCCTCACATCCATCGCCTTCAAGGACCTGCCGCTCAAGGACGCTTTCACCATCGTGCGCGGCAATGGCAAGCGCCAGATGGCGGTGTTCGAAGATCCCAATTGTGGTTTCTGCAAACGTTTTGAACGCGATCTGCTCACCATCGACGACGTGACCGTGCACGTTTTCCTCTACCCCATCCTGGGTCCAGACTCGGCTGACAAGTCGCGCAACATCTGGTGCGCCAAGGACAAGGGCAAGGTCTTTCTGGACTGGATGGTGCGCAACGTGACCCCCGCCGCCGCCACCTGCGACACCACGGCCCTTGAGCGCAACGTCGAATTCGGTCGCAAGTACCGCATCACCGGCACGCCGGCCAGCTTCTTTGTGGACGGCAGCCGCGTGCCCGGCGCGGTGGGTGCCGACCGCATTGAACAGGCGCTCTCAACCGCCAAACCCTGACCTTATCCCTCGCTGCCACGCCCCTCGCGTTCATGGCACCCCAGGGTGAATCGGCTCCCTTCCCGGACACGCGCTGGGTGCGAGCACTTGGGCTGGCCGGACTGATCCCTTTCGTTTTCCTCGCCAGCCTGCTGTGGTTGGTGGATGCGACCCTCCAGTCCTGGGCAGCACTCGCACTGGCGACGTATGCGGCGCTCATCGCTTCGTTTCTGGGTGGCGTTCACTGGGGCATCGGTTGGATCGCCACCGACCTGCGGCACGCCAGACTCGGGCATTTTTTGTGGGGCGTCACACCTTCGTTGCTGGCATGGCCCGGCTTGCTGATACCACCCTACGCTGGGCTGGTCTCGCTGGGCCTGCTGCTGGTGCTGTGTTACATCGTTGATCGTCACTTCTACCGCCGCGCCGGCCTCACCCGCTGGCTTGGATTGCGCCTGCAACTCACGATCGTTGCATCGTTGAGTTGCTTCCTGGGCGCCAGCGCACTCTGATCCCCTTGTCATGTCCCTCAAAAAAAGCGCTTCCCCCACCTCCGCTCGAAAACCCAAGCGTCCACCAGCGGCACCAGCGGCACCAGCGCTGGGTTACCGCGTTGCTGTGCTCAATGCCCATGCACACCTGTTCGCCATCACGCTGACGATTGATCGACCTGCGCCACGACAACGGGTGGGTCTGCCGGTGTGGATCCCCGGCAGCTACCTGGTGCGCGAGTTTTCGCAGCACCTGCAGCACCTGCAGGCCATCCAGGGCGGCGAACCCGTGGCGGTACGTCAGGTCGACAAGCACCAGTGGGAAATCACTGGGATACCTGGCCAACCATTGGAACTGCGCTACGAGGTCTACGCCTTCGACGCGTCGGTGCGCACCGCGTACCTTGACGCCTCCCGTGGTTTCTTCAACGCCACCAGCCTGTGCCTGCGCGTGGCCGGGCAGGAAGATCAACCGCATGCGCTGGTGATTGAATCCGGTGAATTCACACCGGGCTGGCAAGTCGCCACGGGCCTCACGGCGGTGGATGTGGATGCCGCCGGCTTCGGGCGCTACCAGGCCGAACACTACGACGAGCTGGCCGACTGCCCCTTTGAGATGGGGCACTTCTGGAGCGGCGAGTTTGTCGCACATGGTGTTCCCCACCGTTTTGTGGTCAGCGGCGCCGGCACCTGGGTGGACTTTGACCGGCTGCTGGCCGACACCCGGCGCATCTGCGAAACCCAGATCAATTTCTGGCATGGTGACAAGGCACCGCCCTTCAAGAACTACCTGTTCATGCTGTACGCGAGCGCCGACGGCTACGGCGGACTGGAGCACCGCAATTCCACAGCGCTGATCTGTGAGCGCAGCGATCTGCCCCGGCTGGCGGAATCGTCCTCCACAGCGCCCGCGCCCGCATTGAAAGCCACCGACGGCTACACCACCCTGCTGGGGCTGATCAGCCACGAGTACTTTCACACCTGGAACGTCAAACGCTTGCGCCCGGCGGAGTTCAAGCGCTACGACTACACCGGCGAAAATTACACCGAACTGTTGTGGTTCTTCGAAGGTTTCACCAGCTACTACGACGACCTGATGCTGCGCCGCGCGGGACTGATCGACGACGCTCCCTACCTGCATCTGATCGCCAAGACCATCAACCAGGTGCAGCAGACGCCCGGGCGCCACGTGCAAAGCGTGGCACAGGCCAGTTTCGACGCCTGGGTGAAGTACTACCGTATGGGCGAAAACACGCCCAACGCCACGGTGAGCTACTACACCAAGGGCTCGCTGGTTGCCCTGTGCCTGGATCTCACCCTGCGCAGCGAGGGGCACAGCCACCTCGATGCCGTGATGCGTGAACTCTGGCAGCGCAGCGAGGGCGGCCCGATTCGGGAAGCCGACGTGGCCCGCGCACTCAAGCGCCTGGGCAAACGAAGTTTCGAGAGGGAGTTGCGCGACTGGGTACACGGCACCACCGACCTGCCGGTGGTGGCCTTGCTGGAGGCCCACGGCGCCAAGGCCAAAGAAGAAACAGCTCCACTGGCTCAGAAGCTGGGGTTGCGTGTCACAGAAAAAGATGGCGTCGCCCTGAAGACGGTGCTGCGTGGTGGTGCCGCTGAAGCCGCCGGGATGGCAGCAGGCGATGAATGGCTGGGCGTGGAATTCGCACCAGACAGACGCGGCGAGTCAGCCGAGTCCTGGCGCGTCCACAAGCTGGACGAGGTGGCCTGGCTCAGAGGTCAGCGGGAACAGCTCACGGCGCTGATCGCACGCGACAAGCGACTGCTGCGCTGCAATCTGACCTGGCCCGCCGACACGCATACCGTGCGGCTGCAGGTGGGCGATGCAACCAAGCTGAGGCCCTGGATGGTGGGGTAAGCACTCCCGCAGCGCTTCGCGCCACCCCCTCGAGGTGCCAGGAATGAAACACCCCCGCGCCGCTTCACATCACCCCCAAGGGGGCGATACCATTCGTCTGGCAAAGCTGGCCCGAAGGTGTTTCTGGACTGAGACATTCCGCTCCGGAAAGGCTCTTGAACAGCCCGTCGAGCCTCAGAACTTCAGGCCCAGACTGAGCGTGTAGCCATCGATCTTCAAGCCGCTCTTGTCGAGGTAGCTCATGTAATCGAGGCTGAGGGTGAGGCTGTCGGTGGGCAGCAGGCGCAGTCCAGCCCCGTAAGAAAAGCCAGTGTCACTGCCAGTGCCCAGCCCTTCGAAACGCACCCGGGTTTCAGCGACACCGGCCCGACCAAACAGCTCCACCGGCCCCAGGTTCAGGCGCGACGCGAGATAGACCCCCAGGAATTCGTCCACCTTGACCCGGGAGTTCATCGCCACGTTGCCGCGCAAGCGGTCGTCGCGGACACCGGTACCGATCATTCCCTCCACACCCAGTCCTGCAAAGGGTGAAATGCCGATCATGGCACGGGCCATGGCAGGCTCCGACTTGACCGACACGCCCAGCACCGGCACCGACAGGCTTGCAGTCAATGCCGTGTAGCCCAGTTCGCCGTAGACAGATTGCGCCTGCGCGGCGGGTGCCGCGATCATGCCTGCGAGGCCGGTGGCAAGTGCGAGATGGCGAAGCTTGTTCATGGGAGAGTCCTTCCTGAAATGAATGAACACCACATTCTAGGAAGGTAGCGGGCCCAACAGGTCGGCAAGGGCCATGAACTTGAGGCCACAGGCGTGTCGGCGTCCGTTGCGCCGGTCTGGAACCACCTGTTCTGCAGGCCTCTCAAGCAGTCGGCAAGTGGACTGCGATCTCCTGATCGAATTGCTGCACCGTGGCCGAGTTCTTGAAATTGCGCAGGCCATCGCGGATGCGCGGCAATGCCAACTGCAGCTCCGAGGCGCTTTTGCATGACTCCACACGTATGGCCAGGGTCTCACCCATGGGGCCCAATTGGTCGTTGATGAAACGCACCACGCGCCGGCGAGCGTCGAGGAACGGCCAGGTCTCTTCGACCACGGGCGGCAAAGTGCCCACCGCTGCAGGAGCCAAGGCAGTGTCCGCACCCGTTGGCGCGGATGCCGCACCAGCCCCGGGGGCTCCCTGCCCATGCAGCCACCCCTGTGCAACCAGTTGCTCCAGCAGGGGCCCGGCGGCGCCTTCGGCTCCCAGCATCTTGTCAAGTTCGGCCACCGTCCGCTTGCCGTCGGTCATGATCAGCAGCGAACGCAAACGGGGCGTGAGACCTGGCGGACGGCTCGTCAGGGCCTCCCGCCCGTTGTCCGTCTTCAAGAAGACCGCGCTTTTGTCCATTTGGAAGCTTCCTTTGTGAGGGAATGTAGCGACTGGACAAGACAACGGCTAGGGGGTTTGACCTCAGGCGTGACAACTAGGAGACGGAACAATTTCACGCCAACGACCGGAAGTTTCTGGCACCCCCAGCGCCCGAGACGGCTGAGCAACGCGCGGATGCCTCATCGCAAACGCTGATCCACCACCCGCTTGGCCTTGCCCTGGCTGCGCTCCACACCGCCTTCGGGCCTGAGCTGCACTTCCACGCTGCTGCCCACAAACACCTTGACCTCGTGTTGAAGCATCTTGGCAGCCGCGCGTGCCTCGATACTCTCGGGCGCGAGGCCTGGTCGGGTCTCCACGATCACGGTGAGGTTGTCCATCGGCCCTTCACGGGTCAGCAGACATTGGTAGTGAGCCGTGAGTTCGGGGCGCTTGAGGATGAGTTCCTCGATCTGGGTGGGAAACACGTTCACCCCGCGTACGATCATCATGTCGTCGCTGCGACCGGTGATCTTTTCCATGCGGCGCATGGTGCGCGCGGTACCGGGCAGCAGGCGGGTGAGGTCGCGCGTGCGGTAGCGGATGATGGGCAGCGCTTCCTTGGTCAGGCTGGTGAACACCAGCTCACCCATCTCGCCATCGGCCACCGGCTCGCCGGTTTCGGGGTCGATGATCTCGGGATAGAAGTGGTCTTCCCAGATGGTCGGGCCATCCTTGGTTTCCACACATTCGTTGGCCACGCCCGGCCCCATCACCTCCGACAGACCGTAAATGTCCACCGCGTCGATGTTCATGCGCGCCTCGATCGCCACGCGCATGTCGTTGGTCCAGGGCTCGGCGCCGAAGATACCCAGTCGCACGCTGCTCTCACGTGGGTCGATGCCCTGCCGCTCGAACTCGTCGGCAATGGCCAGCATGTAGCTGGGCGTGACCATGATGATGTCGGGACGGAAATCCTGCATCAGCTGCACCTGGCGCTCGGTCTGGCCACCGCCGAAGGGCACCACCGTCAGACCCAGTTTTTCGGCGCCGTAGTGTGCACCCAGACCACCGGTGAACAGGCCATAACCGTAGCTCACGTGCACCATGTCGCCGGGTCGGGCGCCACTGGCGCGGATGCTGCGCGCCACCACCGTGGCCCAGGTGTCGATGTCCTTGAGGGTGTAGCCCACCACCGTGGGCTTGCCCGTGGTGCCACTGCTGGCGTGGATGCGCGCACATTTTTCGCGCGGTACCGCGAACATGCCAAAGGGGTAGCTGTCGCGCAGGTCCTTCTTGGAGGTGAAGGGAAACTTTGCCAGATCGGCCAGGCTGCCGCAGTCGTCGGGGTGCACCCCCGCCGCATCGAATTTGGCGCGGTACACCGGCGAGTTCTGGTAGGCATGGCGCAAGGTGGCCTGTAGCCGCTTGAGCTGCAGCGCGCGCAGCTCGTCGACGCTGGCTTTTTCAATCGGCTCCAACGGAAAGCGGTTCATGCGCTCACCTCTTCGGGAAACACCTGGCCGGGAATGACCGCGCTCTTGCCCCGGAACATGGCCACGACCTCGCCCTTCTGGTTCGTGACCCGCATGTCGTAGATGCCATGGCGTCCCTGCAAGGCCTGCTCCTGGCCCTCGCAGGTGAGCACATCGCCCTGGTGGCCGGGCTTGAGGAATTCGATGCTGCAGCCCGCCGCCACCGCATTCCTGTTGTGGCTGTTGCAGGCGTATGCGAACGTGGTGTCTGCCAGCGTGAAGATGAACCCGCCGTGGCAGATCTGGTGGCCGTTGAGGTGCATCGGCCGGACCGACATGCGCAGCACGGCATGTCCGGGCGCCACGCTCACCAATTCGATGCCCATGGTCTCGCGGGCCGCCACATCCACGGCGAACATCGACTCCCCCACTTTTTGAGCGCGTTCCTGAGGTGTCATGCTCATTCCCCCTTGAACTGTGGCGCGCGCTTCTGGCGGAACGCCATCACGCCCTCGATGTAGTCGTGCGTTCGGCCCAGCGCGGACTGGGTATCGCGTTCCACATCGAGCTGTTCGCTGAAGCTGCGCGTACCCGCCTCCCGCAACAAGGCCCGCGTGGCCACCAGCGCCTTGGTCGGCATGACCGCCAGCTTGCCGGCCAGGGTCAGGGCAGCAGTCACCGGATCGTCGGCCACATCCCAGATCATTCCCCATTCTTTCGCTTGCTGGGCCGGCAACTTGTCGCCCGTCATGGCCAGCGCCATCGCCCGCGCCATGCCCAGGCGCTCCACGAGCAGCCAACTGCCGCCTGCATCCGGAATCAGACCGATCTTGCTGAATGCCTGGATGAAGCTCGCACCCGGTGAGGCAATCGCCATGTCGCAGCACATGACCAGCGAAGCGCCCGCACCGGCCGCCACGCCATTGACCGCTGCGATGCTGGGCATGCGCAGGTTCTGGAACCGCCTGGCTGTGGGGTTGAAGGCCTGTTCGATCACCGGGCCGGGATCGGCGCGCTGCACCAGATCAGGCCCGGGTTCGAAATCGAACTCGGCCAGGTCAGCGCCGGCGCAGAAACCGCGTCCAGCGCCCGTCACCACAAGTGTCCGGATGGCGGAGTTGCCTTCGGCACGGTCCAGCGCCGACCACAGTTCGTGGTGCATGGCGCGCGTGAAACTGTTGAGCGCGTCGGGACGGTTGAGCGTGACCAGAGCCACTGCTCCGCGCTCCTCATACAGGATGGAAGAGGCCGTTGACGGGGAATTCATGTGATGCTGTCTCCTCAGATGCGGGTACTGGGCGCTTCGGCAAATACGGCTTCGTCGCAATTTACCATTAACCGACCCATCGGTCGGCTAATGTTTTCCCTTGGTGGAGCCAGCTATAGTTGACCTTGATGTTGACGTTCACGTCAACTCACCCTCTTACCCCATTCAAGCCGAGGAAAGCCATGAGCGAGACACCCACCCCCGAACTCATCACCGTGCGCACCGAAGGGCGCGTGGGCATCATCACCCTGAACCGGCCCAAGCAGCTCAACGCGCTGAACAACCAGCTCATGGACGAACTCGGTACGGCCCTCAAGGGGTTCGACGCCGACGAGGCCATCGGCTGCATGATCGTCACCGGCAGCGAGAAAGCCTTCGCCGCCGGTGCCGACATCGGCGCCATGGCAACCTACAGCTTCGCCGACGTCTACAAGGGCGACTACATCACCCGCAACTGGGAAACCATCCGCAGCATCCGCAAACCGGTGATCGCTGCGGTCAGCGGCTTCGCCCTGGGCGGCGGTTGCGAGCTGGCCATGATGTGCGACTTCATCATCGCCGCCGACAACGCCAAGTTCGGCCAGCCCGAGATCAAGTTGGGCATCATTCCCGGCGCTGGCGGCACCCAGCGCCTGCCACGCGCCGTTGGCAAGGCCAAGGCCATGGACCTGGCCTTGACCGGACGCATGATGGACGCCGCCGAAGCGGAGCGCGCCGGCCTGGTCAGCCGCGTGGTTCCACTTGACCAGCTGATGAACGAAGCCCTGGGCGCCGCCCTGCAGATCTGCGAGTTCTCGCTGCCGTCGGTGATGGCCGCCAAGGAGTGCGTCAACCGCTCATTCGAAGGCAGCCTGTCAGACGGCGTGATGTTCGAGCGCCGGATGTTTCACGCGATGTTCGCAACCGAAGACCAGAAAGAAGGCATGGACGCTTTCGTGAACAAGCGCAAGGCGGCCTTCAAGCAACGCTGAATGGCACAGTGCCGGGGTGTGCCATGCACAGGCTGTAACAGGTCGCTGGGGAACGCAGGCGTATAACCGACCCCACGCAGCACTCCCCAGCGGGCAACCGGTCGCGGGCTGTGCGGGCAGGTCGGACCTGCTTCCCCTCATTTACCCAGGACCACGCCATGACCACCCGCCGACGCTTTTTGATGATGGTGCCCGCCAGCGGCGCCGTGCTTGCCGCCGCCTGCTCCAAGCAGGAAGGCCCGACCGCAGCCGCTCCGGCGCCAGCGCCTGCCCCAGCATCGGCGGAGCCGCCGACGGCCGCGGCACCGGCTCCCGCCGCGCCTGCGGAATCGCCATCGGCCTCCGGCCCGATGGTGGAGGCCACCGACCCCACCGCTGTGGCCCTGGGCTACGTGGCCCTGGCGGCCAATGTGGACAAGATCAAGCATGCCAACTTTGTGGAAGGCAGCAACTGTGCCAACTGCTCGCTTTACCAGGGCTCGGCCGGCTCGGAAGCCGGTCCGTGTCCGCTCTTTGCTGGCAAGCAGGTCGCCGCAGCAGGCTGGTGCGCGTCGTACGTCAAGAAAGCGGCCTGACACACCGGCCTCAGGGAAAACTGGCACCGCAGCCAGAGCGCCCGATGGCGCTCCAAAATCTGGCTATAATTTTGAGCTTCGGCGATATAGCTCAGTTGGTTAGAGCGCAGCATTCATAATGCTGATGTCGGTGGTTCAAGTCCACCTATCGCCACCAAATTTCAGAAGCGGGCACCGGCGACGGGTCCGCTTTTTTGCATTCATGGCCCTCAAATCCACCATTTTCAAGGCGAATGTCGCCATCGCCGACATCGACCACAGTTACTACGCCGACCATGTGCTCACGCTCGCCCGTCACCCGAGCGAGACGGACGAACGCATGATGGTGCGGCTGGTGGCACTGGCCATTCACGCTCACGAGCTGCAGGACACCTGCGGTGGTGATGGTACGCTGGCCTTTGGTGCCGGCCTGTCGGACCCGGAAGACCCGGACGTCTCTCTCACCGACTTCACCGGCCGAAAGCGCATCTGGATCGAAGTTGGCCAACCCGAAGACAAGCCGCTCCTGAAAGCCTGCAGCAAGGCCGATGCGGTGTTTGTCTACGCCTTCGGTTCGGCGGCCGATGTGTGGTGGCGCGGCATTGAGAACAAGCTGACCCGGCTGGACCGGTTGCAAGTGTGGCGCCTGCCCACCGAGGTCGCGCCGGCGCTGGCGGCCATGGCCGAACGCAGCATGCAGTTGCAAGCCACAGTGCAGGAGGGTGTGCTCACGCTCTCCAGCACACAAGGCAGCGTGCCCATCGAGCCGCTGCGCTGGAAATAGGACCTTCCCCAGGATTCGCTCGCACCCCAGGATGCCCATGCAGTGCCCAGTGTGCGAGAGCAAGCAATGCCAGGCGTTTCAGACAGTGGGAGATCGCACCTACCTGCGCTGCCTCGACTGCCTGGCCACGTTTCTCCATCCCGAACAGCGCCCCGGGCCGGACACCGAACTGGCCGAATACCGGCTGCACCAGAACGCGGAAGACGATGCGCACTACCGCCAGTTTCTTAGCAAGCTGAGCGATCCTTTGCTGCAGCGACTGCCCCCTTCCAGCCGGGGCCTGGACTATGGCTGTGGGCCAGCACCGGCACTGGCGGCCCTGCTGCGCGAAAGCGGCCATGAGGTAGCGCTCTACGACCCCTTTTTTCATCCGGGCCGTTCGGTGTTGACCTGCACCTACGACTTTGTCACTTGTACCGAGGTGATCGAGCACTTCCACCAACCCGCCAATGAATTTCGCCGCTTTGACACACTGCTGGCACCGGGTGGCTGGCTGGCGCTGATGACCAATTTCCAGACCGACGATGCCAGGTTTGCCGGCTGGCACTACCGCCGCGACCCGACCCACGTGGTGTTCTACCGCGAGGCCACCTTGCATTGGCTGGCGAGACGCCACGGATGGACATGCGAGATTCCCGGCCCCAATGTGGCGCTGATGCACAAGCCGCCCGGCAGGTCCTGAGCGGGTCGCATCAACCCGCGTGTTTTCCCGGACGCCAGCCTTGGGCACCCAGAGCCTGCGTCGCCACCGCTTCGGGCACCGCCTCCAGTGGCGTGGCCATGGTGTCGTTCCAGCGGTTGAGAAAGGCGAACATCGCCACCACCCCCAGAATTTCCACGATGGCGCCATCGCTCCAGTGCCCGCGCAATTCGTTGAACTGCTCGTCGGTCACGGCATTGGGCTGCGAGGCAGCCGCCAGAGCGAAGTTCATCGCCAGCCGCTCGGCCTCGGTGTAGCAGGGGCTGTCGGCAAAGCGCCAGACATCGGCCAGCTTGGCCTCTGATACCCCGAAGTTCTTCGCTCCCAACAAGGTGTGAGCCTGGCAATACAGACATCCCGCGACCTTGCTGACCACATGGCCGATGAGTCGACGAAACCCCAGATCGACCTCGCCCTCAGGGTCCATGACCGCGGCGTTCATGACTGCGAGTGCCTGGGCCAGCTTCGGCTTCCTCTGCATGGTGAGCACGCTGTTGGGCGTGAAGCCCAGGGTACCCAGGAAGAAGTCAAAATGCGGTTTGAGTTCGGGTGTGGTCTCGGGTGGCAGGGGCGGCAAGCGGGCCATGCTGTTCCTTCTTTTTTGGGTGAAAGCGTATTGGTACGAGGACCACGGGTGGTGGTGCATTCTGCGCAAACGCCCACCGGCTGGCGAGCCCCCGTGCGACAATCCTCGCCTGACTTCTGCCGGCGCTCCGCCTTCTCCACAGCCTCTGGACACACACCATGAACCGCTGCCTCGCTGCTCTTTCGACCCCCTCATCCCTCGCGCGCATGCTGGCCGCCGCGCTGGCACTGAGCGCCGCACCGTGGAGCGGTGCACAAACCCAACCAGTCCGCAACTTCCCAGACAGCGCATTGCGCGCCAAGATGGTGGTGGTGCAGCCACCAGAAATCAAGCTCAACGGTGAACCGGCGCGCCTCTCCCCCGGTTCGCGCATCCGCGGCCAGAACAACACGATCATCCTTTCTGGCACGCTGGTCGGCCAGGAGGTGTTGGTCAACTACGTGCGCGACAGCCTCGGCCTGGTGCACGACGTCTGGGTGCTCAACCCAGCAGAAGCCGCAGAAAAGCGCGCGGGTGCTGCCACCGAGCGCAATTTCCGCTTTTCGTCCGAGACCCCTGCCAACCCGGACGCGCCCACCCGGGCCAACTGAAAACGCCCCATCGGCGCCTTGTCCTGTGGCTGGAACGCCGTCAGGGCTCTGTGTCGTTCCGACCGAACTGGCCTGTTGAAACTTACGATCCCGTCGGGCCTCGCCACAGACGCGATCTGCGGAGCCTCCCCATGAGCAAAAAAGTCTTTATCAAAACCTTTGGCTGCCAGATGAACGAGTACGACTCGGACAAGATGGCCGACGTGCTGGGCGCCGCCCAGGGCTACGAGCCCACGCAGGACGTGGAGGAAGCCGACCTGATCCTGTTCAATACCTGCTCGGTACGAGAGAAGGCACAGGAAAAGGTGTTTTCTGATCTGGGCCGCATCAAGCACCTCAAGGAAAAGGGCGTGCTCATCGGCGTGGGGGGCTGCGTGGCCAGCCAGGAAGGTGCCGAGATCATCAGGCGCGCGCCGTATGTGGACGTGGTGTTCGGCCCGCAGACGCTGCACCGCCTGCCCGAGATGCTCAACCAGCGCGCGCGCCTTGCATTGCCGCAGGTGGACATCAGCTTCCCCGAGATCGAAAAATTCGACCACCTGCCACCCGCCAAGGTGGACGGCGCCTCGGCTTTCGTCTCCATCATGGAAGGATGTTCCAAGTACTGCAGTTACTGCGTCGTGCCCTACACGCGTGGCGAAGAAGTGAGCCGACCGTTCGACGACGTGCTGGTGGAAATCGCCGGCCTTGCCGACCAGGGTGTGAAGGAAGTGAACCTGCTGGGTCAGAACGTCAATGCCTACCGCGGCCCCATGGGCCTAACCAGCAATGGTGACGGTGAAATCGCCGACTTTGCATTGCTGCTGGAGTACGTGGCCGAAATCCCGGGCATCGAGCGCATCCGCTACACCACCAGTCATCCCAACGAGTTCACACCCCGCCTGATCGAGGCCTACGCCAGGATTCCGAAGCTGGTGAACCACCTTCATCTCCCGGTGCAGCACGGCAGCGACCGCATTCTCATGGCCATGAAGCGCGGCTACACCGCCATGGAATTCAAGAGCACGGTGCGCAAGCTGCGTGCCATACGCCCCAACCTGTCCATGAGCAGCGACTTCATCGTGGGTTTCCCCGGTGAGACCGACGAAGACTTCGACAAGATGATGAAGCTCATCACCGACGTGGGCTTTGACGCCAGCTTCAGCTTCATCTTCAGCCCGCGCCCCGGCACGCCAGCGGCCAACCTGCCTGACGACACGCCGCACGCGGTCAAGCTCAAGCGCCTGCAGCACCTGCAGGCCACCATCGAAGAGAACGTGAAGCGCATCAGCGCCAGCCGCGAAGGCACGGTGCAGCGCATCCTGGTGGAAGGGCCGTCGCGCCGTGCGGGCAAGGACGGCGCTGTCGAACTCATGGGCCGCACCGAGTGCAACCGCATCGTCAATTTCGACGGGGGACCGAATGCGTCGCGCCTGGTGGGGCAACTTATCGATGTGCTGATCACCGAAGCCCGCCCGCATTCACTGCGCGGTGAGGTGAAGGTGCGCGAGGTCCACTGACCTTCCGCTTTCGTGAGAGCCCTGCGCTTCTCCTTTCCCCAGCTGCTGCTGGTCGCGTTCGTGCTCATTGGCGCGCTGCTGGGTGCCGCCGCGTTGCGCGCGTTGTTCACACTGGACACCCTCATGGCCCAGAGCCGTGAGAGCGCCGTGCAAGCCATTGCCCTGACCACCGCCGCGCAATCGCTGAGCGAACGCAGTCTGACCATGGAGCGCGCCGCACGCCAGTCGCTGGTGCTGCGCGACAACCAGTTGAGGCTCAGATTTGAGGAAACCGCGGCCAATGCCACTGAAATCCTCGCCCGGCTGGAGAGCAATGAGCTGCCCCCCGATCAGGCCACCGCATGGCGCAATCAGCTGGACGGCATCGCCGCCCTGCTCGATGGCACCCCCGAGACGGCCCTGGACCGCGAACGTGACGTGACATTGGCGTTTCGTGATCTCGACGTGCACAGCGGAGCCATTGCGCAAACTGTGCAAAACATCATCGGCAACCGCAACGACGCTTTGCAGGCCCAGTTCGCCACCAGCCGGCAACAGCTCACGCAGCAGGTCCTGGGCTCCATCGGGGTGGCGGTGGTGATGGCACTGGGATTCGGCATCTGGCTGGCGCGCCCCTTCAAACGGCTGGAAAAGGCCATCCAGGGTCTGGGGGAGAACAGACTGGACGTGCCCATTGACATCGCGGGTCCGTCGGACGTTCGACGCGTGAGCCAGCAACTGGAATGGCTGCGCCTGCGTCTGACCGAACTCGACGCCGACAAGGCGCGCTTTCTGCGTCACATCTCGCACGAACTCAAGACGCCGCTGGCTTCACTGCACGAAGGTGTGGCGGTGCTGGGCGATGGCGTGGCGGGGCCGCTCAACCCCAACCAGGCCGAGGTTGTGAACATCCTGCAGCACAACACCCAGATGCTGCAGGGGCAGATAGAGGCCCTGCTGCGTTTCAACGCGGCCGCTTTCGAAGCCCGGCAATTGCGTCGCGAACGAACCGACATGCGCGAATTGCTTGAAGAGCAGGTCGATGTTCAGCGGCTGCACTGGCAATCCCATGCCTTGACCGTGCGCATTGAAGGGCCTTCTCTGGTGCTCCAGGTGGACAGGGAAAAAATGGCCTCGGCGGTGGGCAATCTGCTGTCCAATGCGATCCGGCATTCACCTCACGGCGGCCATATACGCCTCTCGCTCTCGGATCAGCCCGGTTCGGCCTGCATCGACATCGTGGATCAGGGACCAGGCGTTGCAAAGGGCGATCGGGACCGCATTTTTGAACCCTTTTTCCGCGGCGAACATCAGCCCGACAATGCAGTCAAAGGCACGGGCATCGGTCTGTCCATCGTGCACGAGTACATTGTGGCCCATGGTGGCCGGGTCTTCCTGCTACCGGACAGCACCAGCGCCCATTTCCGTATCGAATTGCCCCATGTTCAATGAACTCCATCTGGTCCCGGCCGCCGCGCGCTCGATGCGACATGCCGCACTGCTGATGACCTTGGCGGTGGGCGTGGGACTGGTGGCCTGTGCCAGCCCGAGTGCAACAGGTTCAGCACCGTCATCACCAGCGGCACCTGCGGCCGTCCCCGCACTGGCGCCCCTGCCCACCGAACCCGAAATTTCTCCTGTCGCCAACCTGACGTCCGCAGAACCCGCACCCGTTCCGACGCCGGCCATCACCGGGACCCAGCTGTTCGCGCTGGGTGATCTGGTGTCCCTGATGGAACACGCGGAGCGCTTGCGCAGCTTCCCTCCGGCCGAACTGTTGAGCCACATCGCGACCATGGGCGACCCGGGCAACAATCCGGTGCGGCAGATGCAGCTGGCGCTTGCGTTGTCGTACACCAACCAGCCGCCAGATACGGCTCGGGCGCTGGGCCTGCTGCAGAGGGTGATCAACCACACGGCACCAGAAAGTGCCGCGCTCAAGCCGCTGGCCCGACTGCTGGCTGCCAAACTGATGAACCAGCGCCGCCTGGAAGACACCGTGGACAGGCAGGCCCAGCAATTGCGCGACAGCGCACGTCGCATCGAACAACTCAATGAGCGGCTTGAAGCCATGCGCGCGATCGAACGCAGTCTCCTACCCCGTCCACCAGCGCCGGGCAGCAACGGCAGCCGCCCCTCTCCCCCATGAGTGCCACCTATGCGCCTCACCCAACGCCGCCTGGCAAGCCACGCGCACGCATCCTGGTGGTGGACGACGACGCAGACATGCTGCGCCTGCTGGCCATGCGTCTGGGGGCGGCAGGCTACCAGGTCACATCGGTGGGATCGGCCGAGTCGGCATTGAGCCAGCTCGACATCGAGCGGCCCCAACTGGTGCTCTCCGATGTGCGCCTGCCAGGCAAGGACGGGCTCGCGCTGTTCGACGAAATACGCTCCCGCCACCCCTCTTTGCCGGTCATTCTGCTCACCGCCCACGGCACCATCCCCGACGCCGTGGAAGCCACCGCACGGGGGGTGTTCACCTACCTCACCAAACCCTACGAAGCCAAGGAACTGCTGGAGAAGATCGCACAGGCCCTGGCCATGGGGGCGCCCGCAAGCCCGAGTTCGCAAGCCGATGAAGAATGGCGAGCCGACGTGATCAGCCGCTCCAACCGCATGGCCGACCTGCTGGCCGAGGCCCGCATGATTGCACAATCGGACGCCAGCGTGCTGCTGCGAGGCGACAGTGGCACCGGCAAGGAAATGCTGGCCAGCGCCATCCACCGCGCCAGCCCTCGTTCCAAGAAGCCTTTCATTGCGGTGAACTGCGGCGCGATCCCGGAAGCCCTGCTGGAGTCTGAACTGTTCGGTCACGTCAAGGGCGCCTTCACCGATGCCGTGGCCAATCACAAAGGCCTGTTCCAGACCGCCGACGGCGGCACCTTGCTGCTGGACGAAATCGGTGACATGCCGCCCGCGCTTCAGGTGAAGCTGCTGCGCGTGCTGCAGGAACGTGCTATTCGTCCGCTTGGCTCCAGCCAGTCCATTCCGGTGGACGTGCGCATCATTTCGGCGACCCACCGAAACCTCGAAGAAGCCATGGCGGAAGGTCTGTTCCGCGAAGACCTGTACTACCGACTCAACGTGGTCACGCTCACTCTGCCCACCCTGGCCGAGCGCCGAGAAGACATTGCCCTGCTGGCCAACCACTTCCTGGCCAAGCTGGCCAGGAAGTACGGCAAGCGCAGCTCCGGCTTTGCACCAGAGGCGCTGAAGGCGCTGACGATGGCGTCCTGGCCGGGCAACGTGCGCCAGCTCTACAACGTGGTCGAGCAGGCATGTGCGCTCACCACCACCCCCCTGGTGTCGCTGGCGCTGGTGCAGCGCGCGCTGCGCACCCCTTCCACCGAGGTGCTCAGCTTCACAGACGCCCGCCAGCGTTTCGAGCGCGACTACCTGGTCGGCCTGCTCAAGATGACCGACGGCAACGTGGCGGACGCGGCTCGCCTGGCGCAGCGCAACCGCACCGAGTTCTACCGATTGCTGCAAAAGCACGAACTCACGCCAGGCCTGTTCAAGAGCGACAGCATGGGCGGGGTTGCGGGCACTTCCGACGATGCTGTCGCTGATGAGTGACAGCATCAAGCCTTTGTTTTTAAAAGCATTTCTTCTCAGACTCCCACAAGCTGTCGCTGTCTGACGACAAAAACAGGGCTCTGGAACACCGTCAGTGATCCTTGGTACGGGAAAACCCGCGCAAGTCCTCTGAAAGCCTTTGATTTCAAAGCATTTTTATCGGTTGGCACGGGGTTTGCCCTATACAGGGCATGGCAACTCCTTTTCCCCCGTTTTCTCCACCTGCACGCTGGCGCGGTTGGGTGCTGCTGGGCGGGCTGGCGGCCACGCTGGCCGGGGCGTCGGCACACGCACAGCGATTCGATCTGGACGCACTCACGCAACTGGCCCAAACCCGCGCCAACGAGCCTTACCGCGCAAACAGCGACAAGCTTCCCCCCGCACTGGCGGACATCACCTACGACCAACTGCGCGACATCCGCTTCAAGACCGACCGTTCGGTCTGGCGCGCTGAAAGGCTGCCTTTTGAAGCCCAGTTCTTCCATCTCGGCCTGTACCAGACCGAACCGGTCCGCATCCACGAGATCACGCCCAATGGCACGGTGCGCCACTTGCCCTACAGCCGGGACGATTTCGACTACGGTCGCAACACCTTCAATCCGAAGCCCTGGGGTGACCTGGGTCACGCCGGTTTTCGGCTGCACTACCCGCTCAACAACACCGCCTACAAGGACGAGCTGATCGTCTTTCAGGGCGCGAGCTACTTCCGTGCGCTCGGCGCGAGTCAGCAGTACGGCCTGTCGGCGCGCGGCCTGGCCATTGATACCGTGGGTGGCAAAGGCGAAGAATTCCCGCGTTTCACCGAATTCTGGATCCAGCGCCCAGCCAAGGACGCCACCGAAGTCACCGTGCTGGCCCTGCTGGAGTCGCCGCGCACCACTGGCGCCTACCGCTTCGTGGTGCGCCCGGGGCAGCAGACCACCACCACGGTGGACGCACGGGTGTTCCTGCGCAAGGGCGCGAGCCCGGTCAACACGCTGGGCATCGCGCCGCTGACCAGCATGTTTCTCTCGGGTGAAAACCAGCCCATGGCCGGCGATTTCCGTCCCGAAGTGCACGACTCCGATGGCCTGATGATGGCGACCGGCCAGGGCGAATGGCTGTGGCGCCCGCTGCAGCGCCCAGAATCGCCGGTGGTGAGTTCATTCGCAATGACCGATCCACGCGGCTTCGGCCTCATGCAGCGCGACCGCAGCTTTGCCAGCTATGAAGACGTGGAAGCGCACTACGAGCGCCGGCCCAGCGCATGGATCAAGCCGCTGGGCCGATGGGGTGCTGGCCGGGTGGAGCTGGTGCAACTGCCCACACCCGACGAAACACACGACAACATCGTGGCGTACTGGGTTCCAGACAAGCTGCCTGCAGTGGGCCAGCCGCTGGAACTCAGCTATGAACTCGCCTGGCAAGGCGATGCCCAGCAGCGTCCCCCCAGCGCCTGGGTCACCCAGACCCGTCGCGGCTACGGCTACACCCAGCTCTCACCCGCAGAACAAAAAGTCCAGCCACAGTATGTGATCGACTTTGCCGGCCCGGCTCTCGACGCCTTGCCCAGCGACGCAAAGGTCAGCGCCGTGGTCACCGCCGATGCCAACGGTCGACTCATTGAAACCTTGGCCTACCCCAACCACGCCACGCGCTCTTGGCGCGTGACCTTGCGCGTGCAACGCGTCGACCCTGCAAAGCCGGTCGAACTGCGCGCCTTTCTCCAACACAAGAACGACACAGTGAGCGAAACATGGACACATCTGCTGCTACCCGAATGAGCGCCACGCCGGGCCACTCTCCAGCAAGCTCGCACCACAGTGCGGAGAGCGAAGGTACGCCCGTGAACTCCGAACAGCTCTCCAGCCTCCCGGCGCGCAGTCTGCTGCGCGAGGAGCGTCATCCCAATGCGTTCACTGCGCCGCCCTTGAATCGCGGATCGATGGTGCCTCGCCCATGGCGTGGCTTCTGGAACAGCGTGGGCACATCGATACTCAGCACGGCCAGCCGGATGCTCCCGCCCTACGCATCCGCAGGAACACAGGCGCAAGCCGTCGCACCCGAAGCATGGGAGCGAGCGGCCAACCGTCGCCGTGCCGTGTTCGCGCTGCTCACGCTACTGACCACAGCCTTTGCCACTGTCCTGTTCGGGCAAGCCCAGCCGGCACATGACAACGCATGGCTTCAGTATGGCCAACTGGCACTCTTCATGGTGCTGTCTGCCTGGGTTGTCACCGGATTCGTCACCGCCGTCATGGGTTTCTGGGTCACACTGCGCGGCGACGCGCACACGCTCACAGCCGCTTCGGTGCGCGACCACGCCATGAACCCCGATGCACGCACGGCGATCATCATGCCCATCTGCAACGAGGATGTGGCCACCGTGTTCGCCGGCTTGCGCGCGACATGCGAATCACTGGCCGCCACCGGTCACAACAGACAGTTCGACGTGTTCGTGCTGTCGGACAGCTACGACCCCGCCATCGCTGCCGCCGAGCGCGCCGCCTGGGAACGCCTGCGCGGCGATCTCGCAGCACAAACCGATCTACCCCCCATCGAGGTCTACTACCGCCTGCGCACCCGCCGCACGCACCGCAAGGCAGGCAACGTGGCCGACTTCTGCCGCCGCTGGGGCAAGGACTACCGCTACATGGTGGTGCTCGACGCGGACAGCGTCATGAGCGGCAGCTGTCTGGTGTCCATGGTCAAACTGATGGAGGCCAATCCGAGGGCTGGCATCGTGCAGACCGCCACCCAGGCCATTGGCCACGCCACCCTGCACGCCCGGGCACAACAGTTCGCCTCCCGCGTCACCGGTCGACTGTTCACGCTGGGCATGCAGTTCTGGCAACTGGGTGAATCGCACTACTGGGGACACAACGCCATCATCCGGGTAGAGCCGTTCATGAAGCACTGCGCACTCGCCCCCATCAAGGGCACAGGCGGCATGTCGGGCGGCATCATGTCGCACGATTTCGTCGAGGCTGCCTTGATGCGCCGTGCCGGCTACCACGTGTGGCTGGTCTCAGACCTCACTGGCAGCTACGAGCAGCAGCCACCGGACCTGCTCAGCGAGCTCCAGCGCGACCGGCGCTGGTGCCAGGGCAACCTGCAGAATTCGCGTCTGATGGCAGAACCCGGCATCCACCGGGTGCACCGTGCCATGTTCGTCATCGGTGGGATGTCCTACCTGTCGGCGCCGATCTGGCTGGCCTTCATGACCTTCGGCACGGCGCTCTGGGTGAGCAACACCAGCGTTGTGCCCCATTGGAGCGCCCTTCCTGCAGAGATCCGTACCCTCTGGGTCTGGACGCTGTGCATGCTGTTCATGCCCCGCGTGCTGGGCCTGCTCGCGGTTTTTCTCAAAGGCGGTCAGAAGGCGTTTGGCGGAACGGGTGCACTGTTGGGGAGCGCTGCCATGGAAACCGTGCTCGCACTGCTGCAAGCGCCCGTGCGCATGCTCGCGCACTCGCTGTTCGTGCTCGCAGCCATCACCGGACTCAAGCTCGACTGGAAGTCGCCACCCCGCGAAGCCTCAGGCATTTCCTGGAAAACCGCGGCCATTCGCCTGGCGCCAATGACGATGATCATCTGTCTCCTGGGTTTGGGCGTCGCCCTGCTGAATGTCTACGCCCTGCTCTGGCTGGTGCCGATCGCCCTGCCGCTGTTGCTGGCGGTGCCGATCACGGTGATGACCAGCCACGTGACGTTCGGTGAGCGGATGCGGGCGCAAGGGCTGCTACTGATCCCGGAAGAGTCCTGGTCACCCGCTGTACTGCGCCGCGCATGGCGCCATGCCGCCCGGTTGGCCCTGCCCCAGGCCATCTGATTCCTGGCTGGAGGATTCCTGCGATCTGAGTATGAGGCACGCCCCGCTCAGGTTGCAGGTGGCTTCAGGTAACGGTCGTCCGACCAAGTGGCCAGGTATTGCGGTGCAAACGCCACGCCAATGGCAGCGAACATCCCGGTGAGAAAAGCGTCGCCCCAGGCCATCAGCCAGCGGGCCACCAAGGCCTGCTCAAGCGCGACGCCATCCACCCGATGATGGGTCACCTCATACACCACGCCGACCAGGAACACCACCAGTGCGGTGGCCAGAAAACCGCGACCCAGGGTGTAGACAAACAGGTTCGATGGCACCCAGCGCCGCATCAAGGCACCCACACCCAAAGCCAGTGTGGCGGGCGCCAGCCCCACCCACACCCATTGCGACAGGACGGTGTCGGCATCCAGAGGCCCAAGCCCCCACACGATCAGAGCCACCACCCCCAAGACGGGCACCGCCAAGGGCCAGCCCAGCGCCAACAACAGCAGACAGGCGCCAGAGAACTGGATCGGCAAGCCCTTGGGCATGACCTGAGGCAGCAGCCACAGGAAGGGCAACAGCACCACCGCTGCCAATGCGGGCGTGAGCAAAGGGCCCCGCAACATGCGCCAAGGTCGCAAAGCCAGCGCGGCGGCCATGCACAGCACCGCCACGGCGATTTCTATGAAGATCAACATGACAGGGCCATTTTCACCACCACCTGAAGCCCCTGCCTGCGAAAGATCAACCCATGCCGGGAAACTTGGGCATGCCTTTCATGCCCCCCATGCGCTTGATCATCTTCATCATGCCGCCGCCCTTCATCTTCTTCATCATGCCCTGCATCTGCTCGAACTCCTTGAGCAGGCGGTTGACTTCCTGAACGTGCACGCCGGCGCCGGCGGCAATGCGGCGCTTGCGTGTGGCCTTGATGATGTCCGGGCGGGTGCGCTCCTTGAGCGTCATGCTGCAGATGATGCCTTCCTTGCGCTTGATGTCTTTTTCGGCGCGGTTCATGTCGACCTCGCTGGCCTTGGCCGCCATGGCACCCGGCAGCTTGTCCATCAGGCTGGAGAGTCCGCCCATCTGCTTCATCTGGCGAATCTGGTCGAGGAAGTCGTTCAGGTCGAAGCCCTCACCGCTTTTGACCTTGGCGGCCAGCTTCTGCGCGGCGGCCATGTCCACGCTTGCTGTGACCTGCTCGACCAGGGCCACGATGTCGCCCATGCCCAGAATGCGCCCTGCATGCCGGTCGGCATCGAACACCTCCAGGCCATCGATTTTTTCCGAGACTCCGGCAAACTTGATCGGTGCACCCGTGATGGCCCTGACCGAAAGTGCAGCACCACCTCGCGAGTCACCGTCGGTCTTGGTCAGGATGATGCCGGTGAGAGGCAGGGCTTCCTTGAACGCCTTCGCGGTGTTGATCGCATCCTGACCCTGCATCGCGTCGACCACAAACAGTGTCTCCACCGGGTCCAGCACCGCATGCAGTTCCTTGATCTCGCGCATCAGCGCCTCATCGATCGCCAGGCGACCGGCCGTATCGACCAGCAGCACATCGAAATAGTGCTTGCGGGCGTAGTCGATCGCGGCGCGGGCAATGTCCACTGGCTTCTGGTTCGCCGTGCTGGGAAACCACTCCGCACCCGCCTGCGCGGTCACCATCTTGAGCTGTTCGATGGCCGCAGGGCGGTAGACGTCACCCGAAACGGTGAGCACCTTCTTCTTGCGCTTCTCGATCAGGTGTTTGGCCAGCTTGGCGGTGGTGGTGGTCTTGCCCGCGCCCTGCAGGCCCGCCATCAAAATCACCGCCGGCGGCTGGGCGGCCAGATTGATGTCGGACACGCCGCTACCCATGATCGCTGCCAGCTCGCGGTTGACGATACCGACCATGGCCTGTCCCGGCGTGAGCGAACCCACCACCTCCTGCCCCAGCGCCTTTTCCTTCACCTTGGCGATGAAGTCGCGCACCACCGGCAGCGCGACATCGGCCTCCAGCAAGGCCATGCGCACCTCGCGCATCATGTCGGTGACATTGCTCTCGGTGATGCGGGCCTGGCCGCGCATTTCCTTGACGATGCGTGAGAGACGTTCGGAGAGGGCTGTTGCCATGGTGCGCTCGGGGTGAGGGGCAGACGCCACCGCTTGGGTGGCGGAAAAATGGGTCAGAGTGGCCAGTATTTCTCACAAACAGGTGTGCCGGCCCACAACGGCCTTCGTAACAAGGCCGTTAAACTGTGCAAATGATTTTAGCTGCGCAACCCGCACGCGCGCGGGTGGTGGTGCCCGGTCCATGAACCTGCTGCCCACCCTCATGTCGAATCCGTCCGCCGCCCTGCTCTCGTCAGTGGCGGCTTTGTCGTACGCCGTGCTGGCCTGGGCCCACCCGAGAATGACACCCCCGCAGGTGCGCGGCCTGCTGGCCATCGCCTGGCTTCTTCACCTGGTGGTGCTGTTGCAGGGTTTGTTCATTCAACCGGTTCGTTTCGGTTTCGCCCCGGCACTCTCCATCACCGCATGGCTGGTATTGACCGTCTACCTGGTGGAAAGCCGCTTGTATCCACAGTTGCGAGCACGATGGACGCTTGCTGCACTCGGCTCTGTTGCGGTGCTGGTGGCATTGGTTTTTCCAGGATCCACCTACCCTGCACTTCAATCATCCTGGCTGCCGCTTCATTGGGCACTGGGCATCGCATCCTATGGGCTCATCGCAGCCGCCGTCTTCCACGCCTGGATGATGCAGCGGGCTGAGAAAGCCATGCGCCAAGGCACATCCACCGAAGCCACCATGCCGCTGCTGATGCTGGAGCGACTGACTTTCCGGTTCGTGGCTGCGGGTTTCGCCTTGCTGAGCGCCACCCTTCTTGCGGGCGGGTGGTTCGCCGCCACACTGCATCACCAATGGGTGTGGGAACACAAGACGGTGTTTTCCGTACTGGCATGGCTGACGATGGGCGTCCTGCTGCTGGGACGCTGGCGCCTGGGCTGGCGCGGGCGGACCGCCGTTCGGACCCTGTATCTGGGCGCGGGCTTCTTGCTGCTCGGCTATGCCGGATCCCGCTTTGTACTCGAAGTGGTTTTGAATCGCAGCTGAACGCTACCCACATGAAATACCTGCTCGTTCTTGCTGTGATCCTGGTGGCCATCTACATCTGGCGAAACAACCGCCTCAGAAGCGACGATGACAAACCAGCGCGCAAAGCGCCCCGGTCGAACAAGCTGGCTCCCCCTACTGTGATGGTCGCCTGCAGGCACTGCGGCACCCACCTGCCCGAGGCGGAGGCCGTCAAAGGCAGACAGGGCACCTACTGCAGTGACGAACACCTGCGACTGGGCGAGCGAGGCCCGGAATGAAAAGCCTCGGCCGGCCCTAGGATGAAACAGCCACCACGCTCACTTCGTTCGATGTCCCCCATAGGGGTTTGTCAGCGCTTTCGGGCGACTGGCCTCCAGTGACATGGCTCGGAACACCCATTCACAATTCGCTCCCTCCTGGTTTTCGGTGTTCGAAACCGGCAGCTCGCATGGGCGAGAACAGCGACTGAGGGCGTTTGTGCGGCTGTGGAGCGCCTTCATGCGCGCCCGCGTATTCATCGCTGCGGTGTTGCTGGCGCTGCAGACATTCGTGCTGCTCACCAACGCGGGGGGGCCGGACTGGCTGGTGGCCCTGTGCGCGGGGCACCTTTGCGCAACCCTGGCGGTGCTTTTTTGGTCCCGCCCGATCGACCACGGCCAGGTGTTCCGCCTTCAATGGGTGATGACCATCGGCGTGGACATGGTGGTGTTTGCGGTGCTCCAGTATTTCCAGCAAGCCAGCCTCAACTACACCCCGCTGTTTGCCCTGCCGGTGCTGCTGGCTTCCATCCTCGGGCCCCTGATGCTGGGACTGGCCACGGCCGCCAGCGTGGCCTTCTACCTGCTGGGAGAGGCCTGGCTCAGCGCGCCCTTGCTCAGTGACGTGTCGACCGCGCGCTTTCTCCAGGCGGGTCTGACGGGCACAGGCTTTTTCCTGGTCGCCGTACTGGCCAACCAGCTCGCCATCCGGCTGGCCAAAGAAGAGGCGTTGGCCCAGAGCAGCCAGGTGGCCGCGCGCAACCAGGCCGAAGTCAACGAACTGATCATCGAAAGTCTGACCGAAGGGGTGCTGGTGGCGGACCCGCACGGCGTGGTGCGCAGTGCCAATCCCGCTGCGCTGGCCATGCTGCTGGGCGAAGGACACTCCAGCGCCACGCGGCTCCTGCTTTCCGTGAAAGAGAGCTGGGCCGGTCTGTCTCACCTGGTGAACGAGACCTTCGTTCTCGGTCAGCCACTGCAATCGGAAATCTCTCTTGACATCGACGAACTCACCACCCACCGCCTGTACGCCCGCACCCGGCTGACGGTGCAGGGTGGCCGGGGCCGTGGTCTGTGCGTGGTGTTTCTGGAAGACCTGCGCGAAGTGGAAGCGCGCGTGCGCACCGAGAAGCTGGCGTCCATGGGGCGGATGTCGGCAGCCGTGGCCCACGAGATCCGCAACCCGCTTTCAGCCATCACACAAGCGAACGCCCTGCTCGACGAAGAAGTGCAAGCGCCGGCACAGAAGAAACTCACGCAGATGATCGAGCACAACGCCCAGCGTCTCTCGCGCATCGTCGACGACATTCTCAACGTCGCGCGAGCCCAGCCAAGCCAGATTGAAGGACTGATCCCGTCGCTCCCGCTGGACGCTTCCATCCGCTACATCACGCAGGAATGGTCGCGCCAGAACCAGTCGCGCGGTATCCTGGGCGTGCACACCCACGCTCCCGCCGCACACGTGGGCTTCGACCCCGAGCACCTGCGCCGACTGCTGGTCAACCTGCTCGACAACGCCATGCGGCACGCCACCGGCCAGCCTTCTTCGATCCGTGTCATCTCCCAACCCAGTGGCAACGACCGGGTGCGCATGTCGGTGTGGAGCGACGGCGCTCCCCTGGAGGCCGGCGTCCTCAAGCACCTGTTCGAACCCTTCTTTTCTTCCGAGAGCCGGTCCAGTGGACTGGGGCTCTACATCTGCCGCGAACTGTGCGAGCGATACGGCGCCAACATTGCCTACCAGCGCACCCGGCTGGACCAGCGCGACGGCAATGAGTTCTATGTGATCATGGCGGCATCGGACGGACACAGCCGACAACCCGTGCAGCAAAACCTGTCCTACACACCAGGTGACTCCATCCCCTCCATGACGCGGCCCGGGTCGCTTCGCGGCGCCACCTGAGTACGAACAGACTGCCCATCCCGCCGCCCACAATGACTGCGCAACCCATTGCCTCGATCCTCGTTGTAGACGATGAGCCCGACCTTCGCACACTCTACGAGCTGACGCTGCTGCGAGAGGGTCACGAAGTGACCTCGGCGCCCGATCTGGAGCAGGCCCGCGAGTGGCTGGCGCAGAAGCGCTTCGACGTGCTGATCACCGACATGCGCCTGCCTGACGGGTTGGGGCTGGAGTTGCTTCGCCAGCTGACAGACACTCAGCGCACCGAAAAAAGCATTGTCATCACTGCCCACGGATCGGCTGAAAACGCCGTGGAGGCACTGAAACTCGGTGCATTCGACTACCTGACCAAACCGGTCGATCTCAAACAACTGCGCGCAGCGGTATCCTCAGCATTGCAGAGCCAAAGGCATCCACCTGCCGCTCTGCTCGATCGCACCACCGACGCCGAGCATGCAGGCGACACACTGACCGCGCTGCAACTCTCCCGCGCACCATTGCCGCCTGCGGGCGTGCGCTCCCTGCAACGCATTGTTGGCAGCGCACCCAGCATCGTGCAGATCAAGTCGCGCATCGAAAAGGTGGCAACGAGCATGGCGCCGGTGCTCATCCTGGGCGAATCCGGCACCGGCAAGGAACTGGTGGCGCGTGCGGTGCACGAATGCAGCCACCGCGCCAGCGGTCCGTTCGTGGCGGTGAATTGCGGCGCCATTCCTGAAAATCTCATCGAAGCCGAGTTTTTTGGCGCTCGCAAGGGTGCGTACACCGGAGCCACCCAGGACCGAGAGGGCTACTTCCAGGCGGCCAAGGGCGGCACGCTGTTTCTCGATGAAATTGGCGATCTGCCCATCGCCATGCAGGCCAAACTGTTGCGCGTCATCCAGGAGCGCCGCGTGCGCCCGCTCGGCGGCGTGCAGGAAAACGCCGTGGATGTGCGTCTGGTCAGCGCCACCCACCGCGACCTGTCGGCGTTGGTCCAGAGCAGTCAGTTCCGGCAGGATCTTTTTTACCGGCTGAACGTCATCGAACTGCGCACCCCTGCCCTTCGCGAGCGACGCGAGGACCTGCCCGAACTGGCGCGCGCGCTCATGAAGCGCATCTGCAAGGAAAGCGGCCAACCAGCGCCCGCGCTGTCAGACCGGGCCCTGGCGTGGCTGCAGACGCGGGCACTGCCAGGCAATGTCCGTGAACTGGAGAATCTGCTGCAACGTGCCCTGGCGCTCAGCAGCGGCGACGCCATCGAACCCAGTGATTTCGGTGATCTCGAGGCGGTCCAGCCAGATGGATCGACCGACAGCGAGTCACCCCTCGCTTCAGGGCCATCGCCCACGTCGCCGGACAACGCCCCTGCCGCGATCGACATTCCAAACGATCTGCAGACCTACCTGGATGAGCAGGAGCGTCTCGTGCTGCTCAAGGCGTTGAGGGAGTGTGACTACAACCGCACCGCCGCCGCAGCGCGCCTGGGACTCAACCTGCGGCAGATGCGCTACCGCATCCAGCGGCTGGGCCTGAGCATGCCCACCGACGACAGCGATGGTGGCTGAACCGCTGCTCGCCGGCAGGTGGCAGGCCGGCTGGCTGGACGGCGCCCGTCGTTGTCCCTCGCCCAACTTCGGCCCCCGACCCGCTGGTGCGCTGGTCGACCTGATCGTGGTGCATTCGATCAGCCTGCCGCCCGGCCAGTACGGCGGTCCCGAAGTGGAACAACTGTTCACCAACCAGCTGGACTGGCAGGCCCACCCCTATTTCGAACAGATCCGCGGCGCGGAAGTGTCGGCGCATTTCTTCATTCGGCGCGATGGCGAACTGGTGCAGTTCGTCGAAGTTGACCAGCGGGCCTGGCACGCCGGCGTCTCCCACTGGTGCGGCCGCGACAACCGCAACGACGATTCCATTGGCGTCGAAATCGAAGGGCTTGAAGGCGATCCCTTCGAAACCGCACAGTACAGCGTCCTGATCCGTCTGTGCCATGCTCTGGCCGCGCGTTACCCCATTGCTCATATCGCCGGGCATGAACACATTGCCCCCGGCCGCAAGTTCGACCCGGGACCGGGTTTCGACTGGACAGGCCTCCAGCAAGGGCTGAGCTGGCCCATCAGGTGTTTCCCTGAGGTCACACACGCCGGAGATGTCTCACCCAGCCGATCGGGTTAGCTGAGATTTTTCTCAGCACGCGCAGCAAGCCAGGGACGTCGCGGCCTGCAAAGGTCTTTCGCTTCGAAGACCGCATGCCGCAAGGGCTTCAGCGACACCATTCAAGCCTGTCGCGCGCTGGCGGCGGCACAAGAAAATTGACGCACCGGCCATCGAAACCCGCTGTGTCACAGCGGAAAAAACGGCTTGGCAGCGCAATCAGGAAAAAAATCCAAAACACTACCGGTAGTGGCTTGAACCATGCCCGCACACCAGATATAGTGTGCGCTGCGTCACGCCAGCCGATCCGTTTCACACCATTTCGCTCCCGCCGCCCCATTCGCAGATGTGCAGCGCATCGAACCTGTTCAAAACCCCGGCACGCCGCCTACGCCCCAGCGCAAGATCTGGCGCCTTCCGCGCCTGAACACACAAAACAAACGAAAGAGGAACCATGCAGACCACATCATCTTCCGCCGCACAGCCTGCTGCTGCCAGTTTGGCGGCCCCCGTTTCGCTCAAACCCTCATCGGGGTCTGCCAGTGCCGCCTTCAGCCACTACCAGATCATTCGCCGCAACGGCGCCGTGGTGTCGTTCGAGCCCAGCAAGATCGCCGTGGCGCTGATGAAAGCCTTCCTGGCCGTGCACGGTACCCAGGGCGCGGCGTCTGCCAGCGTGCGCGAGACGGTGGATGCGCTCACCCAGACCGTCGTGAAAGCGCTTGTGCGTTCGCGTCCTGGCGGTGGCACCTTCCACATTGAAGATGTGCAGGACCATGTGGAACTTGGACTGATGCGCAGCGGCCACCATGAAGTGGCGCGCGCCTACGTGCTCTACCGCGAGCGCCGCGCTCAGGAGCGTGCCCACCAGGCGAAGCCCGCCGCCGCAGAGGTGGAACTGCACGTCATCGACGGCGGCCAGCGGGTCCCTCTCGATCTGCAGCGCCTGCAGGGTCTGATTGAATCGGCCTGCACCGGGCTGGGCAAGGATATCAAGGCGGACCCGATCGTGGCCGAGACCAAACGCAACCTGTACGACGGCGTGCCGATCGAAGAGGTCTACAAGGCGTCCATCCTGGCCGCTCGCACGCTGATCGAGAAAGATCCGGACTACACCTACGCCACCGCGCGCCTGCTGCTGCACACCATCGTCAAGGAAGTGATGGGCGAAGAAGTGCCCGCCACCGAAATGGGCGCGCGCTACGCCGACCACTTCCCCCAGTTCATCAAGAAGGGCGTGCAGAACGACCTGCTCGACGAGCGCCTGCTGCAGTTCGACCTGGCCCGCCTGGGTGCCGCGCTCAAGCCCGAGCGCGATCTGCAATTCGACTACCTGGGCCTGCAGACGCTGTACGACCGTTACTTCCTGCACGTGCGCAAGTCCCGCATCGAATTGCCCCAGTCGTTCTTCATGCGCGTGGCCATGGGACTCTCGCTCAACGAGATCGACCGCGAAGCGCGCGCCATCGAGTTCTACGAGGTGCTGTCTTCGTTTGACTTCATGTCCTCCACCCCCACGCTGTTCAACAGCGGCACACTGCGCTCGCAGCTCTCCAGCTGCTACCTCACCACCGTGCCCGACGACCTCGACGGCATCTACGAGTCCATCAAGGAAAATGCGCTGCTCTCCAAGTTCGCTGGTGGCCTGGGCAACGACTGGACCCGCGTGCGCGCACTCGGCGCCCATATCAAGGGCACCAATGGCGAATCCCAAGGCGTGGTGCCGTTCCTCAAGGTGGTCAACGACACCGCCGTGGCGGTGAACCAGGGTGGCAAGCGCAAGGGCGCGGTCTGCACCTACCTGGAAACCTGGCACCTCGACATCGAAGAGTTCCTGGAGCTGCGCAAGAACACCGGCGACGACCGCCGCCGCACGCACGACATGAACACGGCCAACTGGATCCCCGACCTGTTCATGAAGCGGGTGATGGAAAAAGGCGAATGGAGCCTGTTCTCGCCGAACGACGTGCCCGACCTGCACGATCGCTTTGGCGCCGACTTCGAACGCGCCTACGTGGCCTACGAAGAGAAGGCTGCGCGCGGCGAGATCAAGCCCTACCGCAAGGTGCCGGCCACAGACATGTGGCGCAAGATGCTCTCCATGCTGTTCGAGACCGGCCATCCGTGGATCACCTTCAAGGACGCTTGCAACGTGCGCTCGCCGCAGCAACACGCCGGCGTGGTGCACAGCTCCAACCTCTGCACCGAGATCACGCTCAACACCAGCGACACCGAAACCGCCGTCTGCAACCTGGGTTCGATCAACCTGCTGCAGCACGTCAAGGACGGCGACATCGACCGCGTCAAGCTGCAGAAGACCATCACCACCGCGATGCGCATGCTCGACAACGTGATCGACATCAACTACTACGCAGTGAAAAAGGCACGCGACTCCAACATGCGCCACCGCCCGGTGGGCCTGGGGGTGATGGGCTTCCAGGACGCCCTCTACGAACTGCGCATTCCCTACGCGTCGAGCGAAGCCGTGGCCTTTGCCGACCGTTCCATGGAAGCCGTCTGCTACTACGCGTACTGGGCATCCACGGAACTGGCGCGTGAGCGCGGCAAGTACGCCAGCTTCAAGGGTTCCTTGTGGGACCAGGGCATCCTGCCACTCGACACCCTGCAGATGCTCAGTACCGAGCGAGGTGGTTATGTCGACGTGGACCGCTCCAGCACCATGGACTGGAATGCGCTGCGCGACAAGATCATGGCCGACGGCATGCGCAACTCCAACTGCGTGGCCATTGCACCCACCGCCACCATCTCCAACATCATCGGCGTGGACGCATCCATCGAACCCTGCTTCGGCAACCTCTCGGTCAAGTCCAACCTCTCCGGCGAGTTCACTGTCATCAACAGCTACCTGGTGAAGGACTTGAAGCGTCTGAACCTGTGGGACGACGTGATGGTCATGGACCTCAAGCATTTCGACGGTTCGCTGCGTCCCATCGATCGCGTGCCGCAGGAAGTGAAGGCGCTGTATGCCACCGCGTTCGAGGTGGAGCCGCTGTGGCTGGTGGAAGCTGCAGCGCGTCGCCAGAAGTGGATCGACCAGGCCCAGAGCCTGAACATCTACATGGCCGGTGCCTCAGGCAAGAAGCTCGACGACACCTACAAGCTCGCCTGGTTGCGCGGCCTCAAGACCACCTACTACCTGCGCACCACGTCGGCCACACAGGCAGAAAAATCCACCGGACGCACAGGTCAACTCAACGCAGTTGCGGTCGGTGGAAGCGATGCATCGATGCGTGCACCTGAGGTGATTCAAGCTTCTGCCGAACCCGCTACCGATGTGAAGTTCTGTGCGATCGACGACCCCGGATGTGAAGCCTGCCAGTGATCACGCTGCGCATTGCAAGCCGCGTTGCGGTGTCGAACATCGAGCATTCGATGCGACACCGCAACACAAAACCATCAACGAGTGCATGAGTCCTTTGCTTTTCATGCCGACACTTCGATAATCCGATGAATTGGACACACCTATGCTGACCTGGGACGAACAAGTCATTCCCTCTTCGAAGCCCGCCGCACTTCCCCTTGCCTCTGCTGTGCCAGGTATGCAAGCGCCACTGTCAGGTGCGGACCCCACCCCTTTCCCTTCCGAAGTCAAAGCCACTCAAGCCGTCGGCACGCGCCGTGTCAACGCGGCCGACAAACGCATCATCAACGGCCAGACCGACGTCAACCAGTTGGTGCCGTTCAAGTACAAGTGGGCCTGGGAAAAATACCTCGCCACCTGTGCCAATCACTGGATGCCGCAGGAAGTGAACATGAGCCGCGACATCGCGCTCTGGAAAGATCCCAACGGGCTGACAGAAGACGAGCGCCGCATTGTCAAGCGCAACCTCGGCTTCTTCGTCACCGCCGATTCGCTGGCAGCCAACAACATCGTGCTGGGCACCTACCGCCACATCACGGCGCCCGAATGCCGGCAGTTCCTGCTGCGCCAGGCGTTTGAAGAAGCCATTCACACTCACGCCTACCAGTACATCGTCGAGTCACTTGGTCTGGACGAGTCCGAGATCTTCAACGCCTACAACGAGGTCCAGTCGATCCGCGACAAGGACGAGTTCCTGATCCCCTTCATCGAAGCGATCATGGACCCGAACTTCCACACCGGCACACCCGAAACCGACCAGCGCCTGCTCAAGAGCCTGATCGTCTTCGCCTGCCTGATGGAAGGACTGTTCTTCTACGTGGGCTTCACGCAGATCCTGGCGCTGGGTCGCCAGAACAAGATGACCGGTGCGGCCGAGCAATACCAGTACATCCTGCGCGATGAATCCATGCACTGCAACTTCGGCATCGACCTGATCAACGCGATCAAGATGGAGAACCCGATGTTGTGGACGACCGAGTTCAAGGCCGAGATCAAAAAGCTGTTCCTCAAGGCCGTGGAGCTGGAATACCGCTATGCCGAAGACACCATGCCGCGCGGTGTGCTGGGCATGAACGCGTCCATGTTCAAGGGCTACCTGCGCTACATCGCCAACCGGCGGGCCACGCAGATCGGTCTGGAACCCATGTTCCCCAACGAGGAAAATCCGTTCCCCTGGATGAGCGAGATGATCGACCTCAAGAAGGAACGCAATTTTTTCGAAACCCGTGTCATCGAGTACCAGACGGGCGGCGCCCTGTCCTGGGACTGAATCCCCTTCCACCGGGGCTTACCGCAGTCACTCACCATCACATGTGTCTTCAACATTCAAAACCCTGCACTCGGCGCACTGGCGTCCGAGGCAGGGTTTTGTCACTGAATTCAGCGCCTTGGCGTCGTTCGTGGATGCATCCACTGGACCCCAGGGCCTTGAATCATTTTGTGGGCGAACGTGCTCATGAAGTGCTCTTTGCAACTTGATCAAGGAGAAAATAATGGCAACTGCGAAAAAAGCCCCGGCCAAAAAGGCCGTAGCGAAGAAAGCTGCACCAGCGAAGAAGGCCGCACCGGCCAAGAAAGCTGCTCCAGCGAAGAAGGCCGCACCCGTGAAGAAGGCAGCCCCAGCAAAAAAAGCTGAGCCGGCCAAGAAGCCGGCAGCCCCTGCGGCCCCTCCAGCACAAACGAAGCTGAATCCTCAGGCTGCCTGGCCGTTTCCTACGTCCAGCAAGCCCTGAAGATCTTCATCTGAAGTGCAATGGCCCGGCGCGCAAGCGTCGGGCTTTTTTTTCACAGGCTGTAGTTCTGGCCACCCCGGCTGGCGATCTTCAGTGCCCCCATGCGATTGCCCATTTCGACACATCGCTGCATCGGCCATCCCTGTTCAATGCCATGCAGCAGCGCTGCCCGGAAGGCGTCGCCACAACCCGTGGGATCCAGCACCTCGGTGGCCTTCACACCAGGCACCAAAGTTTTCTGACCCTCTGCCCACACTTCGCAGCCCTGTTCGCCCAATGTCACCACCAGGCTTCGAACTTTCTCGGCAATGCTTTCCAGGCTGAGCCCTGTGCGATCGGTCAGCATCTTGGCTTCGTAGTCGTTCACGGTGACCCAGCTTGCCAGTTCGATGAAATGCCGCAGCTCTTCGCCATTGAACATGGGCAGGCCCTGGCCTGGATCAAACACGAATGGAATGCCCGCATCATGCAGTTGCCTGGCATGAACCAGCATCGCTTCGCGGCCATCGGGTGCAACAATGGCCACGGAAATATCGGCGCGTGACGGCACCGGGTTGTGGTGCGCACTGGACATCGCCCCAGGGTGAAAAGCGGTGATCTGGTTGTTGTCGAGATCGGTCATGATCATGGCCTGTGCCGTGTAGCTGCCTTCGACACGCTGCACATGGGCGGTGTCAACGCCCAGTTTTTGCAGTCGCTCCAGATAGTCTTGTCCGTCGGTGCCCATGGCAGCCAGCGGAACCGCTTGGGCGCCGAGCTGACGCAAACCATAGGCGATGTTGCCGGCGCAACCACCGAATTCGCGACGCAAGCCGGGTACCAGGAAGGACACGTTGAGGATGTGTAGCTGGCTTGGCAAGATCTGTTCTGCAAAGCGACCTTCAAAGTTCATGATGGTGTCGAACGCAAGAGAGCCGCAAACAAGAATGGCCATGAGGGATTCCAGGATCAAGGATAAAAAACCAGTGCGCGGTAGCCCGCCATTGGCAACGAATCGCCTACGGCGATGGACAGGCGCAAGCTGACGGACAACGAGCCACCCGCCGGAAGCAAATCTGGCGCTTCCGGTAAATCTTGCGGCAGAAAAACTCGACGCGAAATGACGTTGTCGGCAGCATCGGTCAGGCTCAACTCCAGCGCGGGCAAAGCCACACTGATGGACGCGGTGTTCTTGAGCACCAGATCAAAGGAATAGAAGTTGCCAAGCCGGCGCACGAGTGCCGTGCTGTCGATCACGATCGCATCGATGCGCTGAATGGGTGCCAGAGTACACCCCAGCGCACCACACAGGGCCTGGAACGTGGGTTGCAGCTCTGGCTTCCATGCGACCAGGCGGTTGCGCTCAAACAAGGCCCATTGTGCCGTCAGCAAAACGGAGAGCACCAGCACCGTGCCAACGAACAGGGCACGCATGCCCGGCGTTTGCCAGTAGGCGCGACGTCGAGCCTGCTGAATGAATTCAGGCTCTGCTGGAGGCTGCGCCTCCACTTCTTCGGCGTCCTTGTCTGCCACCGGCGTTGGCCGAACGACCTCTTCTCCGGTCTCGGTCGTGGCCGACAGTGAGGGCGAAGGCGGTGGAGCAGAAGGTGCCTCTTGCCCCTTTGCCTTCACCATCGAGCGTTTTAGCCTAAACTCAGGTTGTTCGCTGTCAGCCTTCGGTTCATCTCCGCTCGTCTTGGCAGCAAAGCGCTGGAGCTCTGTCAAGAAATCGGCGTCCCCTGGGACCGCGTCGCCCAACAAGGCACGCGTTGAAAGGGGGGACTCATTTTGCCCGACCATCGTTGGTGCGGATCGGCTGCCGAGCGATGCGACATCCGACGTTCGCGGCGGCTTCACTGCAGGAGATGGAAGCACCCGCTCATGGGCTGTGAAGCGATCACCCTCCAGTGCCGCCGGAATCGTGACATCAAAATCCACTTCACTCGCAGACGGTGTGATCGGGACTTCTGCACGCTGACTGTGTTCTGGCGGTCTGGCTGCAGGAGGTGCCGACAGCGAACGACGGGCGACCACGCCGCCTCTGGAGGGCGCGGCGCCATCTGAACTACCCGGAGTGAAGCCTATCTGGGTTCGCTGCTCTCGCCGGATGAAGCGATCCTGCCTGGGTATCGGGATCTTGTCCGACAAGTCCAGATCCACCCCCGGAGCTGCTGACGCAGTGGGTGCTGCGGGTGCCATGGACTGCACAGAGGGTGACTCGGATTGTGGAGGTCGTGCAGCGCCCGTAACCGCTGCAGATGGCACCCAGGTTTCCAGATGCAAAGTGGCGTCAAAGACATCGGCACAGTGCCCACAACGCACCCAGCCGTCGGAAATCTTGAGCTGGTCAGGAACGACCCGGAACATCGTTCCGCAAGCTGGACAGCGAGTGGTGTAACTCATGCTCCGATTATTGCAGCCGGCATGGGCCTGGCCAGGTCAGAAGCACAAGGCGCATCGGGGCCGAAGCGCAGGACCGCCCCAAGCAAGGCCGCCCCCTCGAGGGCAGCGACCCGCGCAGCGGCGGAGCGTGGGGGTACAAAGACTGCAGCGCAGGGCCGCCCCAAGCAAGGCCGCCCCCTCGGGGGCAGCGACCCGCGCAGCGGCGGAGCGTGGGGGTCAACGCCACTTTCAGGACTTGACCGCGGTCATGAGGATCCAGCCTTCAGACTCATCACTGACCGCCAGTGTCACCCAAGGCGCGTACGCGTCGCGCAATTCATCGGCCTGACGCGCAAGGATGCCGGCCAGCACGAGTTGACCGCCACTCTCTGCAACATGGGCACAGAGCAAGGGGGCCAGCACCTTGAGCGGGGTAGCTAGGATGTTGGCCAGCACCAGGTCAAACACGCCGCTCGCCAGGTCGGGCAGGCCAGCCTGGAGGGCCACGTGGTTGGCGGCTGCGTTGAGCCGAGTGGCCTCCACCGCGGCAGTGTCGATGTCGACCGCCACGATGTCGCGCGCACCAAACTTGGCTGCACCGATCGCAAGGATGCCGGAGCCACAACCGTAGTCCAGCACCCGTCGCCCGGTCTGATCGCGTTGAGCGGTCCAGCGAAGGCACATGCGTGTCGTGGGGTGTGTGCCGGTACCGAATGCCAGCCCTGGGTCCAAACGGATCACCTGCAGTGCAGCGGCGGGCGGCTCGTGCCAGGTCGGCACGATCCAGAAGCTGGGTGTGATTTCAACCGGTTCAAACTGTGATTGCGTCAGGCGCACCCAGTCCTGCTCGGCAACGGTCTGGATGCCAAGAATCTTGCAGCCGGCAAAAAACGCCTGCGGCTCCAGCAGACGGGCCGCTTCGCGGGCCGATGCCTCCTCGGAGAACAAGGCCACCACCCTGGAACGTTGCCAACCCTCTTTCGGAGGCGGCATGCCCGGCTCCCCGAACAAGGCCGACTCGGCGGGCGTCAAGGCATCTGCGTCCTCGACCGACACACTGAGGGCCTCGAGAGCGTCCAGCGCTTCACTCACGGCCTCGACAGCCGGCTCCGGCACCATCAACACCAGTTCAAACAGAGACGCCATGAATCAAGATCGAGCAAGGGTGTCAAATCAGGCGCCATGCCAGCAGGCAAGTCGCTACGGGCACGTCGTCTGGCAGCTCAACGGTCGCGCTGCGACAACCATTCTTCCAGGTAGTGGATGTTGGTGCCGCCGGTCACGAAATTGGCGTCCACCATCAGCTCCCTGTGCAGAGGAATATTGGTCTTGATGCCTTCGATCACGGTTTCAGCCAGTGCGGTGCGCATGCGGGCCAGCGCCTGCTCCCGCGTGTCGCCGTGCACGATGATCTTGCCGATCATGGAGTCGTAATTCGGCGGCACGAAGTAGTTGGTGTAGGCATGCGAGTCCACACGCACACCTGGACCGCCCGGTGCATGCCAGGTGGTGATACGACCAGGTGAAGGCGTGAATTTGTACGCGTCCTCGGCGTTGATCCGGCACTCGATGGCATGCCCGCGCAACTGGATCTGCCGCTGGGTAAACGGCAATTTCTCGCCCGCCGCCACGGCGATCTGGGTGCGAACGATGTCGACACCGGAGATCCATTCGGTGACCGGGTGTTCAACCTGCACCCGGGTGTTCATTTCAATGAAATAAAACTCGCCGTTCTCGAAGAGAAACTCAAAGGTCCCTGCGCCGCGGTAGCCGATCTTCTTGCAAGCGGTGGCACAACGGTCACCAATTTTCTCGATCAGGCGGCGGGGAATGCCAGGCGCTGGCGCTTCTTCGATCACTTTCTGGTGGCGCCGCTGCATGGAGCAGTCGCGCTCGCCCAGGTACACCGCGTTGCGGTGCGTGTCGGCGAGAATCTGAATTTCGATATGGCGAGGGTTCTGGAGAAACTTCTCCATGTATACCTCAGGGTTGCCGAATGCGGCACCGGCCTCGGCCTTGGTGGTCTGCACTGCGTGCAGCAGCGCGGCTTCCGTGTGCACTACCCGCATGCCGCGCCCGCCGCCACCGCCTGCTGCCTTGATGATCACGGGATAGCCCACCGCTTTGGCGGTGCGCTTGATCACCACGGGATCGTCTGGCAAGGCACCTTCGGAGCCCGGCACACAGGGCACGCCCGCGCGAATCATCGCCTGCTTGGCAGATACCTTGTCACCCATCAAGCGGATGGACTCGGGGCTGGGGCCGATGAAAGTGAACCCGCTGCGCTCCACCCGCTCGGCAAAGTCGGCGTTCTCCGACAGAAAGCCATAACCCGGGTGGATCGCTTCGGCATCGGTCACTTCCGCCGCCGAGATGATGGCGGGCATGTTGAGGTAGCTGTGTGTGCTGGATGCCGGACCGATGCAGACGGCTTCGTCGGCCAGGCGCACATACTTGGCGTCGCGGTCGGCTTCGGAATACACCATCACCGCCTTGATGCCCATTTCCCGGCAGGCGCGCTGCACCCTCAAGGCGATTTCGCCACGGTTGGCGATCAGGATTTTCTTGAACATGGGCTCCCAGCCGGTTATTCGATCACATAGAGGGGCTGACCGTATTCGACCGCTTGTCCGTTTTCCACCAGGATCTGGGTCACGGTGCCTGACTTGTCGGCTTCGATTTCATTGAGGATCTTCATCGCCTCAACAATGCAGATGGTCTCGCCTTCCTTGATCGAATCGCCGATCTCGACGAAAGGCTTGGCTCCGGGGCTGGAAGCCCGGTAGAAGGTGCCTACCATGGGCGACTTGACCGTGTGCCCTTCGGGAGCGGCAGGTGGTGCGGCCGCTTCCACGGCCGCCACAGCCGCGGCAGGGGCGGGCGGCGCAGGGGTGGGAGCCATGGTGTAGGTGACTGGGGCAGCCATGGTGGCAGGCGCGCTCTTGACAATGCGAACCTTGCCTTCGGCTTCGGTAATTTCCAGCTCGGACACATTCGACTCTGAAACCAGATCGATCAGGGTCTTGAGTTTTCTTAAATCCATGGTATCTCCAACGAAAATCGCTCAAGTCGACTTAAGTTCTCCTATTTACCAGCGGAAAAACCTGCCAACCCGAAAAGGTGTCGCAGTGTACACGATGACACAATGAAAGGTGCCATCTGATTTGACCGGGTGTCGGACGCAGACCAAGCGGCACAACTGGTCGAAAATCGAAGCTTTTCAATCCATTTCGGGAAAATATGCCGCGAGATGTCGCATATCAGGGGACGAAGGCAGTTAGATTGCTGCGCGGGCGTTCACACAGAAATGTGTCGCCTACGCGAGCTGTGCCCACTGCTTCAAATCGTCCTCCGACACCTGGCCGATCTTTCGATGAGCGACCTTTCCCGCCTCATCAAATACCACCGTGAAAGGCAGGGCGCCGGTGAGATTGCCCAATGACCGGCTGAGCTCCGTGCCAGCGAATCCGGCCATGCCGACAGGAAAACTCAACGGCAGCTTTTGGAGGAAGCCGCGTACCGCACTGGGTTGATCCACAGCCAGGCCAAGCACCTGCCAACCCTTTTCTGCCTGGCTGTTGTGGAACGCATTCAGGAGCGGCAACTCCTCCACACACGGGGGACACCACGTGGCCCAGAAATTCACCAGCAGCGGTTGACCACGCCAATCCGCCAAGCGAACGGTCTCGCCATGCGGTCCATCGAACTCGGACGCCCAGAACGCCGCTTCGGCGCCCGAAACCACCGTTGCAGGACGGAACCGCCACCAAGCCATGCCTGCCCCCGCGCCCAACGCACCAAGCGCGACGAGAGACATCAGCAACTGCCTGCGCCGGCGATCCATGGAAGCCTCCTCTCCCGACTCTGCGCTTTCTGGAGCACCTTCTCCCGGGCTGTGGTGGTGCGCGTCAGCCTGGGAATGGCGCGGCCCTGCGTTCATGACGCCACCTCCCCAGACGGCGCACTCAGCAGGCTGCGCACGGCCACGGCATCGCCACGTGGCTTGCGGCCTTCCGCATCCGGGCGAAGCGCGCCGCGCAGATCATCCAGGTCATGCACCATCAGATGCACAAGCACCCACTGCGCCAGCGCATCGCACCGGGTGCGCAACGTGAGTGCTTGCACCGGCTCGCGATCGCGGCCGGTCGATAGCCCAGGGTGGTAGTCGACCCGATGATCGAGCAGTGCCCATTCCGCCTCCTTGGGATCGTCACAGTAAAGGTGCAAATGAATGTCGCAGTGTCTGGTTGCCCACCCATGCCAGACAGCCCCGGAAAGATGCGGTCGGAAACGGGACATCCGCTCCATCCACAGCAAGGCCGTTTGACGCAATGCGAGCAGCTCTTGAGGCTGCGTTTCGGAGCAAAACACACCGATGTATTCTCGGACCGCCGCTTCCATGGCCGTGTTGTCGGGCATGGCCGTGCGCACGCCCAGGCCCATTTGCTTGATCGCGCGGCGCTTGGCCGCCGCAAAGTCCAAACCTTCTTCCACCACCATGCGCGCCGCCACTGCCGCGATTTCTTCGACGGGGTCTGCTCGATGAACGTTCATAGTCTGATTGTGCCCGTTGATCGATAAACAGTGTGCCGATGCGGTCACGGCCGCTCTTGTGGACCCCCTTGCTCAAAATGCCCCTGGTCGGCGCCACCCTAGAATCTCGCCCATGCATATACACATCCTGGGCATCTGCGGCACTTTCATGGGCGGTCTGGCCGCCCTTGCGCGTGAGGCCGGACATCGCGTCACCGGGTGCGACAGCGCGGTATACCCGCCCATGAGCGACCAGTTGAAGGCCCTTGGCATCGATCTGATTGAAGGCTTCGGCGCCGATCAGCTGAGCCTGAGTCCGGATATGTATGTCGTGGGCAACGTGGTCAGCAGGGCCCATTTACCGAACGGCACGCCCAAATACCCCCTGATGGAAGCCATTCTGGAATGCGGGGCGGCCTACACCAGTGGGCCGCAATGGCTGGCCGAGCACGTGCTGCAAGGCAGACACGTTCTGGCGGTGGCCGGCACACACGGCAAAACCACCACCACGGCGATGTTGACCTGGATACTGGACTGTGCAGGCCTTGAGCCAGGTTTTCTCGTTGGCGGTGTCCCTCTGAATTTTGGCGTGTCGGCCAGGCTCGGCGGCTCGCCAGGCGGGCAAACCCATACAGGCACACAGCGCCTCACTCCCCCCCCGCAGCGCCCCCTGTTTGTGATCGAAGCCGACGAGTACGACACGGCTTTCTTCGACAAGCGCAGCAAATTTGTTCACTACCGGCCCCGGACAGCCATATTGAACAACCTCGAATTCGATCATGCGGACGTCTTTGACGACCTGACCGCGATCGAGCGGCAATTCCACCACCTGGTTCGCACTGTGCCTGGTTCCGGCATGCTGGTGGTGAACGGGCTGGAAGAAAGCCTGGACCGTGTGCTGCACATGGGTCACTGGTGTCAGGTGCACACTTTCGGTTCAACCGTCAGCGACTTCACTGCCCAGGGTGAACCGCATGCTTTTGACGTGCTGCTCCACGGCAAACGGATCGCTCGGGTTGAGTGGGGCCTCACAGGTGTGCACAACCAGCTCAACGCGCTGGCGGCCGTTGCAGCGGCCAGCCATGTGGGCGTGGCGCCGGCCGCTGCAGCCATTGCCCTGCAAACATTCGAAAACGTGCGCCGACGCATGGAAGTGCGAGGCTCGGTGCCCTACCCCGGCGGTGCCGTCACGGTGTACGACGATTTCGCCCACCACCCCACCGCCATACGAACGACGCTTGACGGCCTGCGCCGTCGCCTGGGTGCTCCCGGCAGCGGCGGTGCCAACCGCATCCTCGCCGTGTTCGAGCCCCGCAGCAACACCATGAAGCTGGGCACCATCAAGTCTCAGTTGCCCTGGAGTCTGGAGCAGGCCGATCTCGCCTTCTGTCATGCAGGTGGGCTTGAATGGGATGCCGCGGAGACGCTGCGCCCGCTGGGGCGTCGGGCACAAGTGGCGACCACTCTTGACGATCTGGTGAGGCAGGTGGTCAGCGCGGCCCAGCCCGGCGATCACATCGTTTGCATGAGCAATGGTGGGTTCGGTGGCGTGCACCAGTTGCTGCTGAACGCGCTGGATGCCAAGGGACGATCGATTTGAGGGCTCAGTAAGCCAGCGCCTGAGCCTTCACGTCCACCGTCACGGCGGGTTTGCCCAGCGCAGCGCTTGCCGCGCGGGCAAACGCCATGGCCCACGCACGGTGATTCCTGTCGCGGAAGCGTTCTTCGCCTGCGGCCTCGGCCACGCAAAGGATCTTGTCTGCTGTCAACACCTTGCCAGTCGGTCGAATGGGGTCGCAGCCGAAAAAATGGAACTGGTCGTCGAGCCAGGTTCGAGCCAGTTCATGTGGCATCGGCTGCACTTCATCCAGATCGAAACGGTACGTGGCGGGCTCGCCCCAGGTCACGGTGAATTGACTACGCATGCAGATGCTCCTCGGAATGGCGGCCTGTCACTCGACAGATGGGTCATGGATTGTGACGCCGAAGCGGCTGGATGCCAACCAGACACCGGCCAACTGCGGGACCGGATTGCTTGCGCCGCGAAAAGTCGCGCTTGCACTCCGACTTAATACGGCATCTGCATGGAGCGCTGGTCGCTCGCGTCGGGGGGCACTGCTCGCAAGGGGGAATGCCGGGTGTCCTGCAGGATGCTGGATAAAGCAGCGAGCTCGGAAGTCCCTGAACGCGAATGGGTCACGGTTTCGGGAGAGCTCTTGTCAAAATGCAACGCCACCAAGGCCCGACGGGCAGAATGCTCGGCACGGCGTGCACTTTCAGGGTCGGTCGTCAAACCTCCGCCATAGTAGAGTGCGGTGACACACTGCTCGATGTCCACATCCGTCACCTCCATGCGGACGCGCATCTCATCCAGGGTGCCGGGCCTCACCATCAACTCGCGCATGAAGCGCAGGTGCGACTCTTCAAACCAGCGGGCAGGCACACGTGGCACCCGGCGCAGGTAAATCGTGCGCTCGCGATAGCGTTCCGGCAATACGTCGCGCACCGTGCGCACGGCGAACGTCCACAAGACACGGTGCAGCGACAGCCTCATGAATGACGGAGGAATGTCATGCGAAGGGACCGCAGCCGGCACCCACCGCACCATGTCCAGATCGATCGGCCTTGCAGGCGTGTGCAGCCCCACCTGCCCGCGATCCATATCGATCACGGCAATCAGTTTTTCTTCCTGCAACAGGTGCACGACACCTTTGGGGAAATCACGCATCCGCTCGACAAGTTGCGCCCCCAGCGCGAACTGGGTGCGCAGCGGGCGCAGCCAGGCCTCGAATCGCTGCAGGCGCTGCCTCACGCTGGCTTCGTCCACGGCATCAAAAAACTCGGCGGAAGCAAAACCTTCGGGCAGCGGGGTGGAAAAGGCGAGGGGCCGATCCACTTCTGCCCGATTCAAGGTGAGCTGCTGTCCTGATTCGAGTGGGTGATCGATCACCAGCGCATCGCGGCCCAGGACGTCCACCGACTGGCCACAGATCATCCACGCGTCGGCGCCATGCGGATCGCAAACGGACCAAAGCGGCCAGCCTGGCTGATGCTGCGCGATCCAGCGCTTCATGCGCTCCATGTCAGCCCGGGAGAAGCCAAGCAATCCGAGCCGAAGTACCGGCTGTTCCACATCCACTCCAATAAACGATCGCCAATTGGCGCACGAAGCACGCAAAGCACCCCGAAAAGACGGTGATCATTTCTCAGGATAACGACACAGAGCCGCGCGAGACACCCAGCCGGCCATATTCACGCAATTGAACGTGACATTCCTCACGATCAACCGCAGCGGATGCCAAACACCTGCTCAGCCTTTGTTCCGCCTCGCTGTCTGCACTGAATTTGAGAGCGCATCCAGCGCTTGCAAAGAGTCGTCCCAGCCCAGGCAGGCGTCGGTAATGCTCTGGCCATAGTTCAGTTTGCCAATGTCGTCTTTGCCGGGCGTGAACTTCTGTGCCCCTGCTTCAATGTGGCTTTCTATCATGACGCCGAAGACGCTGCGAGATCCTGCCGCGATCTGCCCCGCAATGTCCCTCGCCACCTCCAGCTGCTTTTCGTGCTGCTTGCTGCTGTTGGCGTGGCTGCAATCCACCATCAACCGGTTCGGCAACTTGGCCGCTTCCAGCTCCTTGACCGATGCGGCCACGCTGGCCGCATCGTAGTTGGGCGTCTTTCCTCCGCGCAGAATCACGTGGCAGTCCTTGTTGCCATTGGTCTGCACAATCGCCACCTGCCCGTTCTTGTGCACCGACAGGAAATGGTGCCCACGCGCCGCAGCCTGAATCGCGTCGGTGGCGATTTTGATGTTCCCGTCGGTGCCGTTCTTGAAGCCGATCGGTGCCGACAGGCCCGATGCCAGTTCCCGATGCACCTGGCTTTCGGTGGTGCGGGCGCCAATGGCCCCCCAGGAAATCAGATCGCCGATGTACTGAGGTGAAATCACGTCCAGGAACTCGCTGCCGGCGGGCAGTCCCTGGCGATTGATATCGATCAGCAGCTGGCGCGCAATGCGCAGCCCCTCGTCGATGCGGTAGCTCTCGTCAAGGTAAGGGTCGTTGATCAGACCCTTCCATCCCACCGTGGTTCGGGGCTTCTCGAAGTACACCCGCATCACGATTTCGAGCGTGTCCGCGTACTTGTCGCGCAGCGGTTTCAGGCGACGCGCGTAATCAAGTGCGGCAGCAGGATCGTGGATGGAGCAAGGTCCGATCACCACCAGCAGGCGGTCGTCCTTGCCATGAAGAATGTCGTGAATACGGCGCCGAGTGCGGCTGATCAGTGCCTCCACGGGGGTGCCGCCAATGGGAAAGAAACGGATCAGATGTTCGGGAGGTGGCAACACGGTGATGTCCTTGATGCGTGCGTCGTCGGTCTCGCTGGTTTTGTCGACAGGACGTGCATGCCAGGCGTCGCTGCTGGCTGGGGCATTTTTCGAGGTCATCAATAGGCTCCTGGAGTCGGGTTGGCTGAAAAAAGACAAGGGACGAAAAAAAACCGCCGGGCTTGGGGCTCCGGCGGTTTGATCGAGATTCGGTGATGCGCTTACAGCCTCGCCTCTCGTCCGCCGGGGACTGAGAACCAAAAGTAAAAGGCAAAAAAGGCGAAACGCGAAGTCATGGGGTCGAAATGTAGCACAGCCTAGCGCAACCTCCGCAGAACCGGCTTGCATGGCTGAAAGGTTGGGCACCCCCTCCGGCGCGAGGTGCCTCTTTCCAGAGATACCGTGGAACCGGCTTTGCCGGGCCACTGGTATCGCCCCCTTGAGGGGGTGACGCGCGAAGCGCGGCGCGGGGGTGGACCACCCATCCTGCGCGCCAGCGAGGGGGGGAAGCCGCGTCAGCGGCGCAGGGGGGTGTTCCGTCTCACGCGGTGCCGCCCACGGTGAGCCCGTCGATGCGCAAAGTGGGCTGACCCACGCCCACTGGCACGCTCTGACCTTCTTTCCCGCAAGTGCCCACGCCACTGTCCAGGCGCATGTCGTTGCCGATCATGCTCACGCGGGTGAGCGAATCGGGGCCGTTGCCGACCAGCGTGGCGCCTTTTACCGGATACTGGATCTTGCCGTTTTCCACCCAGTAGGCCTGGCTGGCAGAAAACACGAATTTGCCCGACGTGATGTCGACCTGCCCACCACCGAAATTGGTGGCATACAGGCCTTTCTTGATGCTGGCCACGATTTCCTCGGGCGCCTTGTCGCCACCCAGCATGTAGGTGTTGGTCATGCGCGGCATGGGTACGTGGGCATAGCTCTCACGACGGCCATTGCCAGTGGGCTTGACGCCCATCAGGCGGGCGTTCATCGCGTCCTGAATGTAGCCACGCAGAATGCCGTCCTCGATAAGTACATTCTTCTGCGAGGTGTGCCCTTCGTCATCCACGTTGAGCGACCCGCGCCGGTCGGCGATGGTGCCGTCATCAAGCACGGTCACGCCCTTGGCAGCCACGCGCTGGCCGATGCGGCCAGCAAAGGCACTGGAGCCCTTGCGGTTGAAATCGCCTTCCAGCCCATGCCCCACGGCCTCGTGCAACAAAATACCTGGCCAGCCGGACCCTAGCACCACCACCATTTCACCGGCTGGCGCAGGGCGTGCATCGAGGTTGGTGAGAGCGTTGGCCACCGCCTCATCCACATAAGACTGCACCATGGCATCGTCGAAATAGGCCAAGCCGAAACGGCCCCCTCCACCCGACGAGCCGACTTCACGGCGACCCTTCTGTTCGGCGATCACGGTGACCGACAAGCGGATGAGTGGGCGCACATCGGCCGCCATGGTGCCATCGGCCCGAGCCACCAGCACCACGTCGTGCTCCGCAGCCAGACCGGCCATGACTTGCACCACACGGGGATCTTTTGCCTTGGCCAGGCGCTCGACCTTTTCCAGCAGCGCCACCTTGGCGATGCTGTCCATGGTGCCGATCGGGTCCAGACCGGGGTAGAGGGAGCGCGACTTCGAAACCTTGACAGCCGGCACGCGCACCTTGCGGCCCTGGCCTTGTGCGGAAATGGTGCGCACGGTGTGCGCAGCGTCGATCAGTGAATCCCAGGACAAATCGTCGGAATAGGCAAACGCGGTTTTTTCGCCGCTGACCGCTCGCACGCCCACGCCCTGGTCAATGCTGAAACTGCCGGTCTTGACGATGCCCTCTTCCAGGCTCCAGCCTTCGCTGCGCGTGGTCTGGAAATAGAGATCAGCATCGTCCACGCCGTGGGACATGATCTCCCCCAGCGCCCGCTGCAGGTGAGAAGGTGTCAGGCCAAACGGGTCGAGCAAGACGCTCTGGGCGGTGGCGAGGCGGGCAAGGGTGGGTTCACGTGCAATCATGCCCTCATTGTATGAAGGAGTGGCGGCACTCAATGCGAGCATGGTTTTGTCGATCACGACTCACCTGGGTGGCAGAGTCAGCTGTCCGAGCCCAACTTCGTCAGGCGCAGCCACTGCAGCAGGGCAGCGTCGTCCAAGCCGCCAAGACCGTCGGCACGGGCCCGCGCAAACACGGACGCGGCCTTTTCCCCCAGCGGCCCGTGAAAGCCGACTTGCCGAGCAGCCTGCACCGCCAGGCGGGTGTCTTTTTCCAGCAGAGTCACATGCGCCCTGGGCGCCAGATCACCGGCGATGGCCCGGCGCATGCGGTCGGAGCCGATCCAGCTCTGTCCGCTGGATTGTTCGATCACATCCAGTGTCAGCGAGGCATCCAGCCCCATGCACTCGGCCAGCGCCAGCGCTTCGGCTGCACCCACCAGGTTGATGCCCGCCAACAGGTTGTTGACCAGCTTGGTGCGCGCCGCGTCGCCCACCCGTTCACTGATGCAAAACACCCGTGAAGACAAAGCGTCCAGCAGTGGCTGGTGCTGTCCCAACAAGGCGTTATTGCCAGCAACCATGAGGCTCATGCTGCCGTCGCGGGCGCGGGCAGGGCCGCCTGACATGGGAGCGTCGATACAGGCAATGCCTTGCACCTCCAGCTGGCTGGCCATGGCTTCCACATCTTCGGGTGCAAGGGTCGGGCACATCAACACCATCTGACCTGGTCGCATGGCGCTCGCAGCCCCATCCGAGCCGAAAAGCACCGAATTCGCCTGCACCGCATCGACGACGCAGACGATCAGCACACCCCCGTCACACAGCAGGGTCGCTGCAGCAAACGGGCTGTCGACCACCTGTGCCCCTGCCTGCTCGGCCTGCTGCCGCCGCACCGGATCGATGTCGCTCACCACCACGGGCCAGGCCTGATCACGAAGGCGGCCAACCATGCCGCCGCCCATGTTGCCCGCGCCGATCACCGCCACGCGGAACTTGTCGAGGTTCGGGTTCATTGCGCGCAAGGCCGGGCGATGGTCACGATTGCATCAGCCGCTTGGAGCGGGCGATCGACATCAGCATGCCCAGGCCTACACCCAGAGTGACCATGGCGGTACCGCCATAGCTGACGAACGGCAGCGGCACACCCACCACCGGCAGGATGCCGCTGACCATGCCCATGTTGACAAAGGCATAGACGAAGATGTTGAGGGTCAGTGCCCCCGCCAGCAAACGGGTAAATAGCGTGGGCGCGTCCAGCGCAATCATCAGACCACGCACGACCAGGAAAATGAACCCGGTCATGAGACCCAACGTGCCGAGCAGTCCGAACTCTTCAGAGAAAGCGGCATAGATGAAATCGGTGGTGCGCTCGGGAATGAACTCCAGATGGGTCTGCGTACCCTGCATGAAACCCTTGCCCCAGATACCACCAGAACCGATGGCGATCATGCCCTGGATGATGTGAAAGCCTTTGCCCAGTGGGTCCTGGAAAGGATCCAGCAGCGTGCAGACCCGGATGCGCTGGTATTCCCTGAGCACCTTCCAGTCCACGCCCGGCGCACACCACTGTTCTTCCATCAGGATCAGCGTCACCACACCCACGACCCCCAGCAAGACCGGTGGCAGGATCAGCTTCCAGCTCAAGCCTGCAAAGAAGATCACGAAGATGCCAGAGGCCACCACCAGCAGCGCCGTGCCGAGATCGGGCTGCTTCAGAATCAATGCCGTGGGCACACCGAGCAGGACAAACGCCACCAGGAAATCAATGGGTTTGAGCTGTCCTTCCCGGCGCTGAAACCACCAGGCCAGCATCAGCGGCATGGCGATCTTCAAAAGCTCGCTGGGCTGGATCACCACACCCACATTCAACCAGCGCTGCGCGCCCTTGCGCTCCAGGCCAAACAGCTCGACACCCACCAGCAGCGCCAGTCCGACCAGGTACAGCGGTATCGCCAGCGACATCAGGCGCTGAGGCGGCACCTGGGCCACCAGGAACAGCACGCCGAGCGCAATCAACATGTTGCGCCCGTGCGCGGCAAAGCGTTCGCCGTGGTCGAAACCGACCGAATACATCGTGACCAACCCGACCCCGGACATGATCAGCACGCCCAGCACAAGGGGCACGTCAAAGCCCTGGAAAATGGGCGCAATGCGCTGCAGCAGGGAAGGTTTGTCGAATACGGCGGCCATGGTGAGCGATTATCCTTCGCTCGATGAGTCCCCACACCTCCGGCACCACGCACTTGCTCTATCTTCACGGTTTTCGGTCATCACCCCTGTCCATGAAGGCAACCAAGGTGGCCAACCGGGTGAGCGCCGAACACCCGGACGTGGTCTGGTGGTGTCCACAGCTACCCCCCTCGCCGCGGGAAGCCATGGCGCTGGTCATGCAGGGAACCGCCCTGTGGCCGCGGCAAAGCATGGCGGTGGTGGGTTCTTCTCTGGGTGGTTTTTACGCGCGATGGTTTGCCTTGCAAACCGGATGTTGGGCCGCTTTGCTCAACCCGGCCGTGTTTCCCGCGCGCGACCTGGCCCGGCACATCGGTGAACATGCGACTTGGCAGAACCCCGAAGAGCGGTTTTTCTTTCAACCCGGCTACATCGACGAGTTGCAGCGTCTTGAAGCCGACATCCACCACCTCGCCGCGGCGCCAGCCACCCGACAGGGACGGCAGTTTGCTGTCATTGCCACGGGAGACGAAGTGCTGAACTGGCGGGAGATGCACGCCTTCTGCGCAGGCAGCGCGATCCGCCTGATCGAAGGCAGCGATCATGCCATCAGCGATTTCGACGAACACATCGACGCCCTGTTCGATTTCCTGAACCTGGTGCGCCCTGGGCAAACCCGGCCTGAGGTGTCTGCACATTCAGTTTGAATCCCGCCGCGCCGCGGCTCTTCATTCCCACGTGGGACAATCTCCCGATGCATATTTTGTTCGACGAGGCCGGCAAACTTCTGACCGGTCGCCTGCTCTCTGAAGCAGAGAGTTCCCTGCAGGTAGAGCTGGATTCAGGCAAGCGGGTCAAGGTCAAGACCGCCAACGCACTGCTCCGCTTTGAGAAGCCTGCGCCTTCCCAGTTGATGACCGCAGCCGGCACCCTGGCTGAGAGCATGGAACTGGAGCTGGCCTACGAGTTCGCACCGGAAGAAGAATTTGGCTTCGCCGATCTGGCGCGTGAGTACTTCAGTGCCAGCGCGGGCACGTCCGAGCAGGTCGCCGCCCTGCTCTGCCTGCAAGGTGCGCCTCACTATTTCCGTCGAGCCGGCAAAGGGCGCTACAAAAAGGCAGCGCCCGAAATCGTTGCCCAGGCCCTCGCTGCCATCGAGAAAAAGCAACAGATGCAGGCGCAGGTCGAAGCCTGGGCCGGCGAGCTCGCAGCAGGCACCTGCCCCGAGCCGGTTCGCCAGCAGCTCTACAAGATCCTTTTCAAGCCCGACAAGAACGCACCAGAGTACAAGGCGGTCGTCGATGCGGCACGCAGCACGCACACCGCGCCATTGGCCCTTTTGCACAACGCGGGCGCTATCGAAAGCGCCTACCAGTTTCACTGGCAGCGTTTCCTGTTCGACCAGTTTCCCAAAGGCACCGGTTTCCCGAGCCTGCAGGCACCGGTCATCGCCGACGAGCTGCCGCTGGCCAGCGTGCAGGCGTTTTCCATCGACGACTCGCACACCACCGAGATTGACGACGCCCTGTCGCTGCAGGGTCTGGGCAGCGGTTCAGTGACGCTGGGCATACACATTGCCGCGCCGGGGCTGGCCGTGCTGCCCGAGAGCGTCATCGACCAGGTCGCTCGCTCGCGCCTTTCAACCGTGTACATGCCAGGGCACAAGATCACCATGCTGCCCGACGACGTGGTTCAGGCGTACACGCTGATGGCCGGGCGGGATTGCCCGGCGGTGTCCCTGTACGTGACGCTGGACGAATCTACGCTGGAGGTTCGGGAGAGCCGCACCGCGCTGGAACGGGTGCCGATTGCGTTGAATCTGCGTCACGACCAGCTCGACGATGTGATCACCGAGGCCTGGTTGGCGGGCGAAGCATCAACAAACGCGCCGCCGGCCGAGATCGCGGTACTGCAACCCACCCTGGAATTCCTGTTCCGTCTGGCCCGCCACCTCAAGGCGCAGCGCGAAGTGGTGCGTGGCAAACCCGAGAACTTCAACCGGCCCGACTACACCTTCCGCCTTGAAAACGTGACCGGCGAGGAACCCAAAGGCGATGAGCGCGTGCAGATCGGCACACGCAAGCGCGGTGCGCCGTTGGACCTGATGGTGGCCGAAGCCATGATCCTGGCCAACAGCACCTGGGGCAACTGGCTGGCCGAATGCGGTGTGCCGGGCATTTACCGAAGCCAGGCCAGCCTGATGCCCGGCGTCAAGGTGCGCATGGGCACCAAGGCGCAGCCTCATGCCGGCATTGGCGTGAAAAGTTATGCCTGGAGCACCTCGCCACTTCGGCGGTATGTCGACCTCGTCAACCAGTGGCAGATCATTGCCTGCGCCCGTCACGGCCGCACCGCTGCGCTGGCAGCGCCCTTCAAGCCCAAGGACGCCAATCTGTTTTCCATCATCAGTGGCTTTGATGCGGCTTATGCGGCTTACAACGCCTTCCAGAACGGCATGGAACGCTACTGGACGCTCAAGTACCTGCAGCAAAACCACCAGAACGAACTCACGGCCACCCTGTTTCGCGACAACCTGGTTCGAGCAGACACCCTGCCGCTGGTGTTCCCGGCGATGGGCACCGAAAACCTGCCGAGAGGCGCTCATGTGCGCGTTCGCCTGGGAGCGATCGATGAAATTTCCCTGGAAGTGGCCGGCACCGTGATCGAACGCCTGGATCTGCCGGTGGACGCACTGGATGACGCCGCCAGTGACGAGTCTGACGGCGACGACGAAGGGCTGGCTGCCCCCCTGGCACTGGCGATCAGCGTGGATGAAACAGATTCGGAAGAAGGAGCATCTGCAACACCGCCTGTCGGCGACGGACATTGAGCGAAGACCCCTCAGCTTGCGGATAATGCCCTTGTGAAAACCGCGTTGACGTTTCTGAAGCAACTCAGCACGCTGCAACTGGCACTGGCGGTGTCAATCGCGGTGCATGCCGGGTTGCTGACCGTTCGCTTTGTAAATCCGGAAGGCTTCAACCGGGTGTTCCAGGACACACCACTGGAAGTGATTCTGGTCAATGCGCGCAGCGATGAGCGCCCTGAAAAAGCCACCGCCATTGCCCAGGCCTCGCTGGCGGGTGGCGGTGATGCAGAGCGTGGCCGAGCCACATCACCGCTGCCGCCGTCGGCTGTGGCCCGCCTGGGAGACAACCCGGATGAAGACGAGCGGCGCATCGAAGCGCTGAAACAGCAACAGAACCAGATCCTGGCCCAGGTCCGCAAGCAGCTCGCCAGCATGCCGGCGCCCGATCTGCAAGCCGTCAACACGAGCCAGGAATCGATCGAGCGAGAGCAAAAACGCCGCGCCCTGATCAAAATTCTGGCTGAGATCGAAAAGCGCATCAGCGAAGAAAATGCGCGACCCAAGAAGCGCTACATCAGCCCTGCCACGCGCGAAGAGGTTTACGCGATTTACTACGACGACCTGCGTCGCAAGATCGAGGACCGTGGCACCACCAACTTCCCCGTGGCCGCCGGCCGCAAGCTCTACGGCGAGCTGACCATGGTCATCACAGTCAACCACACCGGCGATGTTCTGGGTACCGAGGTGGTGCAGGGCTCGGGCAACAGCACGCTGGACCGCCGGGCCGAAGCCATCGTGCGAAGCCTGGCGTTTGGCCGCTTCAGCGACGCCATGCGCCGGCAGGCCGATCAGATCGTCGTGGTCTCCCGTTTTCGTTTCACCCGCGACGAGACGCTGAGAACCCAGATGACCAGCCAGTGAGCGCTTGCCCGTGAAGTCGGTTCTACGCTGGTTGATGTGGGTGTTGCTCGCGGGCGTGGCGTTGCAGCTGTTTTTCGCCTTGCGTATCGCGCTCATGGTCGTGATCGATCCGCAGAGCACGGCCTTCATGCGGTCGGAAGCCTGGCGCATCGGCACGACCAGCGTGCGCGACGAAAAGAAAAACTGGCGATGGTCACAACGCTGGGTCGACGCGGACCAGATCAGCCCCAACTTGAAGCGCGCGGTGATCGCGTCTGAGGACGCAGGCTTCCTGGACCATGGCGGTGTCGACTGGTCCGCCATCGAGTCTGCCTGGCAGAAAAATGCTCGCCGCCAGCAACAGGCCGCCCAGCGCAAGACACCGTCACCCCGGGCGCCCCGGATCATCGGCGGATCGACCATCACCCAGCAGCTCGCAAAAAACCTGCTGCTTTCTGGCGAGCGCCAGATGCTGCGCAAAGGCCAGGAGCTGGTGTTGGCACTGATGCTGGAGACCTTTCTGAGCAAGGAACGGATCCTGGAGATCTACCTCAACAGTGTGGAGTGGGGCGAAGGGGTGTTTGGTGCCGAGGCAGCCGCTCAACACTACTTCAAGAAGCCGGCAAGCAAACTCAGCGCGCGCGAGGCCGCGCGGCTGGCGGTCATGCTCCCGTCGCCCAAGTTCTTTGAAACCCGGCAAGGTTCGGCTTACCTTGCTGGCCGCACGTCGACGATCGTGGCGCGGATGGGTGCGGTAAGGGCGCCATGACCCCCCTGCGTCGCTTCGCGCCTTCCCCCCTGAAGGGGGGACGACACCTGAGGCCGGGCGAAGCCCGTTCCTCGGTGTCTCTGGATTTGGCGCCCCTGCACTCGCTGGATTTTCTCTACGTCGATGCGCTCCTTACCGGGAATCCCCTATGAAGTTCGGGGCTGGCGTCATGAGTGTGTTCCTCTTGGGCCTCGTGCGTCTGCTCACCGGTGCTCAGGCGCGGTGGCATGGCTGTCCACCCAAGGCGGAACAGCGCATCTATTTCGCGAACCACCAGAGCCATGCCGATCTGGTACTGATCTGGGCGGCATTGCCGCTGGAGTTGCGCAGCATCACCCGGCCCATTGCTGCCAAGGACTACTGGACGGGCTCGCGCTTCAAGCGCTGGATCACGACCGAGGTGTTCAATGCGGTGTATGTGGAGCGCGAACGCAAGGGCGATGAAGATCCCTTGCAGCCGCTCATCAATGCACTGGAAAGCGGTGACTCGCTGATTCTGTTTCCCGAAGGCACACGGGGCTTTGCCGAAGATCCCCAACCGTTCAAATCAGGCATTTACAACCTCGCCAAACGCTTTCCCGATGTGGTGCTGGTGCCCGCCTGGATCCACAATGTGCAGCGTGTGATGCCCAAAGGCGAAGTGGTGCCGGTGCCGGTGCTGTGTTCGGTGACTTTCGGCGAGCCGATCAAGCTGGAACCGGATGAAGATCGATCGGCCTTTCTGGTGCGAGCCCGGGAATCGGTCATGGCACTGCGGGAGGTCTGATGGGCAGCTTTCTGCGTGGTTTGACGTCGGAACAGCAGGTAAGCCTGCTGTTCGTCGTGTTGTTCGGTCTGCTGATGCTGGCCAGCGCCGCGAGCGTGCTGCTTTCACTGCGCGAGCGCCGCGCCGCTTCACCCATCAGTGAAGACCGCCTCTACCAGAAGCGCGACAACCAGGCCTTGTTGCGCAGCACCTGGTGGATGATGGTGGTTTTCTGGGTCGCATGGGCGGCGGGCGATGGCGTGGCCATTGTGCTTTTCGGACTGGTGTCGTTCCTGATCCTGCGCGAGTTCATCAGCCTGTCACCCACCCGGCGCGGCGACCACCGCAGTCTGGTGATGGCTTTTTTTCTGGTGCTGCCGATGCAGTACGGTCTGGTCTGGACACAGCATTTCAATCTGTTCACCGTGTTCGTTCCGGTCTATGTGTTTCTTGCGATTGCGGTGGTGAGCGCGCTGGGCAACGACCCCGAACGATTCCTGGAGCGCAACGCCAAGTTGCAGTGGGGCATCATGGTGTGCGTCTATGGCATGAGCCACGTGCCAGCGCTGATGCTGCTGGACTTCCCACTCTTCAAAGGGAAGAACGCTTTCCTGGTGCTGTTTCTGGTGCTCGTGGTGCAGACCTGCATGTTGGTCCAGCATGTGGCGGCACGGCGCGAAGGCACCCCTGTGGCACCCGCCATCAGCAAGACCTTTCGCTGGAGCACCTGGGGCATCGGCCTGCTCGCGGGTGGCTTGCTGGGCGCGGCGTTGGCCGGTTTTACACCATTCACGCCACTGGCCGCCATGGGCATGGCCCTGGTGGCTTGCGTGGCCGGATCGCTGGGTCACCTCGTCATGAAAGCCATCAAACGCGACCGCGGCGTGACCCATTGGGGCGCTGCCGGGCGCTCCGTCACGGGCGCCAGCGGTCTGCTGGACCGCGTGGACGCTCTTTGTTTTGCAGCACCGGTGTTCTTCCATTCGGTGCGCTGGACCTTCGACCTCTAAGAGGCTGACACCATGCGCATCCTCGGCATCGATCCTGGCCTGCAATGCACCGGATTCGGCGTGATCGACACCGATGGCGCCAACCTGCACTACGTGGCCAGCGGCACCATACAGACCAGCCCGAAAGATGGTGCGCTGTTGCCAGCCCGACTCAAGGTGCTTTTCGATGGCATCTCCGAGGTGGTGGCGCGTTACCAGCCAGAAGTCTCGGCCTGTGAGATCGTGTTCGTGAACGTCAACCCCCAGGCCACGCTCTTGCTGGGGCAGGCGCGCGGCGCCTGCCTGACCGCACTGGTGGCCAACAACCTGCCGGTGGCCGAGTACACCGCGCTGCAACTCAAAAAGGCAGTGGTCGGCTACGGCAAAGCCGCCAAGCCGCAGGTGCAAGAGATGGTGAAAAGGCTGCTGAAATTGCCCGGTCTCCCCGGCAAGGACGCCGCCGACGCCCTGGGCCTGGCCATCACACACGCTCAGGTCAGCCGCACCATGCTCGCGATCAACAAGGTCTCGCCGCTGCAGGCACGGACGCATGGCTCTTACCGGGACGGCAGGAGCTATTGACGCCCCCCGCGCCGCCTTCGCCGTCACCCCCCTGAAGGGGGCGATACCAGAGGCCCGGCGAAGCCGGTTCCTCGGTATCTCTGGATGGGGCATTTCACTCCGGAGAAGCTGCTGACTTCAGTGGGTGGGCCAAACTTCCTCCGGAGTGAAGTGCCCATTTCCAGCAACACCCAGGATCCGGGATTGCCGGTCCGAAGGTGTGCCCCCTGGGGGGTGACGCGAAGCGGCGCGGGGGATTCCTAGACCAGCCGTTCCAGGATCAGAACACCGAAAAAGCCGAGCGCGGCGATGATGGTCCATTTGAGGATCACCAAACCCCACTCCCGGTATTTGGCCTGGCCGGTTCCCATGTAGAACGCGAAGCACACGCCGGCGGCGATCAGCAGAAGGAAGACGGTGGCGCGGAAAAGCAGCATCAACGGATTCCCGGGCCTGGGACCATGGTCACCATGCGGGTGCGAGCTGGGCGAAGCCGGACGGGGCTTCGCGCTCTCGCTCGAAGCTCACCACCTCGTAGGCGTCGGGTTGTCGCAGCAATTCGCGCAGCAGCAGATTGTTCATCGCATGGCCGCTTCGGAAGGCGCTGTAGGCGGCGAGCAGGGGCTTGCCAATGATGTAAAGGTCACCGATCGCGTCCAGGATCTTGTGCTTCACAAACTCATCCTGGTAGCGCAGGCCATCGGCGTTGAGCACCTTCACGTCGTCCATCACGATGGCGTTGTCGAGACCCCCGCCCAGCGCCAGACCGTGTGAGCGCATCATTTCCACGTCACGCGTAAAACCGAACGTGCGGGCACGCGCAATTTCTCTTGTGTACCGGCCACTGCTGAAGTCGAATTCGAAGCTCTGTCCCGTGGACGTCACCGCCGGGTGATCGAACTCGATCTCGAACCGCAGCTTGTAACCATGAAAAGGTTCGAGCCGGGCCCACTTGCCCGTGCGGCCTTCTCCCTCGCGCACTTCGACAGGTTTGATCAGGCGGATGAACCGCTTCGGTGCGTTTTGCATCACGATACCGGCACTCTGCAACAGGTACACGAACGATGCGGAAGATCCATCCAGTATGGGCACTTCTTCGGCCGTGATGTCGACATAGAGATTGTCGAGGCCAAGACCGGCGCAGGCACTCATGAGGTGCTCCACCGTATGGACCTTGGCGCCCCCCTTGGAGATGGTCGACGCCATGCGCGTGTCTGTCACGGATTCGGCATTGACCGGGATTTCAACCGGATCCGGCAGGTCGATTCGGCGAAAAACGATACCCGTGTCGGGCGCAGCGGGTCGCAAGGTGAGTTCCACCCGCTGGCCGCTGTGCAGGCCGACACCCACCGCCTTGGTAAGTGATTTGAGGGTGCGTTGCGAAATCATCCGGCGATTTTAGTTTTCAATGCGGTTTCGTGCTCACCGGGAAACCTATCCCGGCGATATGAATGCCAAAAAGGCGCACGGATTGATGGGATGGAAAGCGTAACGAGCGGCCGGTCTCCCGGAGCGCGACCTCAAGGCCAGAACACCGCGGAACCGGCTTTGCCGGGCCGCAGGTGTTGCCCCCTGGGGGGAGGCGCCGCTGGCGCTTCGGGGGGAGCCAATCAATCGGCTTGTTTGCGCAGGAATGCTGGGATCTCGAAGTCGTCCATGCCACCCGAGGCCAGCGCATCCACTTTGGCCGCTGCCTGGGTACGGTTGGTGCGCCACACGCTGGGCACCGCCATGGAGTGGTAGTCGGGCTGGCTGTGGGCGGCGCCAGGGCCGTCCACTGCGGCATTGACTGTGGGCACGTGGAACGGCACGTTGTCGGTGCCGGTGCGCAGCACCTGCAATGGAGGCGCGGTGCGGCGGGCACCCTGACGCGACAGGCCAGTGGCGACCACCGTCACCCGCATTTCGTCGCCCAGGCTGTCATCGTAGGCGGCGCCATAGATCACGTGCGCTTCGGGCGAAGCGTAGGCACGGATGGTGTTCATTGCCAGCTTGGATTCCGACAGCTTGAGCGAACCCTTGGCGGCGGTGACCAGCACCAGCACGCCCTTGGCGCCGGAAAGGTCGATGCCTTCAAGCAGTGGGCAGGCCACGGCCTGTTCGGCGGCAATGCGGGCCCGGTCAGGGCCGGCGGCGGTGGCCGTGCCCATCATGGCTTTGCCTGGCTCGCCCATCACGGTGCGCACGTCTTCGAAGTCGACGTTGACGTTGCCGTACTCGTTGATGATCTCGGCAATGCCGCCCACGGCGTTCTTCAGCACGTCGTTGGCGTGCGCGAAGGCTTCGTCCTGGGTGACTTCGTCGCCAAGCACTTCCTGCAGCTTTTCGTTGAGCACCACAATCAGGCTGTCCACATTGGCTTCGAGCTCGGCCAGGCCGTTGTCGGCATTGGTCATGCGGCGGCCGCCTTCCCAGTCGAACGGCTTGGTGACCACCCCCACGGTCAGGATACCCATTTCCTTTGCCACGCGAGCGATCACGGGTGCGGCGCCGGTGCCGGTGCCGCCACCCATGCCTGCGGTGATGAACAGCATGTGCGCGCCAGCAATGGCGGAACGGATGTCGTCCACGGCCTGCTCTGCAGCGTCACGGCCTTTCTCAGGCTTGCTGCCGGCGCCCAGCCCGCTGGTACCCAGCTGGATGGTCTTGTGCGCCGCGCTGCGCGTGAGGGCTTGCGCATCGGTGTTGGCGCAGATGAACTCCACGCCCTGCACGGTACGCGAGATCATGTGTTCGACCGCGTTGCCGCCGCCGCCACCGACGCCGATCACCTTGATCTGGGTGCCCTGGTTGAATTCTTCGACTTCGATCATTTCGATGCTCATGGTGTGCTCCTGGTGCAGTTGCTGTGGGGTTTGCCGCGGGTGCGGCTGTTTCTGGATCTGGAAATACAAAGGAAAGGGGTTGGTCTCATCCTGGGGGGCCCGTGTGTTCGATGCAGCGTTGTCGTCGCCGTCGTCGAGTGCCCGGATCACACCAGGTGGCACCGAGGAACCGGCTCTGCCGGGTCTCTGGTGCCGCCCCCCTCGGGGGGTCGCGCGGAGCGTGGCAGGGGGTTCTCATCAGAACGTCCCCACAAACCAGTTTTTCACCCGTTCCAGTGCGCCTTGCACGGAACCCGCTTTCTGTGCCACCTTGTGTCCTCGCACGCGGGCCAGGCGGGCTTCTTCCAGCAGGCCCATGACCGTGGCGGCGCGTGTCTGCATCACCATGTCGGACAGCGCGCTGGCGTAGCTCGGCACACCACGACGCACGGGCTTGAGAAAAATATCCTCACCAAGTTCCACCATGCCCGGCATGACGGCGCTACCGCCGGTCAGCACGATGCCGGAGGACAGGACCTCTTCATGGCCGGAATCGCGCACCACCTGCTGAACCAGCGAAAAAATCTCTTCCACCCGCGGTTCAATGACCCCGGCCAATGCCTGCCGACTGAGCATGCGCGGGCCGCGATCGCCCAGACCGGGCACCTCCACCTGTGTGTCGGGATCGGCCAGCAGCTGCTTGGCGCAGCCGGACTCGACCTTGATGTCTTCTGCGTCCTTGGTGGGCGTGCGAAGGGCCATGGCGATGTCGCTGGTGATCAGGTCGCCCGCGATCGGGATCACCGCTGTGTGGCGGATCGCACCGCCAGCAAAGATGGCCACGTCGGTGGTGCCCGCGCCGATGTCCACCAGCGCCACGCCGAGTTCTTTTTCGTCTTCGGTGAGGATGGCCTGGCTGGACGCCAGCGGGTTCAGCATGAGCTGGTCCACTTCCAGGCCACAGCGGCGAACGCACTTGATGATGTTCTCGGCCGCACTCTGTGCTCCGGTGACGATGTGCACCTTGGCTTCGAGTCGGATACCACTCATGCCGATCGGCTCCTTCACCTCCTGGCCATCGATCACGAACTCCTGCGGCTCCACCAGCAGCAAACGCTGGTCGGTTGAGATGTTGATGGCCTTGGCGGTCTCGATCACACGCGCCACGTCGGCGGCGGTGACTTCCCGGTCCTTGATCGCCACCATGCCGCTGCTGTTGATGCCCCGGATGTGGCTGCCGGTGATGCCGGTGTAGACGCGTGCAATGCGGCAGTCGGCCATCAGCTCGGCCTCTTTCAGCGCGGCCTGAATGCTCTGCACTGTGGCGTCGATGTTCACCACCACGCCGCGCTTGAGCCCGTGGCTGGTCGACACGCCGAGCCCGGCGAGCTTGAGTTGGCCATTGGGTTGAACCTCGGCGACCACCACCATGATTTTGGCGGTGCCGATGTCGAGTCCGACCACGAGATCCTTGTATTCCTTGGCCATGATTGCTACTGATTACCTTCTGTTTTGTGTTGAGCCAGGGCCTGCACCGTCCACGGTGGTGACACCTCGCAGCCTCAGGGCATATCCGTTGGGGTAGCGCAAGTCGACCGCTTGCAGTTCACCCGGATATCGCTGGGTCAGCTGATTGAGCGTGCCGGTGAAGCGGCGCGTGCGTTCGATCAGGTTGTCCGGCGTGCCACGTCCCAACTCCATGCGGGCGCCGTTATCGAGATGGGCGCTCCAGTTGCCACGTTCGTTGAGTTCGAGTCGTTCCAGGCTCAGCTCCATGCGGGCGAGCTCATCGCTGAGCTTCTGGTAAAGCGCCCACACCAGGGCCGACTGCGGCAGAGGACCGGCCAGTTCGGGCAGGTTGTCACTGTCGTCAGGGCTGGCTTCAAACACCTCGCCATGCAGATTGACCAGTTGACCTGAGCCGGTCTGGCCCCACCAGGCCACCGCCTTGTGTTCTTCCAGCGTCACGCGAAGCCGGTTGGGAAATTCGCGTTGCACGATGGCGCTACGCACCCAGGGTACCGATTCAAACAACTGGCGCACCTGTTGCAGATCCACCGTGAGAAAACTGGAGTTCACGCGCGACCGCAGTGCATTGGTCAGTTGCGCCTTCAGCGACACAGCGTTCTGGTGCACCACATCGCCATGTACCGTGATTCCCTGGATCGTCCATCCGGGATGTCGAACCGCCCAGTTACCTGCCATGACCAGACACAAGACAGCAAAAACCACTGCCATGGCGCGGGTGGCCATCTGCATGAGTCTGATGTCGAGTGGCAGGTCGGTTGTCACTCAGGTCTCCTGGGTGGGGGCCGGATTGTCAAGCGTCGCACCTGCCAGCACCGAGACACACAGATCTTCGTATGACATGCCTGTGGCACGTGCCGACATGGGCACCAGGGAATGGCTTGTCATTCCCGGCGAAGTATTGATTTCAAGCAGGTAGGGTTTGCGGGTGGCCGCGTCGATCATCACGTCAGCCCGCGCCCAGCCACGGCAGTCCAGGGTGAGGTAGGCTTTGAGCACGAGTGCCTGGATCGCGGTTTCTTCGGCCAGGGGCAATCCGCTGGGCACGAGGTATTTGGTGTCGTCGGTGAAGTACTTGTTCTGGTAGTCGTAATTGCCGTCGGGCGCCACGATACGGATCACAGGCAGTGCCTTCGCCTCTGCACCCGTGCCCAGCACCGGGCAAGTGACTTCGTCTCCCGCAACGAACTGCTCGCACATCACATGCGGATCTTGTCTGGCAGCGAGTGCGTAGGCGGCGGCACACTGATCCGCATGGGTCACCTTGCTCAAACCCAGCGTGGAACCCTCGCGCACCGGTTTCACGATCATGGGCGAACCCAGTGCCTCAAACGCAGCCTCGGTCTCTGAGGCGCTGTGCACCTGGCGCCAGGCCGGCGTGGGCAGGCCTTCTGCCAGCCAGATGCGCTTGGTCATGAGCTTGTCCATGGCCACAGCCGATGCCATCACACCCGGGCCGGTGTAGGGAATGCCCAGCAACTCCAACGCGCCTTGCACCGTACCGTCTTCACCCAGTCGACCATGCAATGCGATGAAGCAGCGTGCAAAGCCTTCGCGGCGCAGATCGTCCAGTGCCCGCTCTGCAGGATCGAAGGCGTGCGCATCAACACCTTTGGACTGCAACGCGGCCAGCACGCCCGTGCCCGACATCAGCGACACCTCGCGTTCGGCCGAACGGCCTCCCATCAACACGGCCACCTTGCCCAGTGATTCAGGGTCCATCGACTTGTTTTGCTTCGTGCTCATGCGCTTTGCTCTCCGGCCAGTTCGATCACCCGCCCTGCCACCGCGCCGACCGTGCCAGCGCCCATGCACAAGACCACGTCGCCATCGCGCGCATTGTCGAGCACGGCCTGTGCCATGGTGGCGATGTCGTCCACAAACACCGGTTCGAGCTTGCCGGCCACACGCAGGGCCCGCGCCAGCGACCGGCCGTCGGCCGCAACAATAGGGGCTTCGCCGGCGGCGTACACCTCGGCCAGCAGCACCGCATCGGCCTGGTTGATCACCTTCACGAAATCTTCAAAGCAGTCTCGGGTGCGCGTGTAGCGGTGGGGCTGGAATGCGAGCACCAGGCGTCGGCCTGGATAGGCACCCCGCGCTGCTGCCAGCGTGGCCGCCATTTCCACCGGGTGGTGACCGTAGTCATCAACCACGGTGAAGCTGCCACCAGAGGGCAACGCCGCCTCGCCGTGGCGCTGGAAACGGCGACCCACGCCCTTGAATTCCGCCAATGCCTGCAACATGGCTTCGTCTTCCACGCCAAGCTCCACCGCAATGCCGATGGCCGCGAGCGCATTGAGCACGTTGTGGTCGCCCGGAAGGTTGAGCACCACATCGAGGTCGGGCAGCTCCACACCATTGCGGCGCTGGACCGTGAAATGCATCTGGGTGCCGACCGCGCGCACATTGATCGCTCTCACCTGGGCGTCTTCAGAAAATCCGTAGCTGGTGATGGGGCGCGCGATCTGGGGCAACAACTCCCGGATGGTGGGGTCGTCCACGCACACCACGGCCGCGCCATAAAACGGCATGCGGTGCAGGAACTCCACAAACGCCGCCTTCAGGCGACCGAAGTCGTGGCCATAGGTGTCCATGTGGTCGGCGTCGATGTTGGTGACCACCGAAATCACGGGCAACAGGTTGAGGAAAGAGGCATCGGACTCGTCAGCCTCGACCACGATGTATTCGCCTGAACCCAGTTGGGCATTGGCGCCTGCGCTGTTGAGGCGGCCACCGATGACGAAGGTCGGGTCCATGTTGGCGGCAGCCAGCACGCTGGCGACCAGGCTGGTGGTGGTGGTCTTGCCGTGCGTGCCTGCAATGGCCACACCCTTTTTCATGCGCATGAGTTCGGCCAGCATGACGGCACGCGGCACCACCGGCACCAGCTTGGCATGCGCGGCCACCACCTCGGGGTTGTCTTCCTTGACCGCCGTGGAGATCACGATGGCGTCTGCGCCTTCGATGTGCGCTGCGTCGTGACCAATGAACACCTCGGCACCCAGTGCCACCAGCCGGCGCGTGACCGTGCTCTCGCCCAGATCGCTCCCGGAAATCCGATAGCCCAGGTTCAGCAGCACCTCGGCAATGCCGCTCATACCGGCGCCTCCGATGCCTACAAAGTGGATGTGGCGAATGGCATGTTTCATGACTTCTGACCTTTCGCCAGCGATTCACATGCGGCCACAACTGCCGCCACGGCATCGGTCTTTTCCATCTGTTTCGCTTTGTTCGCCATCTCCATCAGCTGCGCCCGGGTCGCAGTCTGGATGGTCTGGGCCAGGGATTGGGGCGTGAACCGAGGCTGGGGCACCAGCCAGGCGGCGCCCGCATCCACCAGAAAGCGGGCGTTGGTGGTCTGGTGATCGTCCACCGCTGAAGGGAAGGGCACAAAGAGGGCCGCAGCGCCGACCGCAGCGATTTCCGTCACGGTGCTGGCGCCAGCCCGGCACACCACCAGATCGGCATTGGCAAAGGCTTGTGCGGTGTCGTCGATGAAAGGTGTGAGTTCGGCCCGAACCCCGACGGCAGCGTAGTTGGCGCGCAATTCTTCGATCTGCTTTTCACCACTCTGATGAACCACACTGGGCCGGTCGCTTTCCGGGATGAGCGCCAGGGCCCTGGGCACGGTGTCGTTGAGTGCTTTGGCACCCAGGCTTCCGCCCACAACCAGCAGGTGCAGGGGTCCGCTGCGTTGCTCGAAACGCTCAGAGGGCGATGGCTGCTGGAGAAACGGGGCGCGCAGCGGGTTGCCGACCCAGTGGCCTTTGGGGAAAACGCCAGGAAATGCCGTGAACACGCGATCAGCGATACCAGCCAGCACCTTGTTGGCCATGCCAGCCACGGAATTCTGTTCGTGCAGAACCAGCGGCTTTCCCGCCAGCACGGCCATCATGCCCCCGGGAAAGCTGATGTAACCGCCCAGACCCAGCACCACGTCGGGCTTGACCCTTCTCACGACACCCAGCGCTTGCCAGAAGGCGCGCAAGAGGCGCAAAGGCAACAGCGCCAGCGTGAGCGCGCCCTTGCCGCGCACGCCGCCGAAGTCGATGGTCTCCAGCGGAAAACCACGTGGAGGAACGAGCCGGCTTTCCATGCTCCCGGGCGATCCGAGCCAATGCACGCGCCAGCCCTTTTCGCGCAGGGCTTCGGCCACCGCAAGACCGGGAAAGATGTGGCCGCCCGTGCCACCGGCCATGACGAGGGCGCAACGTTGGCCGCTCATGCGCGACCCCCTCGCATCATCTGGCGATTCTCGTAGTCCACCCGAAGCACTATCGCAATAGCCACCAGGTTCATCAGCACAGCCGATCCGCCGTAGCTCATCAGCGGCAAGGTCAGACCCTTGGTTGGCAAGGCGCCCAGGTTCACGCCGATGTTGATGAAGGATTGAAAGCCGATCCACAGTCCCACGCCTTGCGCGACCAGTCCGGCGAACACCTGGTCCAGTGCGATCGCCTGGCGGCCGATGTGCATGATGCGGCGTGTGAGCCACATGAACAGGCCGATCACCACGAGCACGCCGACCAGCCCAAATTCTTCACCGAGCACGGCCAGCAGAAAGTCGGTGTGCGCCTCAGGCAGCCAGTGCAGCTTCTCCACGCTACCACCCAGCCCGACACCGAAGATCTCGCCGCGGCCGAATGCAATCAGGGAATGCGAAAGCTGGTAGCCCTTGCCCAGCGCATGCTCGACGCTCCAGGGGTCCAGGTAGGCAAAGATGCGCTCACGCCGCCAGTCACTCATCATCACCATGAGGGCGAAAGCCGCCACCACCACCAGCGCAATGAGGAAGAACATGCGTGCGTTCACGCCACCCAGGAACAGGATGCCCATGGCGATGACCACGATGACCATGAAGGCGCCCATGTCGGGTTCGGCCAGCAGCAGCATGCCCACCACCGCCACCGCCACGGCCATGGGAGCCACGGCACGGAAGAACCGTTCCTTGACTTCCATGCGCCGCACCATGTAGTCGGCCGCGTAAAGCAACACCGCCAGCTTGGCCAATTCGGATGGCTGAAAGTTGATGATGCCCAGCGAAATCCAGCGACGCGCACCATTGACGCCCTTCCCTATGAAAGGAAACAGCACCAGCACCAGCAGCACCAGTGCGATCGCAAAAAGCCACGGTGCTGCACGCTCCCATGTCTTCATGGGGAACTGGAATGCCATGATCGCGGCCACAACGCCGATCATCATGAACAAACCGTGCCGAGCCACGAAATGGGTGTGGGTGTAGTTGGCGAAACGGGGGTTGTCAGGTAGCGCAATCGAAGCCGAATACACCATGACCAGTCCCCAGGCCAGCAGACCCACCACCACCCACAGCAGCGGCTGATCGAAACCGAGTTCGCGCACCGCCAGATTGCGCGAGCCCGAGTAGGTGCGGTTGGACAAGCGAACCGGCAGGCCGTCGCTCGCGCCACCAGTCGCCAACGCGCCCGCCAGGTCGCGACCCAGCAAACGGCCCAGCCACGAGGGCTTGGCAGTGGGGCTGACGGGCGAACGCTTGCGCGAGGTGGCCATCAGTGAGTGCCCTCCAGGCTCACACCTTGCTCGTGGGCAAGGTCGGTCACAGCTTCCACGAACACCCGGGCCCGATGGATGTAGTTGTCGAACATGTCCAGGCTGGCGCAGGCCGGCGACATCAACACCGCATCTCCCGGATGTGCGTGTGCCGTGGCCAGGCGAACCGCCTCGGGCAGGGAGGATGCATCCTGCAGCGGCAGCTGGGCCTGCGCGATCGCATCGCCCACTTGCTCACGGATCAGCGGCGCATCGCGCCCAATCAGCACCACCGCGCGGGTGTGGCGGGCCAGGGCATGGGCCAGCGGCGCAAAGTTCTGACCCTTGCCATCACCACCCAGGATCACCACCAGCTTTCTCTCGGCGCCGAGCCCCTCGACTGCAGCGAGGGTGGCCCCCACGTTGGTGCCTTTGCTGTCGTCGAAGTATTCGACACCCTGGATGATCGCGACCGGCTCCACACGGTGAGGCTCGCCCCGGTATTCACGCAGCCCATGCAACATGGGACCCAGTGCGGCACCGGCAGACGTCGCGAGCGCCAGAGAAGCCAGGGCGTTGGCGGCGTTGTGTCTGCCACGGATGCGCAGCGCCTCCACCGGCATCAGTCGCTGGAAGTAGATCTCTTCGGCTTCCTCCGCGGCACGGCCGCGTCTGCGCGTTTCATCGACGGCGAGCGCGCGGACCAGCCACTCCATGCCGTTGACTGTTTCGATGCCCCAGTCCTGTGGACGCGTTGGCGTGTCGGTTCCAAAAGTGGCATACGGCCGCGCCGGCTGCAGGCGGTTGCGCCCCCCCGCCTTGACGGTGACGAGGGCGGGCTGCATGGCCATGACCTGTGCATCGTTGCGGTTGAGCAGCATGAGGGCCTGGGTGCCGAACACATGGGCCTTGGCCTGCCCATAAGCAGCCTGTGAGCCGTGCCAGTCGATATGGTCTTCGCTCAGATTGAGCACCGCACTGGCGGTGGGGACGCTGTCCCAGGCACCGCCCGATACGCCGTCCAGTTGAAAACTGGAAAGTTCAAGCACCCACACGGCGGGCAGGTGCCTGGGCTGCTCGGGTTCGATCGGCGGCGGCTCCAGCAGGGCCGGGCCATCGCCTTCTACGTCGGGTTCGGCAGGCATGTCAGATGGCGCGTCTTCAATCGCATCGGCGTTTTCATCCTCGGATTGCTCGGGCGACTCGTCCGTCTGCCGATCTGCGTCCGGTGCATCGGGCGTCCGTGATGACAAAGCGTGATCCAGATGCGCGCCGTGATCTGGCTGGTCAACCGTGGATGCCGATTCGGCAGCGGCGGCGTCTTCCTCGGCCTGCGCCACCGCTTCCTTGTCGATGGCGTCGGACAGCACATCCAGCAGGCTGGGGCCGATGTTGCCGGCGGTGGCCACCTGCACGCCCGCGCGCTGCAACAGCAAGCTGGTCAATGCCGTCACGGTGGTCTTGCCGTTGGTGCCTGTGATGGCCAGCACCTTGGGGCGGTAGGGCAGGCGCTCCCGCTGTGACAAGTCTTGCAGCGCCTGGGCAAACAGATCCAGTTCGCCCAAGACAGGCACCCTTCGGGAAGCAGCCCATTCGTGCACCACCTGCAACTGACTGGGCGCCAGGCCCGGGCTGCGCGCCACCAGCGTCCATTCGCATCGGGCCAGCAAGTCTGCGTCAAACGCGCCGGAAATGAAGCTGGCGTGCGGGCACTGGCTGGCCAGGGCTTCCCGCTGGGGTGGTTGTTCACGGGTGTCGGCCACCGTCACGCGCGCACCCTGGCGCAGACACCAGCGCGCCATCGCCAGGCCGGAGAGGCCCAGGCCGAGTATGAGCACGTGTTGGTCTTTGAGGTGGTTCATCGCAGCTTCAGGGTCGACAGCCCCACCAGACACAGGAGCATGGTGATGATCCAGAAACGAACCACGACCTGCGTTTCTTTCCAGCCCTTTTTTTCGAAGTGGTGGTGCAGCGGCGCCATCTGAAACAAACGGCGACCCTGACCAAAACGGCGTTTGGTGTACTTGAAGTACGTCACCTGCAGCATGACGGAGAGCGCCTCCACCACAAAGATGCCGCCCATGATGGCCAGCACGATTTCCTGACGCACGATGACCGCGATCGTGCCCAAGGCGCCCCCGAGCGCCAGCGCACCGACGTCTCCCATGAACACCTGTGCCGGATGCGTGTTGAACCAGAGGAACGCCAGGCCCGCGCCCGCCATGGCGGCACAGAAGATCAGCAGTTCGCCCGCACCCGGAATGTGTGGCACCAGCAGGTAACGGGAGAACACGGCGTTGCCGGTCACATAGGCAAAGATGCCCAGCGCCGAGCCCACCATGACCACCGGCATGATGGCCAGACCGTCCAGACCATCGGTGAGGTTGACCGCGTTGCTGGAACCGACGATCACGAGATAGGTCATGACCACAAACCCGAAGACGCCGAGCGGGTAGCTGATTTCTTTGAAAAAGGGCACCATCAGGCCGGCCTGGGGCGGCAGGTCCACCGTGAAACCCGACGCCACCCAGTTGTAGGCCAGTTGCAGCACGCGCAGGTTGCTGGTTTCAGACACGCTGAACACCAGATAGAACGCCGCCACCAGCCCGATCACCGATTGCCAGAAGTATTTTTCGCGAGAACGCATGCCCTCCGGGTCCTTGCGCACCACCTTGCGCCAGTCGTCCACCCAGCCGATGGCGCCAAAACCCAATGTCACCACCAGCACGATCCAGACGAAACGGTTCGACAGATCGAACCATAGGAGTGTCGACAATGCGATGGAGAAAAGAATCAGGACCCCACCCATGGTGGGCGTGCCACCTTTGCTGATGTGGGTCTGCATGGCGTATTCGCGAATGGGTTGACCGATCTTCAAAGCTGCGAGGCGACGAATCACGAACGGGCCCGCCACCAGGCCCACGAGCAAGGCCGTCATGGCCGCCATCACGGCACGGAACGTCAGGTACTGGAACACGCGCAGGAACCCGAACTCCGGAGAGAGCGTCTGGAGCCATGTGGACAGGCTAAGCAGCATGGGGTTTGTCCTTGTTGTTATTGGGCCCGGTCGCCTCGTCCAAAGCCGCCAAGGCTTGCACCACCCGCTCCATCCCCATGAATCTCGATCCCTTGACCAGTGCGCTGCGCAAGCGCGGTGCGCCAGCAACCGGGTGCATCAGCCCCGCCACATGCACTGCCAGATGAGGCACGTCAGCCCAGTGCACCGGAGCCGGCTCGCCAGCGGCCTTCATGGCAGCCACAGCCTGCGCCATCCAGTTGCCCGCCACATGCACGTTGTCCAGGCCACGCGACGCGGCGTACCGCAGCACCTCGGTGTGAAAGGCCAGACCCTGATCGCCCACCTCTCCCATGTCCCCCAGCACCAGCAAACGCGGGGCTGGAAGCTCAGCCAGCACATCCACTGCCGCGCGCATGGAGTCCGGGTTGGCGTTGTAGGTGTCGTCGATCAGTGTCACTGCGCCGGTGGGCAACTGCAGGGACAACGCGCGCGAGCGACCCCCCACAGGCTCAAAGGCGCTCAAGCCTTGGGCAATGGTGGGCAGATCGACGCCTGCCGCAAAGGCGCAGGCCGCAGCGGCCAGGGCATTGCGAACGTTGTGCCTTCCGGCAATGTGCAAGCGGCACGATACCAGGTTGCCACCGATCACGATCGACAGCTGCCAGGCGCCCTCTTTCCACACGGCGCTCTGCACTTGCACATCGGCCGCCGTGTCGTGATCGCTGAACGTGAGGGTGCGCCGCCCGCCAGCCAGTTCGCGCCACAAGGGCGTGAAAACATCGTCAGAAGGGAAAGCCCCCACGCCATGGGCGGGCAGCGAAGACAGCACACTTCCGTTTTCCTGGGCCACGGCTTCCACGCTGGACATGAATTCCAGGTGTTCGCGTTGGGCGTTGTTCACCAGAGCCACCATCGGTTGTGCGATGGCGGCGAGCTCGGCGATTTCCCCGGGGTGGTTCATGCCCAGCTCGACGACCGACAAGCGATGTGCCTCGTTGAGGCGCAACAGCGTGAGCGGCACCCCGATGTCGTTGTTGAAGTTGCCCTGCGTGGCGTGCGCCGCATCGCCAGCGGCTGCTCGCAGGATGGCCGCGATCATCTGCGTGACCGTGGTCTTGCCGTTGCTGCCCGTCACGGCAATCAGTGGCAGCGGGAACTGCGCACGCCACAGACGGGCGAGTTCACCCAGCGCGCTGCGCGTGTCGGGCACTTCCACACCGGGCAAACCTGCGCTGGCGAGCCCATGGTGCGCCAGCGCTGCGACCGCGCCTGCGTCCTTGGCCTGTGGCAGGAAGTCGTGTGCATCAAAGCGCTCGCCCTTGAGTGCCACGAAAAGGTCGCCAGCACGCAGGCTGCGCGTGTCCGAATGCACCCGTGCAATGGGCACGTCGGTGTTGCCGATGGCATGCGCACCGGAGAGCTGCAAAAGGAGCTGGCCCACCGTCCTCACGCCTGGCTCCCTTCGAGTTGTCTCAGTCGATTGGTGAGCGCCAGCCGCGCGTGACTCACATCGGAAAACGGGCGCTTGGTGCCTTGCACGTCCTGGTAGTCTTCATGCCCCTTGCCTGCCACCAGCACCACGTCTTGCGAGCGGGCCTGCCCGACCGCATGTTCAATGGCCTCTGCGCGATCGACCAGCACGGAGGCAGCCTCCGGACAGGAGAGACCTGCGACCATGTCCTGAAGAATGCGTTCGGGATCTTCGGTGCGGGGGTTGTCACTGGTCAGCACCGCATGCTGCGCCTCGCGCTCAGCCACCGCCGCCATCAACGCACGCTTGCTCCGGTCACGATCGCCTCCACAGCCGACCACGACCCAAAGCGCGCCATCACGCTGCCTCGCCACGGGCCGGAGCGCCTGCAAGGCTTTTTCCAGGGCGTCGGGGGTGTGTGCGTAGTCCACCAGCACCCACGGTACCAGTGACGAATCACCCTGCGCTGGCGCCACGGTCTGCATGCGTCCAGGCACCGGAGAGAGAACCGCGCAAGCCGCCACCGCATCGGCCAGAGGCACACCCAGCGCGCGGGCACCAGCGAGCACCCCCAGCAGGTTGGACACGTTGTATTCACCAACCACCGGCAAGCTCAGCAGATGCACGGCAATCTCGCTGCCTGCGCCATCCCGCTCGACCACTTCCCACTGCATGCCGTGGACGGTATGCACCAGATGCCTGCCAACAAGTCTGGCCGTTTCCGCAACAGGCCCAGTCCCATGAGCGATCGTCCACAAATCGAGGTCCCGCTCCGCCAGCACCGCAGCCAGCTCCCTGCCGCGAACATCGTCCAGGTTCACCACCGCTGCCGCCAGACCAGGCCAGTCAAACAACATCGTCTTGGCCGCCCAGTAGCTTGACATGTCTCCATGAAAGTCGAGGTGATCCTGGGTGAAATTCGTGAACACCGCCACTCTGACCTGCGTGCCGTTGAGGCGACCTTCTACGAGGCCTATGGAGGAGGCCTCGATGGCGCATGCCTTCACGCCGTCGTTGACGAACTCGCGCAGCTGTTGCTGCAAGCGCATCGGATCGGGTGTGGTCAATCCGGTCGGCACAAGAAAAGCTCCGGCGACTTCTTCGGCAGCGGACGGCACGCGACCCATGCCCAATGTGCCGACCAGCGCGCAATCGCGCGCGCAGGCGCTGAGCAGTTGCGCCATCCACCATGCGGTGGAGGTCTTGCCGTTGGTGCCCGTGATGGCGATCACGTCCAGCTCCCCACTGGGGGTCTTGCAGAACGCGCTCGCGACAAGACCAGCCTGCGCTTTCAGACCCTTCACCGCGGCGATGGGCGCCTGGCCGTCGAAAGCGAAAGTGTCCGCACCTTCTTGCTCCACGACAACAGCCGCAGCACCAGCCTCCAGCGCGGCACGAACAAAGCGCCGCCCATCCTGAGCAGCGCCCGGCCAGGCCACAAAACCATCGCCAGGCCGGATCTCACGGCTGTCGCAATTCAGCACGCCCGTCACGCGATCGTGCAACCATTTCGTCACGGCCAGGGGAGTGTCGAAGGTCTGCATCAGAACGACTCCTCCACCAGTTCAGCCACGATCTGTGGCTTGACGTCCATATCGGGCTGCACGCCCAGTATGCGCAGGGACTGCTGTACGGTTTCACTGAACACGGGCGCTGCCACCACGCCACCGTAGTAATGGCCATTGCGAGGCTCATCGATCATCACCGCCACCACGATGCGCGGCGCCTCCACCGGCGCCAGGCCCACGAAGAAGCTGCGGTATTTCTTGTCGGCGTAGCCCTTGCCTTCCTGTTTTCGGGCGGTGCCCGTCTTGCCACCGACCGAGTAACCCATGGTTTGCGCCCGCGTGGAGGTGCCTCCAGGCTGGGTGGACAGAGCCAACATGGAACGCACCGCGCCCGCGCTCTTCTGACTGAACACCCGGATGCCGGCAGTGGGTTCGTCGGTCTTGACCAGGGTGACCGGAATGAGTTCGCCATCGCGAGCAAAGATCGTGTAAGCCTGCGCCAGCTGAAACAGAGACGCCGATACCCCATACCCATAGCTCATGGTGGCCTGTTCAATCGGGCGCCATGTCTTGTACGGGCGCAAGCGACCAGTGACAGCACCCGGGAACGGCAGTTGTGGTTTCTGTCCAAAGCCGGCTTGAGCATAGGATTCCCACATGTCACGCGGCGACATCTGCATCGCCATCTTGACCGTGCCCACATTGCTGGACTTCTGGATCACTTCGCTGACCGTCAGCACCCCGTTGTCCCTGCTGTCCCGGATCGTGGCACCGCCAATCTGCATGCGGCCAGGGGCCGTTTGGATCGGCGTGGAGGGCTTCACCAGCCCCTTCTCCATTGCAAGCGCCGCAATGAACGGCTTCATGGTGGATCCAGGCTCGAAGCTGTCGGTCAGTACCCGGTTGCGCAGCTGTTCACCCGTGAGATTGACCCGGCGATTGGGATTGAAACTCGGGTAGTTGGCCAATGCCAGCACTTCACCCGTCTGCGTGTCGAGCACCACCACGCTGCCAGCCCGCGCCTTGTGGGTCTGCACCGCTTCGCGCAGCTTCTGGTAGGCGAAGAACTGGATCTTGCTGTCGATCGAGAGCTGCAGGTCGGGGCCATCCACCGGCGGCACCACATCGCGCACATCTTCCACCACCCTACCGAGGCGGTCCTTGATGACCCGGCGCGATCCGGCCCGACCGGACAGCTGCTGGTTGAAGGCCAGCTCCACACCCTCTTGCCCGCGATCTTCCACATTGGTGAACCCCACCACATGCGCCGCCGCTTCGCCTTCCGGGTACTGCCGCTTGTATTCGCGTCGCTGGTAGATGCCTTTGATGCCAAGCGCAGCGATCTCCTTGGCGATCGGATCGTCCACCTGGCGCTTGATCCACACGAATGTCTTGTCTTCATTGGCCAGGCGCTTGCGCACCTCAGCCAGAGGCATGCCGAGCAGCTTGGCGAGATCCCGGATCTTGGGGTCACCCTTGTCCACGTCCTCGGGAATGGCCCAGATGCTTTGCGCCACCACACTGGAAGCCAGGATCAGGCCGTTGCGGTCCAGCACCCGACCCCGGTTGGCGGGCAATTCCAGCGTGCGTGCATACCGCACCTCGCCCTGGCGCTGAAAGAAATCGTTTCCAAAAACCTGCACATAAGCGGCACGCGCACCCAATCCCGCGAACGCAACCGCCAGCCCCGCCACGATGAACTTGCTGCGCCATACCGGCGTCTTGCTGGCAAGCAACGGACTCGCACCGTAATTGATGCTGCGACTCATGGCCGCCCTCCCCGCGCTTCCGGCATGGGCGCCACCAGCGGCTCTGGCACGACGACGTACTGGGTGATGCCAGGTGTGACTGGACGCATCTGGAGCTGGCGGGTAGCCAGTTGTTGCACCCGCGCCGGCGTGGCCTGGGCGCGCCGCTGCACGACGAGTTGCTCGTACTCGACATTGAGCTGGCGGGACTGCGCCTGCGCCCGGTCCAGCGCCGTGTACAGACGGCGAGACTCGTACTGGGTGTGCACCAGATAAAATGCACTGATCAGCACCGCCGCAAGCAGCACAAGGTTCAACCTGATCATGCCGACACCTCGGTGCGCTCGGCCACGCGCATGACCGCGCTTCGGGAGCGCGCATTGCCTTGCACTTCGGCCTCGCCGGGCTTGATGCGGCGGACATGGCACAGCGCCATCGGAGCAGGTTCTGCAAATGGAACGCGGCGGTCCACCACGGAACGCGAGTGGCGCGCCATGAACTGTTTGACCATGCGGTCTTCAAGGGAATGGAAGCTGATCACCACCAGTTGTCCGCCCGGACGAAGCACCTGCAGACTGGCCTCTAGCGCTTGTTGCAACTCTTCAAGCTCGGCGTTGATGAAAATCCGAAAAGCCTGAAATGTGCGCGTTGCAGGGTCCTTGCCCGGCTCGCGGGTTTTGACCGCGCCAGCCACGACTTCGGCCAGCTCGAGGGTGGTTCGAAAAGGGCCCCGTTCCTGTCGGCGACGATCAATCGCCTTTGCAATCGGTTGAGCAAACCGTTCTTCGCCATATTCACGGATGACCTCCGACAGAGTTGAAATTTCGGCCGTTTCGAGCCACTGCGCCACACTCTGGCCACGCGTGGTGTCCATGCGCATGTCCAGCGGGCCATCGCGACGAAAAGAAAAACCCCTCTCGGGGTCGTCGATCTGAGGGGAGCTCACACCGAGGTCCAGCAACACCCCGTTCGCACTGGCATGCCCGAGCTCGCCCAGATGACAGAAGCCCTGGTGCCGGATGACAAAGCGGCCATCGCTGACTGCCAGTTCGTGCGCGTCGGCAACCGCCTGTGGATCTTTGTCGAAGGCCGTGAGTCGCCCTTGTGGAGAGAGCCGCTGAAGAATCAGGCGGGAATGCCCGCCGCGGCCATAGGTCGCGTCGACATAGTGTCCGTCGGGGTTGATTGCGAGCGCCTCCACGGCTTCGTTCAACAGGACGGTTTGATGATTCCATGCGTCTTGCACCATGACCTTCAAAAAGAAAAGTCCTTCAAGACATCCGGCATCTCGGCCTTCATGGCCTCTGCTTCCTTCTCTGCGTACGTTGCAGCATCCCAGAGTTCGAGGAACGATCCCATCCCCAGCAGGATGGCATCTTTGGTGATGCCTGCGGCCTGACGCAGTTCGGGCGAAATCAGCACCCGCCCGGACCCGTCCATTTCAAGATCCATCGCATTGCCCAGAAACACGCGCTTCACCCACTGCAGATTCATGGGCATTTCCGCAAACTGGCTGCGGAACGCTTCCCAGGCGGGCTGGGGGAATATCATCAGGCAACCATGAGGGTGTTTGGTGATCGTGAGCAGGCTGCCATCCACACTCAGTGCCGCACGATGCCGCGTAGGGACGGAGAGCCGCCCCTTGGCATCGAGACTGAGAGATGAAGCACCCTGGAACACTGCGATCAATCCTTAAAAGACACTTTTCACCACTTAATTGCACTTTTTCCCACTTTATCAGGAATTCCCAAGCGTGCAATGGGGAGTTCGTCAAAATTTTTGTAATGAAATCAACCACTTAGCACCGAAATTGGAAGCCAATTTGCCCAAAAATGCAGCAAAAGCAAGCACTTACAACCATCTCTGCATGTGATGCCTCATAAATTCGCAGGTCTGGCGAATTTGTAAAGACAAGTCAGGGAGCGACCGGACCTCGTGCAGGGTCCCGGATCGACATAGGCGAAAAAAAACCGCTCCATCCATCAGATGGGCGGTTTGGCAGGAAGAATCGACCGCTCAGAGGATGTAGCGCGACAGGTCTTCGTTGCGGCTGAGTTCACCCAGCCGTCCGTCCACATAGGCTGCATCCACCGAAATGGTTTGCCCTTGCAGACGGGCCGCATCAAAGCTGACCTCATCCAGCAAATGCTCCATCACCGTGGACAAGCGACGAGCACCGATGTTTTCGGTGCGCTCGTTCACATCGCAGGCGATCTGGGCCAGGCGACGGATCCCTTCTGCATCAAATTCCAGGGTCACACCTTCAGTGGCCAGCAGGGCCTGGTACTGCCGCACCAGTGAAGCGTGGGTTTGCGTGAGGATGGCTTCAAAATCGTCCACAGACAGCGACTGCAGTTCCACCCGGATCGGAAAGCGGCCCTGCAACTCGGGGATCAGGTCGCTGGGCTTGGAGAGATGGAAGGCCCCGCTGGCAATGAACAGGATGTGATCGGTCTTGACCATGCCGTACTTGGTGGTCACGGTCGTGCCCTCCACCAGAGGCAACAGGTCCCGTTGCACCCCCTGGCGTGACACATCGGCTCCGCCCGCATCGCTGCGCGAAGCCACCTTGTCGATCTCGTCGATGAAGACAATGCCGTTCTGCTCTGCGTTGTGCAGAGCACGGGTCTTGATCTCTTCTTCGTTGACCAGCTTGCCCGCTTCTTCCTCGATCAGCAGTTTCATCGCCTCGGCGATCTTGAGCTTGCGTACCTGGCGTTTGCCTGCACCGATCTGGCTGAACATGCCTCGCAGTTGCTCCGCCATTTCCTCCATACCCGAAGGACCCATGATTTCCATGGTCGGCCGGGCTTCGGCCAGGTCGATTTCAATTTCCCGGTCATCGAGCGAACCTTCCCGCAACTTTTTGCGGAAGGTCTGTCGTGCGGTGCTCTCCGGGGTGGGCGTGACAGCGCCCGATGCCTCTGCGGCGCCGCTGCGGGGTGGTGGAATCAGTGCATCCAGGATGCGATCTTCAGCAGCATCTTCCGCCCGGGAGCGCAATTTTTTCATCTCCTGTTCACGAGTCTGCTTGACCGCGATTTCAGCCAGATCGCGGATGATGGCGTCCACGTCCTTGCCGACATAGCCCACCTCGGTGAACTTGGTGGCTTCCACCTTGATGAAAGGCGCATCGGCCAGCCGGGCAAGCCGGCGGGCAATCTCGGTCTTGCCGACGCCTGTCGGGCCAATCATGAGGATATTTTTGGGTGTGATTTCACCCCTCAGCTTTTCATCCACCTGCTGACGGCGCCAACGGTTGCGCAGAGCGATGGCAACCGCTCGCTTGGCCGCTTTTTGGCCAATGATGAATCGATCCAGTTCGGAGACGATCTCCTGAGGCGTCATGGAAGACATGGGCTAGGTAGGTGTGAAGAAAGCCGCAGCGCGGCATCAGGTGGGAGATCGAGAACGGGGACCCTGCGCGTCCTGCCTGTTGCGCTCACAAGGCAATACGCAGGCGTTGCATCCGTCACAAGGTCTCGATGGTGTGGTTCATGTTGGTGTAGATGCACAACTCGCCGGCAATGCCGAGTGACTTTCGAACGACATCTTCAGCGCTCAGTTCGGTGTGGTCAATCAGGGCCTTGGCGGCCGCCTGCGCATAGGCACCACCCGAACCGATCGCCACGATGCCGTGCTCGGGTTCGAGCACATCGCCGTTGCCAGTGATGATCAGCGACGCGGTCTTGTCAGCCACGGCGAGCATGGCCTCCAGGCGCCGCAGCACGCGATCGGTCCGCCAGTCCCGGGTGAGCTCGATCGCCGCCCGCACCAGGTGCCCCTGGTGCTTCTCCAGCTTGGCTTCAAAGCGCTCGAAGAGCGTGAAGGCGTCGGCAGTGGCGCCCGCAAATCCGGCCAGCACCTGATCCCGGTACAGCTTGCGCACCTTGCGCGCAGTGCCCTTGACCACGATATGGCCCAGCGTGACCTGACCGTCGCCTCCGATGGCCACCTGCACACCCTCGGGGGTCTGGCGGCGCACGCAAACAATGGTGGTTCCGTGAAATGATTCCATAGATATGGGAGATGGGGATGGTCAGCTTGATGTCAAGCCGGGAAGTGGACGAAGGGCAATGCCACGGAGCGGCCCTTCGACAAGCTCGGAAGGGTGTACCTGTGCCGGCTCGCGAAGAAGGTCACGCCGCAAGCGGCGACGCTGGGTCAATCGTTCCGAACAACCACTTTGGCGTACTCGGTGATACCGATCACGTGGAAAAAAGCCGACACCAAACGGTGTGCATCAACGAATTGCACCGCCCGCCCTTGCGCATAGTGACCCGACACCCAGTTGAGCAACGTGCCGGCAGCCGAGAAATCCACCCTGATGAGGTTGCGACAGGAGATGATCATCACATCGGCCCCTTTCAGCCGCCGCTCCAGGGCTTCCAGAGTGGCTTGCGGATCGCCCTGGATTTCGCCAGAAAGCTCCACCAAGCCCACCTGATTGAATTCCGAGTTCTGGCTGTCTTGCACCGAGTCACCTGGATACCCTGAGGCCACCTGCTCCATCTGTACCTCACCCAGCACCGATTGACCACTTTCATCGACCTTCTGGCTCACCGAGCGAAAGTGACACTGGGGCTGCTCCCACCCGGGAGGCGAGACTTCGTAGGTCACACAGAAATCCAGTGCGGTGAGCTCGAACTCATCAGCGCGATTCATGACACGCAGCACAGCGAGACGCAACTCCCACCAGAGTTGCTCAACATCGCGTCGACCGGAAGGTGTCAGATTCTTCAGGAGTTCACGCAAGCTCGAAGAACCGAGGAAGCGCAACTCCACCTCCTGGTCACCCCACAGCGTAAAGACGCCCAACAGAGCTTTCGCCGCCTTGTTGTCCATGGCCTCGATCTGCGACCAGTCCAGCACCCAGGGTTGCGGTACCCGCAGGAGAACATTCTGCAGCGTGCCCACTGCGTGGGCATCGACTTCGGCATCACACACCCAGGCAGCCCTGCCCGAGCTTGCAGACGGTGTGTACTTCTTTCCCGACAGCTTGGTGACCAAGTCGGGCATGTCGAACCACTGGGGTGCAGAACGACTGAAGCGATTCACGAAATCAACTGCCTGACTCTCAAATGGCGCCAACTGTCCCGTGGCCCGGTACAGATCAAACAGCGCGAGCCAGTCATCCTGCTGTTCGACACGGGCACCACCGTCACCCAGAACCTCCAGCAATCCCTGCTCCGCGCCTGCGTCATCCCCATTGGCGAATCGGATGGCCGCCTCTTCCACCTCGGGGTCCTGGACGATTTCCTGCACATCCAATGCAAAAAAGTGCGAAGCGGAAAAAGCGGGCTTGGCCTCCGATCCGGTGCTCGGCTTGGCCGGAGCCATCAACCCGGTCCGAGTGACGGGCGAAATCGAAGTGCCCTGCCTTTCCTGAGTTGTGGACTCGCTGTCACGTGCATGAAGCACGGCCTCTTGAGGCTGCACGACCGGCATCTCGGGCGGCGGCACAGGTGGCGAACCGGCAACCAATGGATCAAGCCCGGCACTGGTCGTTGGCAGATTCGAAGGCTCTGTTTCTTTGTACTGTTGGCGTCTGCGAAGGGCCTCCGGATCCGGCGGAGCTGCCTTGAATCCAGGATTGGCAGCCAACTCCTGCGGTGCGCTACCGGCTGCGTTGCCCCCACTGTTGAGGCTGGAACCTGTGGCCGATGAGTCGGGCCCTTTGGTTTTCCACCACTGCATCGACATCTGGGCTTCGATTTCGTCGATCTTCTTCAAGGTCATGGCCCGGTCGTCCGGCTTGGACGGCAGGCTGCTCTGGAAGAATGAGGGACGTACACCCGGCCCTTCGGCCCCCGAAGCCTCACGGCTGCGGATCTTGCGCAGCATGTCGAATTCACGCTTGCGCACGAAGTCGTTGCGGCGCTTGCGCTCAATCATTTCCTTGAGTGCGGCCTTGCTGTATTCGCTTTCGCGATCGGCAGATCGCGTGTCCAGATCCGACCAGCTGGTGGTCGGATGCCGGACAAACTTCACCACCTTGGACAGAAAGCCGCCGTTGGAATCGTCCTTGGCCATGTCAGGTGAAGAATGTTGAACGTGTGGAAAAAGCGCAATGCGAAGGCAAAATCAATCGCCAAACATTTTTTGCTTGAGCTCGCGTCGCTGCTGTGCCTCCAGCGAAAGGCTGGCGGTGGGACGAGCCATCAGACGGCCTACGCCGATGGCTTCGCCCGTCTCCTCACAATACCCGTAGTCGCCCGAGTCGATTCGGCCAATGGCCTGCTCGATTTTCTTGAGCAGCTTTCGTTCGCGGTCACGCGTGCGCAGCTCAAGCGCGTGCTCTTCTTCGATCGTGGCCCGGTCTGCCGGGTCGGGCACAACCACGGTGTCTTCGCGCAAATGCTCGGTGGTCTCACCGGCATTGGCCAGCATGTCGGCCTTGAGCTGGGTGAGCTTGAGCCTGAAAAATGCGAGTTGCACATCGTTCATGTACTCGCTGTCGGGCATGGCCTGCACGTCCTGGTCCGTCAACTTGTCAACAGACAGGCTTTTCCAGTTGTTGGCCCGCTTGGGGTCTTTCTGGATGGATGAGGGCACGGGAGGAGTCATTACGGCACGTTCGTTCATGGTGGAAAAGGTCGCCTTGGCGGCATCGGGTGCGTGGGTGGGTACCACGGCAGCCTGCGTCATCTGCTCCATCATCACCTTCTTGGCGGCGCGTTTGCCCAATGGCCGCGGCGTGGGCTCGATCGGGGTGGGCGCCACAGCGGCTTTGGCGGGCGCGGGCGCACGTTTCTCGGTTGTTGATGGCACAGGCGGTTTGGTCGGCACGTTGGGTTTGGAAGCCACCACGGGTGGACTGGATGGCTTTTGGATGGCCGGTTTCTGGGGACTGGAGCCTTTGGGTGGCGCCTTGGTCGCAACCTTGATCGGCGCCTTGGCGGCGGGTCGGCTTGGTGCTGCCTGGCTGGCTGGCTTGTTCGCTGATTTGGGAATGACCTTGGCCGCCGCCTTTGGGACAGCCTTGCTCACGGTTTTCACGGCGACCTTTTTGGCTGGCGGTTTGGATACAGACGCATTCTTGCCAGTTGTCACAGCGGAGGCAGAGGGCTTTGAAGCCTTCGCCTTGGCAGGCGACGCCAGCTTGGCGCCCGTTTTTCCAGCGGACGCGGCTGCTGACGGACGGCCTTTGGCCCCCGACGCGGTCGGTTGGGCGGTTTTGGCTGTCCTGGTGGCCGGGGCTTTCACAACGGGTCTCCTCTCAGATCCTGACAATGCTCGGTCTTCGGGCAGGTGAGAAGCTGAGACCGGGGTCTTTCGCGCCGCACCGCTGGCCGGACGGGCCGGCGTTGACGTTGTTATACCTGCTTTGGAATGGCGCTGAACCTCTGGCGACACCCGACCGGGCTGGACTGCAATCTTGGGGCGCGATTGTAACGAAGCTGCGTCTCGCGAAGTCGACGCCTTGCCAGCAGGAAAACCCAATCGTTGGAGAAGCGAGACAAACAACACGGTCAGTCCTGGTTCGTTTGGTGATGGCCAGGCGGTCGAATGGGATCAAACAAGCGACTGATCAAGCCCCTGGACCAGAATGTCCTTGGGAAGATCGAGCCCGATGAAAACCATCTTGCTGGTCCGGGGTTCGCCATCCGCCCAGGCAGGACCCAGGTCGCTGCCCATGAGTTGGTGCACTCCCTGGAAAATCACCTTGCGGTCGGTGCCTTCCATGTCAAGCACCCCCTTGTAGCGCAGCATGCGCGGACCATACACCTGCACGATGGCGCCAAGGAAGTCTTCGAGCTTGGCCGGGTTGAACGGCCTGGTGGCCCGGTAAACAAAACTCTTCACGTCGTCATCGTGGTGGTGGTGATGCCCGTGTCCGCCGTCGCCATGGTGGGAAGGATGGTCACAGTGCTCCCCGTGGGCATGATCGTGGTCGTGATGCTCATGGTCATGCCCATCATCGGTCTTGAGAAAGTCGGGATCAATGTCGAGTTTGGCGTTGAGGTTGAAGCCGCGCAGATCGAACACGTCCTTGATCGCCACTTCGCCAAAATGCACCGCGCGCATGGGGGCGCGCGGGTTCATGTGCTTGAGTCGGTGAATCAGGGCATCGACCTCGCCCGGCTCCACCAGGTCGGCCTTGCTGATGAACACCTGGTCCGCGAAACCCACCTGACGACGGGCTTCCTGGCGGTCGTTCAATTGCTGGGCCGCGTGCTTGGCGTCGACCAGGGTGATGATCGCATCGAGCAGATATTGCTCGGCGACCTCGTCGTCCATGAAGAAGGTCTGCGCCACCGGGCCAGGATCGGCCAGGCCCGTGGTCTCGATCACCACGCGCTCGAAATCCAGCTCGCCTTTGCGTTTTTTCTGTGCCAGGTCCTGCAGGGTGGCGCGCAAGTCGTCCCGAATGGTGCAGCAGATGCACCCGTTGCTCATCTGGATGATGTTCTCCGTGGTGTCGGCCACCAGGATTTCATTGTCGATGTTCTCTTCGCCGAACTCGTTCTCGATCACCGCAATCTTCTGCCCATGGGCCTCACTGAGCACGCGCTTGAGCAAAGTGGTCTTTCCGGAGCCGAGAAAACCGGTGAGGATGGTGGCAGGAATGAGGGACATGGCAGGCGGCGTTCAGACGTGCAAATGGGGCGGTGCGCAGCCGGGGAGTGTATTCGACCCGCCATGCCATTGGAGTGCTGGCTCCCATGGCCTCACGAAAGGAGCGGACAGACCGATCCGCCGGCCTTTGCCAGAAAATCCCGTGCGGCGGAGCGATGCGTGCTTCCTGGGCTCAGGGGCGAAGGTAGACGAATCCCTCGCGCGCTTGCAGCCTGGCCACTTCGGCCACCCCCGAAGGAATCACCTTGGCCTCCATGGCGACTTTGGCCGCGTCGATCTTGCGGGAGACAAGGGTGTTGTTGCACACGCGGAACTCGACGCCTTTGGCCGCAAGATCACCGATGGCGCCGGCAAACGGCTGGTCCATCTGGTTGGTGGCACCCTCCAACAGGAAGTCGATGCCAAGCCCGTGCGTGACCACCACGATTTTGGCGGTCGGGTCCGCCGCCAGGTGGTTGCGGATGTTGTTGACGGCCCTGGAGGCCTGGGGGATGCCTTCGCTCATGTGGTAGACGACCTTGATGGCCTCTTGCGATTGAGCCTGAGCCGACGTGGCAAGCACCGCGACAACGAAAAGAGATTTGAAGAACGTAAACAGCTTGGGCATGGGATTCTCCTGGAGATTGGAATACAACAACTTGCTTATATGTAGATTATCGGGAGGCGGCGTTTGCAAGACAGCGGGAATACCCCCGGATTCGCCGGCGAACTGCCCATATTTCCTATCTATCGGTTGCGGGGCCTTGCGGGTGTGTCCGGCGAGCGAGCTTTCGCGTTCAAATCGGTCACATCGTCCTCTGTGCTCTCAGTCGACAGCAAATCCCCCTTCCCCTTCAGCGATGCGCGAGGATGTGATGCATCGTAAACCTTGGCCAGATGCTGGAAGTCCAGCCGGGTATAGACCTGCGTGGTGCTGATGCTGGCGTGACCCAGCAGTTCCTGCACGGCCCGCAGGTCGCCACTGGATTGCAGCACATGGCTGGCAAAAGAATGACGCAACATGTGCGGATGCACCGGCGTGGCAAGGCCGGCAAGCCGGGAGCGGCGTTTGAGTCTCACGCGGATGTGCTGCGGCGTCAGGCGCTGACCGCGGGCGCCAACAAAAAGCGCCTGCGAATCGCTCGCTTGCGGCCCCAGCCAGGTCTTGCGCGCTTCCAGCCACAAGGCCAACGCCTGCAAGGCAGCGCTACCCACCGGCACACTGCGGCGTTTGGCGCCCTTGCCCAGCACATGGGCTTCACCATCGGGCAGGTCGATCCAGCCTCTCGCATTCGGGCCAGCCTGAACATCCAGCCCGACCAGCTCACCAATGCGCAGACCGCATCCGTACAGCAATTCGGTGATGCACCGATCGCGAGCCTCCAGTGCGGGCGAGTCTGTCTCGGCCACAAATGCCGCCAGTTGCACCGACTCGTCCACACCGAGTGCCTTGGGCAACGGTTTGCCCGCTTTGGGCGCGCGCACGTCCTGTACCGGGTTGTGGTCGATCAGGCCCTGCCGTCCCATCCAGTGGAACAGGCCACGCCATCCCGAGAGAATCATTGCGATGCCTCGCGGACTGCGCCCGCCGCTGTGCATCTGGGCCACCCAGCGCCGGATGTGGGTGTTTTGCACTTCGGTCAATGAAAGCCCGGCTTCCGACACTTTGTCGGTCAGCTTGTCCAGGTCCAGGGCGTAAAGCGCCAGCGTGCGATCGGCAAGGCGCTTCTCCACGCGCGCATGGCTCAGGTAGGCGAAAACCAGTTCGGCGTTACTGGCGGTGTGGGTCACGGCATCAAGGCCAGATCGCAAGAACTGACAGAATCAATCCAGCTGCGGCTCGACCACTGGCCGCAAGCGGGAGAGCGCCGCACTGGTGAGCTCACCGATGCGCTCAAGGAAGTCGGTGCCCATGTCGGAGGCGAAGCGATGCGGATCGGCCGACGCCAGCACCAGCAGACCAAAGGCCTGAGGGGCAATGCCCGCTCGCAGCGGGATCAGCGCCAGCGACGCCGCCGTCGACGGATCAAACAGCCACTGTGCCGCCTCCAAGCCTGGATTGGCACCGCAGTATGGCAGTGTCAGCGACGAAGCAAACGACATCACGTCGTCGCTGGCACCCTGGGCAAACGATTCGTGCTCGAACTCTGGCGACACCCCCCAAACCTTGATGGCGACCTGCGGCACCAGAAACTGCTCGGCAATCTCGCGCGAAATGACCTCTGGCAGATCACGCGCCTCCCGCGTCAGCAACAGCTCCCGCGTCCACCGTTGCAGCTTGTCGGCAATGGTGGTGTTTTCGTGCCCATGGCGGATCATTTCAGCCGCCTTCAGTTCAAGGCCACGAATTTTTTCCCGAAGCATTTCAGCCTGGCGTTCCTGGAGGCTCACAGCGCGATGCCCATGCGGGCTGGTCAGTTGCACCGCCGCCAGCAGCCCGGCATGGCGCTCGAAAAAATCGGGGGTGTTGGACAGGTAGTCGGCGATGTCGTCTTCGGTGATCGGTGGAATGGGGTTGTGCATATTGAATCTCTCTGTTTCGCACCTTGAATCGGCGCATGGCAAGGGTGTGAATGATCAGTCGACATCGGGCACGTCGATTTCGCCCTCGAAAACGGTGGTGGCTGGACCGGTCATCAGCACCGGCGCCGCGTGAGTGGCATCGTCTTGCCACGCGATGGTGAGCATGCCGCCATGGGTCTGCACATCGACTTCGTTGTCGAGCAAGCCCAGACGAATACCGGCGACCACCGCCGCGCAGGCGCCGGTGCCGCAGGCCAGCGTTTCGCCGGTGCCACGCTCAAAAACACGAAGGCGGATGTGGCTGCGGTCCACCACCTGAAGGAAGCCGGCATTCACACGCGCAGGAAAGCGCGGGTGCGTTTCAATCTGGGGGCCCCAGTCCAGTACCGGGGCTGTGTCCGCGTCGTCGACCAGCATCACGGCATGCGGGTTGCCCATGGACAGCACAGACACCAGCACCTGGCGGTCGGTGCCGAGGGTCAGCGGCCATTGTTCCCATGCACCACAGGTCTGTGCATCAATGCCCTGGCTGTTGAACGGAATGCGGTCCAGCTCAAACACCGGCGGACCCATGTCGACGGTGACACGGCCGTCTTCGTTGAGTCGGAGGCTGAGTTCACCTTTCTGCACCTTCACCCGCACCGGGTTGCGGTCGGTCAAGCCCTTGTCGCGCACATAACGCACGAAGCAGCGTGCCCCATTGCCGCAATGTTCGACCTCACCGCCGTCTGCGTTGTGGATGATGTATTCAAAATCCAGCCCGGGACCGGGTGACGGCCGCACGGTCAGGATCTGGTCAGCGCCGACGCCGAAATGGCGGTCGGCCAGCCAGCGGTACTGCGCCCTGTTCAGGCCCAGGGAGGCCCGCGTCTCGTCCAGCACGACAAAGTCGTTGCCTGCGCCCTGCATTTTTGTGAACCGGATGTGCATCTTGGGATTATCGGCCCAGCCCCGCCGTGCAAGGTACAGCGTGGAGAATCGCTTTCCAGCAAAATGCGCTCCATGGTTCGCCCCACCCAACTCCTCCACCCTCAACGAGATCCAGCGCCACTGCGGCTTGCGGCCACGGTGCTGTTGCTGCGCGACTCGCCCGACGCCCAGCGACCCAGCATCGAAGTGCTGATGACACGGCGCTCCATGACCGCCAGCTTTGCGCCCGGCGCCTACGTGTTCCCGGGCGGCGGCATCGATGCCGCCGATGCACAAATGCACGGACAGGCCACCCGCAGACCCACCCAGAGCAACCTGCACCTCACACAGGCCATTGCCGCGATCCGCGAGAGTTTTGAAGAACTGGGTGTGCTGCTGGCGCACCGGGCAGATGGATCGACTGTGGACGCCAGCGACATTGCCTTGCTGGACCGCAACGCACCACTCGCGCCGCAGTGCACCCTGCGCGGCCTGACGCTGGGGGCGGCAGACGTTTTCGTGCTGGCCCACTGGATCACCGACCGCGACCTGCCGCGCCGGTTTGACGTGCCCTTTCTGGTGGCGCGCATGCCCGAAGGCCAGGTGCCTGTGGCCGACGAATCCGAGCAGTTTGAACCGGTCTGGGTGCGGCCGGCCGATGCACTGGCACGGCACGAAGCAGGCAGCTTCTTCATCATCTTTCCCACTATCCGCACGCTCGAGCGTCTCCAGGCACATGCCGATGTGCAATCGGTGCTGGACGCCTGTGCCGTCAATGACCAGCCGCTGTGGACCAGCTGCCCACGCGCCGGCCTGATGAATGGACACGAGTCGCGCCACATGGAACACGAACCGCCGTTTGGCGAACTCGCGCTGGTGAGCCCGGACGGCCAGATTGTGCACAGCCTGGACTGGCAGCACGAACGCGCCGTGCCCTTGCTCAAGAACGTGCAGCGCCTGACCGCACCCAACCCGGGCTTCATGACCGGCCCCGGCACCAACAGCTATGTGGTTGGCGATCCCGCCACAGGCCACATCGTGATCGACCCGGGCCCGGACGATGCGGCACACATTGAGCGCCTGTGGCGCGCTGCAGGCGGGCGCATCCAGGCCATCGTCTGCACCCACTCGCACCCTGATCACTCACCCGGTGCCCCCAGGCTGCAAGCCATGTGCGTGGCCGCCGGCCTGAGCCGACCGCCGATCATGGGGCTGCCCAGCCTGCCCACGGCCCGCGAAAACAGCCGATTTGTGCCCGAGCATTCGCTGGCCGACGGTGAGCAGCTCGTGTTGTCCGGACGGTCGGGCGAAACCACTGTCAGCCACACGCTGGAGGTGATTCACACCCCGGGTCATGCGGCCAACCACCTGTGCCTGTTGCTGATCGAGGACGGACTGTTGTTCACCGGCGATCACATCCTCAATGGCAGCACCACCGTGATCGACCCGCCGGATGGCAGCATGGGCGCCTACCTTGAATCGCTCGACAAACTGGCCAACCGGTGTCACCAAAACAGTGTCGAATTCATCTTGCCTGCGCATGGCTACGTGCTCGGCGATCTGAAGGCCGGTGCGGATGAAGCCGGCGGGCCTGCAGAGGGCGGCGCGCTGCGCGCCATTGCCCAATTGAAAGCGCATCGGCTTCAGCGTGAAGCCAAAGTGGCGCGCGCCATGCAGGCGTTCCCGGAGGGTCCGGCGGACGAATGGGTGCGGATGGCCTACGACGATGTACCAGAACGCCTGTGGCCGGTGGCCAAACGTTCCTTGATGGCTCATGTGGAGCGACTGCAAAGCCTGGGTGGGTTCAACCTGTGAGAGCCTGAGTCGATGGTCTGAGTCGATGGTCTGAGAGTGGCGCGCAGTTGCTCACCTCCGGACCGTTCAGTTCTGGTGAAGCGGTTTCCGGTAGTACATACCCTTGGCAGGGGCATGACAACCGCAAGAGCGTGCCTGGAGCAAGGCGCGATCCGGCACCACCAGGCGTCCCGGCTCGCACTCCAGGGCACCGAGACCCATCAACTGCGCAGCCGCTTCCGTCAGTTCACCGTTTGAGACCGCCAACAGGGGTGCCAACTCAGCCAGGTCGATCGCCAGTTCATCCTCGGGCAGTCGATCCAGGGCGGTGAGCAGCCAGCGGGACAGGCGCTGTTCGACGCCATGGTGTTTTTGGCAGGAGGCCGTCTGCGAGACTTGCGAAGCGAGCGACAGCATGTGGGCCACCGTGACCCTGACCACTTGATCAGCACCCACCCCGGCGGCAGACACAGCGCTGGTGGGCACACGCCAGGCAAATCCTGGCTGAAGGACCACAGCCCGATTCGTTTCGACGCCCGCCCCCAGGAGAGCTGCAACCTCCACCACGCCGTCGTTCCCGACCAGCGCCACCGGCACCTCACCGCCACCATCTGCAGTCTGCATCAAAACCACCAGGGCACTGGTTGGAAAGTAGATGTGAAGTGCCACAACACCTTGGGCGTGCAGGACGTCGCGCGCTGACAGTTCGACCAGTTCGAGTTGTTCTGTCCAGGGAAGTTGATCCGCTTGGGCAAGGGCTGAAAGCACTCGGTTGAAGGTTGGCTGGGCTGGCAAAGGGTGCTCCCGCCCGCAGGCGTGTTGGGGTGCGGGGCCGACATGACCGGGCGCTCGACAGTGTATGAGCAATGACGCGGTGAAATGTTCGATACCGAACACAGATCGCCGTGTCACCTTGTCGGGACCTTCCCATGGACGTTCAGCCAGCGCATCGAACGACCTGGGTGTCCGGCGAAGTGTGGCAAATTGCAGCGTGCCCGCCACGTACACTGCTCGGGCGCAACCGCCCACCTGCACGGCCGCCCGGGCCTCGCGCTCCGCTCACGTGTTGAACTTGAAACATTAACGGGACCCACATTGACCCTCACGCACAACGGCCTCGTGGCCCAATTGGCCACGGATGACCAGCGGATGCTTGAACGTCTCTGCAAGCCCGTTGAACTGCAGACGGGGGACATCCTGGCAGCCCCGCACATGGCTGATGGGCATGTGCATTTCCTGATCAGCGCGTGCGTGGCCCTGGTGGTTCGTCACTCGGACGGCAGTGGCCTGGCTGTGGGCCTGACGGGTAAGGAGGGTGCGGTGGGCCTGCAACATGCCCTGGGCATGGGCTCAGGCAATCTCACACTGCAGGTACAACGCGGCGGGATGGCTTTTCGCGCCGACGGCGAGGCGATGCAGCGGTTGGTCGGGCGTCGCTCCAACCTGCTGCGTGCGTTCGCCATCTATCTGTGGCACTTTTCCCAGGATCTGGCTTCCATTGCCGCTGCGTCCCAGACCCATGACATCAAGTCCCGTCTGGCGAGCTGGATCCTGATGAGCCACACCCGCAATGAACACGACGATCTTTTGCTCACCCATGCCCACCTCGCCGACATGCTCGGCGTGCGCCGCGCTGGTGTCACGATGGCTGCCGTCGAACTCAAGAACGCGGGCCTGGTGGACTACCAGCGTGGGCGCATCCACATTCTGGATCTGGACGGCTTGCGCGGTGTGGCCAGGCGACCCGCGCCGGGCAATGGTCCACCGCCAGCATGAGGCATCGTCGAAAGTGTGAAGCGCGCCGTTACGCCGGATTCTGTGCGTTCGGACCCCTCTTGCGAAGACCCCGAACGTGACCGCCATTCATCTGGGCCGGGGGTCGCCCACCCGGCTCGGTGCTACCTACCCGCCAACTCCGCGGAACCACGTCAACGTTGGCCTATTTGGTATTGCTGCGCGTAGAGATTGCCCGTTTCACCCGCACTGAAGCGGCTCGTCTCTGTTGCTCTGATCCTCACCTTAGGGCCCTTGGAGCGAACTCCTCAAGCTGATCGGTGGAGAGGTGTTACCTCCTACGCTGTCCTGTGCAGTCCGGACGTTCCTCCAGTGCGCCCTTTCGGGCCTTGCACCAGCGACGGTCTGGCGCGCTTCACCCCGGTATTATCAGTGCCTGGCTGCCCGCATGCAGCGCACTGCTTGATAAATACAAGCCTCCACCATGATCCGCCTCTCCGAACTCAAGATTCCGCTGGCAGACGTGCCTGCCGAACACCGGCGCGCGTCCGACGCACCCGCCGAAACCGATCTCGATCGCACGCCACCACCCCACCCGGTGCAAGCGCTCACCGAGCTGGTCGCGCACAGGCTGGGCATTCCAACCGAAGCCATCAAGGGCTTGCAGGTGTTCAAGCGCAGTTTCGATGCCCGCAAGGCCGAACTGCTGGCGGTCTACATCGTGGATGTGTCGCTGGTGGATCCCTCGGAGGAAGCAGCGCTGCTGCAATCGCACAAGGACGACGCGCACATCCTCGCAACACCGGACATGACCTGGCTGGCACCCGTGCGGGCGCCGGTCGGCTGGTCCGTTGAAGAGAGCGACCGACCGGTGGTGGTTGGTCTGGGACCTTGCGGCCTGTTTGCGGCGCTGGCGCTGGCCCAGATGGGACTGCGCCCCATCGTGCTTGAGCGCGGCAAACCGGTCCGTCAACGCACCAAGGACACCTGGAGCCTTTGGCGCCACGGCGTGCTGGACCCTGAGAGCAACGTGCAGTACGGCGAAGGCGGTGCTGGACTTTTCTCAGATGGCAAGCTTTACAGCCAGATCAAGGACCCGCGCTTCCTGGGTCGCAAGGTGATGCAGGAATTCGTGGAGGCTGGCGCGCCGGCCGAGATCCTGTACGCCGCCCACCCCCACATCGGTACGTTCAAACTGGTCAGGATAGTGGAGACGATGCGTGAAAAAATCGTTGCGCTGGGCGGTGACATCCGTTTTCAGCACCGCGTGTGCAATGTGCAGATGACCCCCCTGGATGGAGCGCAACAGTTGAGCGGCCTGACAGTTCAGAGGCTGGACACGGGCGAGATGTTCGACATGCCGGTGAAGCGGGTGGTGCTGGCGCTGGGTCACAGCGCGCGCGACGCCTTTGCCATGCTGTTCGACGCCGGTGTGTACATGGAAGCCAAGCCGTTTTCGGTGGGCTTTCGCATCGAACATCCCCAGAGCGTCATCGACCGCGCGCGCTGGGGTCGCCATGCCGGGCACCCCCTGCTGGGCGCAGCCGACTACAAGCTGGTGCACCACGCAAAGAATGGCCGTGCGGTGTACAGCTTCTGCATGTGCCCGGGCGGCACGGTGGTGGCTGCCACCTCTGAGGCCGGCCGGGTCGTCACCAACGGGATGAGCCAGTACTCCCGCAACGAGCGCAACGCCAATGCCGGCATCGTGGTGGGCATCGAGCCTCGTGATTTTCCGCAGGCCTTCCCGCAAGACAAGCCGTTATGGACCGCCGCCTTTGGTGAGACCGACGGCCCACGCTACGCCGCGCAGGCCGAGTCGCTGACCGCCTCGGGAAAGAGCCACCCCCTGGCTGGGGTGGTGATGCAGCGACAGCTCGAGGCCCGGGCCTTTGAGCTGGGTGGAGGCACTTACGAAGCACCCGGGCAGACCGTGGGCGATTTCGTTGCAGGTCACGCATCCACCGAACTGGGCACAGTGACGCCTTCCTACCAACCTGGGGTCAAGCTCGTCGATCTCGCTCAAGCCCTGCCTGCCTACGCCATCGAGGCCCTGCGCGAAGCGCTGCCCGTGTTCGGCCGCAAGATCAAGGGCTACGACATGGCAGACGCGGTGCTCACCGGTGTGGAAACCCGCACCTCGTCGCCGCTGCGCATCACCCGGGGCGTCGACTGCCAGAGCTTGAACACGCGCGGGCTTTTCCCTGCCGGCGAAGGCGCAGGGTATGCGGGCGGAATTCTCTCGGCCGGGGTGGATGGCATCAAGGTGGCAGAAGCCCTGGCCCGCGACATTCCGGGTCTGGTGCAGGCATGAGAGGCCATGTGACAGCGGGTTACATCTCTCCAGGCAGCTTTACACAGGCGCCAATGTCGATTGACATGGGGTGATCACGATAGGGGCTCCAACCAACCAGGAGCTTCATCATGAAAACCTCGTTCAAACCCGTCCTGATTCCCGTCCTTGCCGGCCTGATCGGTCTGAGCGCCAGCGGCCTTGCACAAGCCAAGCAAGAGCGTGCCCGGGTGATCAGCAGCACGCCGGTGGTGCAACAAATCGCCGTTCCACGAGACGTCTGCTACGACGAAACGGTCTATGTGCCGGCTCGCCGGATCGGTGCCGGCGCGGTCATCGGTGGCATCGCCGGTGGCGCCATGGGCAATGCCATTGGCGACGGCAATGGCCGCGCTCTGGCAACGATGATCGGCCTGGTGGGCGGCGCGGTGGTCGGCAACCACATCGAGGCGCCTCGTCACGCGAGCACCCAGGTGGTGCGCAACTGCACCACGCAAACCCATTTTGAGAACCGCACTGTGGGCTACAACGTGGTCTACCGCTACTCGGGGGTGAACTACAACGTGCAAATGCCGCAAGACCCCGGCCGCTATGTGAACGTGAACGTGGCTCCCGCTTACTCGGGCCGTCCTCACCATTCCAATGGCAGGCCCCATGCCATGCAGACACCGGCTGCCACCCGCGTGATGGTCGGCTCCCAGTCCTACACGGCACAGCCAGACATCCAGCCGGTGCACTACCAGGGCGGACACCGCAACTGGCGCTGAGGAAGAAGCATAGAGAGGGAGAGAGAGATGAGCCGGCCCACGCTGGTGCGCTCTCCAACCTCTCATCTGGACGTACGGAAAAAAGAAAGCGACCCGAGGGTCGCTTTCTTTTTGGGGCAAGCCCCTGCCGTCCGACGCGTCCGACGCTTACAGCTTCTGAAGGGCGTCGATGCGCTCTTCCATGGGTGGATGGGTCGAGAACCACTTTCCCAGTTTGCCCGTGATGCCCATGGACTGCATGGTTTTGGGCAGTTCGCCAGGCGTCAGGCCGCCCAGACGGGCCAACGCATTGATCATGGGTTGCTTGCGACCCATCAACTGAGCAGCACCGGCATCTGCACGGAATTCGCGCTGGCGGCTGAACCAGGCCACGATGATGGCGGCCAGAAAGCCCAGCACAATATCCATCACGATGGTGGTCACAAAGTAGCCGATGCCAGGACCGCTGCTGTTGCTGTCACCCTTGCGCAGGAAGCTGTCCACCGCGTAGCCGATCACGCGGCTGAGGAACACCACAAAGGTGTTCATCACACCTTGCACGAGGGTCATGGTGACCATGTCGCCATTGGCCACATGCGCCACCTCGTGGCCAATCACGGCTTCGACCTCTTCCTTGGTCATGCTCTGCAGCAGGCCTGTGGACACCGCCACCAGCGCCGAGTTCTTGAATGCGCCGGTGGCAAACGCGTTGGGGGCGCCGTCGTAGATGGCGACTTCAGGCATGCCGATGCCGGCTTTGGTGGCGAAGGTCTGTACCGTTTGAACGATCCAGGCTTCGTCTGCGGTTTGCGGCTGGTTGATCACTCTGGCCTTGGTGCTGAACTTGGCCATGGGCTTGCTGATCAGCAGGGAGATGATGGCGCCACCAAAACCGATGATCAGCGAGAAGCCCGCCAAAGCAGTCATGTTCAGGCCGTTCGCTGTGAGGAAACGGTCCACGCCCAGGATGCGGGTGGTGATCAACAGCACCGCCATCACGGCGACGTTGGTCAGGACAAACAACATGATGCGTTTCATTTTTTCTCCAGTAATGGCTAAATCCGGGGCGCTCCGGCATGGGCTTGCGATCCGGCAGATGCGCGCAAGGTTCCCGTTTTCACCGGTGTCTCGGGACCGGCATGACCAGTCCGGACAGCGCGCATGATACCGAGGTTTCAGTATGAGGCCGAGGTGCGGAAAATCAAGGAAAACGCCTTGAAATTCAAGACGTTACTGTGCTTGCTGCGGTGGATTGAAGGCGCGGAGCGCGAAACACGGCAGAATCTTCATAAAACCCAGGCGCAGTGTTCTCGGGCCACCAGCCCGGCACACCCAGCACAGGGAGTGGCGTGAACGGTTTGGTGGCCATTTCCTCCCGGTTCAGGCACGCTGCCAGCCACCCGTCCCAGCGAGCCAAATCGCTTCCCAGAAGCGGCGGCACCGGATGCCGGTACACGTGTGCGGTGATCGACTTGTACGGCAGCACCAGTTTCTCCAGCAAGGCATGCCCGAAAAGTACCAGGCGGGCCTCGGACCAGAGCGGACGCAGGGTGACAAAGAGCCGTTGCCAGTCGCGCGCCAGCAGTGCATCCCAGACCGGATCAGGCGCCTGAAGGAGTGCCGCGTTTTCGTCGAACAAGGTCAGGGCATCGCGAACCCTGCCTCGCACAGCACCCACGCCAGCCGCAGCGATTTCCGCCGCCTGCAATTGATTGAGCCGCTTTTTGGTGCACGGAAAGCGCAGCCAGACCAGACCGTTGAAGAAATCGTGCAGGTTGTCCCTTGTGGGCACACAACCGGTCTGGAATATATGGCTCTCGTAGGCTGCACCAGTTGGCAGTTCGCTCTGCGCTACGAAGCGAGGCGGACGATGCGTCCCTGCGAAACCCACGGTCCCCACGCGTTCATTCAATGCGTGCGACAAGACGGCGCCTGCGCCCCACCGCTGGCGAACGGCCTCGCCATTGGCAGCGACCGCTGAAAACCAGGGTCGCTCCCATTGGAGCTCCTGAGCCAGGCTCATGTCGGTGTCACGATCGCCCGCATTGCAGCTACCGTCTGATCGCGTCAGGCCACCAATCGCCAGGGCAACGCCTCGCCCGAGCGCAAGGGTTTGAGTTCGGCTTCGCCGAATGTGAAACTGGCTGGCGGCGTCCAGTGCTCCCTGCGCAAGGTGATGGTGCCGGTGTTGCGAGGCAGGCCATAAAAAGCCGGCCCGTTGAAACTGGCAAAGGCTTCGAGCTTGTCGAGGGCGCTAGCAGCCTCAAAAGCCTCGGCGTACATCTCGATGGCTGCGTGAGCCGTGTAGCAGCCGGCACACCCGGTGGCGTGCTCTTTCAGATGCGCCGGGTGCGGCGCGCTGTCGGTACCCAGAAAGAAGCGATCGCCTCCGCCTGTGGCCGCAGCGACCAGGGCCAGACGATGGGTCTCGCGCTTGAGCACCGGCAGGCAGTAGTAATGTGGGCGGATACCGCCCGTGAAAATCGCGTTGCGGTTGTAGAGCAGGTGGTGGGCGGTGATGGTGGCGCCCAGGAACCGGTCGCCCTCAGTCACGTACTGGGCGGCTTCCCTGGTGGTGATGTGTTCCATCACGATCTTGAGTTCCGGGAAATCGCGGCGCAGCGGCTCCAGATGCTGTTCGATGAACACCGCTTCGCGGTCGAATAGATCGATGTCGGGCGACGTGACTTCGCCGTGCACCAGCAGGAGCACACCCGCACGCTGCATGGCTTCCAGCGTCTTGTGGGTCTTGCGGATGTCGGTCACGCCAGCATCGCTGTTGGTGGTGGCGCCTGCCGGGTACAGCTTCACGGCCACCACACCTGCGTCTTTCGCCCGGGTGATTTCGTCTGGTGGCAGGTTGTCGGTGAGGTACAGCGTCATCAGCGGCTCGAACGCCATGCCCGCAGGCACGGCCGCGCGGATGCGTTCGGCATAGGCCGTGGCCTGGGCCGCAGTGGTCACCGGTGGCTTGAGATTGGGCATGATGATGGCACGGCCAAACTGTGCTGCAGTGTGCGGCACCACGGTGCGCAAGGCGTCGCCATCGCGCACATGCAGGTGCCAGTCGTCTGGGCGGGTGATGGTGAGGGTGCTGGAGGCTGTGGAGTTCATCGCCCGATTGTCTCAAACCGGCGTGGAGGTCTCCCGATAACTGCAGACGTTCGACGAGCACCCTGCCTTCAACTCAATTCAACTCACCCTGCGGAGCGCGTGCCCCCAGTCAAGGGGCGCCGAGGGTCCGGCTACGCCGGCCCAAGGGCGCCGCCCCCCTCCAAGCGTCGCATCTCATCGTCGATGATCTTCGTGAAAGCAGACTCGTCCTTGGGCAGCATGATGGCCAGCGGCTCGGTGGTGAAGAACCACCCCACCAGCTTCAGCGCTTTCGGATCTGCCCTTCCGGTGGCCATGCCGTAGAGCAGCACGTCATCCATGGCAAACGCCTGGACCTTGGCGCTCTCCACCAACTCCACCGCGCGCTCGTAGCGGTCGGCTTTGAAGATGTCGAGCTTGAGGCAGCGCTCCAGATCCACCCGATGAAGCGCCACCGGCGGCGTGGTGTTGCGGGTCGACACCACCGGGACGCCTGCCCTCCTTTTCAGGCTTTGCTGCGGGTCAGACTCTCGGCCAGCCGACTCCAGAACACCTGTACCGCTCGTTTGCCCTTCTGGGTGTCCATCGGTCGTGCACGGTAAATGCGGATGTCGAGTTCGGCTTCCAGCCCCCCGCCCGCAGACACCAGTTTCTTGGCGCGCACCTCCTTGCGCACCGCGCTGGCCGGCAGGAAGGCGATGCCATGCCCCTCCAGGGCCATGGCCTTGAGTCCTTCGGCCATGTCGGTTTCGTAAATGCGGTCCAGGTGAACCGGCGTGCCACCCTGCTTCACCAGCTGATCCACCGCCCGCCCCAGATAGGCGCCGGGCGCATAGGCCAGGTAGGGCACCGGCTGGCTGGCCGTGCCAGGGAGCGCATACAGCGGGGCCCCAAGTTCGTCGGGCCGCACATAGGGCGCCAGCAACTCGCGTCCCAGGGGCATCATTTCATAGCGCTCGGCGTCGAGCTGGATCGGCTGGGCCGCGTGATGGTACGCAATCAGCAAGTCGCAACTGCCCTCGACCAGGCGCATCACGGCATCGTGCACATTGAGTGCAATCAGGCGGCTCTTGATGGGGCCGCTGATCTCGCGCAAGCCGGACAGCCAGGACGGGAAGAAGGTGAATGCCAGCGTGTGCGGCACCGCGAATTCGATCACGTCTTGCGCCGCCGCGGTGTGAGCGCGCAGCATCGCGCGTGTGCTCTGGAGGGCCTGGAGCATCTCCAGCGCCTGGTCGTACAACGTCTGACCGGCTGGCGTGAGCCGGGTGGGATACGACGAACGATCAACCAGATCGGTGCCTGCCCAGGCCTCCAATGACTGGATGCGCCGGGAGAATGCGGGCTGGGTGACGTGCCTGAGCAACGCCGAGCGGCTGAAGCTTCGGGTTTCAGCGAGGCTGACGAAATCCTCGAGCCATTTGGTTTCCATGGACGCGGATTGTGACACTCCCGCGCCGCGCTGCCCTCGGCGTCACTCCCCAGGGGCCGATGCCTGCGCGCCTGAGGGGGGGGTGAATCCAGAACAGCGCGGAGCCGGCTTTGCCGGGTCGCTGCTGTTGCCCCCTGAGGGGTGACGCCGAAGGCGGCGCGGGGGGGATATTCAATCCGCCCCGGACTGCTGCAACGCCCACATCCCCGCATACACGCCACCCGAGGACACCAGCTGTGCATGCGTCCCCCGTTCCACGATTTCGCCATTCACCAGCACCAGGATCTCATGCGCATCCACCACCGTAGACAAACGGTGCGCAATCACCAGCGTGGTCTTGTTGCGAGCCGCCGACTTCAGCTCCGCCTGAATGGCCCGCTCGTTGGCCGAGTCCAGCGCCGAAGTGGCTTCGTCGAAGATCACGATGGGCGGATTCTTCAACAGGGTGCGCGCAATGGCCACGCGCTGCTTTTCACCACCCGAGAGCTTCAGACCGCGCTCGCCCACCATGGTGCGGTAGCCCAGCGGCAGCTTTTCGATGAAGCTGTGAATGTGCGCCGCGCTGGCTGCCGCCACCGCCGCTTCATGCCCTGCGTCGGGTCGGCCGTAGAGGATGTTGTATTCAATGGTGTCGTTGAACAGCACGGTGTCCTGCGGAACGATGCCGATGGCCTGCCGAACGCTCGACTGCGTGACTTCGCGGATGTCCTGACCGTTGATGAGAATGCGACCGAATTCAGCGCCGGGCCGCCCCAAGCTGACTTCAGCCCCCTCGGGGGGCAGCGGACCTCGCGCAGCGAGGGAGCGTGGGGGCTCATGGTTCGACACATCGTAAAAACGGTACAGCAGCCGCGCCAGGGTGGACTTGCCCGAGCCGGACGGCCCGACCACTGCCACGGTCTTACCGGGTGGAATCTCGAAGCTCACCCCGTGCAGGATCTCGCGCGCCGGCTCGTAGGCAAAGCGCACGTTCTCGAACCTCACCGCCGGCGGGCCATCCAGTGCCAGCGGCCGGGCATCGGGCGCATCGGCGATCTCGCGCTCCTTTTCCAGCAACACGAACATCTTGTCCAGGTCGGTCAGGCTCTGCTTGATCTCGCGGTAGAGCACGCCCAGGAACCCTAGTGGAATGTAGAGCTGGATCATGAAGGCGTTGACCATGACCAGGTCGCCCAGCGTCATCTCGCCGTTTGCCACGCCCTGGGTGGCGCGCCAGAGCATGAGCACCAGCGCGATGGCGATCACCAGTTGCTGACCCGCGTTGAGCAGGGACAGCGTGGTCTGGCTCTTGATGCGGGCGCGGCGCAGCTTTTCCAGGGCTTCGTCGTACCGGCTGGCCTCGAAAGCTTCGTTGTTGAAGTACTTGACCGTCTCGTAGTTCAGCAGCGAGTCGATGGCGCGGGTCTGGCTGACCGATTCCAGCTCGTTCATCTGGCGTCGGAACTTGGTGCGCCACTCTGTCACCACCACGGTGAAGGTCACGTACAACACCAGCGCCACCAGCGTGATCCACACGTAGCCCATGTCGAACTTGGTGCCCAGCAGCGCCAGCACCATGGTCACCTCGATCAGGGTGGGAACGATGCTGTAGAGCGAATACGAGATCAGCGACTGCACTCCCCGGGTGCCGCGCTCGATGTCGCGGGTCATGCCGCCGGTCTGCCGCTCCAGGTGGAAACGCAGGCTCAGGGCGTGAAGGTGGCCGAACACCTCCAGCGCGATGCTGCGCGTGGCGCCTTCGGTGGCTTTGGCGAACACCAGTTCGCGCAGTTCGGTGAACACGCTGGTGGACAGGCGCAGCCCGCCATACGCCAGCAGCAGACCCACCGGCACCACCAGCATCGACTCCACGCTGCCGGGCCGGATGCTCATCGCATCCACCAGCTCCTTGAGCAACAGCGGCACGCTCACATTGGCCATCTTGGCCGCCACCATGAAGCCCAGCGCAAGCACCACGCGCCACTTGTAGCGCCAAAGGTAGGGCAGCAGCCGCGACAGAGTGGCCCAGTCGGAGCGCCCGGAGGGGGGTGTTGCGGATGACGCGGGATCGACGGGGAGCGGCTGGGAGACGGCAGTGGGGCGCATGAACGAGAATGTGTGCTGTTGTTTCCAGATTGTGACCATGTCCACCGAATCAAGCCCCCGCCCCGAAAGTGCCCTGCCCCAGGACCGTGAACTGGTGTTGAAAGTCATCCCCATGCCAGCCGACACCAACGGCAATGGCGACATCTTTGGCGGCTGGGTCATGGCCCAGGTCGACCTGGCCGGCTCGGTGCTGCCGGCTCGCTATGTGCGCGGCCGCATGGCCACGGTGGCGGTCAACCAGTTCATCTTCAAGCAGCCGGTGCGCGTGGGAGACATCCTGAGTTTCTTCTCGCACGTCTCGCGCGTCGGCAACACATCCATCACGGTACAGGTCGAAGTCTTCGCCGAGCGTTTTTCGGCGCAGGGCCAGTACGTCAAGGTGACCGAGGCCAGCCTGACCTATGTGGCGATCGACAACGAGGGCCGACCTCGGCCGATCCCCAAGGACGGGCTGAAGATTCCAGATCTGGCAGCTTGACCGGGCGGCTACCAGCACCGCGCCCCGATCAGCCACTTTGTTGGCATGCCGGCGTTGGCGCTGGGCGTGCGACAGGCCAGCGGCTTCGCACGCCACTCGATGGGGTGGCCCTTCCGATTGCCTTCAAGGGATAACTGCAATGAACTTTCGAACTGCCTTCCCCACCGTGCTGGGTCTGTGCATGGCCTTGCCTGGCAGCTTCACCCACGCACAGGTGCCCGAGCAGGGCTTCCTGTGCTGCAACATGCGCACCGATGGCAGCTGGATCAGCGACATCAACTATGAAGAAAGCGGCAAGCGCATCGTTCCCTACGGTACGCCCCTGACCTTCAAGGGCTTCGGGCGCAACCGCGTTGAGGTGGAAATGGAGGGCAAACGGCAATGGCTGGGCAACGACTACAGCCGCGACCTGAGCAAGGAGGCTTTTGCCCAGCGGTACATCGTCGCCACCGACCCCCGCACGGTGGTGGCCAAAGCCGGCCCCAAGGTGCGCCAGGCGATCGAGACCGCCCGCGTGACGCCGGGCATGACCCGCGAGCAGGTGGCGATGGCGGTGGGTTACCCCGTGAGCAGCGAAAACCCCAACCTGGATGCGCCGCGCTGGCGCTACTGGCTGTGGAGCTATTCACCCTTCACGGTGATCTTCAATGAGCAGGGGCGCGTGGCCTCGGTGGAGACCGATGCGGACACGATGCTCAAAGTGTTCTTGAAGTAAAGGCACACCCCCGCCGCTGTACTTGGGGCCCGCCCCCGCCGCGCTTCGCGCGACCCCCTCAAAGGGGGCGACACCAGAGGCCCGGCAGTACCGGTTCCTCGGTGTCTGTGGATCAGGCACCTCACTCCGGTTTCGTCACTTCCGTGCGCTCAGTCGGTCGAAACCCGGCCAGGCTGCTCGCGAGCCCGGCAGCCCGCTCACCGCCAGCGCGAACGCCACTGCGTGTAGATGTGGTCGGCCAAGGCCTGGCTGCCCGCTTGGTACTTCGCGGTGGCTGCGTTCATGTCGGCGGGGGACTGCACGCTGTCCGGGTGCAGGGTGATGGCTGCGGGGTACACGTCGCCAGGCTCGGCGAGCCAGGTGGCGATTTTCCGGGGGGTGATTTCGATGTGAAACTGCATGGCGAGGTGGGGGCCGATGGCGAAGGCCTGGTGGGCGCATATGGGTGATGTGGCCAACAGTTCAGCATGTTCGGGCAGCTCCACAAAACTGTCGTAGTGCCATTGATAGACCACGGTTTCACTCGCGTCGCCCAGCCAGGTGAGCGCCGCATCACTTTCCCGCCTTCGTATGGGCAACCAACCCACTTCGGGCTGGGGGAGGCGTTCCACCCGCCCGCCGAATGCACGGGCCATGAGCTGGCCGCCCAGGCAATGCCCGACGACGGGAATACCCAGCGCATCGGCTTCGAGAATCAGGGCTTCGGCCTGGCGCAACGTGGGGCGGTCGTCGTTGGCGCCCCATTCGCCACCGAGCACAGCCAGCGCACGGTACCCGCTCACTGAATCGGGATAGGCCTCGCCAGCTTCTGCACACAGCACCCGCCACGACACACCCTGTGCATCCAGCCATTGGCCCAGATAGCCAGGGGAATCTTCCAGGGTGTGCTGCAACACGAGCACATCCAGCTGACTGGCCCTGGGCGCGTTCATCGATTGATCATTCATTCGGTCCATGATACGAAGCCATTCGGCTGTACCGGGGCCAATGGGGGCATCCGCCGGGGGACCGATCGGCAGATGAACCTGCGGCCTGTGCGTCAGAACTGGCCGTGGCGCCCGGTTCCGCCGGCGAATCGGCGCGCACCCGCCAGCGCATCCGGTATACGTTGGCGACCCCGTTCCCACTCCTGAAGCAGCGCGTCACCCATGGGCAGATCCCATTGTTGGTGGGCACTTTCGCGGTCGGCCCGCATGGTGGCCTGGGGGAAGGCCGCAAGCTGCTGAGCCAACGCGATGGCGGCTTCGCGCGCATGGCCCTTGGGCACCACGCGGTTGGCCAGGCCCATCTGCCGGGCTTCGTCAGCCTCCACCTTGCGGCCGGTGAGAATCAGATCCATGGCATGCCCCATGCCGATCAGGCGTGGAAGCCGGACCGTTCCACCGTCGATCAGTGGCACACCGAAACGGCGGCAATAGACACCGAAATAGGCGTCCTCCTCCATGACCCGCAGGTCGCACCACAAGGCGAGCTCCATGCCGCCGGCCACGGCGGCCCCGCTGACGGCGGCGACCACCGGTTTGCTCAGGTGCAATCGCGACGGCCCCATCGGTCCCAGTGCGCGCGTGTCACCGGGGGCGAAGTCCAGAGCTTCAAGACCGCCGGTTTCACCGCGTTCGGCCAGTGCAGCGCCGAACTGCAGGTCCCAGCCGGCGCAGAAATGGCCGTGCGCGCCGTGAAACACCGCCACCTTGGCGGCGTCATCGTCTTCGAAGGCGAGGAAGGCCGCGTGCAGGGCTCGAGCTGTGGGTGTATCAACCGCGTTGCGCACGTCGGGCCGGTCGAGGGTGACGATCCAGATACCGTCGTCCTGTTTTTCTGTGGTCACGGGGTTGGCGTTCATCTCATTCCTTCGGTTTCATGGGCAGGGGGGGCTGCACCCCACCACCCCACACGTGGCGCATTCAGGGCCTGCTCCAACTCTTCCGTCATGACCTCAATCTCGAGCCGCAACAACGCCCCCGCCATGGACTTTCCCAGGTTGTCCAGGCGAAGATTGCGTGCCCCCCCACCCTGCAATGCACCCCGCAGCACGAACTTGAGCGCCAGGATGTTTGGCAAGGCCCAGGCATCCACTTCACCCTGCAGCCAGGGCGCGAAGTGTGCTTGCACGCGTTCGGCTGTGACCTCGCGTTCAAGGATGGCGTAACCCGTCGCGTTCCAGGCGAAGAGGCCAAAGTCGACCCAGTCGGCCTTGTCGCCGCTGCGTGCGTGCGCGATGCGCGCCAAGGGGACACGAACAGAACCGGTGTGTGTTCCGGCCTCGGGCTTTTGACAGGCTGTCTCAGTGCCAACCGGGGCCAGTGGTCCGGGGAGAGCGAAAACGGCGTCTGCTGGCGCGTTGTTGTTGCCTGCCAGTTGGGTGTGCAAAGGGGCAGTGACCGGCGCGGTACTGCCCAGCAGCTGCACCTCCACGCGCGCTTCCACCGCCTGCCGTGACACCAGCGAAGGCCAGATGCCCAGCAACTCGCTGGTGTTGTGCAGGCCGGTGAAGCCGCAGGTGTAGGCAGGGCCGCTCAGGCCGATCCAGGGGAACAGGCGGCCAAAACCATCTGCAGCCGCTTTGCTGGGCGTGCGCAGCACCATGCGCGTCCAGATCTCGTTCAGGTTGTTGAGCGCAGTCGCTTCCGGCAGCGGCGCGAGCGCCCCGTGTGCGGAACTCAGGCCGGGGTATTCCACGTACAGCTCGTCGAAAGGCATGCGCTTCTCTTCGAGCAGCGTGCGGATGGTGGCTTGCGCGGCTTGCGCCTTGTCCCAGGCATCCGGCCATGAAAAGCCCCAGGTCACCTCGGCCCTGTGGCCGTCACGGTAGCCAGCCACGACTTTGAGCGTATCGGGCGGTGCCGTACCACGGGCTCCCGTCAGTTGCACGCGGTCCTGCCCTTTGTCTTCGATCTGGATGTGATCCATGTCGAGCACCACATCGGGCGACAGATAGGCGTGTGGGTTGTGCACTTCGTAGAGCAGTTGCTGGCGCACGGTGTCGAAATTGATACGCCCTCCTGTGCCGGGCGCCTTGGTGATGAGCGCGCGGCTGTCTTCCCAGACTTCGGCGACGGGGTAGCCAATGTGTGCCAGGTCGGGAATGGACTGCCACGCGCCCTGGCTGCCGAAATTGCCACCGCTGCCCTGGCCGGAACACTCCAGCAGGTGGCCCACCGTGAGCCCTTGAGCCAGACGGTTCAAGTCGGTTTCCGTGTGGGCACCCTCCAGCGTCCACCCCAGGGCGTGCACCAGCGGCCCCAGGAACAACGCCGCATCGGCCACCCGGCCGGTGATGACAATGTCGGCACCCGCATCCAGCGCCCGCACGATGGGCGCAGCGCCCAGGTACGCGTTGGCGAACACCAGTCGCTCGCGCACAACGGCCACCGGCAAACCATTGAACAGATGAGCAAACTGGTCAGACGGCGTGTCGGTGTCGAGCAGGCGGGGCAGCACATCGTCGCCCGCGACCACTGCCACGCGGGCCTGAAGCCCCTTCGCTGCAAACGCGGCCAGCACCGCTTGGGCGGCGCCGTGCGGATTGAGTCCGCCCGCGTTGCAGACGAAGCGCACACCGCGTGGCTGCATGAGCGGCCACAGACGCAGCAGCATGGGCACCACATCGCGCGCATAACCCAGCGTGGGGTCGCGCTGCCGGTCTTTCTGCAGGATGGCGAGCGTGAGTTCAGCAAGGTGGTCGCTGGCAATGAACTGCACGTTGCCGCGTTCAATGCTGGCCACCACGGGCTCCCAGTTGTCACCGTAAAAACCGAGACCTGCGCCGATGCGAATGGATTTCATGACGAATGGATGAAATTGGAAAAGGCAGCATAAAACCTCTGTCCATTTTTGCCAAGCGAATGCTTTGTGAAAATAACTGCCGCCTGCGCCGACCGCCACGGGATCGCTCAATCACCGCAGCCTGATGGTGGCACGTAAGCGACTCTTTTGGGGAGAACCCTAGCGTCAGTCTTGTGCAAGACAGCTATAAACACCGCACATCGTCTGGGTGACCTGCCACAAAGCCTGCAGCAGCCGCCGGGAGGACCAAGGCGCCAGACCACACAGGAGAAACCGCGTGCAACTGCTGCAACTGCTCATCAGCGGCGTGGCCCAGGGCTGTATTTACGGACTCATTGCCCTGGGCTTCGTTCTGATCTACAAAGCCACGGAGACGGTCAGTTTTGCCCAGGGCGACCTGATGATGGTGGGCGCCTTCGCTGGCCTGGTCACCATGACCATGCTGGGCTTTCCGTTCTGGCTGGCGGTGCCATCGGCCATCATTGCCATGGGCCTCTTTGGCGTGGTGCTTGAGCGCGTGGTGATCCGCCCCATTCTGGGGCAGCCAGCTTTCACCATTGTGATGTTGACGATCGGTGTCGGCTACGTATTGCGCGGTCTGATCACCATGATCCCCGACATCGGCACCGACACCCACACCCTGCCCGTTCCCTACGCTGGCGAAGTGATGCGCCTGGGGACCTTGGTGGTGTCGGCCGAACAGGTGGTGGTGATCGGCGTCACCATCGTGCTCTGCGCTGGCCTTTTCGCCATGTTCCGCTATTCCAAGCTGGGCATCGCCATGCAGGCGGCTTCGCAGAACCAGCTCGCGGCCTACTACATGGGCATTCCGGTCAAGCGCATCAACGGGCTCGTCTGGGGCCTGGCCGCGGCCGTGGCGGCTGTGGCAGGGCTGCTGCTCGCACCCATCACCTTCGTGCACGCCAACATGGGCTTCATCGGCCTCAAAGCCTTTCCGGCGGCGGTGGTGGGCGGCTTCGGCAGCCTGCCCGGCGCCATCGTGGGCGGCCTGATCATCGGCATCGTGGAAGCCCTGGCCGGGTTCTACCTGCCCGAAGGCTTCAAGGACATCGCACCCTACATCGTGGTGCTGATCATGCTGGTGCTCAAGCCCAATGGCCTGTTCGGCGAGAAGCTAAGGAAAAAAGTATGACGAAGCCGAATAAGCACTTGAGCCGAGGCCACTTCCAGGGCGGCCGCGGAACCGGCTTTGCCGGGCCGCAGGCAGCGCCCCCCTTGGGGGGTTGCGCCGCAGGCGCTTCGGGGGGGAGTCGCTGACATGCGTTTTTTATTTAAGACCGACTACAACCAGGACATCCGGCTGGCCAAGCATGGCGGCCATGTGTTCTGGTACGGGCTGCTTTGCCTGTTCATGGTGGCGGCGCCCTGGCTGGTGCAGGAGTACTGGCTGGCACAGTTCACCTTTGTGCTGATCTACGCGATCGTGGGCCTGGGCCTGATGTTGCTGGCCGGCTTCACAGGTTTGTTCTCGCTGGGCCATGCGGCGTTTCTGGGCGTGGGCGCCTACACGCAGGCCATCATGGTCAATGCGGGTTTTCCGTTTCCGCTGGCGCTGGCCTGCGCGGGCCTGCTGTCGGCGGCGGTGGGCATGGTGGTTGGCCTGCCTGCTCTGCGGGTCAAGGGCATCTACCTGGGCATGGCCACGCTGGCGTTCGGCTTCATCGTGGAAGAAGGCATGGCTCGCTGGGAAAGCGTGACCGGCGGTAACGCCGGCATGATGGTCAACCAACCGGCCCTGTTCGGCTGGACGCTGGATACACCCACCGAGTTCTATTTCCTTTGCCTGCTGGTCACGGTGCTGTGCACGCTGGGTATCGTGAACCTGCTGCGATCGTCCACCGGGCGGGCATTTGTGGCCATTCGCGACTCGGAGATTTCGGCGCAGAGCATGGGCATTCATCTGGCGCGCTACAAGACCATGAGTTTTGCACTCTCGGCCGCGCTGGCGGGCATTGGCGGCGCCCTGTATGCGCACCAGATCCAGTTTCTCTCCCCTGACCAGTTCAGCCTGCTGCAGTCGGTGGATCTGCTTCTGATGATCGTGATCGGCGGCCTGGGCTCCATTCACGGCGCGTTCCTGGGCGCCATCTTCATCATCGTGATGCCACAGCTGATCTCCATCGGCAAGGATTTTCTGCCTGCGGTGATTGCCGATGCCACCGGCCTCAAGGGCGTGGTCTACGGCGTGGTGCTGGTGGCCATCGTGCTGTTTGAACCCATGGGCCTTTATGGTCGCTGGCTGAAGATCCGCACCTACTTCCAGCTGTTCCCGTTCTACCGCAAGGGCATGTTCAAGCGGCAGAAATCGTTCCAGAAATCCGACAGATTGAAATGACCCACCCCCGTCGCTTGCCCACTGCGTGTAGCCGCATCCCCCCTCAAGGGGGCGACACCAGAGGCCCGGCAAAGCCGGTTCCTCGGTGTCTCTGGTCCGCGTCCCTACGCTCGTAACGTGTCATCAACCTGAAACCATTCATGACCGACGACATCCTTCTGTCTGCCCGCAACCTCAGCGTGCGCTTTGGCGGCGTGCTCGCGGTGAACAACGTGAGCTTTGACGTGAAGCGCGGTGAGGTGTTCACCCTGATCGGGCCCAATGGCGCGGGCAAGACCACGGTGTTCAACCTGATCAGCCGCATCTACACACCCACCACGGGCCACATCGATTTCGCCGGCCCTGACGGCATGCTCAAGCTCACCGAGCAGCCGCCACACAAAATCGCATCGCTGGGCATTGCACGCACGTTTCAGAACATCGAACTTTTTGAACACGCCACCGTTTTGCAGAATCTGCTGATCGGGCGCCACACACACCGCAAGACCGGGCTCTGGAGCGAACTGTTCTTCACCGGCAAGACGCGTGCAGCCGAGATCGAGGCGCGTGAAAGGGTGGAGCACGTGATCGAGCTGCTGGACCTGCAGCACCACCGCGAATCGATGGTGGCCGGCCTGCCTTATGGCGTGCGCAAGGTGGTGGAGCTGGCGCGGGCACTGTGCACCGAGCCCAAGTTGCTGCTGCTGGACGAACCTTCTTCCGGGCTGAACGTGGAAGAGACCGACGACATGGCGTTCTGGATCACCGACATCAAGAACGAACTCGGCATCACGGTGTTGATGGTGGAACACGACATGTCGCTGGTGTCCAAGGTGTCGGATCGGGTGTTGGCCATGAGCATGGGCGAGGAACTGGCCACCGGCACGCCAGCTGAAGTGCAGGCCCATCCCGGCGTGATCGAGGCTTACCTGGGTTCGGTGGACGACGTGTCAGGCCTGCGGCGGGAAAATCACAAGACACCGGGGGTATCGGCATGAGTGTTGCAACCTCCGACGCCCCTGTACTCAAGCTGCTCAATGTGGAGAGCGCCTACGGCCCCATCAAGGCGATCCGTGGCGTGAGCCTGCAGGTGCGGCGCGGCGAGATCGCCACCGTGCTGGGCTCCAACGGCGCGGGCAAGACGACCATTCTGAAAACCATCAGCGGCATCATCGACCCGCGCAAAGGCAGCATCGAGTTCAAAGGCGAACCCATCACGGCCCAGGACCCGGCCTTCATCGTGCAGCAGGGTCTGAGCCATGTGCCAGAGGGCCGCGAGGTGTTCCCGTTGCTGAGCGTGCGGGACAACCTGCTCATGGGCGCCTACACCCGCAAGGATCGCGACGGCGTGGCGCGCGACATGGAAGCGGTGTTCACCTATTTCCCCATCCTGCGCGAGCGCGCGGTGCAAGACGCCGGCCTGCTCTCTGGCGGCCAGCAGCAGATGCTGGCCATCAGCCGCGCGCTCATGGCCAACCCGGACCTGATCCTGCTCGATGAACCCAGCCTGGGCCTGAGCCCGAAGCTGACCAAGGAAATTTTCGAGATCGTGGTCCGCATCAACCGCGAACGCGGTACCACCATCTTGCTGGTGGAGCAGAACGCCAACATGGCGCTCAATGCATCCGACTACGGCTACGTGCTGGAGAACGGCCGCATCGTGATGGAAGACACCTGTGCCCGGCTGCGCGAAAAGGACGACATCAAGGAGTTCTACCTCGGCATGAAGGAAGAGGGTGTGCGCGCCGATCGACGCTGGAAGAAAAAGAAAAACTGGAGATGAAGATGAGGCACCCCCTGCGCCGCTTCGCGTCTTCCCCCTCTCTCGCCTTCGGCGGGAGGGGGACGCACCCTGTGGCCCGGCAAAGCCGGTTCCACGGGAGCCCTGGACTTCAGGCACGCGCTCCGGAAGATCGGTGCCCCCCCCTGCGCCGCTTCGCGTCTTCCCCCTCTCCATTTCGCGCCTTCGGCGCTGGGAGGGGGACGCACCCTTGGACCGGCGGAGCCGGATCCTCGGGAGCCCTGGATTGGAAGGCATCGCGCTCCGCCAATGTGTGGGCGCTTGTCAACGTCATGGATCACTGAAATGAGTACTCTCTGGGATCTCTCCCACATCCAGCCTCAGCCCAATATCGTGATGGAGGGCGAAACGATTCCGGCGCTGTTCTGGAACGCTGCGAAGGCGCGTGAGCCGAACGTGTGGATGCGCCAGAAGGACTTCGGCATCTGGCGCAGCTGGACATGGAACCAGACCGCTGAAGCCGTGCGCGAGATCTCGCACGGTCTCATGGCGCTGGGCTTTGGGCCGAAGGAAACGGCGTCCATCCTCTCCAACACCAACATCGAGTGGGTACTGAGCGACTTGGCGGTGCTGAGCGCGGGCGGTGTGTCCAACGGCATCTACCCCACCGACGCTTCCGAGCAGGTGCAGTACCTGTGCGAAGACTCCAGCACCACCGTGCTGTTCGTGGAAGACGACGAGCAGCTCGACAAGGCGCTGGTGGTGCGCGACCACCTGCCCAAGCTGCGCAAGATCGTGGTGTTCGACATGGAAGGCTTGCGTGAGCTCGACGACCCGCAGGTGATCAGCCTGGACGCCTTGCGCGAGCTGGGCAGGGAACACGCCCGCCAACACCCCCAGATGCTGGAGCAGCGGGTGGCCGCGTGCCAGCCAGACGATCTGGCCATCCTCGTTTACACATCTGGGACCACCGGCAAGCCCAAGGGCGCGATGCACAGCCACAAGGGGCTGATCTACACCGTGCGCGGCTACAACACACTGATCTCGCGCGACGAAAACGATGAGTGCATGTGTTTTCTGCCGCTGTGCCACATCGCCGAGCGCATGGGGGGCGAGTACTTCTCGCTCTACACCGGCGCCAAGCTCAACTTCGTGGAGAACCCGGAGACCGTGCCCGAGAACGTGCGCGAGATTGCGCCCACGGTGTTCACCGCCGTGCCGCGCGTGTGGGAGAAGTTTTACTCCGGCGTGATGATCGCGCTCAAGGAATCCGGCAAGCTGCAGCAACTGGCGTATGGCTGGTCCATTGGCGTGGGCCAGCGGGTGGCCGACCTGGTGCTGGCCAATCAGCCCGTGCCGGGTACGCTCAAGCTGCAGTTCCATATGGCGCGCATGCTGGTGCTCAACAACGTGCGCAAGCTCATCGGCATTCACAAGGCGCGCTTTCTGGTGACCGGCGCAGCGCCCATCTCACCGGATCTGGTGCGCTGGTACATGGCGCTGGGCGTGCCCATGCTGGAAGTGTGGGGCATGACCGAGACCTGTGGTGCGTCCACCGGCATCCCGGCCGAGCGAATCAAGCCCGGCAGCATCGGCCCTGCCGCCAGCTACAACGAAGTGAAGCTGGACCCGACCACCGGCGAGATTCTGGTGCGTGGCCCCAACGTGTTCATGGGCTACCTGAACCTGCCTGAGAAGACGGCCGAGACCATCGACGCCGACGGATGGCTGCACACCGGTGACGTGGGCTTGGTCGATGAGGAAGGGTTTTTCCGTATCACCGACCGCATGAAAGACATCATCATCACCGCAGGCGGCAAGAACATCACGCCCAGCGAGCTCGAGAACGAACTGAAGTTCTCGCCCTACGTGACCGACGCGGTGGTGATCGGCGACAAGCGCGCCTACCTCACCGTGATCATCATGATCGACCAGGAGAACGTGGAGAAATTTGCGCAGGACAACGATGTGCCGTTTTCCAACTACGCCAGCCTGACCCGTTCGCCCGAGGTGCAGCATCTCATCCAGGAAGAGATCGACCGAGTGAACAAGAAATTCGCCCGCGTGGAACAGATCAAGAAGTTCTTTCTGCTCGATACCCAGCTGTCTGCCGAAGACGAAGAACTCACGCCCACCATGAAGCTCAAACGCAAGCTGGTTGAAAAGAAGTATTCCCCACAGATCGAGGCCATGTACGGCTGAGCCTCCTTCTTGAACACCCCCTGCTTAAACACCCCGCCACCGCCAACCATCCGTTCACAACCAAGGAGACAAGTGCATGAAGACCAAACCAACACTGATCGCTGCCAGCCTGTTGCTGGCCAGCGTATCGGCTTTTGCCCAGACCCAGGGCGTCACCAAGGACGAGATCGTGCTCGGCTCGATCCAGGACCTCTCAGGCCCGCTGGCGGGCTTCGGCAAGCAGGTGCGCTTCGGCATGATGCTGCGCGTGGATGAAGCCAACGAGCAAGGCGGCATCCATGGCCGCAAGATCAAGCTCAACGTGGAAGACTCCGGGTACGAGCCGCGCCGCGCGGTGCTGGCCGCACAGAAGCTGGTCAACCAGGACAAGATCTTCGCCATGGTGGGCCACATCGGCACCGCACAGAACATGGCCGCCATGCCGGTGCAGTTCCAGAAGAACGTGATCAACTTCTTCCCGGTGACCGCCGCACGGGAGATGTACGAGCCCTTCCACCGGCTGAAGTACTCGTTTGCCGCCACCTACTACGACCAGATGAAAGCCGCCGTGCCGCTGCTGGTGAAGGAAAAAGGCGCCAAGAAGGTCTGCACCATGTACCAGGACGACGAGTTCGGACTGGAGGTGTTCCGCGGTGCCGAAGAAGGCCTGAAGTCGATGGGCATGCAGTTTGCCGAAGTCACCACCTTCAAGCGCGGCGCCACCGATTTCGCCTCGCAGATGCAAAAACTGGCTTCTTCCCAGTGCGACTTCGTGGTGATGGGCACCATCATCCGGGAGACCATTGGCGGCATTGCCACAGCCAAGCGCCTGGGCTTCAACCCCACCTTCCTGGGGTCGAGTGCGGCCTACACCGATCTGATCCACAAGCTGGGTGGCCCGGCCATGGACGGCTTCTATGCCACCATGACGGTGCAGAACCCCTATCTGGACGCAGCCTCGCAGCCGATCCGGTTCTGGGCCAACAAGTACAAGACCAAGTTCAACGAAGATCCGACCGTGTTCTCGGTGTATGGCTATTCGCTGGTCGACTCCTTCCTGCGCGCCGCCAGCAAGGCCGGTCCCAACCTGACCACCGACAGCTTCATCAAGGCCATGGACACCATGGTGATCCCACCGGACATCTTCGGCAGTTCTGAAATGACCTTCGGCCCGCAGAAACGTCTGGGCAGCAATGCCACCCGTCTGTCGCAATTGAAGGAAGCGCGCTGGCAAGTGGTGTCAGACTACTTCAAGGTGAACTGAGCCTCCAAGCTGTTGTTCTCTGCCGCCGGCGCCACAGTGCCGGCGGCATTTTTTTGCCTGCCGGTGGCCTGGCCATTTCCTGAATTCCCCTTGAAACCCCAGGCCGGCAAGAAGCGCGAGGATTGGCGAAAGTAGGGACACTGGCCATCTTGCCCTGCAATGTCAAAGCCCCGATGTTCAACTTCTTCCGCGACTACAACGATCAACTGGAAATCCTGTTCGAAGGTCACGACCCCAGCGCCCACAAGCTGCTCCGACACGCCGACGTGGACCTCATTCGCAACCACCTCAACCGGAATGAAGCCGTTTGTGCGTACGCCACGGGTCGCGCCGTGGGCGCCGGCCGCTCGATCTGGGTGGTCACCACGCAGTCGCTGCTGGTGGTCAGCACCGGCAAGCATCCTGGCGTGCGCAAATTCGACCGCCAGAACATTGAACGGGTAGAGGCAGAGGAAGGCCGCTACGGCCACAGTCTGCGCGCACTGCTCCCGGATGCGCGCCTGGCTGTCTATGGTGTGCCGCAGACGTTTGCGGTGCTGGCGCTGCGTGCCCTTGGTCGCCCCGCCGGGTCGGACGGGACCCGCAGCTTGGCCCAGACCGCTCTGACCGAAGAAGCACACGCACACGCCCTGCATGCCTTCGCCGATCTCGCGCTGCGCGCTCAGCCCCTGCTCGCCCAAAGCGAGGCTGAAGCACAACAACTGCTGCTGCAGGCCGCGGCCCGCGCCCGCATCGACGGCCAGCAGCACGCGACCGAAGCGGCGTAAACCACGCCCGCTTGCACTGTTGGGAGCCTACCATCGGGGATGCCCTCCCTGACCCCCACTCAAGCACAGATGCTGGCCGACGCCCTGCTGGCGTTGCACATGGGCATCGTGCTGTTCGTGGTCGGCCTGCTGCCGCTGGTGCTGATGGGGGGCGTGTTCGGTTGGCGCTGGGTGCGTCATTTCGGGTTGCGCCTGAGCCATCTGGCCCTGATGGTCTTCATTGCCGCACAGGCCTGGCTGGGGCAGTTGTGCCCGCTCACCATATGGGAGCAGAACCTGCGGCGCATCGCCGGCCAGGACAGCTACCGCGAAAGCTTCATCGAGCACTGGCTTGCCAGGCTCCTTTACTGGGAGGCGCCCTGGTGGGTGTTCGTAGCCGCCTACACCGGATTCGCGGCTGCGGTGGGTGTGGCCTGGTGGAGGGTGGGGCCCAGGCGCTGAGTGTGGGTAGCCGCAGCTGAAGCGTTTGGCCTGAACCTTGCATGGCCACGCCTCAGGGCGAAACACCGTCAGCTTTTACTTCAACTTCACTGTGCGGCTGAATGGTCAGCGTGTTCACGCCACGCATCTCCGGCTCAGACATGAGCCATGGCTGCAAGTCAGGCAGCCCTCCTGCCCAAGCCGCCGCACCAGTCACAAGGCTGGTGACACGCGCAAACGCGCATCCCTTTCACAAGCGACGATCTTCCATCTCTCGAATCAATGCTCTCGCCTCGTCACCTTCCGGAATCGGCCGTCCGCTGTCGCGCCATTCGATGGCGGACTTGAAGCCATGCGCCTGTGCCTGCCGGCGGAACCACAGGCCTTCAGGGTTGTGACGGGTGATTCCGTCAAACACAGTGGCCATCATCTGGGTCTGCTCCAGCCCCATGTTCAGCATGACCTGATTCACCACCATCTTGTGCATGGCCAGCTGGGCGCGCGGAACACCTGCGATCCTTGCCGCTAGCTTCATGGCGGCAGCATCCAGTTCTTCTGCCGGCACCGACAGGGTTGCGAGCCCCCACTCCGCCGCCGTCTTGCCATCAATGAGGTCGCCAGTGAACATCATCTGTTTCGCTCGCATGGGGCCCAGGCGGTACGTCCACATCGCGGTGGTCGGGCAGCCCCAGACCCGGGTGGGCATGTAACCGATGCGTGCGTTGTCTGCCATGACCAGCAGGTCGCAGCACATGGCGATATCGCTTCCCCCGGCGGCCGCAGCGCCGTGCACTTTGGCGATGGTGGGCTTTGCGCTCTTCCACAGGGCCATGAAATCCTCGGTGTTCTGCTTCATGCAGGCGTAGTCCACCATGGGATCCCAGGGAGTTTTCTCCTGCTGGCAAGGGTGCTCCATCCGTTGCTCGGCGTATCCGGTGAGGTCGTAGCCACCGCAGAATCCCTTGCCTGCCCCTTCCACCATGATGACGTGCACTTCATCGTCAGCGTTCGCCCACTGGACCGCCTCCCTGATCTCGCGCGGCATTTCGTCGCTGATGGCATTGAGCCGCTCGGGTCTGTTCAGGAGCAGACGGGCCACCCGAGGGTTTTGCTGGTCTTTGTCGATCTGGAGCGTCTCGAACGTTGGCATGTAGGGTTCCTTGAAGCAGTGAAAAACACAAACGCCTGAAAAAGCCGTCAGCGCAGACTCTGGGCTCGCCTGATCACCCACACCTGCGCGGTGGGTGGGCATGCTGGGCCTTACCGGTTCTGCCAGGACAGGTTGCCAATCAACCAGGCACTGACACAAACGGGGGCACGTGCAACGTTTCTCGGTGACTTTCACGCGTTTGTCAAACGCAACGCCTACATTCATGTCGCTTTCAACCTCAAGTTAACAAGACCTCACCCCATGTCCCAACTTCCAGGCAATCTGATCATTGACAACGGCGACGGCGACGAGCCGATGTCCAACCCCAGCAGCAACCGCCATTTTGAAGATGTTCTCAAGGCCAACCTGAGTCGGCGAAGCGCCCTCAGGGGAGGCCTGGGTGCCTCGATCACCGCCTTGTTCGGCGGCGTAGGTCTGACCGGTTGTGCGGCCACTACGGGCGGTTCAGGCGGCAAACTCATCGGTTTCGAGGCCGTATCGGTCAGCAGCGCAGACACCGTGGTGGTGCCCAAGGGCTACAAGGTGCAAAGTTTCATCCCCTGGGGAACACCCATCTCCGGCAACATGCCGGCGTTCGACCCGATGAAGAACACCGGCGCCGACCAGGCCAACCAGGTGGGCAGCCATCACGACGGCATGCATTTCTTCCCTATCGAAGGCAAGGACCCGTACAGCGGCAGTTCGACGGAAGGCTTGCTGGTGCTGAACCACGAATACGTGGAGCCGCGCTACATGCATGCCAGCGCCGTGGGCCAGAAGCTGGATCGCAACGGGGTGCCTGCGCTGGTGAATGGCAAGCGACCGGCCGACGAGTGCCGCAAGGAAATCAACGGTCACGGCGTGTCGGTGGTACACATTCGCAAGGGCGGTAACGGCCAGTGGAGCGTTGTGCCAGGCAAGTTCAACCGCCGAATCACTGGCGCTACACCGATGGAGTTCAGTGGTCCGGTGCGTGGTACCGATTTCGTCAAGACCCTGCACAGCCCCGACGGCACCCGCACCCGTGGCACGCTCAACAACTGCGCTCACGGTGTCACGCCGTGGAACACCTACATGATGGCCGAGGAGAACTGGGCCGGCTACTTCATCAACAAAGTGAGCGCCAATGGACGCACCCGCGAACAGTCGCGCTATGGTGTGCGCAGCAACGACAGCAAACCAGCCGCCTCACGCTACGGCTGGGAACTTGCCGACACCGGCACAGATGAGTTTTCCCGCTTTGATGTGACGGCAAAAGGTGCCAGCCCTACGCAGGACTACCGCAATGAAGCCAATGGGTTCGGCTGGATGGTGGAAGTCGACCCCTTCAACCCTGGGAGCACGCCCGTCAAGCGCACGGCGCTTGGCCGCTTTGCGCATGAGGGCGTGGTGTTCCAGCCAGGAATCGAGGGTAAACCGGTGGTCTGCTACTCTGGCGATGACGCCACCAACGAATACATCTACAAATTCGTCTCCAAGGGGGTCTACCAGAAGTCCCGTGGCGTGGCCAACGGCGCACTGCTGGACGAAGGCACGCTGTACGTGGCCAGGTTCAACGATGACGGATCGGGCGCGTGGTTGCCGCTGGTGTTTGGTCAGGGCCCGCTGACTCCGTTCCGATTCAGCAGCCAGGCCGATGTGCTGATCAACACCCGCCTGGCAGCCGACACCGTGGGTGCAACCAGGATGGACCGCCCGGAGTGGGGCACGATCGACCCCAGGAATGGCCAGGTGTACTTCACCCTGACCAACAACAGCGGGCGCACCGAAACCAACAAAGCCAACCCGCGTGAGAAGAGCCGCTGGGGCCACATCATCCGCTGGACCGAAGGCGGGAATGATCCTGCGTCCACCCGGTTCAACTGGGACATCTTCCTGTTGGCAGGTCCAGAAAACGACTCACAGTTCGCCGGCAAGCCCCTGAACAAGGACCAGATATTCAACAGCCCCGATGGTCTCTGGTTCGACAAGGAAGGCCGCCTGTGGATCCAGACCGACACCAGCGAGAACGCCATGAACAAGGGCGACTACGCCCAGTTCGGCAACAACCAGATGCTGTGTGCGGACCCGCGCACCAACGAGCTCAAGCGCTTTCTGGTGGGCCCGGTCGGGCAGGAGATCACCGGCGTGATCACCACGCCAGACGGAAGAACCATGTTCGTCAACGTGCAGCACCCCGGTGCCACCACGTCGGCCGACGACTTTGCTGCCGGCAAGATGACGGGTACCTGGCCCAACATGGGACCCTATGGCCGCTCTGCAACCATTGTCATTACAAAGGACGATGGCGGAGTGATCGGTACCTGACCCATTGGGTTTGAGTTGCGAGAGATGTCAGAGCGGCTTCGGCCGCTCTTTTTTTCCTCCCCTTTTGACCAATCTCTCGAGGTTGCCCCGAATGGGTGAACTGTTCCACCTGCGGCCCTGCCGAAAAGGTGTTTGCGGTGCGACGCTCAGCCAGCCGATGATCGAGCCCCGTGTGTCAATCAGGATCAGCTGGGCACGTGCTGTCCGACAGGTCTGGCGTCGGGGTGCTCGTGGCTGTCCCCATCCACCTGATCGCAGGTGAATCGGGCAGGAAGATCGGCACTGCAATCGCTTTTCTTGTCACGTGCCGCGTCCCATAGGCAATCTCCGCGCGGTGCGGGATCGCGAACCCACAGCAACAGGCGCCTTCCATGGAATCGATGAAGGCCGACTGATACAAGTTTGTCACCACGTTGCCACATGTCTTCTGAATGATCCGAAGGGTACCAATTCATGTCGGGAATCGTGTGGAAAAAGAAAGTGCAGTGGCCTCACTCGGGCAGTCCACATTGTTGCTGCCCGCCTGGATCAAGGCCGCCCTGCAGGCCAATGACCGTCTCAAGCTCTATCTGTCCGTTCTTCAGTCGTCTGCGCAGCGTGCGGCCAACCCCGCATCCACCGCGGTGGACTGGACGCGCGAAGTCGCCCACCTGGGCCTGCGCGACGCGACCTGGCTCAAGGATGTCGCGACGACCGCCTATCTGCAAGACCAGACCCTGATCGTTCCCCAGTTGTCTCTGTGGCTGGAGGCACTTGCCAGCGACCTGAGCATCATGGCCAGGCCGCTTTGCGACATCGCAGAAACAAGTGACCCGGCCCTGTCGGCGAGACGCGACCACTGGCTCAAGAAAATCGAAGAGCTCAACGACGAGGAAGGCTTGAGCCAACAGGCGCTGAACGACCTGACACACGGCAATCGACACGGAAGCGACAGCTTCCATCTGCTGGTGATGGACCTGCACAAGCGGCTCAATGCCATGGCAGTCGCCGTTGCCACAGAAGATGTGGATGGGGCCCACGTCTGGCAGGTGGAAGATGGTGACCGCCCACTGATCCGTGCGTTCATGCGCGGCCTCGCACGCACCGCCTCTTTGAAGTTCAACCACCCGGGTCTGGACACCGCCGTCACCCGAAATGGCGAGCGGCTTCTGATCCAGAACGACATCGGAACCAATGACGCACACGTGTTGGTGATGGAAGTGGAGAAGCGCACGGTCCACCTCACCTACTCGGATCTGCACGCAGCCCGCTTCGAATTCTTTCGCCAGATGCTGGAGAGCATCGGGTTCGAATGGACCGTGTTCGCGCCCCGCACGACGGATGGACTGAACCAGGGGAAGCCGTATCAGGTGGGCAATGCGGTCTTCGAGGCCGCTGACGACGAGGCGCTGATGGAAGTGCTGGAGGCCGCGTCCTCGCGCATCGTCTTCGTGATCGACTGGAACCGCGCCCGCAAGCGACTGCAGGCTTTCGTGCGCAAGCCGGTGGCCATCGCGGTGCTTCGTTATGCCGCTGAACAGGACCTGGGTCACATGGCCTGGCTGCTCGCCGGAGGCGAGCAGCTCATCTATGAAGCGATGCAAGCGGTGGATGGAGAGGCATTTCGCATCGGCGACCGGCTCGATCACATCCTGGGCGAAGCCGCCACCCAGTCTTTTCTGCAGGACCTGTTGCGTGTGGCCAGCATCAAACTGCGTGAGCAGCAACCTGTCGCGCTGATCGCTGACGAAGCCAGACTTCTGCTGGCTCGGGTGCTTCAGCGTCGCACCTTTGAATACGACCTGCTGGCCGAACATGCCGCCTTCTGCCATGCGCTTGCACTTGCATTGAGTGAAGCCCTTGAATTCGCAAAAACCACAGAAGACGGTGTACTGCGTGCCAAAGACTGGGAGCGCAAGGCGGACCACGTTCTCATGGAAGCGCGGCGCCGGGCAGAACGCCAACCCCGCTGGCTACCCATGGTGCAGTTGCTCGACGAGATGGACGACATCGCCGATGCCCTGGAAGAAGCCGCCTTCATTCACAGCATCACGCTGACGCAACCTCTGGCCGGCCTGCCACCAGCTGTGAATGCGGTGTTGTGCGAACTGGCCGACACCACATTGGCCGCCATACAGGATCAGATCAAGGCCATCGAGATAGGCCGTCACATGAGCGAGCACAACGACCCCGCCGACAGCGAGGCCTTCCTGCAGGCACTCTGGCGCATGCTGCGCGCCGAGCGCATCTGCGACGACTTGCTGCGCAGCGCGCGCGTGCACATCGTGCAGACCCTGCATTCAAGCCCTACGTCGCTCTCACTTGCAACCGAACTGGCTGCCACCATCGAAAGCGCCACAGACAGCCTGCTCACCGCCGGCTATGCGCTTCGCAAACTGGTTTTCAACAAGTCAGGAATGTCTGCATGAATGCCGCGCACCACTGGCCCAAACACTTCTACCTGGTTGGCAGCGGCGAAGCACCACCGCACCACAAACCCACCCGCGAGAACATGGGCTCCAAGGCGCACAATCTGCTGCGCATGTCCACCATCGGTTTGCCGGTGCCTCATGCACTGGTGATCGGTACCCACTTCACCCGTGCCCCTGAGGACTGCATGCTGCCGCTGTTCAGCGTCGGCTTGCCCACCCTGGAATCGGCAACCGGCATGGTGTTTGGCGATCCGCGGCAGCCATTGATCGTCTCCGTGCGCTCGGGTGCCCCGGTGTCCATGCCGGGCATGATGGAGACATTGCTCAACGTGGGACTGTGCGATGCCACACTGCCCGGCCTCTTGCGCCAGACCGGCAATCCACGCCTGGTCTGGGACGCCTACCGCCGCCTGATTGCCACCTACGGCGAAGTGGTTGCCCAGCTTCCAGGCGCTCTCTTTGAGGAAGAGATCGGGCGCATCACACAGGGGCGGGACGAAAGGCTGCTGGACTTCAGCGAACTGCGCGATTTGAGCCAGCGGTTCCTCTCCATCTACCTGGAGCACGCTCGCGAGCCTTTTCCGCAAGACGTGCGCGCTCAGATCAGCGGGGCAGTGAAAGCCGTGTTTGCATCGTGGCAGTTGCCCAAAGCCAGGACCTACCGCGAGCTGCACGGCATCGACGCCGCCATGGGCACGGCAGTGACCATACAGAGGATGGTGTTCGGCAACACAGGTTGTCATTCGGGTGCAGGCGTGGGCTTCACGCGCAACCCGACCAGTGGAGCGAAGGCCATCTGGGTTGATTTTCTTGCCAACGCCCAGGGCGAAGACGTGGTCGCAGGTCAGCGCAACGCGCACGGCCACGAAGTCCTGGCCCAGACTGCGCCAGACGCATGGAGCGAACTGCAGGCCACCGCACAACGCCTGGAACAAGCCTTCGAAGACATGCAGGACTTCGAATTCACCGTGCAGGACGGTGCGCTCTTCATGCTGCAGACGCGCTCCGGCAAGCGCACGCCCCTGGCGGCTGCCTGCATTGCGCTGGACCTGCTTGACGAAGGCCTGATCGATGCCAAGCAGGCCATGGCACGAACCCACTCGCTGACGGACGCTGACCTGTCCACGCTGCGACTGGTGGCGCGCGACGCAGACAAACCAGGGGGCGCACCTGTGACCCCTCTAGCACAAGCCATGTCTGCCTGCAATGGCGTGGTCAGCGGTGAAATTGCGCTGGATACCGAGCGTGCCCAGGAACGTTCCGCTGCCGGTGCGTCGGTGATTCTGGTCCGGCATGACGCCCAGACGAGCGACATTGCCGCGCTGGACGCCGCCGCTGGCCTGCTGACCCAGCGAGGGGCACGAACCTCGCACGCTGCGGTGGTGGCCAGGCAGATGAACAAGGTCTGCCTCGTCGCTTGCAGCGCTTTGCATATTGACGAGGCCAACCGCCGTGTCTTTATCGACCAGCGCGAATTTGCCGAGGGCGATGTGATCACCCTGGATGGCAATGAAGGGCTGGTTTACGCGGGTCAGGTTGCCACGGTGAGCGTGACCGACGAGGCACTGCTCGCGCGCCTGCACGCGCTGCGCAACTCAATGCCGGCCACCGGCCCGGCCACTCACAAGTCCGGGAAGCACCAGCACCCCGCATGACCGCTGCAACGCATCTTGAAAAAATGGTGTTAACAGGCCCTAAACCAACCAAAGACAACCCGCCATGAACATCGGTAACGACTTTGTCGAGAACCACACCTTTGACGAACTGCAGATTGGTCAGAGTGCCCGCCTGCTGCGGACCCTCACGCATCAGGACATCCAGGCCTTCGCAGCGGTTTCCGGCGACACCAACCCGGCGCACCTGAACGCCGAATACGCCAGCGAGACCCTGTTCCAGGGCGTGATCGCCCACGGCATGTGGAGCGGTGCACTGATTTCTGCGTTGCTGGGCACACAATTTCCGGGCACGGGCACGATCTATCTTGACCAGGCTCTGCACTTCTCCCGACCCGTGCGCATCGGCGATACGCTGACCGTGTGCGCAACCGTCACTTCCAAGGACGACCACAAGAAGGTTGTCGAGCTGGCCTGTGAAGCCACCAACCAGAATGGCGAGAAAGTGGTCAGCGGCATCGCCAGGGTGCTCGCCCCACCCATCAAGGTCCGCATGCCTCGCGGCAGCTTGCCGCAGATACAGGTCTTTGATCCCGAGGCACGGTTCAACGACCTGCTTGCCATGGTCCGCACACTCCCGGCGGTGAGCTGTGCCGTGGTGCACCCGTGCGACGAGGGGTCGCTCAGGGGTGCGGTGGACGCCGCGGGACATGGACTGCTCGTGCCCGTGCTGATCGGTCCCGAATCACGCATCCGGGCGATCGCAGAAAAATACCAGCTGGACCTCAATGGGATGAAGATCGTGCACGCGCCGCACAGCCATGCCGCGGCCGAGCTTGCGGCGGCCATGGCCGCTGCTGGCGAAGCCGCGACGCTGATGAAAGGCAGCCTGCACACCGACGAACTGATTCATGCCGTGCTGGCCCGCAACGAACTGCGGACAGAACGGCGCATGTCTCACGTGTACCGTTTTGACGTGCCGCTCTACAGCAAGCCCCTTCTGATCACCGATGCGGCACTCAACATCCGCCCGACGCTGATGGAGAAAGCAGACATCGTGCAGAACGCGATCGATTTCGCCCAGCTGCTGGGTGTGGAGTTGCCTCGTGTGGCCTTGCTGGCGGCGGTGGAAAACGTCAACGCCGACATGCCCTCGACGCTGGACGCAGCAGCGCTTTGCAAGATGGCCGACCGCGGGCAGATTCGCGGGGGCTTGCTGGATGGACCGCTGGCTTTTGACAACGCCATTTCGGCCGAAGCTGCCCTGATCAAGCAAATCGAATCAAAAGTCGCCGGGCAGGCCGACATCTTGCTCGTGCCCGACCTGGAAAGCGGCAACATGCTGGCCAAGCAGCTGGAGTACCTTGCGGGGGCAGCTGGTTCGGGCATCGTGCTGGGTGCCCGTGTGCCGATCGCATTGACGAGCCGGGCCGAGGGCCCGAGAGCCCGTGTGTCATCGGCCCTGCTGGCCCAGCTGGCGGCGCATCATGGCCGCGTGTCGCATCGGCAATCAGCCACTTGAACGCTGTCACCCGGGCCACAATCTGTGTGGCCGCGCGCCTTCATGGCGCGCTCCGGGCGCAAGGTCAAGCCATGTTGTGCAAGCCAGCGTCGACGTAAATCACATCGCCGGTCATGCCCGAGGCACCACCACCCACCAGAAAAGCCACCGCACGGCCTACCTCGGCGATGTCGACGAGCCGGCGACCGGGTGAACGGGTCACCGCCATGTCGATCAGTTCGTCGAAATGGGCAATGCCCGATGCTGCCCGTGTGCGCAAGGGCCCTGGTGAGACGGCATAGACGCGAATGTCCTTTTCGCCCAGCTCCTTGGCCATGTAGCGCACGGCCGATTCCAGCGCCGCTTTCACCGGCCCCATGAGGTTGTAGTTGTTGACCACCTTGTCGGCGCCGTAGTAACTCATGGTGACCATGGCACCTCCCGGATTCATGAGCGGTTCGGCGTGGTGCGCCATCTCGATGAAGGAATGGCAGGACACCTGCATGGCCTGCAGAAAGCCGGACTGGGAGCAATCAATGATGCGGCTGTGCAGGTCTTCTCTGGGCGCAAAGGCAATGGAATGAATGACAAAGTCGAGACTGCCCCAGGTGTCCCTGAGTCTGTCGAACACCGCCTGCATCTGCCCCGGCTGCGTCACGTCCAGCGCAAGCACAAGGGTCGCGTCGATCTGTCGTGCCAGTGGCTCGACATAGGACCTGCTTTTCTCGTTGACATACGTCAACGCAATGTCGGCACCGAAGGCCCTCAGTTTGGCAGCGCAGCCAAAAGCGATGCTGTCGCCGTTGGCCACACCCACCACCAGGCCGCGCTTGCCCCTGAGCATCTCGCCGATGCGGGCGTTTTCGTCCCAGACCTTGGGCAAGGGATCGATGGAATTGGGATCTATGAACATGGGGGGTATAGGGTGTGTGAGATTGTCGATTGGGGATGAGGGCAACTTCACAATGCCAGCAGCTCGGCCGCGTGCGTGGCGAGCATGTGTTCTTCATCGGTCTTGAACACCAGGACCCGCACCCTGGAGGAAGGGTGGCTGATGACAGCGGCGTTGCGCAGGTTGGCCTCCAGATCGATGTGAATCCCCATCCATTCCATGCCGGACAGCATCATGGCACGCACCTGCGGGGCGTTTTCACCAATGCCTCCGGTGAGCACCAGCGCATCCAGCCCACCCAGGCAAGCCGCCAGACCGCCAATCTCGCGCCGGCCGCGATCTGCAAAGTAAACCAACGCGTCTCGCGCAGCCGGGCTGTCCGATTCTTGCAACTCACGCACGTCGTGCGACAAGCCGGAGATGCCCTTGAGCCCGGCCTGCTGGTAGAGCAAATGGCTGATGGACATCGCGTCCATACCCTTCTCCGCCATCAGGTACAGAACGACGCCCGGGTCGAGCTGACCGCAGCGCGTACCCATGGGCAGGCCATCAAGCGCGGTGAACCCCATGGTGGACGCCACCGATCGGCCGTCGTGCATCGCGCACATCGACGCTCCGTTACCCAGGTGTGCGACGACGACGCGACCCTGGGCAAGCACCGGGTCGTGGGAGCGCAGGTGACGTGCAATGAACTCGTAGGACAGCCCATGAAATCCATAGCGCCGGATGCCTTCTTCGTAGAAACTGCGCGGCAATGCGAACGTGTCGGCCACAAAAGGGTGGGTGCGGTGAAACGAGGTGTCGAAGCAGGCGACCTGCGGCACGTCGGGAAACGCTGCTCGTGCGGCCCTTATGCCAGCGAGGTTGTGCGGCTGGTGCAGGGGCGCGAGCGGCACGAGGCGCTCCAGATCGGCCAGAAGCGCATCGTTGATTCGTGCTGGAACCAGGTGCTCGACACCGCCGTGCACCACCCTGTGACTCACAGCCGCCACACAGGTACCGGGGTGAGCATGCTCCAGCCACCGCAGGATGGCATCGACCGCCGCTGCATGGCCACCCTCCCCCAGTTCAGGGGTGAAGCGAGTGCTGCACGTTGTCTGTGCTGTGGACTTGACGAAAAACGTTGCCCGGGGACCCAGGCTTTCAATCTGCCCGGTGGCAATCAGGGCCAGCTGGTCATGGGTCTCATAGACCGCAAACTTCAGGGACGACGAACCCGCATTCAGCGTGAGCAGCAGGGAAGGCATTGGCATGGGTGTGGGCTGTGCAGCAGGTTCTTGGCGAACGTAGGTGTACGGGCTGCTTCCAATCAGTCTGCGTAACGCTGCATCACGTAGCGCCCAGGGGCGACACCCAGCTCGGGACCGGCGGGCGGCTGGCGCGCGTCGATCTTTTCGTCGCTGCCGCGACGCTGCATCCACTCGCTCCAGGCCTCCCACCAGCTGCCCTGGCGGTGCGCGGCGATGGCTGCCCATTGGTCCGGCGTGGGTCGCCTGTCCGTCTGGCCCGTGGTCAGGATCTGGTAGTGCCGCCCCGCATGACCAGGTTCAGACACGATGCCCGCGTTGTGCCCGCCATTGGTCAGCACAAAGGTCACCTCCGTGGCCGCCAGCTGATGGATCTTGAATACCGAGCGCCATGGCGAGACATGATCCTTGACGGTGCCTACCGTGAACATCGGCACGTCGATGTCACGCAGCGATACAAGGTGCCCCTCGAACACATGGCGCCCTTCAGCCAGATTGTTGCCCAGGTACATGCGGCGCAGGTACTGGCTGTGCATCACCGCTGGAAGGCGTGTCACATCGGCATTCCAGGCCATCAGATCGTTGCTGTACGACGGTTCACCCATCAGTACCGAGCGCGTGCGTTGTGACCACACCAGTTCGCGCGAATGCAGAAACTGGAACGATCCGGCCATCTGCCGGCCACTCAGAAAGCCCTGCTCGGCCATCATGTCTTCGAGCATCTCCACCTGGGCCGTATCGATCAGAACGCCCATCTCACCCGGTTCGGAAAAATCGGTCTCAGCGGCCATCAAGGTCAGACTGGCCAGGCGCGGCACACCGCCGTCGTTCGTTTCATGTCGTGCGAGGGTTGCGGCTGCAATGGAAGCGAAGGTACCGCCAAGACAGTAGCCGGCCAGGTGCACTGGCCGCTGTGTCGCCATGTGAACATGATCCAGCGCGTCAAGCACGCCCATGCGCACGTAGTCGTCCAGCGTCAGCAGGGCGTCGTTCTCGTCCGGGTTCCGCCACGACACGATGTACACGGTGTGGCCCTGCTCCGTCAGCCAGCGCACCATGGAGTTGTGCGGCGACAGGTCCAGGATGTAGTACTTCATGATGCAGGACGGAATGATCAGCACCGGCTCGGCAAACACCTGCTCGGTGACCGGCTGGTACTGGATCAGTTCGATCAGATCGTTGCGCAACACCACCTGACCGGGCGTCATGGCCAGCCCATTGCCTGGTGCCGGCACCTCATCGTTCGCATGCAATGGCTGCAGCCCGTGGCGCAGCCGCCATTCGTCGACTGCGTGACCCACGCCTTTGAGGACGCTCTGACCGCGAGAGTCCATCGCTTTTTGCAGTGCTTCCGGATTGGACAAAAGCCAGTTTCCGGGCGAGACCATATCCAGCCACTGCTTTGCGAAGAACTGCAGTTGCTCGCGAGAGTGAGGCTCCATGCCACGCAATTCGGCGGCACTGGTCCACCACCGCTCACAGGCCTGATTGGCCGAGGCCATGGCACTCCAGGGCCACCGGTTCCATGCCGATGCGGCAAAGCGGGCGTCGCCAGATGGATGACCCCGATCTGAATCCCGTGGTTGCACATCGTCTGCCACAGCGGTGTCGGTCAGACCAGGCTGCAACTGGAAAACAGCTCCGCTCATCGTCTCCTTCAGCCAGGCCAGGCCGAGTGCCTGCGCCTCTGTTCTCAGGCGGGCCCTCGAACCTGGGGAGACGGACAAATTGAGCAACCAGTCGGTCCAGGCTCGGGCCAGCGAAACGGGGGACAGTCCCACGCTGGCGCGAGCCAGGGCAGCATGGGCAAGTTGGTCCAGAGCCGCTGCGGCGTCGTGGAGGTGCGGGGTGTTTGTATGGGTAGACATCGGAACAGCATATGAAGCGCTTGTGACAGGGGTTTGAAAACTTCAAGGCAAATCGACTGGACGCCACAAGAGCACCGTGCCAATGGTTGCACCACATCAGCCAACTTTGCACCCCTTCACAGGCTTGTCACGGGCAGCCAGCAGCATCCCTTGCATCATCCAGTCATTCAGGAGAATTCCCTTGGCATTCACCTCCTCACGCCGCTGCGCCCTGTGGATGGCATCCAGCCTCGTTATTGCTCTGGCCGCCTGCGGTGGCGGTGATGAGAACGTCAGTCAGAATCCCAGGAATCAACCGGTATTCCCTGCACAGGATCTGACGCTGATGCACATCAACGACCACCACTCGCAGCTGGATCCGTTCGCCAACACCGTGCTGCAGATCGGTGGTGTCGCAACCCGCGTGGACCTTGGTGGCTTCGCTCGCGTGACGAGCGCCTTCAAGGCCGCACCTGCCAAGGCCAATGTCCTCAAGCTGCATGCGGGCGATGCCATCACGGGGTCGCTTTACTACACGCTGTTCAAGGGCGAGGCCGACGCCGCCATGATGAACACCGTGTGTTTCGACGCCTTTGCGCTCGGCAACCACGAGTTTGACGACTCGGATGCCGGCCTGAAAGTGTTCCTCGATTTCCTGCGCAACGGCACCTGCAAGACACCGGTTCTGGCCGCCAACGTCAAGCCAGCCATCGGCACCCCACTGGCCATGAGCACTGCCACCGACTACATCAAGCCCTACACGCTCAAGAAGATCAAGGGTGTGCAGGTGGCCATCATCGGCATCGACATCAAGGGCAAGACCACGAACTCTTCGCGCCCGTTGGCCAGCACCGTGTTTGAAGACGAAGTGGTGGCTGCCCAGCGCACCATCGATGGTCTGAAGAAAGAGGGCATACGCCATTTCGTGCTGCTGACGCACCAGGGCCATGAAGCCGACAAGGCCATGGCCGCGCAACTGACCGATGTGGACGCGGTCATCGGCGGTGACTCGCACAGTCTGCTGGGTGACTTCAGCGACTTCGGTCTCAGCAGCTCTGGCGACTACCCGACCCAGGCCATCAACAAGGATGGCAAGCCCGTCTGTATCGGCCAGGCCTGGGAGTATTCAAAGGCCATTGGCGAGATGCGGCTGAGGTTCAACAAGCTCGGCGACGTGGAAAGCTGCACTGGCCAGGTCTCGTTGCTGGTCGGCTCCAGTTTCCAGCGCCAGGACAGCAGCGGCGCCTGGGTCGCAGTGGACGAAGCCACACGCCAGGGCATTGTGAACAATCTCAAAGGTTCGCCACTGCGCGTGACCGAGCCCGATGTGGCTGCAGCGGCCACGCTGGCTGACTATTCCGCGCAAGTGGAAGCAAAGAAGGCCGAGCTGATCGGACAAGCGGGCGAGGCGCTTTGCCTGGTGCGTGTGCCCGGTGAATCCACCAACCGCTCTGCTGGCGTCGCAGGCTGTGAAAACGCCAACACGCTGGCGCGAGGCAGCGACGCAGCACAGGTGGTTGCCGAAGCCTTCCTGGCCGGCAGCCTGCGGGCCGACATCGCCATTCAAAATGCGGGTGGCGTGCGCATTGCGGTACCCGCCGGCCCGATCAGTCTGAACACGGCCTTCACCCTGCTGCCGTTCACCAACGTGCTGGTCGAACTCCCCATGACCGGTCAACAGGTGATCGATGTGCTGGAAGACGCCGTGTCAAACCACCTGGACACAGCCGGGTCTGACGGATCCCACCCCTACGCAGCGGGCCTGCGCTGGAACCTGGACATGAACCAACCGCGGGGAGCACGCTTCACCAACGTGCAAGGGCGCGACCGTGTCACAGGCAACTGGGCGTTCATCGACCCCGCGCGCACCTACACCGTCGTGACAAATGACTTCATCGCCAGCGGCCGCGACGGCTACGCCACGTTCGGCACCGTGTTCGCCACGGGCAGCCATGTCAACAATTACCTGCTGTACACACAGACCTTTGTGGACCACGTGCGTCGGCTGGGCACGGTGAACCGCCCAATACCCGGCGACTATGCTCACCAGGCGGTCATCACCGCCGCTGGCGTGAGCCTGCCCTGACGAAGCGTCACTGAAAATGACGCCCTGACGGCTGCTCGCGTTTCTGGCACAGGCACCGCACAGGTCGCTGCTTCTGGATCCATCATCAGCCGTTTGAAACCGGCGCTTTTCTGCAAGGACCCGGCACCAGACAGGCTCGGATTTTGGCGTCCAGCGAGGCGATTGCACGCATGTCGGCATCGACGAAGTCGGCAGCCACATCTCGCCTGGGCTTGCTCATCAGGGGATCCTGGGCCCTGGAAGGGGTTTCGGTTGCTTCGTTGCTGGCAAATGAGAACGCCGGACCCACTCCTGGTGATCCTTTGGCATTCGCAGTTCGCAACTGCGAGGTGGGTGAACGCCCGACAACGTTTCGAAGGCCGGCGTTGGCGGCATTCAGACAAGCTCGACCTGGCATCGGAATCAAATGCATGGGCAAGATCGGATCTGAACGAGGACCAGGTGCCCGCTCCTGTTCAGGGTCTTGCGGAATGGTGCCGGGCACCGGACCCTCGTCGGGCTCCACCGGCGGCGAACCCGGCTCATGTTCTCTGGGCACATCGTGGTCCGGGAGGTGGGGCTTGTGCAAATGCATGTGGGACATGGTCATGGCCTCCGAAGGGATGGTGGGTCAAGGTCAAGCCGGCTCACCGAGCCAGGCTGAGCGGTGCCGAGTGATCGTTGTTCTGCCCGGGCAGTGGCTTGGACATCGGGACATCTTCAGGTGCAAAAGATGGCTTCCTGGTTCCGTCCGTTTCATTCGCCATCGGATCGGCCAGGGTGGCGCTCGCCGGCGGGAAGATCGTCGATGCAGACGGCACCCCCGGATTGGCCACAGCGCCCGCCAATGGGTCCGATTCGGCCGGCAGCGGCTGGTTGGCGATGGGTGTCGGGTGGGCGGGTGGCGTCTTGTCACAGGCGGCCAGCAACAGCAGGCCTGTGCTGAGCACGATCCAGATAAATGGCTTTTTCACGGCGTTCCCCTTTGGGATGAATGGGCATCGGAGCCAGGATTCGATGGCATGTTCATTGCGCCCTCGCGTATTGACGCCAGGGTCCGGGTCGCTGCCCGAGGCGGTCTGCGACCACCGCAAGCACTTCACGGTTCCAGCCCATGCCGAAATGGCTGCCCTCAACCTCGATGTCCTGCACGAGGCGCGAACGCTTGATGTGGCGACACGTCTGCCAAGCGACCACGCCGTCTGAGCGGCTGTAGATCGAGGTGGTGCGCAGCGGCGGCGGCGTACGCAGCCGCAGACGCAGCGCCGGGTCCATCTTCGACACCTGGCCGCTCATCAAGCGCAAGAGCCCGCTCACGTTGGTGTGATCGGTCTCCGAATTGAAAGGTGTTCCGATCGTGATGACTTGCCGAATCTTCGGCGCCATCAACTTGGCGAGTTCGCGGGCGTAGAGTCCACCCAGGCTCCAGCCGATGAACGTGGCCGGCTGCTCATTGCCAGCAAGCAAGCCAATGACCTTCGCCTTCAAGGTGCTTAGCCAGACGTCAAGGTCGCCCTGGGGGCCGGCATTGAACCCCTGGCCCCAGTCGAACGCGTCGTACCCGAGCGAGCGGCAGCGCCCGCGCAAGGTGGCAACGGAATACCCGTCCGCACCCAGCCCCGGAAAGATCACGACGGGATGGCCATCACCGACGTTGGTGACGCCAGCATCTGAAAAATGGTGCCAGGCATATTCCAGAGCGGCACGGAACGGCTCGACGCCCAGCATGACTGGCGATGGGTGATGAATCGCGTTGGGGGAAAGTTGTTTCATGGTCACAGGCGCGTCGTCGGCTTGATGCGGTCCCATGCATCTCGAGCGGCATGCCTGGCTCGCTCCCACTTCAGGCTGGATGCCCCATGCTTGTCGTTCCACTCCCTCGACATCTCGGGCTCGCCTTCTTCAAACGTACGCTCCGGGTTTCGGGTGAACGCATCGACGCCCACACCATAGGCAGGGCCGTAGTCGTTGTACGATGAACCGCGCTCCACATAGGGACGGTCGCTGTAGTGGTCGCGCCAGTAGGCGTCTTCGCGGGTGGGGTCAATGGCTTCTGCCACGCCTTTGCCGGCGAGTCCACCCAGCACGGCACCCACGGTGGCGCCCACGACCGTTCCGACGGGTCCGACGACGGTACCCGCTAGCGCGCCTGCGGTCGCTCCCCCCACTGCTGCGACCACACCTGTACCCACCGGGTGAGCCCCTGGGGCACCCGTGATGGGATCGCGATTGCCTTTTTGTTCACGAGTTTCGTTGCTGTCGTTCATGGCATGGCCTTGTGCTGGTGGAGGGAACTGTGCAAGCACGTTCAGCGTGCGCTACCGCGTCGCGCGACGTTCACGATGGCGAGCAAAAGCGCGGCACCGATGAAGGAGACCAGCAGGGCAGGCAAGCTGAAATTGCTCTGATTGATCGTGCCGACACCGATCAATGGTGAGATGAACCAGCCTGCCAGCATCGCGCCGACGATGCCGACGATGACATTCAGAAACATGCCTTGCTGGTCATTGGTTTTCATCAATATGCTCGCGAGCCAACCAATGACACCGCCGACGATGAGCCAGATAAGAAAGTTCATGATGTTCACTCCTGAAGAACCGTGGGCGCCCCGCATGAAATGTGCAGGGCTTGGAAGGCCATGTTCGCGCCCCGCCGCACCCTCGTCTGTACGCCCGCGAACATGATCAAAGTTGCGTGTCGATCAGCGAGGCAAACCATTCCTTGATCCGCTCGCGCGTGGGCCTGGCTTGCCACTCTTCGTAGCTCACCTGGTGCGCCAACGCCAGGTCGGCTTCGAAGGCGGCCGTCTGGCTGCTTGCGAATGCCTTGTCAACGATGTTCAGCGTGGCTTCGTCGTTGAGTCGAAAGGACCGGTTGTCGAAGTTGGTGGAGCCGACCGAGGTCAGCAACCCATCGACAATCAGGAGCTTGCAGTGGTACATCGTGGGTCCATACTCCGCGATGGTGGCACCGGCCTTGAGCAGCGGGCCCCAGGTCGCTTTGGATGCATGGCGCACCGTGTCGCTGTCGATGTGCTTGCCAGGCACCACGATGCGCAGCTTGACGCCTCGCTTCAACGCGTCGGCCAGAGCCTGCAGGGTCAGCGCGTCGGGCACGAAGTACGCGGCAGACAGGTCGATGGAGCGCGATGCCGCGGTCAAGGCAAAGAGGTACATCAGCTGCATGCTCTCGCTGCCACCGCTGGGAGAGCTGCTGAACATCTGCGCCCATGACGGGCCTGCCGGTTCCAGCACTGGAAAGTAGTCCGGCCCATGCAGGACATCGCCAGTGACCTTGATCCAGTTGTCGATGAACACCGCCTGCATCTGGGCGACGACCGGGCCTTCCACCTCGAAGTGGGTATCCCGCCAATGATCAGGATCCTGTGCGCGCCCCGTCCAATGCGGTGCCACCCCGACGCCGCCCGTGAACCCGACGCGCCCGTCGGCGATCAGCAGCTTGCGGTGGGTGCGATTGTTCATGCGCCCCAGGTGCGACCAGTGCGGTGGGTGAAACCGTTTGACCTGGACGCCGGCCTGTTCCATGGTGGTCATCAGGTTGTCGTCCATCTTTGCGCTGCCCACCCAGTCGAGCAGCACATGAACCTTCACACCTGCGCGCGCGCGCTCGGCCAGGGCGTCGGCAAACTCTCGCCCGATGTCGCCCGACCAGTAGATGTAGGTTTCGAAGGTGATCGACACCTGGGCGCCACGGATCGTCGCCAGCATGGGGGGAAAGATCTCGTCGCCGTTGAGCAGCGCGCGCACCTTCGCTCCCTGCAGGAAGGGCGGCCCGAGCAACACGCCGAGCTCCCGCATGAAACGGGGGTCATCGAGCGCGTAGAGGCGTTCAATGCGCTGCTGAATTTTTGTTTCGCCGCCCATGAAGTTCGAGACAAGCAACCCGACGACCAGACAGAGGGAGGCAACGACGCTAGCGATCAGCGCCCAGCGGGACTTGCGACGCATTGTCTTGCCGGCCGCCCTTCAGCGCCTGCCCTTGGACTTCGGCTTGGACTTCGCTTTGGAAGCAGGCGGGGATGCGGGCGCGGACATTGCCGCCTTCAGGTTGCGTCTCGCCTCAGCCGTGGCTTGGCCGCGAACGGTTCCTGCAACCCGGTTTGCAGCGCTGAGCCACATGCTCATGAAAGGGTTTTTTTTCAACCAGGGATTGGCCATCTGTTTCCTTTGCCGGTGTCATTCCCCATTGGTTTGCATTCGATTTCGAATAGCGCCAAAGGGAAGTCGCCTTGTACCGCGTTCAGCGTGAGATTCGGAAGATCGTGGCGCCCAGCGCAAACGCAGCAGCGACAGATGCCAGTGGATTGCGACGGACGGTGACACGCAGGCTGTTGACCCATTCGGATCGGGAATCGCGAAGTCGATGCACGCTGGCCTGCAGCGCTTCATCTGCGGCTTCAAGGCTCTCGTCCATGTTTCGAAGTGCGCTTTCCCCCTTGTGTTCCGTGGCGTTGCGAGAACCCTGACCTGCGTTCATCACCAGAACAGCCGATTCAGGCGGGGGGGTTTCGTTTCTTTGCGGTACCGCAGCGTCGGGAGCGCGCTCACGCTGGTCACTGGTGGGCCATGGGACGGCGGAGGAACTGACTGGCAAGTGGGTTTGGTTCATGGTGTGCTCCGGTTGTTTCAGGTGACCTGGGCCAGCAGGTCTTCTTTGCGCGCGGTCATGCGCGACCCCAACTCGACCATGTCGAGCGTCGAGGCCTTGGCCTTGGGAAACATCTCGTTCTGCTCTTCCTTGACGTGGTGCTTCACGTACTCTGAAAGCACCTTGACCTTGGCATCGAACATCTCGCCATCGGGCTCCACGCCTTCAATCTGGGCGATCAGCTCTTTCAGGCTCGCGTGCTCGACCGTGGCTTCAGGAACAAGCAATTTGTCTTTCAGTTTCGCCTTCACTGCCGGGTAGAAGATTTCTTCCTCGATCTGAGCGTGCAGGGTGAGTGCCGTGCAGATTTCTCCGACCAGCTTTTTCTTGCTGGTCACCGATCGGGCTTTCTCGTATTCGGCAAACATCTTGCTCACGGCCACGTGATCGGCCTTGAGCAAGGCGATGGCATCCTTCGATGCGGGCTTTGCCTTTGGAGAGGCCGCGGTCTTGGTGGCGGTCTTGGTGGCGGTCTTGGTAGCGGTCATGGTGTTCCTGGAGAGGTTGGTCGAAGGGAGGTGCCGTCGATGCACGTCCACTGGAATGAATACAGACCCGGGAGTTGCCACCTTAATGACGCGAGCCTGTCCGGGTCTGTACGCTTGCGCACGCGGAGGCGGTCGCCTTTGTCACCCCGGGTCACGCAGCCCATGAGACTGCCGCCGCGGATGCCAGCGCCTGATGTTGGCGAACCCGAACCATCAGGTTGCGTTGCAAGAGCGCTTGCAGCGCCTGCATGTCGGTCAGCGCTTGCCGCAACGCCCTTGTTTCTATGCGCCAGCAATTGCCAGCCCCCCGGACCACCGAGCGCCATGGTGTCTTCGCCACGCCCAGCAGCAGCTCCGATCCCAGCATGGATTCCACACCAACCTCTATTGGCGGATGGCTGCCCACCTCGCTCACCAGCGAGATGGAACCGGAGTTGGGAAAGTAGGCGTGTGTGAGCGTGGTGCCGCGGGCGCTGAGCTCCGTCGAGGGCACAAGTTCATAGAATTCGCAGCGCTCTAGAAATCGGGTTTGAACGCCCCTGGGCAGGCGTTCGATGATGTGGTTTTCAGTGTTTGGCATGGCTCCCGCCTGGTCAGTAGGCGAAGCCCCTCGCAGAGGGAGCTTCGGTGAATCACTCGGGTGTTGTGCCCGAGACTCTGTGGATCATCTTGCTGGGAGACAGGTCTGGCGACCGTCTGGCACCGCACACAGCGCGAAAAATGGTGCGAGCGTCCGCATGCGCAATCAACTCACCGCATGGGCCAGTCAGGAGATCAACATCGCAGACAGGTGCAGGCAATCACCGAGTTCGCAGCCGATCACTGCAAACCTGACGGGTCCGAAAGCGTCTCAGCCTTTCAAGTGACCGGCTGACCCAAGTCAGGTGATGCAACCCCTGCCGGACTACCCTGGGCATTCATCTGCCGTGCAGGCTTGACCCAGACGAACACACGCATCGGCGGCAGGCTGCGCCACTCCCACGCAATGCGGGGCGGGCCGAGGTGCGGTGAGAAGTAGCCGACCACCTGGGGGCTGCACTGGTAGGCAACCACACGCCCACCAGGGGCGAGATGGGCGTGGATTGCCGCAGCAAGTCGTCGTGCGGTGTCGCTCGGCAGTGTCGAGAAAGGGATGCCAGACACCACGACATCGACGGGCGGCATGTCCCGCAGGCGCAAGGCATCGGCCAGGGACTCGGCAGTCCCGGCATGCACCGTGAGCCGCGGATCGACAATCGCACGGCGCAGCCGATCGCAGAAATCGGGGTTGATCTCGATCGCCAGCAGACGCGCGTTGGGTGCCAGCATGCGCAAAAGCGCGCGCGTGGTGCCGCCGGTGCCCGGACCGAGTTCGACCACGCAACGCGCCTGCGCAAGTTCGGCTGCCTGCACCACACGGTCCTCGAGATAGGCGGAACTCGGAACCACGGAAGCGACTTCGAACGGGCGGACCAGAAAACCGCGCAAAAACGTTGCTGCATCGGCCAGTCGCGACACCTGGCCCGTCGCGGCGTTCCCATGACTGGCGGTCGCCATCGGGTTCGTACCAGACGCAGCCAACAGAACTTTCTTCGATTCTTCGTTCAAGGGGATGACCTCCGGCATGGATCAGGAACTGTACAGAAATCACGCATTCAGTTCGCCCTTCCCATCTTGATCGCACCGCGAATGCTGAAGGCGGCCAGGCCTATCTGCAGTGCGATCAAGGCATGCGAACCCGTGTGCCAGCCCCAGGTGGCCCACAACACATTGCTCAGAAGAAACAACCAGAAACCCATGCTGCGGCGCTGCGTTTTCCGCGACGCGACCAGCCACGAGGCTGCCAGCGTCACCACCATGGCGGACCACTGCATGAGAGAAAGCATGTCCATGCTGGTGCATGGGCAAGGCGGATGCCTGCAGGCTCATGGCTGCTGGAAATGGATTCCACGCCGGAATGGTGGCCCGGCTCCCGAGGACTTGTCTTCATCCCGGCGCTGATGGGCATTTCGAGGGTGCTTCGGTCAATATGCATCGGACTGACGACTGCGGTGGTCCGCTAAGGGTCACTCTTTGTACGCCAGCGATGCCACAAGCGTCGACCCCAGGCTTCAGATCGATCGAGCAACCCCGCAAGCCCGCGCCAGCGGGAGGCCAACAGCGCCAGGCCTGGGATCCACAGCAGAAATCCGGGCACCCCTGGCGGCAGCGACAGCAAAAGCCCGCTGACGAGCAACACCAGTCCGACAGCGATGTAGCCAGCATTTCGCCACGCGTTGGCTTGCGCACCTTCGCGACGTCGACTCTCTACAAAATGCTTGAGGAATCGCCGGCCCGGTTTGCCGTCGCGGATCTCTCGGAAGTCTGACTTGAGCTTTTCCAACACGGAAGTTTGCTACGGTTGAACCAGTTGACCCCCGTTGAACCCGGACTGCGGCATCATGGTCCACGCGCAGACGAGCGGTTTTCCAAGGGCGCCGGGTCGGCAGCGCGGGGGTTCATGCCATGCGGCGACATGCCGAGGGCGGAACGTGCTGAGTATCCACACCCGTGTTCATGATCGCCGGTCCACTTCACTGCGTCTGTTCTTCAGCGCACATCTGCAATGGCTCACCAGTTGCCTTGCATGCGCTGCTCATGGTGACGCCGGTGTCACACGCAGTACACGACCGTTGGGGCTGTCTGTCAGCAGGTAGATGGCGCCTTCTGGCCCAGCGCGCACGTCGCGTATGCGCTCGCCAAGTTCCTGAAACAGGACTTCCTGCGAGCCTGGCGAACGACCCGACAAGGGCACGCGGCGCACGCTGCGTTCCACCAGCGCCGCTACGAACAGGCTACCGCGCCACGCAGGAAACAACGCACCGTCGTACCAGGCCAGCCCCGCCGGGGCGATGGATGGTGTCCACTCCACCAGCGGTGGCTCCATACCGGGCAGGCTTCGATAGGGCGTGATGCGGGCGTAGGTGTAGTCGATGCCTCCGGTGGTGACGGGCCAGCCGTAGTTGGCCCCAGGTTGGAGGAGATTCAGCTCGTCTCCGCCCCGCGCCCCATGTTCGTGGGCGAAGGGCACGCCGTTCACCACCACCAGTCCCTGCGGGTTGCGATGTCCGAAGGTGTAGATCTCCGGCCGGGCATCGGGGCGAGCGAGAAAGGGGTTGTCGTCCGGCACGCTGCCGTCGGCTTTGATGCGCAGAATCTTGCCCAGATGGGTGTGCAGTCGTTGCGCATCCGTGCGATCGAGGTTCCCGTCGCCCATGCCGAGCAGCAGACTCCCGTCGGGGAGCCAAGCCATGCGGCCACCGAAGTGCTGTGTCTCGGCTTTGGCGGGCTGGGTAGTGAAGACCGGCTGCACATCCAGCAATTGATGGCCGTCGAAACGTGCCCGCACCACACGCAAGTGGTTGGCTTCCGGGCTGCCATGAGCGAATGACAGCAGCACCTGGCCATTGACCGCATGGTCTGGATGCAACGCCACGTCAAACAAGCCAGCCTGCCCACGTGCCAGCACCGCCGGTACACCGGCCACCGGTTCATTTCGCAACTGTGGCCGGCCATCAGGCCCAGGCTCGATCAACCGCAGCCGGCCCGGGCGTTCGGTCACCAGCATGCGGCCATCGGGCAGAAAGGCCAGGGACCAAGGGTGTTCGAGCCCGCTGGCCACGGTCTCGACCCGGTAGCCGGCCGCCTGGGCCGACATCACCGCGGCCAGCGCACCCATGAAGAAAGCTGCTGCGTATTTCATAATGAACATTATGAGATCCAGCATCGCGAAAGAATCCCAGTCCCCACGCTGGACAAGGCATCTTGCACCGCTGCTGCTGTCCTGGATACTGGCTGCAGCATGGGGTTCTGTGGTGCAGACGCAGTGGAACCTGCAAGCCCTCGTGGATCTGGGCTTGAACATACCCACATCGGAGCGCGTCCGCATGACCTGGCGGGACCTGATTGGCTTCGCCCCCGTCTATGCCGGCATCCTGGCCGCAGGCTGGCTACCTGCGCTGCCCGTGGCCGCCTTGCTGGCCCGCCGGTGGCCGACTTGGCGGAGCACTTTGCTGGCTGCGGCGGCCGGGGCTGGCATGGTGGCCGCAGTGCGCACCATCGATGCGG
>NZ_JAUSCF010000016.1 GCF_030651625.1 Hydrogenophaga sp. | reverse complement strand
CTACCGATACCCGGTGCCGCTCAGTTCCTTATCGACGCTGGAAGGCGGGGTGGGGGCAATCTCCGCCAGTCGGTCAGTGCCGTTAGCCGGTATTTCAGGCCCTCCACCCCAACACCTCAACCATACAAGCCGGTTCCACGGTATCTCTGGATTGGTGGCACTTCGCACCGGAAGGAAGAGTACCCCCCGCCATGCTACGCGCGACCCCCAGGGGGCACACCTTCGGACCGTCCTGAGCTTGTCGAAGGGCGGATCCTGGGTGGTGCTGGATGAGGGCATTTCACGCCGGAGTGTCTATTTGTGGGTGTGAGACATCGGTTCAACCCGTCGCGCAGGCGATGGCGGCGGGCCGTCTTGAAACCTAAGATGGCTGGCATGAACACCACCAACGCTTCAACGCCCGATTCAACTCTCCCGGCCGAAGGCCGCATCACCTCTGAAGTGCAGGACGGCGTGTTGCTGATCGGCATTGACCGGCCAGCCAAGCGCAATGGGTTCACGCCAGCCATGCTGGCGTCGCTGGCCGAGGCCTACACGCGGCTGGACGACGATGCTGCGTTGAGGGTGGGCGTGTTGCACGCGCATGGCGAGCACTTCACGGCCGGGCTGGATTTGCCGAGTTTCGCGCCGCTGATGCAGCGCGGTGAGCGGGCCGTGCCGTTCGGGCTGGTGGATCCCACCGACCTGGGGCGCGCCGGTTACCGGCGCCGCAGCAAGCCGCTGGTGGTGGCTGTGAAGGGCATCACCTTCACGCTGGGGATCGAGCTGATGCTGGCCGCCGACATCGTGGTGGCGGCCGACAACGGGCGGTTTTCTCAGCTGGAGGTGCGTCGCGGCATCATGGCCACCGGCGGTGCCACGCTGCGCATGGCCGAACGGGCGGGGCTGGGCAACGCGATGCTGCACCTGCTCACGGGCGATGAGTTCGACAGCGCCGAGGCCTTGCGGCTGCATTTCGTGCAACGGGTGGTGCCCGCCGGTCAAGAACTGGCCGAGGCCTTGCGCATCGCCCGGGCCATTGCCCAGCAGGCGCCTCTGGCCGTGGTGGCCACCCGGCTCAACGCCTGGAAAGCGGTGGAACACGGGCCACTGGTGGCCACGAGCGAGTTCGAAACCGTGCAGCAGCGCCTGTCGAACAGCGAAGACGCCCAGGAGGGCGTGCGCTCCTTCATCGAAAAACGACCACCCCGGTTCACGGGGCATTGACGCCGCAGTGCAGTCGCCCGCGAAGGCTGCTCCTACACTGCGGCCATGCCTTTACGCACCCGCCGCCTCATCCCCCTGATTGCCCTGGCCGCCGGTGCGGCGGTGCTGTTGCTCTCCGGCTGCGCGGCCTGGCGGATCGGGCAGGCCGTTGACTTGGCCCGCCAGAGCGAACCGCTGCAGCAACGCCCGCCAGATGCCGTGTTGCGACTGCTCATCGTGGGTGACAGCACCGGTGTGGGCACCGGAGCCAGCGCACCCCAGGCGAGCCTGGCCGGCCTGCTCGCTCGTGCCTACCCTCGGCTGCATATCGACAACCGTGCGCGAGACGGCGCCACCTTCGCGGGCGTCGTGGACCAGCTCGCGGGTGACGAACGCTACGATCTCGTGTTGATCCAGGCCGGCGGCAACGACGTGATCCGTCTGCGCAGCGAAGACGACATGCGCGCCGACATCGACCGCGCCACGCAACTCGCCCGGGCGCGCAGCGATCGTGTGCTGCTGATGCCCGCAGGCAACGTGGGCAACGCGCCGTTCTTCATCGCGCCCGCTTCGTGGCTCATGACGGCGCGCGCCCGCACCCTGCATGCGCTGGTGCGTGAGTCTGCCGAACGCCATGGCGCGGTCTACATCAACCTGTTCAAGGAAGCTGCGGTCGATCCCTTTGTGCAACAGCCCGGCCTGCACGCGGTGGACGGGCTGCACCCCAGCGATGCCGGCTACCGGTTTTGGTTCGATGAACTGATGGCACAGGCCGGGCTGGGCGATTTGCTGGCCCCGGCTCGCTGAGCCTGCAGGTTCACACGGCGGCCACCACTCCGTCGCTGCGCGGATCGGCCGCGCCTTCGACCACGCCATTGGCATGGCGCACCAGTGCGCCGGCATGACCCATGGTGTCGCTGAAGGCTTCGGCCAGTACCTCCACGTCGTGACCAGCGGCCTTCAATTGCGCCACCAGTAAGGGATCGAAACGGCTTTCGAGCTTGAGTGAAGTCGTCTCGCTGCCCCAGGTGCGGCCCAGCAGCCAGCGGGGGGCGGTCACCGCCTGCTGAAGGCTCTGCCCGAAGCGCGCGTAGCGGGTGAAGATGGCGGCCTGCGTTTGCGGCTGGCCTTCGCCACCCATGGTGCCATAGGGCATCACGCGCCCATCATCAAAGACGGCGAGCGAGGGGTTGAGCGTGTGGAACGGTTTCCGCCCCGGTTCCAGGCTGTTGAGCGCTCGGGGGTCGAGCGAGAAGCTGGTGCCCCGGTTCTGCCAGCACACGCCGGTGCCGTCCAGCACCACGCCAGAGCCGAACTCCCAGTACACGCTCTGGATGAAGCTGACCGCGCGGCCTTGTGCGTCCACGCAGCCCATCCAGATGGTGTCGCCGGGCTTGGCCACGTCGGGCCAGGGCAGCGCCCGTGATGGGTCGATCTCGGCAGCCAGCGCATCCAGCTGGTCGGGGGTGAGGAAGTCCGCGGGGTTGACCGGCAGGCGGCCCGGATCGGTCACCACCCGCTCGCGCACGCGGAACGCCTGCTTGGTCGCTTCCACCAGGCCATGCAGATGGGCAAAGCCTTCGCCCTCGGTCACGCCCAGGCGATCGAACAGGCCCAGGATCATGAGTGCCGACAAACCCTGCGTGGGTGGCGGCAGGTTGTACACCGTGCTGTCGTGCAGCTTGACTGCCAGCGGGTCGACGAACTGAGCGCGGTAGGTGGCCAGGTCGCTGGTGCGCAACGGGCTGCCCACGCGTTCGAGCTCGGCGCCCATGCGCTGGGCCAGTTCGCCCCGGTAGAAGTCGCCCAGGCCGCGCTCGACCAGCTGGGTGAGGGTGCGGCCCAGCGCAGGCTGGTGCAGCACATGGCCGGGGGTGGGCGGTGCGCCCTCGACCAGGAAGTTGCTGGCGAAACCGGGGGCGTCTTTGAGCCCTTCAAACTTGTCGCGCGTGAGCTGCGACTGGCTGGTCGTCACCACCACGCCGTTGTGGGCGTGGCCAATGGCGCTCTGCAGCAGGCGCGAAAGCGGCAGCAAACCGCCCCAGCGGCTGGAGACTTCCAGCGCCTTTTCCCATCCGCCTATGGTGCCGGCCACGGTGAGCGCGGCCAGCGGGCCTCGCGACGGAATGGCTTTGTGCCCGGCGTAGAAGGTCGTTGTGGCCAGCGCGGCGGCCTGACCGCAGGCATCAATCGCCACCGGCGTCTGGCCCGGTTCGTGGATCAGCCAGAAACCGTCGCCACCGATGGCGTTCATGTGCGGGTACACCACCGCAATGGTGGAAGCCGCGGCCACCATGGCTTCGACCGCATTGCCGCCTTCGCGCAGCACATCGCGCGCAGCCTGCGCGGCCAGATGATGCGGCGCCACGGCCATGCCGCCAAGGGCTTTGAGGGTGTGGATCATGGATGTCTCTCTTTCTTCATGAGCAGGATAAACAATGGGTGAACGTGGGCGTTGAACTTGTTCAGCTGTGTAGCGGCGTATGAACGAGCAACCAAGCTTCCGGCGCGAAATGCCTCATTCCAGGGCACCCGTGGAACCGGCTTCGCCGGGCCACAGTGTGCGTCCCCCCTCCAAGCGCCGAAGGTGCGCCAGAGAGGGGGGAAGCTGCGTCAGCAGCGCAGGGGGGTGTTTCAAATCATGCCGTAAAACATGCGCAGCGACGTGAGCGCCAGGAACGCCGCAAACACCTGTCGCAGCCGCCGCGCATCAATGCTGTGCGCCAGCTTCGCGCCAAAGCCCGTGGTGAGCATGGTGGCCGGCACGATCAGCGCCATGCCCAGCAGGTTCACATAGCCGATGCTCAGCGGCGGGCGCAGTGGCACGTCCAGTCCGTTGAACAGAAAAGCCAGCGCGCCAGGAAAGCTGATCACCATGCCCAGCATGGCACCGGTGCCCACGGCGGTGTGCATGGGCACGCGCAGCGCGTTGAGGATGGGCACGCTGAGCGTGCCGCCGCCAATGCCCATGAGCGTGGAAATGCCGCCGATGCCGCCACCCAGCAGCGCGGTGCCCGCCGGACCGGGCAGGCCGTTGCCCACGGTAAAGCCTTCCTTCTTGAATGCCATGTTCAGCGCCACCACCAGCGCCACCGTGGCGAACACGGCAGTGAGCACCCCACCACTGAGGTATCGGCTGGCAATGGAGCCTGCGATCACCCCCACGACCACCGACGGCATCAGCCGCTTGATGAGCGCCATGTCCAGGCTGCCCTTTTTGCGGTGGGCGCGGCTCGACATGATGGAGGTGGGAATGATGGTGGCCAGCGAGGTGCCCACCGCCACGTGCATGCGCACCGATTCGTCGATCCCCAGCAGGGTGAACAGGTGGTACAGCACCGGCACGATGACGATGCCCCCTCCCACTCCGAGCAGGCCGGCGAGCGTACCGGCCACCAGGCCGGTGGCCAGCAGGGCCAGCGCCAGCCCGATCAGCCAGGCGACACTGTATTGGTCAAAAAAAGCCATGGCACTCCATCATGGGTTTCACCAGCCAATGGCTTTGGGCAGCCAGAGGGCGATCTGTGGGTAGAAGAACAGCAGCACCAGGGCAGTGAACTGCAAGGCAATGAACGGCAGCACACCCTTGTAGATGTCCTTGATGTTCACTTCCGGTGGCGCCACGCCCTTCAGGTAGAACAGCGCCCAGCCAAAGGGCGGCGTGAGAAAGCTCGACTGCAGATTCATGGTGATCAGCATGGCCAGCCACACCGGGTCCACGCCCAGGTTGATGAGGATGGGCAGGAACAGCGGCACCGCGATGTAGCTGATCTCGATCCACTCGATGAAGAAGCCGAGCACGAAAATGATCATCATCATGAACCACACGGCCATGTTGGCGCCGCCTGGCAGGGCTTCAAACATGCCCTCGATGATTTCTTCGCCTTGCAGACCACGGAACGAGAGCGCGAACACCTGGGCCAGCATGAGGATGAACATCATGATGGCGGTGATCTTGCTGGTGTCCAGCGCCGTCGCCTTGAGTGTGGCCCAGCTGAAGCGGCCGGAGAACACGGTGATCAGCACCGCCCCGACCGCGCCCATGCTGGCCGCCTCGGTGGGGGCGGCCACACCGCCCACGATGGAGCCCAGCACCGCCACCACCAGCATCACCGGCGGCACCAGCACCTTGAAGCAACGCACCCACAGTTGGCGGGTGGAAACCGCATCGCGTTCGGCCAGTGGAATGGGCGGCATGGTGGCCGGACGCAGCCAGCCCATGATCAGCAGGTAAACGATGTACACGCCGGCCAGCAGCATGCCCGGGCCCACCGCGGCCGCGAACAGCGTGCCCACCGACAGCTGCATGATGTCGGACAGCAGGATCAGGATCAGACTGGGCGGAATGATCTGGCCCAGCGTGCCGGAAGCGCAGATCACGCCGCAGGCCACGCTCTTGTCGTAGCCGCGCCGGATCAGCGTGGGCAGGGTCAGCAGGCCCAGTGTGATGATGGTGGCGCCCACAATGCCGGTGGTGGCCCCCATGAGGATGCCGAACAGCACGATACCCACCGCCATGCCGCCCCTCACGCGGCCCGCGATGTGGCCCATCACGTCCAGCAGGTCGTCGGCCAGGCGCGATTTTTCCAGCATCACGCCCATGAACACGAACAGCGGAATCGCCATCCACTGGTAGCCGCTCACGATGCCGTACAGCCGCGCCGGCAGCAGGTTGAACAGCACTTCGCCAAAACCCAGCCAGCCAAAGACGAAGCCCACGGTCGCGATGCTCACTGCCACCGGAATGCCGATCATCAGCATCAGGAAAAAACCGCCCAGCATCATCAGGGCGTAGGTCTGCATCTCAAACACGGGCGGCCTCCTTGGGCTCGACCGGTTCAACCGCGTCGGTGAGCAGCCGCAGCAGGTGCGCCAGCTGTTGCAGCACCAGCAGGCCGTAGCCCAAGGGAATCAGGGCCTTCACCGCCCAGCGGTAGGGAATGCCGCCGGGGTCTGGCGAACCTTCCATGATGGAGCGCGACTGCTCTACATAGCCCAGCGAGAGGTAGATGAACGCGAGCGCCACGGCAATCAGCAGCAGGGCCGAGACCACGTCCACCACGCGCTTGACGTGCGGTGAATAGCGCGCATAGAACAGATCCACGCGCACGTTGTCACCCCGCTGCAGCGCATGGCTCATGCCCAACAGGATCAGCGCGGCCAACAGGTGCCACTCCAGCTCCTGCGCCCACACCGAACCCAGGCTCAGCGTGTAGCGCAGGATCACGTTGGTGGCCACCAGACCGATCATCACCAGCGCGATCCACGCGGTGAGCGTGCCCAGCCGGTCGATGAGGCCCTCGATGCCGGAGGCCAGGGGACGCAGTGCCTTGAGCATGAGCCAGTACCCCTTAGCCGCGCACGCTGTTGTGGAAAGCGCCTTCGCTCACCTCGGTCCAGCGGTTGTACTTGGCCATGAAGGCCATGTAGGAGTCGTGCACCTTTTTGGTCACCGGGTCCTTGGCCACGGCTTCGGCCAGGGCCTTGTCGGTCTCCACGCGCAGCGCCTTGATGATGTCGTCGGGCAACGGACGGGCGATCACGCCCTGGTTCTTCACCAGGTCGTCCATGGCGTCCGAGTTGGCCTTCTGGCACCAGGCTTCGCTGATCACGTTGCAGGCGGCAGACGCGTTGCTCACGATGGCCTGCAGGTCCTTGGGCAGCTTGTCCCAGGCGGCCTTGTTGATCAGCAGCTCCGACACCGTGGCCGACTCGTGCCAGCCGGTGGTGTAGTAGAACTTGGCGGCCTTTTGCAGACCCAGGCGGCGGTCCTGGAACGGGCCGACGAACTCGGCCGCGTCGATCACACCGCGTTCCAGCGCAGGGAAGATTTCACCGCCGGGCAGCACCTTCACGTCCACGCCCAGGTTGGCGTAGACCTTGCCGGCCAGGCCGGGGATGCGCATCTTCAGGCCCTTGAGGTCGGCCACGGTCTTGAGCTCCTTCTTGAACCAGCCCGTCATCTGCACGCCGGTGTTGCCGCAGGGCATGGCGACCATGCCGAAGGGTGCGTAGACCTCGTTCCAGAGATCGATGCCACCGCCGTCGTACAGCCAGCCGTTCATGCCCTGGAAGTTCATGCCGAAGGGCACGGCGGTGAAGTACTGGGCGGCGAAGGTCTTGCCAGTCCAGAAGTAGCTGTTGGCGTGGTTCATCTCCACCGTGCCGGCACGCACGGCGTCAAAGCCTTCAAACGCGGGGATCAGTTCACCGGCACCGAACACCTGGATGTTCAGCCGGCCGTCCGACATCTCGCGGATGCGCTTGGCCAGGTCGGTGGCGCTGCCGGGGCCGTCCATGTAAAACGGAGAGCCTTTCGGGTAGGCGCTGGTCATTTTCCAGTTGAATCTGGTGGTTTGTGCGCTGGCGATGCTGGGCGCGGCCAGCGCGGCACCTGAAAGGGCGGCGGTGGCGAGGAACTGGCGACGAATCGGTGTCATGAGCGTGGACTCCTGTGGCGGTTGGAGGGTGGGCAGAGCCCGTGGGTGCCGTTTGTAAAGCGGCGCTGACCCTTCAAAGCAATCCCTGTGCCACGCTTTTGATCTGATTCAAGTTATTGATTTTATTGAATAAAAATACAATGTATCCGAAGTGGTGGTGGTCTGACAGGGTGCAAGCTGTTGAGGCACAGCAGAACGTTTCGAGTGCAAACGGCACGAATCGGGCTGGTTTGTGAACATTCGTCAGTCTGGATTGCCATTTGGCAATTCTTGGCCATTCCGGCGGGGCGCGAGAACCCCGGCAGCAAACAAATGCGCACCATGCACACGCAGCGTGCAGATGCACCACGACGGGTGCGCGGTGCCTCAACTGTTGTTTTTTGTCAGAGGCGTGCGCCGCCGCGCCGGTTCTTCACGCGCGTCATCAGCGTCTTGCAGTCGACCGAAAGAATTTCGGGCCGGTTGAAGATGTGGCGCCGCACGAAGGCGTCGAAGGTCTCGTAGCTGTCGGTCAAGGCGTGCACGTGCAGGCTTTGCAAGTCGCTCATGATGTAAAGGCTCACCACTTCCTTGCAGTCCGCCAGCTCCTGCGAAATCTGCTCCATGGCCGCAGGTGCCACCTTGATGTCCACAAAGGTGGAGATCACCTTGCCCAGCTTCTCCGGGTTGATCACCGCGCCAAACAGCTCGATCACGCCGTTGCTCTGCAGGGCCTGCACGCGGGCGCGCGCGTGCGCCCGGGAGATGCCCAACTGGCGAGCGATGTCTGCAAATGACGCCCGGCCATCCTTGACCAGGATGTTGAGCAGGGCGCTGTCGAGTTTGCTCAGCGCCACGTCGGCGGTGTCGGGGGCGGGGGTCTTGGGCATGGCGCAGTCCAACCGTTGAGGGAGTTGTGCGCATTGTTGCGGATCGGTGGAATTGCCGCCCGTCGGTCGGACCGCCCTCCTGCGCGCACAGACTGGTCGAACTCGGCAGAAAGGCGTAAAAAGACAACCTTAAACGGTATAAACAGTATGAACGGTATGTCTCGTTTTCTGGCTGCGATTGTGGGGCTTTGTGCTCTGGCGCTCTTGCCTTCGCAGGCCATTGCGCTCGACGCCTGCCTGGACGATCCAAATCGCGCGCATGAGCTGAGGGTGCTGGATGAAGCCCAGGTCACCGACATGATGGACAGCCTGGATGTGATCGCCGTGCCCGAGCGGATGCACCGCATGCTGGCCAACCTCGTGGCCGCCTCGCCCCGCCTGCGCGGCGGCCCCGCCATTCACCTGTTGGCCTTCCACGATACCGAACTCAATGCCTACGCCGCCGACCACGGCCTGGTGATCCTCACCAGTGCGCTGTGGAGTGAGAAGGAAAACCTGTCCGACGACGAGCTCGCCGCCGTCATTGCCCACGAACTGGCTCATATTGAAAAGCGTGACTCGCTGAAAGAAGCCTGTGCCAACCTGCTGCGCCTGAAGCAGCCCGAGCTGCGCATCGAAGAAGCCCGCGACCGCATGGGGCTGGAAATGCTCAACCCCTATTCGCACCTGGCGCGCGAAGCCCGCCGCGAACTGCACGAACAGGAACACGGCGCCGATCTGCGCGGCATCGAACTGTTGCGCAGCGTGGGGCGCAACCCGCAGGCCATGGTGAGCGTGCTGGCCAAGTTGCACGGCAGCGGCACGCCGGGCCTGAACCTGCTCATGGGCTCGACACATCCGGACCTGCGCGAGCGGCTGGAGCGGGCACAGGCGGCGGCGCAGGCTGTCGCTCCCCCTGCTCATGTTCCGGGTGCAGGGCGTCGTCGCTGAGCAGATCCGGGTCGCCGTCGTGCATGCGCTGCTCAGTCTGCGCCACACAGGCTCTGAACCAGGCGCTCGCCCCATGCCCACGGTCCGGTGATCGTCAGCGTGACGGTGGTCCATTGGTCATCGGCGTGTGCCTGCTGGTCGGCGTCCCACACGCCGCCATCGTCGAGCGGGCCTCGCGGGCCAGGGCTGTGCACCTCGGCCCAGGCCAGCACCGCCTTTACTTCTGCCATCACCTCGGGCAACTGGGTGGCCTGCACGCTGGCCATCGCATCCCAGGTTCCGGTGCCTTCGCCGTCGTCGCTGGCGTCAAAGATCAGGTAGCGCAGTGTCATACCGGCATTGTCGGTGTGTGGCCCATGAAAACGGCGCCCGAAGGCGCCGTTCCATTGAAGGGTCTGATGAGCGATGGCTCGCATCCCGATCCTGTTCCGAATGGGGACGGAGGGAGAGCGGGGGGCCAGGGCCGAGCTCAGGCCGCTTTTACCTTCAAACGCCAGGCATGCAACAGCGGCTCGGTGTAGCCGCTCGGCTGCGCCTTGCCCTTGAACACGAGATCCAGCGCAGCCTGGTACGCCTTGCTGGTGTTGAAGTTGCCGGCCATGGGCTGGTAGAGCTTGTCGCCGGCGTTCTGGCCATCCACCACCGCGGCCATGCGCTCAAAGCTTGCCTTCACCTGCGCCTCGGTCACGATGCCGTGGTGCAGCCAGTTGGCGATGTGCTGGCTGCTGATGCGCAGTGTGGCGCGGTCTTCCATCAGGCCCACGTTGTGGATGTCGGGCACCTTGGAGCAGCCCACGCCCTGGTCGACCCAGCGAACCACGTAGCCCAGGATGCCCTGCACGTTGTTGTCCACTTCCTGCTGCTTCTCGGCGTCGCTCCAGTTCGGGTTGCTGCTCACGGGCACGGTCAGCAGGCCGGTGAGCAGGTTGTCGCGTTCGGCGGTGGCGTCGATCTTTTCCATCTCTTTCTGCACGTCGCTCACCAGCACCTGGTGGTAGTGCAGCGCGTGCAGCGTGGCGCCCGTGGGGCTGGGCACCCAGGCCGTGTTGGCGCCGGCCCTGGGGTGGGCGATCTTCTGCTCCATCATGGCCTTCATCAGGTCGGGCATGGCCCACATGCCCTTGCCGATCTGTGCCTTGCCGCGCAGGCCGCAGCTCAGGCCCACCAGCACGTTGTTGCGCTCGTAGCTCTGAATCCAGGCGCTGGCCTTCATGTCGCCCTTGCGCACCATGGGGCCGGCCAGCATGGCGCTGTGCATCTCGTCGCCGGTGCGGTCCAGGAAGCCGGTGTTGATGAAGGCCACGCGGCTGGCGGCCGCTTCAATGCAGGCCTTCAGGTTCACCGAGGTGCGGCGCTCTTCGTCCATGATGCCGAGCTTGACGGTGCTCTCGGGCAGGCCCAGCACCTTTTCCACGCGGCCGAACAGCTCGGCGGCAAACGCCACTTCGCGCGGGCCGTGCATCTTGGGCTTGACGATGTAGACCGAGCCCTTGCGCGAGTTGCGGATGGCGTCCTTCTTCGTGCGCTTGAGGTCGTGCATGGCGATGGCGGTGGTGACCATCGCGTCCATGATGCCTTCGGGAATCTCCTTGTCTTCCGCGCCCCAGAGGATGGCCGGATTGGTCATCAGGTGGCCGACGTTGCGCAGGAACATGAGCGAACGGCCGTGCAGGCGCACCGCGTTCGGCTTGCCGTTGGGCGCGGTGTACACGCGGTCGGCATTGAGGCCGCGCGTGAGGGTCTGGCCGCCCTTCTCGAACGATTCCACCAACGTACCCTGCAGAATGCCCAGCCAGTTGCGGTAGGCCAGCACCTTGTCCTCGGCGTCAACCGCGGCCACGGAATCTTCCAGGTCCAGGATGGTGGACAGGGCGGCTTCCACCACCAGGTCGCTCACGCCGGCCGCGTCACTGGCGCCAATGGGCGTGCTGCGGTTGATCTGGATGTCCAGGTGCAGGCCGTTGTGCTTGAGCAGGATGGCGCTGGGCTTTTTGGCGTCTCCCTGGTAGCCGATGAACTGGGTCTTGTCGACCAGTTTGCTGGTGCCGCCCTCGGCCAGACCCACCACCAATTCGCCGTCCTTGTTGACCTTGTAGCTGGTCGAGCCCAGGTGCGAGCCTTTCTTCAGCGGCGCGCAGCGGTCCAGCACGTGGCGTGCGTACTCGATGACCTTGGCACCGCGCTTGGGGTTGTAGCCGCCCTTCTTGCCCTTGGCCACTTTGCCGCAGCCCTTGTCTTCGCTGATCACATCGGTGCCGTAAAGCGCGTCGTACAGGCTGCCCCAGCGCGCGTTGGCGGCGTTGAGCGCATAGCGTGCGTTCAGTATCGGCACCACCAGCTGCGGGCCGGCCTGGGTGGCGAGTTCATCGTCCACGTTCTTCGTGGTGGCCTTCACTTTTTTGGGCTCGGGCACGAGGTAGCCGATGGTTTCCAGGAACTTGCGGTAGGCCACCATGTCGCGGATGGGGCCGGGGTTGGCGCTGTGCCAGGTGTCCAGCTCGGCCTGCAGGCGGTCGCGCTCGCCCAGGAGAGCGGCGTTCTTGGGGGCCAGGTCGGCCACGATGCTGTCGAAGCCTTTCCAGAACGCATCGACCGAGACACCGGTTCCGGGCAGCACGCTGTCGTTGATGAAGGTGTAGAGCTCGGTGGCAACTTGAAGACCGTGGATCGTGGTGCGTGATGACATCAGTGACTTTCTGGTAAAGGCTTCGACAGGCTCAGCCCGAACGGAGGGAGATGAAAAGGTGGGGGTGGAAAAAGCAAGGATCAATCCAGCAAGGCGAGTACCTCTCGCAAGTTGCTGCCTGTGCGGGTCGGCTGGGTACCCAGTTCTTCAAAAGGCAGGTTCTGGCGGTTGACCCAGACCGTGCGGTAGCCGAACCACGTCGCGGCCAGGGCGTCCCAGGCGTTGCTGCTGACGAAGGCCATTTGCGAGCGCGGCAGGCCAGTGGCGGCTTCGCCCAGGGCGTAGGCGTCGGGGTGTGTTTTGTACTTGCGGATCGGGTCCACGCTGATCACGTGGTCCAGCAGGCCTTCGAGCCCGGCGCTGCGCACCGCGATGCCCAGCATCTCGGGCTCGCCGTTGCTCAGGATGCCGGTGACCACACCGCGCGCACGCAGTGCCCTGAGCACGGCATGGTTCTCGGGGAAAGCCGAAAGGTGGCGGTACTGGTTCATCAGTTGCACGGCCAATGGTTCGAACGGCGCCCAATTCTGGCGCGCGGCGGGCGCGACCACCTTGATGGCATAGGTGAGCGCCTGGCGCGTCAGTGGCCAGAACGGCTGGTAGTGCGCGCCGTGGTCGCTGGTGGTCACCAGTCGGGTGTATTCAATCTGTTTGTCGCGCCACAGCACGGCCAATGGGGTGCCGTGTCCGGGAAACAGCTGTTCGGCCAGCAACCCGACGCTATAGACATCGAACAGGGTGCCATAGGCGTCAAACAGAACGGCACGCGGTGGGCTCATAGCTGTAATGTATTGCGAACCTGAGCTGCGATTTATGGCATTCAATGCGATGGATCCATGACTTTTTGTGGGGTAATCGTTCAAAAGGATCGAAGCGGTAACATCCGGCCCATGCAAACCCCCTCCAAGGGCCGCCTCCCCTACGAAGGCCTGCGCGTCGTGGAATTCACCCACATGGTCATGGGCCCCACCTGCGGCATGGTGCTGGGTGATCTGGGGGCGGAAGTCATCAAGGTGGAGCCGCCCACCGGTGACCACACCCGCCACTTGCTGGGAGTGGGCGCCGGTTTTTACCCTTTGTTCAATCGCAACAAGAAGAGCCTCGCGCTCGATCTGCACACGCCCGAAGGCCGTGAGGCGGTGCTCAAGCTCATTGACACCGCCGACGTGGTGAGCGAGAACTTCAAGCCGGGGACCATGAAAAAGCTGGGGCTCGACTTCGAGAGCCTTCAGGCCCGCAATCCGCGTCTCATCTATGTGAGCCACAAAGGCTTTCTGCCCGGTCCTTATGACCACCGGACTGCGCTCGATGAAGTGGTGCAGATGATGGGTGGGCTGGCCTACATGACCGGTCGACCCGGTGACCCGCTGCGCGCCGGCACCTCGGTCAACGACATCATGGGCGGCATGTTTGGCGCGATCGGTGTCATGGCCGCGCTCAGCGCGCGCGAACAGACTGGCCAGGGCCAGGAGGTGCAGAGCGCACTGTTCGAGAACAACATCTTTCTCGTTGCACAGCACATGATGCAGTTCGCCGTGACCGGTGTGCCCGCCAACCCCATGCCCACGCGCATCTCACCCTGGGGCATTTACGACGTGTTCCAGGTGCAGGGCGCTGCCGAAGAGGCCGAGCAGATCTTTCTGGCGGTGGTGAGCGACACGCAGTGGTCGCTGTTCTGCGAGGCGCTGGGCTTTGACGACCTGCGGGGCGACGAGCGCCTGCGCACGAACAACGATCGCGTACGGGCGCGCGACTGGCTGCTGCCGTTGCTGCGCGAGCGCCTGGGTGTGCATCGCGCCGCCGACCTGGCCGCCCTGTTCGAAAACGCAGGGCTGCCATTTGCGCCCATTGCCCGGCCGCATGACCTGCTGCACGACCCGCACTTGCTGGCCACCGGTGGCCTGGCCGATATCGATTTGCCCGATGGAGAGCGCGCCGGCCACACCGCCAAAACGGTGCTGCTGCCAATCACGCTGGGCGGCGAGCGGCTGGGGGTGCGACGCAGCCCTCCCCGGCTGGGCGAGCACAACGCCGAGCTGCTGGCGGCGCTGGGCTACGCGCCAGAGGACGTGGCGCGCCTCACACCGGCGGCTGCGCAGCGCGCGGAATCGCAACCGAAAGCACCTGAATGATTGGAGATTGCCAATTGATTTGTCATTTTTGATGGCGTAATCTGCCCCGGTGGACAAACTCAAGCAGCTCGAAACTTTCGCCTCGGTGGCCCTGCGGGGCAGTCTCACTGCGGCAGCGCGCGCCGAAGGCGTGGCACCCGCCATCATCGGCCGCCGGCTCGATGCGCTGGAGACGCGTCTGGGTGTCAAGCTCATGGTGCGCACCACGCGGCGCATCACCCTGACCCACGAAGGCAGTGCCTTTCTAGAGGACTGCCAGCGCCTGCTGGTGGACCTTGCCAATGCCGAAGCCAGCGTCAGCGCTGGCGGCGTCAAGGCCAGCGGGCACCTGAGGCTGACCGCGCCCGCCGGTTTTGGTCGCCGCCACGTGGCGCCGCTGGTGCCGCGGTTTCGCGAGCTGCATCCCGAGGTGACGATCTCGCTCAACCTGAGCGACCGCGTGGTTGATGTGGCCGGCGAAGCCTACGACTGCGCGGTGCGGGTGGGCGATCTGCCGGACTCGTCGCTGGTGAGCGTGCGCCTGGCCGACAACCGCCGACTGTGCGTGGCCGCGCCCCGCTACCTCCAGCGCCACGGCACGCCACAGACGCCGGCCGACCTGGCCCGTTTCGATTGCCTGACGCTGTCCAGCGATGCGTCACAGACACGGGGATGGGCGTTTGTCATGCCGGCAGAGGGCGGCGGCGAAAGCGACCTGGTGCACCTGAGGCCTGGCGGTCCGCTCGACTGTTCCGACGGACAGGTGCTGCACGAATGGTGTCTGGCGGGCTACGGCATTGCCTGGCGCAGCATGTGGGAGGTCGAGACCGACATTGCGGCCGGACGCCTGGTCAGCGTGCTGGACCCGTTCGCGGCACCGCCCAACGGCATCTACGCCTTGTTCCCGCAACGCAAACACCTGGCGCTGCGCGTGCGGCTGTGGATCGACTTTCTGAAACACCATTACGGACAACCCGATTTCTGGTCGGGCTCTGCCGGCTGAGCAATGCGCACACAGGCTTTCGACTACCATGCGCTGCGGGTGGTGTGTGCCACCCCTGAACAGCCGTATTCATTCACGAAAGGGAGCGCCATGGGTTGGTTTGCAAAGGGTTCTGGTGTGCTGGGGGCCCTGGCGCTCGCCGCCTGCGGCGGCGGAGGTGGCGGCGATGCCCTGGCCGACCCCACACCGGTCGAGCAGTGCGCGAGCATCGGCGTGGTGCCCAAGATCCGGGGTGGCACCGAATGCGCCCTGCCGGGTCAGACCCCCGTGGTGGTCTTCATTGCCACCCGCAGCAACGGCACGGCGCTGTACTGCTCGGGCACCCTGATCAGCCCCACCCGCATACTGACGGCTGCGCACTGCCTGCCGCCCGAGGTGACGCGCATTACCACGCCGGTCTGGCAGGCCGATGGAACGGCCCGCGAATTGCGTGCGCGGAGCTGGGTGAATCACCCCGAATACCAGCAAACCTCGGCCGGTTTCCTGAATGACGCGGCAGTGATCACCCTGACCAATCCGCTGCCCGCACCGCCCATGCCTCTGCTGGTGAGCAATCCTTCGACCGCCGGCCAGAACGTGTTCATCGCCGGGTGGGGTGGTCCAGACTTCGAGCTGGCTGCGGGTTTTGCCAAGGTCACCATCGTCAACGACCTGCACGTGGGCTATGTGTACGACAACAAGGGAGCCAACACATGTCCGGGTGACTCCGGCGGGCCCATGTACCGGGCCATCGGCGGTACCCAGGGCGTGGTGGGCATCACCTCGTCCGGGACCAGCGGCGACTGCGGCGCGGGCGATGTTTCGCTGTTCACCAACATCCAGACGCCCAAGGTGCTGGACTTCATTCGCGCCAACGCGCCTGACGCTGTGGTGTTCTAGTGGGCTGTCCCGCAAATAGTTGCATGAAATGAAGCCGATGAATTCGCGCCCAGGGCAAGGCGCAAACCGCAGCGATAGCCTGTGCTATCGCGAGGATTTGCAACGCGGCCATGGGTGTGAAGGCGCGGTTTCATATGCAAGTTATTTGCGGGACAGGACACTAGACGCCTTTGCCTGGGTCGGTCACGGGCGAGCCATCAAGCCTGCGTACAAATCAACGC
>NZ_JAUSCF010000009.1 GCF_030651625.1 Hydrogenophaga sp. | reverse complement strand
CGCTGCCCCCTACAGGGGTGCGTCTCGCCTTGGGGCGGCCCGGCGGCAAGTTCTATGATGCCCCCACGCTCCACCGCTTCGCAGGTCGCTGCCCCCTACAGGGGTGCGTCTCGCCTTGGGGCGGCCCGGCGGCAAGACATGGGCTTCCTGCGATGAAATGCCCCTTCTGCGGACATCTCGAAACCCAGGTGGTGGAAACGCGCGTGTCGGAAGACGCAGGCTTCATTCGCCGCCGGCGGCAATGCGGCCACTGCGAAAAACGGTTCACCACCTACGAGCGGCCAGACGTGAGTTTCCCCGCCGTGGTGAAGAAAGACGGGCGCCGGGTGGACTACATTCCGGCCAAACTGCGCGCCTCGTTCAGCTTGGCGTTGCGCAAGCGCCCCGTGAGCACCGAACAGGTCGATGCAGCGATCGACCGCATTGAAGAAAAGCTGCTCAACCTGGGTGCACGTGAGGTGCCTGCAGCGCGGCTGGGCGAAATGGTGATGCGCGAGCTCAAGAAGCTCGACAAGGTGGCCTATATCCGCTTCGCCAGCGTGTACCGGAGCTTCGAGGACATTGATGATTTTCGGGCGCTGGTGGATGAAGTGAAGCGTTGAACTGGCGCAGAAAGTTCGCACGGTTTCCGGTTCAGTTGGCGTGTAGAACCGCACACAAGTGAATGCTTTCTGCCGCTGGTCGCGATGGCATTTGCTTTCGTCGGCAGGGATGACGAGCGGCTGTTACAGGAGGAGACACTCACCTCATGACCGGTCAACCTACCCACGCAATTCGCAGGCAGATCTGCATTTCCAGGGGCTTCACGCTCATAGAAATGATGGTTGTCGTGGCCATGCTCGCGGTTCTGCTCGCTTTGGCCGGACCCAGTTGGACACAGCTTCGAACCAGCACTGCGGTACGAACCATGGTCAACGACTACACGAGCTCTCTGTACTTGGCGAGATCAGAAGCGGTTCAGTTCAATTCCCCGGTCACGGTTTGTCCCAGTGACAATGGCCAAAACTGCACCAACAGCGATCTCGAAAACGGTTGGATCGTGATCCTCGGCTTACCTGCCGATGCCAATCCCGTCATTCGGCAAGACACGCTTCCTCGGGATTTCATTCGTTCTGGTTTTTCAACAGCAAACCGAACGATCACTTTCTTGCCAAACGGTCAACCGCTAGGGCTGCCACTGTTTTCTGTTCGCATTTGCCCCACGACGCCAGGTTTGGAGACACTCTCGCGAAATATAGTGATAAATCAAACTGGGCGCGTTCGTTTGGAACAACCAGGCGTGTGTCAGATCCCATGAAACATTGCATGTACACATTACCGTCCTATCAGCGCGGCGCCACGCTGATAGAAGTGCTGATCACCCTGTTGCTAGTGGCCATCGGTCTGCTGGGTGCGGCCGGACTCCAACTCGCATCCACTCGGTACCAGCAGACATCTGCTATGCGCACCCAGGCACTGCACCAAGCAGACTTCATTATCGAGAAAATGCGTGTCAACAATACCACCCTGACACTTGCCAATTTGGCAACTGCGGCAGCTAACCCCGATGGAGCTTATCTGGCGGCCAATGCTTACGCTGCGGCCGCAGTGTTGCCCGCAGATCCGGCGTGTGGACTCAACGCACAGCCGGCCTGCACCCCCGCACAAGCTGCACAACGCGACCTCCGCGAATGGCGCGAATCGCTTGCCCGTGAGTTGCCGGGCGGACGTGGCTCCATTTTTCCAGTGGAGGCTGCCGGGGTGACGGAACCCAATGCCCGGCGCGTTGTGGTGATGTGGAGGGAAAAGCCAGAACTTGAAACCGACAACGATGCTGCCTTGGGCATTGCCAGTAGGGAAGATGATACATGCCCGGCTCCAAGAGTGGACGGTGTTCGTTGTTTGAATCTTTGGGTCACCCCATGAATGCTCATCGTCAAAGAGGGTTAACGCTGATTGAGTTGCTCGTCAGCATTGCTATTGGCTTGATCATCTTGTTAGCCATTGGAACTGTTTATGTAAACTCCAATAACTTGATGAGGCAAAGAGAGGATCAGACCCAACTCAACGAACCGGCCAGAATCGCCACTGGCATCCTGCATCAAAACCTCGTTCAGGCAGGCTTCGTTGACATTTTTGACCTGAATGCAGCCAATAGGGCGCAGGCTTCCGCCATTTTTATTCCAGGCAACGAAGCGCTCACCAACTTGTTCTTGAGAAACCCGGCCGTCGCTCCTGTCTCCTCTCCCATCAGCACCATTTTCGCTGGCCTGACCCCTGTGTTTGGATGCGATGGCGCGATGACAAGCACGCCAAATGCAATACTAACCGCGGGGGCTCCGGCTGTGCAGGCATGTGGTGCGGCAAATGCTACACGGCACAGTTTGCAGATTGCCTATCAAGCCATTCCCAATGACGCTGCCAACGCAGCCAACAGCTTGATTGCAGCCAACCCGGCGGTCGGTGTTGGCGTGGACTGCCTGCAACAAAACGTCCCGGCGGGAACCACGTTTGTCATCAATCGATTTTTTGTAGAGGTCCCAGCGGCCGAAGGCATTCCACAACTTCGTTGCGCTGGCTCTGGCAACAATCAGGCCCAGAGTATGGCCCCGGGTGTGGAAGAGTTCATTCTTCGATACCAGATGTCAGCACCGGGCGCGCCGGGGGCAGCTGTTGCGGCCGGTGGTGGGCAGGCTCAGTATGTCAGCGCCGCAGCCGTTGCCGCCAGCGTGCAAGGCTGGTCGGCTGTGACAGCGGTTGAGATTTGCATCGTGTCAGCCACAGATGCCACGCGTGGTGCGGCAGCCCAGGGTACCACCGTGCTTCAGCCCACGCGCCCAACTTGCCAGCGGAATGCGGCGGGTGGTTTCGCACCCAATATCGCACGTGCAGCAGGGGACAACCGCTTGTGGAAACGCTTCACCTCGGTTGTGTCTTTGCGCAATGCTGTCTACGCTACGCCGCTCTGAGAGAACCATGATGAAGCCTACGTCTTCCCAACATGGATTTGTACTGATCACAAGCCTCATTTTCTTGATCGTGCTTTCCATTCTCGGCGTGATGGCCATGCGCGGCTCCCTGTTCGAGGAACGCATGGCCGCCAACGATCGGGACCGTGCCTTGGCCCGGGAGTATGCGGAAATGGCTCTGAGAGATGCTGAGCGAGACATACTGGGGATCCGCTTCAACGGAACCTTCTGTGCTGCAGTCGGTTGCGGAACTCTGCGACCAGCGGGTACAAGGCCCGCCAATGCGGTAGATGCAGGGAATTTCTGGATCGCAGCCAATCCCATCGTCGACGACATTGCCCTCGAGGACGGCGGTCTCGGTCAGGCTATGCCGCTGCAGGGCGTCTATTCCGCTGAGGCATCTACAGCCTGCGGCATGCCGGTCTGGAGTGGTGCCAACTGGGAAGACAATTCCAATCCACCGCGTGCGTGTGCGGGAACAATTGCCGCAGCAGTACCGACGATACGTTACGGGCAGTTCACGGATGCTCCCTTCGTGGGTCCCGACGGCGTCGCAGCGCCGCAGGGCATTCCCCCACCGAGATACATGATCGAGGTGTTCAAGGCTGCGGACTTGGGCATCATCGGCTCTTCAAACAAGATGTTTTTTCGAATCACGGCAGTGGGTTTTGGACGCACGGCAGGCCCCGCTGGTCTCACGTCAGTCACGCTTCAGTCCGTTTTTTCGCCACTTTGAGCTCTGATCAGGGAATTCGCAATGAAAACTAATCTTTTCTTAAAGCTGGGCACAGGCCTCATTTCAGCGTTTTTCGCGGCTAATTGTTGGGGCTATTTCTTTCCTACCCAGCAGCCCCCTGAGAGCACTGCTGTGCCAGGAAACGTGCTATTGGCATTATCTGTTGAATTTCCAACCGGTCTTCAGGTGTCCTATACCGCCGCCGACTATACGATTACCCAACGGTATGACGGGTATTTTGATAATAGAAAGTGCTACACCTACTCAACCACCAATGAGGCTTTTTCGCCAGTCAGTGCAATGAATGCCGATGCTACGTGTCCGGCAAACACCCAATGGAGCGGGAACTTCCTTAATTGGTTGACGATGTCCAACCTTGATCAGTTTCGTTCCGTCATGACGGGAGGTACGCGCGATAATTTTTCGTCCATGTCTACTACCCATGCGGGTGACACAACCGGTCGCACGGTATTGATCCGTTCGTTTAGCGATCGAAATGCTTACAACCCCATCAAGCGCATAAGAACAAATACTCCTGGGGTCCCCGCTGCACAGCGCCTTGCAGAAAAGTGGGTGCGCTCGGGGGGATACGGCTCAAAATTCGTCACCTCCAATGCCAGTAATTTTGTAGATTGGACTGGCGTTCAGCAACGTGCCACCTGTGCCGCTTCACCATTGCCTGGTAATGCAGGAACGAGTTGGTGTTTCAATATTCGCGTTGAGGTCTGCGTCCCGTCGCCTGCGTTCGGGGTGACCGGCAATGTGAGGGAAGCCAACTGCCAAGCGCGATACACAGGCGTCGCCAAGCCTGAAGGCTTGGTTCAGCAATATGCCAACAATCTCAGATTCGGCGCTTTTGGCTATTTGAGCCAGGATGGCAATGACCGCAGCGGAGGAGTGCTGAGGACACCTTTGAAGAGCGTTGGCGCACTGGAGGTGACGAGTTCAGGTGTCGTAGACAACACTATTGGGGACGCTACCAAAACCAACATGGAATGGAACCAATCCACTGGCATCATGTTCACGAACCCCGATACCATCGACTCGGGGCCCAGCGGAGTCAACAATTCGGGGTTGATGAATTACCTCAACAAATTCGGCTACGCTTCTGGCTACAAGAGCAACGACCCTGTCAGTGAGCTGTTCTACGCAGCCCAACTCTATTTGCGAGGACGTGCACCCCCAGCAGCATGGGTCAACAACATTACGCCGGCGCAACTGGACGGCTTTCCCGTGGTCACGGGATCAACCCTGCTCGCCGGCGGTACGCGCGATCCCATGATCAACACTTGCCAGCGGAACTTCATGCTGACCTTGGGTGACATCTTCACTCACTGTGATGGCAATTTACCGGGCTCAACACGTGCCAACTGCACAGGAGGCACGCCCACAGATCCAGACGGACTGAACGTTCAAAACCTGTGGACCACCACGCGAACCATGGAAGGCCTTGCTGAAAATGGCTGGGCTGGCGGAGCAAGCAATGGCACACCTTACATGGCAGGTCTGGCTCACTGGGCGAATACAAACGACATTCGTCCTGATCTTGAAGGCACACAAACCATCAGCACTTACATAGTTGACGTGATTGAAAACGGTAACAACGTGGGTGGGCTGCCTGCAGCGGCGACGCTGCGCTCCCAGTACTGGCTGGCCGCCAAGTACGGTGGGTTCGACACGGAAATCGCCCAGGGTAACAACCCGAATATTCCGAGGCCAACCACGGCCCCCACACCACCCAACCCACTGCCTTGGGACAAAAATGGAGACGGTATTCCCGACACATGGTTTGCGGGGAGCACACCAGCGCTTCTGCGCGCAGGTCTATCCAGTGCGTTTGCCGACATTGCCGCGAGGGCGAGTGTCGGGTCGGCATCAAGTGCTGCAGTGACCTCTAGTCGCCAGACTTCGGACAGTCAAATCATTTACGCCGGCTACAACCCAAGGGACTGGAGCGGTACCGTTCGCGCTTGCACACCCACACAAACCGCAGCACAGTGCAACAACACACCGGTTTGGGAAGCATCCAACTGGTTCAATACCACCTTTACTCCGCCCACGGGCTTGACCAGACTCAATGCCGCCAACCGCAAAATTTTCACCGCGTGGAGTAACACTGCATATACACGCATGCCGTTTCGCTGGGACTCCCTCAATACTGACCAGCGCCTCGTCTTGAATGTCGGGGGTATAGGGAGCGAGCGGGTTTCCTACCTTCGAGGGGATCGTGCCAATGAAACTGCTCTTTTCCGCCCTCGGGCACCAGGTCTCCTTGGCGATATCGTGAATTCTGGTGTAACGTTCTTGGCTGGCTCCAGCCCTGCCTACACAGGAACTAACTTCCCGGGGCACGCAGCGTACCGCGCAGCCACGAGGAATCGCGTACCAGTCGTTTACGTGGGCGCCAATGACGGCATGCTTCATGCCTTTTCGGGAGCAAACGGTCGCGAATTGTTCGGCTTCATTCCTTCGGCGGTGTTCAACAATCTGCCAGGACTCACCGAGCCTAATTTCCAGCACCGCTACTTTGTCGACAGCACACCGATGGTTGGGGACATACAGAGAACTGCAACCACATGGGGCACGGTGCTGGTCGGTGGCCTGGGTGCAGGGGGAAGAGGCTATTACGCCCTTGACATCACTACGCAAAACAGCTTTGCAACGGCAACGGAAGACGCACTGTCCAGCCTTCCCATGTGGGAGTTCACTTCCGCTCAAGATGGTGATCTGGGGTACACCTTCAACGAACCCTCGATCAACCCGGTCACAGGCGCCTACCAGCAAATTGCGAAAACGGCCGACTCTTCCACAGCGAGCGGTGAGTGGCGTGTGATCGTTGGCAATGGATTCGGGTCGAATGACGGCAGGGCTTTTTTGTACATGCTCAATGCCAACACCGGCGCCGTGGACGTCAAGCTTGAAGCCACTGGAGCGCCGGCTGGCGCAAACGGACTCGCGACTCCCACACCGGTGGACACGGATCTGGATGGCCTCATGGATACCGTATATGCGGGAGACGCACTTGGCAACATGCACAAGTTCCAGTATTCCCGAATCCAAGGCGGTAATTTTGTGGTGGCACGCCCCACGGAATCAGGTGGTGCGTGGCGGTACATCGGGGTTGTTTTCGCTAGTGGCGAACCGATCACCACGGCACCTTCAGTCGCCCAATCCTGTGACGGCAATGGATGGAATGTGGCATTTGGGACTGGCAAACTCAACGAAGATCCTGACTACACGGATACCGCACAACGAGGCTTCTATGGCGTGACCGACAGAGGCATATCATCTTCTTTGACCATTCCAGCAAGCGATATTGTGAACATTCCCTACACAGAGACGACTCTGCCAAGTGGCAATGTGACGCGTAACTGGACCACTCCGGATTTGACCGATCGGCGGGGGTGGAGGATGGTGTTTACCGGCGGTGAACGGGTACTCGGCAATCCGACCTTGCCCCCGGATACTGGCGCCGTGTTATTTGCAACGACCAGGCCTTCTGGGGATGTATGCGTGCCAGGGAATTCTGGATTCATCATGGCAGTCAATTTCTGCACCGGAAGGGGCGGTAACTTGGTGGTGGATGGCACGTTGGTTGGTGGCGTTGCGGTCGACTCGACAGGCGTGATCAAGGTGAGCAATACCTATGTCGATCAGTTCAACCGGCCGACGGTGGTATGCAATCAAGATGACTGCAAGGAAAATCCTCCAACCTTGAACATGTCTACCCCTCCTCGCGGTCGCTATTTCTGGCGTGAGATTCTCACCAAATAACCACATGACTCATCTAAAGATGCGAACGCAAATGGGGTTTACGCTCATCGAATTGATGATTGTGGTGGCGGTGATCTCGATATTGGCAGCAATCGCCGTCCCCAGCTACTCAGCTTACATCCAACGCAGCCACCGTGCAGAAGCCAAAAACTTTCTTCTGGCCGTGGCTCAGCGATTGGAGCAAAACTACACACTGTCGGGTAGCTACAACGTGACGCAGGACGGTGTCGCAGTCAACCAAGCGTTCATCAACCAAGCTGGGTTGAATCAGGTGCCTGCCGGTCCTGGCGCACGTTACAACATAAGCTTCGCTGCGGGGCCCGCAGCTGCCACATTCACCTTGCAAGCGGTTCCAGTGAACGCGCAAGCAAACGACGAATGTGGAATTCTGTTGCTCAATCAGCAAAATCTGAAGGGGGCTGGAAACGTCCTCAACAACCGAGCGGATTTGACCATTCGTTGTTGGGGCCGTTGATGCTTCCAATGGGCGCTGATTCTTTTCAGCGAGCCCTAAGCCTTGCCTCCAAATCTGTTGCTTCGTCTAACCCCAACCCAAGAGTGGGGTGCGTGATTGTGCAACCGGGAAGGGGCCTGATTGGCGAGGGCCACACCCAACCTGCAGGTGGTTCGCACGCCGAAGTCATGGCGCTTCGGAATGCCCAAGAACGCGACGAGTTTGTTCAAGGCGCCACCGTCTATGTCACCCTGGAGCCCTGTTCCCACCATGGACGCACCCCCCCGTGCTGCGATGCACTGATCGCCGCCGGGGTGGCCCGCGTCGTGGTGGCCACCGGCGATCCCAACCCGAAAGTCGCCGGCCAGGGACTGGACCGCCTGCGCGCCGCAGGCATCGAGGTGGAACTCTTGCCTGCGAGCAGCCCGGCATCGCAAGCATCCCGTGAACTCAACATCGGGTTTTTCAGCCGCATGATCCGGGGCACGCCCTGGGTGCGGATGAAAATGGCGGCGTCGCTGGACGGCACAACGGCGCTGGCCAACGGCACCAGCCAATGGATCACGTCCGCGGAAGCGCGCAGTGATGGTCACAGGTGGCGGGCGCGGGCGTGCGCGGTGCTCACCGGCATTGGAACGGTTCTTGAAGACGATCCCATGCTCGACGTACGGCTGGTGCCGGCCACCCGGCAGCCCCATCTGGTGATCGTGGACAGCCGGCTGGAAACGCCGCCAGATGCCCGGCTTTTTCAACCTGCCGCACACGGGTTGGCCCGCCAGATCTGGATCTATTGCGCGCAGCCGGACGCGGCAAGGCAGGCCGCGCTGGAGGCCCGGGGCGCGCAGATCAGGTGCCTGCCGGATGCCCATGGCAAGGTGGATCTGGACGGCATGTTGAAAGATCTGGCCCAGCGTGAGGTGAACGAACTGCACCTGGAAGCGGGGTACAAGCTGAACGGGTCTTTTCTTCGCGCCGGGCTGGTGGACGAATGCTTGCTCTACCTGGCCCCCACGCTGCTGGGGCAAGGCGCCGGCTTGTCGAATTTTGGGCCCCTGGGCCAATTGAGTGAAGGTCTGGCTTTGCAGTTCCAGTCGTTTGAGCAAGTGGGAAAAGACCTGCGCATTCTGGCCCGTGGTGTGGAAAGGGACCACTTTCTGAAGGGTTGATTCCATCGTTTCGCCGGGATGTTTCGGCGTTTGCAACAGGCGAAGCCAACCGCTGCCCGGAGAAGGCCGGCAAACCCTGCGAAAATACGCGAATGTTTACCGGCATCATCACCGGCGTGGGGCGCATCGCCGCCCTCCACGCTTTGGGCAGTTCTTTGGATCATGGCAGGCGGCTTGCTATCGAGGCGCCGCCAGGCTACCTCGACGACGTCGGCCTGGGCGACAGCATTGCGCTCAACGGCGCCTGCATGACGGTCACCTCGCTCGATCCGGACCAGCGGCAGTTCACGATCGACATTTCCGCCGAGTCACTGGCCCGCACCACCGGCCTGGCCGAACCAGGGCATCGCATCAACCTGGAAAAAGCCCTCAGGGCCAATGACCGCCTGGGCGGGCACATTGTGTCCGGGCATGTGGACGGCGTGGGCGAGGTGACGCATTTTGCGCAAGTGGGTGAAAGCTGGGAACTGCGGGTGATGGCGCCACCCTCGCTGGGAAAGTACCTGGCCTACAAGGGCTCCATCACGGTGAATGGCGTGAGCCTCACCGTGAACCAGATCACAGACAGCGCCCAAGGCTGCGAGTTCAGCATCAACCTCATTCCTCACACGGTTGAAAACACCGCCCTGGGCCAGCTGGCCAGGGGGCACACGGTCAACCTCGAAATCGACACCGTCGCGCGCTATGTGGAGCGCATGCTCAGCGCAGGCGCCCTACCCTCCAAGGAAAACGCATGAGCGCCACCGACACCCTGGCACCGGTCCAGATTTCGCCCGTTGAAGACATCGTTGCAGACATGCGCGCCGGTCGCATCGTCATTCTGGTCGACGAGGAAGACCGCGAGAACGAGGGCGATCTGGTGCTGGCAGCAGACCATGTCTCGCCTGAAGCCATCAACTTCATGGCACGCTACGGTCGCGGCCTGATCTGCCTGACGCTGACCCGTGAGCGTTGCGAGCGCCTGAACCTGCCCCCCATGGTGCCCCGCAATGGCACCAAGATGAGCACGGCTTTCACGGTTTCCATCGAAGCGGCAGAAGGGGTGACGACCGGCATTTCTGCCGCTGACCGGGCACGCACCGTTCAGGTGGCCGTGGCGGCCGGGGCGCAGGCCAGCGATCTGGTGCAGCCCGGCCACATCTTCCCCTTGCAGGCGGTTGAAGGCGGCGTACTCATGCGCGCCGGCCACACCGAAGCTGGCTGCGACCTCGCGGCCATGGCGGGCTGCAGTCCTTCGGCGGTGATCTGCGAAATCATGAAGGACGACGGCACCATGGCGCGCCTGCCCGATCTGCAGTTGTTTGCTGCGGAACATGGGCTGAAGATCGGCACCATTGCCGACCTGATCGAACACCGCAGCCGCCACGAGACGCTGGTGCAGAAGTTGGGCACGCGCCCGCTGCAAACCGCTTTCGGCGAGTTCAGCGCCACCGCTTTTCGCGACCAGCCCAGCGGCGCGTTGCACCTGGCGCTGGTCAAGGGCCAGTGGAGCGCTGACGTCTCGGTTCCGGTGCGGGTGCATGAACCCCTTTCGGTGCTCGACGCGCTGGAAGTGGGCCGCTCCATGCACAGCTGGAGCCTGGAGGCCAGCCTCCGCCACCTGGAGAAGGCGGGCATGGGTGTGGCGGTATTGCTCAACTGTGGCGAAACGGCTGCCCAGTTGCTGGACCAGTTTGAAGGCACAGCCCGCCCCGCCCAGGCACCAGAACGCGGGCGCATGGACCTGCGGACCTACGGCGTGGGCGCGCAGATTCTGCGCGAATGCGGCGTACATCGCATGCAGCTCTTGGGCAAACCTCGCCGCATGCCCAGCATGACGGGCTATGGGCTCGAAATCACCGGCTATCTGGGTCACGACGACTGAGCGGCTACGGGTCTCTGACCCATCCTTCAAAACAAACAGAAACGGAAACCCCCCATGTTTGGCGCAGACAAAGGCTCCACCGACTTGCTCGACGGCAAAAAAATGGCGGTGGGCATCGTGCAGGCCCGCTTCAATGAACCCATCACCAACGCGCTTTTCGAAGCTTGCCATGCCGAGCTGCTGGCCTTGGGCGTGCAGGAAAAGAACATCACCCACATCAAGGTACCCGGTGCCCTCGAAGTGCCGGTGGCCCTGCAGGCACTGGCCGAGCGTGACGATTTCGATGCGCTGATTGCGCTGGGCTGCATCATCCGCGGCGAAACCTACCACTTCGAGCTGGTCGCGAACGAATCTGGAGCCGGTGTGACGCGCCTGTCGCTGGACTACCAGATTCCGATTGCCAACGCCATTCTCACCACCGAAAACCTGGCACAGGCGGTCGCGCGCCAGGTGGACAAGGGCCGTGACGCGGCTCGGGTCGCGGTTGAAATGGCGCACGTGCTTGAACAGATTGCCTGACACCATGACCGACGCTTCCACCACGCCAACCACGCCTCCCAAGGCACGCAAGGCGGCCGACAAGTCGGCCCGAACCCGCGCACGCGAATTTGCCCTGCAGGCGCTGTACCAGCATCTGGTGGGCCGCAACGATGCGGGCGACATCGACGCCTTCACCCGCGATCTCAGTGGCTTTCACAAGGCCGACAGCGTGCACTACGACGCGTTGCTGCACGGCTGCATAGCGGGTGCGGCGACTCAAGACACGCTGATCGCACCGCTGCTGGACCGGCCCATGGCCGAGGTATCCCCCATCGAACACGCCGTGCTGTGGATCGGTGTGTACGAGTTCCAGCACTGCCTGGACGTGCCCTGGCGCGTGGTGCTCAACGAGTGCATTGAACTGGCCAAATCGTTCGGTGGCACCGACGGCCACAAGTATGTCAATGGTGTGCTGCACCAGCTGGCCGCCCAGCTGCGACCCGTGGAGGTCGCCTCGGCGCCGGCGAAGATTGGCGCACGCAAGAGCGCATCGAACCACTCAGGCAACGATGCATCCTGATCGCCCTGGGACCACGCCATGAAGATTTCCCGGCGGGCTCAGCGCGTCGAGCCTTTTTATGTCATGGAACTGGCCAAAGCCGCTGCGGCACAGGCGGCCTGTGCGCAGCCCGGCGACCGCCCGATGCTGTACCTCAACATCGGCGAACCCGATTTCACAGCGCCACCTCTGGTACAGGCCGCTGCCCAGCGCGCCATTCAGGCCGGCCACAGCCAGTACACGCAGGCCACCGGTCTGCCGGCCCTGAGGGAAGCCATCAGCGGCTGGTACGCCACACGTTTTGGTCTGGACATCGACCCTGGACGCATCATCGTCACGGCGGGTGCTTCAGCCGCCCTGCAACTGGCCTGCCTCACCCTGATCGACTCGGGTGATGAAGTGCTGATGCCCGATCCGAGCTACCCCTGCAATCGCCAGTTTGTGCAGGCCGCCGAGGGCCGTGCGGTGCTGATCCCGTCGGGGCCGGAGAACCGCTTCCAGCTCAGCGCTGCCCAGGTTGAAGCAGCCTGGGGAGAAGCCACCCGGGGTGTCTTGCTGGCCTCGCCTTCGAACCCCACGGGCACGTCGATCGCCCGCGACGAACTGGCACGCATTGCCCAGTGGGTTCGCAGCAAGGGCGGCGTGACGATGGTCGACGAAATCTACCTCGGCCTCAGTTTCGACGATGCCTATGGGCAAAGTGCACTGGGGCTGCGCGGCACCGACGGCACCGATCTGGGTGAAGACATCATCAGCATCAACAGCTTCTCCAAGTACTTCAACATGACCGGGTGGCGCCTGGGCTGGCTGGTGGTGCCTCAGGCCCTGGTGCCCTCAGTGGAGCGGCTGGCCCAGAACCTGTTCATCTGCGCCAGCACCATTGCGCAACATGCCGCGCTGGCCTGCTTTGCACCGGAAAGCCTGGCCGAATATGAACGCCGTCGCGCCGAGTTCAAGGCGCGGCGGGACCATTTCATTCCCGAACTCGATCGCCTGGGGCTGACGGTGCCCGTGATGCCGGACGGCGCCTTCTATGCCTGGGCCGACGTGGGCCAGTGGTGCCAGCGATGGGGCATTTCGCTCAAGGGTGAGCAACCGGATCAAGGGGGCAGCTGGGCGCTGGCCTTTGAACTGATGAAACGTTGCCAGATCGCGGCCACGCCCGGTCGCGACTTTGGTAGCGCAGAGCCTTGGCGCTACCTGCGGTTTTCCACCGCCAGTTCAATGCCGCACTTGCTGGAAGCGATTGACCGCCTGGAGCAAGCGCTGTGAACGTGGCAGAGGATCTTGGTGGCTTTCAGTGGCCGATCCGCGTCTACTGGGAAGACACCGACGCCGGTGGCATCGTCTTTTATGCCAACTACCTCAAGTTCTTTGAGCGTGCGCGCACGGAATGGCTGAGACATCTGGGCGTGGAGCAACAGCGTTTGCGCGACGAGATCGGCGGCATGTTCGTGGTCACCGACACTCAGGTGCGGTACCAGCGGCCGGCGCGGCTCGATGATTTTCTTCTGGTTACAGCGCGTGTGCTGGATGCGGGGCGTGCGTCGCTCACAATCGGGCAGTCCGCATACTGGCAAGCGCCATCAACCCGGGCGCCTGCCGAGGCACCTTCGAGCGCTATCGCACCGAAGGTGGGACAGCGTGATCCGGCGTCTGCCGGTCTGGTGTTGCTGTGCACGGGCACCATCCGCATCGGATGGGTCGATGCAGCCACCCTGCGTCCTCAACGCATTCCCGCCTCTGTATTGAACGCCCTCGGTATCACTTCCTGAAACTCGTTTCAGCCAGACGAAACCTTTTTTCGACTTCTCACTCCGAAGCCCATGACCGAAGATCTCTCGATTGTTCAATTGATGCTCAACGCCAGTTGGGTGGTGCAGGCGGTGGTGCTGCTGCTGATCGTCATGTCGATCGTGAGCTGGGCCGCGATCTTTCGCAAGATCTTCGCGATCAAGCGGGTGCAGAACCACAACGAAGGCTTCGAGCGCGAATTCTGGTCCGGCACCAACCTCAACGACCTTTACGCTGCGGCTGCGCAAAGTGCCCGGCATGGCGGCCCCATGGAGCGCATCTTCGCCAGTGGCATGCGCGAATACCAGAAACTGCGCGAACGCAAGATAACCGATGGCGGCACCTTGCTCGATGGTGCGCGCCGCGCCATGCGAGCCAGCTTCCAGCGCGAACTGGACGCGTTGGAGACCAACCTGTCTTTCCTGGGCACGGTGGGGTCCGTGGCGCCCTACATTGGCCTGTTCGGCACCGTCTGGGGCATCATGCACGCGTTCACCGGGCTGGCCTCCATGGCACAGGTCACGCTGGCGAGCGTGGCGCCCGGTATCGCCGAAGCACTGGTGGCCACCGCCATTGGCCTGTTTGCAGCCATCCCTGCCGTGGTCGCGTACAACCGTTTTGCGCACGACATTGACCGGGTGGCCAATGCCATGGAAACCTTCATGGAAGAGTTCTCCAACATCCTGCAGCGCAACCTCGGCGTGCACACGCCTGCTCCAACCCAAACCGCATCGGGACACTGAACATGCCAGCCGTCTCTTCGCGTGGTCGGGGTCGCCGCACCATCAACGAAATCAACATGGTGCCCTTCATCGATGTGATGCTGGTGCTGTTGATCATCTTCATGGTGACCGCCCCCCTCATCACGCCCAGCCAGATCGAACTGCCCACCGTGGGCCAGGCCGCGCGCCAGCCCGACAGGTTCGTGCAGGTGGTGATCGACAAGGACGAGCAGTTGAAAGTGCGCGAGGGCAGCGCCAGCGGCGAGGGCCAGGACGTGCCCCTGAGCCAGCTGGTCGAGCGCGTGAGCCAGTTGCAAGGCACAGCCGCAGAAGGCACCGCACCGGCACCCGTGGTGATCAGCGCCGACAAGAACGTGAAGTACGAAGCGGTGGTCAATGTCATGGACGCCCTGCAGCGCGCCGGCATCGAGCGTGTGGGTTTGTCGGTTCAGAGTTCGCGCTGAAATGAAACACCCCCGCGCCGCTTCGCGTCACCCCCTCAAGGGGGCGGCACTGGCCGTCCGTCCTGAGCTTGACGAAGGGCGGACCGGCGGTGCCCCTGGACTGGACCGCTTCATGCGTCGTGGGTTGCGCGCTTCGCGGTGGAGCAACTGACATGCTATCGACCGCTGACCATCTCGACCTGGCCCCTCCCCGCGCTGGCCGCTGGCTGGGCCCCGTGGGCCTTGCTCTGGGGGTTCACGCCGTGCTGATCATTGCCCTGACGTGGGGTGTGAACTGGAAGCACGACGACCCGACCGCCACCTTCGAGGCCGAGATCTGGTCGCGCCTGCCGCAGCAGGCAGCACCGCGCGCCGTGGAACCGCCGCCTCCGCCACCGCCACCGCCTCAACCCGAGCCAAAACCGGTACCGCCACCTCCTCCCACTCCTGCCCCCGCTCCCGCGCCTCCGCCGCCTGCCCCGAACGAGGCTCAGATTGCGATGGAGCAGGCCAAGAAGAAAGCAGAAGCTGAAAAACGGGAGCGCGACGCCGCCGCCAGGAAAGCAGCGGAGGCGAAGAAGGCCGCCGAGGCCAAGAGAGCTGAAGAACTGAAAGCCGCCGAAGCCAAGGCGGCGGCCGAGAAGCGTGCTCAGGCTGCAAAGGAGCTGAAGGAAAGGCAGGCCAGGGAAGCGGCCGAAAAGCGGGAACGCGATCTCAAGCTGGCACAGGAACGAGAAGCAGCCACCCTGAAAGCCGCCCGCGACGAGCAAATGCGTCGCATCGCGGGTCTGGCTGGTGCCACCGGAGGCCCACAGTCGAGCGGCACAGCTCAGCAATCCAGCGGGCCATCTCCCGGTTACGCCGGCCGCGTGGCGGCTCGCATCCGTCCCAACGTGCTGTTCACCGAAATGGCGCCAGGCAACCCACGCGCCGAAATCGAGATTCGCACTCAGCCGGATGGCACCATCACATCGAGCCGGCTCGTGAAGAGCAGCGGCAACCCGGCCTGGGATGCCGCTGCCTTGCGTGCGATCGAGCGAACGGGCACCTTACCCAGTGACACCGATGGTCGCGTACCTTCTTCACTGATCATCGGCCTGCGACCGCAGGACTGATGGACCCCGCCCAGCCCGGGCGCCTGACGGGTCATCAACGCAGCAGCAACGTAGGGATGCGTGCAGAGCGCAGCAGGTCGGCGGTCTTGCTGCCCATCACCAGGCTGCGCAAGGGCGAGTGGGTGTACGCGCCCATCATCAGCAGGTCGATGCCTTTGCTGCGCACGGTTTCGCCGATCACGGTCTCCGGGTCGCCTGGCACGATCTCGGTCACCACACCAAAACCGGCGGCTTCCAGCTTGGCGCGGGCCCATTCCATCTGCTTCGGCCCGTCCTGGCTGGATTTGCCCGACATCACGATGTGAATGGGCAAGCCCTGGAACAGCGGGCTCGCAGCCACCATTTCCACCCCTTTGCGTGTGATGCTGCTGCCGTCGAAGGCAATCAGCACACGCTCGGGCGGTCTGAAGCCCTCGGTGACCGCGAGGATCGGGCGTTGCAAGGCGCGCACCACCCATTCGACGTTGCGGCCCAGATCGCGCTGGGTGTTGACGGCCGAAGCGCCTCTGCGACCCAGCACGAACAGGCGCACCTCGTGCTGCTGTTCGGTCAGCGTTTCTTCCAGATCGCCGTGGCGCTGGCGCGTGTCCACGGTGGGCACGCCTGCGGCCAGTGCCCGCTCGCGCAAGGCGTTGAGAAAGATGCGTCCGCTGTCGCGGGCGGCACGGCTCCTGGCTTCGTCTTCGTTGGTGAGTTGCGTGAGCAGGTTTTCCTGGGCATTGGCGCCAATGGAGCCGCTGTGATCCTGGCTGGCACCCACTGCGGGGTGGCGATCGATCACGTGCAGGAACTCCAGCGGGGCACTCATGCGCAGGGCGGCCCAGGCGGCGTAGTCGGCCACGTGGTTGGCATAGGCCGACTGGTCGACGCAGGCGAGCACTTTGTTGTCCAGGTTCATGTCTGATTCTTGCGTGTTCATTTTTTCGTGGCGCCGGAGCGCCAACCGTTTCGAGTGAAGCGGTTCAGTCCAGGGCACCGCCGGGCCGCCCTTCGTCAAGCTCAGGACGGACGGCCAGTGCCGCCCCCTTGAGGGGGTGACGCGAAGCGGCGCGGGGGTGTTTCATCTCAATGTCCCATCAGCATGTCGTCGGCGCCGTCCTTGTCGTGTACCGCGAAGCGGTCGACCATGGTGGCGCTGGCTTCGTTGAGGCCGATCACCTCCACTTCTGTACCCTCGCGGCGGAATTTGAGAATCACCTTGTCAAGCGCGCTGATGGCGGTGATGTCCCAGAAGTGCGCACGGCTCACGTCGATGCGTACCTTCTCGATCACTTCCTTGAAATCGAACGAGGCAATGAAGCGGTCGGCCGACGCAAAGAACACCTGGCCCAGGATGGTGTAGGTGCGGGTGCGGCCTTCGGCTTCAGACAGCGAGCGCACGCGCAGGATCTGCCCCACCTTGTGCGCAAAGAAAAAGCCGGAGAGCAACACGCCGGTGAGCACGCCTTTGGCCAGGTCGTGCATGGCCACGGTGACTGCCACGGTGGCGATCATCACAAAGCTGGAGCTCTTGGGGTGATCGCGCAGGTTGCGGATGGAGCCCCAGTTGAAGGTGCCGATGGACACCATGATCATGACCGCCACCAGGGCGGCCATGGGGATCTGGCCGACCCAGTCGCCCAGGAACACCACCATCAACAAAAGGAAGATGCCCGCCGACAAGGTGGAAAGCCGCCCGCGACCACCCGACTTGATGTTGATGATGGACTGGCCGATCATGGCGCAGCCGGCCATGCCGCCAATGAAGCCGCTGGTGATGTTGGCCACGCCCTGTCCCACACACTCGCGGTCCTTGTCGCTCTTGGTGTCGGTCAGGTCGTCCACGATCGTGGCGGTCATGAGCGATTCCAGCAATCCCACCACCATCAGCGTCAGCGAGTAAGGAAGGATGATCCGGAGCGTCTCGAAGGTGAGGGGGATGTCAGGGATCAGGAAGAACGGCAGGCTGTCGGGCAGCTCGCCCATGTCGCCCACGGTGCGGATGTCCATGTCCATGAAGATGGCCACACCGGTGAGCACGACGATGGTCACCAGTGGCGATGGCACCGCTTTGGTGATGTATGGCAGGCCGTAGATGATGGCCAGACCAGCAGCGGTCATGGCGTACACGTGCCAGGTGACGTTGGTGAGCTCGGGCAGTTGCGCCATGAAGATCAATATCGCCAGGGCATTGACGAAGCCAGTGACCACCGATCGGGATACGAAACGCATCAATGCGCCCAGATGCACCCAGCCGGCAATGATCTGCAGCACGCCGGTGAGCACGGTCGCTGCCAGCAGGTACTGCAAGCCGTGGTCTTTCACCAAGGTGACCATTACCAACGCCATGGCCCCGGTGGCGGCAGAAATCATGCCCGGACGACCTCCGGTGAAAGCGATCACCACCGCAATACAGAACGAGGCATACAGCCCCACTTTGGGGTCCACGCCCGCGATGATGGAGAAAGCAATGGCCTCGGGAATCAGTGCCAGCGCGACCACCAGGCCGGCCAGCAGATCATTGCGCACGTTGGACAACCAGTCCTGTCGGAAATTCTTGATCAATTCGGATACTCCGCCTCGCCGAACAAATCCGGTGGGCCGTCAAACACAAAACTGGGGGGAAACCAAACGCGAGCCGCTGGCGTTTCAAACGCAGCGCTCACGCCCAACCGACTGCAGCGCTGGCCTGGCGTGCGCAGGCCAGCAGAGTCACTCAACACCACGTCAGGCATGCCACGCTGCCTGCCTTCAGGGGCAATGCGCATGACAACGGACGAAAGGGTCGGGTGAACGGATTTACAAGGGCGGCTCCGGGGTGGCGCAAGAGGGGTTGTGCGTGCCTTGGCGGCACCCCCTGATGGCTCGGGAAAACCCGCATTGTAACGAACTGTCTGCACGGGACCCACCCCGCGTGACGCCAGACACTGGCTGCGCAACCGCTGCGGAAGGCAATGGAGTGCAGCACAGGCAATGCATTTCGTCATCCAGCGCTCATTCAGCCGCGACAGCTCTACCCCCGGTGACTTCGCGCAGCACGCGCTCCAGCTCGGCCGCCTCCACCGGCTTGTGCAACACAGCGGCAAAGCCGGACTTCAACAGTTCAAGTCTTTCGTCGGTGCCAATGTTGCCACTCATGAGCACGATGGGAGGCGGGTTGCTGGTGTTGCGAATGCGTCTGGCCAGTCCTCGTCCATCCAGATTGGGCATGGTCATGTCGGTCAACACCACGTCCCAGGGCGTCAGGCTCTGCGTGAAAAACTTCCAGCCCTCTTCGCCATCGCGGGCACGCGTGACCCGCCACCCCTGCCGCTCGAGCAGGCGGCTCCAGGCATGGCGAACGAGTTGATCGTCGTCCACGAAGAGCAGATGGTGCCCTGCTTGCAAGGGGTCGGCTGCAGATGCGGTGGTGACTTCCTGCTGCCCCTCGACAGCCGGCAGGTACAAGGTCAGACAGGCGCCTTCACCCGGTGGACTGACGATTCCGATGGCACCGCCGTGCCTGGCCATGATGCCGTGCGCCACAGACAGCCCGAGGCCAGTGCCTCGTCCCACGGTCTTGGTGGTGAAGAACGGATCGAACACACGGTGCAGGTGCTCGGCGGCAATGCCGCTGCCTTCATCGCGCACGCTCAGGCACACGTAGCGGCCCACCGGCAGACCAGCCGCCTCGGGAAGACTTGCGATGGGCGTGCCAGGCTGCAGATCAAAGGCATCAAGCGTCAGGTGAATGGTGCCTTCACCCTCCATGGCGTCGGACGCGTTCATCATCAGGTTGACCAGCACCTGCTGCATTTGCGTGGGGTCGGCTTGTACCCAGTCTTCATCGGTCAGCTGACAGACCTCCACCTGGCTGCGGCGGATCAGCCCGGAAGCCACGAGTGCGCGAGCATCGTCAATCAACTTGCCAAGCCGCAAATGCGCCATGCGCGGTGGCGACTGGCGGCTGTAGGCAAGCAGCTGGCGCATCAGCCCATCGGCATACCGTGTGGCCTTGAGCGTCTGTTGCAAGGCTTCGTGGCTCGGGTGCGTCGGATCGAGGTCTTCCACCGCCATCTTGGTCCAACCGGTGATCGCGGCCAGCGAGTTGTTGAAGTCGTGCGCAATGCCGCTGATGAACCGGCCCAGGGCCTCGATCTTCTGGCTTTGCAGCAATTGCATTTGCAGCGCTTCCTGCTCCACGTGGGCCTCGCGTTGTGCCACCGCGTCGCGCCGGACGCGGTCGAGCAACTGGTTGATGCCGCGCTCCAGGCGCCCCAGTTCGTCGCTGCCCTCTGAATGCGCGCCCACCGAACCTTTGAGGTCGCCATCCATGATTGCCTTCAGATCGTCATGCAGGCCCTGGACACGCCGCAACACCATGCGGTTCAACAGGAAGACCAGCAACAGGCTGGCAAGAAGACCGGCCAGGCCTGCCAGGGTCACACCAGTCCATACCAGCGTGCTCGCCACCTGTTGCAGGCGCCGGTCCAGCGCAAAGATCAGCTCGGCCACCGGCAGGCCCTGGTGGTCCACCAGCACGGCGTGCAGATCGTGCTGCTTGGCGTCTCTCGCTTGCACATGCACGAGATCTCCTGCATGACCGGGATCGACCAGCGAAAGCCGCGTCGGCATCATCAGCACCTGGGCCAGGCGCTCCAGCTCGGCCTCGCCCAGACGGCGCACCATGACCATGGCACCCTCCACGACCGGGTTCGCAACGTCCGGCCGGTGCACCGTCGCGCCCACCACGATCTCGAGTTGTCCATCTGAGACGCGCATGGTTTTCAGGAGGGCCTTCGCATCGCCGCCGGCCAAGGTGGGCGCGATGAGATCGCGCAAGGCATTGACACGGTCCGCATCCACCTCGCCGAGTTCGTCGCCTCCCACGAGCGCGACCGTCGCCACGGTGTTGCCCGCTGCATTGAGCACCACCACTTCGGCCACACCCAGGTACCCGAGGTTTTCTGTGTCGAAGTTGTCACGCAGGAAACCAGCTTCCTGACCCTGCACAAACGCGACCGCATCGACCCAGAAAGCGTAGTCGCGCACGGTGGCGCTCAGTGTCTGGACTTGCTGATCCACCACCCGACGGGCGCGCTCGCCTTCCGTGGCCGCGCGGTCGGCTTCCAGGCGATCAAACGAATCGCGAACGATGTATCGAGCGCCCAACATGGCACCACCAGCACAGAGCCCGACGATGACCAGTATCAGCACCCAGGCTTTGTGTTGCAGTTTCATGGATAGCGTCTGTATCGGCTGGCCGCTGTCCTAGTTGAGCTTGCAAAGCCCACCACCCGTGCGCAATCGCACGAAAAGCCACCGCGGTGTGGCTTTCAACCGACCTCAGCAGGGGTGCACAGTCGGGAATCAGTCGAACACGATCTCGACCTGCTGGCCGTGCGCCTGCGCCATCCAGCTTGCCAGGGCGGCGTCCGTGGGGAAGAACATGGCCCTGTCGTCCAGTTGCAGTTCGCACTGCACGCCGGGGCGCTGCAAGGCCAGGCGCACCGGCAACCCGCGCACCAGCTCGCCCTGCTCGGTGACTTCGCGCTTGGGAGGAAACTCACGCACCAGTTCAGCAATGGACGGTACGCTACCGTTCACAGCGACGCGCAGGTACTTGCCGAAACGGCAACGGGCGGCGGCCAGATCCCAGATGTGCTGGATCTTCAGCCGCAGACCGCCAGAAAAGCGGTCCGGCTGGGCCACAGCCTGCACCACGATCAGCTCGTCCTCCTTGAGCACATGGCGGTGGGCGTTGAGGAGGTTTTCGTCGGCACTGACTTCGAGCACGCCGGTCTTGTCGTCGAGCTTGAACAGCGCGAGTTTGCCGCGCTGGCCATTGATGACGCGAAAGTCGGTGACGATGCCGGCCAGGATCACCGGGTCGCGGCTTTCTTTCACGTCGGCCAGCTCGGTGCGGGCAAAGCGCCGAACCTCGCGCTGCACTTCATCAAACAGGTGCCCGGAGAAATAAAAACCGATGGCGGTCTTCTCCAGCGTGAGCCGTTCCTTGATGCCCCAGGGCAGGGCCGACACCAGATCGGGCTCCTGGGTGCTGGAGCCGTGGTCGTCACCACCCATCAGGTCGAACAAACCGCCCTGATTGGCGTTCGCCTGCTGGGCAGCCGCAAAGTCAAAGGCCCGCTCCACGGAGGCCAGCACCTCGGCGCGGTTCAGGTGCAGGGAATCGAACGCGCCGGCCTTGATGAGGGCCTCTACCGTGCGCTTGTTCAGACGGGTGCGATCGACCCGGCGGCAGAAATCGAACAGGCTCCTGAACGGGCCGCTCTCTTGCCCGTTGGGACCTTCACCCCGGCCTTCGCGAGCGGCCACGATGGCTTCGATGGCCTGCTGACCGGTGCCCTTGATGGCGCCCAGGCCGTAGCGAATCGACTTGTCGGTGATGGGCTCGAAGCGGTGAAAGCCGCGGTTCACATCGGGCGCCTCAAACGAGATGCCCATCTTCTGCGCGTCTTCGAACAGCACCTTGAGCTTGTCGGTGTCGTCCATCTCCACGGTCATGTTGGCGCAGAAGAACTCGGCGGTGTAGTGCACCTTGAGCCATGCCGTGTGGTATGCCAGCAGCGAGTAGGCGGCGGCGTGCGACTTGTTGAAGCCGTAGCCCGCGAACTTCTCCATCAGGTCGAAGACCTCGTCGGCCTTTTCCTGGGTGATGCCGTTCTTGGCTGCACCGGCGCGGAAGATGGCGCGGTGCTCCGCCATTTCTTCGGCCTTTTTCTTGCCCATGGCCCGGCGCAGCATGTCGGCACCGCCCAGTGAGTAGCCACCCAGGATCTGCGCGGTCTGCATGACCTGTTCCTGGTAGACCATGATGCCGTAGGTCTCGCTGAGCATGTCGGCCACCAGCGGGTGCGGGTACTCGATGGGCTCGCGCCCGTGCTTGCGCGCCACGAAGCTGGGGATCAGGTCCATGGGGCCTGGCCGGTACAGCGCGTTGAGCGCGATCAGGTCCTCCAGGCGGCTGGGCTTGGCGTCTTTGAGCATGCCCTGCATGCCGCGACTTTCAAACTGGAACACCGCTTCGGTCTGCCCGCGCGAGAACAGCGCATACACACGCTGGTCGTCCAGCGGGACGTCCTCAAAACGGAAGTTTTCCTTGCCCTGGTGGCGCCGCGCGATGAATTCGCGAGCGATTTCCAGAATGGTGAGCGTGGCCAGGCCTAGAAAGTCGAACTTCACCAGTCCCACGGCCTCGACGTCGTCCTTGTCGTACTGGCTCACTGCCGAATCGCTGCCCGGCTGCATGTAGAGCGGGCAGAAATCAGTGAGCTTGCCGGGCGCGATCAGCACACCACCCGCGTGCATGCCGATGTTGCGCGTCATGCCCTCGAGTTTCTGCGCGAGTTCGATCAGGGTCTTGACGTCGTCCTCTTTCTGGATCCGCTCGGCCAGCACCGGCTCCATCTCGATGGCGTAGTTGTTCTTGTCGCCTTCCTTTTTGGGCACCGGCGGGTACTGCAGGGTAACGGACATGCCCGGCTTGTTCGGGATCAGCTTGGAGATGCCGTCGCAGAAGCCATAAGAAAAGTCGAGCACCCGACCCACGTCGCGAATGGCGGCGCGCGCGGCCATGGTGCCGAAGGTGGCGATCTGGCTCACGGCGTCCTTGCCGTACTTGTCCTTCACATAGTCGATCACGCGGTCGCGGTTGGTCTGGCAGAAGTCAATGTCGAAGTCGGGCATGGACACCCGCTCCGGGTTCAGGAACCGCTCGAACAGCAGGTTGTATTGCAGCGGGTCGAGGTCGGTGATCTTGAGTGCGTAGGCCACCAGCGAACCGGCACCGGACCCCCGGCCCGGTCCCACCGGGCAGCCATTGTTCTTGGCCCAGTTGATGAAGTCGCCCACGATCAGGAAGTAGCCGGGAAAGCCCATGTTCAGGATCGTGTTGATCTCGAACTCCAGGCGTTCCACATAGCGCGGGCGTTCGGCGTTGCGCTTGGCCTCGTCGGGGTACAGATGGGCCAGCCGTTCTTCCAGTCCTTCAAACGACGACTGACGGAAGAAGTCGGCCATGGGCATGGGCACGCCGTCCACCAGCGGGGTGGGGAAGTTGGGCAACTGGGGCTTGCCCAGCACCAGCGTGAGGTTGCAGCGTTTGGCGATCTCCAGCGTGTTGGCCACGGCCGAGGGCACGTCGGTGAACAGCGCCTGCATCTGCTGTGCGCTCTTGAAATACTGCTCGCGGGTGAAGCGGCGCACGCGCCGGCTGTTGCCGAGGATCTCGCCGTCCGAAATACAGACGCGCGCCTCATGCGATTCATAGTCGTCAGGTTCCAGGAACTGCACCGGGTGGGTGGCCACCACGGGCAGATGAAGACGCGCTGCCAGTTGCACCGCAGCGGTCACGTGGCGCTCGTCGTCGGTTCGGCCGGCCCGTTGCAACTCCAGATAAAAACGGTGCGGGAACATCCCTGCGAGCTGCAGCGCCAGGTCCGTGGCGCGTTGAGCGTCGCCCTGGATGAGCGCCTGTCCCACGGGGCCTGCCTGGGCACCAGAGAGCAGCAGCAGCCCGGCGTTCAGCTCCTGCAGCCATTCGCGCTGCACCAGTGCCACGCCCCGCGCGCCACTGCGTGTCCAGGCCCTTGCAAGCAATTCGCTGAGGTTCAGATAGCCCTGACTGTCTTGCACCAGCAACACGACCCGCGGAGCGGCAGGCTGGTGGCTGCCCGGCATGGCGCCCGGCGTTTCGTCGCTGAAGCCCTGCAGCATCACCTCTGCGCCCAGCAGCGGCTTGACGCCCGCAGAACGTGCGGCCTTGTAGAACTTGACCGCGCCAAACAGGTTGCTCAGGTCGGTGATGGCCAGGGCGGGCTGGCCGTCGGCGGCGGCGGCAGCCACCGTGTCGTCGATGCGGTTGGTGCCGTCGACGACGGAGAATTCGGTGTGCAGGCGCAGGTGTATGAACATCCGGCCATTTTAGGATCGCGATCTGGTGCCAGGCACCTCAGGTCGGAGGTTTTACGTCGTCTTTCAGGATGGCCAGCACCTCGGAACGAAATTCGCGACTGTAGAGAATGACGACCACGGCCACCGTCGCAACAACCATGGCCATGGGTGAAATGAACCAGGCCAGCGCAGCGAAGGAGAAGTAGTAGGCACGCAGACCGTCATTGAAAGTCTCGGCCGCCGCGCCCACCATGGCAGAAGCGCGCTCGGCATAGGTGCGCCGGTCGAACTGGCCGGAATCGAATTGCTCGGGTGCCGGCATGGAGCCGATCACCAGCGCCACGAAGGTGTACTGGCGCATGCACCAGGAAAAGCGGAAAAACGCGTACACAAAGATCGAAACCAGCACCAGGATCTTGAACTCGAACACCACCAGTGTGGTGGTCTGGGCAAACGGGATTTCGCTCATCAGCTCGGTGGCCTTGTCGGTCGTGCCCAGCAAGGCAAACAGACCACCGATCACCAGAATCGAGGTGGACGAGAAGAAGGCTGGGGTGCTCGAGAGTGTTTGCGTGATCAGGCCATCGAGCATGCGCGGATCGCGCGAGGTGGCCTGCAGCATCCAGTAGCCGCGGTAGCGATTGGTGGTCTGGATCAACGAGCCCTTCTTGCGCCCCCAGACGCGGGCGAACCAGGCATACCCGATCCACAAGGCAAAGAAGGTGACCAGTGCCAGCCAGTCCGGCAAGGGAACAAGACTCAGGATCTTCATGGTCCGATGGTAAGGCCTGGGCCCCCACGCTCCGCCGCAGGGCTGGGTTGCCCCCACGCTCCGCCGCTGCGCGGGTCGCTGCCCCCCGAGGGGGCTGACCTTGCTTGGGGCGGCCCTGCGCTGCGGTCGGCCCTTTACCCCCACGCTCCGCCGCTGCGCGGGTCGCTGCCCCCCGAGGGGGCTGACCTTGCTTGGGGCGGCCCGGCGCTATGGTCGGTCCTTTGCCCCCACGTTCCGCCGTTGGTCAGCCTTTGAATTTCGCCGCGATGGCCGCCACGCGCTCGCCGAACAGTCTGGCGGTTTCCAGGTCGCCCGGAAGCATGTCACCAGCACCCGCATCGGACGGGCTCTGGGCGATGGCACCGCTGTAGCTCACCAGGTAGTTCACATCGTTGCGCTGGGCGCTCTGGGTGTTGCTGGGCATCAGGCCCTGGCTCACCCAGATCATCCCGTGTTGCATCGCCAGGGTGAACAGGGTAGTCAAGGTGTTGAGCTTGTCGCCGTTCATGCCGGCGCTGTTGGTGAAACCCGCAGCGATCTTGTCTTTCCACTTCTGGGCAAACCAGGCTTTGCTGGAAGCATCGGCGAATTTCTTGAACTGCCAGCTCACGGTGCCCATGTAGGTGGGCGAACCCATGATAATCGCGTCGGCAGCGTCCAGGGCTTCCCAGCCGCCGTCAGGCAGATTGCCATCAGCGTCGATGGCGATGAGCTCCGCATCGGCACCGTGCGCCACCGATTGCGCCATGCGCTGGGTATGGCCGTAGCCCGAGTGGTACACCACGACAACTCTTGCCATCAAGAACTCCTGGGTGAGCGTGCGGGCGATCGCCGGACACGAAAGGCTGAGTGAATAAAGAAGAGAGAAAAAGGATGAAGAGCGTCTGCCAGAGACATTGCTCGCACCAGACGGTACAAGCAAGGCCCTGGTGGAATCAGGCTGCCAAGTCGAACACCAGCACTTCGGCCTGATCGCCTCTGGCCAAGCTGATCCGGTCTTCAGCGTCAAGCACGGCGGCGTCTCCACCCAGCAGCTTTTCGCCGTTGACTTCGATGCTCCCGCGAACCACGTGCACATAGGCCTTGCGTGCGGGGTTCAGAGCCAGTTCGGCAGCTTCGTCGCCGTCAAACAATCCAGCATACAGTGCGGCATCGGCATTGATGTGCACCGACCCCTGGGCACCTCCGTTGGAAGCCACCAGGCGCAAATGGCCGCGCTTTTCGGTTTCTGCAAAGCTCTTCTGCTCGTAGCCTGGTTCAATACCAGTCACATTCGGCTCGATCCAGATCTGCAGGAAGTGCGTCGTCTGGTCGGGCGCGTGGTTGAACTCGCTGTGACGCACGCCAGAGCCTGCGCTCATGCGCTGCACGTCGCCCGGCGGAATGCCCTTGACGTTGCCCATGCTGTCCTTGTGGGCCAGATTGCCTTGCAGCACATAGCTGATGATCTCCATGTCGCGGTGTCCATGGGTGCCAAAACCGGTACCCGGCGCAATGCGGTCTTCATTGATCACGCGCAGATTGCCCCATCCCATCCAGGCGGGGTCGAAGTAGTCGGCGAACGAAAATGAATGAAAGCTCTTGAGCCAACCGTGGTCGGCATAACCACGGGCATCAGAGCGGCGAATTTTCATCATGGTGTGATCCTTTCCTTTTGGGTCGTTGGCCGTCGCTTTCATCCATACGGCACGCCATGTGGAGAATTCTGAACCTCGCGACCCGCGTCCGGACTGTACGTTTTTGATGGCATCATTCAAATGATTTGAACTCTCAGAGCACCACCATGGCTTCCGCATCGCCCCGTGCCGCCCTTTCCCCGGAAAACCTGGGCCTGATCGAATCCGTGGCTCGCCTGGGCAGCATGGCCGCTGCTTCACGCGAACTGGGGATGGTACCCAGTGCCCTCACCTACCGTGTGCGGCAGGTCGAAGATGCATTGGATGTGTTGCTGTTCGACCGCAGTGCCCGCCGCGCGGTGCTCACGCCCGCCGGGGCCGAGCTGCTGCGCTCGGGGCAGTACCTGCTCAACGAACTCGATGCTGTGGCACAACGCGTCAAACGGGTGGCCACCGGATGGGAGCCAGTGCTGACCCTGGCGGCCGATGCCGTCATCTCGCGCACCACTCTGTTTGAGCTCTGTGAGGCCTTTTACGCCGAGAACGCGCCGACCCGCATGAAGATCCGTGCGGAAACGCTTTCAGGCACCATCGAAGCGTTGCAAAGCGGACAGGCCGATCTGGCGCTCGGTGTCACCAATGAACTTTCGCTGCCCGATATCCAGTCCGCCCCACTGGGGCCGATGACGTTTGTCTTCGCGGTTGCGCCTCACCACCCCCTGGCGGAGGTCGCACACAGCCTGTGCGACGAAGAACGTGCCCAGCACCGCGCCGTTGCGGTGGCCGACAGCACACAGCGCGGCACGGGCCTCACACACAATCTGGTACCCGGCCAAGACGTGCTGACCGTGCCCACCATGCAGCACAAACTGGAAGCCCAGTTGCGTGGGCTGGGTGCGGGCTTCCTCCCGCTGGCCATGGCGCAGCCGTTCATCAACGCGGGCCGACTGGTTGTCAAGACACTTGAAAGGCCGGCACGCACCATCCGCATGGCCTACGCCTGGCGGCAGCCGCGTCATGCGGGCGATACCGGTCGGGCGCTGCGCTGGTGGCTCGAGCGGCTTCAACACCCCACCACGCGCGCTGCACTGCTCAACAACCACCACCAGATTTGACACCGTCGGGGGCCGCGCCCGCCGGCGGGCTGCTACAGTAGGTTTCAACATCCCCCTGTCCTTCACCGCGTACCGAGCCATGAAAAACACCAAAACGACGCGCAACTCCAAAACCCCTCCCCCGGCCCAGCCGCTGAACTTCGTTGTGGTCGGGGCGGGCATGGCCGGCGTCGCTTGCGCTCGGACACTGGTGCAAGCCGGGCACCGCGTGACATTGCTCGAGAAAAGCCGGGCTTTTGGCGGGCGCATGGCGACCCGGAGCACAGCGTTCGGTGGGTTCGATCACGGCGCCCAGTACTTCACTGTGCGCGACCCGCGCTTCGAGACGGCACTGCGCAGCAACGCCACCCAGGTGGTTCGCCCGTGGAGCGCGAGCACGGTGCGTGTGCTTGACGAATTCGGCCATGTGCTGGCAAGCGCCCCACCCCCCACAGAACCCCATTTCGTGGCGTCACCCGGCATGAACGCCCTGGTGACCTTGTGGGCCGAACCGCTGCTCAGACCCGACCTGCACGGGCACCTGAGCGCTACCACCTACCTTGAAACGCGGGTCACACAGATTGAGCGCGACGCCCTGCATCCCGACCAGTGGCAGGTGCGCACCGAAGACAACGCAGAGGGTCTGCGGGTGCTGGGTGGCTTTGACCGGGTGGTGCTCGCCATCCCCCATCCCCAGGCGCACGATCTTCTGCGCGCATCGGGCCTGGGGCCCGAACTGCGCAAGGCACTGGCACCGGTGCACGTGGGGCCTTGCTGGACGCTGATGGTCGCCTATCCACAGGCCATGCAGCCTGGACTGCCCCACCTGGGACCCCAGTGGAATGCGGCACGCAGCACACACCACCGCATCAGCTGGCTGGCCCGCGAATCGAGCAAGCCCGGGCGTGAGCCGGTGGAGCGCTGGACCATTCAGGCCAGCCCGGCCTGGTCCGCCAAACACCTCGAGGACGACGGTGAGCGGGTGAAAGCAAAGATGCTCAAGGGTTTCGCGGAGATCACAGGCATCCGTGCCACGCCGAGTCATGCGGTGGTCCACCGCTGGCGTTTCGCCCAGACGCAGACGCCCCTGGGTCAATCGCACCTGCTGGACGCGAAGCTGGGTATCGGCCTATGCGGAGACTGGTGCCTGGGTCACCGGGTGGAAGACGCGTTTGTGTCCGGTCTGGAGCTGGCACTGGCGATGGCGTGAAGTGACGCCACCTAGGAGCCTGCGCGGCAGAAGGCATCGAAGCGAAACGCGTGGGAAAAGAGTCCAATTCGGCGCCGATTTTGAGGACTGTGGCCGTAGCCACAGCCGGAAAAACGGGGGCGAAGTGGGACTTTTCTCCATGCGTTGCAGCCGATGTCGTTCTGCCGCGCAGGCTCCTAGGCCGCTCAGCGTCATCGACCGGATCAAAGCCGAGGGTGGCACGGTGGCCAAGGCCGGACAGGTCGCGCAAGCCTGGTAGCCGCTCTTGCCCTCGCTTCCCCTTTACCGGGGCAGATTTGCCCCCTCCCCCACCGGCCCGCTGCACGCGGGATCGCTGGTGGCGGCCCTCGCCAGCTGGCTGGACGCCCGTGCCCACGACGGTACTTGGCTGGTGCGCATCGAAGACGTGGACACGCCGCGCTGCGTGCCCGGTGCCGATCGGCTGATCCTGCAGCAGTTGGCCGCTTGTGGCATGCACAGCGACGAACCCGTGGTGTGGCAATCGAACCGGGGCGATGCATACCAGCGCGCACTGGATCGATTGATTGAAGCGGGGCACGCCTACCCCTGTGGCTGCTCGCGCAAGGACATCGAAACCGCACTGAAGGCACAAGGACACCAGCGGGAAAGGCATCAGACGGCGGTGTACCCCGGAACCTGCCGGCCCGAGCGTGGTGGACTGGGCGGCAAACCCGCACGCGCCTGGCGGTTTGCCTGTCCAGCGGGTCGGTCACACGTGGCATGGAACGATCGGCGTCTGGGTGCACAACACCAGGATGTGTCCAGTGCCGTGGGCGACTTTGTGCTCCTTCGGGGCGATGGTGTGTGGGCCTACCAACTGGCCGTGGTGGTGGACGATGCCGATCAGGGCATCACCTGCGTGGTGCGGGGCGAAGATCTGGCCGACAACACGGCGCGCCAGATCCTGCTGCAAAGGGCGCTGGCTCTGCCTGAGCCTGGGTACCTTCACACCCCGCTGGTGCGCGATGCGCACGGCGAGAAACTCAGCAAGCAGACTGGGGCGCAAGCACTGGACGTGTCCGACCCCTCGGCAGCACTGAATTCGGCAGCCCGCTGCCTGGGCCTGCCTGCGGTCGCGGGCTCGGTGGAACAGCAACTCTCGCATTGGACGCCGCTGTGGCGTGAGCAACAGCGCACGGATGAGGCCTGACGAAGACGCGGTCGGTCCTGGTCAAAGCGCCCAGGCCGACTTGCTCAGGTACGGACCTTGCCGTCGCCGGTGAGCATGGAGAGCTCCACAAAGCGCGATGCCACGTGGTTGTCAGGGCTCAGCGACACGGCAAAACCGCCAAACGACTGGTCGCCGATGGACTCCATACCCGCAATGAAGCTCTGCCGGGTCGGCCGTGCACCGGCACGACGGAAGCCTTCGGTGAACAGGCGGGCTGCCAGGAAACCTTCCATGCTGGAGAAGTTGGGCTGCACGCGGTTACCGCCCTTGCTCACGGCCTCAAGAAACTCGCGTGTGATCGGCTGTGTGGTGCGGTAAGGCGTTGGCATGACCTGCGATACGACCACGCCCGCACCGTCCTTGCCGAGTTCGTCGGCCAGGGCCTGTGTGCCCACAAAAGACACGTTGTAGAAGGTGCCTCCAAAACCTGCGGCACGAGCGGCACGAACATAAGCTGCGCACGATTTGTAGGCACTGATCTGCACCACCGCCTGCGGCTTGGCGGCATTGAGCGTGGCCACCGCCTGCGCCACGTCTTCGGAATTGCGCTCCACCGTGGCCACCGCCACCGGCTCCAGCTTCCGCTCCGTCAGCGCCAGCGTCACACCATCCAGACCCGCCCGGCCGTAAGCGTCGTTCTGGTAGAACACGCCGACCCGGTTGATGCCGAGGTTGGTGAGGTTGCGCACGATCAGGGCGGTTTCGTCGTTGTACGACGCACGCAGGTGAAACGCCATGCGGTTGAAGGGCTGGCGCAGGCCCATGGCGCCGGTGAAGGGGGCAACAAAGGGCACCTGCGCGGTGGTGGCCAGCGGCAGGGCCACCACGCTGGTGGGCGTGCCGATGTAGCCGAACAAGGCAAACACATCGTCGCGGATGAGCTGGCGCGTGTTTTCAGCGCAGCGGTCGGGCTCGTAACCGTCGTCCAGCTGGGCGATTTCGATGCGCGACTGGTTCACCCCGCCCTGGGCATTGAGCTGGTCGAAGAAGAGTTTGGCGCCGGCATGGAACTGGATGCCCAACTGCGCTGCGGCACCGGTGAACGCCGCAGACTGACCAAGCACGATGCGGTTGCCAGACTGGGCATGCAGCACGGGGGCACCCAGCACGGCGGCGCTGGCGGCCAGGCGGGTGAAAGTGCGGCGGGTGATGGGGGGCAAGCGAGACGAGAACTGGGTCATGGTGCTGGGCATTTCACAAATGGCAAGCGGCGTGGATCTCACGCCGCGTGTCCGTCATTGAAAGAATTTGTTTCATCCTACCCGTACTTACCCTGCCACCGGGCTCATTGAAGCGACCGATTCGACCGCTCATCGCTCGCCAACGTGACAGGCACGACCCTCTGTCGGCAGCGCATCGAAACACACTCTGCCCATGCACAAGACCCGGAAAGTGGTGCATGCAAGGCCCCCTAAAATCGGCCACCGCATCCCGTGAACGCCATGACCGAAGACACCCCCCTCAACGCCGAGCGCTCGGCCACCGACCCTCCAGCCAAAAAACCCGGTCCCCCGCCGGGCACTTACATGCGGGTCGTCAAAAGCTATGTGTTGCGTGCCGGGCGCACCACCCTTGCCCAGGCGCGCGCCTACGAGCTTTACAGCCCGCGCTTTCTGCTGTCGTACGCACCCCAAACCCTGGACGTTGACGCTGCTTTCGGCCGGCATGCGCCGCTGATCATGGAAATCGGCTTCGGCATGGGCGGTGCCACCGCCCACATTGCCCGTGTCCGGCCGGAAGACAACTTCCTTTGTTGCGAGGTGCACGAGCCTGGCGTGGGCGCCCTGCTCAAGCTGGCCGGCGACGAAGGGCTGGAGAACATCCGCATCCTGCGCCACGATGCGGTGGAGGTGCTCGACCACATGCTGCCCGAAAACAGCCTGGACGGCGTGCACATCTTTTTCCCCGACCCCTGGCACAAGAGCCGGCACCACAAGCGCCGCCTCATCCAGGCCCCTTTCGTCAACCGCCTGGCGCGCCACCTCAAACCCGGTGGCTACCTGCACCTGGCCACCGACTGGCAGCCCTACGCGGAACAGATGCTGTCGGTGCTGAGCGCGGAGCCGCTGCTGGCCAACGCGGCCCAACCCGGCGGTGACGGCTACGTGCCCAAGCCAGACTACCGACCCCTCACCAAGTTCGAGAACCGCGGTCTGAAGCTGGGCCACGGGGTGTGGGACCTGGTGTTCCGGCGCCTCTGAGCGGGATGCCCGCCTTCCGAACGTGGCCCGACCAATCCGCAGTGCCCACATCCCGACGCGGTACGGGGTGTCACCAAGTTGTGTGGCATTGCCCACTGACAAGACGCCTGCTTGGACCTTGTTGCTGGATTTCCTGGCCGACCGCCTGACAACCGTGGGACGTGACGGCTGGCATCGGCGCATGGCCCGGGGTGAGGTGCTTGACGAGGCGGCCCATGCGCTGCTGCCCGAAACGGCGTTTCGTCCAGGCACGCGCGTCTACTACTACCGGCACCTCGAAGACGAGCCCGAGGTACCTTTTCAGGAAACCGTGGTTTTCCAGGACGACCACCTGCTGGTGGCCGACAAGCCCCACTTCCTGCCAGTCACACCCGCCGGACGCTACGTGCAGCAAAGCCTGCTGGTGCGGCTGAAAAACCGGCTGGGCATCGAATCGCTGAGCCCTCTCCACCGGATCGACCGCGAAACCGCCGGCCTGGTGGTATTCAGCCTGCGCCCGCAGGACCGGGCCGCGTACCAGGCGCTGTTCCGGGACCGCGCGGTCACCAAATCCTATGAAGCGATCGCCCGGTTCGATGAGCACTTGAACTGGCCGGTGGAGCGACGCAGCCGCATCGCCGAAGAAGACGGCGCCTTTTTCCGCATGGCCGAAGTGGAGGGTGAACCCAACAGCGAAACCCGCATCGACCTGCTGGAACGGCGGGGCCCATGGGCGCGCTATGGGCTGGCGCCTGTCACCGGCAAACGCCATCAGTTGCGCGTGCACATGAATGCGCTGGGGTTGCCGATGGTGGGCGACCAGTTCTATCCGGTGGTGCGCCGCGGGCCGGACGAACCGGAGGACTTTGCCGACCCGCTGCGCCTGCTGGCCCGAGCCATCCGATTCACAGATCCCATCACCGGCGCGCAGCGGCACTTCGAGAGCCAGCTCACGCTGGGCTGGCCCGACTGAACACTGCGCGCCGCGCGAAATCAGCGCAGAAGCCCGGTCAGAACTTTTCCGTCACCCAGCCCTGCACCGAAGCCAGCGCCTTCGGCAAACCCGACGCATCGGTGCCGCCCGCCATGGCCATGTCGGGCTTGCCGCCCCCCTTGCCACCCACCTGCAGCGCCACAAAATTGACCAGTTCGCCGGCCTTGACCTTGCCCACGTTGTCGGCGGTCACGCCGGCCGCCAGTTGCACCTTGGCGCCATCGACCACCGCCAGCACGATCACGGCGCTCTTGAGCTTGTCCTTGAGCTTGTCCATGGTGTCCCGCAAGGCCTTGGCATCGGCCCCCTGCAGCGTGGCGGCCAGCACCTTGATGCCCTTGACTTCGATCGCCTGCGACACCAGTTCGTCGCCCTGTGCAGACGCCAGGCGCCCTTTGAGCGCAGCCATTTCCTTCTCGGTTTCACGCAGCTGTTCCAGCAAGGCCCCCACGCGTGCCGGTACCTCGCTGGGCACCACGCGCAGCGTGCCGGCCACGCCACCCAGCGTGGCCTCCATGTCCTGCATGTAGGCCAGCGCGTTCAGCCCCGTCACCGCTTCCACGCGTCGCACGCCTGCAGCGACGCCGCCTTCGGCCACGATGGTGAACAGGCCGATGTCGCCGGTGCGCTGCACGTGGGTACCGCCGCACAGTTCGCGACTGCCACCGATGTCGAGCACGCGAACGGTCTCGCCGTACTTTTCGCCGAACAGCATCATGGCACCGGTCTTCTGTGCCGACTCGATGTCCATCAGGCGCGCCTGCGTGGGCACATTGGCCAGCACTTCGGCGTTCACTCGGGCTTCGATGTCACGGATCTGGGCATCGGTCAAAGGCGCGTTGTGCGCAAAGTCGAACCGGGTGCGCTCGGCGTTCACCAGCGAACCCTTTTGCTGCACGTGATCGCCCAGCACTTCGCGCAAGGCCTTGTGCATGAGGTGGGTGGCGCTGTGATTGCGCACGGTGGCCGAGCGAAGGTCCAGGTTGACGGTGGCGGTGACCGTGTCGCCCACGGCCATCGTGCCTTGTGCCATCGTGCCGTGGTGACCGAACACATCGGCCTTGATTTTCTGTGTGTCGCCCACCTCGAACTGGGCCGAGCCGCTGGTGATGACACCCTCGTCGCCCACCTGACCGCCGCTCTCGGCATAGAAGGGCGTGGTATCGAGCACCACGACGCCTTGCTGACCCGCCTTGAGCTCGGCCACCGCCGTGCCATCCAGGTACAGCGCCACCACCTTGGCCGGTGATTCCAGCGACTCGTAACCGATGAACGCATTGCCCGCACCGGTGTAGTCCAAGGCCTTGTCCATCTTGAACTTGCCGGCTGCGCGGCCTTTGGCCTTCTGGGCCTCCATGGCCGCGTGGAAACCGGCTTCGTCCACCGTCAGCCCGCGTTCCCGGCACACGTCAGCCGAAAGATCCAGCGGAAAGCCGTAGGTGTCGTGCAATTTGAAAGCCACGTCACCTGGAAGAACCTGGGCGCCATCGGCCAGCGCAGCATCCAGGATCTCCATGCCATTGGCCAGCGTCTCATAAAAACGCTCCTCCTCCACCCTCAGCACCTCGGTGATGCGTTGTGCCTGACTGGCCAGGCTGGGATAGGCCTCGCCCATCAAAGCGACCAGATCGGGCACCAGTTTGTGGAAGAACGGCGTCTTCTGTCCGAGCTTGTAGCCATGGCGTATGGCGCGGCGGACGATACGACGCTGGACGTAGCCGCGGCCTTCGTTGCTGGGGATCACACCGTCGCTGATCAGAAAGGACGTGGCGCGGATGTGATCGGCAATGACCTTCAGTGAGGGATTTCCCAGATCGTTGATCCCGGTCTCGCGGCCAGCCGCCTTGATCAACGCTTCAAAGATATCGATCTCGTAGTTGCTGTGTACGTGCTGCAGGATGGCGGCCAGGCGCTCCAGTCCCATGCCGGTGTCCACGCAGGGCGCGGGCAGTGGCGTGACCGAGCCGTCTTCGGCCATGTTGAACTGCATGAACACGTTGTTCCAGATCTCGATGAAGCGGTCGCCGTCTTCATCCGGACTGCCCGGTGGACCGCCGGGGATGTGATCGCCGTGGTCGTAGAAAATCTCGCTGCAGGGGCCACAAGGGCCGGTGTCGGCCATCATCCAGAAGTTGTCGCTCTTGTAGCGCCCCCCCTTGTTGTCGCCGATGCGGATCACGCGTTCGGGTGGCAGACCGATTTCCTTGGTCCAGATGTCGTAGGCTTCGTCGTCCTCTTCGTAGACCGTGGCCAGCAGGCGCTCGGCCGGTAGCTTGTAGACCTCGGTCAGCAGCTCCCAGGCCCATTTCAAACTCTCGCGCTTGAAGTAGTCACCAAAAGACCAGTTGCCCAGCATCTCGAAGAAGGTGTGGTGACGCGCCGTGTAGCCCACGTTTTCCAGGTCGTTGTGCTTGCCACCGGCACGCAGGCAGGCCTGAACCGAGGCCGCGCGCACATAGGGACGTTTGTCGGTGCCGAGGAACACGTCCTTGAACTGGACCATGCCCGAATTGGTGAACATGAGCGTGGGGTCGTTGCCAGGCACCAGCGGGCTGGACGCCACCACCGTGTGGCCCTTGGAGGCAAAGAAGTCCAGAAAGGTCTTGCGGATGTCGGCAACGGAGATGGCAACTTGGCTCATGATTTGCAGGCTGGCTGCACCGGTGCTCCCTTCTGGAGAATCCAGCGCGTGGCGGGATGATGGCAAACCTTGCATTATCAAGGAAAAGGCCCGCTGTCGAAAGGGCGCCGGGAAGGATCTCAGCGAACGCGATGGCTGCGCGACTGTTCGCGCGCCAGCTGGATGAACTCGGTCACCACCGGGCGGCTGCGCGAGCCACGCCGCCAGACCAGGCCCACGTCGATGTTGGGTGTGGCGTCCCGCAGGCTGCGAGCCTCTACGTGCTCGGCATCCAGCGTCCAGGGTCGGTAGAGGAAGTCCGGCAGCAGGGCGATGCCCGCCCCGATGCCCACCAGAGAGCGCACGGCCTCCAGCGAAGTGCTGCGCATGAGCACGGGCGGATGCAGGCCATGGCGCGACCACAGGGCGTTGAGCACGCTCTCCACCCGGTCCGCCTCCAGGACGACCTGTGGGTGGGCTGCACATTCCTGCAAGGTCAGCTCGGCTTTCTCGGCCAGTTCGTGGCCCGATGCCATCCAGACCCGGTTGGGCGAGCGTGTGAGCGCCTCCACCTCGAGCGCTTGCGGGTCACCCAAGGCATTGGAGACCATGATGGCCAGATCCACCTCGCCATTGATGAGCAAGTCCTCGAGAAACTGGGGCGTGTCCTCCACCACCGAGATCGTCACTGAGGGGTGCGAGCGCTGGAAACGCGCAAACAGGTCGGCCAGGTAATAGCCCGCCACCAGACTGGTCACGCCGATGGTCAGGCTTCCAGTCAGCTCCTCGGGCTTTCCGCGCCCCAGTTGCCCAGCCTCGGCCACTGCCGAGATCACCTTGCGGGCACTGGCCTGGAAGCGATGTCCATCCTGGGTCAGCACCATGCCCCTGGCCGTGCGCTCGAAAAGCTTCACGCCCAGTGCGTCTTCCAGTTCCTGCACGCTCTTGGTGACAGCCGATTGCGCAATATTGATCATGCGCGCCGCTGCCGCCACCGAGGCGGCTTCGGACACCGCAAGGAAATATCTGAACTGTTTCAGAGTGATGTGACGCTGCATTTTGGTGCGTAAAAAGAGGGGGTTAACCCTTGATATCTATTTTTTAGATAGATAGGGCTCCGAATATTGAACTTTGCACGCCAAAACGTCAAGGCTACATTGGCCCTGCTTTTTGCCCTAGGCGAAGCCCCCAGCCCGGCTGGAATCCGATCAACCTGAAGTGGAGAAGACATGAAGCTACTGAAGTACGCGGCAATCGCCGCCGGCCTGCTGGTCCTGGCAGGCAACAGCCAGGCACAGAAGATGATCCAGAAAATCGGCAAGGGTGAGGGCCAGGTCGACATCGTGGCCTGGGCCGGTTACATCGAACGCGGCGCGACCGCCAAGGAATTCGACTGGGTGACGGGCTTCGAGAAAGCCACCGGCTGCAAGGTCAACGTCAAGACCGCAGGCACCTCCGACGAGATGGTGGCCCTGATGAACGAAGGCGGTTTCGACCTGGTCACAGCCTCCGGCGACGCGAGCACGCGCCTGATCCGCGGCAAGAAACTGCAGCCGATCAATGTCGCCCTGATCCCCAGCTACAAGAACATCGACCCACGCCTGCAGAAGGCGCCCTGGCACTATGAAGGCAACACCCACTACGGCGTGCCCTACCAGTGGGGCTGGAACGTGCTGATGTACAACACCAAGGTCTTCGGCGACAAGAAACCCACCAGCTGGAATGTGGTGTTCGAGGAGCAGACCCTGCCCGACGGCAAAAGCAACAAGGGCCGCGTCCAGGCCTTCGACGGCCCGATCTACATCGCCGACGCCGCGCTCTATCTGATGAAGAAGAATCCGGCCCTGGACATCAAGGACCCGTACGAGCTGAACGAAACCCAGTACAAGGCCGCGCTGGACCTGCTGCGCGGGCAGCGCAAGCTGGTAGGCAAGTACTGGCACGACGCTTTCGTGCAGATCGACGATTTCACCAACGAGGGCGTGGTCGCTTCCGGTAGCTGGCAGTTCCAGGCCAACATCCTGGGCTCCAAGAAGGCGCCGATCGCCACCGTGGTGCCGGTCGAAGGCGCCACCGGCTGGGCCGACTCGACCATGATGCACGCCGAAGCAAAGCACCCCAATTGCGCCTACATGTGGCTGGAGCACTCGCTCAACCCCAAGCTGCAGGGTGACCTGTCCGCCTGGTTCGGTTCGGTGCCTGCCGTGCCTGCCGCCTGCAAGGGCAATGCGTTGTTGGGCGACGAAGGTTGTGCGAGGCAAGGCTACAACGATTTCGAGCGCATTTCCTTCTGGAAGACGCCCACGACCCAGTGCAAGACGCAGAACAATGCCTGCGTGCCCTACCACAAGTGGGCCTCGGACTACATCGCCGTCCTCGGTGGTCGTTGATCCCGGTCTGAGGGCTTGATGACTGGCTGGCGCGTTTGCGCCAGCCCCTTCCTAAGGTTTTCCACCCGCGAAAGAGTGTTTCCGATGACTTCGGCTGTGAGTTTGCGCGACGTGTCGTGCGTGTTTCGTTCGGCGGGCAAGACCGTCCATGCAGTGGCCGGGGTCGACCTGGAAGTCCGGTCCGGCGAATTCTTCACCCTGCTGGGCCCTTCAGGTTCTGGCAAGACCACCTGCCTGCGCATGATCGGTGGCTTCACCCTACCCACCAGCGGCCACATTGCCATCCATGGTCAGGACGTCAGCCAGCATCCGCCTTATGAGCGCCCGGTCAACACCGTGTTCCAGGACTACGCCCTGTTTCCGCACATGAGCGTCCTGGACAACGTGGCCTACAGCCTCATGGTGCGCGGTGTGGAGCGCGCAACCCGGGAGAAAAAAGCCCAACAGTTGCTGGAGACCGTGCAGTTGCCCGACGTGGGCCAGCGCAAGCCACTCCAGCTCTCCGGCGGGCAGCGCCAGCGTGTGGCCCTGGCGCGCGCCCTGATCAGCGAGCCTCAGGTGCTGTTGCTGGACGAACCGCTGGGCGCGCTGGACCTCAAACTGCGCGAACAGATGCAGAGTGAGCTCAAGAGCCTGCAACGCAAACTGGGCATTACCTTCATCTTCGTCACGCACGACCAGCACGAAGCCCTGTCCATGAGCGATCGCATCGGCGTGTTCAACCAGGGCCGTCTGGAGCAGGTGGCCACACCGTCTGAGCTCTACACGCGTCCGGCCACGCGCTTCGTGGCCGAATTCGTGGGCGCGGCCAATGTGCTGCAAGGCGACGATGCGCGCCTGTATGCTCCGGCCAACGCCCTGATGATCCGCCCCGAACTGATCGAGCTCCAAATGGGTGAAGCGACCACCCGCAGTGGCCCGGCACGCGCCCACGGCACAGTGCATGAGGTGCAATTCTTCGGCGCCTTCTGGCGCGTCCAGGTTCAGCCCGAGCAGGGCGCGGCCTTGCTGGTGGACCTGCCCGTGCACGGCAGTGCGCAGGTCCCAGATCCCGGTGCCAGCGCCCGGCTCTACTGGTCCGACGCTGCCATGCACGTCATCGAAGCACAGGCATGAGCAGCATCCCCGTTTCGACGTCCCGCAACAGCCTGGCCGACCGGCTGTCCACGCTGCTGTACACGCGCCGCGGCCTGCTGCTGACCCTGCTGCTGGCACCACCCCTGCTGTGGTTCGGCGTCATCTACCTGGGCTCGCTGTTCAGTCTGCTGGCCAACAGCTTCTTCCGTCTGGACGACTTCACCGGGCAGGTGGTGCGCGAAATTGGCTTCTCCAACTTCGTCGAGATCTTCACGCCCACCAACCTGGACGTGGCGCTGCGCAGCACCGTGATGGCCATCTCCGTGACCGTGGCCTGCACCGTGATTGGCCTCCCCATCGCCTACTACATGGCCCGCTATGCGCGCGGTCCGCAAAAGGCCCTGCTCTACGTTGCCGTGATGCTGCCCTTGTGGTCCAGCTATCTGGTGCGCCTCTATGCATGGAAGCTGCTGCTGGCCAAGGAAGGCGCCATCTCCTGGGTGATGCAAAGCCTGCACCTGCAGTGGCTGCTTGATGCCCTGCTCTCCATACCGGTGGTGGGCGGCAGTTCGCTGAGCTTCTCGCCCATGGGCACCTTCGTGGTCTTTGTCTACATGTGGCTGCCCTTCATGATCCTGCCCATCATGGCCGCCATCGAACGCATCCCCGGCTCCTACCTGGAAGCCTCGGCCGACCTCGGCGCCAGCCCGGCGCAGACCTTCCGACAGGTGACCTTCCCGCTGGCCATGCCAGGTATTGCGGCGGGGTCCATCTTCACCTTCTCGCTGACCTTGGGCGACTACATCATTCCGCAGGTCATCGGCAACTCCACCCTGTACATCGGCCAAGTGGTGTACCGCCAGCAGGGCGTGGCCGGCAACCTGCCCTTTGCCGCCGCGTTTTCGCTGGTGCCCATCGTGATCATCGGCGTCTACCTCTGGCTGGCCAAGCGCAAGGGAGCCTTCGATGCGCTCTGACAAGTTTTCCAAACCGCAGCGTGGCGCCTCCTGGGGCTTGAGGCTGGCCACCTGGGCCGGCGTGCTGTTCCTGCACATCCCGCTGGCGCTCATCATCCTCTACGCCTTCAGCAGCGAGGACAAGAGCTACGTCTTTCCGCCGCCGGGTCTGACCACGCAGTGGTTCGGCGTCGCCATGGAGCGTCAGGACGTGTGGGACGCGATGAAGCTGTCCTTCCAGGTCGCGCTGTGGGCCACGGGCATTGCCATGGTGCTGGGCACCCTGGCCGCCGGCGCACTGGCACGCACACAGTTCTTCGGCCGCGATGCCGTCAATCTGCTGCTCATCCTGCCCATCGCCCTGCCCGGCGTCATCACCGGCATCGCGCTGCGCTCGTCGTACCACACGATGGAGATCCCCTTCAGCTTCTGGACCATCGTGATCGGCCACGCGACCTTCTGCGTGGTGGTGGTCTACAACAACGCGGTGGCGCGGCTGCGCCGTATCAGCCCGGCGCTGATCGAGGCCTCCATGGACCTGGGTGCCAACGCGTTCCAGACCTTCCGCCACGTGCTGTTGCCGCAATTGGGTTCGGCCCTGCTGGCCGGCGGCCTGCTGGCCTTTGCGCTCAGCTTTGACGAGGTCATCGTCACCACTTTCACCGCCGGCCAGCAGACCACGCTGCCGATCTGGATGTTTCAGGAGCTGATCCGTCCGCGCCAGCGGCCCGTGACCAATGTGGTCGCCGTGATCATGATCGCGCTGACCTTCATCCCCATCGTGGCGGCCTACTGGCTGACCCGCGCCGACGAAGACAGCCAGAACCGCTGAGCGGTCCTCCCGTCCACCTCATTCACCAGCCCATCCAGGAGACCAGATCATGGGACACCCCACCGAACCCACCCTCCAGTTCCCCACCGAACTGCTGATCGACCAGCAGGTGGTCCGCGGCGAAGGCGCCGAAGAACCCATCCTCAATCCGGCCACCGGCGAGGTGCTGTGCACCGTGCGCGAAGCCTCGCCCGAGCAGGTGGCACGCGCAGTCTCGGCCGCCAGCCGCGCCTGGGAATCCTGGTCGCAGACCACACCGGCCGAGCGCAGCAATCTGCTGCTCAAGCTGGCCGACGTGATCGAAGCCAACGCCGCCCAGTTCGCACGCCTGGAGTCGCTCAACTGCGGCAAGCCCTATGCCCGCGCCCTGGATGACGAGATACCGGCCATCGCCGACTGCTTCCGGTATTTCGCGGGTGCGGCGCGCTGCATGACTGGCTCCATCGCAGGCGAATACCTGGCCGGCCACACCAGCATGATCCGGCGCGACCCCATCGGCGTGGTGGCATCCATCGCCCCCTGGAATTACCCGCTCATGATGGCCGCCTGGAAGGCCGCACCCGCGCTGGCCGCAGGCAACACCGTGGTGCTCAAACCCAGCGAGCAGACGCCGCTGACCGCCCTGCTGTTCGGCCGTCTGGCCGCCGAGATCCTGCCCAAGGGCGTTCTCAATGTGATCTGCGGCCGCGGCGCCAGCGTAGGTCAGCCCCTGGTGGAGCATCCCCAGGTGCGCATGGTTTCGGTCACCGGCGACGTCTCAACGGGCCGCAAGATCCTGCAGGCCGCCTCGGGCACACTCAAGCGCACCCATCTGGAGCTTGGCGGCAAGGCCCCGGTCATCGTGTTTGACGACGCCAACCTCGCGGAAGTGGTGTCCGGTGTGCGCACATTCGGCTACTACAACGCCGGTCAGGACTGCACCGCCGCCTGCCGCATCTACGCCGGCCCCAAGATCTATGAGAAGCTGGTCGCAGAGCTGACCAGTGCCGTGTCCACGCTCAAAATGGGCATGCAGGACGAGGACGGTGTGGAGCTCGGACCGCTGATCTCCGACCGCCAGCGCAACCGCGTAGCCAGCTTTGTCGAGCGAGCGCAGATGTCCGGCCACATGGAAGTCACCACCGGCGGCAAGCTGCGCCAGGGCAATGGCTACTTCTACGAACCCACTGTGATCGCCGGCGCCAGACAGGACGACGAGATCGTACGCCGTGAGGTCTTTGGCCCCGTGGTCTCGGTCACGCGCTTTTCCGATGCCGAGCAGGTGGTGGGCTGGGCCAACGACTCCGACTACGGCCTGGCCTCCAGCGTCTGGACCCAGGACGTTTCCAAAGCCATGCGCGTGGCCAAGCAGCTGCAGTACGGTTGCACCTGGATCAACACGCACTTCATGCTGGTCAACGAAATGCCGCACGGCGGGCTCAAGTCCTCCGGCTACGGCAAGGACATGTCCATGTACGCGCTGGAGGACTACACCGTCCCGCGCCACGTCATGGTCAAGCTCTGAGCCAGCGAATCCCCTCGGCGTAATCCTCCAATGGAGCGCTGACGGTCAGGTGGCCACGATCCACGTCGACGTGCATGCCTGTCGCGGCCTGAATCTGGTGGGCTGCGACCTCCTCAAGGTGCCCCTGGCCTGCATTACCAGCTGCCGTCCTGTCCCGCAGGGCGCTATCCTTCTGTTCGCAATATTGTGTGTGCTGCCGCCAGGTGTCAAACACTGGTGACGGCGCACGAGCGCCTTTGGCGCTAACCTAGTGTTTCTTCCAAACCGAGCGAGACATCCCCATGGACATGAAGACATCCCCGCTTTCCCTGCTGAAAGACCCCACCCTGCTCAAGACCGACGCCCTGATCGACGGTGAATGGGTCAAGGGCAACAGCCGCTTCGACGTACTGGATCCGGCCACAGGCCTGAAGCTGGCAGATGTGGCCAATCTTGGCCCCGCAGACGCAGAAGCCGCCATTGCCGCCGCCAATGCCGCCTGGCCCATCTGGAAGAACAAGACTGCCAAGGAGCGCAGCATCATCCTGCGCAAGTGGTACGACCTGCTCATGGCCAACCAGGACGACCTGGGCCGCATCATGACCGCCGAACAGGGCAAGCCCTTGCCAGAAGCCAAGGGCGAAGTGGCCTACGGCGCCAGCTTCGTGGAATGGTTTGCCGAAGAAGCCAAGCGTGTGAACGGCGAGACCCTGCCCCAATTCGACAACAACCGCCGCCTCATGGTGCTCAAGCAACCCATTGGTGTGTGCGCAGCCATCACCCCCTGGAACTTCCCGCTGGCCATGATCACACGCAAGGTGGCACCGGCGTTGGCAGCAGGTTGCCCCGTCATCATCAAACCGGCTGAACTCACACCGTTGACTGCCCTTGCCGCCGCCGAGCTGGCGATTCGCGCCGGCATTCCGGCGGGCGTGCTGAACATGATCACGGCAGACGACCAGAATTCGATTGCGGTAGGCAAGGTGTTGTGCGCCAGCGATGTGGTGCGCCACATCAGCTTCACCGGCTCCACCGAAGTGGGCCGCATCTTGATGGCGCAGAGTGCGCCGACAGTGAAAAAAATGTCTCTCGAACTGGGCGGTAATGCACCTTTCATCGTGTTCAACGACGCCGACATCGACTCCGCCGTGGAAGGCGCATTTGCCAGCAAGTACCGCAACGCCGGCCAGACCTGCGTGTGCTCCAACCGGCTGTACGTACAAGAAGGCGTTTACGACGAGTTCGTCACCAAATTTGCGGCCAAGGTGAAAACGGCCAAGGTCGGCAACGGCTTTGAAGACGGCGTGAACCAGGGCCCGCTGATCGAAGAGGCCGCGTTGGTGAAAGTGCAGCGCCACGTGGACGACGCCGTGGCCAAAGGTGCCCGAGTGGTGGCGGGTGGCAAGCGGCTGGAAGGCCAGTTCTTTGAACCCACCGTGGTGGCCGATGCGACCGCTGACATGCTCTGCGCCAAGGAAGAGACCTTCGGCCCGTTTGCGCCTGTGTTCAAGTTCACCACCGAGCAGGAAGCCATCGATGCCGCCAACAACACCGAGTTCGGCCTGGCCAGCTACTTCTACAGCCGTGACATTGGTCGGATCTACCGCGTGGCCGAGGCGCTGGAATACGGCATGGTCGGCATCAACGTGGGTATTCTGGCCACGGAGCATGTGCCGTTTGGCGGTGTGAAGCAATCCGGCCTGGGTCGGGAAGGCTCACACCACGGGATGGACGATTACGTCGAGATCAAATACCTCTGCCTGGGCGATATCCTGAAGTGAAGCACCGCCTGCGCAGGGCAGGCTTCCACCCCCTGCGCCGCTGATGCGGCCTCCCCCTCTGGCGCCTTCGGCTTGGAGGGGGACGGCGGCTCGGGCCGGCGGAGCCGGACCCTTGTCGCCACTGGATAGGGGGCACTTCCGTTCGCGGCGAATTGCGCTCCGGCGCCGATCAAGCACAACAGGAAGATCAGTGCTCGATCCGGCACTGATCAGTTCATCACCTGCCAGGAGCCATCAGGCTGACGGCAGGCGGTTCCATACGCGGTGTCCGGACGACCGCCGATCATCACCTGCATGGTGTATTCGCGGCATGGTGCCCCACCGCGATCGTAGGTGCGGGTGGGCGTCACACTGTACTGGTTGCGGGTGTCCGGGTTGACCCACTGGGTTGGTTGTCCGGTGGGTGCCGTCTCGAATACCTGTGCGGTGCGCATCCGGTCGGTGTTGTCCATGGAACGGCCGACATTGGCGCCGATGTTCGCGCCGATCAGGGCGCCGACCACCGTCGCGGCGGTACGACCGCGCCCTCCGCCCACCTGCGACCCCAGTGCGCCGCCGAGCACGCCACCAATCACGGTGCCGCCGGTCTCGCTCGGGCCAGCGGTGGTGCCACAGCCGGCCAAGGCCAGCGCAAGCGCACCGGCCATCAGAACAGGAATTGGTCTGATCAATTTCATTGGATTTCCTTTGCAGGTTGGTCGTGAAAAATCTTGCATGGTTTTAGGGGTGGACGAGCATGGTTGCAACGGTCAGAGTTCGTGCACTTGGCCTGTCGAGTCGTGCCGGTGAGTTATCATCCGATCCATCCCAGCGGGTGTAGTTCAATGGCAGAACGGCAGCTTCCCAAGCTTCATACGAGGGTTCGATTCCCTTCACCCGCTCCATCGGTCGCCTCACAGCACTCGCGCGTGGCGGCACGGCGATGTCCAGGGATCAGGGTGCCACCACCTCGCGCATGCGCTTGAGATCCTTGCGGTACTTGGTGGCCAGCAACTGCTTCTGCCGATCGCCCAGGATCTTCCCCGATACCTGAAAGAACTTGCGTTCTTCCTCCCTCAGGTGGTGGTGCACTTCGTGTGACAGCTTTTTGGCCAGGTCTGGCCACAGATCGTGCTGGCCACGCGCTTTGGCCAGCGACTCCACACATTCGTCAATGTCGTGGTGTTCGGCCAGCGCATGTCGAGACGATTTCAGCCCCATGTCATCGAGCAGGATCTGCGCATAGAGGAAGCGCTCTTCGGCAGCCGCATGCGCTGCGAGTTCGATGCGAAGCTCCCTGAAAACGGATTGAGCGCGTGCGTCGTCGGGCTTGATGCGCACAAGTTGCCGACACAGCGCACGCTGTATCTCGTGGCTTTCGCGCAATGCCTCAAATATGTTGTCCATGGGTTTCTCCGGCGTTTCTTGTCGTGAGGTAGAGATGCACCCGACGATATCGAAACAGCCGGAAAGCGGGCGTAGGACAAGACCGCATTTAGCTGTCGGCAAAACCTCACGCACGCCATGTCACGCGGGCGCCAGGTGCTTGGCCACCGGGCACGCACAGGGCCCGCGTATGAGATACAAGGAACACGCACCCGAGGCAGCGGGGGCGTTGTAACGATCAGACCAGCGTGACGCCCGTCTTGGACTGGATGAATTCGCGTGTCACACCGGGGGCGAGTTCGACCAGTTTGAGCCCTTCCGGTGTCACATCCATCACACCGAGGTCGGTGATGATGCGATCGACCACGCCCACGCCCGTCAGCGGCAAAGTGCATGCCGGCAGGATCTTCATGTCCTCGGTGCCGTCCTTCTTCCTGGCCACGTGCTCCATGAGCACGATCACGCGCTTCACGCCCGCCACAAGGTCCATGGCGCCGCCCATGCCCTTGACCATCTTGCCGGGGATCATCCAGTTGGCCAGATCGCCTTTTTCGCTCACCTGCATCGCGCCCAGGATGGACAGGTTGATCTTGCCGCCGCGGATCATGGCGAAGCTGTCGTGGCTACCAAAGATGCTGGAGCCCGGTAGCGTGGTCACCGTCTGCTTGCCGGCGTTGATCAGGTCGGCATCCACCTCGTCTTCGGTCGGGAAAGCGCCAATGCCCAGCATGCCGTTTTCGCTCTGCAGCCAGACTTCCTTGTTGCCGGTGTGGTTGGCCACCAGCGTGGGAATGCCGATGCCGAGGTTGACGTAGAAGCCGTCTTCCAGTTCATGGGCGGCGCGGGCCGCCATTTGGTCTTGGTTCCAGGGCATGTTCAGACTCCCGCCTTTTCAGTGATGGTGCGTTTCTCGATGCGTTTTTCAGGACTCGCATTCAACACGATACGGTGCACATAGATGCCGGGCAGATGGATCTGGTCCGGGTGGATCGCGCCGGTTTCGACGATTTCCTCCACTTCGACCACACAGATCTTGCCCGCCATGGCCACCGCCGGGTTGAAATTGCGCGCGGTGTAGCGGAATTGCAGGTTGCCCGACTTGTCGGCCCGGTGCGCCTTGACCAGCGACACCTCAGGAACGAGGGAGCGCTCCATCACATAGGTTTCGCCATCGAACTCGCGCAGTTCCTTCCCTTCGGCCACCAGGGTGCCCACGCCTGTCTTGGTGAAGAAGGCCGGAATACCCGCACCGCCGGCGCGCAGCTTCTCGGCCAGCGTGCCCTGAGGCGTGAATTCGAGTTGCAGTTCCCCGGCCAGGTACTGGCGCTCGAATTCCTTGTTCTCTCCCACGTAGCTGGAAATCATTTTGCTGATCTGACGCGTCTCCAGCAGCTTGCCAAGACCAAAGCCGTCCACGCCAGCATTGTTGGAAATGACGGTCAGGTCTTTGACCTGGCTGTCGCGCAGGGCGTCGATCAGGGCTTCGGGAATGCCGCAAAGGCCGAATCCGCCCACGGCCATGAGCTGGCCGTCGGCGACGACGCCCTGGAGGGCTTCGGCTGCGCTCGGGTAAATCTTGTTCACGTCGATGGCTCCATGATTTGAAGGGAATGGGCGATACGATACTACGTAACGACATACGTAGTTTGCCGTAATGACTAACCCTGACTCCCCGGATCAACTGGACATCGACTACCGCCTGGCGTTTGAACTGGCACCGGTCGGACTGGCGCTTTCGCGGCAGCGCGCCATGGTCGACTGCAACCAGGTGTTGTGCGAGATGTTTGGCGCCACGCGCGACCAGCTCGTGGGCCAGAGCTTCCAGATCCTCTACCCCAGCGCCGACGAGTACGAGCGCACGGGTGCGCGCATCTCGCCCCTGCTGGGGCGCGCCGGCACGTACGCGGACGATCGCATCATGAAGCGGGTGGACGGCCGGTTCAAGGGGGAGACCTTCTGGTGCCATGTGACCGGTCGCGCCTTGCGCCGGGATGCCCCACACGAAGCAGGCATCTGGAGCTTCGAGGACCTGAGCTCGCGCCGCGCGGTCAAGGCCGAACTCACCGCCCGCGAGCGCGAAGTGGCGGCCTTCCTGATGGGTGGCCTCACCAGCAAGGAGATCGGCAAGGCGCTCGGAATCAGCCCGCGCACCGTGGAAATTTACCGGGCACGCCTGATGCGCAAGTACCAGGCCCACAGCACGCCGGATCTGGTACACCGATTGATTGCGGGCTGACCCAAAGATTTGGAACACCCCCGCTCAAGGACTTGGTTCACCCCCGCGCCGGCTCCGGCGTCACCCCCTTGCAGGGGGCGCACTCAGCGGCCCGGCAGTGCCGGTTCCGCGAGTGCCCTTGAGGGTTGCCAAAGACCCGTGTGCTTGCTTATTGCGGCTGGAAGCCGCTGTCCTTGATGATCCTGGACCAGACCTTGCCGTAGGCTTGCTCGCGTGCGCCGAGTTGTTCGCCGCTCATGTAGCCCACCGTCAGGCCCATGGCGGTGAGCTTGTCACGCACGTCGGGCTGGGCGATCGCCTTTTGCACCGCGGTGGCGAGACGGTCCAGCGTGGCCTGGGGCGTGCCGGCGGGCGCAAACAGGCCGTAATACGGCACTTCTTCAAAGCCTGCCAGACCGAGCTCGGCGAAGGTGGGTACCTCGGGCATGGCGGCCTGACGCTGGGTGCCCATGACCGCCACGACGCGCAGCTTGCCGGCCTTGTGGTTCTCGATGAAGTCCGGGATGGACGCCACGCCAGCTGCGATCTGGTTGCCCAGCATGTCGGTCATCATGGGTGCACTGCCCCGATAGGGCGCGGTGATGAGGTCGAGGCCGTTCTTTCGCGCAACCTCCTGAACCAGAAACTGAGGCACCGAGGCGGGCGCCGGGATACCGACCGCGCCTTTGCCTCCCCCCTGTTGCCGCACCCAGTCCAGGTAGGCGGTGAAACTGGTGGCCGGCGTGCCGCCCGAGAGGGCAATGGCATTCACGAAGGTGGCAAAGCCCGCCACGGGAACGAAGTCCTTGGCCGGGTCGTAGCCCGGGTTCTTCATGACCAGCGGCAGGATGGTGATGCTGTGGTCATGACTCAGGAACAGCGTGTGGCCATCAGGAGCCGCCGTCTTCAACGTCTGGGCAGCGATCTGGCCGCCGGCACCCGCCTTGTTCTCCACCACCACGGGCGCGCCAAGTTCGTCCTTCAGGCGCTCCCCCAGAATGCGGGCAATGGCGTCGGTGCCACCCCCGGCGGGGAACCCCACAAGAATGCGCGTGGATGCCTGGGCCAATGATGGCGTCGCGGCAAAGGCAGCGCTCAAAGCCAGCGCCACCGGCAGCACACGGCCGATGAGGTGTCTGAGAGAAAATGACATGAGGGTTTCCTTGAAAGTGGATTTCGACCAGCGAGCATGCTGCCCCGGTGCAGAAATCATGGCAAGCGCCAAAACAAAAGAACAAGGCCTGAAGGGCAACAATCAGTTGAAGGCTTGATCCTGCTCAAAGCTCACCGTTGCCGACCACTTCGCCTGCCGTGCGGAAAGCCTCTACGGCGGTCGGGATGCCGCAATAGACCGCTGCATGCAGCAGCACCTCTTGCAACTCCTGCGGCGTGGCACCGTTGTTGAGCGCACCACGCACGTGACCCTTGAGTTCGTGCTGCTTGCCCAATGCCGTGAGCATAGCCACGGTGATGAGGCTGCGTGTCTTTCGGTCCAGGCCTTCACGCTGCCACACGTCGCCCCAGGCCGCGCGCGAGATGTGCTCCTGGATGGGCTGGGTGAAAGGCGTGGCGCCGCCCAGCGCGCGGTCGACAAATTCGTCGCCCATGACCTGTCGGCGGGTCGCCAGACCCCGTTCGTACTGCTCGTCTTGCATGTTTGCTCCGGTTGTCCGTGTTTCGAGGTCTGCAAGGATAAACTTCCGAGCACACCCCCCAACGACGGAGACAAACCATGAGCACGCCCCGCTACCCGATGCCCGACCTCAACGCCCTGCCCGACGACATCAAGGCCAAGGTGCTGGAGGTGCAGGAAAAGGCTGGGTTTGTGCCCAACGTGTTCCTGGCGCTGGCTCGCCGACCGGCCGAATGGCGCGCCTTTTTTGCCTACCACGATGCGTTGATGCTCAAGGAAGACTCCGGTCTGAGCAAGGGCGACCGCGAGATGATCGTGACCACCACCAGCGCTGCCAACCACTGCCTGTATTGCGTGGTGGCACACGGCGCCATTCTGCGCATCTACGAGAAAAAGCCCTTGGTGGCCGACCAGGTCGCCGTGAACCACCGCAAGGCAGACATCACGCCGCGCCAGCGCGCCATGCTCGACTTCGCCATGAAGGTGTGCCAGCGGTCGCACGAGATTGAAGATGCCGACTTCGAGGCCCTGCACGCACACGGCTTCAGCGATGAAGACGCCTGGGACATTGCCGCCATCACGGCTTTCTTCGGCTTGTCGAACCGCATGGCCAGCTTCAGCGGCATGGAGCCCAACCCCGAGTTCTACCTGATGGGCAGGGTGCCGAAAGCGAAGTAGCCAGCGCGGAGTCGGTCAGGGCCGTTCGGTTCGGCTCAAACTGGGCGGGTAGCCAGTTGATCCCGAAGAGCCTGAGGCAGAGGCCTTGAGGCTTGTTGCGGGAAATCAACCCACACCACCGTGGCGCCACCGTTGGCGTACACCTTGTCCGGATCGTCGGTGCGCAGCATTTCGTGGAAGGTGTCGAACGATGACCGCCCCAGCGTGCCCACATAGGTGCGCACCAGCACATCGCCCGGGTATTCGAACTGGCGAATGAAGTTGCAGAAGGCATTGGCAATCACCGGACCTTCGCCCTTCGGATCTGCCGGCATGCCCATCTGGAAAAACCAGTCGAGCCGGGCAATTTCCATGTAACGGAAGTACAAGGTGTTGTTGACGTGACCCATGGCGTCCATGTCGCCCCAGCGGATGGGCACCACCACGCTGTGCACCAGCTTTTTCTGCTCAGGTATTTCAAGTTTCATCGATGGGCCCGTATGGAAGCCAGGATACCGAGCACGAACAGCACCGAGGCTGCCCACTGCACGGGTGCGGGCCACAGGCCGCTCCAGGCGAAGGTGTAGATCAGGCCAAACACCGTCTCACTCACGATGAGTTGACCCGCAAGACTGGGGCTCAGCCGGCGGCTGGCCATGTTCCACAACACGGCGGCCACCCAGGCCGAGCCGATGCCGGTGACGGTGCACACCGCCACGAACATCCAGAAGCCGGGGCGCTGCACCAGATCGCCCCAGGCACTGCCCCATGACACCCACAGCACCAGCGCGCCCAGACCGGCGGCCACGCCCAGCCAGTTGGCCCACAAGGTGGAATTCACTTCTGGGTGGCGGCGCAGCCATGCGGCATTGAGCAGGCCGAACGCGGTCCAGCTGGCCATGGCGCACACGGCGTAGGTCAGGCCGCGTACAAGGTGGTCACTGCCACCCACGCCAACCTCGGCAGCAGTGGCCTGCATCATCAACGCCAGGCCGAGGGCGGTCAGCACCAGCGCAGGTGCCAGCGCCTTCCAGCGCAAGCCAGCCGGTTTTCCAAAGAGCATGAGGGCCAGCGGGATGGTGCCGATGATGAGCACCGGCAGCGCAGCGCCCGCGTCGGCAATCGCCAGCACCAACAACAGGTAGTAGCCAGTGTAGCCCAGCACACTCAGGCCCACTGCCGCACCGGCCTGGCGCCAGGTGGGCAACCTCGCCACCACGCCACCCATGGCGCGCTGTTTGAATTGCGCCCAGGCCAGCAGCATCGCACTGAAGACCCCACAGGCCACAAACCGCCCCACCGTGTAGTCAACCGAACTGAACCCCGCAACCAGAAGCGGCGCCACAAAGGTCATGCCCCAGAACGCACCCGCCCCCAGACCGGCAAACAGTCCCAGCCACATGCCGGGCGGCATGCCCAGAGGACGATCGATCACCGCACTGTTCATGTCAATTCAAGCAAGCAAGCAAAAAAACCAAACGCCTGACCAGAGAGAAGGGCCTTCATCCAGGAACACCGTGGAACCGGCTTCGCCGGGCCACTGGTGTTGCCCCCTGAGGGGGTGACGCCGAAGGCGGCGCGGGGGGGAGAAAGCTACACGCCGAAGCCATCATCGGCCGCGATCACGGCCCCGTTGATGAAATGGCTCTCGTTGGCGCACAGCATCACCAGCAATGCATCCAGGTCGGACGGCTGGCCCACGCGCTTGCGGGGCAACATGTTGATGAGTTTCTGGCCCTGTTCGGTCTGCCAGTGGTGGTGGTTGATTTCGGTGTCGATGTAGCCCGGGCAGATGGCGTTGACATTGATGCCGAACTTGCCCCACTCCACTGCCATGGCCTTGGTCATCTGCACCACGGCCGCCTTGCTCATGCAGTACACGCCAATCTGCGGCAGCACCTTGAGTCCGGCCATGGACGCAATATTGACGATGCGACCACCCACGAAGGTGCCGGGTGCCGCGCCTCTGGCGCGCGCCACCATGCGCTTGCCCACCTCCTGTGCCACAAAGAAGGCGCCACGGGTGTTGGTGTTGAAAATGAAATCGTAGTCTTCCTCGGTCACGTCCAGCAGCCGCTGCGTGGTGCTCACACCCGAGTTGTTGATCAGGATGTCGATGGCGCCGACCTCGGTCTCGGCATGGGCAACCGCTGCCTTGATGGAAGCCGTGTCGGTCACATCCAGTGCGACCACATGCGCATCGCCGCCATCGGCCTCGATGTGTGCCCTCAGCGCCATCAGCCGGTCTGTGCGCCGACTCGCGAGCACCACTGCGGCACCTGCGCGCGCCAAGGTCTTGGCAAACTGCTCGCCCAGGCCACCTGAGGCGCCGGTGATCAGCGCCACCCGGCCAGACAAATCGAGGCTGTAGGACATTAGAGAGGCTCCTCAAAAAAGCGCCCCTGTTGCGAACGCGTGTGGGACGTGACAGCCATTGTCTCGTATCGGCCACTAGAATCGGCCACACCCGCGACACGGTGTCTGCCAGGCCACCTGTCTGCAACGCTGGCACCTTGCCCTGGTGCAGACACACAGCGCCCCCGACAACCCTGAAAACCAGCGAGACCACCCCATGTCCCCTGAAGAGATCCTCAGCACCTACGGCCCCCGTGAAGCCATGGAGTACGACGTGGTCGTGGTGGGTGGGGGCCCGGCAGGCCTGTCGACCGCCATCCGGCTGAAACAGATGGCCACCGAAAAGGGCAGCGAGATCAATGTCTGCGTGCTGGAAAAAGGCTCGGAACCCGGTGCCCACATCCTCAGCGGCGCGGTGATGGACCCCAAGGCCATCACCGAGTTGTTCCCGAACTGGAAGGAATTGGGCGCACCGCTGAATCAGCCCGTGACCGGCGACGACCTGCTGGTGCTGAGCGAGACCGGTGCGACCCGCACACCCGACTGGCTGATACCTCGCAACTTCCACAACGACGGCTGCTATGTGATCAGCCTGGGCGCCGTTTCCAAGTGGCTGGGTGAGCAGGCCGAGGCACTGGGTGTGGAAATCTTCCCTGGCTTCAGCGCAGCGGAAGTGCTTTACAACGACGACGGTTCGGTCAAGGGCGTGGCCACCGGCAACCTGGGGGTCGGCAAGGACGGCGAGCCGTCCGACAGTTTCCAGATCGGTATGGAGCTGCACGCCAAGTACACGGTGTTTGCCGAAGGCGCGCGCGGACACCTGGGCAAGCAGTTGCTCGCCAGGTTCAACCTCACCGAAGGCAAGGACGCGCAAACCTACGCCATCGGCATCAAGGAGCTCTGGGAGATTCCGGCCGACAAGGCCAAGCCGGGCCTGGTGGTGCACACCGCCGGCTGGCCCATGGACGCGGACACTTTCGGCGGCGGCTTCCTCTATCATCTGGAAGGCAACAAGGTCACACTGGGTCTGGTGGTGGGGCTGGACTACCAGAACCCCTGGATGTCGCCGTTTGAAGAGATGCAGCGCTGGAAAACCCACCCCTCCATCAAGGCCCACATCGAGGGCGGCAAACGCCTTGGATATGGCGCCCGTGCGCTGAACAACGGCACGCCCCAGGCGCTGCCCAAGCTGACCTTCCCCGGTGGCGCGCTGGTCGGGTGCAACGCGGGTTTCCTCAACGCCGCGCGCATCAAGGGCAGCCATGCAGCCATCAAGAGCGGCATGCTCTGCGCCGAAGCGGCTTTCGAGGCCGTGACGGCAGGCCGCAGCAGCGACGAGCTCAGCGCCTTCACCGAGAAGTTCGAAAAGAGCTGGCTGCATGAAGAGCTCTGGACCTACCGCAACTTCAAGAACTGGTTCAAGAAGAGCCCGATGCTGGGCAAGCTCATGACAGGCGTGGAGCACTGGTTCCTGCCCAAGGTGGGTGTGAGCAACCCGCCCTGGACGCTGCACAACACCACCCCGGACCATGAGAAGCTGCGCCCGGCGGCCGAGATGCCGAAGATCAGTTACCCCAAGCCCGACGGCGTGATCACTTTCGACAGACTCTCGAGTGTGTTCGTGTCCAACACCAACCACGAAGAGCATCAGCCTGCCCACCTGACACTGAAGAACACGAGCGTGCCGGTGCAGATCAACCTGGCGAAATTTGCCGGACCAGAAAGCCGTTATTGCCCGGCTGGCGTGTACGAGTTCGTCAAGAACGAGGACAACACCGACCGACTGCAGATCAATGCGCAGAACTGCGTGCACTGCAAGACTTGCGACATCAAGGACCCGACGCAGAACATCGTCTGGGTCACGCCCGAGGGCGGTGGTGGGCCCAATTACGCTGGCATGTGATTGCATCACCCCTCAGAAGACCGCCCCGTGCGGTCTTTTTTTGGTCTGTGCGTGCATCACCCACGCCGCATCCCCTCAAAAAGACATTGCGTTGCGTAACCTTGCTTTATTCTGTGGTCATTGAGTCCTGAGCCAACCGATGAACTCTGCTGCCCTGTACCAACACCGCTGGCTGATGATCCGCCTGCCGCTGGCGGTGCTGGCACTGGCGCTGGCCAGCCTGGTGTGGGTCAGGCTGTACCCGATGCCGCCCACGAAACTGACCATCAGCACGGGCCTGGGCGATGGGGCCTACCAGCTGTACGCCAAGCGATACGTCGAAGCGTTTGGTCGCAGGGGCATCGAGCTGACTGTGCTGGTATCGGAAGGGTCTTCCCAAAACCTGGAGCGGCTTCAGGCCAAGCCACCAGCAGCAGACCTGGCACTGGTGCAAGGCGGGTACGGGTGGTCATCGCCGACCAGCGAGCACAGCAGGGATGATGGCGTGCAAACGCTGGCCAGCGTGGACATCGAAGCGCTGTGGTTGTTCAGCCGGAACCCACCCATCCGCTCCCTTCTGCAGCTCAGCGGCCTGCGGGTGGCGGCCGGCCCGGAGCGCAGCGGGCACCGCGTGCTGCTGCAGCGACTGCTGACACAGCAACGCATCGGCATGGATGAGCTGATCTGGTCGGATCTGAGCGGGCTGGCGGCGAGCGAGGCATTGACGCGGGGCGAAATCGACGCTGTGTTCATGGTGGCGTCCCCGACCTCGCCTGGTGTGATGACGCTGCTGGTCAACCCGTCGTTGACGCTGGCGACGCTGCAACGCACGACAGCCATTGCCGAACGCAACAACTACCTGGAAAGCCGGCTTTTGCCACAAGATGGCATGGGGCCCAATTTGCCACCCTCGGACACACCCATGCTGACCACGCCGGCCCATTTGCTGGTGCGGCAGGACCTGGACCCCGCGCTCAAGCGCATCGCCACCGCGGTGGCGGTTGAGGTGCACGGGGAAGCCGGTGCCTTCCACCGCGCAGGCGAATTTCCATCGCTGCGATCCAGCGACTTTCCTTCGGCACCGGAGGCGAGGCAGGTGCTGCTTCGTGGCCTGGGAACACTGGAAAACCTGCTGCCTTTCTGGTGGGTGCAGGTGCTGCAGCGCCTGCTCATCATCTGCGTGCCGTTGCTGCTGCTCACTCTGGCTCTGTTCCGCGTGGTGCCCGCCTGGGTGAGGTGGCGCCTGGAGAGCCGCATCACACGCTGGTACGGCGAACTGAAGTTCATCGAAAACGACCTGATCAACAGGAACGTGGATGTGGGCGGCATGGAGCTCAGCCGCATCGATGGCCGCCTGCGCGAAATGGATCTGGCCATCGGGACATTGAAACTGCCGAAAGAACTTGCACAACGCTGGTATACCTTGCACCAGCATGTGGACTTCGTCCGCTCCCGCATCCGGGGGTACCGCGGCCGATGAAGCTCTTGCTGCTCTACCGCCGTCGCTGGTGGCTGCTCTACCTCCCCATCGTGTTGTTGCTGGGACTTCTGCTCGCGTTGGTGGCACGGGTCTGGGACCCCTTGCCACCCAGCAGGATCGTGATCGGGACCGGCCCGGCGCAGAGCAGCTACCTGCAACTGGCACGTGCCTATGCGAATCGGCTGGAACACCTGGGCCTGGCGGTGGACATCGTCACACACCCCCGCCCGCAAGACCCGCTGATCCGCATGGTTGCAGGTGACCCATCCATCGATATCACCTTCGCACAGGGTCTCTACGCGCCCCAGGGCACCGGCGTACACGCGCTGTCGGTGGTGGGCCATGAGATCATCTGGGTGGTCGCCCGACGCAACATCGAGCACATCGAGCAATTGCGCGGCAAGCGCATCGCGACGTCGGTTGATGATTCGTCAAATCGCCTGGCCATGAACCTGTTACTGGCCCACTTGCGCATCAAGGAAGACGAAGTCACGCTGACAAGCCAGGTGGGGGACGCGGCGATTGCTGCCCTCGCCGAGGGCGAAGTCGATGCCGTGGTTCATGTGGCCACCGGCGACTCCCAGACCGCCAACGCGCTGGCGCGCATGGACAACATGCACATTCTGGGCATCGAACGGGCTGGTGCACTGGCCGCTCGGGAACCCCACCTTCGCGCCGTCATCATGCCCCAGGGGTCGATCGAGTTGCGCAGCAACCTGCCCGCCTCCGACCTGCCCACCATGGTCACACTGACCCATCTGCTGGTTCGTCCCGACCTGCATCCCGCAGTGCAGCGGGCGTTGCTCGATGTGGCTGGCGAACTCCATGTGATGGCCGGTTTTCTTGAACGGCAGGGTGTGTACCCCACCACCCTGGGCAGCGACTTTGCCGTCTCGCCCACCGCGCAGCGGTATGCCCAGGGTCAGCGCCCGTTGATGGAAACGCTGTTGCCCTTCCGCAAAGCGCAATGGACCCAGCTGTGGCTTTTCGCTGTGCTGCCCATCGCTGTTCTGGGCAGCCTGCTGCTTTGGCGCGCCCCGCGCTACATCGAATGGCGGGTCGACGCCGCCCTGCAGCATTTCTACGGGGAACTGAAGTTTCTGGAGCAAGACATGTCCAGCATCACCTCCACCGATCCCGCCGCACTGCGTGCAGCCCTCTCCAGACTGGACCTGCTGGAGAGACAGGTGGCCAACATGGAGCTGCCTGATCGCTTCGCCGACCGCTGGTACACCCTGCGCGAGCACCTGCAGCATGCGCGTCACCGGCTCATGGCCCTGCGCAGCGCCGGAGCTTGAGATTCCCGCCCATGGCGCCGGTGCATTCGCCCATGGGGCGGGCACATGCCGTTAGAATTCGCCTCTGTCAGGAGAGAAACCCCCGAGCGTGTTGCCGTGGGTTCGCCGAAGGCGCATGGTGCTTGTCTGAAAACAGATGGGCCCCTGAACGCTCAGGCAAAAGGACTGACAACCACCGCTTTCACCGGCGGTGTTCCCCACTGGAGAGAGGCCACCCACCACCAGGTGCAGGCGGTCCACCGAAGGAGCAAATGCGGCATCGTCCGCATGAATCTCTCAGGTAGAGCGGACAGAGGGGCAGACACGGATGAACCGTGAAACCCGTCTGCGGGTTCTGCCTCCGTTTCAATACCATTGAAAGTCTGCCGTGCCACCTCTCGACGCCGAACTGCTTCAGACCCCGCTCCAAGCCCTGCACCTTGAGCTGGGTGCACGCATGGTGCCTTTTGCCGGTTACGACATGCCCGTGCAGTACCCGATGGGCGTGCTGCAGGAACACCACCACACCCGTGCATCGGCTGGCCTCTTCGACGTGTCCCACATGGGCCAGCTCAGGCTGATCGGCGAAGACGCTGCGGCGGCGTTCGAAACCCTGATGCCGGTGGACGTGGTCGATCTTCCGGTAGGCAAACAACGATACGGGCTGTTGCTCAACGAAGCCGGCGGCATCATCGACGACCTGATGCTGGTGAACCGGGGCGAAGACCTTTTCGTCATCGTCAATGGCGCCTGCAAGGTAGGCGACATTGCCCACATCCAGGGCACCATTGGCGCACTCTGCAAGGTCGAGGCCCTGCCTGATCGCGGATTGCTGGCATTGCAAGGGCCAAAGGCCGTGGACGCCTTGCAGCGCCTGGTTCCAGGCGTGGAACGACTGGTTTTCATGACCGGGGCCGCCTTTGAATGGGAAAGTGCCGACCTGTTCGTCACCCGCAGCGGCTACACGGGCGAAGATGGATTCGAGATTTCCGTGCCCGGCGAGCACGCAGAGGCGCTGGCCCGCGCCATGCTCGCCCAGCCCGAAGTGAAGCCGATTGGCCTGGGTGCGCGCAATTCGCTGCGACTGGAAGCTGGCCTGTGCCTGTACGGCAACGACATCGACTCCACCACCACACCGGTCGAGGCCGCGCTGAAGTGGGCCATGCAGAAGGTGCGCCGCACGGATGGTGCACGCGCCGGCGGGTTCCCCGGAGCCGACACGGTGCTTGCCCAGCTGGACGGCACGCAGCCATTGGCCCGCCAGCGCGTGGGCCTCATCGCGCTGGAGCGCGTCCCGGTGCGGGAACACACCGAGCTGCAGAACCTGCAGGGTGACACCATCGGTGAAGTCACCAGTGGCCTGCTTGGCCCCACGGCCAACAAGCCTGTGGCCATGGGCTATGTGACACCGGTGAATGCTGCCGTGGGCACGCGTGTGCACGCCATCGTGCGCGGCAAGGTGGTGCCCATGGAAGTGGCTGCCCTGCCCTTCGTGCCGAACCGATATTACAGGGGATGACCCCCTCGCCGCTTCGCGTCTTCCCCCTTGAAGGGGGACGCCACCAGCAGCCCGGCAAAGCCGGTTCTGCGGTGGCCATCGACCGGAATCCCCTCACTCTCAACCTACCCATTTCACAGGAGACCCCATGACCACCAAGTACACCGAAGACCACGAATGGATCACTGTGGAGGGTGACATTGCCACCGTCGGTATCACGACCCACGCGCAAGACGCCCTGGGCGACGTGGTGTTCGTGGACTTGCCCGAAGTGGGCAAGACTTTTGCGCAGAAGGACGTGGCCGGTGTGGTCGAGTCGGTGAAAGCTGCAGCCGACGTGTACATGCCCATCAGCGGCGAAATCACGGAAGTCAACGAGGCATTGCGCGCCGATCCCTCGCTGGCCAACAGCGACCCGCTGGCGACGGGCTGGTTTTTCAAGGTGAAGCTTTCTGACGCCTCACAAGTGGACGCGCTGCTGGACAAGACCGCCTACGACGCCTTCGCTGCAGGGTGAAAGTGACCACCCCCGCCGCGCTGCGCGCGCCCCTCTCAAGGGGGCGATACCAGTGGCCCGGCTGAGCCGGCTGCACGGTATCTCTGGAACAAGGCATTTCGCGCCGGAGGTATTGATGGCCCGCCCGCGTTGTTTCAAGTCGCATCCATGGCCCTCGACGCTCGGGCGCCACACCCTTTCAACAACCGCTGATCAACTTCTCTCCAAAGGCAAGCCATGCTGATGCCCGCCGTCAAACCACTGGGTGAACTAGAAAATCCCAGCGAATTCATTGCCCGCCACATCGGCGTCAGTGAAGCCGATGAAACCCACATGCTCTCGGTCATTGGTGAGGCCACGCGCCGATCGCTGATCGACAGCATCGTGCCGCGCAGCATTGCGCGCAGCGTGGGCATGGACCTGCCTGCGGCGGTCACCGAAGCCGCAGCGCTGGCCGAGCTCAAGGCCATTGCAGGCCAGAACCGCCTGCTCAAGAGCTTCATCGGTCAGGGCTATCACGGCACCCACACACCGGGCGTGATCCTGCGCAACGTGCTGGAGAACCCGGCCTGGTACACGGCCTACACGCCCTACCAGGCAGAGATTTCCCAGGGCCGCATGGAAGCGCTGGTGAATTTCCAGACCATGGTGACCGACCTCACCGGCATGGCGATCGCCAACGCATCAATGCTCGACGAAGCCACCGCTGCGGCCGAGGCCATGACACTCGCGAAGCGCTCGGTCAAGGCCAAGGGAAACACCATCGTGGTGGGCGGCGACTGCCATCCGCAAACCATCGAAGTGATCCAGACACGCGCAGAGCCGCTGGGCATCACTGTGACGGTGGCGAACTCTGCCGCGCAGTGGGATGAGGCCCTGGCCAGGGACGACTATTTCGCCGTGGTGGCCCCTTACCCCAGCAGCAGCGGGCGCATCGAAGACCAGCGAGCCGATGTGCAAAAAGCGCATGGCAAGCAGGCCGCCTACATCGTCTGTGCCGACCTGCTGGCGCTCACGCTGATCACGCCGCCGGGCGAATGGGACGCTGACATCGTGGTGGGCACCACCCAGCGCTTCGGCATGCCCATGGGCGCCGGTGGCCCACACGCCGCCTTCATGGCTTGCCGCGACGAATACAAGCGCAGTCTGCCCGGCCGCCTGGTGGGTGTGAGCGTGGACAAGCACGGCAACCCCGCCTACCGCCTGGCGCTGCAGACGCGTGAACAGCACATCCGCCGCGAGAAGGCCACGTCCAACATCTGTACCGCACAGGTGCTGCCGGCCGTGGTGGCCAGCATGTACGCCGTGTACCACGGTCCACAAGGCCTGAAGCGCATTGCACAGCGCGTGGCCGCTTACGCTGCCATCCTGGCGCACGGTCTGGAACAAGTGGGTTGTGAGCTCACCAGCGAGGCGTTTTTTGACACCGTGACCCTCAAGGCGGCCAGCGACAAACAGGCTCAGGCCTGGGTGCAACGCGCCCGTGATGCCGGTATGAACCTGCGCCTTTCATGGGACCAGCATGTGGGCATTGCGCTGGACGAAACCACCACGCGCGAAGACATCACGCAACTGTGGAAGGTGTTCGCGCAAGATGGCGCTGCCCTTCCCCTTTTTGACCAGTTCGAAAAAGGCGTAGAACCACGCATCCCCGCCGAGCTGCGCCGCACCAGTGCTTTCCTCACCCACCCGGTGTTCGACAGCCACCACAGCGAGACCGGCATGCTGCGCTACATCCGTGCGCTCTCTGACAAGGACCTCGCGCTGGACCGCAGCATGATCCCGCTGGGCTCGTGCACCATGAAGCTCAACGCCACCAGCGAGATGATCCCCATCACCTGGCCCGAGTTTTCGAATGTGCACCCCTTCGCGCCGGCCGACCAGTTGCAGGGCTACCAACTGCTGGATGAGCAACTGCGCGCCTGGCTGTGCCAGGCCACAGGGTATGCCGGTATCAGCCTGCAGCCGAACGCAGGTTCACAAGGTGAATACGCCGGCCTGCTCGCCATCAAGGCGTTCCACGCTTCGCGCGGTGAGGCGCACCGCAACATCTGCCTGATCCCCAGCAGCGCCCACGGCACCAACCCGGCCAGCGCCCAGATGGTGGGCATGACGGTGGTGGTGACCAGGTGCGACGACAACGGCAACGTGGACATGGCCGACCTGAAAGCCAGGTGCGAACAGCACAGTGCCAATCTGGCGGCGGTGATGATCACCTACCCCAGCACCCACGGCGTGTTCGAGACCACCGTGAAAGAGCTGTGCGCCCTGGTGCACGAACACGGCGGGCGGGTGTATGTGGACGGCGCCAACATGAACGCCCTCGTGGGTGTCGCCGCCCCGGGCGCGTTTGGTGGCGACGTGAGCCATCTGAACCTGCACAAGACCTTCTGTATTCCCCACGGTGGCGGCGGCCCGGGCGTAGGTCCGGTGTGTGTGGTGGAAGACCTGGTGCCGTTCCTGCCGGGACACAAAACGGCAGGCATCCACAGTGGCGTGGGAGCCGTGAGCGCTGCGCCTCTGGGCAACGCCGCCGTTTTGCCGATTTCCTGGATGTACATCCGCATGATGGGTGCCGACGGCCTGAAGCACGCGACCGAAACCGCCATTCTCAGTGCCAACTACATCAGCAAACGCCTGGCCGACCACTACCCCACGCTGTACGCTTCGGCCAACGGCCACGTGGCGCACGAATGCATCCTGGACCTGCGCGGTCTCAAGGAGAGCAGCGGCGTGATGGCCGAAGACGTGGCGAAACGCCTCATGGACCATGGCTTTCACGCACCCACACTCAGTTTCCCGGTGGCCAACACACTGATGGTCGAGCCGACCGAGAGCGAGACGCTGGAAGAGCTGGACCGGTTCATCGACGCCATGATCGCCATTCGCAACGAGATCCGCCGCATTGAAAAAGGCGAGTGGCCGCAGGATGACAACCCGCTGAAGAACGCGCCACACACCGCCGCCAGCGTGCTCACCAGCGAGTGGACCCACCCCTACTCGCGCGAACTGGCTGCAGCGGCTTCTGGACCGGCGGTCAACACCAAGTTTTGGCCATCGGTGGGTCGTGTGGACAACGTCTACGGCGACCGCAACCTGTTCTGCAGCTGCGTGCCCGTGAGCGAACTGGGCTGACGGGCTGGAGGAGCAGACCTTATCCAGAAGGGCGCCGATGGCGCCCTTTTTCATGGCGCGGTGGCCATACACTGAAAGCCATCGACCCACTCTGGCAGTTGCTCGCGCAAGAGCCTCAGGGCTGGTGCCTCCTGGCGCTGCGCCAGCGTGACCAGGCCGAAGCGCGCCGCGGCGTTCAGCGGCGGGCTGATGTCCAGCGGCACAAGCCCAGGCGCTGCGGCCTCTGCCGTCAGCACAATGGCCAGGCTGTGCCGCGCCACCTCGACGATGCTCTGGGTTTCGTCGCAGCGCAAGGTGACCATGTCGTAGGGGTTGGCCTGCGGGCCGTAGCGCCCGATCAGCAAGCGCGCCACCTCGTCGCTCAGCGGCGTGGACGCCACCGGGTAAGCCATCACCTCGTCCAGGGTGACGGACCGGCCCAAAAGCGTGAGCGGGTGGTCGGGGCGCACCAGAAAGCCTGCGGCCAACTCGAACACCTGTGCGAACTGCAGGTCGGCCGAGGGTCGCACCGAGCGCACATCGACCACGGCCGCGTCCAGCAGTTGTTCGCGCAAGGCATCGATCAGAACCGCCGTGTTGCCGCGCGAGATCTGCAACCGCAGCTTCGGGTGGTGCTCAGCCATGTGGAGCATGAGCGGCATCGACAGCAGGGCACCGGGGCCCGAACTCAGGCCCACGCGCAAGCTGCCGATCAGACCCGCATGCAGTCCTTTGCCGGTTTGCTTGAGCGCCTCGGCATCGGCCACGAGGCGGCGCGCGCGCTGCAGCGCCTCGTGGCCGAAGGGCGTGAGCGAGATGCGCCGGCCCAGCCGGTCAAAGAGCTGCCCGCCCAGTTCGTCTTCCAGCGCCTGGATGCTGCGCGTGAGCGCGGGCTGCGTGAGAAACAGCACCTTGCACGCCTGCACAAAACTGCCGACCTCGGCCAGCACCACGAAGTGCCTGAGTTGCACGAGGGTCATCCCTGATCTCCTGTGAAATGCATAGGTTATTACTGATCAATGCATTGGACTTTAATTCAACGACTTCCTAACATGCAACAAAGTTCATGTTCAGGAGAAATCCGATGGATCGACTCAGCGACGCGGCGGTACAGGCATTCACCCTGCTGCGCCGCGACATTCACCAGCACCCCGAGCTGGCCTTCAACGAGCGCCGCACCGCTGCGCTGGTGGCGGCCCAACTCGGTGCCTGGGGTTTTGAGGTCAGCACCGGCCTGGGCGGCACCGGCGTGGTTGGGCAGTTGAAGCGCGGCACTTCCAACCGTTCCATCGGCCTGCGCGCCGACATGGACGCGCTGCCCATCGCCGAGGCCACCGGCGCGGCCTGGGCCAGCTGCCACCACGGCGTGATGCACGCCTGCGGCCACGACGGTCACACCGCCATGCTGCTGGCGGCCGCCCAGCACCTGGCGCAGCAGGGCCGGTTCGACGGCACGCTGAACCTGATCTTCCAGCCCGCCGAAGAAGGCGGCGGCGGAGCGCTGAAGATGATGGAGGACGGCCTGTTCGAGCGCTTTCCCTGCGACGCCATTTTTGCCATGCACAACATGCCAGGCTATCCACAGGGCCAGTTGGTGTTCCGCAGCGGGCCAACCATGGCCTCGTCGGATTACGTCACCGTCACGCTGCACGGCAACGGTGGGCACGGCGCCATGCCGCACAAGGCGACCGACCCGGTGGTGGCTGCCGCCTCAATCGTGATGGCGCTGCAGACCCTGGTGTCGCGCAACGTCGACCCGCAGACGGCGGCCGTGGTCACGGTCGGCGCCATCCACGCCGGCCGGGCCAACAACGTGATTCCGGCAGAAGCGCGGCTGGAGATCAGCGTGCGCGCGCTGGACCCGCAGGTGCGTCGAGACCTGGAGCGCCGTCTGCACGAGACCGTGCGCCTGCAAGCCGAGAGCTTCGGCGTGCGGGCCGAGATCGACTGGCGCACCGGCTACGCGGTGCTGGTGAACGACCCGGAGCAGACCGCCCGCGCGCTGGAGGTGGCGGTAAAACATTTCCCCGCCCACCAGGTGAACCCGCAGGGCACCCAGCTCACTGGCAGCGAAGACTTCGCCTTCATGCTCGAAAAAGTGCCCGGCAGCTACCTGTTCATTGGCAACGGCGTCGATGGCGAACCCGGCGCCTGCATGGTGCACAACCCGGCCTACGACTTCAATGACAACAACATTGGCCCCGGCGCGAGCTACTGGATCGCGCTGGTCAACGAACTGCTTTCCCCCTATTGACCCACCCCCCCAACCCAAAGAGGAGACAAATCATGAATGTACGCAACAGCATCCAGGCACTCGTCGCAGGCGCCAGCCTGGCCGCCATCGGTCTGCTGATCACCGCCAGCGTCACCATCGCTCAGGCCCAGGGCTTCCCCACCAAGCCCATCAACATGATCGTTGCCTACCCGGCGGGCGGTCCTTCGGACCACATTGCCCGACAGGTGCAATCCCTGGCCAGCCAGAACCTGGGGCAGAACATCATTGTGGAAAACATCGGTGGCGCCAGCGGCACGATCGGTGTGACGAGGGCTCTGTCCGCACCCGCCGATGGGCACACCGTCATCCTGGGTTCGCCCATGGAGCTGATGCTTTCCCCCCTGGCGGTTCAGGGTGTCCGCTACAAGACGAAGGACATGAAGCTGGTCGCCCATCTCGTATCCACCAGCACCATTCTGGCGGTGCGCAGCAACCTGGGCGTGAACAGCGTCAGCGAACTGATTGCACTGGCGAAAAACGCCAATGGCAGGCCACTGTCCTACGGCAGTGTGGGCACCGGCTCGCTCTACCACCTCATCGGTGAGAAGCTCTCGCAAGATGCGCGCATTCCGCTGACCCATGTGCCCTACCGCGGCATCGCACCTGTCATGACCGACCTGATGGGGGGGCAGATCGACATGGCCTTTCTGCCCATGGCCGGTTCCATCATGCAGGCGGTCAATGAAGGCAAGATGCGCGGCCTGGGCGTGACCGCCAAGCAGCCGCATCCGTTGTTCAGTCAGTACCCGGCCCTGGCCACCATGCCCGGCCTGGAAGCCATGGAATTCGAGGTTTGGGCCGGTGTTCAGGTGCACAAGGACACACCCGATGCCGTGGTCCAGCGTCTGAACCAGGCCTTCTACACGGCCTTGCAGAACCCGGATGTCCGCAAGTCCCTCGAAGCGACCGGCAACAACGTCATGAGCCCCAGCAACCCCGCCGCTCTGGCCAGCCTGTTCAAACAGGAGACCGAGCGCTACCGCGCCATCGCCAAGAGCATCAACCTGCAAGCCCAGGCGGTCCAGTGAACGCAGCCCCCCGGTGACGGCCCACTTGATGCCATGAAGCCGAGCACCTAAACTCTCACGCATTGATCGGGAGAGACCGGCCCTTGAAAAGGCACCGGCGCCGAAGGAGCAACCGCCCCGGAAACTCTCAGGCAAAAGGACCGATCAACACGCTTCACAACTCTGAAGAGCGGTCAGGATTCGTCTCCCGGCCCACCGCAGGAGCAAGCCATCCCCCACACGGGGTGGTGAATCTCTCAGGTTCCAAACAGAGGGGGTCATGTGCCCGCACACGGTGTGCGGGCCGTGTCCACCTATGTTTGACGACCTGAAAGCGAGATTCCCATGACACACCTCATCGTCATCGGCGGCGGCATCACCGGCGTCACCAGCGCCTACAGCCTGGCCAGGCAAGGCCACCGCGTCACCCTGGTCGAGAAGCACCGCTACGCTGGCATGGAAACCAGCCACGCCAACGGCGGCCAGCTGTCGGCCTCCAACGCCGAAGTGTGGACCCATCCCAGTACCTTGATCAAAGGACTGAAATGGATGCTCAAGGCCGACGCACCCCTGCTGGTGAACCCCAAGCCGAGCTGGCACAAGCTGAGCTGGTTCGCCGAATTCATGGCCAACATCCCGAAGTACCGCGACAACACCGTGGCCACGGCCCGTCTGGCGGTGGCCGCCAGAGAGCACCTGTTCAGCTGGGCCGAAACCGAAGGCATCGACTTCGACCTGAAGCGCCAAGGCATTCTGCACATCTACCGCGACCGGGCAGGCTTCGAGCATGCGGGTGAGGTGTCGAAGTTGCTGGATGAGGGCGGCCTGCCGCGCCGCGCGGTCACACCCGAAGAAATGCGCACCATCGAACCCACGCTGCAGGGCGACTATTTCGGGGGCTACTTCACCGAGAGCGACAGCACCGGTGACATCCACAAGTTCACCCATGGCCTGAGCCTGGCTTGTGAGCGCCTTGGCGTGAAACTGCTCACCGGCCAGAGCGTGACGCATGTGAAGAGCGACGATCACACCGCGCAGGTGACGTTGGCCAACGGCGAGGTGCTCAGCGCCGACGCGGTGGTGGTGAGCGCCGGCGTCCACAGCCGGGCGCTCGGCGCGCAGCTGGGCGACCGGCTCAACGTGTACCCGGTGAAGGGTTACTCGATCACCGTGATGCTGAACGACGAACAGAGCCAGGCGGCTGCGCCCCACGTCAGCCTGCTGGACGACGAAACCAAGCTGGTCACCAGCCGCCTGGGCGCCGATCGCTTCCGAGTGGCCGGCACGGCCGAATTCAACGGCTTCAACCTCGACATTCGCGCGGACCGCATCCGCCCGCTGGTGGACTGGGTCAACCGCTGCTTCCCCGGTGTGAGCACGCGCCGCGTGGAACCGTGGGCGGGGCTGCGTCCCATGATGCCCAGCATGCTGCCGCGCGTGGGCGCCGGCCGCCGCGCCAATGTGTTCTACAACACCGGCCATGGCCACCTGGGCTGGACGCTTTCTGCCATCACCGCGCACCAGTTGGGCCAGCACGTGGCACAGTGGCAAGCACAGCAGCAGCCCGCGCGCGTGCTGTTCACATCGCCCGTCGCTCCCTGAGCACCGCCCCCCGGAGTCCATCATGGCCATATCCGCCTTCGACCTGTTCAAGATTGGCATCGGACCCAGCAGCTCGCACACCGTGGGACCCATGCGGGCCGCGCGCCTGTTCGTGGGGGGCTTGCACACGCAGGGCCTGCTGGCCCAGGTGGCACGTGTGCACTGCGGCCTGTATGGCTCGCTGGGTGCGACCGGCAAGGGCCACGGCAGCGACAAGGCGGTGCTGCTGGGTCTGTGCGGGCACGATCCCGAAACCGTGCCCATCGACTCGGTGGGGCCCACCGTCGACGCCATCCGAAGCACGGCCCGCATCCCGCTGCTGGGCGAACACGCGGTGCCCTGGAACGACCGCGAAGACCTGTCTTTCTACCGCCAGCCCCTGCCCTTTCACGCCAACGGCATGCGCCTGAACGCCTGGGACGCCAGCGGCAAGTTGTTGGCCGAACGCACTTATTACTCGGTGGGCGGTGGTTTCGTGGTCAGCGAAGAAGTGGCGGCCGACGGCAGCCGGCAAAAAGCGATTGCACCCGACACCGCCGAACTGCCCATCCCGTTTCGCTCTGGCGATGAGTTGCTGCAGCGCTGCCAGGAACACGGTCTGTCCATCGCGAGCGTGATGCGGGCCAACGAACGCCACTGGCGCAGCGACAGCGACGTGCGCGGTGGCTTGCTGCGCATATGGAACGTGATGCAAGCCTGCGTGGTGCGTGGCTGTCAGACCGAAGGCGTGTTGCCAGGCGGTTTCAAGGTCAAACGCCGTGCCCACCAGTTGCACCATGACCTGACGGCACACCCGGAAAAAGCCCTGACCGACCCCCTGGCCGTGCTCGACTGGGTCAACCTGTATGCCCTTGCGGTGAACGAAGAAAACGCTGCCGGCGGCCGGGTGGTCACCGCGCCCACCAACGGCGCGGCCGGCATCGTGCCCGCCGTGCTGCACTACTACGCGCGCTTCCTGAACCCGCCCCCCACGCCGCTGCGCGGCTGCCCCCCCGAGGGGGACGCGTCCGGCTTGGGGCGGCCCGGCGCCGGACCGGGCTCCACCGACGACGGCGTGGTCGACTTCCTGCTCACCGCGGCGGCCATCGGCATCCTCTACAAGGAGAACGCCAGCATCAGCGGCGCCGAAGTGGGCTGCCAGGGCGAAGTGGGTGTGGCCTGCTCGATGGCCGCCGCTGCCTTGTGCGCGGTGATGGGCGGCACGCCCGAGCAGGTGGAGAACGCCGCCGAGATTGGAATGGAACACCACCTTGGCCTGACCTGCGACCCCGTCGGTGGCCTGGTGCAGATTCCGTGCATCGAACGCAACGCGATTGCAGCGGTCAAGGCCATCAACGCCGCGCGCATGGCACTGCGCGGCGATGGTACGCATTTCGTCAGCCTGGACAAGGTGATCAAAACCATGCGCGAGACCGGGGCCGACATGAAGACCAAGTACAAGGAGACGTCGCGGGGTGGGCTGGCGGTGAATATCGTTGAGTGCTAGAAAAGTACCCCCCGCGCCGCCTTCGGCGTCACCCCCCTGGGAGGGGGGCGGTGCCACTGGCCCGGCGGAGCCGGTTCCAGGGCACCTCTGGATGGAAGCACTCATACCGGAAATGTATTGGCAGGGGCACTGCTCGGTGACCGAGCCCTCCCTTTCTTCTTGGGCTAAGCTCGTTGCTTCGCACCATAGCTACCCCCATGACATCCGAATTTCGCGTGCTGAGCCTCATCCCGCCGATGACGCAGCTCAACACGCCCTACCCGTCCACCGCCTACCTCACGGGGTTCCTGCGCTCGCGTGGCGTGGATGCGGTGCAGGCGGACTTGGCGCTGGCGCTGGTGCTCAAGCTGTTCACGCCGGCCGGGCTGGAAGCTGTGCGTGGGCAGGCGTTGGAACTGCCCGAGCGAGACCGCACGGGCAGCGTGCATGCCTTCCTGGACCAGTTCGACCATTACCGCGCCACCATCGGGCCCGTGATCCGTTTTCTGCAGGGGCGTGATTCGACGCTGGCCCACCGCATTGCTGCGCGCGGCCTGCTGCCCGAAGGCCCGCGCTTTGCCGCGCTGGACGCTTATGAAGACGACGGCAGCGGCGACCCACTGGCCTGGGCCTTCGGTGCGCTGGGCGTGCAGGACAAGGCTCGCCACCTGTGCACGCTGTACCTGAACGACCTGGCCGATGTGTTGCGCGACGCGGTCGACGACCGTTTCGAGTTCGTGCGCTACGCCGAATCCCTCGCCAGCAGCCAGCCCACCTTCGACCCGCTGGCCCAGGCGCTGGCCGCACCCCCCACCCTGGTAGACCGGCTGCTGCAAGACCTCACGCTTGCAGCGCTGGCACAGCACCAGCCCGCGCTGGTGCTGCTGTCGGTGCCGTTCCCGGGATCGGTGTACGCCGCGCTGCGCATCGCGCAAACCATCAAGACTCACAACCCGATGGTCCACATCGCGCTGGGCGGCGGTTTTGTGAACACCGAACTGCGCGAGCTGAGCGACCCCCGACTGTTCGACTTCGTGGACTACGTGACCCTGGACGCAGGCGAGCGACCAGTGCTGGCACTGATGGAACACCTGCGCGGCCAGCGCTCGAGGCAGCGACTGGTGCGAACCTTCATGCGGAACGAACAAGGACAGGTGCAGTACATCAACCTCGTTGAGCCCGACATTCCCTTTGAAGACGTGGGCACGCCCACCTGGGACGGCCTGCCACTGGACCACTACCTGAGCCTCCTGGACATGCTCAACCCCATGCACCGGCTGTGGAGCGACGGCCGCTGGAACAAGCTCACCGTGGCACACGGCTGCTACTGGAAAAAGTGCAGCTTCTGCGACGTGAGCCTGGACTACATCGGCCGCTACGAAACCGCCACCGCCACCACGCTGGTCGACCGCATCGAAGCCATCGTGAACGAGACCGGCCAGACCGGCTTCCATTTCGTGGATGAAGCCGCGCCGCCGAAGGCGCTGAAGGCACTGGCCCAGGAACTGATCCGGCGCCAGCTCAACATCTCGTGGTGGGGAAACATCCGGTTCGAAAAAACCTTCACACCCGAACTGGCGGAGCTGCTTGCACAAAGCGGCTGCATTGCCATGAGCGGTGGCCTGGAGGTGGCCAGCGACCGGCTGCTGACCCTGATGAAAAAAGGCGTGTCGGTGGAACAGGTGGCGCGCGTGACCAAGGGCTTCAGCGACGCCGGCATCCTGGTGCACGCCTACCTGATGTACGGCTTTCCCACCCAGACGCTGCAAGACACGGTGGACGCGCTGGAATACGTTCGCCAGCTGTTTGAGGCCGGCTGCATCCAGAGCGGCTTCTTTCACCGTTTCAGTTGCACCGTGCATTCACCGGTGGGCATGAACCCGGCCGAATACGGCATTGAACTTGTCCCGCTGCCGCCGGTGAGTTTTGCGAAGAACGACATCGGCTTCCATGATCCCACCGGCACCGACCACGAAGCGCTGGGCATCGGCCTGCGCAAGGCCATCTACAACTACATGCACGGCCTGTGCGTGGAAGACGATGTGCGCCGATGGTTCGAACACTTGCCGCAGCAGGTGCCGCGCGCCACCGTCAAACGCAACCGCATCGCCAAGGCGCTGAGCCGCCCCGGCGCCACCGCGTGAAAAACAGCGGCTTCAAAGGCAACAAGCACGCGCTGCCCAGCAAGCTGTGTGCGGTGTGCGGGCGACCCATGACCTGGCGCAAGGCCTGGGCGAAGAACTGGGAATCGGTGCTGTACTGCTCCGACGCCTGCCGCGCCCGCAAGTCCACCGTGAAGCAACTCTGAAAATTCGATGAAGAAAACGCTGCCCACGCATGTGCGCCACCTGGTCATCGTGCTGGGCGACCAGCTGGATGAAGCGTCCAGCGCCCTGCAGGACTTCGACCCCACCCAGGACGTGGTGTGGATGGCCGAGGTGGCCGAGGAGTCCGAGCACGTCTGGTCGGCCCAGCAGCGCATCGCGGTGTTCCTGAGCGCCATGCGCCACTTCGCAGAACACCTGCGCAAGAAAGGCCTGCCAGTTCGCTACGCCCACCTTGGTGACGCAGACAACACCGGCACGCTGGCCGGCGAACTGAGTCGCGCGATTGACGCGCTGCACCCCACCGGCCTGGTGCTCACGGCGCCCGGGGACTGGCGCGTGTTGCAAGCCATGCGCAGCGTGGCCGAACGACACCAGTTGCCGCTGGACCTGCGCGACGACACCCACTTCTTCAGCACCGTGCGCGAATTTGCGGCTCACGCCAAGGGGCGCAAACAGCTGCGGCTCGAATACTGGTACCGAGAGCTGCGTCAAAAGCATGACATCCTGATGGACGGCAAGCAGCCCGTGGGCGGCCAGTGGAACTTCGATGCCGACAACCGCGAGTCGTTCGGCAAGACCGGGCCGCAGAACGTGCCGCCACCCTCACGCTTTGAGCCGGATCACATCACCCGTGAAGTGATTGATGTGGTGCGTTCCCGCTTCGCTAAGCACCCGGGCAGCCTGCAGCAGTTTGGTTGGCCGGTGACCCGCGCACAAGCCTTGCAGGCGCTGGACACCTTCGTTCGGGAACGTCTGCCGTTGTTCGGCCAGTATGAAGACGCCATGTGGTCGGGCGAGGCCTGGCTGTACCACTCTCACCTCAGCTGCGCGCTCAACCTCAAGCTGCTGAACCCGCGCGAGGTGGTGGCCGCCGCCGAAGCCGCGCACGACAGCGGCCATGCACCCCTGGCCGCGACGGAAGGTTTCATCCGGCAGATCCTGGGCTGGCGCGAATATGTGCGCGGCATCTACTGGATGCAGATGCCGGATTACCTCGAACGCAACGCGCTGAACGCCCAGGCCGAGCTGCCCGCCTGGTACTGGACTGGCGAGACCGACATGGCCTGCCTGAAAGACGCCATTGGTCAGACGCTGCAACACGGCTACGCCCACCACATCCAGCGGCTCATGGTCACCGGGCTCTATGCGCTGCTGCTGGGTGTGAAGCCGCAAGCCGTGCACCGCTGGTACCTGAGCGTGTATGTGGACGCGGTTGAGTGGGTGGAACTGCCCAACACGCTGGGCATGAGCCAGTTCGGCGACGGCGGCGTGATGGCCAGCAAGCCCTACGTGGCCACCGGAAAATACATCCAGCGCATGAGCAACCACTGCAAGGGCTGCCGCTACGACCCCGCGCAATCCACGGGCGCCAGAGCCTGCCCGTTCACCACGCTGTACTGGGATTTCCTGGCCCGCCACGAAGCCCTGCTGCGCAAAAACCCGCGCATGGCCATGCAGATGAAAAACCTCGAACGGCTGGATGTGGCAGCGCGGGAGGCGATTGGGTCACAGGCAGAAGCGCATCGTGCTGCTCAGGGCTGAGTCGACCCCACCGGTTGTTCGACCAGCGCGGGTCTGCTCTCCATCCGGGACCACATCAGGTGGACGCCTGACTTTCCGCTGCAATCTGTCGCAATGCCTGCTCGAACACCGCAGCCGGCTGACCGCCAGAGATGAGGTGGCGGTCGTTGATGATCACCGCCGGCACCGAGCGGATGCCATGGCTGGTGAAGAACTGCTCCCGTTCGCGCACGTCGTCCGCAAATTCGCCCGCTGCCAGCACCGCCTCGGCCCGCTTCACATCCAGGCCGGCTTCGGCCACACAGGCCAGCAACACGTCGTGCGTTTCCATGGATTCGGAGCGCGTGTGGCAGGCCGCCAGCAGCGCCTTCTTCAGCCCGTGTTGCTGCCCCGGCTGGCCTTCCTGGGCTGCCCAGTGCAGCAGCCGGTGGGCGTCGAAGGTGTTCCAGATGCGGCCCCGACCTTCCGGATTGAAAGTGAAGCCCACTTCGGCACCGCGCTGCCGGATGGTCTCGCGGATCTGGCGTTGCTGCTCCGCTGTGGAACCGTACTTCTGGGTGAGGTGTTCACCAATGTCCTGGCCGCCTGGGCCCATCTGCGGATTGAGCTCAAAGGGCTGAAAGTGCAGTTCGGCCTGCACATCGCTCTTCACGGCGTTCAAGGCCTCTTCCAGCGCGCCCAGGCCCACGGCGCACCAGGGACAGGACACGTCGGACACGAAATCGATCTTGAGTGGGATGGTCATGACTGGAATGGTAGGCGCCAGTCCGGCTGCGGGCAAAGCAGCGAGCCTTGCCCACGGGCCGATCAAGGGCTTGCGCGACAATCGGCGCTTCCCAACCCGTGTTCAGGCAGCCCGGAGCCCCATGATCGATCGCTACGCCGTTTTCGGCCACCCCATTTCGCACAGCAAGTCGCCGCTGATCCACAGCCTGTTCGCGAAGGCCACCGGGCAGGTGCTGGAATACACCGCCATCGATGCGCCACTGGACGGGTTTCGCGACACGCTGCTGGCCTTTTGCGCGGCGGGCGGTCGCGGCGCCAACGTGACGCTGCCTTTCAAGCTGCAGGCGTTCGAACTGGCCACCGATCCGTCTGAAGGGGCGCGGCTGGCCGGTGCGGCGAACGCACTGAAATTCCAGGGTGATCGCATCCTTGCCGAGAACTTCGACGGCATCGGCCTGGTCAACGACATACAGCGCAACCAGGGCGTGTCGCTGGCGGGCAAGCGTGTGCTGCTGTGCGGCGCGGGCGGGGCCACGCGCGGGGCCATCCTGCCATTGGCGGGGCAAGGGCCAGCGCTGATCGCCGTGGCCAACCGGACCGCCGACAAGGCCCACGCACTGAAAGCCGATTTCGAAGCACACGTGGCCCTGCAAGCCAGCGGCTACGAAGACTTGGCTGGCCAGACGTTCGACGTGGTGCTCAACGCCACTTCCACCGGCCTGTCGCAAGACACACTGCCCTTGCCGCCAGGCGTGTTCGCACCGGATGCCCTGGCCTATGAAATGGTCTACGGCAAAGGGCTCACGCCGTTCCTGAAGCAGGCGCGCGAGGCCGGTGTCACGCATGTGGCCGACGGTGTGGGCATGCTGATCGAGCAGGCCGCCGAAGCCTTCCTCTGGTGGCGGGGTGTGCGCCCCGACACCCGACCGGTGATCGAGCGGCTCACCGTGCCTCTGGTCTGAAACCATCCCCCTCTGTTGACCCATTTCGAGAACACCATGTCCCACATCCTCCTGCTCAACGGCCCCAACCTCAACCTGCTCGGCACGCGCGAGCCCGCCGTCTACGGCGCCACCACCCTGGACGACGTCGAAGCCATGTGCAGCGAAGTGGCCAAAGGCCTTGGCCATTCCCTCGAAGCCTTCCAGAGCAACCACGAAGGCGCCCTGCTCGACCAGATCCACGCCGCCGGCCGGCGCTTCAAGGCCGGTGAGCTGATGGGCGTGGTGTTCAACCCGGGTGCGTTCACGCACACGTCGGTGGCGCTGTTCGACGCCATCAACGGCGTGAAGCCCATGCCCCTGATCGAGGTGCACATCTCCAACGTGCACGCGCGCGAAGCCTTCCGCCACCACTCCTACGTGTCGCCAGCAGCGGCGGGCATCGTGATCGGCTTCGGCACCGACGGCTACCGCCTCGCCATCGAAGCCCTGGTGCGCAAGGCCAGAACGCACGCCGCTTGAATTCACGGTCCTGCCGGCGACAGGCCGGCTCCGGGCGGACCTGGCCAGGCCCCACAATCCACCGGTGAAATCCCGCCACTTCGCCCAGCTCGTCGCCCTGTCGGCCCTGTGGGGCGCTTCCTTTCTGTTCATCCGCATCGCCAGCCCGGTGATGGGGCCCCTGGTGCTGGCCGGTTGCCGGGTGGCGCTGGCAGGTGTCACGCTGGCACTGATCATGAGGGGTCTGCGCCAGCAATGGCCGTGGGAGCACTGGCGCGAGCTGATGGTGCTGGGCGCCTTGTCGGTGGCGGTGCCCTTCCTGCTGTACGCCTGGGCGGCCCTTCGATTGCCAGCCGGCTACAGCGCCCTGCTGAACACCACGGCGGTGGTGTTCGGTACGCTGGCTTCTGCCTGGTACAAGGAAGACACGCTCACCGTGCGCAAGCTGCTGGGCTGTGTGTGCGGCTTTCTGGGTGTGGGCCTGATCGTGCGGCTGGGCCCGGTGCAGCCGGATGCGGCCACCCTGGCCGCCGCGCTGGCCTGCGTCACCGCAGCGGCCTGCTACGGCTTCTCGACACCGCTCATGAAGCGCGCCACCACCCGCATGCAGCCGCTGGCGATTGCGGCCGGTATCCACCTAGCGGCCCTGGTGCTGGTGCTGCCCGGCACGGTTTGGGGCTGGCCGCAGGCCCGCTTCACCCCGGAAGCCATGGGTGCGCTGCTGCTCATGGGCGTGGTCACATCGGGCCTGGCCTACTGGGCCCATGTGCGCATCATCCGGCACGTGTCGCCCGTGGCCGCCATGAGCCCGGTGTTCATGATCCCGGTATTCGGCGTGACCTGGGGCCACCTGTTCCTGGGTGAAGCGCTTTCGCCCGGCATCTTCATGGGCGGCGCCCTGGTGCTGCTGGCTTCTGCGCTGGTGACCGGATTCAACCCGTTGCGGCGCCGGCCGGTGGTCGATCCGGCGCCCTGAAGGCCGGGCATCACCGACTGGCGCTTCGTTGCTTGCACACGGGCGCGCCGAACCTATACTGGTCTGATGAACGAACCGGTACATTTCGCGCGCAAGGCGGGCCGACCCAAGGCCCAGTCCAAAGAGACCACGCGCACCAACGATCCTGAGCGGACCATGGCCAACATCCTGGAAGTGGCCATGACCGAGTTCGCCGAAAAGGGCCTCGCAGGCGCACGCATCGACGAGATCGCGGCGGCCACCCAGACCAGCAAGCGCATGATTTACTACTATTTCGGTAGCAAAGAGGGCCTTTATCTGGCGGTTCTGGAGGCTTCATACGGGGAGATGCGGTTTCACGAAAGTCAACTCGATCTGGAGAACCTGGCCCCTGCCGCCGCCCTGCGCAAACTGGTGGAATACACCTTCGACCACCACCGCGACAGCGAAAACTACATACGCCTGGTGATGGGAGAAAACATCAACCGGGGCCAGTACCTTGCGCAAAGCCCGTTCATCCAGGATCTCAACGTGCCGGCCATCTCGGCCATCCAGTCGCTCTACGACCGGGGCGTGGCGGCGGGCGACTTTCGGCCAGGGCTGGACGCCCTGGATATCCACGCCTCCATCTCGGCGCTCACCTTCTTCAATGTGTCCAACCGCCACACCTTCGGCCTGATTTTCAAGCGCGACACCGAAGCCCCCGACTGGGTGGCCCAGCGGCGCCAGAGCGTGGTGGAAATGGTCGAACGCTACCTGCGTCGCGACTGAATCGGCTTCCCCGAAATCACCGTTCAGCGGTCAGTGACCCGAGCCTCGGGAAAACCCTGATCATCGTTCGTTGATTTAATTAACCAGTTCGTACATGATTCGGCTCAGGCGTTCCAAGCCGAAAACGACCCTGTTGAAACCGATCCCGCCACCCCTCAGAGGAGACACACCATGACCCCTTTCATCCAACGCCGCACCCTGCTCGGCGCCGCCGCCGGCCTGTGCGCGATCGGCCTGCCTGCCTTGTCCCTGGCACAGGGCAAAGTCGAACTGATCTACTCCGACACCGTGGCCGAGAGCGACGTGCGCGCCGCGATCCTCAAGGAATCGTTTGGCGGCGCGCTGGGTGCCGAATTCGACTTCAAGCCCTACTTCGGCGCCACCCTGTTCAAACAAGGCACCGAGCCGGTGGCCATGCAGCGCGGCAACCTGCACATGGCCAACCTGGCCGCTTTCGATGTGCAAAGGCAGATCCCCGCCTGGAGCATCGTGACCACGCCTTACGTGTTCCGCGATCACGTGCACATGAAGGCCGTGTTCGACAGCGACGTGGGCAAAGCGCTGTACGCCATGATGGAACAGCAGATGGGCATCAAGGTGCTGTCGGTGCCCTACATTGGCACGCGCCACCTGGGCCTCAAGCCCAGGAAGAAGATCATGACCCCGGCCGACCTCGCCGGCATCAAGCTGCGCATGCCCCCGGGCGAAGGCTGGCAGTTCGTGGGTACCGCCATGGGCGCCAACCCGTCACCGCTGGCCTTCACCGAGGTCTATACCGCGCTGCAGACCGGCACCATCGACGGCCAGGACAACCCCATGGGCGCGGTGCGCAGCATGAAGTTCTATGAGGTGACCACGCAGATCGTCAAGACCAGCCACCTGGTCGCCAACAACCTGTTTGCCATCAGCGTGAGCAAGTGGAACAGCCTGAGCCCGGCGCAACAGAAGACCGTGCAGGACGCTGCCGACAAGTTCGCCGCCGCCGTGACCGCACAGGCACTCAAGGACGACGTGGAGCAGGAAGCCTTCATGAAGCAGCAGGGCCTGGAGGTGTACACACCCGACCTGCCCGCATTCCGCAGACACGTGCTTGACGTGTACGCCAAGTCCAAGTTCGCCAAAGACTGGCCAGCCGGCATGCTGGACCGCATCAACAAGCTGTAAGCACCCCCTGCGCCGCTGCGCGTCCTCTGGAAGAGGGGTCGTCGTGCGGGGCATGTGGCGCGCCGGAGCCATTGAACTGTGTGAACTGAACGTCCCCGGAATCCCGCCATGAATTTCACTTACTCCCTGCACCCGGCTCCCCGTCTGCTGCGCTGGCTCAGGCTGGGCGCCAACCACGTCCAGGTCGTGATGATGGCCACCATGTTCGTGGCCTTCATCCTGCAGATCACGTTCCGCTACGTGCTCAACAAACCTGTGGCCTGGACCGAAGAGATCTGCGTCATCACCTGGATCTGGGGCATTCTGTGGGGCGCCTCGTTCGTGATGAGCAATCGCGAAGACATCCGCTTCGACGTGCTCATCGGCCAGGTGCCGCGCGAAGTCAAACGCTGGTTCACCGTGGTGGTGAGCCTGTCGGTGGTGGTGATTCTGGTGTGGTCGCTGCCCTCGGCCTGGAGCTATGTGACCTTCATGAAGGTGGAGTCCACCGCATCCCTGGGCATCCGCATGGACCACCTTTTCTCGATCTACATCGCCTTCGTGGTGGCCATGGTGGTGCGCCACCTGCACATCGGCATTGAAGCCGTGCGCGGCCGCCTATACGACGACCCGCTGCCAGCAGCCAGCGCCAAGGAAACGGCATGAGCTTCTTTTCGCCCTTCGCCATCACGGTGTACCTGATTTTCGCGCTCAGTCTCATGGGCCTGCCCATCGGGCTGTCGATGATCGCCAGCACGGTCGTCTACCTGTTCATCACCGGGCAGGACATGGGCATCGCCGCTGAACAGCTGCTGCAAGGCCTGAACAACACCTACACCCTGCTCGCGATCCCACTGTTCATCCTGGCGGCCGAGATCATGAACATGGGTTCGCTCACCGACCGCCTGCTGCGCTTCTGCAACGCCATCGTGGGTCGCTTCCGCGGCGGCCTGGGCCACGTCAACATCATGTCATCGTTGATCTTCTCCGGCATGTCCGGCTCTGCCATAGCCGACGCTGCCGGTGTGGGCCGCATGGTGATCAACATGATGACCAAGGACGGCCGCTACACGCCGGCCTACGCGGCGGCCCTCACTTCGGCATCGGCCGTGATCGGTCCCATCATCCCGCCGTCGATCCCGCTGGTGCTCTACGGCCTGATATCGGACGCGTCCATCGGCTACCTGTTCATGGCGGGCGTGGTGCCGGGTCTGCTGCTTGCCTTCGTGCTCATGGTCATGAACGGCTACCTGGCCCGGGTGCGCAACTTCCCGGTGGAGCGCGCTGTGCCGCTGCGCGAACTGCCCGGCATCACCTGGCGCGCCATTCCCGCGCTGATGATGCCGGTGGTGCTGCTGGGCGGCATCTACAGCGGCGTGATGACGCCCACCGAAGCCGCCGCCGTGGCCGCGCTGTATGCCTTGCTGATCTCGGTGGTGCTGTACCGCTCGGTCACGCCCGTGGGTGCGTACCGGGCGCTGCTCGCCAGCGGTCGCTCCACCGCGTCGATCGGCATCCTGATCGCGGGCGCCCTGGTGTTCAACTATGTGGTCACCCGCGAAGACATTCCGCAGGCGGTGAGCCAGTTCCTGACCGCCATGGACCTCACGCCCATGGGCTTCCTGCTGATCGTCAACGTGTTGCTGCTGGTGCTGGGCGCGCTGCTGGAAGGCGGCACCGTGCTCCTGGTCATCGTGCCCATCCTGATTCCCACCGCCAAGCTGCTGGGCATCGACATGGTGCACTTCGGCGTGGTGGTCACGGTCAACCTCATGATCGGCCTGATCACACCGCCGTACGGCTTGTTGCTCTTCATCATGGGCAACATCACCGGCGAATCGATCAAACGCATCGTCAGGGAAACCCTGCCCTTCGTGTTCGTGATGCTGGCCGCGCTCGCCTTCCTCACCTATGTGCCCGACGCCGTGCTCTGGCTGCCGCGCCGGTTCGGTTACCAGGGTTGACCCCGCCACCCCACCCTCACACGCCAATGATCCACCCCGACCTGCAACGCTTCCTCGCCGACTGGGACCAAGCCTGGTCCACCCTGCCTGCCGGCGCACGGCCAGCCCAGCGCCGTGCCCACTTCGAAGTGGTGGCCGCTGGCATGCGCGAGCCGCACCCTGAAGGCATCGTCACCGATGTGCACCAGGTGGAGGTGCCCGAGACAGGCACACAGGTGCGGGTGCGCACCTTCCGTCCCGCACAGGCCGAAGCTGCACTGCCCGCGCTGGTGTACATGCATGGCGGCGCCTGGATGCAGGGCAGTCCCGAAACCCATTGGGACATCACCGCCGGCATCGCTGCGGCCAACCAGCAAATGGTCATCAGCGTGGACTACGCGCTGGCACCCGAGCACCCGTTTCCCCGTGCCCTGCACGAATGCACGGCCGTGACGCGCTGGTTGTTCGACCAGTCCGACTGGCTGGGCATCGACCGGGACGCCATTGCCATCGGCGGCGACAGCGCTGGCGGCAACCTCGCCGCTGCGGTGACCCTGGTGCTGCGCGGCAGCGCCTACCCGCTGCGCGCCCAACTGCTGGTGTACCCGGCGGTGTCCTTCAACACCGACCGCCCCTCGCACCGCGAAAACGCCGATGGACCGCTGGTGACCGTGGCCTCCATGCCCGCAGTCAACGCCATGTACAGCCCCGACCCGGCCGGCCTGCTCAACCCGCTGGTGGCCCCCTTGCTGGCCGAAAGCCACGCTGGCCTGCCGCCCGCCTATGTGGCGGTGGCCGAACACGACCCCCTGCGCGACGAAGGCGTGGCCTACGCCGAGGCGCTGCAGTCTGCCGGCACACCCGCGGTGCTGGACCGGGGTGAGAGCCTGATCCATGGTTACCTGCGCGCCAAGGCCTATTGCGCCCCGGCGCAGGCGTCGTTCGAGCGCATGTGCGCATGGCTCAGGGAAGTCACGGTCACGGCATGAGTCTGGAGCCCACGCCGCCAGCCCTGCGCTTCGCGTTCACCATCGACGCGCGCATCGGCACCTTTGAAGCACAGGGGACCGGACCGCTGGGACAACGCCTGCACATTCCTATCGTGGGCGGCGAGGTGACCGGGGCGGCACTGCAAGGGCGTGTTCGCCCTGGCGGGTCTGACTGGGCATTGCTGCGGGTCGATGGTGCCACCTTCGTTGATGCGCGCTACACCATCGAGGCGGAAGACGGCACGCTGATCTACGTGCAAAGCCGGGGCCTGCGCGTGTCCAGCCCTGAAGTGCTGGCTCGCCTGCAGGCCGGTGCACCCGTGGCCGACGACGAGGTGTATTTCCGCTGCGCGCCCACGTTCGAGTCGCCGGAGGGTCCGCACGCCTGGCTGAACCAGCGCCTCTTCATCGCACCCGTGCGGCGCACGGCCACCGGCGTGCAACTGCAGGTCTTCCAGGTCGGCTGATGCCACTCACACCCATGACACATGCCAAGTCGGCCACCATCAACGGCCACACCGAACTCATCGCCCACATCGGCTACCCGACGCACAGCTTCAAGTCGCCGATGATCTACAACCCCTACTTCGAGCACGCCGGCGTGAACGCCGTGGTCGTGCCCATGGGATGCCAGGCGGCCGACTACCCGGACTTCCTGCGGTCGGTGTTTCGCCTCACCAACATCCGGGGCGCGCTGATCACCATGCCGCACAAGGTCGTGACCGTGGACCTGCTGGACGACGTGACGCCCGCCGTGCGCGTGGCCGGCGCCTGCAATGCGGTGCGCCGCACCCCCGACGGTCGCCTGCAGGGCGACAATTTTGACGGCGAAGGTTTTGTGCGCGGCGTGCGCCTCAAAGGCCTGCAAGTGGTCGGCGCCCGTGCACTGGTGGTGGGCTGCGGAGGCGTGGGCTGTGCCATTGCGGCGTCGCTGGCGGCCGCTGGCGTCAATGCCATCCACCTGTTCGACGTGAACACGGACACAGCCAACGCGTTGGCGCAGCGCCTGACTGCGCACTACCCCAGCATCAGCACCCACACCGGAAGCAACGACCCCGCAGGCTTTGACCTGGTCGTCAACGCCACACCCATGGGCATGAACGAAGGCGACCCCCTGCCCGTGGACGTGACGCGGTTGCAGCCACACACCTTCGTCGGCGAAGTCGTCATGCGCATGGAGATGACCGCGTTTCTCTCCGCCGCGCTGGCCCGCGGCTGCCGCGTGCAGGTGGGCACCGACATGCTGTTCGAGCAGATTCCGGCCTACCTGGAGTACTTCGGCCTGCCCACCACCACGGCGAAGGTCTTGCGCTCGGTGGCGCGACTGAGTTACTGAGGTCCGAACGCTGACGCCCGAACGGGGACGACCGTCTGTCGGCCAGTGCGTGTGCAGGCTTCAGATCGGCCACTGATCTGCCGATCAGGTACGTACAGCAAAAATACCGTGCCTGTCGAGACCCTCCTACCCATGTCCATGTCCGTCACTTCCGCAGCATTCACCGGCATGAGCGGCATGAGAGCCGCCCAGCTGCGGCTGGACACGGCGGCCCACAACGTGGCCAACGCGCTGACGCCGGGCTTCCAGCGGCAGGTGGTGAACCAGACCGCCCAGCCGGGCCTGGGCGGGGTGAAAGCGCAGATCGAACGCGAACCCGAAGTCGCTTCGGTGGCTGGTGCGCCCTTTGGCCATCTGGCCGAGGACCTGATCGCGCAGCGCATGAGCGTCTACAGCTTTGCCGCCAACCTGCGCACCGTGGAAACACCTGACCGCATGCTGGGTGCGCTGCTGGACACCAAGGCCTGATTGCCGGTTGATCAGGATGCGGGCAGCTTCCGCGCCTTGCCACCACCCGGCGGCTCCGCAAACGACTGCGCCACAAAATCGACGAACGCCCGCACGCGTACCGCCATCTGGTGCCGCTGCGGGTAGACGGCGAAAATGTCGGCGTCGGGTGTGAAGTACTGCGGCAACACAGGCACGAGCCGTCCGCTGGCCAGGTAACGCTGGATGTCCCACTCCGCGCGCATGAGGATGCCGTGGCCATCAAGTGCCCAGTTGACGGCGATCTCGCCGTCGTTGGTGGTGAGCGTTCCACGGGTCTTGATCGCTTCGGTTTTGGCGCTCTTGCCGCGCCCGCTCGAGAGCCGCCACAAACCATACGCCTCTTCCCCTTGCCGGATGCCGATGCAGTTGTGTCGAATCAGGTCGTGGGGCACCTTGGGCATACCGTGTTCGGCCAGGTAGGCGGGCGATGCGCAAAGCAGCCGCCGGTTCGGTGCGATATGGCGCGCAATCACGCGCGCGTCCGGCGGTGCACCGAAACGGATACACACATCAAACGTGTCATCGGTGAGCGCGGGCGGATTCACCGACAGCTGCAACTGCACCTCCACCTCGGTGTGTGTGCGGACAAAACGGGAAATCAAGGGTGCGACGTGGCTGCGTCCAAAGCCCAGTGTGGCATTTACCCGCAACAGGCCCTTGGGAGCCGCCTTGGAAGCACCCAGCAGTTCCTCCATGGTGTCGATCTCGCCCAGGATGCGGCGCGCGTGCTCCAGATACAGCTCACCCTCGGGCGTCATGCTCATGCGCCGGGTGGTGCGGTTGACCAGCGGCACGCCCACGCGCGCCTCCATCTGCGCCAGGTGCTTGCTCACCGCTGGCGTGGTGATGCCGAGTTCGCGCGTTGCCGCGCTGAGGCTGCCGGCACTGGCCAGCACCGAAAAAAAACCCAGGTCGGCGGGCACGATGGCGTTGCTCATGGCCACTCCATTGTTAAATTCAGGTGAACAATGAATTCACTATAGCTCCGATCAAAACAGAGACGCAAGGCATAGAGTCAAGCCATCGTTCCATATTTCCAATCGGAGACCAGCCATGAAAACCTATAACATCGCCACCATTCCCGGAGACGGCATCGGCAAGGAAGTGGTGCCTGCAGGCCAGCAGGTGCTTGAAGCCATGGCCGCATCCGGCAGCGGATTCCGGTTCGAGTTTGAAAACTTCGAATGGGGTGGCGATTACTACCGCCAGCACGGCGTGATGATGCCCGCAGACGGCCTGGACGCCCTGCGCAACAAGGACGCGATCCTGTTCGGCTCAGCCGGCGACCCGGACATCCCCGATCACATCACCCTCTGGGGCCTGCGCCTGAAGATCTGTCAGGGCTTTGACCAGTACGCCAACGTGCGCCCCACGCGCATCCTGCCAGGCATCGATGCACCGCTCAAGCGCTGCAAGCCCGAAGACCTGGACTGGGTCATCGTGCGCGAAAACACCGAGGGCGAATACGCCGGCGTGGGCGGCCGCGTGCACCAGGGCCACCCCATTGAAGCCGCCACCGACGTGACCATGATGACGCGCGCCGGTGTCGAGCGCGTGATGCACTTCGCGTTCAAACTGGCGCAAAGCCGCCCTCGCAAGCTGCTGACCGTGATCACCAAGAGCAACGCGCAGCGCCATGCCATGGTGATGTGGGACGAGATCGCAGTGCAGGTTTCGCAGGAGTTCCCTGATGTGAAGTGGGACAAGGAAATCGTGGATGCGGCCACCGCGCGCATGGTGAACCGGCCATCCACGCTGGACACCATCGTCGCCACCAACTTGCATGCCGACATCCTGAGCGATCTTGCCGCCGCCCTCGCCGGGAGCCTGGGCATCGCCCCCACCGGCAACATCGACCCCGAGCGCCGCTACCCCAGCATGTTCGAACCCATCCACGGCTCCGCCTTCGACATCATGGGCAAAGGCCTGGCCAACCCGGTGGGCACATTCTGGAGCTGCGTGATGATGCTGGAACACCTGGGCGAGTTCGACGCCGCCAAGCGCCTGATGGGTGCCATTGAACAGGTCACGGCCAACCCTGCGTTGCACACCGGCGATCTGGGCGGCAAGGCCACCACGACCCAAGTGACACAGGCGGTGTGCGAGCTGCTTGCCGCGACCGAACAGCGCCTGGCCGCCTGATTTATCGATGCCCGGCGCGCAGCGACTGCGGCCGGGCAGACCACTTGCGGGGATACACGGGCGTGGAGCCCGAGACTGCAAGCGCTCGCGCACTTCGCACCCCCCGGCGCTTGTGCGCCAGGTGATTCGCACCGCCATCACAGCCCGCCTGCCGTTCGGCATCTTGGGTTGCACCGATCTGCCACTCATTGTTGAACTCAAGTTCACGCCGGATTCACTTTGCCGGTGATTCGACACACCCTCCGGCCCGTAAAGTCCGGTTCACCAGAGCGCAAACCGCGCCATTTTTGGAGACAAGCATGACGACAACGACCACTTTTTCCCGCCGCCGCATTACGCAGGCCATTGCATTGACACTGGCCATCTCCAGCAGCAGCTCCATGGCCCAGGCCTGGCCCAGCAAACCCATCAACCTGGTGGTGCCTTTCCCCGCAGGCGGTACCACCGACGTGCTGGCCCGCGCGCTGGCACAGCCCCTGGCCGAAGTGCTTGGCCAGCCAGTCATCGTGGACAACAAGCCTGGTGCTGGCGCCACAATCGGGGCCAACTTCGTGGCCAAAGCCAGCCCGGACGGCCACACCCTTCTGATGGGCGCCGTGCACCACACCATTGCCTCCAGCGTCTACAAGAAACTGGCCTACGATTTCTCCAGGGACTTTGTGCCTGTGACCACCGTGGCGTTGGTGCCCAACGTACTGGTGGTGAATGTCAGCACACCCGCCAGGACCGTGGCCGAACTGGTGAGCCTGGTCAAGGCAGAACCAGGCAAGCAGGCATATGGCTCCAACGGAAACGGCACCGCGCAGCACCTGATCGGCACCCAGTTCCAGGGACAGACAGGCACACAGCTGATCCACACCCCGTACCGGGGCAGCGCGCCACTGACCACCGATCTGCTCGGCGGCCAGATCATGATGAGCTTCGACACCATCACACCAGTGCTGCCGCACATCAAGGCCGGCAAATTACGCGCCCTGGCCGTGACCACGGCCAAACGCTCGGCCGCATTGCCTGACGTTCCCACACTCGAAGAAGCGGGCCTTCAAGGGTTCAACATCGGCACCTGGTTCGGCGTGCTGGCGCCGGTAGCCACGCCAAAGGACATCGTGGCCCGCCTGAATAGCGAAATCGTGAAGATCATTCAGTCGCCAGAATTCACTGCACGCATGGCCGAGATCGGCGCCGAGCCGGTCGGCAACACCAGCGAGCAGATGGCACAGCAGATCGCCAGCGAAACCGAAAAGTTCGCCAAGCTGGTGAAGGACGCCAAGGTCGAGATCGAGTGAAACAGTTCGGCGTGTACCAGCGGTTCATATGAACAATGCCCCAGGCCGCCTGCGCAGCCGGGAGCATTTTCAATCTGAACTCAGGCGAGCCCCGCCAGCCGTCGCTCGAGCTGAAAGCAGGCGGTAAACACCTGCCGATCGGACAATGTGGCAGCCGCCATTTGGCTGTGCAGCATCTGCCCCCGTGCTGCCTTGGCGGCCGCTTCGTGCAAGGCCTCGATCACCAGCACCCCGTCGAATGCCCCTTCTGCACTGCGGCGCATCGACTTTTCTTTGGTGGGCACCCCGGTGGCTGCCGCATCCACCTGCATCAGCCAAACCTGCGCCACCGCATCGAGCCCAGCGATGCGGTCCACCAGCGCGCGCTGCGCAGCCTCGTCCAGCAAGCCGGCTGCCTCCAGGTCAACGCGCAACGGCACCACCACCGAACCACAACCCAGACCGGCGCGTGCCACCACCGGCCCACCGCCACGTGCGAAGTTCTGCAGGATGGGCATGGTGCGCTGCGACCAAGGTGTGGGCGCGTTCAGGCGGGCCAGGTAGGAAGGCCCGGCCAGCACGCCTGCCTCCACCAACTCGTAGGTGATGAAGAAGCGGCATTTGCCAGCGACCTCGCTGCGAAACACACGCCCCGACACAAAACCGTCCACGCCCACCCGCTCCAGCACGTGTTCGCGGGTGAGCCAGTGCAGGTAGTCGGTTTCCTGTTCGGGCTCGATGTCGCTCCAGATCGCCAACTGGGCCTGTCCCCGTGGGTGCATGTGGTCTCCTTGTCGGAAGAAAGTCAGCGCAACTGCAGCGGAACAATTCCGCCAAAGATCGAGCGACTGAAGGCTACCCGGATCATCCATTCGCCTGCGATTTCAGGCGCATCTGGTTCGGCAGAGGCACTGAACGGCGCAGCACATCCTCGGCCAGCCACATCGCCGAGCGCCGGCCGCGCTCGGCCACCTGTGGCAGCGGCATCTGCTGGTAGTCGTCATTGAACACCTCGAAGCTGTAGTCACCCCGGTAACCCAGGCGGTCGAGCCGAAGCACCAGATCCACCAGCTGTTCGCTGTGCACGCCTTCACCAGGAAACACGCGGAACGTGCGCGCGGTGGTCATGCGCTCTTCAAAGGTCTTGGTTTCCTGCCACATGAAATCGGCCAATTGCACCAGAAAGATCTTGTCCGGGTCCAGGTAGTCGATTTCTTCCAGCGAGGTTTTGGCCGCGAAGATGTGGAACGAGTCGATTCCAAGGCCCAGATTGGGGCAGTCAGCACGGCAGATCACGTCCCAGGCCGTGGTGAACTCGTTGATGGTGCGGCCCCACGAAAGGCCCTCGTAAGCGATGCGAATCCCCAGGGGCAGCGCCAGCATGGCGAGTTTGCGCAGGTCGCGCGCGATGTGGTCGAGATCCTGGCTGGCGTGGGTGGAGGTGGACGAACACGCCAGCATCACCTGGCAGCCCAGCGCCGCGCACATCTCCAGCATGCTCTTGGCGATGTCCACTTTGTAATGGTGCAGGTGACCAGACAGTCCTTCGAAATCTCGCAGCACCTGGAATCCGGTGCCGCGCAGGCCACTGTCTTTCACAGCCTGCACGGCCGCGTCCAGTCCGCCGGGGTGACCCACCAGGTCGTTGGCCTTGAGCATCACCTGCGAAAAGCCGGCCGCCTTCATCGCGGCCAGCTTGGCTTCAAGCGGGCCGGCAAAGGTGATGGTGTCCATACCGAAGCCATTGATGGCTTCCGAGATTGCGTGGGGCGTGCTCATGGGTCAACCCTGTGCGTGGTCAGCGGGCTGTGCACCAGTTCAAACACCACCGAACCCAGATAGGTCTTGCTGATGGCGCCACGCTGTTCGGTGTGGGCGGCCTGTGTTTCCACGAACTCCACGCCCAGGGCTCGCAGCGCTTTCACGGCAGCCAGCACGTCGGGCACGCCCAGCCCGATGCGCTGCAAGCGTTCGTCGCTGTCGACCACATTGATCTCGGGTTCGATGAGTTGCAGCATGAAACGGTTGGCAGCGTCGAGCGCCGGCACCCGCAGCAGCGTGCCCTTGGGCATGATCCCGAAACGCTGCTCGTCGGGGATCAGCTCGGCGCCGAACAGCTCGTTATAGAAGGCGATCCAGTCGTTGCTGCGCTCGGGACCGATGTACTGCACGATGCCGAAGAAGTGGATGCCGGCCGTGGCCGGTGGATGCTGGTCCACCGAGGGGATGGGCACAAAGTCCACGTCGTAGATCGAGAACTCCCTGTACCGGTCCACGAAGTAGATTCGGCTGCTGCCCGCGCCATGAATGGCCGGGATGTGGAGCTCCATCACTTCGGCGTGCGTGCTCACCGCCCAGGCACCGCGCTCCAGCACACAGTGGTAGGCCGCACGCGCGTCGCGCACCCGCAGCGCCATGGCCGACAAGGTGGGTACGCTGCCGCCGTGCCCGGCACCTTTGGCGTCCATCGGATGGGCGTTGACCACGATGTTCAGATCACCTTGGCGGTACAGCAGCACCTCGCGCGAGCGGTGGCGAGCCACCGGGCGAAAACCCATCATCTCCAGCACTTGTCCCAGCGCCTGTGGCTGCGAGGTGGCGTACTCGATGAACTCAATGCCGTCCAGCCCCAGCGGGTTCGCGGCGTCGCTGAATGAGGCTTGCAAGGGCTCGCGGCCCTCGGGGTGGTTGAGCAGGAGGTCACTCATGCAGGGTCTCCGGATGGTGTGCGGGCGAACCTGCACCTGCAGGTGCCGCACTCACCTGACACTGTAGAAGCGTCGGTTCTTGCCGGGGCAGCTTGCGCTCAAGATGCTGATCGATAATCGCTCAACAGTGTTCGATCATCGAACGGATCGCGGGTTTTCCACGGTCACCCGCCCTTCACCCCATGGATCTCATCACGCCCTCTTCCCTTTCAACGCTGGACAAACGCGACTGGATTGCCGGGCTGGAAAAAGGCCTCTCCATCATTGAGGTGTTTGACGACCAGCATCCCCGCCTGACCGCCAGCCAGGCGGGCGCGCGCTGCGGCCTCACGCGCACGGCCGCGCGACGCTACTTGCTCACGCTCGCGCATCTGGGCTACATGGGTACCGATGGCAAGCTCTTCTGGCTAACGCCACGCATCCTGCGGCTGGGTCATGCCTACCTGGAGTCGGCCCGCTTCCCTCGGCTGGTGCATCCCTTCCTGCAGCGCATCGCCGGCGGCACCCAGGAAATCGCCTACCTTGGGGTGCTCGATGGCGACGAAGCCGTCTACATCGCGCGCAGCGGTGCCCAGCGGCACATGAACACCGGTTACATCCTCGGTTCGCGCATCCCGGCCCAACTGTCCACTGCCGGGATGGCCATTCTGGCCGCCCGGGGGGAGGCGGCAACGGACGCCTGGCTGACCGACCGCGTCCTGCAGGCGTTCACCCCCTACACGCTGGCCACATCGCAGGTCTTGCGCGAAGAGCTGCAGCGCTTCCGACGCCAGGGCTGGGCCATGCTGGAGCAACAACTGGAACTGAACACCCGGGGCATTGCCGTGCCCCTGCTGGACCGGCACAACGGCGTGCACGGCGCCATCAGCATCACCATGCCCATCAACCAGGAAAGCCAGGCCGATGCGCTGGCCCGTGTGTTGCCGGTGTTGCAGGAAGCCGCACGAGGCCTGAGGCCCCTGCTCTGAGCATCAGGCCCGTTTGGCAGGGCGGTGAAGACGCCAAAGGCGCCATGCACAGACCATGGCCACCAGCGCGCTGACCATGGAAAGCCAGAACACGCTGGCCAGCCCCAGCGCCGAACTCAGGAACCCGCCGCCCACGCCGCCCAGCACGCCCGGCAACCCATAGCCCAGCACCGAATACAGCGCCTGCCCGCGCCCGCGCAGGCGGCCGGGAAAGTGCTGCGACAGCAAGGCGATGCACACCGTGTGATGGGCCGCAAAAGTGATGGCGTGCACCGCCTGGGCCAACAACAACAACGGCCACACCAGCGGGAGACCCGCCGTGATGCCCATGCGCAGCGCCATGAGCGCGGCCGCCAGCACCAGCCAGCCGGGCAGAGAAAGCAACGGCAACCAGCGCCCCTGAGTGAAGAACCAACCGATCTCGATCACCACCGACACTGCCCAAAGCAGACCGATCACGGTCTTGCTGTAGCCCAGCGAATCCAGATAAAGCGAGAAAAAGATGTAGATGAAGATGTGCGAGAGCACATGGAAGAACATCGACAGAAAAAACCAGCGCACCGCTGGCTGGCGGAACACCGGCCAGACATCGGGGTGATCGTCGGTGTGATGCGAGTCCTCGCGCGCGTCGGGTAACAACCACACGCTCAGTGCCACGGCGGCCAGTGTGAGCGCGGTCCAGCCCGGAAAGTGCGACATGCCGAAACGCTCGAACCAGGCACCTGCAGCCACCACCGTGACCAGGAAGCCCAGCGATCCCCACAGGCGAACTCGACCGTAGCGTCTGGCGTCGAATGCGCCACCATGGCTCACCAGGTGCGCCAGCGCGGCTTCGCTCATGGGCATCATGGCGCTGGTGTGGCTGAACATGAGCAGCAGCACCACGAACAAGGCCACGCCGCCCATGTCGAACCACAAGCCCAGCGACAACACCAGCGCGGCCGTGCCGCCGTAGCGAAGGAGCTTCACGCGCTCACCGGTGCGGTCGCTCAGCGTGCCCCAGGCATAGGGCGCAAACAGGCGTGTGGCCGATTGCACCGAGGTCAGCACGCTGATGGCGATGAGGCCGAACCCCATGTCCTTCAGCCACAGCGGCAGGTAGGGATTGAAGAAACCGATGTGGGCGAAATAGCTCGCCGACAGCATGGCGAAGGGGAACAACTGTTTTCGATCAGCCAAGAGACGCCCGCGCTCTGGTTTGTGTCGATATCAGCAATTCACGTTGTCCATATCTCAGCGTTTTCATTGGAACCGGCGAATAAGCTTCAGCTTGGGTATCTGCTGTCCCGGGGCCATCGCGACGCCAAACTGAACCCGCCGACCATGGCGCGCATCTGTAACCACTCTGACTGACAACGACACGACCGACGCGTGCTTGAGCGAACTTCACACTGTTGCTCCGTGGCGATAGCCGATGTGAAAAGCGCGCGTCAGCGTGAAGAAAGTCACCATAAACGATTTACAGATTGACACACCGCTCAATGTATTGACCAATAATTCACGAATATTATTGGAAATTAATCATTGAGTATTGGGACAACATGTCAGAATCTAATTCATTTGCGCGCCATACAGCATTAATCGACAAGTTTTTTCGTATATTGATAGTTAGCATGGCTGTTGCCATTCTAACTGCCTGCGGCGGCGGCGGGGGCTCCGAAGCTCGCTCAGTTGTTGTTGTGTTTGGTGACTCCCTGAGCAACAACAACGGGCAATTTGTCACCTCCAACGAGCATTGGACAGAAAAGCTCAAAGCCGAGCGGCCCGGCAGCACCATCGTGGTCTCTGCCCTCAGTGGCGAAACCGCTGCAGATGCTGTCAAGCGCCTGCCCAGTGTGCTGGCGACTCATCGCCCCACACACATCATCATCTCCCATGGCACCAACGACTACTGGCGGGCCTGCCGCGGCTGCTATGCCCAGACGCAAAAACATCTGGAGGATATGGCAATGATTGCCAATGAAAACGGTGTGGTGGTGATCCTGGGAGACATGACCTACAAACGAGGCGGACCACCTGAAGCTTCCGCCTACAGTGCCATGTACCGCAGTGCTGCTGGCGCAACCGGCAGCCGGTATGTGAACATGGTGGCAAATATTCCCTATGATCGGGTGCATTACCATTCGGACATGATTCACTACAACAACAATTCGCAGGAAGCACTCAAGAACAGTGTGGTCAATACTTTCTGATTTAACGTGAGATGATGTAGGTTGAATATTATTCAGGCCAATCAATTCTGAAGAAGTTAGATCCTTTGGTTGGCAAGAAGTTTAAATTAATTGTTACAACCACAGATTGACGCACGCCTTCGGAGCGTGGACGAGCCGCAAAACCGGTGCATGTCAAATGATTTGCTTGCCCTGCTGGCTGGGTTTGACTTGCTGGCAGTCGCGCCAATTCAGGCCCGACCTGCCGCTGCAATATCAGGTGTCCGCAGAGCCACATCACCGCATTGCGCCCGGTGGCGCAGCGCATGGTCCATCACCACCAGGGCCAGCAGGGCCTCGGCGATGGGTGTGGCGCGAATGCCCACGCAGGGGTCGTGGCGGCCCTTGGTGATGACCTCGGTGGCAGCGCCAGAGGTGTCGATGGTGTCCCGTGGGATCAGAATCGAGCTGGTCGGTTTGATCGCGATGGCCACTTCCAGGTCCTGCCCGGTGCTGATGCCGCCCAGCACGCCACCGGCCTTGTTGGCCGCGAAGCCCTCGGGTGTGAGACTGTCGCCATGGGTGCTGCCCTTGTCGGCCACGCTGGCGAAGCCGGCACCGATCTCCACGCCCTTGACCGCGTTCAGGCCCATCATCGCGTGGGCGATGTCGGCATCGAGCCGGTCATACAAAGGCTCTCCCAGCCCAACCGGCATGCCGGTGGCGGTGACGCGGATGCGTGCGCCACACGAATCGCCGCTCTTGCGCAGCGCGTTCATGTAGTCCTCCAGGGCCGACACATCGGCCACCGGTGCAAAGAAGGGGTTGTGCGGCACGTGGTCCCAGCTTTCGAACGGGATCACTTGTTCGCCGATCTGCGTCATGCAGCCACGGAAGGTGGTGCCGAACCGTTCCTTTAACCACTTGCGGGCCACCGCACCAGCCGCCACCGTGGGTGCGGTCAGGCGGGCCGAGCTGCGACCACCACCGCGCGGATCGCGGATGCCGAATTTCTGCCAGTAGGTGTAGTCGGCATGGCCCGGCCGAAAGGTCTGCAGGATGTTGCCGTAGTCCTTGCTGCGCTGGTCGGTGTTGCGGATCAGCAGCGCAATGGGTGTGCCGGTGGTCTTGCCCTCGTACACGCCGCTGAGGATCTCCACCGTATCGGGTTCGTTGCGCTGCGTCACGAACTTCGATGTGCCGGGGCGACGCCGGTCCAGCTCGACCTGTATGTCGGCTTCGCTCAGCGCCATGCCGGGCGGACAACCATCAATCACGCAGCCAATGGCCGGGCCGTGGGACTCACCGAAATTGGTGACGGAGAAAAGGGTGCCGATGGTATTGCCGCTCATGGGGCTGGATTATCCGCGAGGCCTGAGCCCTGAAGCCGTGCACCCTTGCCCAAAGTGGTGCAAGGCGGCACTGGACACCGAATGCAAACGCCTTGTTCCATGCACCGGCGGCCAATGGAACGCTTCATGCTTTGTGCTGCATCGCAGCAATCCAACTGCCTCAAGCGACAAGGAGCGCCCCATGCTGGACCGGACCACCACCCTGTTCTCACACGTCAAGCCGAACGACACCGCGTTCGTGCGCGGCGGCCTGCGCGAATTTTTCCTCTACCGCGACCTCGGCGTTGCTGAAGCCACCCACGGCAAGGTGATCGCACACCTGGTCAAGGCCAACGAACCGCCTGACGGCGGCACCGGCTGGCACATCCACGAAGCCGACTTTCAGATCGTGATCATGACCAAGGGCTGGGCCAAGTTCATGTACGAAGACAAGGTCACCCTGGTCGAGGCAGGCGACGTGGTGCACCAGCGCCCCGGCATCCGCCACTACCTGTTCGACTACTCACCCGACATGGAGTACCTGGAAATCGTGTCGCCCGCCGATTTCAAGTCGGTACCGGTCGACCCGGTCTGCGAGATCCCACCTCCCACACCCTGGTAGGAATTGGGACTCCCCCCTGCGCCGCTCTGCGGCCTCCCCCCTCCGTGGCGCGCCTGCGGCGCTTCGAGGGGGGGGCGGCACTGGTGGCCCTCCGGAGCGAGCTGCCCCCATCCAAAGATGCCGTGGAACCGGCTCCGCCGGGCCACTGGCATCGCCCCCTCGAAGGGGGTGACGCGCCGCAGGCGCGGCGCGGGGGTGAGCTAGAACTCTGCGTCGAGTTCGTCGATTTCGTCCGGCTCGGCTTCGGCCGCAGCCACCCATTCCTTCATGGCCGGCATTTCCATGATGGTGTCGCAATAGGCCACGCACACCGGGTCCAGCGCCACTTCGTAGGTGATGAAACGGGTCACCACCGGCGCAAACATCGCGTCAGCGATACAGGGCTTGGCACCGAACAGGTAGGGGCCGCCGTAGGTGGAGAGGCAGTCAAGCCAGATGGCTTCGATGCGGTCGATGTCGGATTGCGCACGCGACCACAGCTTGAAGCCCGGAAAGTGGGCCTTGATGTTCATGGGCAGCGAAGACCGCATGGCGCTGAAGCCGGAATGCATCTCACCGCAGATGGACCGGCAATGAGCACGCGCGGCCAGGTTTGCCGGCAGCAGGCCAGCCTTGGGCTTGATCTCGTTCAGGTATTCCCCGATGGCCAGTGTGTCCCAGACATGCACGCCGTCGTGCTGAAGAGCGGGCACGCGCACAGACGAGGAAAGCAGCAGCATTTCGGCCTTCATGTCGGGGTCGTCAGGTGAAATCACGTGCTCGGTGAAATCCAGCCGGGCCAGCCGGGCCATCAGCCAGCCACGCAACGCCCAGGCTCCATAGTTCTTGCTGCTGATCGTGAGAACCGCTGTGGCCATGAAATGCTCCTCGTGTGTGCAGCACTGAGCAAACGCTGTGCCAGTTTTGTGCGTGTTGCGCGCACCCAAGCGGTGCAACCTGCCTGGCCCGGTACTTGCCTGCATCCGCTGCATCCTTCCCCGGAAACACCGTCATGCTGTATCAGGCCTATCAGTTCCAGTCCGATCTGGCATCCCCCTTTCGGCTTGCGGCCCAGCACATCGGTTCGTCATTGCTGCTCCAGCAGACAGAGCGCAGCGTGATGCGCAAGGTCGCTGCCGCGTGCGATGTGTACTCGCGCATGCGACTCACCCATTCACGGCCACCGTACAACATTCATTCGGTCACGATCGGCGATCAGGACGTGGCCGTGACCGAAGAAAGTGTGCTCACGCTGCCCTTTGGCACCCTCCTGCGCTTTCGCAAGGCAGACGCCGGCCAGCCCTATCAGCCCTCAGTGCTGCTGGTGGCACCGCTCTCAGGCCACTTTGCCACGCTGCTGCGTGAAACCGCTCGCACCCTGCTGCAGGATCACGACGTCTACATCACCGACTGGCACAACGCTCGAGACGTGTCACTGCGGCATGGTGGCTTCAGCCTGGACGACTACATCAGCTACATGATCCGCTTCACCGAAGCCGTGGGGCCGGGCAGCCACATGGTGGCGGTGTGCCAGCCCTGTGTGGCTGCGCTGGCGGCCACGGCCATCATGGCCGAAGACGACAACCCCGCCCAACCGCGCAGCATCACGCTGATGGCGGGCCCGGTGGACTGCCGCGTCAACCCCACCGAGGTGAATCGCCTTGCAGTCAGCAAACCCATTGCGTGGTTCGAACAGAACCTCATCAGCCGCGTGCCCCTGCCGCATGCGGGCTACATGCGGCGCGTTTACCCGGGCTTCGTCCAGCTCAGCGCCTTCATGAGCATGAACCCGGAGCGCCACAAGGAGTCGTTCCGCCTGATGTTCGAACATCTGGATCACGGTCGCATGGAAGAAGCCGCGACCATCCAGAACTTCTACGAGGAGTACCTGGCTGTCAACGACCTGCCCGCCGAGTTCTACCTGGAAACAGTGGAAAAGGTGTTCCAGACCTACGATCTGCCCCTGGGCAAGCTGACCTGGAAGGACCGAACCGTGAACCCTGCGGCCATCCGGCGCACCGCACTCATGACGGTGGAAGGCGAACGCGACGATATCTGCGCTGTGGGCCAGACAGTGGCGGCACAGGACTTGTGCACCAGCGTGCGCCCCTACCTCAAGACCCACCATGTGCAGACCAGCGTGGGGCACTACGGTGTGTTCAGCGGGCGGCGCTGGAACCAGCAGATTTACCCGCGGGTGCGGGACATGATTCACGCAGCCGAGGGCTGATACACACCACCCCGTCAGCTGCGAAGCCGTCAGGCTCTTTGAGGCCAGAGGCCATGCGTTGAATGACGTCAGGTGCTGGGCTGCCGACGCTCTCCCGCGCTCGGCTCAGGGCTGCTTCTGCTCGCTGTCGTCCTGCGGCTCTGCGTCCTCAGGCCAGTCACGGATGTACGCCTTGAGCATCTTGTTCTCGAAATTCTGGGCGTCGACCACCGCCCTGGCGACGTCGTAGAAGCTGATCACGCCCATCAGCATCTTGTTGTCGATCACCGGCATGTAGCGTGCGTGGCGGTCGAGCATCATGCGCCGCACTTCATCCATGTCGGTGGCGATGGTGCAGGTCAGCGGGCCAGGGTCCATGGCGCGGTAAACGGTGGTGGAGCCAAAGTTGCCACCATTTTTGACCACCGCCTGGATCACCTCACGGAAACTCAGCATGCCCACCACACGACCATTGGACATCACCACCAGCGACCCGATGTCTTTCTCGGCCATGAGCTGAGCGGCGTCAGCCAGACTGTCCTCAGGGGTGATCGTGTAGAGCGTGTTGCCCTTGACGCGCAGGATGTCGCTGACCTTCATGGCTCTTCTCCTAGGGATTCGTGATGTCCTCAGCCCTGAGTCTGCGCGGTGCAGGCTCGCAAACTGGCGTGGGTTCAAATATAGCCCACAATTGCAGCCGAAGCCCCAGCCTGGCAGCCGCACTGGGGCAAGCCCGCACACACCGGCACCGACCCTGCCTGTCACCACCCTTCCCAGGAGACCTGTTCATGCCCGGTTATTCCGACCCCGGATTCGACACGCTGGCGTTGCACGCCGGCGCCGCGCCGGACCCCGCCACTGGCGCGCGCGCCGTACCCATCCATCTCACCACCTCGTTCGTCTTCGAGTCCAGCGACCATGCAGCGGCCCTCTTCAATCTGGAGCGCGCGGGGCACGTCTACAGCCGTATCAGCAACCCCACCAATGCCGTGTTCGAACAGCGCATGGCCGCACTTGAGGGCGGCATCGGGAGCATTGCCACCGCCAGTGGGCAGGCCGCGCTGCACCTGAGTGTGGCCACGCTCATGGGTGCAGGCTCACACATCGTGGCCAGCACAGCGCTCTATGGCGGAAGCCAGAACCTGCTGCACTACACGATGCGTCGCTTTGGTATCGAGACCACATTTGTGAAGCCAGGCGACATCGACGGCTGGAAGGCTGCCGTGCAACCCAACACCAGACTCTTCTTCGGCGAGACAGTGGGCAACCCGGGACTGGACGTACTGGACATCCCCACCGTGGCGCAGATCGCCCATGAAGCCGGCGTGCCGCTGCTGGTCGACTCCACGCTCACCACGCCCTACCTCATCAAGCCCTTCGAGCTCGGTGCCGATCTGGTCTACCACTCCGCCACCAAATTCCTCAGCGGCCACGGCACGGTCATCGGCGGTGTGGTGGTCGATGCAGGCAGCTTCGACTGGGAAAAATCCGGCCGATTTCCTGAACTCACCGAGGCTTACGAGGGCTTCCACAACATGGTGTTCAGTGAAGAGAGCACCGTGGGCGCCTTCCTGCTGCGCGCCAGGCGCGAAGGCTTGCGCGACTTCGGTGCCTGCCTCTCGCCCCACAGCGCCTGGCTGATCCTGCAAGGCCTGGAAACGCTGTCTCTGCGCATGGACCGCCACATGGCCAACACCGAAAAGGTGGTGCAGTTTCTGGCGGCCCACCCGCTGGTGGGCCGCGTGGGCCATCCGCTGCTTGAATCCCATCCCAGCCATGCGCTGGCCAACAAGCTGCTGCACTTCGGTGCCAGGGGCGCGGGCTCGGTGTTCAGCTTCGACATCAAGGGCAGCCGCGAACAGGGCAAGGCGTTCATCGAGGCACTCAAGATATTCAGCCACCTTGCCAACGTGGGCGACTGCCGCTCACTGGTCATCCACCCCGCCAGCACCACGCACTTCCGCATGACGGATGAGGCGCTGGCCGCAGGAGGCATCGGCCCTGGCACGATTCGACTGTCCATCGGCCTGGAGGATCCCGATGACTTGATCGATGACCTCAAACGCGCTCTCAAAGCCGCTGAGAAGTGTTGACCCCCGCATCGGCCTGCGGCCGCTACCCCCAAAGGGGCGCTACCTGCGGCCCGGCGAAGCCGGTTCCGCGATAGCTGCTGGACCAACCCTTGCATGCCCGCCATACCGGAGTCCTCCTATGTATCTGACCGTCAACTGCGCCCAGACCTATTGCTACACCGGCGGCAAGGCTTTCGACGCCGCCAAACCGACCGTGGTATTCATCCACGGCGTGCTCAATGACCACAGCGTCTGGATCCTGCAAAGCCGCTACCTGGCTCACCACGGCTGGAACGTGCTGGCAGTGGACCTACCCGGGCATTGCAAGAGCGAAGGCGAAGCACCCTCATCTGTGGAAGAGGCCGCCGAGTTCATCGGTGCCCTGCTCGACGCAGCGGGCGTTCAGACGGCTGCGCTGGTGGGCCACAGCTGGGGATCACTGATCGCCATGGAGGCCGCAGCGCGGCTGAAGAGTCGCATCAGCCACCTCGTGCTGGTGGGCACGGCCTATCCCATGAAGGTGTCACCCGCTCTCATCGAAGCTTCGCTCAACGAGCCAGAGAAAGCGCTCAAGATGGTCAACGTTTTTTCGCGCAGCACACTGGCCGCCCCGCCATCGGCGCTGGGTCCTGGTACCTGGGTGTTTGGCGCAAGCACCGCGCTGGGTCGCCGGGTGCTGGCCAGCAACACCCAGGTCAATGTGTTCCACCGAGGCTTCGTGGCCTGCGACACCTACGCCGGGGGCGAAGCCGCCATGTCCGCCCTTGCCTGTCCGGTCCTGTTCCTGCTCGGTGGCCAGGACCAGATGACGCAACCCAAGGCGGCGCAAGGCTTGATCAAGGCCGCCCAGGCCGCAGGTCGGACTGTGCAGGTGGTGAGCCTGCCGGTTGGCCATCACCAGATGACCGAAACGCCTGATGCGACTCTGTTCGCCATCCGCGACTTTCTCGAGGCGCCATGAGCGCAGCGCACGGTAAGAGACGCCCCATGAACCCCGACTCCATCACGCCATCAATGCCACCAGCGCGTGCACGCGAAATTGCTGCCAGCTTCGATCTCCGCGCCCTCCCCGCCGACTTCCTGGCCAACCCCTACCCGGTCTACGCCGCACTTCGCGAAACCGAGCCGATTCGGCTCATGCCCGACGGCTCATACTTTCTCACCCGCTACGCCGACCTGGTCACGGTCTACCGCGACGCACAGACCTTCAGTTCGGACAAACACGTGGAGTTCGGGCCCAAGTACGGCGAAAGCTCGCCCCTGTTCGAGCACCACACCACCAGCCTGGTGTTCAATGACCCGCCTCTGCACACGCGGGTGCGCAGACTCATCATGGGTGCGCTCACGCGGCGCGCCATCGCCGAAATGGAACCAGGCCTGGTGCGGCTGGTCGATCAGTTGCTCGACAGCATCGAGGCCAAGGGCGGTGGCGACCTGATTGAAGATTTCGCATCGGCCATCCCGGTGGAGATCATCGGCAACCTGCTGGATGTTCCCCATGCTGACCGCGGTCCGCTGCGCGACTGGTCACTCGCCATTCTGGGCGCACTTGAACCGGTGGTGTCCCCGGAACAACACACGCTGGGCAACCGCAGCGTGACCGAAATGCTGGAATACCTTCGCACGCTGGTGGCCCAACGGCGGCGCCAGCCGGGGGACCCCGAGCGCGACGTGCTCACACGGCTGATCCAGGGCGAAGCCACGGGGGACAAGCTGAGTGAGGTGGAACTGCTTCAAAACTGCATCTTTCTGCTCAACGCGGGTCATGAAACCACCACCAACCTGATTGGCAACGGCCTGCTGGCTTTGCAAGAGCATCCACAAACAAGGACGGATTTGCTGGAAACCCTGCGCATGCAGGATAAGGACGCAGCAGCGCAGGAAACCACCCTCACGCTGGCAGTGGATGAAATGCTGCGTTTCGAGTCTTCAAACCAGTTGGGCAACCGCCGGGCACTGAAGCCAACCTCCGTGGGCGGTGTGGACCTGCCGGCTGGCACCCTGGTGACCCTCTGCATTGGTGCGGCCAACCGCGACCCGGCGCAGTTTGATCGACCCGAAATGATGGACCTGACCCGTGAGAACAACCGGCACCTGGCCTTTGGTTTCGGTATTCACCAATGCGCGGGCCTGAGCCTGGCGCGACTGGAGGGCCGCATTGCAATCGGCCGCTTCCTGCAGCGCTTTCCCCTCTACCAGCTCAGCGAGTCGCCAACCCGGGGCGGCAGGGCTCGTTTCCGGGGGTTTCTCAAGGCGCCGTTTGTGACGCGGTGACGTTTGCGTCGGTACCGTCGCCATCGCCATGCGGCTTGACCGACCTTGACTCCGACTCGTTCAGCGCTTGCGCCACCGTGAGCTGCAACCACTGGCTCAGATTCCAGAAGCGCGCCGTGCTGTCGCTGTTGACCAGCAGCAGGCGTTCCACCAAAGGGGCCAGCGGCATTTTTTCAGGGTCGATCAGCAGCACGTAGCGCTCATCGTCTTCATCCAGGCGCCCCAGCCAGTCCAGGGTCACCATGGCGGCCACCGGTTCTTCGAGCTGCAGTGCCTCCACCCGCATGCGCTGCGCAAGATCGGCCAGGTCCAGCCCGCCGCCATGGGTCGCCCTTTCTTCGCGCAAATGCTCCAGCACCTCCAGCGCCAGTTGAAACCCCCAACCTGGTACATTGCCGCGCCGGGCCACACCCGACAACAGGCTGGGCAGGTAGGCCGCCACCACCGCGCCCAGCAGCACGATCACCCACGCCACATAGATCCAGATCAGCAGAATGGGCAACGTGGCGAATGTGCCGTAAACCACGGAATAGGTCGGCACCTGCGCGAGGTACCAGGTCAGCACCTTCTTGGCAATCTCGAGGCCCGTCGCCACGAAAAGTCCGCCCAGCAGCGCGTGGTTCCAGCGCACATGGGTGTTGGGCACGAAACGGTACAACGCCGCAATACCGGCCGTGACGATGGCGAACTGGAAGGTGTCCAGCAGAAACCGAACCCCGCCTGGTGGTGCTGACACTGCGCCGCTGGAGGCGGTCAGCGCATACGAAGTGATGCTCAGGCTACCGGCGAGCAACAGCGGGCCCAGGGTCAGGACCGCCCAGTACACCAGCACGCGCTGGGTGAGCGAGCGGGATTGCCGAACCCGCCAGATGTCGTTGAGCTTGCGATCAATGGTGAGTATCAGTGCCAGCGCCGTGACCAGCAGCACGAGTGCGCCTGCCCAGCCCATCTGCCCGGCCTTGCCAGCGAACTCGTTGAGGTAACTCAGCACCTGTTTGGCGATGTTTTCGGGCACCAGACTTTGCACCAGCCAGCGCTGCAGCGAGTCCTGCAGTCGCCCGAACATCGGGAAGGCACTGAAGATCGCCAGTGCCACCGTGAACAGGGGGACCAGCGAAATCGTGGTGGTGAAGGTCAGGCTGCTCGCGGTGATGCCCAGCCGGTCTTCCCGGAAGCGCTCGCGCAGTGTGAGGGCCGTCGTGGGCCAGGGAAAAGCCAGCGCCCCAGCCCACAGGTCGCGCAAAAAGGTCTCGATCACCCGCAGGCGCTCCTTGACGGTCATGTCGGTATCATGCCATCTGACTCTCACAGTACTGCGTCTCACCAGAACGTTGACAAACGAAATCGAAGGATTCGTTCGTCTGGCAAGGCGCGAACCGCGCTGAACCCCATTGGTATCGCGAGGATTTGGCACGACAAATGGCGTGTGAAGCCGCGTTCTCATGCTGATGTCCTGGTGAAACGCAGTACCAACCTTCTACCGACCGACATGTCTGCCCCTCCGATGGCCACTGCTCCGCAACCTGCTGGCGCCCCCTCCACCCATCCATCCGCCGTCGAAGCCACACGCTGGCTTGCCGTGGGCAGCCTGCTGGGCCTGATCGTCCTGGGCCTTGCCTGGGAACTCTGGCTGGCGCCATTGCGCCCCGGGGGCTCTTGGCTGGTGGTCAAGGTGTTACCCCTCACGCTGCCCCTGGCGGGTCTGTTGAAGAACCGCATGTACACCTACCGCTGGCTCAGTCTGCTGGTGTGGATCTACTTCACCGAGGGCGTGGTGCGAGCCACCAGCGACGGCGGCCTCTCGGCCTGGCTGGCCGGTGTTCAGGTGCTGCTGTGCGTTCTGCTCTTCACGGCCTGCGCCCTGCACGTTCGCATCCGCCTGCGTGCGGCCGGCAAAGAGGCGGTGGCTGCCGACGCAGCGCACCACGCAATGGCCACCGGTGCCGCAGCCGACCCCGTCGCGCCCAGGGCTGACACCAAAGCATGAGCGCAGCGCCGGGCCGCCCGGAAACAAGCCCGCACCGCAACTCACAGAGCCAGGGTACCCCAATGAATGCACTCCTGACCCAACTGCGTGCGCTGGTGGGCGATGCCCATGTGCTGACGCACGACGATCCCGCCACCGACCTGTCCGCCTGGGAACAGGATTGGCGCAAGCGCGCCCACGGCAGAGCCCTGGCGGTGGTGCGTCCGGGCAGCACAGATGAAGTGGCCGGGGTGGTGAAGGCCTGTGTGGCCGCCCGCGTGTCCATCGTTCCACAGGGTGGCAACACCGGCATGGTGGTCGGGTCGGTGCCTGACGACACCGGTACACAGGTGGTGCTGAGCCTCAGTCGCATGAAAGCGGTGCGTGAACTGGATGCGGCGAACCTCACCATCACCGTGGAGGCTGGTTGCGTGCTGCAAGAGCTGCAGGAAACGGCGGAGCGCGCCGAGCTGCTTTTTCCGCTGAGCCTGGCAGCCGAAGGGAGCTGCACCATTGGCGGCAACCTGGCCACCAATGCCGGCGGCACCCAGGTGGTTCGCTACGGCAATACGCGCGACCTCTGCCTTGGCCTGGAAGTGGTCACAGCGCAGGGTCAGATCTGGCACGGTCTCGGCGGCCTGCGCAAAGACAACACAGGCTATGACCTCCGCAATCTGTTTGTCGGCAGCGAGGGCACGCTGGGCATCATCACCGCCGCCACTCTCAAGCTCTATCCCCGGCCTGCCGCACGGCTGACCGCCTGGACCGCCGTGCCTTCGCTGGACGCCGCCGTGGAACTGCTCGGCTTGGCACACCAGCATCTGGGTGCGGGCCTCACTGGCTTCGAGGTGATGGGTCAATTCGCGCTGAGTCTGGTGAACAAACATTTTTCGCAGCTGCGGGTACCCCTTTGGCGGGATACACCCTACTGCGTGCTGCTTGAGAACAGCGACAGCGAGTCCGAGGCGCACGCCAGGGCGCAGTTCGAGCGGTTGCTGGAAACGGCGCTGGAACGCGAAGTACTGAACGATGCGGTGGTGGCCGAGAACCTCGCCCAGGCCCAGCAACTCTGGCACATACGCGAGAGCATTCCGCTGGCCCAGGCCGAAGAAGGGCTCAACATCAAGCACGACATCAGCGTGCCGGTGTCCCGCATACCTGCGTTCTGCCATGAAACCGATGCGCTGCTTCAACGCGAAATTCCAGGCGTTCGGCTGGTGAATTTCGGTCACCTGGGAGATGGCAATCTGCACTACAACGTGCAAGCCCCTGAAGGCACGGATGGCCCACTGTTCCTCAAATCTTACGAAGAAAAGGTTAACTCGCTGGTGTTTGACGCCGTAAAGCGCTACCATGGTTCCATCAGCGCCGAGCACGGCATCGGAAGCCTCAAGGTAGGCAAGCTGCCTCTCTACAAGGATCCTGTGGCCATGGCGCTGATGCGACAGATCAAGCTGTCTCTGGATCCCCTCAACCTTCTCAACCCCGGCCGCGTGATAGAACCATGAAACTGAGCCCGCTGCCTTTCATTGCCTGGTGCATCGCATGGAGTGCAGGAACAGCATGGGCACAGACCGCACCGGCAGTTCCAGAACCCTCCCAGATTGACACCTGGCGCAATCAGGCCGTTGCCCTTGAGCACGGCCATGGCGTCAGGCGCGACCCCGCAGAAGCCATGGCCCTTTACTGCAAGGCAGCACTTGCAGGTGATGCCGATGCACGCTACCGCCTCGGCTGGATTCACGCCAACGGCCGCGGCACCGAGCGCAACGACGCGTACGCCGCGTTCTATTTCAAGCTGGCTGCCGAGCAGGGCCACGAGCAGTCCGGGAACATGTTGAAGGTTGTAGGGCAGCGTTCCGAGAAGCCCCCCTGCGTGATCGAAGCGGAAACACACGAGGCCCAGCGCAAGGCCGCACTGCTGGCAGCCGAACAACTCGCCCGGCACGAAGTGCGCTACCGCGAACTGGCAGACAACGACCAGCGCCGCAAAATCCTCGCGATCGTGGACCGGCTGGCACCCGAATACGGCATTCATCCCGGACTGGCCTTTGCTGTCATCCGCGCGGAATCCAACTTCAATCCTCAGGCGGTTTCACACAAGAACGCCCAGGGCCTGATGCAGCTCATCCCCGAGACCGCCGAGCGCTTCCAGGTGCGCAAGCCCTTTGACCCCGAACAGAACATTCGGGGGGGCATGGCCTATCTGCGCTGGCTGCTGGCGTATTTCCAGGGCAACGTGGCCCTGGCGGTGGCCGCCTACAACGCCGGAGAAGGCGCCGTGGAACGCCACCGCGGCGTGCCACCCTACGCAGAAACCCGTGGCTACCTGAGCCGCATCCAGGAAATCTTCGACCTCCAGCAGCACCCCTTCGACGCAAGGGTCACCGGACCCTCACGGCTCGTGAACCAAACCATCGTCAGAAGGTAGCGCCACTCAAAGGTCAGTTCCAAATACAGTGGCACGGAGGGTCCGGCTCAGCCGGCCCAAGGTGCCGCGCCCAAGCGCCGAAGGCGCGCCAGAGATAGGGGGGAGCCGCGTCAGCGGTGCAGGGGGTGTTCACAAACACACAGCTTCGATGGCAATGCCCCATCCATGGGCAGCAAGGGTCCGGATGCGCCGGCCCAAGATTCCGCCCACCAAGCGCCGAAGGCGCGCCAGAGAGAGGGGAAGCTGCGACGCAGCGCAGGGGGGAGCTCCCTACACCCCCGCCAGCACCCGAAGGTGCGCTTCCACGCTGCGTGCCAGCGCACTCAGGCTGTAGCCCCCCTCCAGACAGCTCACGATCCTGCCCTTGGCATGGCGCTGCGCAACCTCCATGAGGCGTTGCGTCATCCAGGCGTAGTCGTTTTCCACCAGGCCCATCTGGGCCATGTCATCTTCCCGGTGAGCGTCGAAGCCCGCGCTGATGAAAATCATCTCAGGCTTGTGGGCGTCCAGCCGTGGCATCCAGATCATGTCGATCAGCTCCCGCACTTCCATGCCCTTGGTGTAGGCAGGCACCGGCACATTCACCAGGTTTGCGGCGGTTGCGTGGTCCCAGGCAGGATAGAAAGGGTGCTGGTAGAAGCTGCACATGAGAATGCGCTCGTCGCCCGCCACGATGTCTTCGGTGCCGTTGCCATGGTGCACGTCAAAATCAATGATCGCTACGCGCTTGAGCCCGTGACGCTCCAGCGCGTATTTGGCGGCCACCGCGACGTTGTTCACAAAACAGAAACCCATGGCCTGGTTGCGCGTGGCGTGGTGCCCGGGCGGGCGCACCGCGCAAAAAGCGTTGGCCAGCTCGCCCGCCATCACAGCATCGGTCGCGTCGATGGCCGCACCCGCCGCCATCAGTATGGCGTCCCAGCTGTGCACGTTGATCGACGTGTCGGGATCGACCTGGGCATGCTCAGGACCACCGGCGGCGATGTCGTCGCGCAGCCCGTCACTGAGGCCGCGCAAAGCGGCCAGGTGCATGCGCCCGTGTGCCAGTTCCATGTCGGCCATGGAGGCGGCTGTTGCCTCTCGCTGCTCAAGCGCCACGTCCAGGCCCGAGATGAGCAATCGGTCCTGAATCGCATCAAGCCGCTCAGGACACTCGGGGTGTCCTCGGCCCATTTCGTGTCGCCAACAATCCTTGTGGGTGAAATATCCTGTGGCCTGGCTCATGGGGGTTTTACGGTATGGTTCGCGGGATGCACGCCGATACAAAAATACACCAACTCCTCAATCAGCTTAACACGGTCATTGTGGGAAAGGGCCAGCAAGTGGCCGATTGCGTGGCATGTCTGCTGGCGGGTGGCCACCTGCTCATTGAAGACGTGCCTGGCGTGGGCAAAACCACCTTGGCACACGCGCTGTCCCGCTCTTTCGGGCTGCAGTTTTCGCGGGTGCAATTCACTGCCGACCTCATGCCCAGCGACCTGGTGGGGGTGTCCATCTACGAGCGCGGTCGCGAAGGGTTCGTGTTCCACCCAGGCCCGGTGTTTGCCCAAGTGCTGCTGGCTGACGAAATCAACCGCGCCAGTCCCAAGACCCAGAGCGCATTGCTGGAGGCCATGGAAGAGAAGCAGGTCACGGTCGAAGGAGCCACACGCGCCCTGCCCAACCCGTTTTTCGTGATCGCCACCCAGAACCCCCACGACCAGCTGGGCACCTACGCCCTGCCCGAGTCTCAGCTGGACCGCTTCCACATGAGGCTTTCGCTCGGCTACCCTGACCGCGCTGCCGAGCGCGAACTGCTGCGGGGTCAGGACCGGCGCGACATGCTGGAGCAACTGCAACCCGTGCTCACACCCACCGACCTTGCCCGCCTGCAACAGGCGGTCAGCGCGGTACACACGGCCGAGCCGGTGCTGGACTACCTGCAGGATCTGGTGTCCGCCACGCGATCGGGCCGCTGGTTTGCCCAGGGTCTGTCGCCCCGGGCCGCACTGGCTGTGGTGCGCTCGGCCAAGGCACAGGCATTCCTGAGTGGACGCGACTATGTGGCCCCTGACGACATCGCCGCCATCCTGCCCCAGACAGTGGCTCACCGACTGGTGCCAGTGAGTGATGCGGGACGTGGTCCAGTGGAGCAGGTGCGCGCGATGGTCGATGCCACGCCGCTGCCATAGCTATGGATTCCCCCCGAAGCGCCTTCGGCACCTCCCCCCAGGGGGCAGCACCAGCGCCCCGGCAGAGCCGGTTCCGCGGCGCTTCTGGATGGGGCAACCCCTTGGGCTCGGTGCGCGCCCGGGTGCAAGCCTGGTGGCACAACCGCCTGCCGCGCACCGACACGCTCACGCTGACCCAGCGCAACGTCTACATTCTGCCTTCCCGGCCTGGCTGGATGCTGGCGTTCACGCTGGCACTGTTGCTGGTGGCCAGCATCAACTACCAGCTCAATCTGGGCTATCTGCTCACGTTCTTGCTGGCCGGGTGTGCACTGGTCGGCATGCATGTCTGCCACGGCAACCTGCGCGGCCTGACGCTGCACCTTTCAGCCCCGGCGCCCGTACATGCAGGCCAGGCCATCTCGCTTGACATCCGTCTGGCAAGCGAGCGCAAGAGCCCACGCCATGGCGTTGGTCTCGGCGTGGTCGATCAGGACATCCGAACCACACCGCTGGCCTGGACAGATGTGCCCGCTCAAGGCAGCGCCCAGGTGCGGGTGGCATGGCCAGCCCATCAGCGTGGCCTGCACCATCTGCCGCCGCTGACCGCCACGACCCTCTATCCGCTGGGCACTTTTCGGGTGTGGACGGTGTGGCGCCCTGCTTCACAGGTGTTGATCTATCCCGCCATTGAAGCCCACGCTCCTCCCCTGCCTGCGGGGGAACCGCAAGCCGGCCACCAGGGCGAAGCCCGCGTGCAGAGTACCGGGGAATTTGATGGCGTGCGGGCCTACCGGCGGGGCGACCCCATCAGGGCGGTGGTCTGGAAGAAGGCGGCTCAGGCGTTTGCGGCAGGACGCAACGACCTGGTCAGCCGCGACGCGCTGTCCGTCCAGCGCCAGCAACTCTGGCTTGATCATGCGCACTGTGGCCTCTCGGAGCCGGAGGCCAGACTGTCGCGCCTGACCGCATGGGTCATCATGGCCGACCAGTTGCAACTGGACTACGGCTTGCGTTTGCCAGGGCGGGAACTGGCACCAGACCAGGGTCTCACCCACCGATCGCGTTGCCTGGAGGCACTGGCCCTGGTATGAATCACCCCCTGCGCCGCTTCGCGTCTTCCCCATCTCCTGCGGGAGGGAGACGCAGCCTGTGGCCTGGCGAAGCCAGTTCCACGGCTGCCCTGGCATATGCCACCTCGCGCCGTCGCGCTCTCTGACATGGCTGCCCTGTCAATGCCTTCCCTCCCGCGCGACACACGAGACACGCTGTTCCTTCTGGTCGTGGTGGGCTGGGTGGCCTTCATGCAGATGGGTCACATTCCCTGGTGGTGCACCTTGCTGGCGGCCGGGGTGCTGGTCTGGCGCGCCACGCTGGCCCTTCGCGGCCTGCCGTTGCCTCCCTGGTTCTGGCGGGCGGGGTTGCTGGCAATCACGCTGGGCGCCACCTGGTTCACTCACGGTTCGTTGCTGGGGCGGGACGCAGGCGTCACGCTGATCGTCGTGCTGCTTGCGCTCAAGACGCTGGAAATGCGCGCCCGCAGGGACGCCTTCGTGGTGTTCTTTCTGGCGTTCTTCACGCTGCTCACCCACTTCTTCTACTCCCAGTCGCTGTTGACTGCGGCTGGCATTCTGATCGCAATGCTGGGGCTGCTGACGGCACTGGTCAACGCCCACATGCCAGTGGGTAGGCCGCCCCTTCTGCAGGCCGCACGCACCGCTGGCGGCATGGCGCTCATGGGTGCGCCGATCATGCTGGTGCTGTTCATGCTGTTCCCGCGCTTTGCACCACTCTGGGGTGTACCCAGTGATGCCATGACGGGGCGCACCGGTCTGTCGGACCGGATGAAAATTGGCGACGTCGCCCGCTTGATGGAGGTGGACGAGATTGCGCTGAGGGTGAGATTCGAAGGCGAGGCTCCGCCGCTGGGCGCGCTGTATTTCAGAGGTCCGGTGTTCAGCGACTTCGACGGGCGGGAGTGGCGCAGCCTGCGAACAGGCTTTCCCCCATCCATGCAGCTTCAACCCGAGCTCGCGGTACGGGGCGACCCGGTCCGCTACGAAGTGACGCAGGAGCCCACCCGCCAGCCGTGGCTGTTTGTGCTGGAGGCCACCCCCACTGCCCCCTCGCTGCCCGGTGCTGCGCCCTACATGACAGCGGATCTGCAATGGATGTCCCAGCGGCCCATGAACGACCTGGTGCGCTTCCGGGCCGAGAGCTTCCCGGATTTCCGGCACGGCCCGCTCGGCCAGCAGGTGGCCCTGCAGGACCATGTGGAGCTGCCCGGCGGATTCAACCCGCGCACGCTCGCGCTGGCTCAGGACCTCCGGCGCCAGCACGGTGCAGGTCCCGACCACGCCCGTGCGCTGGTACAGGCTGCGCTGGAACGCCTGCGCACCGGTGGCTACGTGTACACGGTGGATCCCGGACTCTACGGTGAGCACACGGCCGACGAGTTCTGGTTCGATCGCAAGGAAGGCTTCTGTGAACACATCGCCTCCGCCTTTGTCATCCTGCTGCGCGCCATGGACATTCCGGCCCGCATCGTCACGGGCTACCAGGGTGGCGAGCTCAACGCCATCGACAACTACTGGACCGTGCGCCAGCGCGATGCGCATGCCTGGGCCGAGGTCTGGCTGACAGGCCAGGGCTGGGTGAGGGTGGACCCCACCGCTGCTGTGGCCGACTGGCGAATCGGCTCGCTGGACCGGTTGCGCCCGGCCGAAGGCGCCTTGGCATCGGCCTTCCGCAACCTCAACCCCACCCTGGCCTCCCACCTGCGCAATGCCTGGGAAGCGGTCAACAACCGCTGGAACCAGTGGATCCTGAATTACACCCAGGGCCGCCAGCTCGAGTTGCTCAAGAGCCTGGGTTTCGATTCACCGCGCTGGACCGACCTGGCCTATGTGCTGCTCGGCGTGATCGTGCTGGTGAGCCTGGCCGGCGCCGGTTGGACCTTGTGGGAGCGCCAACAGCACGACCCATGGTTGCGATTGCTGCAGCAGGCGCGCCACAGGCTTGGCAAGCTGGGTTTGAGCCGCACGGATCATCTTCCTCCGCGCGCCCTGGCCGAGCTGGTGGAACAGCACTTTGATCCCGCCGAGGCCTCCGCTTTGAAACATTGGCTGCTCAGGCTGGAGTCCCAGCGCTACAGCAAGTCCAGCACGCACACCCTCGGTACACTGCGTGCTGAATTCAGACAACTTGTGTGGCCCAGGGAGAAAATTCGTTGATGTTCCGGTTTCGATGTGTCCACTCGGTTGCCTTGGTGGCGTTGGCATGGGGCATGGGCCTGGCGGCCAGTGCCGACGCGTTTGCCAGCGGCAGCACTTCCAAGACGCGCCCCATACCCTCTGCACGGGCACCCGCGTTCTACTATCAGCAGCACAGCGGGGCCATGGCTTTTGCCGACGACCTGGCCGCACGGCGCAATCTGGACGCAGCGTGGGTGCGCGAGCAGATCGGGCAGGCGCAGCACCTGCCCAATGTGGTTCGCCTCATGACACCCGCGCCCATTGGCACGCCCAAGAATTGGGCAGCCTACCGGGCCCGATTCATCGAACCGGTGCGCCTCAACGCGGGCCTGCGTTTCTGGCAGGACAACCGCGACACGCTGGCTCGCGCCGAGAGCGAATTTGGTGTGCCGGCCAGCCTGATCGTGGGTGTGATTGGTGTGGAGACGCTTTACGGCCGCCACACCGGCTCCTTTCGGGTGATTGATGCACTGAGCACGCTGGCCTTTGACTTTCCGGCTGCCCACCCCAGGGCGGCGGTGCGCACCGAGTTCTTCAGGGAGGAACTGGAACAGTTTCTCAGCCTCTCCGACCGCACGGGTATGGACGCCCAGACGCTGCGTGGCAGCTACGCGGGCGCCATGGGCTGGCCACAGTTCATGCCCAGCAGTTGGTCCAAATACGCCATCGATTTCGATGGCGACGGTCGCATCGACCTGTTCAACAGCCAGGCGGACGTGATCGGCTCCGTGGCCAACTACTTCAAGGCCTTTGGGTGGCACCCTGGCATGCCCACCCACTACCCGGTGGCCTTCGACCACACCCGGCTCGATCTGGCCACCCTGCTGGAACCGGACATCCTGCCCAGCTTCACCGTCGAAAGCCTGATCAACAAGGGCCTGGTCCTGCAGGAACAGACACAGCAGCACATCGGCAAGATGGCCCTGGTCGAACTGGAAAACGGCGATGCGCCTCGCAGCTATGTGCTGGGCACGGAAAATTTCTACACCGTCACCCGCTACAACTGGAGCAGCTACTACGCCATGGCGGTGATCGAGCTCGGCGAAGCGATTGAAACGATGCTCGGTGGACCGTTGAAGCCTGGTTCCACAGCCCCTGCGCGCTGATCAGACCCGGGATCTTCTCGGTCCCGCCACTCAGTGCGCCTGGTCCCAGTTGGGACCGACACCCACTTCGGCCAGCAACGGCACTTTGAGTTCGGCAACGCCCGCCATGAGCTTGGGTATGTCTGTCTTGAGCCATTCCACCTCACTCTCGGGGACTTCGAACACCAGTTCGTCGTGCACCTGCATGATCATCTTCGTGCCGCGCTGGTCGGCGTCCAGCGCCTTCTGCACCGCGACCATGGCCAGCTTGATCAGGTCGGCCGCCGTGCCTTGCATGGGGGCGTTGATGGCCTGGCGTTCCAGCGCTGCCTGCTTCGCGCCCTTGGCGTTCTGGATGTCTGGCAGCACCAGCCTGCGGCCGAACACGGTTTCCACATAGCCCTGGGTCTTGGCCAGGGCGCGGGTTTCGTCCATGTATTGCTTGACGCCGGCAAAGCGCGCGAAGTAGCGGTCGATGTAGGTCTTGGCCGCCGCGTTCTCGATGCCCAGCGCCTTGGCCAGACCAAAGGTACCCATGCCGTAAATGAGGCCGAAGTTGATGACCTTGGCGTAGCGGCGCTGCTCGCTGCTGACCTGCTCGGGCTGCAGGCCAAACACTTCGGCGGCGGTGGCGCGGTGCACGTCCACACCTTCGTGGAAGGCTTTGAGCAGGGCCGCGTCGCCACTGATGTGGGCCATGATGCGCAGCTCGATCTGCGAGTAGTCGGCACTGGCGATCACGCTGCCGGCGGGGGCCACGAAAGCTTCTCGCACCTTGCGGCCCTCGGGCGTGCGGATGGGAATGTTCTGCAGATTGGGGTCGTTGCTGGAAAGCCGCCCGGTCACGGCCACCGCTTGCGCGTAGTGGGTGTGCACGCGGCCGGTTTTGGGATGCGCCAGTTGCGCCAGCTTGTCGGTGTAGGTCCCCTTGAGTTTCGAGAGACTTCGGTGTTCCAGGATCTTGGCGGGCAGCGGGTAGTCCTCGGCCAGCTTTTCCAGCACTTCTTCGTCGGTGCTGCGCGCGCCGGTGACGGTCTTCTTGATGACGGGCAGGCCCAGCTTGTCAAAGAAAATTTCGCCCAGTTGCTTGGGACTGCTGAGGTTGAACGGTTGGCCGGCAATCTCGTAGGCCTGCTGCTCCAGAGCGTGGATGCGGGAGCCCAGTTCGTGACTCTGCCTGGCCAGCGTGGGTGCGTCGATCAGCACCCCGTTGCGTTCGATTCGGTAAAGCGCTTCGCTGCTGGCGATTTCGAGTTCGTAGATGAACTTCAGTTTGTCATTGGCCTGCAGTTGTGGCCAAAGTACCAGGTGCACGTCCAGCGTCTGATCGCTGTCTTCGCACGAATACGCTGCGGCCTTGGGCACATCCACCTGGGCAAACGGAATCTGGTGCGCGCCTTTGCCGCACAGATCTTCGTAGCCGATGCCCTTGCGGCCCAGGTGGCGCTCCGCCAGGCTGGCCAGACCGTGCGGCTTGTGCACTTCGAGCACGTAGCTTTGCAGCATGGTGTCGTGCACATAGCCTTGCACTTCGATACCGTGGTTGGCGAACACGTGGCGGTCGTACTTGATGTGCTGGCCGAGTTTTTGTTTGACCGGATTTTCCAGCCAGGGCTTGAGTTTCGCGAGCACTTCGTCAAACGGCAGTTGCTCGGGTGCATCCGGGCCCGCGTGGCGCAGCGGAATGTAGGCAGCCTCACCTGGCTTCACGCTGAAGCTGATGCCCACGATCTCGGCGCGCATTTCGTCGAGCGAGGTGGTCTCGGTGTCCACCGCCACGAGCTCGGCAGCTTCGATCTTGGACAGCCAGGTGTCAAAGAGCCCCCAAGTGAGGATGGTGTCGTAGGCAAGAGGGCTGCTCGAAGTGGTGGCGGATGCTTCGCCGGCTTCGGTGCGGTCGGCTTCGCTGAAAAGGTCGTTGGTGGGCGAGCCCCTCACCCCGGCCCTCTCCCCAGAATTGCGAGACAGCGGCGATGGGCGCTCGTCGCCACCCAGCGCCTTGGCCAGGCCCTTGAAGCCGTAGGTTTCGTAGAACGCCTTGAGCGGTTCACTTTGCGGCTGGCCCATGCGAATGGCGTCGAGTGCAGGCAGGTCGGGCACCCAGCCGTTGAGGTCGCAGTCGGTCTTGATGGTCAGCAGCTGGCGCCCGGTGGGCAGCCAGTCCAAGGCCTTACGCAGCTTCTCGCCCACGGACCCCTTGATCTGGTCGGCCTGCGCCATCAGGGTGTCCACCGAGCCGTATTCCTGTAGCAGTTTCACTGCGGTCTTGGGCCCCACGCCCTGTACCCCGGGCACGTTGTCAATCGGGTCGCCCACGAGCATCTGGTAGTCCAGCATCAAGCGGGCGGGCACGCCGAACTCGGCCTCCACACCGGCCAGATCGCGGACTTTTCCGCTCATGGTGTCGATGATGGCGATGTGCTCGTTCACCAATTGAGCGAGGTCCTTGTCGCCGCTGGAGATGATCACCTTCATACCCTGCTGCGCCGCAGTGACGGCCAGGGTGCCGATCACGTCGTCGGCCTCCACGCCCGGCACGTCCAGCACCGGCCAGCCCATCAGGCGCACCACCTCGTGGATGGGGGCGATCTGGCTACGCAGGTCGTCCGGCATGGGGCTGCGCTGGGCCTTGTATTCGGGGTAGATGGCGTCCCGAAAGGTCGGGCCTTTGGCGTCGAACACACAGGCGCCGTACATGGCAGGGTGGTCCTTGAGCAACTTCTGCATCATGTTGATCAGAATGCGGATGGCACCTGTCTTTTGCTCCGTTCCGTCCGGCAGCGTGGTGCTCATGGCTTCACCACCGGCAAAGAATGCGCGGTAGAGGTAGCTGGAACCGTCGACCAGCAGCAGGGTGGGAGCGGGGGATTGGGCGTCTGACATGGCGCGATTGTGGAGGAAATCGGCCAGACCTCCCGGCGTGGGAAGTAGCCCCGGTGCGCTCACGCCACCCCAGCCTGCCTACAATGTGGCATGAACGCCCAAATCCGCCCCCTGATGCTTGCCCTGGCCCTTGCGCCCGTGCTGTCTGCCACCGCACAGCAGGCGCCCGTGCCCGAACCAGCGCCCACAGCGGCGCAACCCGCGCAGGCGGCCGACCGCATCGAGCGCATCACCCACGAAGACAGCCTGTCCCGCATCGACGAGTTGCGCGTGGGTGGGCAGACCAAGAGCATCGAGGTGCAGCCCAAGAACGGTGCGCCCGCCTACCAGATCACCACCGAACAGGGCGTGCCATCGTCCAGGGGCGATGCGGCGGGTCAACGCACCGGCACCGCCGGGCGTAGCAGCTGGCGCATCCTGAGTTTCTGAAGCGGGCTGTTTTCATGGCCGTTTACACCGAAGTGGCGTTTGCCGAAGCCGCTGCCTTGTTGCACGCCCTGAATCTGGGCGACCTGACCGATCTGCAGGGCATCAAGGGCGGCATTGAGAACACCAACTATTTCGTCACCAGCGAACGCAATGGCGCGACGCTGCAGCACGTGCTGACCGTGTTTGAACGACTGGGGTTCGAGCAACTGCCCTTCTACCTTCACCTGATGAAACACCTGGCGGGCAAAGGCATTCCTGTGCCCGATCCGGCCGCCACCGCCAGCGGTGAAATCCTCCATACGATCCAGGGCAAACCGGCTGCGGTGGTGGACCGCTTGCGCGGTCACAGCGAACTGCAGCCCTCTGTGGTGCACTGTGAAGCGGTGGGTGAGATGCTGGCGCGCATGCACCTGGCTGGGCGCGACTTCCCGCTCACGCAACCCAACCTGCGCGGCCTGCACTGGTGGAACGAGACCGTGCCCGTGGTGCTGCCTTATCTGAATCCCTCGCAGGCCAGCCTGATCCGGTCTGAGCTGGCCTACCAGAGCCATGTGGCGGCCATGCCCGCCTACAGCGCCTTGCCGCGCGGCCCCATTCACGCCGATCTTTTTCGCGACAACGTCATGTTTGAAGACGGCGAGCTCACAGGGCTGTTCGACTTCTACTTCGCCGGTTGTGACACCTTCCTGTTCGACCTGGCGGTGTGCCTCAACGACTGGTGCGTACAGCACAGCACAGACAGCGGTGACGGTGCGCACGACCCGGCGCGTGCACATGCGATGCTGGCGGCCTACCAATCGGTGCGCCCGCTCACAACGCCCGAACGGCAATTGCTGCCGGCCCTGCTGCGTGCCGGGGCGTTCCGGTTCTGGATTTCCCGTCTGTGGGATCTGCATCTGCCACGGGAAGCCGCCATGCTGCAGGCCCACGACCCGAGACACTTCGAGCGTGTGCTGCGCACGCGCATACAACAAGCGGGCACCCCGTCCGTGCTGACATCCCGCCAGGAAGCCTGTGCGGCGGCCTGAAGCCGCTGACCCCACCCACCCATGAAACTTCGCATTGTTCCTGCCAACACCGGCTTCGCCTGGGTCAAGCTCGGCATCCAGACCTTCTTCCGCCAGCCGCTGGCCATGACCGGTCTGTTTTTCATGTTCATGGCCGTGGTGTCGGTGCTGTCGGTCATTCCGGTCGTCGGCACCGCCATTTCGCTGGTGCTGGTGCCGGCCGCCACACTGGGTCTCATGGCCGCCAGCCGGGAAGCGCTGAACGGGCGGTTTCCGATGCCGACCACGCTGGTCACCGCCTTCCGCTCGGGCGCAACCAAGGCGCAGCCCATGCTGATCCTGGGTGGCATGTACGCGGCCGCCCTGTTGCTGGTGGTGGCGTTTGCGGGCCTGGTGGGCAGCGCGTCAGCCCCGGCAGAGCTCCAGGAAGGCGCTCAGGTCACACCGGAAATGGCGATTCAGGCCATCTTCAACAACCCCGGCTTCTGGTTCGGGCTGGTGCTCTATCTGCCCACGGTGATGGCCTTCTGGCACGCGCCGGCGCTGGTGCACTGGCACGGCGTGAGTCCGGTCAAAAGTCTGTTCTTCAGTTTCATGGCCTGCTGGGGCAACAAAGGCGCCTTCGTGCTGTACATGATGGGCTGGGTGGGCGTGATGTTCATGCTGGTGCTCGTGATGGGCCTGCTGGCCACCGTGCTCGGAGGTTCCCAGGCGCTGGGCCTCGTGGTCTACCCCGCAGGACTCTTCATCGCTTCGATGTTCCACACGTCCATCTTCTTCACTTTCCGGGACAGCTTTGTCACCGAAGACAGCCCCACCCTGCCTGCTCCCACCACCGGAGATGACGCATGACACAACACATCTTGCAGGGCCGCAGTGAGGCCGAATTGCTCTGGTTCCACCGCCGAGACACGCTCAAGGCGGCAGCGGCCTGGTTGGCCATGGGCGGCCTGCCTGCGGCTATGGCGCAACAGCGCAGCAATGTGGTCGACTTCGTGGGCGACATCGTGCTCAACGGTCGGCGCATGCTGCCGCAGCAAACGGTACAGACCGGCGACGAGATCCTCACCGGACCCGCGTCGCGCCTGGTGTTCGTGATCGGCAATGCGGCGTTCCATGTGCGGCAGAATTCGCGCCTCACGGTGGAACGGGGCAGCACCATCAACACGGTGAGCCTGCTGCGCCTGCTCAACGGTGCGGTGGTGAGCGCGTTTGGTCGCAGCCGCAGTCGCGCCATCGTCACCCCGACGCTCACGGCCGGCATTCGGGGCACGGGCGTGTACACAGAGATCATGGCCGATCAGGGCGGGCGCACCTATTTCTGCAATTGTTATGGGGTCGTGAACCTGGCCTCAGGCGCCGACCGGGCGCTGTCCGAGGCCAGCTACCACCAGTCGTTCTGGGGCGAGGTCGAACCCAGAAACGGCCGCTTTCTCACCCCCGCCAACGCGATCAACCACACTGACGAAGAGCTGGAGTTTCTTGCCAGGCTGATCGGGCAGCGCACCGCATGGCAGATCGCCGGACGCACCGGTGTGAAAGACGGCCGGGGTTACATGGACCAGCAGCCGCCTGAAGCGCACCCGGCCATGCGCCGCTGAGGGAACCGCGGTAAGGGTCGCAAGTTCGGAATCGCGACCCAGCCGACCGGCAACAATCGAATTCGCAACGGGCCCCTCCATCCCGGTTCATTCGAACGCGCATTCGCAGCGGCCAACGCAAAAAAACCCGGCACATCGCTGTGCCGGGCTCAACTTCCATGTCAACTTGTCAATGCATCAGAGACCGATCACGCGTCCGTCTTTGCGGGTGATCACGATGGTGGCCGAGCGGGGCCGTCCGGCCTTTCCGTAACCCATGTTCGCCGGCCATGCGCTTTCCAGAGCGAAGGCGCTTGCAACGCCCAGGGCAGGCGTGTTTTCGCCTGGGTGCTGGATGTTCACGAACATGGTCTTGCCGTCGGGCGATTCGGTCACGCCCGTGATCTCACACCCACGGGGGCCGACCAGGAATCGGCGCAGGCGCGCTTCACCCAGCAAGGCACCCATGAAGGTCTTCTGCGTACCGGTGATCGTTCCCACCTTGTTGTTGGCGATCACAGGGCCGCCGTCACCCACCTCACCGGGAATGGCGGCCAGCATCATGCAGTTGGATTCATCGGTCATGGCGCCGTCGTCGGTCTGGATCCAGCAGATCCCGCTGGCGGGGCTGAACCACAGGCCGTCGGGTGACGAGAATGCGTTCTTCTCGGTGAGCTTGGACAAGTTGGCATCGCCCACGTCTTCTTCGGCGCCAAACAGGAAGATGTCCCAGCCGAAAGAAGTGGCTTCTGCCTGTGAGCCCTTTTCCTTGAAGCGGATGATGTGGCCATTCGGGTTGCCGGTGCCCATGCGACCGTCGAGGTCTTCATAAGAGCGGGGATTGGCGGCGTCCACCGTGGTGGGCGAGCGCAAGGCGGCCGAGTTGTTGGTGAGCGTGAAGTACACCTCGCCATTCTTTGGATTCACGGCACCCCACTCCGGGCGATCCATCTTGGTGGCACCGACGGCGTCGGCGGCGTGCCGGACGTTGACCAGCACGTCCGCCTGATTGACGAAGCTGTAGGCAGCGTAGCCGCTGATACGGGGGTCCTTGATGTTGAGCTCGATCCATTCGCCAGAGCCGTCTTCTTTGAACTTCGCCACATAGAGACGGCCCTCATTGAGGTACTTGTCGCCAGCTGCCAGGCCACGGCCCTCGTCGGAAGGCGTCCACTTGGCCGCGCTCACGAACTTGTAGATGTACTCGTTGCGGGAATCACAGCCCATGTAGAAGGCCAGGGGCTTGCCTGGCTTGGGAATGCTGCACACCGCGCCTTCGTGCGCAAAGCGGCCCATGGCAACGCGCTTGACCGGCGTTGCGTTCGGGTCCAGCGGATCCACTTCCACGTTGTAGCCGAAGGTGTTGGGCTCGTTGCGGAAGTCTTCGGCGGCACTGGCGGCCGCTGCAGAAACATTCCAGCGCGTGAATCGATCATCGGTATCCGATGGGGTGTACCAGCCTTGTGAGGTGGCAGATGTGGCCGCTTCGGCGATGGGCGTGCGGGCCACGCCATAGCGCGCGCGCGACGCGATGAGCTTGGCGTCGATCGGATTGGACCCTTTGGGCATCTGGAAGTAGAAGGCCCAGTTCTCTTCGCACCCCAGGTAGGTGCCCCATGGCGTCTTGCCGTGACCACAGTTGTTGATGGTGCCCCGGCTGGTGGCGCCAGACGGATCGTAGGCCGTGACCATGAAAGCCTGGATGTCCGCCTGAAGAGCGGCAGGACCCGAGATCTTCATCGGCGTCTGCGCGGTCACGCGACGGTTGTAGAGGGAATTGAGCTTGTAGCCCCAGCTGTTGCCCTTCTTGGTGAGTTCGACCACGGAGATGCCGTGGTGGTTGATTTCCTTGAGCACTTCCAGCTCGGGGCGAACACCCAGATCCCAGCCACCGAACTGGCTGAACTTCTTGCCATTCACGCCGTTCGTCGTCTGACCGCGCGGGTGGAAAAAATGCGCGTCGGCCGAGCTCTCGTGGTTGACACAGAGCACAGCACGGTCTGTTTCCTTGGTGCTGAAACGGCCCTTGCGATCGATGTAGTAGATGTCCATGCCATCGTGGTGATCGCCGATGCGGCGTGACCAGTCGTCGGTCTCCGCGCCCGCGTTGCTGTAGGCCAGCACGCTGGAATCGATCGGGTCACCGGTGGCGTGCAGCACCTGGTAGGTGTAGCCCGCTGGCAGAACCACATCGTCGAGCAGACTCTTGCCAACCGAGTTGAAGCCCAGGTTGGTTTCCTTGCCTTTGCCGCCGGGCGGGCCGTCTTCGTCACCGCCACCGCAAGCTGCCAGAAATGGCACTGTGGACAAAGCGGCCAGACCGATGCCGCCGCGGATCAGGTTGCGGCGCGCAGGGTTTTGCAAGGTGCTTGCAATGATGTCCTGGAAGTGTGGATTGGATGAAGTGTTGCAGACGACGTCGTCATCGGGGTGAGACATGTGGGGCTCCTGGGAGTGTCGGAATTAAGTATTCGGATCGCCAACCGGATGCGTCGGCTGGCGTGCGAATAATCACGCCTGCATATGACAAGCGCATGAATTCGAATTAAGTTCAACGCCATGCGATGGTTCAAAGCATGAACATCCTCCAGGGTCGGCAAAACACCGGCTCCTGACCTGTCATTCAGCCATGCTGCACGCTTCATCGTTCGCGGATGAGCTCAGCGCCGCGAAGGTCAATCTGGTCACTTTGACGGGCCATGGTTTCCAGAAACACGCCTTCCACCTGGACCGCAATCTGGTGCCAGTCCAGTTGTGCCACGTGGGTTCGCGCGTGCAGCCTGGCCTCGTTCAGACGGTGCGGCTGCCGGGCCAGTTCGCCCGCCTGTGCGGCAAAGGCTTCTGTTTCATTGCCATCCACCAGCCAGCCGCTGCGATCGTGCAGCACCCAGTCGCACGCTGCGGCTGTGTTGAAAGCCAGCACCGGCAAGCCACTGGCCAGCGCTTCCAGCGTCACGTTGCCGAAGGTTTCCGTCAGACTGGGGAACAGCAACAGATCGGCCGACGCGTAAAAGCCTGCCAGTTCACCATGACTGCGTGAGCCCGCAAAAATGGCTTCCGGGCAGCGCTGCTGCAGGGCCGCTTGCAGCGGACCGCTGCCCACGAACACCAGCTTGACATCGACATGCTGCGCTCGCATGGCATCAAAGGCAGCCGTGGCTGCATCCAGGTTCTTCTCGGCAGCGATCCGGCCCACCACCAGCAGCACCAGACTGTGTTCATTGGCCCCCCACTGGCCGCGCAAGGCTTCGCTGCGCTGGTCGGGCCGAAACAGCGCGGTGTCCACCCCGCGGGCCACCACCCGCAAATTCTGGAAACCATTGCTGAGCAGTTCGGCGCACAAGGCGCGCGTGGGCACCATGGTGCAGTGGCTGAGGTTGTGGAATTTGCGCAGATAGGCCACGATGGGCTTGCGCAGCCAGCCCACGCCATAGTGCTGGCTGTAGGCGTGGAAGTTGGTGCGAAAGTCGGTGGACACCGGCAGGCGCAGGCGCAGGGCCGCCTGCAGCGCCGACCACCCCAACGGCCCTTCGGTGGCGATGTGCACCAGATCGGGCCGGTGAACAGCCCAGGCCGACAGCAACGCCTTCTTCGCAGGCAGGCCCATCTTGAGCTGCGGGTAGCGAGGAATGGGCATGCCGCGCATCAGCACTTCCTCGAAACCGATGTCGCTCTGTGCCAGATCCAGACCAGTCTGCCGGGGCCTCACCAGCTGCACCTGGTGGTTGCGAGCACACAGACCGTTCACCAGCCGGGCCAATGTCAACGCCACCCCATTGACCTCGGGTGGCCAGGTTTCGGTCACGACGGACAGGCGCAACGATGGGCGCCCTGCGGGAAAGTCCTGCACCACGATGTGCTGTGAAGCCACTTCTTGCATGCCGCGATCTTCCCGGCGCTGCGCAACAAACTGATGACAAACGCCTGTTTTGTGGCCGCCTTGTGCCAGTCCGGTGACAAGACCGTTTTGTCACGGGGTTTTCACGCAAGCCGAAGACGATTGCTGGTGGCCTTTGGCCGATAACTCTGGTTCCATTCCTCTCAGGAGACGAAGTGAAAGACTTTTTGCGCACCCTCGAAGTCCAGCGCTGGGACGATCACCGCTACTACCACCACAGCCGCATCAACCAGACGCTGCACCTCATCAGCGCGATCAGCTTCGTGGTCGCCTATGCGCTGCTCTGGACCGATCCGGTGCTCGCCGCGCTGATTGCCTGGCTGGTGTCCATGACCAGCCGTCAAGCCGGCCATTTCTTCTTCGAGCCCAAGGGCTACGACGTGGTGAACCAGGCCACACACGAACACAAGGAAGAGATCAAGGTGGGCTACAACCTGCGGCGTAAGGTGGTGTTGATGGCGCTTTGGGCCGGCACGCCGCTGCTGGTGTGGCTGGCGCCTAGCGTGTTCGGCCTGTTCGAGCCGCCTGCCGATGCCGAAGCGTTCATCCGGCAAGTGGGCACGCTGTGGCTTGCGCTCGGCGTGGGCGGCCTGCTGTTTCGAACTGTTCACCTGTTTTTCCTGCAGGACGTGCAGACCGGTCTGGTGTGGATGACCAAAATCCTGACCGACCCGTTCCATGACATCAAGCTCTACCACAAGGCACCGCTGTACCTGCTGCGTGGCCAGCTGATCGATCCAGGTGTTGGTCAACGCCACTGAAGCTTGGCGACCCCCTGCGTCGTTGCGGCCTACCGTATGCACACAGATGTGGAAGTGCGGAAGGCGTGAGCAGCATCGGACTGCCACTCCAGCGAGCATGCCATCGCTCCCTCGCCCCTCAACAGAGAACATTGGAGTGAGGAGCTGGGTTCGTCAAAATTTTTGCTTTCTGGACGCTTGGCATGGCCGGGTCTCGGCCCGGCGGCCGACCTTCCTTTCTTTGCTTCGCCAAAGAAACGTAGGCCAAAGAAAGGCGAGCCGAAGTCCGGGGCCCTGCGGGCTTCCTTGCGCTGCTCGGTTCGCTCGGGGTGCGCGCAAACTCGCCTTCGGCTCAAACATGCGCGCCCCTTTTCCCGAGCGCCCCTGCGCTGCTCAGCCCGGCCACACGGCGGGGAACGGGAACGGGAGCGGACTACCCCTTGGACAAGCGGGCCTTCACTCCCTCCCCCGCTGGGGGAGGGCTGGGGTGGGGACCCGCGGTAGTTGCGGCAAGGGGTCGCCCCAATTCAGGTCTTATTCTGCTGGCGCCCAAAGCGCACCGCCAGCATTTCACGGAACACGCTCTTGCGAATCGACCGGTGGGTCTGGCCGCCCTGCCACCACCAGCCATGGGCCTGCATGTCTTTTCCAGCGGCCACAAAACGCTGCAGCACCTCGTCGAAATCGGCGTCGGTGAAATGCAGGCCGAAAATCAGCCGTCCCGTGCCCACCCAGCTCAGGGCAATGCCATGCCAGCGCAGGTAGTACTGGTACATCCAGTGGTAGCGCCCCGGGGTGGTGTACATCAGGGTCCAGACGCTTTGCATGTTCGCCGCGCGCACCGGCAGGCCGTGTGCCTGCATGGTCTCGTTGAAGCGCTGGGCACGAGCAGCCCACCTGGCATCCTGGTCTTCGTACAACGCGCGGATGGCAGGCGACTCAAGGTGCTTGAGAAAGGCCGACATGCCACCCATCACGTAGGGGTGCGCATTGAATGTGCCCCTTGCAAAGCACACATCGGCGGGGCGCTCGGGCCGGTAGCGCTGCATCAGCTCGCGCTGGCCACAGACCACACCCACCGGATAGCCACCGGCCAGCGTCTTGCCGTAGGTGACCATGTCGGCGCGCACGCCGAAGTATTCCTGAGCGCCGCCCGGGGCCAGCCGGAAGCCCAGAAACACCTCGTCGAAGATCAGCACGATGCCGCGCTCGGTGCACACTTCACGCAGCTTCTTCAGCCATGCGGTGTAGGCCACACGGTCGTAGGCCGCCGTGCGGCTGCCATCGACCAGCGTGGAGTCGCCTGGCGCATTGCGGTTGGGGTGCAGGGCCTGCAGGGGGTTGACCAGCACGCAGGCGATGTCGCGCCGCGTGCGCAGCACCTGCAGGCTTTTTTCGTCCATGTCCTTGAGGGTGTAGGTTTCGCGCGGGGGCATCGGGTTGCCGGGGCCGGGCTGCACGTCCTCCCACCAGCCGTGGTACGCGCCGCAGAAGCGCACCAGCTGCTTCTTGCGCGTGTGGTACCGCGCGAGTCTTACTGCCTGCATCACCGCTTCGGTACCCGACATGTGGAACGAAACCTGGTCCTGGCCAGAGATCGCCTTCAGGCGCGAAACGACATCGGCCACACAAGGATGGTAGGCCCCCAGCACCGGGCCCAAAGGTTCGGCCAGCGCAGCGCCTTCTGCCATACAGGCCTTGTAAAAGTCCACCCCGAACACATTCACGCCGTAAGAACCGGTGAGGTCGAGCAGTTGATTGCCGTCGAGATCCGTCACCCTCACCCCCTCGGCCGACTGCACGAAGGCGCCCACCCGCAGCCGCTGGCTCGCTATAGGACTGAACTGGAACGGCACGCGGTACGCGCTGGTGAACTGCAGATCGGCCAGTCCTTCACGGGCCTGTGCGGTCAAGGCCAGGCTGTTCGCGTATCGCTGGGCAAAGCCTTGCTCCAGCGCTTCGAACCCCTCGCGTCGTTGCTGTGCGACAGCATCGGGCGCGCCATCGCAGTTGAAAAAACGTGTCTCGTCGTACGCATAGCCGGGCAACCAGCGCGCGAGGCGCTTGGCCATGCGCGAATGTCCGGCCAGCGATCGGTGCTTGGCGCGCGACAGCTCAATGCGCCGCTTGATGCCGGGCAGCGCCAGCATCAGGGCACCCGCAGGCAGGACATAGGAGAAAACAGGCATGGTCAATGACTCCGCGATTTCAATTGGGAGTCTGCCCGGCAGAAGGGACATCGGCTGCAACACGCGACAAACCGGTCTCCTGCGGCACTACCTCCTGCGCCCAGGGCCCCACCCTGGGCTTGTCGGCAGCACCACACGATCCTCGGTTTTCGCGCGTTTTGCTTCGATGCCTTCTGCCGCGCAGGCTCCAGACCCTCATTTCTATTTCAGCCACATGACATCACCATGAATCTGCGCCACTCGCTTCAACGTCTGGTTCTCAACGAAGACCTCAACTTTCTGCTGACCAACCGTGTGCCGCGCATCGGGCTCACGCATTTCATGGGCTGGTGGAGCCGCATCCGCCACCCATGGGTGCGCAAACTGTCCATGGCAGCCTGGACCACCTTCACCGACCTGGACCTGAGTGACGCCAAAAAGTCCAGCTTCGACAGCTTGCACGACTGTTTCACCCGCGAACTCAAGCCTGGCTCACGGCCGGTGGATGGGCGACCTGATGTGCTGACCAGCCCTAGCGACGGTATCGTGGGCGCGCACGGCGTCATCGAAGACGGCGATGCGGGCACAGGTCCTCAGGTGTTCCAGGCCAAGGGATTCCCTTACCGCCTGAGCGACCTGCTGGGCGACGACGACCGGGCCAAGGCGCTGGCCCAGTCGCTCGTGGGTGGGTGCTATGTCACGTTGCGTCTCACCTCGAGCATGTACCACCGCTTCCACGCACCGTGTGATGCGCGGCTGGAGCATGTGACCTACATCAGCGGCGACACCTGGAACGTGAACCCGATCGCACTCAAGCGGGTCGAGCGCCTGTTCTGCAAGAACGAACGCGCCGTGCTGCACCTTCGCCTGGCCAACGACACCCGCATGATTCTGGTGCCGGTGGCCGCCATTCTGGTGGCCAGCATGCGCCTGCGGGCGTTTGAGGTGCCTTTGAATCTTCGCTACAAGGGGCCGAACGAGCTGCCGTGCGACGCGCGCTACACCAAGGGAGAAGAGATGGGCTGGTTCGAACACGGTTCGACGATCCTGGTGCTGGCGCCGAAAGGGTTTGAACTGGCATCTCGGCTCCAGCAAGGCATGACGATGCGCATGGGAGAGGCGTTGATGACACGCTCCCACCCCGATGACCCCAAATCGGCTGCCACCTGAAGCAGCTTGCTGCCACCAGTGCGCCAAAGGCCCTAGCGTGGATGCCGTTCGCGCCTGTCGATCGTCACACAACTGTCATAAAAATCGATGGGGTCGAAGCTATCCTCAAACCATAGGAAGCCCGAATCTCCAAAGAGGGGCGCCACCAGACTCACCAACTTTGCCGAAAGCGCCCATGCTAGCCCTCAAGAAAACCCGCAAACTCATCGAGTCCGACCCGAATCAGGCATCGGCCGTCATCCTGTCTTCCCTGGTGGTGTCGTTGGAGTCCGACAAACCGTTCCAGTTGGCCGACCTCTACCAATTGAACTACGACGACTTCAAACTTGCGCTCGATCTGCTGGCCGAATGGCGACTGGACCGCTACTACAGCAGCAAGGTCCGATTGCTGGACGTATCGGTGAACATCAACCAATTGCGCGACAGCGCTGAAGCCGCCAGGACAGCCTGAACAGCGGCCCATGCCGGGCCGGACTCAAACAGCTACCAGAGCAGAGGCGCTCAGCGCGCCTCTGCCAGTTGCGCCCCCGACGGGTGCTGACCCAGATCCAGACGCAGATCGATGTCGCGCAGCACGGGCAGCAGGCTCGTGATGCTGTCGATCCAGAAGTCGGGTTGTGCGTCGCCCAGCGATTGTCGGGCCTGCTCGCGGGCCACCTCGCGGGCGGGTTCGTCCATGGCCCGCCACTGCGCTTCGGTCAGCCCCAGCGCGTTGCCGCTGGCCATCACGGCCACCGTCCAGCAACCCGCATTTCGACCTTCCAGCAAGCCAGGCACGGTGTCGTCCACCTTCACCGAGGCTTCCGCCTGCGTCACGCCCAGGTCCTTGAAGGTCTGAAGCATGCCCATGGGTGATGGGCGCGACCGCGGCAAGTCACCGGCGCAAACGAGGTTGTCTGGCACAAAACCCTGTGCTGCGGCCAGCGGTGCCAGCACCTGCATGATTTCGCGGTTATAGCCGGTGGTCGAGCCGATGCGCAACCCGCGCTCACGCAGCATCTGCACCAGTTCGCTGGTGCCACCGATGAGCCTGGCATGGTGCTGCACCGAAGCCATGTTCATGGGTGTGAATTCGGCGTACAGCGCATCCACATCGTCGTCGGTGAACGGAGCGCCCTTGGCTTGTTGCCAGGCCGCTGCAATGCGTGGCTGCTGCCCCAGCGACTGGATGTGTTCCCACTTGGGCAGGCCCATGGGCACCCGGGCTTCCTCGATGGAAATGGCCACGCCATGACGGGCAAACAATTCGACGAAGGCGCCCATGGGCGCCTGGCTGCCAAAGTCGATGACGGTGCCGGCCCAGTCGAACACGACGGCCTGAAGGTGCTGGAATTGCATGGTGTTCACCATTGGTTGAAGGTGTCCTGCGCGATACCGAACGCCGTGCTGGCACCGGTGCCACTGCTCACCACCACGACGCGCAGGCTGTCGCTGGGTGCTTCGATCAGACAATCCTGTTCAATACCGGTGGGGTAGACGCCGGTCCAGCGTTCGACCACTTCGGCTTGCGTGAGGTCCAGCGTCAGCCGCAAGTGGCGCAGGATGTCCCGGTCCACGGCTTCGCTGGCAAAAGGCTCGGGCGAGGTCGCCTTGTGGTGGGAATCACCCACCACCAGCGTGCCATCGGCGCTCTGCACCACAATCAGGTGAATGCCATCGGCAAGGCTTTGCGCCTCTTCTTCCTGAAGCTGGGCCAGCAGCGGCTGGGCCTGCGGCAAATCGGCATAGCCCCGGTAGCGCACCAGACTCAGGTCGCTCATGACCGCCGCACTCAGGCGGAAGCCGGGTTCGGGCCGCACGCGCAGCATTTGAAGACGGGTGAGTGCGAGGCTGTAGCCTGCAAGAAACGGCAGCGCGACGCCATTGAGTTCGGTTCCTGGACACAAAACGATGCGTTCGGCCTGAAACCGCCGGCTGGCGGTGCGCACCTCGCCTGCGTCAGCGGCGAGCACTTCTTCTCCGTACAGGAAGGTCACGCCCTGGGCCAGTTCCAGCCAGCGAGCAAGCAGGGGAATGGCCTGCCGCGATTCCACCCGCAGCTCATGGGGGCTGAAGAGCGCACCGGCTGCGCCGTCCGTTCGAAGCTCGGGCGCCTGCGCTGCGGCCGACGCTGCGGTGTGCAGTTCGCATCCGCGCCCCATCTCGGTCTCGGCAAACGCCTCGATCACGTCCCAGGCCAGCGGCCGCTGGGCCAGCAACCACAGGCCTTTGTGCAACACGGCAATGCCTGCCTGTAGCGCCACGTCGGCCCACACGTCGCGCGAGCGGCGCGCCCGGTCCCACGTGGTGCCAGCGCCCTGTCCGGTCACGGTCACGAAGCCGAAGTTGCGGATCGACGCGCCCACGCAGCGGTGGTCACGTTCGATCACCGCCACGCTCAGGCCTCGCCGCCGGGCTTCCAGCGCGTGCGCAAGGCCCACGATGCCCGCGCCCACGACCACCACATCAAAAGCGTTCTTGCTCATCTGAATTCCTGAGAGGTAAGCTCGTCATTCATCTCGGTTGACGCAAAGCGGCGCGGGAATGTTTCATACAGTTGCTCCACCGCGCAGCGCGCGACCCGCAGCGCATGAAACGGTCCCACCCAGGGGCACCGCCGGGCCGGCTCTGCCGGACGGCCAGTGCCGCCCCCTCGAGGGGGTGACGCGAAGCGGCGCGGGAATGTTTCATACAGTTGCTCCACCGCGCAGCGCGCGACCCGCAACGCACGAAACGGTCCCACCCAGGGGCACCGCCGGGCCGGCGCTGCCGGACGGCCAGTGCCGCCCCCTCGAGGGGGTGACGCGAAGCGGCGCGGGGGTGTTTCATACAGTTGCTCCACCGCGCAGCGCGCGACCCGCAACGCATGAAACGGCCCCATCCAGGGGCACCGCCGGGCCGGCTCTGCCGGACGGCCAGTGCCGCCCCCTCGAGGGGGTGACGCGAAGCGGCGCGGGGGTGTTTCATTTCAGGCGCCACAGCTGGGTGCGGGCCAGCGTCCAGTGCGACACCAGCGCGAACAGGGCGCGCACCGCCGCCGATGTCAAAAAAATCAATACCGCCATCGCGGCGGCTGGCGCCACGTCGCCAGCGTCGTCCATGTTGAGCACCGCCACGGCCGCCAACTGGGTGTGCGGCGAATAGAGAAACACCACGGCAGAAACGGTGGTCATGGCGTTGATGAAGAAGAAGCCCGCCACCTGCAGCAACGCGGGCAGGCACACTGGCAGGTGCACCCGCCACATGGTTTTCCAGAACGGCACACCCAGCGATTCGGCCACCAGCTCGAATTCCTGGTCCAGTTGACGCAGTGCGGCCAGCATGGTGAGGTGGGCCACCGAAAAGAAGTGCACCACGGTACACAACACCAGAATCGCCATGGTGCCGTACAGCCCGCCCAGCGGGTTGCCTGGCGCGTTGAAGAACAGGATGTACCCCAGCCCCAGTGCCAGCCCTGGCACCGCCAGTGGCAGCGAAAGCACGAGGTTGAGTGCCTCGCGCACCGGACCGAAGCGCCGCGGTTTGTCGACCAGCCATGCGGTCAGGAACGCGAGCACCGTGCCCAGCAGAGCGGTCATCAGGGCCATGCGAATGGAATTGGCGTAAGTGCCCCAGCCGCCGCCGTCCATGTTGTCGAAGTCGTAGTTCTTCAGGCCAGGACTCAGGTTGTACGGCCAGTAAGTGGCGAGCGACGCAAACACCGCCACGCCGATCACGGTCAGAAACGCCAGCGCAACGGTGGCGCAGAACAGCCACATCACGCTGTCGCGCAAAGGCGAGCGAACAGGCTGCAACACGGCAGAACGCGCACCCAGTGCGGCCGCCTGCCGGCGCCGGATCGAACGCTCCAGAAAGAATGAGCCCACCGCTGGCAGCAGCAGCCACACGCCCACCACCGCACCCATCGAGAAATTCTGCTGCCCCACCACCTGGCGGTAGAGGTCGGTGGCCAGCACGTTGGCCGAACCGCCGATCACCTTGGCCACACCAAAGTCGGTGATCACAAGCACGAACACCACCACCAGGGCCATGCACAGCCCATATCGGCTGGCGGGTACCGTCACGGTCCAGAACACGCGCCAGGCGCTGGCGCCCAGGGTGCGCGCCGCCTCTGGGAGACGGCCGTCCATGGTGGCCATGCTGGTGAGCAGCACCATGAGCGCGTGCGGAAACGTCCAGAGCACCGAACCCATGACGATGCCCGGCTCCCCATAGATGCTGCCATCGGGAAACCACGATCTGAGCAGTCCCTGGTTGCCAAACAGGTAGATGAGACTGATGGCCATCAGCAGCGAAGGTGCCAGCAAGGGCAACAGCGCCACCGCCCTGAACACCGCCTTGCCGGGCATGGCGGTCTGAGTCAGGGCATAGGCAAAGCCATAGGCCAGCGACACGCAGATCAGCGCCGAGAGCGCCGCCAACCTCACACTGCGCCAGGCGGAGTCGGCCAAGGCCGGAGTTTCCAGATAGCGCGCAAAGTTGTCCAGCCCGACCCACTGCCCTGCCCCGTCGAACAGGCTGTGCTGAACCAGCGCCCCCACCGGCAGGATGATGAACAAGACCCCCAGCACCAGCATGGTCCAGGCGCCCGCACCCACCAGGGCGCCTTCGGGCACACGCGCCGGCGCCGACTGGCCAACCCCGTTCCAGGGCGCCCCCGCTTCAGCCATGGCGCTCCAGCAAAGTCAACGCCGCTTCGGGCAAAGTGGCCGCCAGCAATGCGCCACGGCGCCAGCGCAATTCGCCACCCAGCGGCGTGGAAAGTTCGGCTTCGATGTGCGTGCCCAGTGTGGGCGCATGCAGCTGCAACATCGTGTGCGCGCCGCAAAAAGTGATGTCGACGAGTTCCACCGGCACCGTGTTGGTTGAAGGTACCCGGGCCCCGGGGGCACGCTCACGCGGCCAGTCTCGATCGCGCACACGCACCAGCTCCGGCCGGATGCCGATGCTCACCGCACCACCGCTGTGCAGATGGTGCGTGTGGGGCGCGATGCGCAGATCGACCTGACCCACGAGCACCTGGGTGGCGCCGGTGAGTTGCCCGGTGAATACGTTCATGCGCCCAACGAAGCGGGCTGCGAACTCGCTGGCCGGGCGGGCATAGAGATCGATCGGCGCAGACTGCTGCACGATACGGCCCCGCTCCATCAGCACCACGCGGTCTGCCATGGTCAACGCTTCTTCCTGATCGTGCGTGACCATGACGGTGGGGATGCGCAACTGCTGCTGCAGCCGGCGGATCTCCTGTCTCAACCCGGTACGCACCTGGGCATCCAGAGCCGACAGGGGCTCATCCAGCAAAAGCAGTCGAGGCCTGGGGGCGAGTGCGCGCGCCAGGGCCACACGCTGCTGCTGGCCTCCCGAGAGCTGGGCCGGGTACTTCTGGACATGGGCTGCCAGACCCACCAGATCAAGCATTTCCATGCAGCGTGCACGCCGGTGGCTGCTGTCCATGCCACGCAAACCGTAGGCGACGTTGTCAAGCACCGTCAGATTGGGGAACAGGGCATACGACTGGAACACCACACCAAATCGGCGCTCCGCGGCCGGCCATGAAGTGATGTCCTGCCCGCCCATGTGCAGCGTGCCGCCAAAGCCGCTTTCAATGCCGCAGACAATGCGCAGCAACGTGGTCTTGCCGCAACCCGACGGGCCCAGCAGGCAGACGAACTCCTCGGCGCCGATGTCGAGGTCGACCCTGTTCAGCACGGTTTGAGTGCCGTACTTCCGTGTGACGCCCCTCAGTCGCAGCAGTGGCACAGCGGCTTCATCCGCCAGTAGATCTGCGCCAGCCGTTTCAGCAGCTTTGACAACACGGGCTGGTGGGTCTCCCACTGCGTTGCCCACGGCTGGTTGCTGGCTCACCGCGACACGCAGGTCTGCCTCGGTGGCGACGGGCTCGCCAGCGATGCGACCTGGGTGGGACGGCTGGAACACGTCAGCGCTTCTCGGCCTTGCTCTCGTAGCGGCGGCTCCATTCGGCCAGCACACGCTCGCGGTTGCTGGCAGCCCAGGTGAAGTCGTTCTTGGCCAGCATCTTTTCCACGTCGCCCTCGATGAATTCGAGCTTTTCCTGGATACCAGGCAAGGCCACCACCGCAAAGTTCTTGGCGTAGAGTTCATTGGCCTGACGCGACACAGCCCAGTCGGCCAGGGCCTTGGCGGCATCGGCTTTCTTGGTGGTCTTCAGGATGGCCGTGGCTTCCATGTCCCAGCCCAGGCCTTCAGACGGCAGCACGATGGCGATGGGAGCGCCGTCCTTCTTGGTTTTGTTGGCCCGGTATTCGAAGCTCAGGCCGATGGGGTATTCACCGGCCCCGGCCTGGCGGCAAGGCTTGCTACCCGAATGCGTGTACGAACCCATGTTTTCGTGAAGGGCGTCCATGTAGGCCCAGCCCTTGTCCTCACCCATCATCTGCAGCCAGGACGACACCATCAGGTAGCCTGTACCCGAACTGGCGGGGTGCGGCATGCTGATATGGCCTTTGTAAGCCGGGTTGGTCAGGTCGGCCCAGCTCTTGGGCAAGGGCATGTTCTTCTTGGCCGCTTCCACCGTGTTGAAACACACCGCAGATGCCCATACGTCCATGCCCACCCAGGTGGGTTGCGGGCGCGGGTCGCGCATGGCGGGCTTCACCGCCTCCAGGCCCTTGGGGGCGTAGGGCATGAGCATGCCTTCCTTGTCCAGCAACATCAGCGAGGTGGCGGCCAGGCCCCACACCACATCGGCTTGCGGATTGGCTTTCTCAGCCAGCAGCTTGGCAGTGACGATACCGGTGGAGTCGCGCACGAACTTCAGATCGATGCCGGGGTGGGCTTTCTCGAAGGCCTCTTCGTAGGCCTTGATCTGGTCGGCCTCCAGTGCGCTGTACACCAGCAACTCGGTCTTGCTCTGTGCCAACAGGTTGCCGGAAAGCGACAGGCTCAGAGCAGCAGCGGTGGCCAGCAGGAAGCGGCGGGAAAGGTGGGTTTTCATGTGTTGTGCTCCGGATGTCATGGTGCTTTCATTCTTTGCAGCGACGATGACGCGATCACGACGATTTCATGACGAAATGACGACACACACTCTCGAAGCACTCTTTGAGCGTTTGCAGCAACGAGGCGGCGAGCGCTACACCGGCGAGCCGGTCACCCACCTGGAACATGCGCTCCAGTGCGCAACCCTGGCACAGGCGGCTCAGGCAGGTGACGCACTGGTGGTGGCGGCCTTGCTGCACGACATTGGCCACCTGCTGCATGACCATGGCGGCACACCCACCGAGCGAGGCGTGGACGATTCGCACGAGCACCTGGCTGAAGCGTGTCTCTCTCAATGGTTCGGCCCGGAAGTCACCCGGCCCGTGGCACTCCATGTGCAGGCCAAGCGCTACCTCGCCCATCACCCGGCCTATCTCAAGGTGCTGTCGATCGATTCACAGCGCAGCCTAGCGCTGCAAGGCGGCCCGATGGACACAGCCGAATGCTTTGCTTTCCGACAGCTGCCGCACGCCATGGATGCGGTGCGGCTGCGGCACTGGGACGAGACAGCCAAGCGGCCCGGCCATCCCACGCCTGCGTTGGAGACCTTCTGGCCGCTGGTACTGGTCTGCCAGCGGCGCTGACTCGGTATTCTTCAGATCAGCGAATCCAAGGTGCGCGGCGCCCCTTTCACTAGCAAGAACAAGGTGGGCACGAAGCGGGCGCTGGGCGTGGTGCTGTGCGCAGCCAGGCGACCACCGGCACGGGTACCACCAGCCCCAGCAGCGACGATTACCCGGCAGAACGCCCGGCCTCTCAGGGAATAGGGGTCAGCTTTGCGACGCTGAGCGCGAGCCATTTCACACCATGCCGGCTGAAGCTGACCTGGGCCCGCGCATCGGTGCCGGTGCCCTCGATGGCCAGTACCTTGCCTTCGCCGAACTTGTTGTGGAACACCGCCTGCCCCGCACGGATGTCGGTGCCTCGGTCCGGTTCGGGTGCGGTCTGGCCCAGGCCTTTCGGGTCACCCTTGTCGTTGAAGCCGGGCGACCACGAAGGCTGCAGCGCTGGGGGCGTTCCGAAGCTGCGGCGGCCGTTCTGCCACTGCCCGCCTCCACCACCGGCCCCGCCTGGCGCGCCCCACGCAGGTTGCTGCGGTGTGAGCCACTTCAGGCAGGCCTCGGGCAGCTCGTCGAAGAAGCGGCTCTTCATGTTGTAGCGGGTCTGGCCATGCAGCATGCGGGTCTGCGAATGGCTCAGGTACAGGCGCTTGCGGGCACGGGTGATGGCCACATACATCAGGCGCCGCTCTTCCTCCAGACCGTCGCGGTCGCTCATGGAATTCTCGTGCGGGAACAGGCCTTCTTCCATGCCGGTGATGAACACGCAGTCGAACTCCAGGCCCTTGGCGGCGTGTACCGTCATCAGCTGCACCGCGTCCTGCCCGGCCTGGGCCTGGTTGTCGCCGGATTCCAGCGCGGCATGAGTGAGGAAGGCGGCCAGCGGACTCATGGTTTCGCCGGTGTCTGCGTCGGGGCCGGGAAGACCCTCACCCCCACCCTCTCCCGCAAGCGGGCGAGGGAGTGAACTGCCCCCTCTCCCGCTTGCGGGAGAGGGTGGGGGTGAGGGTTCCCCCGGTTCCAGCCCCTGGCTTACCGGGCTCTGCGTGAGCGGCTCCCCTTGCGCATCCACCGTGCGCGCCACGGCATCGCGGCCAAAGCCCTCGATGCCCACGAAGCTCTTGGCGGCACTCACCAGTTCCTCCAGGTTCTCCACCCGGTCTTGTCCTTCGCGCTCGGCCCGGTAGTGCTCCACCAGGCCGCTGTGGTCGATCACCAGCTCGATGATCTCGCTCAGCGTCATGCCTTCTGAACGCTCGCGCAGCACATCCAGCTTGGCCACAAAGGCCCCAATGGCCACGCCGGCGCGGCCGGTGACCGCACTCACTGCGTCGTGCAGCGAACAGCCTGAGCTGCGTGCGACGTCCTGCAATTGTTCGATGCTGCGCGCTCCGATGCCGCGTGGCGGGAAGTTCACCACGCGCAGGAAACTGGTGTCGTCGTTCGGGTTCTCCAGCAGCCGCAGGTAGGCGAGAGCGTGCTTGATTTCGGCACGCTCAAAGAATCGCAGACCGCCGTACACGCGGTACGGCAGGCCGGCGTTGAACAGCGCGGTTTCCACCACGCGGCTCTGGGCGTTGCTGCGGTAGAGCACCGCCATTTCCACCTTGGGCACATCCTCGCGCGCAAGTTGCTTCATCTCGTCGACCATCCACTGCGCCTCGGCAAAGTCGCTGGTGGCTTCAAACACACGCACCGGCTCACCGGCACCTGCGTCGGTGCGGAGGTTCTTGCCCAGCCGGTGGCTGTTGTGGCTGATCAGTTCGTTGGCCGAGTCCAGAATGTTGCTGCAGCTGCGGTAGTTCTGCTCCAGCTTGATCTGGTGCCGCACGTGGAACTCGCGCACGAAGTCGGCCATGTTGCCCACACGCGCGCCGCGAAAGGCGTAGATGCTCTGGTCGTCATCCCCCACGGCAAACACCGCGTTTCCGGCAGGCGTGAGGCCTTCGAGCGGCGGTGTGCTGAACATCTTGATCCAGGCGTATTGCAGGCGGTTGGTGTCCTGGAACTCGTCGATCAGGATGTGGCGGAAACGCCGCTGGTAGTGTTCGCGCACGGGATCGTTGTCTCGCAGCACCTCGTAGCTGCGCAGCATGAGCTCACCGAAGTCCACCACGCCCTCGCGCTGGCACTGCTCTTCGTACAGCGCGTACAGCTCGATCTTTTTGCGCGTTTCTTCATCACGCGCCACCACGTCGCCCGGGCGCTGGCCGTCTTCCTTGCAGCCGCTGATGAAGTACTGGATCTGCTTGGGCGGATAGCGTTCGTCGTCCACATTGAACTGCTTGCACAAGCGCTTGACAGCCGAGAGCTGGTCCTGGGTGTCGAGAATCTGAAACGTGGCGGGCAGGTTGGCCAGTTTGTGGTGCGCCCGCAGGAAGCGGTTGCACAGGCCATGGAAGGTGCCGATCCACATGCCGCGCACATTGATGGGCAGCATGCTGGACAGGCGCGTCATCATTTCCTTGGCGGCCTTGTTGGTGAAGGTCACCGCCAGAATGCCCCCCGGTGTCACCTGCCCGGTCTGCAGCAGCCAGGCGATGCGGGTGGTGAGCACACGGGTCTTGCCCGATCCGGCACCCGCCAGAATGAGCGCGTGCTCGGGCGGCAAGGTCACAGCGGCCCCCTGTTCGGTGTTCAGGCCCGCAAGCAGCGGGGACGGGGCAACAGAATCTTCAAACAGCATCCGGCGATTGTAGGAAGCCACAGCCTCACCCGTGGTTCATACGCTGCTCCATATGACCTTCATACGCCAGGCTGCCGACGAATCGGCTGGCCCTTCCTGCGGCAAACGCCTAGAATCAATCACCGGGCCCAGGGTTTCTTGCGCCCGGTTTTTTGTTTCCGTCCCTCGGACACAACGGCTGCCGTCTCGCCCTCTACAACCCATTACACCAACCACCTTTCCGACGCGCGACGTCCAGTGCCACCGCAGAACCGGCTTTGCCGGGCCGCAGGTGGCGCCCCCTTGAGGGGGTGGCGCCGAAGGCGACGCGGGGGTGCTCCCTTATGGAAATCTTTGATTACGACAACATCCTGCTGCTGCCACGTAAATGCCGCGTGGAGAGCCGATCGGAATGCGACGCCGGCGTGGAGTTGGGCGGGCGCAAGTTCCGCCTGCCGGTGGTGCCGGCCAACATGAAGACCGTGGTGGACGAGACCATCAGCCTCTGGCTGGCGCAGAACGGCTACTTCTACGTGATGCACCGCTTCGACCTCGACAACGTGCAGTTCGTGCGCGACATGCACGCGAAGGGGGTGTATGCATCGATTTCGCTGGGCGTGAAAGCCGCCGACCGTGCCACCGTGGACACGCTGGCCGCCGAGGGCCTGCTACCCGAATACATCACCATCGACATCGCCCACGGCCATGCCGACAGCGTGCGCGACATGATCGGCTACATCAAGGCGAGGTTGCCCGCCAGTTTCGTGATCGCCGGCAACGTGGCCACGCCGGAGGCCGTGATCGATCTGGAAAACTGGGGTGCAGACGCCACCAAGGTGGGCGTGGGCCCTGGCAAGGTGTGCATCACCAAGCTCAAGACCGGCTTTGGCACGGGCGGCTGGCAGCTGAGCGCGCTCAAGTGGTGTGCCCGCGTGGCCACCAAACCCATCATCGCCGACGGCGGCATCCGCAGCCATGGCGACATCGCCAAGAGCGTGCGTTTTGGCGCCAGCATGGTCATGATCGGCTCACTGTTCGCCGGCCATGAAGAATCGCCCGGAAAGACAGTCGAGGTCGACGGCCTGCTCTACAAGGAGTACTACGGCTCGGCCAGCGACTTCAACAAGGGCGAATACAAACACGTGGAAGGCAAGCGCATTCTGGAGCCCATCAAGGGCAAGCTGGCGGAAACGCTGGTGGAAATGGAACAGGACGTGCAGAGCTCCATCAGCTACGCCGGTGGCACGAAGCTGATGGATGTGCGCAAGGTGAACTATGTGATCCTGGGCGGCGATAACGCGGGCGAACACCTGTTCATGTGAACCATGCCCGCATGGTCTGGGCCTAAGGGGCCAGCGGGTTCAATCAGGCATCAGTTGCCGGGCCGCGTTCACCATCAGCAGCAGCCCGCTGGCCACCAGAAGGAGCGCCATGGCCGCACGAAGTCGTTGCTTCGGCAGGCGTGCGGCCACACGGTGGCCAATCACGACGGCGAAAAGCCCCAATGGAAGCAGCACCAGGAGCCGCTGCCACAGCAAGGCGTCACTCAGACGACCCTGCCACCCCATGCCGATCAGCACGAGCAAGGCCACCCCCAGCATGGCGACCGGTGTGCTGGCACGCATGGCGTCGGGCCGAACGCCGCGCCGCGCCAACCAGGCCAGCACCAGCGGGCCGGCGGTGCCGAAACTCATCTGCACAACACCCACGCCCAGGCCGTAGAGGCCGCCCAGCGAGGGCCTGGGGGATGTGTCCGGCGGCGGTCCACCCAGCGTGCGCCAACCGACCCAGACCACGTACCCCCCAAGAAACAACAAGGGCCAGGGTGAGGTGAGGTGTCGCGACAGAAACAGCCCGAGCCCACAGCCCAGCACCATGCCAGGCACCAGGCTGCGCAGTTCCGGCCAGGCCACCTGCCTCAGATTCAGACGTCCCATCAGACCCGATGCGACCACATCCATCAGCAAAACCAGGGGCACGACTTGCGTCAAGGGCCAGCGCAAGGCAAGCAGGGGCACGATGACCAACGCAGAGCCAAAGCCCGTGACACCAAGCACCAGATAGCCCAGCAGGACCACCGCTGCCGCATAAGCCGCATCAATACCCATCACCCCATGTCACGCGCTTGATCAAGCGAGCAATTCCAGCGCCATGCGGTGCAGCCGGTGGCGCGGCTGCACCAGCGCCTCCAGCACACTGAAATGGTTCAAACCGGGCAAGGCCTCGCACACAGGCACCACATCCCTGCCCCAGGCGTCCTGGATCAACTGGTTGTGCCGCAGGAATTCACTGCTTTCCAGTGCACCCGCCACGGTGTAAAGGTGTCCGCGGTCTCCCATGGGCAATGGGGCCGGCAGACGGGCCGGGCTGGCCTTCTTCACCTGCGCTGGCGTGAGGCGAAGTGAATCGCGCAAGAAGGGTGTGTGCAGCAGTGGCTCCAGGTCGTACAGGCCGGAGATCGACAGCGCATTCCTGACCAGCGCATCCGGCAGATCGCCTCCGACCAAAGGCCACTTACATGCCAGCAGCATGGCAGCGAGGTGCCCACCGGCCGAATGGCCGATCACCGTGATGCGCTCCGGATCACCGCCATGCACCTTGATGTGGCGGTAGACCCAGGCCAGGGCGCGCACCATCTGCAGGGTGATGTCGGGGATGGTGACAGCCGGACACAGCGCGTAATTGGGCATCACCACACAGGCGCCGCGTTTCACGAACGCAGGTGCCAGGAACGAATGGTCCGACTTGTCCAGGCTGCGCCAGTAACCGCCATGAATGAAGACCACCACGGGCGCCGGTGGCCGCCCGGGCATGCGTGCAGCAGGAAAAATATCCAGTGTTTCGCCAGCGCCGTGGCCGTACTGCACATCGAGCATGGCGGTCAGGGTGCGCCGGGCCTGGTCCGATGCGGCGGCCCATTCGGCAAAGTGCCGACCATGTTCGGGCACCAGAGCCCGGTTGTTGTACTGACCGTCCAGCCAGATCGGGTTTTTCAGTTGAGGCGAATTCATCGACGGCATTGTGCACGCTGGCGGTGCGTGCTGGTTGAACCGAAGGGGTGACAGGTCACATGGAATGCTGTATTCTGCATACAGAATTCCAAATATACCCATCAACATGTCGGCCCAGTTGCTCAAGCTTGAAACCTCGCCGGATCTGGCCGACCAGGTCTACCGCGTGTTGCTCGATGCCATCAGCGCAGGCTCGCTGAAGCCCGGCCAGCGCATCACGCAGGAAGAACTGGCCGAACAACTGGCCGTGTCGCGCCAGCCGATCACCCAGGCCTTGAAGCTGCTCAAAAGGGACGGTTTTGTGCAGGACGCGCCCGTCACGGGCGTTCCGGCCGGCCGCAGCCGTGGCTTGCAGGTCGCACCCCTGGATGCGAACTGGATCGCACAGGTCTACGAAGTGCGCACCGCCCTCGACACCCTGGCCACCCGGCTGGCCGCATCCCGGGGCACTTTCATCGACCCGGCGTTGATTGCAAACGGCCGATTGGCCGTGAAACGTGACGATATCAGGGCCATGATCGATGCGGACCTTGCCTTCCATACCGCGCTCTACCGGGCCGCCGGCAATCCGCTGATCGAACAAAGTGCGCTGCTGCACTGGCACCACATTCAGCGGGCGATGGGCGAGGCACTTCAGTCCGATTTGCTGCGCGAGCCAGTCTGGGACGAACACGAGGCCATCGCCAACGCGGTGAACATGGGAAACGCTGAACTGGCGGAACGACTCATGCAACGCCACTGCAGCCGCGCCCGCACCAATCTGGGCGCACAGATGGATTCAAATGCGAAATCGCTCGCAGCCAGCCTTGGGCCCACTCCACGACTCCGTGGTTCTCAACTGCTTCGGTAGTTGAGGCACTTCCATGCGGTTTCCGGGTTTGCCCGGGAACCGCATTTTTTTACCTTTTCACAAGTCTTGAGCGCAACAAGGCCTTTGGCTTCAGACCCACCAACGCACTCACCAAAGTGAACCTTCCCACCACCTCCGTTTCCTTGCCTCCTGCGACGGCGAACACTTCCGGACCATCGCCAAGCGTCGCCATTCTCGGCACAGGCACGATGGGACTGACAGCCGCACGCCGGCTGAGTACCGCCGGAATTTTGATCAGCGCCTGGAACCGCACTCGCTCCAAGGCCGACCCTTTGACCTTGCTGGGCGTGCACGTCACCCATCAACCGGCCGAAGCGGTGGCTCAGGCCGATGTGGTCATCCTGTTGCTGGCCGACGGCGCGGCGGTTGAAGAGGTGTTGTTCCACAAGGGGGCTGTCGATGGACTGCGGCCGGGCAGCATCGTGGTTGACATGTCATCCATCTCGCCCCGGCAGGCCAGGGACCACGCCGCCCGGTTGAGTGCCCTGGGGGTGCACCACCTCGATGCGCCGCTGTCAGGCGGCGCTGCGGGTGCCGAAAAAGGCACATTGGCCATCATGGTCGGCGGCAGACCCGCAGACTTTGCGCAGGTGCGCCCGATATTTGATCTGCTGGGCCGGGCCACACACGTCGGCGGACACGGTGCAGGCCAACTCGCCAAACTCGCGAACCAGATGATCGTGGGCATCACCATCGGAGCGGTGGCTGAGGCTTTGTTGTTGTGTGAGCGCGGCGGGGCCGACATGTCCAAGGTCAAGGAAGCGATCACCGGCGGTTTCGCAGACAGCCGCATCCTGCAAGTCCACGGGCAGCGCATGATTGATCGCGACTTCACAAAACATGGCGCGGTCGCATTCCAGCTCAATGATCTGCGCAACGCCTTGTCCACCAGCAACGAAATCGGATTCGAGGCTCCCATCACCCAGTTGCTCGAACAGTTGTTTGCCCAGACCGCCGAACACGGACTGGCCGATCTTGACCATTCGGCTCTGTTCGTTGAACTGGCCAGCCGAAACGGGATGAACTGAACGCATGGCGATGGCGCCTGCAGCCATCGCACAACGGATTGTGGCAAGCTATCAGCACACACGCTGTCCACAAGGCAACCACTGCCAGCGGGAACACGGTGTAGCACGAAGCGTCCAAGCATCTCCGCCCGAAAGCACCCCAACCCTGCCTCCCCTCATTGCCCTCAGCCACCACACCCGCCTCCTTGCCGACGCTGCATGCCGACTACCGAGCCGACATTGACGGCCTGAGGGCCATAGCCGTGGTGGCGGTTGTCATCCACCACGCATTTCCCCAGTTGCTGCCTGGCGGCTTCGTGGGCGTGGACATCTTCTTCGTCATCTCCGGCTACCTCATCAGCACCATCATCCTGCGCGGCCTGGCCAGCGGGCAGTTCAGCTTCGGCACCTTCTACGTGCGCCGCGTCAAGCGCATCTTCCCCGCCCTGCTGCTGGTGCTGGCCACCACCATGGTCATG
>NZ_JAUSCF010000001.1 GCF_030651625.1 Hydrogenophaga sp. | reverse complement strand
AAGCGAAACGCGTGGGAAAAGAGCCCAATTCGGCGCCGATTTTGAGGACTGTGGCCGTAGCCACAGCCGGAAAAACGGGGGCGAAGTGGGACTTTTCTCCATGCGTTGCAGCCGATGTCGTTCTGCCGCGCAGGCTCCTAGCGCCAGTCAGCGCGCTGGCGGCACCAGCACCGTGGGGTGGGCTTCGGGCAACAGATCGGGGTAATCGCGGCTGAAATGCAGGCCACGGCTTTCGCGGCGCATCAGGGCAGACATCACGATCAGGTCGGCCACCTGCACCAGGTTGCGCAGTTCCAGCAGGTCGCGGGTGACGTGGAATTGCGAATAGAACTCGTGGATTTCACTTTGCAGCAAAGTGATTCGGTGCGCTGCGCGCTCAAGCCGTTTGTCGGTGCGCACGATACCCACGTAGTCCCACATGAAGCGGCGCAGTTCGTCCCAGTTGTGTGAGATCACCACCTGCTCGTCTGCGTCGGTGACGCGGCTCACGTCCCATTGGGGCAGAGCAGGCGCGCGAGGTGTTTCTGTCTGGCGTATGGAATTCACTGCCGCTTGCGCAAACACCATGCACTCGACCAGTGAGTTGCTGGCCAGCCGGTTGGCCCCATGCAGGCCGGTGCAGGTGGTTTCTCCCACAGCGTAGAGGCCGTCGATATCGGTCTGACCCTTCAGATCGGTCACCACGCCGCCGCAGGTGTAGTGCGCCGCTGGGACCACGGGGATCGGCTCGCGGGTGATGTCGATGCCCAGTTCAGCGCAACGCGCCAGGATGTTGGGGAAATGTTCCTGCAGGAACTCGGGACTCTGGTGCGAAATATCCAGGTGCACGCAGTCCAGACCATGTTTCTTCATTTCGAAGTCGATGGCACGGGCCACCACGTCGCGCGGCGCCAGTTCGGCGCGCGGATCGTGGTCGGGCATGAAACGGTGGCTGCCCAGTCGCGGCGGCAGTTTGAGCTGGCCGCCTTCGCCGCGCACGGCTTCCGTGATCAGGAAGCTCTTGGCGTGGGGGTGGTACAGGCAGGTGGGGTGGAACTGGATGAATTCCATGTTGCCTACGCGGCACCCAGCGCGCCAGGCGGCGGCGATGCCGTCGCCGGTGGCGGTATCGGGGTTGGTGGTGTAGAGGTAGACCTTGCCCGCACCGCCGGTGGCCAGGATGGTGTGTTGTGCGCTGAAGGTGATCACTTCTTCGCGCACTTCATCCAGCACGTAGGCACCATGGCAGCGCGGTGTGCTGCCCGCCGCGTGCGGCAGTTTGCGGTCTGTAATCAGGTCGACCAGCATGTGGTGTTCGAAAAGGGTGATGCCCGGCGTGGCGCGTACCCGATCGATGAGCGTGGTCTGCACGGCCGCACCGGTGGCGTCTGTGGCGTGCACGATGCGCCGGTGGCTGTGGCCACCCTCCCGGGTCAGGTGCAGCTCGCCCCTTTCGGTTGAGAAGGGCACGCCCAGTTCGCGCAGCCAGGCAATGGCGGCGGGCGCATTTTCCACCGCGAAGCGTGTGGCCTCCAGGTCGCACAGTCCCGCACCTGCGACAAGCGTGTCCTCGATGTGCGAAGCCACGCTGTCGCCTTCGCCGAGCACCGCTGCGATGCCGCCCTGGGCCCAGTTGCTGGAGCCGTCTTCGATCTGCCGCTTGGTGACCACCGCCACGCGATGGGTGTTGGCCAGGTGCAGGGCAGCGGTCAGTCCGGCCAGGCCGCTGCCGATGATGAGGACGTCGAAGCGGTGCAGGTCGGTCATGTGGGGTGAATTCGGAACAGGAACAAAGTCGCACCGGGTCGGCAAGTGTCTTCAGATCTGCGGCGTGTAAGCGAGCCGAACATAGATCGGTGCAAAGGCCTCGGCCTGAGTGAGTTCGATCAAGGTTTCTTTCGCCAGCTCCAGCATGGCGATGAAGGTCACCACCAGCACGGGCGAGCCTTTTTCAGGATCGAACAGTTCGCCGAATTCGACGAACTTGCGCCCCTGCAGGCGTCGCAGGACGATGCTCATGTGCTCGCGCACCGACAGTTCCTCGCGGCTGATGCGGTGGTGCTGGACCAGCTTGGCGCGCTTGAGGATGTCGCGCCACGCGCTTTGCAGGTCGAACGCATCCACGTCCGGAAAACGGGGCACCAGCGATTGTTCGATGTGCACTTGCGCACGCAGGAAATCGCGCCCGTACTGGGGGGTGTCGGCCAGGCGCTGAGCGGCCAGCTTCATCTGCTCGTATTCCAGCAGGCGGCGCACCAGTTCTGCGCGTGGATCTTCGGGCTCTTCGCCCTCGGCCACCTTCTTGGGCGGGAGCAGCATGCGAGACTTGATTTCGATCAGCATGGCGGCCATCAGCAGGTACTCGGCCGCCAGTTCCAGGTTGCCGGCGCGAATCTCGTCCACGTAGCTGAGGTACTGGCGGGTGACCGCCGCCATCGGGATGTCGAGGATGTTGAAGTTCTGCTTCCGGATCAGATAAAGCAGCAGATCCAGCGGGCCTTCAAAGGCTTCCAGAAAGATCTGCAGCGCATCCGGCGGGATGTACAGATCACGCGGCATGGTGAACAGCGGCTCACCATAGAGCCGGGCAAGGGCCACGTGGTCGACCACGCTGGGCAACAACGCTTCCAGCCCCTCAGGGGCGTCGTCGAGCGTTTGGGGCTCCTGACTCATGCTGGGCGCGAGGCCGTGGCTCAGTCTCTCAAGCGAGATCGGAGCGGGTCTGGTACACGTATGCCTGCTGACGCACCTCGGCCGTATCCGCCCGAGCCTGGAATTCGCGGTCGATCTGCTTGTCCCACAACAGGGCGCGGCCCTCGCGCTGTTCTTGCTCCAGGCTGGGCTTGTCGGCCTTGAGCTTCTGAATGAACTGCGTCGCGTCAGAGGTGTAGTGCGGGCGGGCGAAGATGGACATGTAGATGCGAACCAGACAAAGACGGCCATTTTAGCGAGCCGGTGCCCCAACTGCCGGAAAGGGCCTTCCGGACCGGCCTATGGCGTTGCCTGACAGTCAATCGATCTGCGCAAGCGGTTCTACCGCACGGCTGTTCCAGTTGAGCAGGGTTTTTCGCACGGTCATGAGCGGGGCGAGATCTTCGAACTCCTTGCGCACCACGTCAGCGGCGAAGTCGGCCATGAAGTTGGACTTGAGCACGGCACGCGCCCTGTCCACGCCAATGTCTTCGTAAGGCACGGACGACAGGATCAGAAAGCCGTCGTCCGGGATACGGCCGGCGCGCATGTTGGCTCGGATGATGCCGGCCGCCTTGCGAATCGGGTCGGCCAGGTCCGGGCTGTAGGGGCCGATGATGAGTGCGAGGTTGGGCAGGTGAAGCCAGTCGAAGCCGCGCCCAACGCAGATCATCCATTCGCGGTGTTCGATGTCGAGCGTGCGCACCGTCTGCCTTATCTGCGCGATGTGGCGCAGATTGCCCAACAGAAGTGGGAGCAGGTCGTGCCGGATCTGGGTCGGCATGTCGGGCAGCAGGTGCAGCAGTCGCTGGGGCAGGCCAGACACGTCGGCTTCGCTCAGATCGGCCATGTTCAATGTTTCACCATTGGCGCCGTGCACCACCAGCGCATCTTCATCGGTTTCGAAGCCGCAGACCAGCGGGTAGACCGTGCCGTGCGCCGCGCCGAACACCGCAGACACTTCGCGCTGGATCTCGAAGGTGTGGGCTCGGGCATCGGCCGTGTGGAAATTGAAGCCGGCGCAGCCCCGTCGCTCGTCGCCCTTGCTGTGGTGGTAGGTAATGACCACCAGGGCCTGTCGACCGCTGTGCACCACCTTTTCCAGGACGGCAGTCAGTGTTTCGCCCAGGTGTGGCCAGCCCAGATTGAAGATGCCGCCCAGGTTGCGAAAGGGCTGAATGATGCCCTTGGGTGTCTGCGTGGCAATGGGGATGTTGATGCGACCATCCATGCACTTCATCACCAGGATGGCAGTGGGATGGTTGGCCAGATGCCGCTGGCGGGCCAGCCAGGCTTCTGGGCTGGCGTATTCCTGAGCATGCCGCTGCGCCAGGCCAAACAGCCAGTCGATGCGTTCGGTGATGGGGCTGCGTTGAGGGACCATGGCGTGAGGTGGCTTCACTGGAAGGTGTGCAGCTTGGCTGCAAAGCCCGAGCGTTCCATCAGCGATTTGGGCTGCGGGTTCAGTCCCACCAGCCCCAGGTGGCCGCCACGTTTTTCAACCGCCTTGTGCAACTGCTCCAGCGCGTCCAGCCCGGTGGTGTCGAGCGAAATCAGGTGGGTGGCGTCGAGCATCACGTTGACGGGAGTGGATGAGCGTTCGACCTCGGTCACGATAGGGTCGATCTTGGCCACGGCGCCAAAGAACAGCGAGCCAAAAAGGCGGAAGGTGATCTGCTGTTCGTTGCGGGAAATGGCTTCGGCCCGGAAGATGTCGCTCTGGCGGCGCACAAACAGCACCACCGCCAGCACCAGGCCCAGTTCCACTGCCACCGTGAGGTCAAAGACGATGGTGACCAGAAACGTCGACACCATCATCAGGCGGTAGTGGTTGCTGAACTGCTTGAGCCGGCCAAATTCGCGCCATTCGCCCATGTTCCACGCCACGAAAAGCAACACGCCAGCCAGCACGGCCAGTGGAATGTGGGCGGCCAGTGGCGCGGCCAGCAGCACCACCGCCGCCAGCGTCCCGGCATGCACCATGCCGGCCACAGGCGATGCAGCGCCGGAGCGGATGTTGGTGACGGTGCGGGCGATGGTGCCGGTGGCCGGCATGCCGCCAAAAAAGGGCACCACCGTGTTGGCGATGCCCTGCGCCATCAGTTCCTGGTTCGGGTCGTGCTTGGGCGCGTCGCTGAGCTGGTCGGCCACGCGCGCGCACAGCAGGGATTCAATGGCGCCCAGCAGCGCAATGGTGAGCGTGGGTGTGACCAGCAGCCGCACGGTTTCCCACGAGAAAGCTGGCAACTCGAACACGGGCCCACTCTGAGGAATGCCGCCAAAGCGCGTGCCGATGGTCTCCACCGGCAAACTGAGCGCCCAGGCCAGCAGCGACAGCGAGACCAGAGCGACCACCGGCGCCGGCACCCGCGAGGTGGCCCTGAGTGCGCTCACGGTTTCGATCTTGTCGAGTTGTCGTCTGAACTGGGAATCGACCGCCCAGAGACGTGGCCAGATGAAAAGTCCGATCACACAGACCACACCCAGCCCCAGCGCATATAAGTTGAGGCCGCCGATATGACCGGCGATGGCGGCAATCTGGCTGAAGAAATCGGCCGGCATTTTGGCGATTTCCAGGCCGAACAGATCGCGCACCTGCGAGAGTGCGATCAGCACCGCAATGCCGTTGGTGAAACCGATCACCACACTCACAGGCACATACCGCACCAGCGTACCCAGCCTGAACAGGCCGAGCAGGAACAGCAGCACACCTGCGCTGGCGGTGGCGATCAGCAGGTTGGCCACACCGTAGCGCTCGACGATGCCGTAGACGATCACGATGAAGGCGCCCGCCGGGCCACCAATCTGCATGGATGTACCGCCCAGCGCAGAGATGATGAAGCCCGCGATGATCGCGGTCCACAGACCCGCTTCGGGTTTGAGCCCGCTGGCGATGGCAAAGGCCATGGCCAGGGGCAGCGCCACAATGCCCACCGTGACGCCGGCACCCACATCGCGTGTGAACTTGTCCCGGGTGTAGCCCTTGAGGTCCTGAATCAGGCGCGGGCGAAAAGGGGCAAGCGGCGGCATTCCTTTGAGCATCGGCAAATGTTACCTTTCACCACAGTTCGCGAAGCTGACAACGGGGTCGCTCACTTCTGAGGGTTTACACTGACTCTCAACATGATCAGCGGCAACTTACAGCCAAACCGGTGCTCTTTTGCCCAGCGACGCCTGACTGCGTGGCTCGCAAGCGTGGGTGTTGCACTGGCGCTGGTGGCCTGCGACGTGCAGAACATCAGTGAGCTTGAAGAAGGTTTTTCAACCGAGCAAGACGTTCGCGAAAAAATGGGTGAACCCGAAGCGGTGTGGGACGGGCCCGAAGGTGCCCAGATCTACGAATACAACCGCCAGCCCGCCGGCCACCGCAATTACATGATCACCATCGGCCCCGACGGCCGGATGGCCTCGCTGCGACAGGTGCTCACGACCGAGAATTTCGCACGCGTGCAGCCTGGCATGGACATGACCGACGTGCGCAAGATGTTGGGCAAGCCGATGAAGATCACGCGTTTTGAGGCCAAGCGGGAAACGCACTACGACTGGCGCTACCTCGATGGCCCCAACACCAGCGACTCGAAGATCTTCACCGTGGTGTTCGACAGCGATCTGAAGGTGGTGTCCACCATGTCGGCTATTGATCCCGATCTGGAGCGCGGGCGTTGAGCGACAGGCACGCACCGGGGTTGGAACCAAGAGCCATTTCCGGGGCACAACGAATTCATCCAGCAACACCCAGGATCCGGCTCTGCCGGTCCGAAGGTGTGACCCTGGAGGGGGTGACGCCGCAGGCCGCGCGGGGGAGGGCATCCTCCTGTGCGGGGGTGAGTGCTCTTATCGCTTGAGGTCTTCCAGCGCCGGCCGCATCACCAGCAGCAGCAACAGGGCCGCCAGCGGCACCGTGCTGATGTAGCCCGCGTACTTGAAGCCCAGCGCCCCTGCCAGACCACCCACGAAAAAGCTGACAATGAGCTGGCCATGCACACGCAGCCGGTCGCGGTTGGCGCGCACCGGTTTTTGATCGGGGTGGCGGTTGACGTACAGCAGTTTGCCGAGTTCGATGCCCAGATCGGTGAGCAGGCCGGTGATGTGGGTGGTGCGGATCACCGCACGCGAGATCTTGGTGATGACGGCGTTTTGTAATCCCATGATGAAACACAGCAGCACCACGGTGAGCGGAAGGAACACAGCGGTCATCAGGCCAATGGCGGCACCAAACAGTCCAAACACAAGCAGCAGTGCCGCCTCCAGCAGAAGGGGCAGGCCGTAGGCGCTGCGCAGCTGGTGGCGCAGACCCCAGTTGACCATCCAGGCGGTGGTCATGGCGCCCAGCAGAAAGGCCAGCACCGCACCCAGGCCGCCCAGCGCCAGGGCGAAATGGCCCAGCACCGCGTTGTCGGCAACCGAAGAGAGGATGCCGGTCATGTGCGAGGTGTACTGGCCCACCGCCAGGAAGCCGCCCGCATTGGCCGCCCCCGCCACGAAGGCCAGCACGGTGCCGAGCTTCAGGTCGGCCTGCGGGGTTCGATGCAGGCTGGTGAAGCCCCGGATGCCGGCGAACATGCCTTCTATCGCACCCGCATGCCAGGCGTGGCGCCAGGCCAGGGGTTGAGGATGTGGATGCCCGGCTCGGCGTTTTCGTCGGCGTGGCTGGCGGCCAGCACCATGCCCTCGCTCACGCCGAACTTCATCTTGCGTGGTGCCAGGTTGGCCACCATCACGGTGAATTTGCCCACCAGATCGGCCGGCGCGTAGGCGCTGGCGATGCCACTGAATACATTGCGCGTGCGGCCTTCGCCCACGTCGAGCGTGAGACGCAGCAGCTTGGTGGAGCCTTCGACGGCTTCGCAGTTGACGATGTGTGCGATGCGAAGGTCGATCTTTGAAAAGTCTTCGATGGTGATGGTGTCGGCGATGGGTTCGCCGCCCGGTACGGCAGCGGCCATCTTTGGTTCAGGTGGAGGTTCGAAGAGCGCGTCGAGCTGCTTCACGTCCACGCGCTGCATCAGGTGCTGATAAGCGCCAATGGTGTGGCCCGCACCCAGCAGGCGAGCGGCGTCGGCAAAGGTCAGTGGCGCCACTTTCAGGAATGCTTCCACCTGGGCCGCCAGCGCCGGCAGCACGGGCTTGAGGTAGATCGAAATCAGCCGGAACGCTTCGATGCAGGTGGTGCACACGTCCTGCAGCCGCCCGTCCATGCCTTCCTGCTTGGCCAGTTCCCAGGGTTTGTTCTGGTCCACGTAGGCGTTCACGCGGTCGGCCAGCTGCATGATTTCGCGCAGCGCCTTGCCGTATTCGCGCTCGGCGTAGAGTTCGGCCACGTTGGGAGCCACGCTCTGCAGATGGTCGAGCAGGGCGTCGCCGTCGGCCGAGACCGCGCCCAGCTTGCCGTCAAATCGCTTGGCAATGAAGCCGGCCGCGCGCGAAGCGATATTGATGTACTTGCCCACCAGATCGCTGTTGACCCGCAGCATGAAGTCTTCGGGGTTGAAGTCGATGTCTTCGTTCTTGCCGCTGAGCTTGGCGGCCAGGTAGTAGCGCAGCCATTCCGGATTCATGCCCAGGCTCAGGTACTTGAGCGGGTCCAGACCGGTGCCGCGGCTCTTGCTCATCTTCTCGCCGTTGTTGATGGTGAGGAAGCCGTGCACGAACACCGCGTTGGGTACTTTGCGGCCACTGAAGTGCAGCATGGCGGGCCAGAACAGGGTGTGGAAGGTGATGATGTCCTTGCCAATGAAGTGGAACTGCTCGGTGGTCGGGTCGGCCATGAAGGCGTCGAAGTCGATGCCCTGCTTGCCGAACCAGTTCTTCAGTGAGGCCAGGTAGCCGATGGGTGCGTCCAGCCACACATAAAAATACTTGCCAGGTGCGTCCGGAATCTCGATGCCGAAATAAGGCGCGTCGCGGCTGATGTCCCAGTCGCCCATCTTGGGTTTGCCGTCTTCGCCGGGTTCGATCCATTCGGCGATCTTGTTGAGTACTTCGGGCTGCACCGCGCCGCTTTGTGTCCACTGGTCCAGGAAAGCCAGGCAGCGCGGGTCGGAGAGCTTGAAGAAGAAATGGTCGGATTGTTTGAGCACCGGCTTGGCACCCGACAGCGCCGAATACGGGTTCTTCAGCTCGGTGGGGGCATAGACGGCACCGCAGACCTCGCAGTTGTCGCCATACTGGTCCTTGGCGCCGCACTTGGGGCACTCGCCTTTGATGAAACGGTCGGGCAGGAACATGTTTTTCTCGGGGTCGAAAAACTGCTCGATGGTGCGGGTTTCGATCAGGCCGTTGGCCTTGAGAGCACGGTAGACATCCTGCGCCAGTTCGTGGTTTTCGGGCGCATCGGTGCTGTGCCAGTTGTCGAAGCCGATGTGGAAGCCGTCGAGGTAGGGCTTGCGGCCGGCGGCGATGTCGGCCACGAACTGCTGGGGTGTCTTGCCGGCCTTTTCGGCCGCGATCATGATGGGCGCGCCGTGGGCATCGTCGGCGCAGACGAAGTGCACCTCGTGACCCTGCATGCGCTGGAACCGCACCCAGATGTCGGCCTGTATGTATTCCATGATGTGGCCGATGTGGAAATGGCCGTTGGCGTAGGGCAGGGCGGTGGTGACGAACAGGCGTCGCTGGCTCATGAGAGGCTTTCCGGTAGGGGCTGTCTGGGGTAACCCCTGATTTTAGGCCGCCGGCTCCTGGCGTGTGATGGGCGACCCCGGTGGGCGTGTCCGATGCTGCACAGCGCTGATGCCCTCGTGCCGATTGTGTGAATGGATGGTCTTTGGACACCCGGGTAGACTTCCGGCCACGTCAGCGGCGACCCCACCGCATCCGATTTCACCGATTCCCACAGGAGATTGCCCCTCATGGCCGTAGAAACACAAGCGCTGCTGAACGCCCTCCAGGCCGTGACAGACCCGAACACCGGCAAGGATTTTGTGTCCAGCAAGGCACTGAAGAACCTGCAGGTGCAGGACGGCGACGTGTCGTTTGATGTGGAGCTTGGTTACCCGGCCAAGAGCCAGATGCCCGCCTTGCGGCGCGCCCTGATTGCCGCGGCCAAGAACGTGGCCGGCGTCGACAACGTGTCGGTCAACCTGAGCATGAAGATCACCGCCCACGCGGTGCAGCGCGGTGTGCAGCTCATGCCCAATGTGAAGAACATCATTGCCGTGGCTTCGGGCAAGGGCGGCGTGGGCAAGAGCACCACGGCCGTGAACCTGGCCCTGGCGCTGGCCGCCGAAGGTGCGAAGGTCGGCATTCTGGACGCCGACATCTACGGCCCCAGCCAGCCCATGATGATGGGCGTGGAAGGTCGGCCGGAAAGTGCCGATGGCCAGACCATGGAGCCGCTGGAGAACTACGGCGTTCAGGTGATCTCCATCGGTTTCCTGGTGGACCGCGACGAAGCCATGATCTGGCGTGGCCCCATGGCCACGCAGGCGCTGGAACAACTGCTGCGCCAGACCAACTGGAAAGACCTCGACTACCTGATCGTCGACATGCCACCCGGCACTGGCGACATCCAGCTCACTTTAAGTCAGCGCGTGCCCATGACCGGTGCGGTGATCGTCACCACGCCGCAGGACATTGCGCTGCTGGATGCGCGCAAGGGCATCAAGATGTTCGAGAAGGTGGGCGTGCCGATTCTGGGCATCGTGGAAAACATGGCGGTGTACTGCTGCCCCAACTGTGGCCACATCGAGCACATCTTCGGCGCAGATGGTGGCAAGAACATGGCCACCGAGTACGGCATGGACTACCTGGGTGCGCTGCCGCTGAACATGAGCATCCGCGTGCAGGCCGACAGCGGCATGCCCACCGTGGTGGCCGATCCCGAAGGCGAGATCGCCGGCATCTACAAGGCGGTCGCCCGCCAGGTGGCGATCAAGATCGCGTCCAAGGCCAAAGACTTCTCCAGCAAGTTTCCCAGCATCAAGGTATCAAAGGATACGTAATCTGGGGCTCACCCCCGCGCCGCGCCGTCGGCGCGTCACCCCCTTCGAGGGGGCGATACCAGTGGCCCGGCGAAGCCGGTTCCACGGTATCTCTGGATTGGGGCACGTCTTTCCGGAAAATGCATTGCGTCGGCCACAAGTTGATCCGCACGGAGTGTTGTTTCACATCCCCAGTGGCGCCGCCCATCCCGTGAACGTCTTGGGCGGTGGTGGGGCGTAGTCGCCGCGCTGGCTGGTGCGCAGGCCCAGGGCGACCAGGCTTTCAGCGAATTTCACTGCGGCTGACACGCCGTCGATCACCGGCACGCCCAGGCGTTCGCTGAGGGTGGCGCAGAGAGGGGCCATGCCGGCGCAGCCGAGCACGATGGCGCCGCTGCGGTCTTGTTCCAGGGCTGTTCGCGCTGCCTCTTCAATGCGGGCCACGGTGGCATCGCTGCAGCCTTCCAGTTCCAGCACGGGAATGTCGGTGCCGTGCACGCCGCGGCATCGGCGGTCAAATCCATAGCGATGCAACAGGTGTTCGGCGGTGATGGCCGTGCGGTTCAGTGTGGTCACCACGGAGAAGGCGGTGCTCAGAAACGCCGCCGCGTGAAACGCCGCTTCCGCAATGCCGATCACCGGTGCCGACGTGGCTTCGCGCGCCGCGTCCAGCCCCGGGTCGCCAAAACAGGCGATCACCACGGCGTCGATGCGTCGACCGGCAGCCAGGCGCACCTGTTCGGCCACGCCGGCCGCCGCAAACACCTCGTCAAAGTGGCATTCGATGGACGCCGGGCCAAAGCTGGGCTGCACCGCTTCGATGCGTGTGTCCGGAGCGGCCACGGCCCGCGCAGCCTGTGCGATGGCCTGGGTCATGGACTCGGAGGTGTTGGGGTTGATGAGGAGGATGTTCATGACTGAAGAAGGTCGGGTCAGGAGGATTCAAGCACCGTTTCGGTGTGTTTTTGCATACAAAAACGCCGTATCACTGCTCTATCTTGATGCATGCACCAAGTTGCAGTGTCGCCATCGGGTGGGGAATTCGGGGCATGAAAACGAGCCTTTTTGCAGGGAGAAGCGGGGTTTTTCAGAGAGGGTGGTAGCTCCCAGAGCTGGGGGTTGTGACAACTTGGCACAGCGATTGCATACAAAAACCTTGCCAACCCGGCGATGTCTTTTCCGGTCTGCCGCACCAGAACGCAGCAGCAGAAGAGGGATCACCGATCCATTTCTTCACACCGCACTTCGATGGAGCTTTGATGAAACGCCTCTTTCCTGCATCCCGCTTCGCCCCCAAGACATTGGGTATCGCTGTCACCGCCGGTTTGCTGATGGCGGTGGCGTCCCCCTCCGTGCTGGCGCAGGAGAAGGTCCTGCGCATCGCCATGACCGCTGCCGACATCCCGCGCACGCTGGGTCAGCCTGACCAGGGCTTCGAGGGCAACCGCTTCACCGGCATTCCCATGTACGACGCACTCACGCACTGGGATCTGTCCAAGGGCGACGCCGCCAGCGTGCTGATCCCTGGCCTGGCCTTGTCGTGGGCGACCGACGCCACCGACAAGACCAAGTGGGTCTTCAAGCTGCGCTCCGGCGTGAAGTTCCACGACGGCTCCGACTTCAACGCCGACGCCGTGGTGTGGAACGTGCAGAAGGTGCTGGACAAGGATGCCGTGCATTTCGACGCCAGCCAGGTCGGTGTGACCGCTTCGCGCATGCCCACGCTGCGCAGCGCCCGCAAAATAGACAACCTCACCGTGGAGCTGACGACCAGCGAGCCCGACGCCTTCCTTCCGCTGAATCTGACCAACCTGTTCATGGCTTCGCCTGCCCACTGGCAAAAGAAATTCGATGCCGCCGCAGGGGCCACGCCTGCCGACAAGGCCAAGAACGCCTGGACCGCTTTTGCGTCCGATGCATCCGGCAGCGGCCCCTTCAAGATGGCGCGCTTCCTGCCGCGTGAACGTCTGGAGCTGGTCGCCAACAAGACCTACTGGGACCCCAAGCGCACGCCGAAGCTGGACCGCGTGGTGCTGATGCCCATGCCCGAGGCCAATGCGCGCACGGCCGCGCTGCTGTCAGGCCAGGTTGACTGGATCGAGGCGCCTTCGCCAGATGCCATGCCGCAGATCACGCAGCGCGGCTTCAAGATCTACAGCAACGCGCAGCCCCATGTGTGGCCATGGCAGCTGTCGTTCGCCGAAGGTTCCCCCTGGCTGGACAAGCGCGTGCGCCACGCCGCCAACCTGTGTGTGGACCGCGAAGGCCTCAAGACCTTCCTCGGCGGGATGATGGCCATTCCCAAGGGCACCGTGCCCCCCGGCCACCCCTGGTGGGGCAACCCCAAGTTCGACATCAAGTACGACGTGAAGGCCGCGCAAGCCCTCATGACGGAAGCCGGCTTCTCTGCCGCCAAGCCCATGAAAGCCAAGGTGCAGATCTCGGCTTCAGGCTCGGGTCAGATGCAGCCGCTGCCCATGAACGAGTTCGTGCAGCAGTCACTCAAGCAGTGCTTCATCGATATCGAATTTGACGTCATCGAGTGGAACACGCTGTTCACCAACTGGCGCCAGGGTGCCAAGCACGCGTCGGCCAATGGTTCTCACGCCATCAACGTCAGCTACGCGGCCATGGACCCCTTCTTTGCCATGGTGCGTTTCACCAGCACCAAGACCTTCCCGCCAGTCTCCAACAACTGGGGTCACTTTGGCAACGACGAGTTTGACAAGCTGATCGCAGATGCGCGCACCAGCTTCGACGACACCGCGCGAGATGCTGCGCTGGCCAAGTTGCACGCGCGCATCGTGGAGGAAGCGCCGTTCGTGTGGATTGCGCACGATGTGGGCCCGCGCGCCATGAGCGCCAAAGTCAAGGGCGTGGTGCAGCCGCGCAGCTGGTTCATCGATATCGCCCCCATGTCGATCGACTGACAAGCCTCCGCCCCGCGGCCGAGCCGGGCTGCGGGGCCTTTCCGATGTTGACCGGGAGGGTTGATCGATGCTGACTTTTCTGTTTCGCCGGGTGCTCTACACCTTGCCCATCATGCTGGGTGTGGCGCTGGTGTGTTTTGCGCTGGTGCACCTCTCGCCGGGTGATCCGCTGGTGTCCATCCTGCCGCCCGATGCGTCGGTGGAGTTGCAGCAGCAGTTGATCGAACTCTATGGGTTCAATCGCTCCTACCCGGAACAATTTGTGAGCTGGGTCTGGCGGGCGCTGCAAGGTGATCTGGGTACTTCGATCGCTTCTGGCCGTTCGGTGACCGATGAGGTGGTGCGCGCGGTGATCAACACCTTGCGTCTCGCGGTGCTGGCGACGCTGATCGGTTTCATCTTCGGCTGTCTGTTCGGTTTTGTGGCCGGCTATTTCCAGAATTCCTGGCTCGACAAAGCCGCTTCGCTCACCTCCGTGCTGGGCGTGAGTGTGCCGCACTACTGGCTGGGCATGGTGCTGGTCATCATCTTCTCCAGCATCCTGATGTGGCTGCCACCAGGCGGTGCGGGCCCAGGTGGTTCCAGTGAATGGGCCTGGGACTGGGAGCATGTGAAGCACATGATCCTGCCGGCCATCACCATGAGCGTGATTCCCATGGGCATCATCGCGCGCACGGTGCGCGCCCTGGTGGCCGACATCCTGGCGCAGGAGTTCATTGTGGGTCTGCGCGCCAAGGGCCTGACCGATCTGGGCGTGTTCAAGCACGTGGTGAAGAACGCCGCACCCACCGCGCTGGCGGTGATGGGCCTGCAACTGGGTTACCTGCTCGGCGGCTCCATCCTGATCGAGACCGTGTTCTCGTGGCCGGGCACGGGCTTCCTGCTCAACTCGGCCATCTTCCAGCGTGATCTGCCACTGCTGCAGGGAACCATTCTGGTGCTGGCCATGTTTTTCGTGGTGCTCAACCTGGTGGTGGATGTGATCCAGACTTTGCTGGATCCCAGGATAAGCAGATGAGGGATGCCCCACCCCCGCCGCGCTCCGCGCGACCCCCTCGAGGGGCAACACCGGCAGCCTGGCAAAGCCAGTTTCCCGGTGTTCCTGGACTCAGACACGCCGCGCCGGAGGAGGCCTGTGTCCTCCGCGATTCCATCGAAGGACCTTCTCATGAATGACATTGCCATGCCCAGTGCGGTGGTGCAGCCGCTGGCGTTCGAGCGTTCGCCGGGCTACTGGCAGACGGTCGGTCGGCGCTTTCTGCGTGACCGCATCGCCATTGGTGCTGCCGTGGTGGTGGTCTTTCTGCTAACCCTGGCGTTCTTTGGTCCCTGGCTGGTGCCGGCCGATCCCTATGAATCGTCCATGCTCAAGCGCCTCAAGCCCATCGGATTTGAGGGGCACCCGCTGGGCACCGACGAACTCGGGCGTGACATGCTTTCGCGCCTCATGGTGGGCGCGCGACTGTCGCTGTTCATGGGCATCACGCCGGTGATCTTCGCGTTCTTCATCGGCTCGCTGATTGGCATCACGGCAGGCTATGCCGGTGGCACGCTCAACTCGGTGATGATGCGCACGATCGACGTGTTCTATGCCTTCCCCTCGGTGCTGCTGGCCATTGCCCTTTCTGGCGCGCTGGGTGCGGGTATCACCAATTCGCTGATCTCGCTCACGATCGTGTTCATACCGCCGATTGCGCGTGTGGCAGAGAGCGTGACCACACAGATCCGGGGGCGTGACTTTGTGGATGCGGCCCGCGCCTCCGGTGCCAACGCCTTCACCATCGTGCGGGTGCATGTGCTGGGCAACGTGCTGGGGCCGATCTTTGTTTACGCCACCAGCCTGATTGCCGTGGCCATGATCCTGGCTTCCGGTTTGAGCTTCCTGGGCCTGGGTGTGAAGCCGCCGGAGCCCGAGTGGGGTCTGATGCTCAACACATTGCGCACCGCCATCTATGTGCAGCCCTGGATCGCGGCGCTGCCCGGCGTGATGATCTTCATCACCTCGATTGCCTTCAATCTGCTGGCCGATGGTTTGCGATCAGCAATGGAAATCAAGCAATGACAAGAAATGTCCCCCCCGCGTCGCCTTCGGCGCCACCCCCCAGGGGGCGACAGCCTTCGTCCGGCAAAGCCGGCCCGTCGCTGTCACTGGATGGGTGGCTGGTTTGCGTTGCTGTTGTGGTGCCCACGTACGGGAGTTGCAGAAATGTCCTTTGATCGTTTTGATGTAGGTGGGCCTGCGCAGCCATTGTTGAGTGTGCGTGGTTTGGTCAAACATTTCCCCTTGAAGAAGGATGTGCTGGGGCGTGGCGGTGGCGTGGTGCGTGCGGTCGATGGCATCGACTTTGACGTGTTCAAGGGCGAGACGCTGGGTGTGGTGGGGGAGTCGGGTTGCGGCAAGTCCACCACCGCGAGGCTGCTGATGAACCTCATCGAACCCGACAAGGGCGAGATCGTGTTTGACGGAGAGACCGTGGGTGGCAGTTCCTTGCCGCTGAAACGGTTTCGGCGTCAGACGCAGATGGTGTTTCAGGACAGCTACGCTTCGCTCAACCCGCGCTTGACCATGGTGGACTCGATCGCTTTTGCGCCCCAGGTGCATGGCGTGCCGCGCAACGAAGCGGTGGAGCGCGCGCGCGATCTGCTGGCCCGCGTGGGGCTGGAGCCGCGCCGTTTTGCCGAGCGCTATCCGCATGAACTCTCCGGCGGTCAGCGCCAGCGGGTGAACATCGCGCGGGCGCTGGCGTTGCAGTCGCGGCTGATCATTCTGGATGAAGCCGTGTCGGCGCTGGACAAGTCGGTCGAGGCGCAGGTGCTCAACCTGCTGCTCGACCTCAAGGAAGAATTCGGGCTGACCTACATCTTCATCAGCCACGACCTCAACGTGGTGCGGTTCATCAGCGACCGGGTGATGGTGATGTACCTGGGACAGGTGGCCGAGATTGGTGACAGCGAAACCCTGTTTGATCACCCCGCCCATCCCTACACCCGCGCCTTGCTGTCGTCCATTCCTTCCATGGATCCTGATCGCCGCACAGAGGAACCCCCGCTGGCCGGCGACCCGCCCAATCCGATCAACCCGCCCTCCGGTTGTCGGTTTCACACGCGCTGCGCCAATGCCCAGCCCCTGTGCTCCGAGCGCACGCCGGTGCTCACGGAAGCCGACAAGGGCCAGATGGCCGCCTGCTGGATGCATGTGCCCGGCAGCGGCCACACCGAAGCGCCGGCACAGCCCGAGTGGAAAGCCGCCGCATGAGCTTTGACCGAACCACGCAACCACCGCGCACCGATGGGTGCGGCACGGAGGGCACCCGATGAACACCCCAGAGACGTCGAACGAAAAACCCTATGTCGATGTGCGCGACCTGCGTGTGACCTTCACCGGCGGCAAGAAGCCGGTGGAGGCGGTCAATGGCGTGAACCTGCAGGTCAAGCGCGGCGAGGTCGTGGCGCTGATCGGTGAGTCGGGCTCGGGCAAGAGTGTGACGCTGCGAAGCCTGCTGCGCCTGCACCCGGCCGGTCGCACCCGGATCGAAGGCCAGATGCATGTGGGCGATCTGGATGTGCTGAAGCTCTCGACAGGGGCCTTGGCCGACTACCGGGGCAAGGTCGCTTCCATGATTTTTCAGGAACCCTTGCTGGCGCTGGACCCGGTGTATTCGGTGGGCGCACAGATCATCGAGGCCATTCGCCGCCACGAACCCGTGAGCGCGGCCGAGGCGAAAAAGCGGGCCTTGCAGCTGTTTGAGCGGGTGCGCATCCCCAGCCCGGAGCGCCGCCTCCAGACCTACCCGCACGAGATGTCCGGCGGTATGCGCCAGCGCGCCATGATCGCGCTGGCACTGGCCTGCCGTCCGCAACTGCTGCTGGCCGATGAGCCCACCACGGCCCTGGATGCGACGGTGCAGATCCAGATTCTGTTGCTGCTGCGCGAGTTGCAGCGCGAACTGGGCCTGACGGTGATTTTTGTGACGCACGACATTGGCGCAGCGGTGGAAGTAGCCGACCGCATCGCGGTGATGTACGCCGGGCGCATTGTGGAAGAAGGGCCTGCGGCCACGCTGCTGCGTACGCCACGCCACCCCTACACCCTGGCCCTCTTGAACAGCCGCGCCGATGGCGCCATGACCAAGGGTTCCCGGCTGGAAACCATTGCGGGTTCACCGCCCGACCTCACCGCCTTGCCGCAAGGCTGCGCATTTGCCGAACGCTGCAAGCGGGTGCAGGATGACTGCAAGGCCACTCGCCCGGAGATCACCTGGCTGGCTTCGGGGCACAGCGTTCGATGTTTGCTTGTGTAGCCCCCCCCCGCCGCGCTTTGCGCGACCCCCCCAGGGGGGCACACCTTTGGACCGGCGGAGCCGGATCTTCGGTGTCGCTTGAAGGGGGCATCGCGCTTCGGTGAGGTCCTGTCTGGGCGCACTGTGAGAATCTCTGATCTGTTTTTGAATTTCCTCTCGAACTTTCCATGTCATCCCACACCGACGTTCTCCACGATCCTGCCCATGCTTTCATGCCATACCCCGCCGTGCCGGTGCCGCACGCGGCCACGGGTTCACTGGCGGGGCTTTCGTTTGGGGTGAAGGATCTGTTTCACATCAACGGCTACCCCACCAGCGGTGGCCAGCCGTTGTTGCTGGCTTTGTTGGGGGTGCAGAACCGCACGGCGCCCACCGTGCAGCGGCTGCTGGAGGCGGGTGCGCGGTTCGCGGGCAAGACGGTGACGGATGAGCTGGCCTTTTCCATGAACGGGCAGAACGCGCATTTCGGTTCGCCCATCAACGGTGCCGCGCCGGATCGCATTGCTGGGGGTTCGTCCTCGGGTTCGGCGGCCGCCGTATCGAACAAGCTGTGCGACTTTGCCCTGGGCACCGACACCGGTGGTTCCGTGCGTGCGCCGGCCAGCCATTGCGGCCTGGTGGGCTTGCGGCCCACGCATGGGCGGGTGAGTCTGCGCGACGTGCTGGATCTCTCACCCAGCCTGGACACCTGTGGCTGGTTCACCCGTGACGTGCCGACCTTTGCGCGTGTGGCCGATGTGCTGCTGGGTGAAGACGAACGGCCGCTGCACGAGACGGTGCGCGTGATGGCCCCGGCCGATCTGTGGGCGCTGGCCACCACCGAAGCAAAGAAGGCACTGGCACCCGCGCGTGCACGCATCGAGGCGGTACTGGGCAAGGCGGGCAGGGCGCAGGTGGTGCTGGACGATCTGGATGCCATGTACTGGAATTTCAGGTACATCCAGGGCCACGAGGCCTGGCAGACCGACGGCAGCTTCATCCGCCGGTTCTCGCCACCGCTGGGACCGGGTGTGGCGCAGCGGTTTGCGTGGAGCGCTGACGTGACCGATGCCCAGGCGGCCGACGGGCGTGCCTTCCGCGACCGTTTTCGCGCACATCTGGCGAAGCTGCTGGGCAGCGACGGCGTGCTGGTCCTGCCCACCATGCCTGATATTGCGCCCCGCTTGAGCGAGCCCGAAAGCGCACTGGAGGATTACCGCAACCGCGCGATCCGCTTGCTGTGCGTGGCGGGGCTCTCCGGTTTTCCTCAGCTCAGCCTGCCCCTGGTTCAGCGCAATGGCGCGCCGTTGGGCATTTCGCTGCTGGGACCTGCGGGCAGCGACCGCAGCCTGATCCGGCTGGCCGAACGCATCGTGGCCTGAACCCGGCCATTCACACGAATAGCACGCTCACCGGTACCGCCAGGTGAACCACTTCGCAGTCCACTTCGGCACCCCGCCGCTCCAGCACCAGGAAGGCGCCGTCGTCGATGGCAATGAGCGGGTGATGCCAGGTGCCTGCATGCAGCGTGAACCCCTGATCGCCCGAGACCTGAAACGCCGCCAGGGTGGTGAGGTCGGGCATGTCGCGACCCAGGGCCACCAGCATCACGCAGCGTGCACCGGCCAGCGGCACGAACGTTTGCGTGCCCAGACGGTGTCGCTCCATCAGGGCCCACGGCCCTTCGGGGGCTTGGGCGCGGGCCTGAAACACCGCCAGCACCGGGGCGCCATCTTGCTGGTGCAGGTTCAGTGTGCTCGGCAAATCGATGCGTTGGCTGGTGCCGGCGTTGATGGGCAGACCCTTGCGGCCGGACAGCGCCAGCACATCCCCGTAGGCAGCGAAGTCGGTGGCATTCAAGGCGCGCGCGGTCAGGGTGATACTCATGGCATTCGCAACAGCAGGGTGGTAGCCGACCGAATGTCTTCGAGTGGCTATATCGTTTGGATGGGGTCGATCAGATCCCATGTGAATCCATGACGCCGACACGCAAATCCCGTACCCAGGCCACCGACTCCGACGCCACCGCCACCGATCGGGTGTATGAGGCCATCTACCTCGCGGTTGTAGAACACCGCCTGGCGCCCGGGGAATGGTTGCGCGAGGAAGAGATGGCCACCGAGTTCGGCATCTCCCGCACCGTGGTGAGACAGGCCCTGCAGCGGCTGGCACAAGACCAGGTGATCGAGCTGCGCCACAACCGCGGCGCGCGCGTGCCACTGCCCAGCATGGAGGACGCGGTGAATGTGTTTGAAGCGCGCCGCATTGTGGAGTGCGAAGTGGCGCGGCGCCTGGGTGGTCGGCTCACAGATGAGCAGTTGACCGAGCTACGCGAAATCGCCCAGGCCGAATCCGACGCCGAACAGCGCGGCGACCGCTCCACCAACATCCGCCTGTCTGGCGAGTTTCACCACGCGCTCGCGCGCATGCACGGCAATCCGGTGTTCGTGCGCCTGCTCAATGGCCTGCTGCCCACCACCTCGTTGCTCATGGCGCGCTTCAAGGTCGAGGGTCGCCCGGTGTGCGTCGCCCACCGCCATGTGGAGGTGATCGCAGCGCTCGAACGTGGGGGCGCGCCTGCAGCGGCAGAGATGCGGCGCCACATGGTGGAGCTGGAGCGTTCACTGGTGGACACACCGGTGCGCGGCCGTCGCCTGCGAGACGCCTTTGCCGGCTACCGCGAACCGCCCATATCCGAAACACCCACTTCCTGAAATTCACATGAACACGCCCACCTTGACCACTGAAAACCTGCGCATCAACGGCGAGCGCCTCTGGCAATCGCTGATGGATCTGGCGCAGATCGGCGCCACGCCCAAGGGCGGTGTGTGTCGAATTGCCTTGACCGATCTGGACCGCCAGGGCCGTGACCTGGTCACCCGCTGGGCGCGAGATGCTGGCATGAGCGTCACGGTGGACCAGATCGGCAACGTGTTCATGCGCAGGCCCGGGCGCAACAACGCCTTGCCGCCGGTGATGACCGGCAGCCACATTGACACCCAGCCCACCGGCGGCAAGTTCGACGGCAATTACGGCGTGCTCGCTGGCCTGGAGGTGGTGCGCACGCTCAACGAGCACGGCGTGGAAACCGAGGCGCCGATCGAGGTGGCGTTCTGGACCAACGAAGAGGGTTCGCGCTTTGTGCCGGTGATGATGGGCTCAGGCGTTTTTGCCGGTGCCTTCTCGCTGGAACATGCCTATGCCGCCACCGACACCGAGGGCAAAAGCGTGCGCGATGAACTGACGCGCATCGGCTACGTGGGCGACGAAGTGCCCGGCCAGCATCCCATCGGCGCCTACTTTGAAACCCACATCGAACAGGGGCCGGTGCTGGAAGACGCTGATGTGACCATTGGCGTGGTGCATGGGGTATTGGGCATTCGCTGGTTCGACTGCACGGTGACCGGCATGGAGGCACACGCCGGCCCCACGCCCATGGGTTTGCGGCGCGACGCACTGCAGGTGGCCACGCAGCTCATGCAGGAAGTGGTGGCCTCGGCTTTGCGACATGGACCGGACGGGCGCGGCACCGTGGGCATGGTGCAGCTGCACCCCAACAGCCGCAACGTGATTCCGGGCCAGGTGAAGTTTTCCATCGACCTGCGCAACAGCAGCGATGCGCTGGTGGACCAGCAGGTGGCCGAAGTGCGGGCCTTTGCAGAGCGCTTGACGGTGCAGACCGGCTTGTCGATCCAGATTGATCTGGTGTCCAGCTACCTGGCGCAACCCTTCCACCCCGAATGCGTGGAAGCCGTCACCCGCGCTGCGCAGCGTCTGGGCTACTCACACATGCCCACCGTGTCTGGCGCCGGGCACGACGCCATCTACGCCGCGCGCCTGGCGCCCGCTGGCATGATCTTCATCCCCTGCAAGGACGGTATCAGCCACAACGAAGTGGAGGACGCCCAGCCCGAGCACATCACGGCGGGATGCAATGTGTTGTTGCAGGTGATGCTGGAGCGGGCGGGAACCTGAGCCCATGCCAGGCAACACCGTGAGCGGCACCCGTGGACCGAACTTGCACGCTCAGTAGTGCGGAGGCAGTTCGTCGCCAGGCACATGCTGGCCAACGGCGCCCTGTGCCGGGTCCTGCTGGCGCAGGCGGGCCACCTCGCGCAGCAGCAGGTCGATCTGATCCTGCTGATTCGCCACGAGTGCGTTGAGGGTGTCGAGCAGGTCTTCGGTGTAGCTGATCTTGATCTCCAGCTGGGTCAGGCGTTCGTCGGTTCGGGCGTTCAAAGTGGACATGAGGTCTGGAGAGTGAAGGATGTGCGGCGAATGACGCGCTTGGCAGAATGATCAGTGCGCGGGGGGCCACTGGAGCAGATGACCGTATTTGGTGGCCATGGCGCTCTCGGCGCGTTCCAGCATGAAATAGCGAAATGCTTCAGCGGCGGGTGACAACAGCTTGGAAAGCGTGTGAACCACGTTCCAGCCCCGCACGATGGGTGTGCCCTCGACATCGAGCGTGGCGATCAGGTGGTGCTCCAACTCCAGGCCGATGGTGTGCAGCGACAGAAAGCTGATGCCCAGACCCGCCATCACAGCCTGCTTGATGGTTTCGTTGCTGGTCATTTCCATCACCACGCGCGGTTCCATGCGCGAATTCTCCAGAAACGCTTCCATGGCCGCCCGCGTGCCCGAGCCGCGCTCGCGAAGGATGAAGCCATGGGGACGCAGGCTGTCCACCGTGGGATGACCCACCTTGAGCAGCGGGTGGTCGGTGGGCGCCACAAACACATGCGGGTGGGCAGCGAACGGTTCGGCGCGGGTGGCCAGTTCGGTGGGCGGGCGGCCCATGATGGCGATGTCCACCTCGTTGCCGTGCAGCATTTTCACCAGCTGCTCGCGGTTGCCAACCGCCAGCCTGATCTCGATGCCTTCATGCTCGCGCCGGAATTCGGCCAGCAGGCCGGGCAGAAAGTACTTGGCAGTACTCACCATGCCGATGGTGAGCGTGCCCACTTCCAGCCGCTTGAGCCGCGCGGCGGCGTCTTCGGCGTCTTTCAGCGTGGCCAGCACCTTGCGCGCGTAGACCAGCATGTATTCGCCTGCCGTGGTCAAGGTCACCTGGCGGCCCTGGCGCTCAAACAGTGGCAGGCCAATGTGACCTTCCAGCTCTTTGACTTGCATGGTGACCGCTGGTGGGGTGAGGTGCAGCACTTCGGCCGCACGGGCAAAACTGAGATGGCGAGCGACCTCAGCGAAAACCCTGAGCTGGCGGATCGTGGCGTTCTTCATTCAGGTTTTTATTAATCGAAGTTCAATAAATCGTGAATTTACCTTACTTCGACTGTTGCTTAGAGTCCATTCATCCCCCGGTCTGACAGGGGTTCTGGACACGGGAGGCCCCATGCTGAAAGCGCTGATTTTTGATGTCGACGGCACCTTGGCCGACACCGAATCCGTGCACCTGGCGGCCTTCAACCATGCCTTTGCCGAAGAGGGGATGAACTGGCACTGGACCACTGAGCAGTACACACAATTGCTGGAAATTTCCGGTGGCAAGGAGCGCATGCTGCATCACTGGCGCAGTGTGCAACCCGATATCAAGGAGCTTGAAGGCGGAGCGGTACTGGCCACCATCAACCGCCTGCACGAAATCAAGACGGCTCACTACGAAACCGCAGTCAACGGCGGAGCCGTTTCGCTGCGCCCCGGTGTGCTCGCCCTCATGGACGAAGCCCTCAAGCAGGGCGTGGGTCTGGCCATAGCCACCACCACGTCCCCAGTCAACATTGCGGCCTTGCTGCGCCACGCGATCGGGTCCGATTGGCGGACGCATTTTCTGGCCGTGGGCGACGCATCATCGGCACCCATCAAGAAACCCCACCCGCAGGTCTACCTGCAAGTGCTGGGTGAGATGGGGCTGTCTGCCGAAGACTGTGTCGCGTTCGAGGATTCTGCCAACGGCCTGCGCGCCGCCGTCGCCGCACATTTGGCCACCGTGATCACACCCAACGGATTCACCCGCCACCACGATTTTCAGGGAGCGCTTCGAGTGGTGCCCGACCTGAATGCGGTCAGCGTGTCGCGCCTTCAGGAATGGCTGGCGGCTGCAACGGTGCACCGCGCCAGGGCCTGAAGCCTTACTTCTTTTGTTCATTCACCGCTGGCAGTGCCCACCCACCATGACCACCCGACGCCGCTTCACCCTCACCCAGTACCTCATCGAACAGCGACGAAGGTTTCCGTCGGCCAGCGGCGACTTCAACGCCCTGGTGCTGGATGTGGCACTGGCCTGCAAGGCCATTGCACGTTCTGTGGCTTTTGGCGAGCTCACAGGCGTGCTGGGCAACCCGGTCATGGATGTCGCCACCAGCCTGAACGTGCAGGGGGAAGAACAAAAGCGGCTGGACGTGATCAGCAACGAATACTTCACCCAGATGACCGAATGGGGTGGCCACCTGGCGGGCATGGCTTCTGAGGAAATGGAGAAGCCATACCAGATCCCCGAAACCTTGCAGCGGGGCAAATACCTGCTGGTGTTCGACCCGCTGGACGGCTCCAGCAACATCGATGTGAACGTCACCGTGGGCAGCATCTTCAGCATCCTGCGCGCGCCGCAGGAAGCGATTGACAGCGGACGCGACGTGGTCGAGGCCGACTTCCTGCAGCCCGGCACCGAGCAGCTGGCCGCCGGCTATGCACTCTACGGCCCCACCACCATGCTGGTACTCACGGTTGGCAATGGCGCGGCCGGCTTCACGCTCGATCCCAACCTGGGTCAGTTCATGCTCACGCACCCCAACCTGAGGGTGCCGGAAGACACGCAGGAGTTCGCCATCAATGCATCCAATAGCCGCTTCTGGGAGGCACCCATCAAGCGCTATGTGGACGAATGCCTGGCCGGAAAGACAGGTCCGCGCGGCAAGGACTTCAACATGCGCTGGATCGCGAGCATGGTGGCCGAGGCACACCGCATCCTGATGCGCGGCGGCGTGTTCATGTACCCGCGCGACACCAAGGACACGAGCAAGCCGGGGCGGCTGCGGCTCCTCTACGAAGCCAATCCGGTGGGCATGATCATCGAGCAGGCGGGTGGGCGGGCCAGCACCGGGCGCGAACCCATGCTTGCGGTCGCGCCCGCCTCGTTGCACCAACGCATCGGTCTGGTTTTCGGATCAAAGAACGAAGTCGAACGCATCGAGCGCTACCACGCGGAACCTCAGGCCTACAAGGATGAACGCAACCCGCTGTTCGCGGAGCGCTCCCTCTTTCGTGACTAGTCAAACACACCCCCGCGCCGCCTTTGGCGTCACCCCCTTTGGGGGGCGGTACTGGCGGCCCGGCAAAGCCGGTTCCGCGGTGCCTTTGGCTTGACTTCTCGCCTCTCGAGCGGATTTTATTTTTTGGAGTACCCCATGTCTGAGCGCCATCCCATCATCGCCATCACCGGTTCCAGCGGTGCGGGCACGTCTACCGTCACCCGCACGTTCGAGAACATCTTCCGGCGAGAAGGTGTCACAGCCGCCGTCATTGAAGGTGACAGCTTCCACCGCTACGACCGCAAGCAGATGAAGCTCAAGGCGGCAGAGGCTGAGACCGCAGGCAATCGGAACTTCAGTCATTTCGGTGCTGAATCCAATCTGTTTTCAGAAATCGAGTCGCTGTTCCGAACCTACAGTGAAACAGGCGGTGGGCGCAGCCGCAAGTACCTGCACAACGCTGAAGAGGCCGCACCCTACCAGCAGGAGCCAGGCACCTTCACCGCCTGGGAAGACCTGCCCGCAGACACCGACATGCTGTTTTACGAAGGACTGCATGGTGCCGTGGTCACGCCGGAGGTCAACGTGGCGCAGTATCCGGACCTGCTGGTGGGCGTGGTACCCGTGATCAACCTGGAGTGGATCCAGAAGCTGTGGCGGGACAAGAACATGCGCGGTTACACCGCAGAGGCCGTGACCGACACCATCCTGCGCCGAATGCCCGACTACGTGCACTACATCACTCCGCAGTTCCAGCACACGCACGTGAACTTTCAGCGCGTGCCCATTGTGGACACCAGCAACCCCTTTGTGGCTCGCGACGTGCCCACCGCCGACGAGAGCATGGTGGTGATCCGGTTCGCCCAGCCAAAAGGCATCGATTTCCAGTACCTGCTCAGCATGGTGCATGGCTCGATGATGAGCCGCGCCAACACCATCGTGGTACCGGGCGGAAAGATGGAGCTCGCGATGCAGCTCATCTTCACCCCGTTCATCTGGCGAATGGTGGAACGCAAGAAGCAGTACGCCCCCCGCGTCGGCTGACGCCGCCACCCCCCACTTGGTGGCAACGCGAGTGGCCCGGCGAAGTCGGTTCCACCGCGTTCTGGATGGACCTCCCTTCTTTCTTCCGAGGACGCTGAATGCAGAACCCTTCCCCTAAACTCGCTCGCCAGATGGCCAACGCCATCCGCATGCTCGCCGTCGACGCCGTTGAAAAAGCCAAGAGTGGTCATCCCGGCGCGCCCATGGGCATGGCCGACATCGCCGAGGTGCTGTGGAATCGGCACCTCAAGCACAACCCGGCGAACCCCCGCTGGGCTGACCGTGACCGCTTCGTCCTGTCCAACGGCCACGGGTCCATGCTGATTTATGCGTTGCTGCATCTCACCGGCTATGACCTGCCCATGGCCGAGCTGAAGAACTTCCGGCAGTTGCACAGCAAGACGGCAGGCCACCCGGAGGTGGGTGTCACGCCAGGCGTGGAAACCACCACCGGCCCGCTGGGGCAGGGCATGGCCAACGCCGTGGGCATGGCGCTGACCGAGAAACTGATGGCAGCCGAGTTCAACCGGGAAGGCCACCCCGTTGTGGATCACTTCACCTACGCTTTTCTGGGCGACGGTTGCCTGATGGAGGGCATCAGCCACGAGGTCTGCTCGCTGGCCGGCACTTTGCGGTTGTCCAAGCTCATTGCTTTCTATGACGACAACGGCATCAGCATCGACGGCCATGTCGAAGGCTGGTTCACCGATGACACGCCCCAGCGCTTTGAGGCCTATGGATGGCATGTCGTGCCCCATGTCGATGGTCATGATCCTGAAGCGGTGGAGCGCGCCTTGATTGCTGCGCAGGCACAGGCCCGACGTGCCGACGGGAAACCTTCCTTGATCTGCTGCAAGACCGTGATTGGCAAGGGTTCCCCCAACAAGGCCGGTACGCACGACGTGCACGGTGCGGCACTGGGCGCGGCCGAAGTGCAGGCCACCCGCGAGGCGCTGGGCTGGACCGCTGCGCCGTTCGAAATTCCAGACCATGTGGCCCTTGCCTGGAACGCGGTGGTTCGAGGCGCGGCCAAGGAAGCCGTATGGAACGATCGCTTTGCCGCCTATCGGCAGGCGTTTCCCGCAGAGGCCGCCGAGTTCGAGCGCCGTATGGCTGGTGATCTGCTGTCTGCCTTCTCGGAACAGGTCACAGGCATTTTTGAAACGCTGGCGAGCAAGCCCGACGCTGTGGCCACGCGCAAAGCCAGCCAGAACGCGCTGGATCTGCTGGCACCCCTGGTGCCTGAATTCTTCGGCGGCAGTGCTGATCTCACCGGCTCCAACCTGACCAACTTCAAGGGCTGCGTGAATGCCGGTCGGGACCGGCCCGGCAATCACCTGAGCTACGGCGTGCGCGAATTCGGCATGGCTGCGATCATGAATGGCATCGCTTTGCATGGCGGCCTCATTCCTTACGGCGGCACCTTTCTGACCTTCAGCGACTACTCGCGCAACGCCATCCGCATGGCGGCTTTGATGAAGCAGCGGGTGATCCATGTGTTCACCCACGACAGCATCGGTCTGGGCGAAGACGGGCCAACCCATCAGAGCGTGGAACACATTCCCAGCCTGCGCATCGTGCCCGGGCTTGACGTGTGGCGCCCGGCCGATGGTCTTGAAACGGCGGTGGCATGGGCCTGTGCCATCGAGCGCCGAGACGGGCCCAGCGCGCTGTGCCTGTCGCGCCAGAACCTGCCGCGCCTGACCGATGCGGCCATGGCAACCCGTGTGCGGCAGGGTGGCTATGTGCTGGCCGAAGGCGAGAACCCCCAGGCGGTGATTGTTGCCACGGGCTCTGAAACCTCGATCGCCATGGAAGCCTATCTGGCGCTGGCGGCGGAAGGCATCGCCACCCGCGTGGTGTCCATGCCATGCACCAACCTGTTCGATCGCCAGCCGCTGGCGTACCAGCACAGCGTGCTGCCTATCCATCTGCCAGCGGTGGCGGTGGAGGCCGCCCACCCGGATTTCTGGCGCAAGTACGTGGGTCGCACCGGTGCGGTGGTCGGCATCGCGAGCTTCGGCGAGTCGGCCCCGGCGAAGGATCTGTACGAACACTTCGGCATCACCACAAGCCATGTGGTCGCGGCAGTGAAGGGAGTGCTCGCATGACTGCTTCATCGTTCGCTCCTGGTCGGCCTGAGCTTTCATATCCACGAGTCAGTGAACCCGCTGACAGGTCCGGTACACACCAGTGAGCTGCCGTGAGCAACAGATTCGACCTCATCCTCTTCGATCTGGACGGCACCCTGATCGAGACCGCGCCTGAGATCGCTGACGCGGTGAATGACACGCTGGAGGCATTTGACCGGCCCCACGTCAGTCAGCAGCAGGTCAACGACTGGATCGGCCACGGTACCCGTGAACTGCTGATCTCCGCGTTGGCGTTTACAGACAAGACCACAACCGAATTGGTGCGAAACAGTGCGAGCTTTTCACGCATCGAGGCCTCGTTCGGGGTTCACTACCAGAAGCGCTGTGGCACACGCAGCCATCTCTATCCCCATGTGCGGGAAACCCTGCAGGTGCTGCGCGCGGCGGGCGTGAAGCTGGCCGTGGTCACCAACAAGGAGCGGCGCTACACCAAGGCCGTGCTGGAGGCGCACAAGCTCACACCGCTTTTCGATCGGGTGATCAGTGGTGACACTTTGCCGCTGAAAAAACCCGACCCCATGGGCGTACACGACTGTCTGCACCACTTCCGCATTCGCGGTGAGCGCGCGCTGTTCGTGGGCGATTCTTCCATCGACATCGCAACCGCCCGCAACGCGGGTGTGGCGGTCTGGGCGCTTCCCTATGGCTACAACATGGGCCAGCCCATCGAGAACGCCAACCCCGACCGCGTGATCGCCGATTTTTCTGCCCTACTCATCTGACCATTTGAAAGACCCTTCATGGCCCTCATTGCCCTGCGTCAATTGCTCGACCACGCCGCCGAACACCACTATGGTGTCCCCGCTTTCAACGTCAACAACCTGGAGCAGATCCAGGCCATCATGCAGGCCGCCGACGCGAGCCATGCGCCGGTGATCCTGCAGGCCAGCGCCGGTGCACGCAAATACGCGGGCGAGCCCTTTCTGCGCAAGATGGTCGAGGCCGCGATCGAGATGTATCCGCACATCCCCGTCGTCATGCACCAGGATCATGGTGCTACACCGGCTGTGTGCCAGCAGTCCATCCGCAGCGGCTTCAGCAGCGTGATGATGGACGGCTCACTGATGGAAGACGCCAAGACACCTGCGAGCTATGAGTACAACGTGGCCGTGACGCGCGAGGTTGTGAAGTTCTCGCACGCGGTGGGCGTGTCGGTGGAAGGTGAACTCGGTTGCCTGGGATCGCTGGAAACCGGCGAAGCCGGCGAAGAAGACGGCGTGGGTGCCGAAGGCCAACTCACACACGACCAGATGCTGACCGATCCTCAGCAGGCCAAAGACTTCGTGGCGCAAACCGGCGTGGACGCGCTGGCCATTGCCATCGGCACCAGCCACGGCGCTTACAAGTTCACCCGTCCACCCACGGGCGACATCCTGGCCATGGACCGCATCCATGCCATCCACCAGGCCATCCCCAATACGCACCTGGTGATGCATGGATCGAGCAGCGTTCCGCAGGAATGGCTGGCCATCATTCGTGAGTACGGCGGCGATATCAAGGAAACCTATGGTGTTCCGGTGGAAGAGATCGTGCGCGGCATCCGAAGTGGCGTGCGCAAGGTCAACATCGACACCGACATCCGCCTGGCCATGACCGGCGCCATGCGCCGCAGCATGGCCAGGAACCCGGGTGAATTCGACCCGCGCAAGTTCTTCAAGGACGCAACCATGGCCGCCAGAGATATCTGCCAGGCTCGCTTCCAGGCCTTTGGCTGCACCGGGCAAGCCGGCAAGATCGTGCCGCTGCCGCTGGAGAAGATGATCGCGCGCTACGTCTGAGCGGCTGTCATTTGCTGCTGAGGTATTCGGCCACGGCAGCCATCTCGAGCTCGGTCATCTTGTCCGCCACAGCGTGCATCACCGCGTTGTCGGTGGTGCGTTCTCGCTTGCCGAACGACTTGAGCTGGTTGTGCAGGTAGCCCGAAAACTGCGTGGCCAGGCGGGGCAGGGTGGCCGTGCCTTCGCCCGCCATGCCGTGGCAGGCAGCGCAGGCTGGCACGCCGCTGTACTTGTTGCCGTTGTGATAGACATACCTTCCCATGGCGGCGAGCTGCGGGTCCTTGGCTTCTTCGCGCGGCAGACTCATCTTTTCGTAGTACGCGCCAAGGGCCTGCATTTCGTCGGGGGTGAGCCGCGCCACCATGTCGGCCATGGCGGTGCTTTTGCGCTGGCCCGACTTGAAGGCTTCCAGTTGCCGCGCAATGTAGCCTGCGTGCTGGCCGGCCAGACGCGGAAACGCCTCGCTGGTGGACTCGCCGTTGGCGCCATGGCAAAGGAAGCACGAACCTCCTGCAATCTTCTTCGCGCGCGCTTCATCGGCCTGCGCCCAAGCGCCGCCACCGCCCAGCAGGGCGCCAGTCGACGCGAGTGCCAGGAGGAGTCGGGCAGGTGTCGGAAGCTTCATCGCATAACCTCAAACGGATATTCAAATGCAAAAAAAGCCCTGGCCTCAGCCAGGGCGTGGCGATGGATCAGGCCAGGGTGTCGGCCCAGATGTTGCGCGCCCAGGCGAGGGCGTAGCGACCCTCCAGCTCGTTGGCCGCACTGGAGAGTCCGCCCGAGCCAGGCACGGCCAGCATGGTCTTCTTCTCGGCGTCGTACCTGTGAACGCTGGCCACATGCACCACGTCTTCGGCGGTCACGAAGCTGTAGCAGGTGTTGGCGTAGATCGGCAGGGAAGGTGGCTCCTTGCCTTGCAGCAGCGAGACCACGGCGGCGGCGCAGGTTTTGCCATGCTGATTGGCCATGTGGCCCGATTTGGGCATGGCCGGTGCAATCTGGATCGAATCGCCCAGCACGTGGATGTTCTTGTGCGCCTTGGATTCAAAGGTGAGGAAGTCCACCTCGCACCAGCGTGCGTTGGCCGTCGCCAGACCGGTCTTCACCGCAATGTCACCCGCGCGCATGTTGGGTATGACGTTGGCGACACCGGCCTTGAAGTCGTCGTTGAATTCAAACTTCAGCGTGTTGGTGGTGGCATCCACGTCCACCACCTTGTGTTTGGGGCGGTATTCGATCATGCCCTTGTAATGCTCGTCCCAGGCCTTCATGAACAGGCCCTTCTTCGAAGTGATGTCGTCGTTGGCGTCGAAGATCACCACCTTGCTCTTCGGCTTGGCCTTCTTGAAGTAGCTGGCCACCATGCAGGCGCGCTCGTAGGGGCCGGGCGGGCAGCGGTAGGGCGCCAGCGGGATGGACAGCGCGTACACGCCGCCATCGGGCATGGCCTCAAGCTGCTGGCGCAGCGCGGCCGTCTGGGGACCGGCTTTCCAGGCGTGCAGCACCTTTTCTGACGCTCCCGCCTTGGCCATGCCGGGCATGGAATCCATCATGAAATCGATACCGGGCGAAACGATGAGACGGTCGTAGGACAGCTCCCCGCCGCTGGCCAGTTTCACCGTGCGCTTGGCAGGGTCGATACTGGCCACCATGTCGCGCACGAGCTTCACGCCGTGGCGCCTGCTCAGGTTGTCATAAGGCGTGGTGATGTCGGCCATGGTCTTGTGGCCGCCGATCACCAGGTTGGAAATGGGGCAGGAGACGAACGACGCATTGGGCTCGATCAGGGTCACCTCGATGCTCTGGTCAGAGAACATGCGCACGTATTTGGCCGCGGTGGCGCCGCCATAGCCGCCGCCAACCACGACCACCTTGGCACCACTGCCGGTGGTGGCGCAGCCGGACACGAGGCCCAGACCGGCGATGGCAGAACCAGCACCCAGAGACTGTACGAATTGACGACGTTTCATGGTGTGGGCTCCTTACTTTTTCTGCGAGGCGAAATAGGCGGTGATTTGCGCCAACTGCTCATCGGTGTAACCCTTGGTGAGCTGGTGCATGATGGTGGCGGGCTTGCGGCCGGACTTGAAGTCCATCAGCTTCTGCAGCATTTCGTCCTTGTCTTTGCCCGCCAGGGATTCCATGCCTTGTTCGGCACGCCCCTCGGTGCCATGGCAGTTGGCACAAGCTGCAGCCCAGACGCGAATCTGATTCACTTGCGCGTGAGCGCCCACCGCGGTGGCGCACAGCACACCGGCCGCCAGCCATTTCATCGATTTCACCATTCTTGTCTCCAGAAGAGGGGTTGAACTTGACACCAAGGAAAACTGTAGCAGAGCCCCTCACCCTGCTAAGAATAAGCACTTACGCATATGTAGATGTTTCATCCTAGCATCGCGCTCGGGTGCATCTCACGGTGGAAACCCTAGCGCGACGGCTGCGTCGCGCATCAGGTGATGCGCCCGGCAAATGGCGTCAACTGGGGGCGTGTGAAAACAACGTTGCTCCGCCCAAGCGGGCAGCGAAACGGCGCGCCCGATTTTCGGCCGGCTGGCTGGCTTATCCGGGTTAACACCAATTAGAATATCAGCAAGCACGAATATAGTGTCACACCAGATTCACCCAGACAACTTCATGCGCGAACCCCGTTTTCCGTCCCTTCCACATGGCCGCCGTGGCAGCCAGGCGGCACCCGAACCGGGTGGATCGGGAGGGCGAAGCGGCGGTGTTGAAACCTCCCCTTGCTGTGGTGCATTGAACCCACCGCTGCCGACATCAGAAGGAAATTCCAAGTGTCCAAAGAGTTGAGCGATGTCATCGGGCGCGTGTTGCCCGCGCCTGAACATCATCTGAGTGCGGAAAAACTGGAGCAGGCTCGCAAGGCCCGCCGCAGCTTCATGGGCAAGGCCCTTGCCATGGGAGCAGGCGTGGCCGCCAGTGCAACGACAGCCAGCCGTGCGATGGCTGCCGAAGGCGAAGATGCGATTCTCAAGCTGCCCGCACACACCACCGGACTCGGCCAGGGGGTGGTCACCGATGGCTACGGCAAACCGAGCAAGTGGGAAGCCAATCTGCAGCGCCGGGAAAGCCCGGGGTTGACGCGGGTTCAGGCGGCCTCGGTGAGCTTCACGCCCCTGCAAGGCCTGTTCGGCATCATCACACCCAACGGCCTTCACTTCGAGCGCCACCATCAGGGCTGGTGGGACATCGACCCCAGCCAGCACCGGCTGATGGTCAATGGACTGGTGAAGCGCGAACGTGTTTTCACCATGGACGACCTGATGCGTCTGCCCAGTGTCTCGCGCATCCATTTCATCGAATGCGGCGCCAACTCCGCACCCGAATGGGGCAATGTGGCGCTGCCTGCCGTGCAATACACGCATGGCATGTTGAGCTGCAGCGAGTACACCGGGGTGCTGCTCTCCACGCTGCTGGAAATGTGTGGCGTTGACAAGAAAAAGGGCAAGTACGTGCTGGCCGAAGGTGCCGATGGCTCTTCCATGACCCGAACCATCGACATGGAGCGCGCCATGGACGACTGCATCGTGGCATGGGCCATGAATGGCGAAATGCTGCGTCCGGAAAACGGCTACCCCTTGCGGCTGGTGGTGCCCGGCATTCAGGGCGTGAGCTGGGTGAAATACCTGCGCCGGCTGGAGGTGGGCGACATGAAGTGGGCGACCAAGGACGAGGCCATCCACTACATCGACCACATGCCTGACGGCACCCACCGGCAGTACACCGGCATACAGGAGTGCAAGAGTGTGATCACCACGCCTTCAGGCAGCCAGACCCTGCTTGACAAGGGCTATTACAACGTGACCGGCCTGGCCTGGTCGGGCCGGGGAAGCATCAAGCGCGTGGATGTGAGCACAGACGGCGGGCGCAATTGGCGCACCGCGCGTCTTGAAGGTCCCGTGCTGCCCAAGGCACTCACCCGCTTCAACATCGACTGGGTCTGGGACGGCAAGCCCGCCATCCTGCAAAGCCGCGCCATCGACAGCACCGGTTACGTGCAACCCAAGATCAACCAGTTGCGCGCCGTGCGTGGTACCCGCTCGGTCTACCACCAGAACGCCATCCAGTCGTGGAAAGTCGCCGAAAACGGCGAAGTTTCCAACGTGCAAGTCTACTGAAGAGGCCCGCCATGCGAACCCTGACCTTTCTCGCGGCTACCCTCATCAGCAGTGCTGCCTGGGCCCAGAGCACCCCCTGGCACGACATCGGACGCGACGCAACGCCCGCCGAGGTGAAGGCCTGGGACATCGATGTGCGTCCTGACTTCAAGGGCCTGCCGAAAGGCGCCGGCTCGGTGCAGCAGGGCGAGCGATTGTGGGAGGCGCAATGTGCCTCCTGCCACGGCAGCTTCGGTGAATCCAACGAGGTTTTCACGCCCATTGTGGGTGGTACCACCAAGGAAGACATTCAACGCGGTCGGGTGAAGAACCTGGAGGCTGGCTCCACCTTTCCGCAGAAGACCACGATGATGAAGGTGGCCACAGTTTCCACGCTGTGGGATTACATCAACCGCGCCATGCCGTGGAACGCGCCCAAGTCGCTTACGCCCGACGAGGTTTACGGCGTTACCGCCTACATCCTGAGCCTGGCCGACGTGGTGCCGCCCGACTTCACTTTGAGCAACGACAACATCGCCGAAGTGCAGAAACGCATGCCCAACCGCAACGGCATGGTCTTCCATGAACCGCTGTGGAAGATCGGCGGCAAGGGTGACGTCAAGAACGTGGCCTGCATGAAGGACTGCCCGGTGGAAATCACCATCCGATCCTCCCTGCCAGATTTCGCTCGCGATGCACATGGAAACATCGCCGAGCAGAACCGCATCATCGGCCCCGTACGCGGTGCCGACACCACGAAGCCGCCCCCCAGTGCGCCGGTGGGAACCCGACCACCACCGGTGGTGGCCGTGGTGGGTGCCACCCCAAGCCAGGGCGGTGATATCAAGACACTGCTTGACACCAACAGCTGCACGGCCTGCCATGGCATGAAGCAGAAGATCGTTGGCCCCGGCTTCAGTGAAATTGCGGCCAAACACAAAGGGCGGGAAAAGCTGGAGGCCTATCTGACGGTGAAGATCCGGGAGGGTGGCGTCGGCGTGTTCGGAGCGGTGCCCATGCCGGCGCAGCCGCAACTGAGTGCGGCCGATGCAGGCACCATGGCGCGCTGGATCGCAGCAGGTGCCCAGTGATCCGCAAGACATCCGCTTATGTCGTTACCTTGTATTGATCCTATTAATTAAATATTTGCATGTACTCGTATTCCCTATTCAACACGCGAGAAGGATTCCTTAACCTATGAAGATGCATTTCACTCTCCCCCTTATCACCGCAGGCCTGCTCGCCATGACCAGCACTGCAGCACTGGCTGTGGACGCTGCCGCCGCCAAGGCGCTTGCATCCAAGAGTGCCTGTCTCGCGTGCCACGCGGTGGACAAAAAGCTGGTAGGTCCGTCCTACAAGGACGTGGCTGCCAAACACAAAGGTCAAGCCGACGCCCTTGAAAAAGTGGCTGCGCGCATCAAGTCGGGTGGAGCGGGCGTGTACGGCCCAGTGCCGATGCCGGCCCAGGCCCAACTCAAGGACGACGAACTCAAGTTGCTGGCCGGCTGGATCCTGGCTGGCGCACCCGATCAATGACCCCGCCGGTAAACTGCCGCCCTTCCTTCACTTCACAGGAGCCCCCCATGAACAACTCACGCCGAGTCGCCCTCAAGACCACCGGGGCCTTCGCCACGCTGGTGTCGCTGGGCATCATTACCCAGAGCCAGGCCCAGGCCGCCGTGGACCACGCCAGCTTCCAGGTCAAGACCCTGGAAGATGCGCTCAAAGCAGTGGGTGGAACACCTGCCAACAGTGATCAGGTTTCCCTGAACTCGCCAGACATCGCCGAAAACGGCGCCGTGGTGCCTGTGGGTGCCAGCAGCAAGCTGCCCAACACCACCGAGATCTACCTCCTGGTCGAGAAGAATCCCATGCCGCTGTGTGCAGCCTTCATGATCCCGGCCGGCACGGTGCCCGACGTACAGACCCGGCTGAAAATGGGTCAGAGCTCCAACATCATGGCGGTCGTCAAGGCCGACGGCAAACTGTATTCAGCCGTCAAGGAAACCAAGGTCACCCTGGGTGGATGCGGCGGCTGATCGCCCACCCCTTCGAAGCACATAGTCCAATCACCGAATTCAGGAGTCCATCATGGCCGATCCGATGCGCATCCGCGCTGCCCTTGCAGGCGAAGAAACCACCGTCCGCGTGCTCATGTCGCACGTCATGGAAACCGGCACGCGCAAGAACGCGGCTGGTGAGACCATTCCCGCCCACTACATCCGTGATGTGGAAGCCACCCACAACGGCAAGACCGTGTTGAAGGCCATGTTCAGCGGTGCGGTTTCGCAGAATCCGTTTCTGTCGTTCAAGATCACCGGCGCCGCCAAGGGCGACAAGGTGGTCGTGAAATGGGTCGACAACAAAAACGATACCCGGACCGACGAAGCCGTCATCGCCTGACCCACTCCCGCCGTGCTTTGCGCGATGCTCTGAAGGGGTTTCGCATGGAGCACGGAAGAGCCGGTTCCCCGGCGGCAATGGATGCCGTCGCTGTATTTCGAAGACCACTACAAAGAGGAGACGACCCATGAATCCCACTGCTTCCCGCGCCGTTCTGGCGCTTGCCGGCTTGCTGGCTGCTGCATCCGTGCATGCGCAGGGATCGGCTGCCGACGGCATTGCCAAGTACCGCGAAATGTTGCAGGACGGCAATCCCGCCGAGCTCTTCGAGATGAAGGGCGAGGAGCTCTGGAAACAGAAGCGCGGTCCCAAAGCTGCCACGCTCGAAAAGTGCGATCTGGGCAAAGGTCCTGGGGTGATCGAAGGCGCGTTTGTAGAGCTGCCGCGTTTCTTCAAGGACACGGGCCGGGTGCAGGATCTGGAGTCGCGTCTGCTGACCTGCATGGAAACCCTGCAGGGCTTCAAGAGTGACGAGGTGGCCAAGACGGCATTCGGTCGCGGCGAGATGGCCAATGTGACCGCTCTGGCCACCTATGTGGCCACTGCGTCCAAAGGCATGAAGTTCAACCTGTCGCAATCCCATCCGCAGGAAAAACTGATGTACGAAGCGGGCAAGCGACTGTTCTTCACGCGCGGTGGCACCCACGATTTTTCGTGTGCCTCCTGCCATGGTGAAGACGACAAACGCATCCGCCTGCAGGATTTGCCCAACCTCACCAAGAACCCGGGTGACGGTATCGGTTTTGCCGCCTGGCCCGCCTACCGGGTGTCCAACGCGCAGATGTGGGGCATGCAGCTTCGCCTGAACGATTGCTTCCGCCAGATGCGCTGGCCCGAGCCCAAGTTTGGCAGCGAGGCCACCATCGCGCTGAGCGTTTACATGGGCGTGAATGCCAAGACGGCCGAATCCATCGTGCCTGCCATCAAGCGCTGAACGGGAGCAACAGCCATGAACAAAAAATTCGTTTCCATCGTCTCCCTGCCCATCGCTGCGCTGCTGCTCGCTGGTTGCACATCTTCACCATCGCCTGCCGACTACGACAAGGCAACGGCCGACATGCTCAAGGGCTCGTTCCAGGATCGGGGCATCGCCAAGCTCGATCGCCTGGTGCTCGACGAAGCCAACCGAGAATGCGTTGCATCGGATGTGGCGGGCAAGCCCATCGACGAAAAGGTCGCCAAGTCGATTGAGGCCGCCAACATGAAGACCGTGAAATGGCCCAGCGACGGGAAGTTTCTGGGCGACTGGAAGGAAGGCGAGAAGATTGCCCAGAGCGGTCGCGGCCTGACCTGGTCCGACCAGGCCGGCTCTGCCAACGGTGGCAACTGCTACAACTGCCACCAGATCAGCAAGGAGGAGATCTCCTTCGGCACGCTCGGCCCCAGCCTTTACAACTACGGCAAGCTGCGTGGCGTGACCGATCCGAATGCGGCCGCCAGCAAGGCCATCGTGGAATACACCTGGGGCAAGCTGTACAACGCACGTGCTTACAGCGCCTGTTCACAGATGCCGCGTGCAGGCCATAAAGGCATTCTCGATGAGAAACAGATTCAGCATGTGATGGCCCTGCTGCTCGATCCGGCCTCACCCGTCAACAAGTAACGACCACCCCCGGCGGTTGTTGCTCCAGACGGAGCATGCCGACCGGGGTATCTTCTATTCGGCTTTGAGTTGGTCATTCTGGTGTGGCCGCTTTGTTCGCAAGTTGAATATCAGTAAACAATTGACAAGGAATATTTATGGGTTTCAGTCGCCGTGAATTCATGCAGGTGCTGGCTGTGGCCAGCGCCACCGGCATGGCCCTGGACCATCGTGATGTGCTGGCGGCCGCGCCCGGTGCGGGTGAGCGGCTGTACGATGTGCCGAAATTCGGCAATGTGAGCTTCCTGCACTTCACCGACTGCCATGCGCAGCTCACGCCCATCTACTTCCGCGAGCCGAATGTGAACCTGGGCGTGGCCGATGCCGTGGGTCGACCACCGCATATCGTGGGTGAAACGCTGCTCAAGCATTTCAAGCTCAAGCCCGGCAGCGCACAGGCGCATGCTTTCTCATACCTCGACTTCAGTCAGGCTGCGAAGACCTACGGCAGAGTGGGCGGCTTCGCCCACATGGCCACGCTGGTCAAACAGCTCAAGGCCAGCCGGCCGAATGCGCTGCTTCTCGACGGCGGCGACACCTGGCAGGGCTCTGCCACATCGCTCTGGACCGATGGCCAGGACATGGTTGACGCCTGCAAACTGCTCGGCGTGAACATGATGACCTCGCACTGGGAGCACACCTTTGGCGCCAAGCGGGTTCAGGAGATTGTGGAAAAGGACCTGAAGGGGAACATGGAATTCCTCGCGCAGAACATCAAGACCACCGACTTTGAAGACATGGTCTTCAAGCCGTATGCGATGCGCGAGATGAACGGCGTCCAGGTGGCGGTGATCGGGCAGGCTTTCCCTTACACCCCCATAGCCAACCCGCGCCACATGGTGCCTGACTGGACCTTCGGCATCCAGGATGAGCACATGCAGAAAATGGTGGACGAGGCCCGCGGCAAGGGTGCCCAGGTGGTGGTGGTGCTCTCGCACAACGGCATGGACGTGGACATCAAGATGGCGAGCCGCGTGAGCGGCATCGACGCCATCCTGGGCGGCCATACCCACGACGGCATGCCAGCACCCTTCATCGTGAAGAACAGCGGTGGTCAGACCCTGGTGACCAATGCGGGATCCAACAGCAAGTTCCTCGGCGTGCTCGACTTCGACGTGCGGGGTGGCAAGGTGCAGGGCTTTCAATACAAGCTGCTGCCCGTGTTTTCAAACCTGCTCGCTGCCGATGCCACCATGCAGGCTCACATCGACAAGGTGCGTGCGCCGTACAAGGCGAAGCTTGAAGAGAAGCTCGCGGTCACCGAAGACCTGCTGTATCGGCGAGGCAATTTCAACGGCTCGTGGGACCAGGTGATCTGCGACGCGCTCATGCAGAACAAGGGTGCGGACATTGCGTTTTCACCCGGTGTGCGCTGGGGCACTTCACTATTGCCTGGTGACACCATCACCTATGAGCGCATGATGGACCAGATGGCGCTGACCTACCCCGCGACCACCCTCAATTCGTTCACAGGTGCGCAGATCAAGGAAATCCTGGAAGACGTGGCCGACAACATTTTCAACCCCGATCCCTACTATCAGCAGGGTGGCGACATGGTGCGCGTGGGCGGGCTGCAATACACGGTGTCGCCCACGGCAGCGATGGGACAGCGCATCAACAACATGAGGCTCAAGGACAAACCCATCGAAGCCGACAAGACTTACAAGGTGGCCGGTTGGGCGTCTGTGCAGGAAGGGGTGCAGGGCGAACCGATCTGGGATGTGGTGTCTGGCTACCTGCGCGAGAAAAAAGTCATCCGGGGAGTGCAGATCAACACGCCCCGAATCACGGGCATGGATGGCAACCCGGGCATTGCGTTCTGAGACATCTGTCACCGCTGCGAACAGGTCCCGGAGAACCCTGGTTTGTTATCCTCATGGATTGTTGACTCTTCAAGGACGAATCCATGACCAAGTTCGCAGGGATGCTGATTGCCGTGGCGGTGCTCGCCGGTTGCGCCTCGACTTCCAAACCGCATTGGCACAAGCCCAACGCTTCTGCAGATGATGCCTATACAGAACTCTCTGCTTGCCGTTTCCAGATCGGACTGAGTCAGGTCCCCAAGAAAGAGCAGGAGCTCATGGTGGCGCACTGCATGCGTGGCAAGGGTTTCCGTCTGCTGGCCAACGACAGCTGACGCCTGCCGCTCAACGGCACAGGAGCACCACAAGAGCCCCTGCATGGCCCCGCCATGAAGGGGCTTTTTGTTGGGCCGCTCGCAACGAGCGGCGATTGGTGTTTTTGCCTGTCTGGCTACCTTGTGCCTACATGGACTCAGAAAGAAAAAAGTCCGCTACCTGTTCGATAGCGGACTTTTCTGTATCTACTTGGTGCCGGAGAGATGAATCGAACACCCGACCTTCTCATTACGAATGAGCTGCTCTACCGACTGAGCTACACCGGCATCAACCGAGAATTATAGCTCGGAGTGGTAGCTGGTAATTCGCTCTACCTCGTTCTTAGAGCCGAGCATCACGCTCACTCGCTGGTGCAGCTTGGTGGGCTGGATGTCGAGAATGCGTTGGCGCCCGTCGGTGGCGGCGCCGCCTGCTTGCTCCACCAGCCAGGCCATGGGGTTGGCTTCGTACATCAGGCGCAGCTTGCCGGGTTTTTCGGGTTCGCGCTTGTCCCAGGGGTACATGAAAACGCCACCCCGGCTGAGGATGCGGTGCACGTCGGCCACCATGGACGCGATCCAGCGCATGTTGAAGTCCTTGCCGCGCGGACCTTCCTTGCCTTGCAGGCATTCGTCGATATAGCGCTTCACCGGTGTGTCCCAGTGCCGCATGTTGCTCATGTTGATCGCAAACTCTTTGGTGTCTTCGGGGATGCGGATCTGGTCCTGGGTGAGTACCCATGAACCCTGTTCGCGGTCCAGAGTGAACATGGCCACGCCATCACCCACGGTGAGCACCAGTGTGGTTTGCGGCCCATAGACGCAGTAGCCGGCCGCCGCCTGCTGGTTCCCTGCCTGCATGAAGTCCTGTTCAGATACGCCAGGGTGCGGGCCGGTCTTCTTCAGCACGCTGAAGATGGTGCCGATGGAGACGTTGACATCGATGTTGCTGGAGCCGTCCAGCGGATCGAACATCAGCAGGTACTCGCCCTGCGGGAAGCGGTTGGGCACCACGTAGATGCCTTCCATTTCCTCCGATGCCATGGCCGCCAGGTGGCCGCCCCATTCGTTGGCTTCGATGAGCACCTCGTTGGCGATCACGTCGAGCTTCTTCTGGACTTCGCCCTGCACGTTTTCAATGTCGGCGGAGCCGAGCACGTCGCCCAGCGCTCCCTTGTTGACGTTGATGGCGATACGCTTGCAGGCGCGAGCCACCACCTCGATCAGCAGGCGCAACTCAGGCGGAATGCGTCCGTGGACACGCTGTTGTTCGACCAGGTAGCGGGTGAGTGAAATCTTGTTGCTCATGAAAAAGTCTGGGTGATGGAGGGAGGAGGATGACTTCTCACTCGGCGAGCGAGCGGGTGACCACCTCACGCACGTCGTTGCTCAAATGGCTTCTGGCGGCCACGCGGGTGATCGCTTCGCGGGCCGATGCGCGGTAGGGTTCTTCCAGCTTTTTCCAGCGGTCCAGCGCGCGCGCCAGACGGGCAGCCACCTGCGGGTTGAATGCGTCGAGCTCGATCACACAGTCGCTCCAGAACTGGTAGCCCGCTGCGTCGGTCCTGTGGAAGGCTCCGGGGTTGGCGCTGCAGTAGCTGAAGATCACGCTGCGTGCGCGGTTGGGGTTCTTCAGGTTGAAGTCGGGGTGGGTCATCAGGCGGCGAACGGCCGGCAGCACATCGCCGCCACGGTCGGGGGATCCCGCCTGCAGGGCAAACCATTTGTCCAGCACCAGTGCCTCGTTGCGGAACAGGTGGTGGAAGCGGGCCAGCGCGTCACTTGCCAGCGCGTGGCCGCTGACCACCAGGGCCGAGAGCGCGTTGAAGCGATCGGTCATGTTGCCGGCTTCCTTGAAGCGCTGCAGTGTCTTGCCGGGCCACACCGGACTGCCGCTGGCACGAGCGGCCAGACAGAGCATGGTCAATGCCATGCCGGTGAGGGCACGGCGTCCCGTGCTCAGTGGGTCGGGTTGGTAAGCGCCGTTGTCGCGATGGGTCTCAAGTGCCCAGACCCAGTCGTCGTGCAGCGCCTGCGCCAGTTGTTCGCGCATGGCTTCGCGCACGGCGTGCACCCGCTGGGGGTCCACCACGTCGAGTTGTTCCGAGATGTAGGTTTCCGATGGCAGGGTGAGCACCAGTTCCTTGAAAGCCGCATCCAGCGTGGCGTGGCGCAGCACGGCGCGCATGGCTTCAATGAATGCGCTGTCGAGTGGTTCGTTTGGCACTGCACCTTCAGCTGCGATGGCCTGCAGAGCAAGGCGCAGGGCCAGGCGCTGACCCGCTTCCCAGCGGTTGAAGGGGTCCACGTCGTGGGCCAGCAGGGTGAGTAATTGGGCGTCGCCGTAGTCGAAGTCCAGCACCACCGGCGCGGAAAAGCCGCGCAGGATGGACGGCACGGGTTCGGCGTCAAGGTTGACGAAGGTGAGGGTTTCGCATTCTTGCGTCAGCACGAAGCTGCGGGTGCCGGCTTCAGGCTGGCTCCAGTGCGCCAGTTGCAGCGGCAGTTCACCGCCCTGGGCATCCAGCAGCCCGATGGCCACCGGGATCACAAAGGGTTCCTTTTGTGACTGACCGGGCGTGGGGGCACAGCTTTGAGCGAGCGTGAGCGAATAGCTGCGGTTGCTGCTGTCGTAAACGCCGATCGCTCTCAGGTGAGGCGTTCCTGCCTGGCTGTACCAGCGCTTGAACTGAGGCAGCAGCCGCGCCAGGTCGGACGCCGGGTTGGCATCGGCCATGGACTGGGCGAAATCGTCGCAGGTCACGGCCTGGCCGTCGTGGCGCGCAAAGTATTGCTTCATGCCGGCGGCAAAGCCGTCGCGTCCCACCAGTGTCTGCATCATGCGCACCACTTCGGCGCCTTTTTCATACACGGTGACGGTGTAGAAATTGTTGATTTCCACATAGCTGTCCGGCCGCACCGGGTGGGCCATCGGACCGGCGTCTTCGGGGAATTGTGCGGTGCGCAGCACGCGCACGTCCTCGATGCGTTTGACCGCACGGGCCGAGGGTTCGGCGCACAGGTCCATGCTGAATTCCTGGTCGCGGAAGACGGTCAGGCCTTCCTTCAGGCTCAGCTGGAACCAATCACGGCAGGTCACGCGGTTGCCGGTCCAGTTGTGGAAGTACTCATGTCCCACCACCGACTCGATGTTGGCGAAGTCGGTGTCTGTGGCGGTGGCGCTGTTGGCCAGCACGTACTTGGTGTTGAAGATGTTCAGGCCCTTGTTCTCCATGGCGCCCATGTTGAAGTCGGCGGTGGCCACGATCATGAATCGTTCCAGATCGAGTGGCAGGCCGAAGCGGGCTTCATCCCAGGCCACGCTGGCGATCAGCGAGTTCATGGCGTGTTCGGTCTTGTCCATGTCGCCGGGGCGCACAAACACCTGAAGCAGGTGTTCGGTGCCGCTGCGCGAAACGATACGCTGCTCGCGTGCCACCAGCTGACCTGCCACGAGTGCGAACAAGTAGCACGGCTTTTTGTGAGGATCGACCCATTTGGCAAAGTGGCGCCCATCGGCCAGTTCGCCTTCTTCCACCAGGTTGCCGTTGGACAACAGCACGGGGTACTTCTTCTTGTCGCCCCGCAGGGTGACGGTGTAGCTGGCCATCACGTCCGGGCGGTCCAGGAAGTAGGTGATGCGCCGGAAACCTTCGGCTTCGCATTGCGTGAAGAATGTGCCCTGGCTCACATACAAGCCCATGAGCTGGGTGTTCTTTTCAGGTACGCAGGTGGTGAAGATTTCCAGATCAAAAGGCTCTGTACCTTCAGGCAGGCTTTCAAGCACCAGTTGGTTGCCGTCCATTCTGAACGAGCAGCCTGCGCCGTTGACCAGTACGCGCGCCAGGTTCAGGTCCTCACCGTCCAGGCGCAGGGCCTGCGCAGGCACGTCGGCATTGCGACGCAGCCGCATCTTGTTCAGCACCCGGGTCTTGGCGGGGTCGAGATCGAAGCTCAGTTCGACTGTGTCGATCCAGTAGGCGGGCGCGGTGTAGTCTTCGCGGCGCACCACGGTGGTGGGGCCCTCACGCATTGAACTCATGCTCAGACTCCTTGTTTAAGAGATGCTTCAATGAAGACATCGAGATCACCATCCAGCACCTTCTGCGTGGCCGAAATTTCGACGTTGGTGCGCAGATCCTTGATGCGGCTGTTGTCCAGCACGTAGCTGCGGATCTGGTGACCCCAGCCCACGTCGGTCTTGGTGTCTTCGAGCTTTTGCTGCTCTTCCTGCTGCTTGCGCAGCTCAAAGTCGTAGAGCTTGGAACGCAGACGCTGCCACGCCGTGTCTCGGTTGCTGTGCTGGCTTCGGCCATCCTGACACTGCACCACAATCCCCGTGGGCATGTGCGTGAGGCGCACGGCCGAATCGGTCTTGTTGATGTGCTGGCCACCGGCGCCCGATGCCCGGTAGGTGTCGGTGCGCACATCGGCGGGGTTGATGTTGATCTCGATCGAGTCGTCGATCTCGGGGTAGACGAACACCGAGGCGAACGAGGTGTGGCGGCCACCCGAGCTGTCGAACGGGCTCTTGCGCACCAGGCGGTGCACGCCGGTTTCGGTGCGCAGCAGGCCGAAGGCGTACTCGCCCTCGATCTTGATGGTCGCGCCCTTGATGCCGGCGGTGTCGCCCGCCGTCTCATCTTCGATGGTGGTCTTGAAACCCTTGCGTTCGGCGTATCGCAGATACTGGCGCAGCAGCATGCTGGCCCAGTCACAGGCCTCGGTGCCGCCAGCACCGGCCTGGATGTCCAGGAAGCAGTTCAGCGGATCAGCGGGATTGTGGAACATGCGCCGGAATTCGAGCTTTTCCACCTCAGCCGCGATTTTGGCGGCTTCACCTTCGATGGTGATCAGGCCCGCTTCATCGTCATCGTCGAGCGACATGTCGAACAGTTCGGTGTTGTCCGACAGTTCACCGGTGAGGCGGTCCAGCACGTGCACCACGTCTTCGAGCGATTTTTTCTCACGTCCCAGATCCTGCGCGCGCTTGGGATCGTTCCAGACCGTCGGGTCCTCCAGCGCGGATTCGACTTCCTTCAGTTTGGATGCTTTGGCATCGTAGTCAAAGATACCTCCGGAGCTCGACCACGCGAGTGGTCAGGTCTTCAAGCTGGCTGCGGATGGTGTTGCTGCGTTCTGCGTCCATGGGGAGTACCTTCGTCAAAATTCTGCGGAAATGGGTCGGAGGCGTTGCCAGGAGCGCGCCCGCCGAAACAGCGATTTTCTCACGTCAGCCGCCCTCCGCACCGGAGTGCGATCTGCCACGAGAGAGGTACCCCCAAACCAGGGGCGACAAGGGTCCGGCTCCGCCGGCCCGAGCCGCCGTCCCCCTCCAAGCCGAAGGCGCCAGAGAGGGGGAAGCCGCGTCAGCGGCGCAGGGGGTGGTTAGTTCAAGAAGGATTCGATCAGCCGAGCCAGTGCATCGGGTTGATCGTGGTGCAGCATGTGGCCTGCATCGGCGATCACAGCGTTTTGCAACAGGGTCACAGCGCCCAATCGCTCATGGTACTGCGCCAGCGTGAAGCTGCCTTTCCACCACTGGCTCAGGCTGTCGTCGCTGGCCGTCACGCTGAGCACGGGCGCGCTGATGCGGCGGTAGATTTCCAGCGCCTCATCCACCTGGTAAAGGTGGGCACTGACCACCTTGTGAGCGGGATTGCCCAGAATCTCCCACTGCCCTTGTCCGTTCTGCGACGCCCAATGCCGGGCCAGCCAGGTGGCCTTGTCTGCCGGCAGCCTGGGGTTGGTTTTCATCAGGCGGCGTGCCACGCCTTCGGGTGAGTCATAAGCCTTGAGCGCCATTTCCCCAGCGTGCAGCGACTTGATTTCGTCAATCCATTTGGCGTAGCGACCGGGTGCCTGGGCAGGCTTGGTCGCTGGGAGACCAAAGCCTTCCAGATTGACCAGGCGTCGGATCCGATCGGGGCGCACGCCGCCGTACATCATGGCCACATTGCCCCCCATGCTGTGGCCCACGAGGTCGACTTGCTGGCCCTTGGCGAAGTGATCAAGGAGGAGGTCGAGGTCGGCCAGATAGTCGGCAAACCAGTAGCTGTCAGGTGCAGAGCCGGGTTCGCGGGTCAGGCCAAAGCCGCGCCAGTCCGGGGCGATGATCCAGCGTTCCATTTGCAGGGCGTCCACCATGAACTGCCACGAAGCGGCCACATCCATCCACCCGTGCACCAACACCAGTGGCGCCTGGCCCGATGTGGGCGCACCCCATTGCCGAACGTGGTATTGCAAGTGGCGGATGGGGACAAACGTGCTCTGCGAAGGCTTCTTGGCTTGGTACATTCGCCAGATCATAGTGAACACAACGGAGACAGGCGATGCCATCGAGTCAACGCAGCGACACGGGCCAGCGCGGAAAAACGGTTGCCATGCGGCGTTCCGCAATCGCCGGGAAACGATCGATCACGGACAGCCACGAGGCGCTGCACAGCGGGTTTCGGTGGCATGTGCCACAGCGCTTCAACATGGCAGAGGTCTGCGTGCGGCGTTGGGCGGAAAACGCCGCCACCGCCTCCCAAACCGCTGTGATCGCGTGCGCGCCGGATGAGCCCGACCGCCACCACAGCTACGCGGAGCTGCAGAACCAGGCCAACCGCTTGTCCAATGCGCTCACGGCGCTGGGTGTGAAACGCGGCGACCGGGTTGCCATTGTGCTGCCTCAGCGCTTCGAAACTGCGGTGGCTTACATGGCCGTGCTGCAGATGGGCGCGGTGGGCATGCCGCTGTCGCAACTGTTCGGCCCGGAGGCGCTGGCCTACCGCCTTCGCGATAGCGAAGCGGTGGTGGCGATCTGTGATGCCAGCACCCTGGGAGGATTGCATTCTGTCAGCGACGACTGCCCGCTGTTGCACTCGGTGATCTCGATCGATGCGACCATGCAGGGCGCTTCGGCGCTGGACTGGGCGGCGGTGCTTGCTCAAGAGCCTGACGCGTTCCCGCTGGTGCAGACACATTGCGACGAGGCAGCGGTATTGATCTACACCAGTGGGACAACGGGCAACCCCAAGGGCGCACTGATTCCGCACCGGGCGCTCATCGGCAACCTCACAGGTTTCATATGCAGCCAGAACTGGTTCGGCTTCGACCCGTTTGATGCCAGCTCTCCATCTTTAGCGGTGTTCTGGTCGCCGGCTGACTGGGCCTGGACCGGCGGGCTCATGGATGCGTTGCTGCCAACGTTGTACTTCGGTCGGCCCATTGTCGGCTACAACGGGCGCTTCTCGCCACAGATCGCGTTTGAACTGCTGCAACGGCATGCAGTGACGCACAGCTTTCTGTTTCCGACCGCTCTGAAGGCGATGATGAAAGCCTGTCCTGAACCCAAGAAGCAGTACCGCTTTGAGTTGCTGGCGTTGATGAGCGCGGGCGAGGCTGTGGGCGATGCGGTGTTTGACTACTGCCTTCACCAGTTGGGTGTCACGGTCAACGAAATGTTTGGTCAGACCGAGATCAACTACATCGTGGGCAATTGTTCGCGCCTGTACCCTGCCAAACCAGGGAGCATGGGCAAGGCATACCCGGGTCATCGCGTCGCCGTGATCGACGAAGCCGGCAACGAGTCCCCGGTGGGCGTGCCGGGTGATGTGGCGGTGCACCGGCTGGACCGGCATGGACAGCCCGACCCTATCTTCTTTCTGGGCTACTGGAAAAACGAGGCGGCCACGCGGGCCAAGTTCACTGGTGACGCCACCAGCAGTTGGTGCCGCACCGGCGACATCGCGGTTCGCGACGCCGATGGCTACCTCTGGTACCAGGGCCGTGCCGATGACGTGTTCAAGGCGGCGGGCTACCGCATCGGTCCTGGGGAAATCGAGAACTGCCTTGTCAAGCACCCCGCGGTGGCCAATGCGGCGGTGGTGCCCAAGCCCGACGCCGAGCGGGGAGCGGTGGTCAAGGCCTATGTGGTGCTCTCGCCCGACCATGTCGGACAAGGCAACGAGAAGCTGGTGAAGGCTTTGCAGGCCCATGTGAAGGGCAAGCTGGCGCCCTACGAATACCCCAAGGAGATCGAATTTGTCGATGCCCTGCCCATGACCACCACCGGCAAGGTGCAGCGTCGCGTGTTGCGATTGCAGGAGGAGGAACGGGCACGTGCTGCAGCGGGTGCGTGTGCCGTCTCGCAGGCTTGAGGCTTTTGCAAGCACAACGCCCCAGAAGACCCGGCCGGGCCTTCTGGGGCGTGCCGAATGATCAGCGTGCGGCCGACTCGGCCACGTAGATTTCCACCCGGCGGTTCTGCGCGCGGCCATCCGCGGTGCCATTGTCGGCGATCGGCTGGCGCGAGCCTCTGCCATCGGTGGCAATGCGGACCGGCGAAACGCCGCGTGCCACGAGGTAGTCGCGCGTCGCGTTGGCCCGGTCAAACGACAGGGGTTCGTTGATCGCGTCACTGCCCGTGCTGTCGGTGTGGCCCACGATGGCCACGGCGGTCACCGGGTTGGCGTTGAGCGTGTTGGCGAACTGGCCCAGCACGCGTTGCAGAGTCGGGCTCACCGTCGATCGGCCGGTGGAAAATCCCGCGTCAGCTGGCACGTCAAGCTTGAGGCGGTTGTCCGATGTCTGGCTCACGCCAATGCCGGTGCCTGCGGTGGCGACTTCCATGGCCCGCTTCTGTTCCTGCATTCTGGAGGACCAGATGTAGCCGCCCAGGGCACCGGCGCCTGCGCCGATGACCGCACCCTGGGTTGCGCCTTTGGAGCCGCCGGTGGCGGCCCCCAGCAGCACGCCGGCCAGTGCACCGATGCCGGCGCCCTTGGCCGAATCGGTCTGTGTCTCGCTCATGTTGGCGCAGCCGCCGAGCGCGATGACGGCGGCAAGTGTGGTAATGGTCAGGCCGCGTGTGAACTGGGGAAGGGTTTTCATGTGCAATGCTTTACTGGCTTTGGCGATGATGGAACATCAAGGGAATGTGAGCGTTCCAGGCACCATCCATATGCCCGACGTTTTTCATGGCGACTGACCCGCTGCCAGATGCGCTCTAAACTTATACCCCGGCCGATCGCTCGGGCCTCAATTGCTACCTGACTTTACAAAGTATTTGCATGAATCAAATTCCCTTGGGCACCAGCGCCCTGCAAGTTGCTCCCATCTGCCTTGGCACCATGACCTTTGGCGAGCAGGTCAATGAAGACACCGCGCACAGCATCCTGGACCGATCCCTGGAGCGAGGCGTCAATTTTCTGGATGCCGCCGAGATGTATTCCGTGCCAGCGCGGGCCGAAACCTGCGGTGCCACCGAGACCATCCTGGGCAACTGGTTTGCGAAGGACGCCGGCTTGCGTGCCAAAGTGGTGCTGGCCACCAAGGTGGCCGGTCCGTCGCGCGGCATGCCCTGGATCCGCGGTGAAAACGCTGGCGTGAGCAAGTCGGAGATCCTCAAGGCCTGTGACGACAGCCTGCGCCGCCTGAAGACCGACGTGATCGACCTCTACCAGATTCACTGGCCTGCGCGCAATGTGCCGGCATTTGGCCTGCTGACATTCGACCCCACCAAAGACAAGCCCTGTGCGTCGGTGCTGGAGCAGCTGGAAGCCATGGCCGAGCTGGTGAAGGCCGGCAAGATCAAGGCTGTGGGCCTGTCCAATGAATCACCTTATGGCGTGCACGAGTTCGTGCGCCTGGCTGAACAGCATGGCTTGCCGCGTGTGGCCACGGTGCAGAACCCGTACTGCCTGATCAACCGCAGTTACGAAAACGGCCTGGACGAAACCTGCCACCGTCTGGGCGTGTCGCTGCTGGCGTATTCGCCGCTGGGCTTCGGTTTGTTGAGCGGCAAGTACGACCAGACCGGACTGGTGGGCGATGCCGGGCGCATGGCCTTGTTTGAGTCGATGCGCAAGCAGCGCTGGGGCCGCCCCGAAGCACTGGCCACTGCCATCCGGTACAACCAGCTGGCACGAGACCATGGGCTCACACCTTCGCAGATGGCGCTGGCCTTCTGCTACACCAACTGGCGTGTGGCGAGCACGATCATCGGGGTGACGTCAATGGCCCAGCTTGACGAATGCCTGGACGCCTGGGGTACCACCTTGTCCCCCGAACTGCTTGCCGAGATCGACAAAATTCGCTGGGAACACAGGGATCCTGCTCAGTGAAGGAAACGCCCCCGCCACGCCGCGCGTGAACCCCTCGAGGGGCGATGCCCGTGGCACGGCAAAGCCGGCTACACAGTGTCTCTGGACGGGGTCGCTTCGCGCCGGGGGCTGGTGAGCCCCGGCCAATCAAGTTCCAGACGCGAATCCCTCTGAACGAAATGACCAGAAAACAGCACATCAGTGAAACGCCCGCCACCGCCTGGCTCAAGGCGCACGGTGTAGCGTTCACCGAGCATCCGTACGACTATCTTGAACGCGGTGGGGCGTTACACAGCGCAGAGGTCCTCGGCCTGGATGCGTTTGCCGTGGTGAAGACGCTGATCATGCAGGACGACGCGGGCAAACCGCTGGCGGTGCTGATGCATGGCAATCGCACGGTCTCCACGAAGAATCTCGCACGGCAGATCGGGGTCAAGTCGGTGGAGCCGTGCAAGCCCGAGGTGGCCAACCGTTACAGCGGCTATCTGGTCGGTGGCACCTCGCCATTCGGGTTGAAGCGCGAGATGCCGGTGTGGGTGGAGGATTCGGTGCTGGCGTTGCCTCGCATCTGGATCAATGGTGGGCGCCGAGGTTTTCTGGTTGGGCTGGAACCCGTCGTGTTGAGCCATCCGCTCGGCGCCCTGCCGGTGCAATGCGCGCTGGCAGAATAGGTTGGGAGCCGGCTCGTGCGTCCGGCATGCATGCACAAACACAACTTAGGAGCCACGCTTGGAATTCGTCAATCCGCTTCTGGCCACGGTGGCCGCCTACCTGATCGGCTCGCTCTCGTTTGCCGTGCTGGTGAGTCGCCTGATGGGCTTGAACGACCCGCGCACCTACGGCAGCAAGAACCCGGGCGCCACCAATGTGCTGCGTTCAGGCAACAAGGCGGCAGCCATCACCACGTTGTTGCTCGACGCGCTCAAGGGCTGGCTACCTGTGGTGGTTGTGAAGGTATGGGGCGAAGCATGGGGTCTGGGTGACGGCACAGTCGCCCTGGTGGGATTCGCGGCCTTCCTGGGCCACCTGTTTCCGGTGTTCTTCCGTTTCCAGGGAGGGAAGGGCGTGGCCACGGCGGCTGGCGTGATCATCGCTTTCGAACCCTGGCTGGGGCTGGCTTCGCTGATCACGTGGCTCATCGTGGCCTTCTTCTTTCGCTACTCGTCGCTGGCCTCCATGGTCACCGCCGTGTTCGCACCGTTCTTCTATCTGTTCGGTGACAGGGTGGCCTGGAATGCGCCTGGCGTGATCGTGCTGAGCCTCGCGGTCATGGGCCTCCTGCTGGTCTGGCGCCACGCCGAAAACATCAACCGTCTGATTGCTGGCAAGGAAAGCAAGCTGGGAGCCAAGAAAAAATGAGTTCACCTATCCAACGTCATGGCGTGGCCGCGCGTTACAGTGAAGCTGCTGTTTTCAACGGCGTGGTTTACCTCGCCGGCATGGTGCCCGAGCGGGGTGATACCGACATCCGGGGTCAGACTCAGGACGTGCTCGACCAGGTGCAGCAGCGCCTGGTAGAAGCAGGCAGCGACAAATCGCTCATCCTGCGCACGCAGATTTTCCTGTCTGACATACAGGACATTGCCGCCATGAACGAGGTGTGGGATGCCTGGGTGGTGCCGGGCACTGCACCGCCTCGGGCCACCGTGCAAGCCGCGCTGGCCAATCCGGACTGGAAGATCGAAATCGTGGTCACAGCCGCCCAGGGAGAGAACCAGGTACTTGTCCGTAAATAGGCGAGCGGAGGATGGCGAGGCGATTGGGGTCCAGGGCAAGGCGCAAACCACAGCGATACCTGTAGGTATCGCGAGGATTTGCAACGCCGCCATGCGCTCCAAGCGTCCGCCACGCCGACCTCGACTATTTACGGACAAGTTCTAAGGCATTCGTTGAACAAAGGGCTCTCGTGGCGCTCGCATCCACAGGCCCTTGCTCAGCGCCCTAACGCTTCTCCAGCGTCATCTGATCGTTGTTGCGCTGCATCTGGAAGCGCGTGAGAAAGCTGTTGCCGAGCAGCACGTAGGGCATGGGCTGGGGCGCCACCACCGCGGCCACGTCGTACACCTGCACATCGCCCACACGCACCGAGCTGAGCTGGATCTGGTAGGCGTTCACCGTGCCGTTGGCCGTGCTGATGCGAACCGGACGACCTTCCTTGAAATTCAGGTTGAGCCGTTGGGCCTCAGCCTCGCCAATGGCGATCACGGTGGCCCCGGTGTCGACCATGAACTGCACCGAGCGGCCGTTGATCTGCCCCTGGGGCAGGAAATGACCGCGGGCATCGGCGGTGAGCACGATGCGTTGTCCACCGCCGCTGCTCGGGGTGTTGCCGACGCTGACTGGGGCGTCTCCGACCCGCAGCGTTTGTCGCTGCCCGGCCACTTCCACGGTGGCGCTGTCACCTTGCGCGTTGAGCAGCTTCACACCCTGGTGGCTTTGCCCCGGGCTGAGGAAACGAGGTGCCGCCCCATCGATCACCAGCAGGGCGCGGCTGCCCGACAGACCGGACAGGGCCACCTGCTGCGCCCATGCCGTCGTGGCTGCTGAACCGCCGATCAGGGCCATGGCGATCATCCAGTTGTGCATCGGCTGCTTTCCATCAAAGGGTTGCCGGGTACCACTTCCAGGACGCGTCTGTACAAGATGTAGAACGACGTGTCGCGAGGCTGAAGACTCAATCGCGAAAGTTGTTGAACGACAGCGGCAAATCCTTCATTTCTTCGCGAATCAGCGCCATGGCGGCCTGAAGGTCGTCGCGCTTGGCTCCCGTGACGCGAACGGCGTCTCCCTGAATGGCCCCCTGCACCTTGAGCTTGCTGCCTTTGATGGCCTGCTGGATTTTTTTGCCGTCTTCGGTGCTGATGCCGTTCCTGACCTTGACGACCTGTTTGACCTTGTCGCCGCCGATCTTTTCGACCTTGCCCATGTCCAGGAAGCGCACGTCCACTCCGCGCTTGGCGAGCTTGTTGCGCAGCACGTCTTCGACCTGTGTCAGCTGAAAATCGGCGTCGCCGAAAAGGGTGATGTCCTTGTCCTTGAGTTCGATGGCGGCGCTGGTGCCCTTGAAGTCGAATCGTGTGCCGACTTCTCTAGCCACCTGATCCACGGCGTTTTTTACTTCGACCAGATCGGCTTCGAGGACGGTATCAAATGAAGGCATGGTGATGGATCCGCTGAATGTGAGTGAGACAATCCGGTCATGTTAGTCGAGAAAAACGTGGCGCTCCAGCCCTACAACAGCTTTGGCATCCAGGCGCGCGCCCTGAAGCTGGTGCGCGTGCATTCGCAGGAAGCGCTGGAGGAGATGGTTTCAGGCCTCGCCCAGGAGGTGGGCGATGCTGTGCCGCCGTTGGTGCTGGGCGGTGGCAGCAACCTGGTGATCACGGGCGACATCAAGACCCTGGTGATCAAGGTCGAGATTGCCGGGCGGCGTTTGCTGGAGGAGCAGGAAAAGGGCTTCGTCGTAGAAGCGGGTGCGGGCGAAAGCTGGCACGACTTCGTGGCCTGGACGCTGGAACAAGGTTGCCCGGGGCTCGAAAATCTGGCGCTGATCCCGGGCTCCGTGGGCGCGTCCCCGGTGCAGAACATTGGTGCGTACGGTGTTGAGCTGCAAGACCGGTTTCATTCGCTCGATGCAGTGGATCTGCGCACCGGCCGGGCCTTCACGCTGAATGCGGCGCAGTGTGGGTTCGGCTACCGCGACTCGGTGTTCAAGCACGCGCCTTCGGGTGACAAGGGCCTGGGACTCTCGGGGTGCGCGGTGATCACGCGGGTCCGTTTCTGGTTGCCCAGGCCATGGAAACCGGTGCTGGGGTATGCGGACCTCGAACGCAAAATCGCCGAGACCGGCATCCAACAACCCGATGCCCGTCAGATCTTTGATTGGGTCTGTGCGATCCGCCGAGCCAAGCTGCCCGACCCGGCGGTGATCGGCAACGCCGGCAGCTTCTTCAAGAACCCCACGGTGAGCGTGGAGCAGTGTGCCGACATCATTGCTCGCGATCCGAAGGTGGTGCACTACCCCATGGCCGATGGCAGCATCAAGCTGGCCGCAGGCTGGTTGATCGATGCTTGTGGCTGGAAGGGCCGGGGCGTGGGCAACGCGGGCGTGTACGACAAGCAGGCCCTCGTGCTGGTGAACCGGGGTGGCGCCACCGGGGGGGAAGTGATGACGCTTGCCAAGGCCATCCAGACCAGTGTGTATGAGCGCTTCGGGATCTTGCTGGAGCCTGAGCCCGTGGTGGTCTGATCCGTTCGGCCTCCCGTTTCACACCCGCCCGACCTCAAGGCCCGACGATGGCGGGTGGCCGGCTCCGCGAATATCCCCCGAGTCGGCTTCGCCGCCTCTCCTCCTTTATTTCGCTACGCCAGCCACCCGCCATCGTCGGGCCGCCAGCATGCAGGCGTGCGAAGGTTGAATGCCAGCGCGCCATGACTCTCCGAATCCGCGAGGTATCAGCAACAAGAGCGGTTACTCGCCTTCAAGCTTCAACATCTGCGATCCCTCACCCAGGGATAGCAAACCCGTCTTGGCGTAAATGCCCAGCTTGGCGCGCGTGTCCACGATGTCCAGGTTGCGCATGGTCAACTGGCCAATGCGGTCCAGCGGGCTGAAGGGCGCGTCTTCCACCTTTTCCATGCTCAGACGCTCGGGCGCGTAAGTCAGGTTGGGGCTTTCCGTGTTGACGATCGAATAGTCGTTGCCGCGGCGCAGCTCCACTGTGACTTCTCCGGTGATGGCGCGCGCGATCCAGCGTTGAGCCGTTTCGCGCAACATGATGGCCTGCGGGTCGAACCAGCGACCCTGGTACAGCAGGCGGCCCAGGCGCAGGCCGTTGATGCGGTACTGCTCGATGGTGTCTTCGTTGTGGATGCCGGTGACCAGCCGCTCGTAGGCGATGTGCAGCAGCGCCAGGCCTGGGGCCTCGTAGATGCCGCGGCTCTTGGCCTCGATGATGCGGTTTTCGATCTGGTCGCTCATGCCCAGACCGTGGCGCCCGCCGATTTCATTGGCCTTGAGGATCAGGTCCACCGGGCTGGTGAAGGTCTCACCGTTGAGCGCCACCGGCTGGCCTTCCTCGAAACGCACCGTCACGGTTTCGCGCTTCACTTCAACCTCATCTTTCCAGAAAGCCACGCCCATGATGGGGTTGACGATGTGGATGCCGGTGTTCAGGTGCTCGAGGTCCTTGGCTTCGTGCGTGGCGCCGAGCATGTTGCTGTCGGTGCTGTAGGCCTTTTCGGCGCTCATCTTGTAGCCAAACCCATTGGCGGTCATGAAGGCGCTCATTTCGGCGCGGCCACCCAGTTCGTCAATGAACAACTGGTCCAGCCAGGGCTTGTAGATCTTCAGGCTGGGGTTGGTCAGCAGTCCGTAGCGGTAGAAACGCTCGATGTCATTGCCCTTGAAGGTGCTGCCATCGCCCCAGATGTGCACATCGTCTTCCTTCATGGCCGCCACCAGCATGGTGCCAGTCACGGCGCGACCCAGCGGCGTGGTGTTGAAGTAGGTCACGCCCGCGGTGCTGATGTGAAAAGCGCCGCACTGCAGCGCGGCGATGCCTTCGTGCGCCAGTTGCGTGCGGCAGTCGATCAGCCGCGCCTTCTCCGCGCCGTACTGCATGGCCTTGCGCGGGATCTCGTCGTAGTCCGGCTCGTCGGGCTGGCCGAGGTTGGCGGTGTAGGCGTAGGGGACCGCACCTTTCTGCTTCATCCAGAGCAGGGCGGCGCTGGTGTCGAGTCCGCCAGAAAATGCGATGCCGACTTTTTGCTGGAGAGGGAGGTTCTGGAGAATGGTGGCCATGGTGTGGTGAGGGTGTCTGCGGAATCAGCCGAAGTGGCAGATGTAGTGATAGGTCTCGGCGACCCGAATTTCGAAGCTGCTGTTGGCGGGAATGCTGAACTTGTCGCCAGGCGCCGACTTCAGCCACGCTTCAGTGCCAGCGAGCTTGTACTCGCATGCGCCAGCCACGCACTCCATGATCTCTGGTGCACCTGTGTTGAAAGTGAGCGTGGCGGGCAGTATCACGCCCACCGACTTTTTTGTGCCATCCGGAAAGGTGAGGCCGTGGCTGATGCATTTGCCGTCGAAATAGACGCTGGCCTGGGTGGTCACGGCAGCGCCGTCGATGTGGGTGGTGGTCATTGCAATTCGGTGGATGAAGGCTTTGAGGCGGATCTGCGATTTTAGGTCCGCAACCAGAGGGGCCCGTACGCGGCGTGCGATCCGTGGAGCACACGACTCAAAGGCGGCCCTGCCACTCTGCAGGATCAAAGCCCACCGTCAGGCTGGAGGGCCGGGCCGTCTGCCAATGCACCACCGGTCGTTTGATCACGCTGGGTTGCGCCAGCATGAGGGCCCGTGCGCTGGTGGCATCCGTCACGCTTTCGCGCGTGGACTCGTCCAGCTTGCGCCAGGTGGTGCCCTTGCGGTTGACCAGCGGTTCCCAGCCCAGGGCAGACAGCCATTGGTCAAGCTCTGCCTCTGGCACGCCCTGCTTCTTGAAATCGTGAAATTGATGTGCGATGCCGTGCTGGGTAAGCCAGGTCCTGGCCTTTTTGACGGTGTCGCAATTGGGAATGCCATAGACGGTGATCATGGACCAGGATTGTGCGGCAAACCCTTCGCAACATGCCATGGTGGGGGCAGTGGGAAAATGCACCATGCTTGAAATTCCTCTGCCCGATCACCCCACCACCCTGGCCGACTGGCTCGCGCACTGCGAGCGCCTGCACCCCAAATCCATCGACATGGGACTTGAGCGTGTTCAGCGCGTGGCTCAGCGCATGGGGCTGGTGATGTCTTGCCCGGTGATCACGGTGGCGGGTACCAATGGCAAAGGGTCCACCTGCGCCATGCTGGAAGCCATCTACAGCGAGTCAGGCTATCGCACCGGTGTCTACACCTCGCCTCACCTGGTCCATTTTGAGGAGCGGTGCCGCATCGCCGGCGTGCCTGTGGAGGCTGCCACCTTGCTGCCAGCCCTGGCCGAGGTGGAGCAGGCCCGCGCCGGGCAGGGCGACGATGAGCCCGTCAGCCTCACCTATTTTGAATTCACCACCCTGGCGATCCTCCAAACGCTGGCTCGAAGCGGTCTGGATGTGGTGATTCTGGAAGTCGGTCTGGGGGGGCGGCTCGACGCGGTCAACATCATTGACACCGACTGTGCCGTCATCACCTGCATTGCGCTCGACCACATGGCGATGCTGGGCAATGACCGGGAGGCGATCGGCTATGAAAAAGCCGGGATCATGCGCACCGGTCGCCCGGTGGTGGTGAGCGATCCGGTGCCGCCGCAAAGTGTGATCGATCGCGCCACCGAGGTGGGTGCCGATCTTTGGCGCGTTGGCAAAGATTTTCATTTTGCCGGCGATCAGCAGCAATGGGGCTGGGCCATGCACCCTTCTCACGGGGGACGGCGGTACAGCGGGCTGGCCTATCCCGCCCTGCGTGGATCGAACCAGCTGGTCAATGCGGCCGGTGTGCTGGCAGCTGTAGAGGCGCTGCGTGCCAGGTTGCCGGTGACCGCCCAGGCGGTGCGCAACGGACTGGTGCTGGTGGATCTGCCAGGCCGTTTCCAGATCGTTCCCGGCACGCCCACGCTGGTGCTGGACGTGGCCCACAACCCGCATTCGGTCGCGGCACTGACCGAAAACCTCGATGCCATGGGCTACTACCCGACCACCCATGCCGTGTTCGGGGCCATGGCCGACAAGGATTTGTCCGCCATGATCGAGCGCATCGCACCCCTGATCGACCACTGGCACCTCACCGAGCTGCCGCTGGACCGCGCCATCAAGACCGACGCGCTGCGACAGAAGCTGGATGCCCATCCAGCGACTGCGCCCGGGGGGAAATCCAGGGTGGCGGGCTGCCATGCCGACCCCATGAGCGCCCTGCGTGCGGCCGTGTCCCTGGCAGACCCCGCTGATAGAATCGTGGTCTTCGGGTCCTTCTTCACCGTGGGCGGTGTGTTGCAGCAAGGCGTGCCTCGCTTGTCGGCCCGACACCTGACCGCCTGAGGCCGGCCACTCGTCGCAGTGGCCCCGCAATCCTTCATTCCGAATGATCAAATCCCGCGCTGCCTCTCAGGGCAATTCCCCGACACCTCCACCGCAAAGCATTGAGGCGGTGCGCCGGCGCGCCAGACACAGGCTCATTGGTGCAAGCATTCTGGTGTTGGTGGGTGTGGTGGGGTTCTCACTTCTGTTCGACACACAGCCGCGTCCTATTGCCGTCGACATTCCGATCGAAATTCCCTCAAAAGCGGCCCCTTTGGCGCCGGAAGCCGGTGCTCGTACGGCCGTTGCAGAACCGGCCGCCACGAGCCTCAGAAACAGCGTCGAGGCATCCGAGCGCGCACAGGAAGAGCCGGTCGCCGCAGCGCCTGTTCAGGCGCCAGCGCCTGCCGCACGCCCGGTCACCGCGGCAGTCACGGCACCAGCAGACCCGCCGCGTGTTCTGGCGCCAGCGCCCGCGCCGGCTCCCGCACCTCCGCCCGACGTGCCTTCCATCGCCAGGAATGCTGCTCCTGTGCCATCTGCGCCGGCGGCGGCATTGGTTGGTTCTGACGGCAGTGCCACGGTGCGTCTGGTCGTGCAAGTCGGCGCGTTTGCCGAACCCGCTCGTGCCAGAGAAGTGCGCCAGAAGATTGAAGCGGCGGGATTGAAGACCTATACCCACGTGGCCGAGACCAGCGAAGGTCCTCGCATCCGGGTGCGTCTTGGACCCTTCTCAAGTCAGGCGGAAGCCGACCGGGTGGCGGCTCGGGTCAAAGCGCTGGGTTACCCCGCCCGCATCCTGACGCTCTGAGAGGCTGAGAGTCGCACGCCCATGCCCGCACACCCTTCCGAAACGCTCGGCTTCTGATGCCCCACTGGACCGAGCCCACATGGGATTGATGGACTGGGCGTTGCTTGCGGTGCTGGCGTTTTCCGCACTGCTGGGGCTGTGGCGCGGGCTGGTGTACGAAGTGCTTTCGGTGGCCGGATGGGTGGCGGCGTTTGTACTGGCTCAGGCTTATGCCGTGGACATGGCGCAAGTGCTTCCCATGGAGGGTGCGTCACCAGCGCTGCAGATTGCAGCAGGGTTTGCACTGGTCTTCATCGGGGTCGCTTTTGCTGGTGGATTGTTGGCCTGGCTGGTGCGCAAGCTGGTGGCAACGATAGGGCTCAGGCCCGTTGACCGGATTTTGGGTGGTGCGTTTGGGGTCTTGCGGGGAGTGGTGATGTTGCTGGGGTTCGCCGTGGTGGTGAACATGACGCAATTGCAGCACAGCGAGTGGTGGCGCACCTCTGCAACGGGTGCGGCTTTGACAATGACGCTGCACGAGCTCAAGCCCCTGTTGCCTGTGGCAGTGGCGCACTACCTGCCCTGAAGCAGGGGTCTGTTTTTCTCTTCTAGGAAGCTTATATGTGTGGAATCGTGGGCGTGGTCAGCCAGACGCCGGTCAATCAGCTGATCTACGATGCGCTGCTGCTGTTGCAGCACCGTGGGCAGGACGCTGCCGGCATCGTGACGCAGCAGGGCCGGAAGTTTTTCATGCACAAAGCCAAGGGCATGGTGCGCGACGTTTTTCGCACCCGCAACATGCGCGCATTGCCCGGCAACTGCGGGCTGGGACAAGTGCGCTATCCGACCGCTGGCAACGCATACAGCGAAGAAGAGGCTCAGCCCTTTTACGTGAACGCCCCGTTCGGACTGGTGCTGGTGCACAACGGCAACCTCACCAACGCCCATGCGTTGAAGCAGGAGCTGTTTCAGACCGACCACCGCCACATCAACACCGAGAGCGACTCAGAAGTGTTGCTCAACGTGCTCGCCCACGAGCTGGAGAAGGTCACCAGGGGCATCACTCTGAAGCCGGCCGATGTGTTTGCTGCCGTGCGCGGGGTGCATCAGCGCATCAAGGGTTCGTATGCCGTGGTGGCGCTGATCGCCGGCCACGGCCTGGTCGCTTTCCGTGATCCGCACGGCATTCGGCCCCTGTGTGTGGGGCGAAACGACCAGGGTGTGATGGTCGCCAGCGAATCGGTCACGCTGGACGGCAACGGCTTTGAACTGGATCGGGATCTGCTTCCAGGCGAAGCGCTGTTCGTGGACCTGGAAGGCAACATGCAGTTCCAGCAATGCGCCGATCAGATCAGTCACCATCCTTGCATCTTCGAGTATGTGTATCTGGCCCGGCCAGATTCCGTGCTGGATGGAATCTCGGTCTACCAGGCGCGCTTGAATCTGGGTGTCACCCTGGCCAAACGGGTCGTGTCCACCGTGCCACCCAATGAGATCGACGTGGTGATACCGATCCCGGAATCGTCCCGTCCAAGCGCCATGGAACTGGCGAAGCTGCTGGGTCTGCCCTACCGCGAGGGTTTTGTGAAAAACCGCTATGTGGGCCGCACCTTCATCATGCCGGGGCAGGGCGTGCGCAAGAAATCGGTGCGCCAGAAGCTCAATGTGATTGGCAGCGAATTCAAGGGCCGCAATGTGCTGCTGGTGGACGACTCCATCGTGCGCGGCACCACCAGCCGTGAAATCGTGCAGATGGCGCGCGACGCCGGTGCCCGCAAGGTGTACCTGGCCAGCGCTGCGCCTCCCGTGCGCTACCCCAATGTGTACGGCATCGACATGCCCACGCCCGACGAGCTGGTGGCTCATGGCCGCACCGTTGAAGAGGTGCGGGAGAGCATCGGCTGCGACGCGCTGATCTACCAGGATGTGGATGGAATGAAGCAGGCGATTGGCTCGCTGAATCCGAAACTCTCTGGTTTTGACGCGTCCTGCTTTGACGGTGTGTATGTGACCGGCGACATCACGCTCGAAGACATCGCGCGCCTGAACGCCGGGCGCGACATGAGCGAAGAGGGCGAAGAAGACACGTCGCGTCTGGCCCTGCCCAACGCGCAAACCGCCTGAGAGTCGCTGTCGATGAAACCGAAAAAACACGAACTGCATCGCGACACGTTGGCCGTGCGCGAGGCCGTGGCGCGCAGCCCATACGGCGAAAATTCCGAGGCGCTCTTCCTCACCAGTGGCTACGTGCAGCCCAGCGCGGAAGCGGCCGCCCGCCGCTTTGCAGGCGATGAAGAAGGCTTCACCTATGGTCGCTATGGCAATCCCACGGTGGCCAGCTTGGAGCAGCGCCTGGCAGCGCTCGAAGGTGCCGAGGCCTGCATATCCACCGCGTCCGGCATGTCGGCCATTTTGATGATGTGCATGGGGTTGCTCAAGGCGGGCGACCATGTGATCTGTTCGCACTCCATGTTCGGTTCCACGATCAAGCTGATCGGTTCCGACCTGGCCAGGTTCGGTGTCGAATCCACTTTCGTTTCGCAAACCGACGCCAGCGCATGGAAAGCCGCATTGCGGCCCAGCACCCGGCTGCTGTTTGCCGAGACGCCCACCAACCCGCTCACTGACGTGTGCGACATCCAGGCCCTGGCCGATATTGCCCACAGCGCGGGTGCCTTGCTGTGTGTGGACAACTGCTTTGCCACGCCGGCGCTGCAGCGCCCAATGGCCTTCGGTGCCGACATCGTCATGCACTCGGGTACCAAGTACCTGGACGGGCAGGGCCGGGTCATGGCCGGCGCCCTGTGCGCCAGCGAGGCGCTCGTCACGAAAACCTTTCTACCCGTGCTCAAGAGCGCAGGCATGACGCTGGCGCCATTCAACGCCTGGGTGGTCCTGAAGGGGCTGGAAACGCTGGACATCCGCATGCAGGCCCAGTCGGCACGCGCGCTCCAGCTCGCGCAGTGGCTGCAGGCACACCCCGCCGTGGCCAAGGTGCATTACCCGGGCCTGAGCAGCCACCCTCAGCATGAGCTGGCCATGGCCCAGCAGTCGAATTGCGGTGGCGCCGTGCTGTCGTTTGAAGTGAAGGCATCAGACGCCGACCAGGCGCGTGCGCGGGCGTTCCATGTACTGGACTCGCTGCAGGTGCTGTCGCTCTCCACCAATCTGGGCGACACAAAGACGCTGGTGGCCCACCCGGCCAGCACCTCGCACGGCCGCCTGACCGAAGCCCAGCGCCAGACCGCTGGCGTGGTGCAAGGCCTTGTTCGCGTGGCCGTGGGCCTTGAGCACATTTCCGATATCCAGGCCGATCTCGACATCGGCCTCACGACCCTTTGACATGACCGTTCGCACCCGCTTTGCACCATCGCCCACAGGGTTCATCCACCTCGGCAACATCCGTTCTGCTCTTTATCCCTGGGCGTTTGCGCGCTCCACCGGTGGCGTCTTCATCCTGCGCATCGAAGACACCGATCTTGAACGCTCATCGCAGGAGGCCGTCGACGTCATCATCGAAGGCATGAAATGGCTCGGGCTCGATCACGACGAAGGCCCGTTCTATCAGATGCAGCGCATGGACCGCTACAAGGCCGTGCTGGGCGACATGGTGACCGCCGGGCTGGTGTATCCCTGCTACATGAGCGTGGCCGAGCTTGACGCGCTGCGCGAACGCCAGATGGCGGCCAAGGAAAAGCCACGCTACGACGGCACCTGGCGGCCCGAGCCTGGCAAGACACTGCCGCCCGTGCCTGAGGGTGTGAAACCCGTGCTGCGCTTCAAAAACCCGCAGGGGGGTTTGGTGACCTGGGACGACAAGGTCAAGGGCCGCATCGAGATCAGCAACGACGAACTCGACGATCTGGTGATTGCGCGTCCCGACGGCACGCCCACTTACAACTTCTGCGTGGTCGTCGACGACATCGACATGACCATCACGCACGTGATCCGCGGCGACGACCATGTGAACAACACGCCGCGCCAGATCAACATCTTCCGTGCGCTCGGCAAAGAGCCGCCGGTCTACGCTCATCTGCCCACCGTGCTGAACGAGCAGGGCGAAAAGATGAGCAAGCGCAACGGCGCCAAGCCCGTCACGCAGTACCGCGACGAAGGCTACCTGCCCGACGCCATGGTGAACTACCTGGCGCGCCTGGGATGGAGCCACGGCGACGACGAACTCTTCAGCCGCGCTCAGTTCCTTGAATGGTTCAACCTTGACCACCTGGGCCGCAGCGCCGCGCAGTTCGACGAAGCCAAGCTGCGCTGGGTCAATGCCCAACACCTCAAGGCGATGGATGACGCTGTGCTTGCGCCCATCGTGGCGGATCAATTGACGCTGCGTGGCGTGAACGCTGATGGACGCCTTCCCCGCATTTGTGGCTTGTTCAAGGATCGCTGTGACACCACGGTCGCGCTGGCAAATTGGGCCAGTGCGTTCTACGGCGCCGTCACGCCATCTGACGAGGAGCGTGCGCAGCACCTGACCGACGCGATCAGGCCCGCGCTCGCCACCTTGGCCGCCAAATTGGCCGACTGCGAGTGGAGCAAGTCAGGGATTTCGGTAGCGATCAAGGAAACCACCATCGCTCACGGCATCAAGATGCCGCAACTGGCCATGCCAGTGCGTGTCCTGGTCATGGGTACCGCGCAGACGCCTTCTCTGGACGCGGTGCTCGAACTGCACCAGCGGCAAACTGTTTTGGATCGCCTCCAAAACAGTTAAAAAGTGTCTTATAATTTGAGGCTTGCTGATTTGCACCGGGCAGTGACATGCCAAGAGTAAATTGACAAACCCTGTGGGGGTATAGCTCAGCTGGGAGAGCGCTTGCATGGCATGCAAGAGGTCAGCGGTTCGATCCCGCTTACCTCCACCAAAATTTCAGGGTTCTGCAAAGTTGCCGAAGAAGAACATGGTTCTTCAGATGCTACAATGCAAGGCTCGAAAAAGCGCGGTTGAGATTGCCGCGTTTCGGTTAGTCCCAAGGTTTTGACCCTATCGTCTAGAGGCCTAGGACATCACCCTTTCACGGTGAGTACCGGGGTTCGAATCCCCGTAGGGTCGCCAGAATTTGCCGCAAGGCATCTCAGGCACAAGTGGTTGGCGCTTGGTTCGCAAGGACGAATGTCATCTACCAGGAGTGGTAGTTCAGTTGGTTAGAATACCGGCCTGTCACGCCGGGGGTCGCGGGTTCGAGCCCCGTCCACTCCGCCAGGATAAAGCCCCGTAAATCAATGACTTACGGGGCTTTTTCGTTTCTGGCGGTGTAACCTACACAGCGCCTTATTCCAAACTTTGGAATATGAATCAACGAACCGGCGCGGCTTTCTTCAGTTTGCGGCGGTCATAGACCTGGCGAATCATGCGGTCGCTGGTGTGGCCCGTGGCGTCTTGGGTGTCGGTCTGGCCGCTGTCGAGCTTGTCGCTCACGCCCTTGGGCCGGCAGTCCTGCAGGCTGAAGCGTTCGAACTTCACGCCACGCCGCGATGCCTCTGCCTGGCAGTCGGTCATCAGGTCATCGAGCACGGCCTTCCAGCCGCCTTTGGTGTAACGCTGGCCGCGCATGTTGCCGAAGATGTACATCGTGCCGGCGACGTGGTTTCGCTTGATCTGCAGCGCCTCGGTGATGGTGGCGCGCAGCTCGGGCGTCCATTCGATCAGCACCGGGGCCTTGGTGCGGCTTTTGCCGTCGGCCCAGACCATGCCGGCGTCAGTGATTGCCTCGCGTGTGATGCCCCGCACCTCCACCGATCGGCGCACGCACAGGTAGGCGGTGCGCAGCGCCATGGCGACGATGTGTCTGGTGCCGCCCCTGGCCCTTCCCACCTCCACGGCCAGATCCAGATCCGCGTCGCTCACGTAGCGGCGCTGGGTCGCGGTCCTGAGCTTGCGCAGGCCTGAGAGTGGGTTCGTGGCGATCATGCCGATGCGCACGCCGTGTTCCAGGATGAGCTGCAGCAGCGATATTTCCTTGTTGCCCTTCGACGGCCGGTTGGCCTGGGCGCAGGCGTCCAGGTAGGCGTATCCGTCGGCCTTGGTCACGTCGGCCGGGTTCATGTGGCCGAATGCCTGGCGCAGGTTGTTGGCCTCGCGCTTGTTCTCCGTGAGAGTGGACGCGGCGCGGCGGTTGATGTCGCCCTCTGGCAGGGCTTCCTGGCTTTTGAACCAGGCGGTGATCAGCTCGTCCACCTGGCCGGCGGTGCGAACCCCGTGCCCCAGCAGCGCGGCCTCACCGATGGCCTTGGCGCGCAGCTCTGCGACCTTGGCGCGATCGTCGGCCGCGCATGAATACCTGAACGCCCACTTCCCGTCTGGCTGCTTGTATCCGATGCTGTAGGTGCGCAGGCCCTTGCGCTCATAGACGCGGTAGGGCAGGCCGTCGGGGTTGTCGCGGCGGCGGATCATGCTGCTCTGCGCAAGAAGGTGGTGTTCACGGTGGGCCGGGTTTGGTTGGTCCTGGCGTACTCGCCACGGCAGACCGCATCGTAATGCGGTCGCTCCAGCACCACCTCGCCCAGCCGGTTCCGGTACGCGCGGGTGAAGCCGCGATCGTGCAGGGTTTGCAGCTGGCGCGATGGTGTGCGGTAGCCGGTGATGGCTTCCAGCTCGCTGGCGGTCAATGTCGGGTTCATGTGCGCCCCCTTCCTGTAGTCGGTCGAATCAGCCACACCCACACGCCCAGCAGGCTGCTGGCGGTGAAGGCGACCTGTTGGGCCAGCAGGCCCCAGTGGCCATGTATCCACGCGAAGCCGATCCAGGCGGCGTTGCTGGCCAGGTAGGCCACAAACCCCCAGCCGGCGCGTGGGCCGTTCAGTGCCAGCAGCACGGTGCCCAGCACGCCGAAGGCTGCGCCGGTGAGTTCGAAAATGAGATTCGGGGTGAGGTCCATCATGTGGTCACAGTGAAATGACTTCCACGTCGTGCGGGCGGCGCTTGCCTGAATACAGCGCGTAGATACGCTTCTCGGTGAGGCGGTGGGCACGCACCACGGTGCGTGCGGGCAGCTGCTCGATCAGATCGGCATAGCTTTCCAGCACCATCCGCACGGCGCGCATGCCTGGGCCATCGAGCCGGATGGTCCCGTGGGTGCGGTGGCGCTGCCCAGCGTGTGCCAGGGCAGCAATCGCGTCCTGCAGGAGCCCGGTGGTGTCTTCGGCCACGTGCATTTCGCGGACAAGGGTCTCCAGCAGGTTCACCGCGTCTGAGCAGTAGCGCCAGTCGATGGGCTTCGGCTGTGCGCCGGTTTCCATGGCCACCAGGCCTTCCCACATGCGCGACAGCTGCAGGGTTCTCTTCGCCTCTGGCATCGGCTCGGTCGGGCTGGCCAGCAGCTCGTCGACCATGTTGTAGGTGTAGAGGTGGACGGGTGTGTGCTTGCGGCGGCTCATGGTTTTGACCTCCTGTAGATCTTGCTCAGATCCCCAGCCACCACATGCCCACGGTCCAGCATCAGCCGGGCCACGCGTGCCTGGTCGTTGTGGCTGTGGCTGGCCTGGCGCAGCAGGCCGAAGTAGCTGTTTGCGCTTTGGTGCAAGTCGGGAGCTGGTGCCACCTGCAGGCGGTCCAGCGCGGCGTGCAAGGTGCGCCGCCGGGTCATGCGGCGCCAGGGCTTGATCAGGTGGCCCACGAAGTCCACACCGCGCGCCACGGGCTGCAGGATGGTCTTGCGGGGGTTGATCTGCAGGTGCAGATCAGACAGCAGGTGCTCGATGTTTGCTTTGGCCTGGTTGAGCCATTGCGGGCTGTGGTGCAGCAAGATGAAGTCGTCCACGTAGCGCACGTAGTGAGGTGCGCGCACCTGGTGCTTTACGAACTGGTCAAGGTCATCGAGAAGCACGTTTGCAAAGAACTGGCTGCTGAGGTTGCCAATAGGAAGGCCGTGGCCTTCAGGCGCGTTGAACAGGCTCTTGTGTGGTGGCACCAGAGCGAGTTCGCTGTGGGTGCCGCGCACTTCAACGTCTTGCCGTGGGTCGTGCATCAGGATGGTGGCGGCCAGGGCCATCCACCACGGCTCGGTCACCTGGCGCTGCAGTTGGCCCAGCAAAACGGCTTTGTCGATGCTGACGAAGAAATTGGCCAGGTCACACTTGAGGTAGTGCGCTGGCTCCGTCCAGTTGCGGGTGATGCTTCGCACCTGGTGCTCCAGCCGGCGGGCTGCATAGAGGGTGCCACGGCCTGGGATGCAGGCACAGCTGTCTGCTGTGAAGCGGGCGTGAAAACGCGGCGCAATGTGGTTGTAGAGCAGGTGATGGACGATGCGATCGCGGAACCGGGCGGCCCACACTTCGCGGGGTTTGGGCCGGGTGATGACGAAGCACACTGAGCGGCCTGGCTGGTAAGTGCCGCTGGCCAGCTCTTCGTGCAACTGGAACAAGTTGTGCTCAGCTTGGGCCTCGAAGGCCTGCGCACTGGCGCTGTTGCGCTTGGTGAGCCGGCAATCGAGGTAGGCTTGCACGAGTAGCTGAAACAGGTGTGGATCTGCGGACGGCAACAGCCGAGCCCTCGTAGCTCTTGTGGTTGTTGTTCTGGTTGCCGTTGTTGAAGTTGCAATTCCAGGCGTAGGAGGCGCAACCATCGCGCGGTTCAGGCCGCCCGGCCGAGGGCCTTCGCCGATGTGGCGGTGGGCATTCAGCGGGGCGGTTGCACCGGACCTGGCTATCGTGTGATTGCCGGTTTCCGTGATGTGCATGGCCGTGGCCTTGTGGGCCAGGGGCGCGACCAGATTCAATATACGCACGGGCATGAGGGCCTTGACCGTCATGCTGCAGGCGCCCTGTTGGCGTTTTTGAGCCACCCGCCGGCCTGTTTGCCGATGCTGCCCAGCAGCTCGATGCTGTCTGCCCAGAGCTTGGGAGAGAGGTATCGGCTGTCGTGGCTGACCCGCAGCAGCACTGTGATGGCGCGCTGCTTGGCCAGCAACTGCTCGATGTACCCGGTGCGTACCTGGCGCTGCGTGGCATTGGCCAGGGCCATGAGGTCGAGCATGTCCACACAGTGCTGGGTGATCTTCTCGCCCAGCGCGCGCTTGACGGTGCGTGGCATCTGCACCTGAACCTTGACTGCGAGGTCAAGCAGGCGCACGCCGGTGCGGTAGATCGGGAGATCGGTATGCAGGGCCATGGTGGTGTGACTCAGTTCAAAAGGATTGAAGAATTGAAGGACTCAGATGAATCTGCGGACGGCAACAGCCGAGCCCTCGTAGCTCTTGTGGCCGTAGCTCTGGTAGCCGTAGCCGAAGTAGCAATACCAGGCGCAGGAGGCGTCTTCTTTGTGCGATTCGCAGGACCAGTGCCAGCATGGGTCGAGGTGCGGCTTGCAGTTGGCGTAGAGCAGGGCTTGCTCTTGCCGGGTGGGCAGTGAGCCATCCACGGATTCAGCCCATTCCATGGCCGCAGCCCATGTGAGCTTGGTGGCGGGGCGCCGGGCCATCAGCACCAGGTGGTGCTGTATCTGTCCGTCTTCACTCAGCACGGTGCCTGCGTAGCGTTCGCCGTGGCGCAGCTCGACCTCGAACTTTGGAAAAATCAGATGGGTGGTGTGGCTGGTGAGCTGCTGAATGAGCGCGGCCAGTTCGGCCTGCTTTTGCTGGATGGTTTCAAGAGTGATCATGTTGATGCGGGCTCCGGGGGAAAAAAGGATTGAAGGATCAAGCGGTGAGGTGAATCAAGCGGACGGCAACAGCCGAGCCCTCGTAGCTCTTGTGGCCGTAGCTCTGGCCGCCGAGGCCGAAGTTGCAACTCCAGGCGTAGGAGGCGCCGTCTCCATCGGCCGTCCAGTGCCAGTTGGGGCGCAGTTGTTCCTTGAGGTTCGCGAACAGCAGGGCGGCCACTGGGCGGCTGGGCAGCTCACCGTCTTGCTTTCCTGCCCATGCCTTGGCGGCTTTCCAGTTCAGGTCCGTGCCTTGTGCTGGAAGAAGAACTGCAGCGCAGTGGGTGCCGTCCGGCTTCGTGGTGAGGCCAGCGAAGATGCCGCCTTCGAGGGTTTCTCCGATGGCGGGGAGTTCGGCGATGGTGATTTGGGTTTTCAAGGGTTGCTCCTGTAGGGTGGTGGTTGGGGAAATCAGGTGGTGACTGGGTTGCATGGCGTGCTCTCTCAGCACGGTCTGAACAGCGCTGTTGCTCCGATCAATGAACGCCTGGAGCTGCTCTTCCTCGTCGCTGTTCTCGGGCTCAATGGTTTGCACCACCTTCACGGCGTTTTCGAGCAGGCCGGCGAGCACCAGGCACTGGCCGCGCAGGTGTGTGACCTGGTCTGTCATGGCTGCACCCCCTTCACATCGAAAAACTTCAGCTGCCCGTTGACCGGAAAGAAGGGCAGCGGCTTGCTGTCCTGGCACACGAAGCCGAACGGGCCGGTGAACCATGGCGACGGGTGCTCGGTGACGCAGTCGGTGATGGTGGTGACGCCCACCACGCCGCCGCGCTCCAGCTCTTCGAAGGCCGGCATGTGGGTGAGCAGGCCGCCGCCGATCAGCTGCTCGCTCACCTCTTCGTAGTCGCGCCTGGGCATGGTCTTGCCGGCGTGGATGAGGATGCGGCCGCGACACTCGGTGGACCCGTCGCGGTTTTCCACC
>NZ_JAUSCF010000023.1 GCF_030651625.1 Hydrogenophaga sp. | reverse complement strand
TCACCTGGCGCACCAGCGCGTCGAACACATCGCGGCCTGCGCCGTGGTTCGGGTTGAACTGCAGCGCGTCACGCGTGCATTTTTCGGCGATGACTTCCGGCACAGGGATGGCCGCCTGCGCGCCGCCCATGCTGAAGGTGGCGAGCTGGATTTCGCAGGCGCGGTTGAGCGTCCAGAGGATGGCGAAGGTCTGTGGGAGCGTGGCGCCCCAGGCGAGCAGGCCGTGGTTGCGCAGGATCACGGCCGGCCGGTTGCCGATGCTCTTCAGCAGGCGCGGCGCTTCTTCGGCGTGGATGGTGATGCCTTCGAAGTCGTGGTACGCCACCATGCCATGCAATTGGGCGGTGTAGAAATTGGTCTGCTGCAGGCCGTCTTTCAGGCAGGCCACGGCCACGCCGGCGGTGGTGTGGGTGTGCATGACGCAGTGGGCGCCTTCGATGCCGTCGTGGATCGCGGCGTGCACGGTGAAACCGGCCGGGTTGACCGGGTGGGGCGAGCCGTCCAGCACCTCGCCTTTCAAGTTGATCTTGACCAGATTGCTGGCAGTGACTTCGCTGTAGTGCAGTCCAAACGGATTGATCAGGAACTGTTTGTCGCCGCTTGCCCCCGCGCTCCCTGCCACGCTGTCCGGCAGCCTCAGCGTGATGTGGTTGTAGATCATCTCGGTCCAGCCCAGCATGGCGAACACCCGGTAGCAGGCGGCGAGTTCGAGTCGTGCGGTCCACTCGTCGGGGTGCATGCCGGCGGGGAGGACGGTTGCGGGTTGCAGGGCAGCGTTCATGGGTCTCTCCGGAGGGGTGGTCAGTAGACGGCGCCCTTGGCGGGCGCAGGCGATGCGGCGCTTCCCTTGAAGCGCGCAGCGAGATCGGTGGTCTGTCGCATCAGAATCTGGGTGTCCAACCCCACGGCGACGAACACCGCGCCCAGTGCCAGGTAATGGCGGGCCTGGGCTTCGTCGCTGGTGAGGATGCCGGGGGCCTTGCCAGCGCGCAGGACGCGCCCAATGGCGGCTTCAATGGCGGCCTGCACTTCCGGGTGACCCGGGTTGCCCACATGGCCCATCGACGCTGAAAGATCGGCCGGGCCGATGAACACGCCATCAACGCCGGGTGTGGTGGCAATGGCATCGAGTTGTTCCAGCGCGGCTCGCGTCTCTGCCTGCACCAGGAGGCAGACCTGCGCGTTGGCTTCCTTTGCGTAGTCTGGGTAGCGTCCCCAGCGCGAGGCGCGCGCACCGGCCATGCCGCGAACGCCGCCGTGCCCATCGTCCTGTGGATAGCGGCAGGCGCGCACCAGTTGGGCCGCCTGTTCAGGTGTGTCGACCATGGGCACCAGCAGCGTCTGCACGCCCACATCCAGGTACTGTTTGATCAGCACCGCGTCACCCGCCGGCACGCGGGCGATGGCGTGGGTGGCCGGGTAAGCGGCAATGGCCTGTGCCTGGGCCAGCACGTCACTCAATCCGTTGGGCGAGTGCTCGCCATCAATCAGCAACCAGTCGAAGCCCGCCCCCGCACAGATCTCGGCGCTGTAGGCGTGGGCAAGCCCGAGCCAGAGACCGATCTGGGGGCGGCGCCCGGCGAGGGCCTGCTTGAAGGGATTGGTGGGTGTCTGCATGTTGAAGGGCCTTGGGTCGGTAAGAAACAAAGAGGGGTCAGACAAAGCGAAAACGCAGACAACCCAGCGGACCGTAGTCGGCCTCGAACAGGTCACCCGCCTTCGCAGTTACCGGTCGTGTGAAGGAGCCGGCCAGCACGATTTCACCGGCTTCGAGCCGCTCGCCCCAGGGCGCCAGCTTGTTGGCAAGCCACGCAATGCCGATGGCCGGGTGGCCCTGCACGCCGGCGGCCAATCCGGTTTCTTCCACCGTGCCGTTCTGGCGCAGAATGGCACCGCACCACGGCAGGTCGGTGGAGTGCGGATCGGCACGGTATCGGGTGTCACCCTCACCGAGCACGATGCCGGCGTTGGCAGCGTTGTCGCTGATGGTGTCGAACACCTTGCGCATGGCCTTTGTGTGGCGGTCGAACTGTTCGATGCGCGCGTCGATGATTTCGATCGCGGGCGTGACGTATTCGGTGGCGTGCAGCACCTGCGCCAACGTCACGTCAGGTCCCTGCAATGGCGCCTTGAGCACAAAAGCCAGCTCCACTTCCACACGCGGCGCAATGAAGCGGCTGGCAGGAATGTCGAGCACCTCGCCTGCCTTTGCAGTGAAGCGCATGTGCTCCAGCAGGGTGCCGAAATCGGGTTCGTCGATCTGGCTGCTGATCTGCATGGCGCGGCTGGTCAGGCCGATCTTGTGGCCGATGACCCGCTGACCCTGAGCCTTCTGCAGTTCCACCCAGGCGCGGCCGATGCGGTAGCCGTCTTCGATGGTCATGCCAGGGTGGGCTTTGGAGAAATGCGCCAGCGGCACGCGGGATTTTTCGGCGCGGTCGAGCGCTGCCGCGAGCTGCTGGATGAGGGTGTCGTCGAGCATGTGGTGACTCAGGCGGGGTTGAACAGCGGATGCAGCGTACTGATCTTGGCATCGAACACCTCGTGGCCTTCGTCGACCTGTACCGTGATGCCGATGGGCCGCGCGGCCAGCTGTTCTGCAAAGTGCGTCTTCACACAGGCTTGCAGGGCTTCACCCACGCGCTGGTGCACCAGCGCGCTGCGACCCTTGGCCATGCGCACGTTCATGTAGACGAAGGCGTAATCGCTGCCCTTGCCAGCGGCTTTGCCGGCTACACCACCGTCGGCCACTGCGAAGTGGGCGGCCGGGTAGGCGAGTACGCGTGTGCCACCGGTGGGGAAGACCTGGCGGTTTTGTTCGTCGCGCACCGATAGCATGGCGTCGCACAACAACCGGCACAAGGCCGTCATGTTGAGCCCCCCCTGATCGGTGGGTCGGTCAATGTTGGGGGTGTAGAGGATGACGAGATGCGGCATGGTGTCGTGAGTCAGAGGCGCGAAACGGTCTGATAGCCCGCCGCAGAGGACGCCTGCGGCGCGGGAATGGCACTGCCGCTGACAGGGGTGACGGGAAACACGGCGTTGAGTTGCCCTGTGCCTGAAGCACCGAAGTACGGCGTGATGACCTCGGCATGACCTTCGTATTCAGACCAGCCCAGCGCGCCCAGCATCATGGCGGTGTCGTGCATGAAGCCCTCGCCGTGGCCCTTGGCAGCGTACTCGGGCAACATATCGCAGAAGGCTTTCCACTCACCCTGTTCCCACATCTGCACCACGCGCCGATCCAGCGTTTCGAGGAACGGCGACCAGATCTTGAAAGCGAATTCCGGCGCCAGGCCGTTCTGTGCGAAACGGTGACTCAAGCTGCCACTCGCGAAGAAGGCAACAGTGCCGTCGTAGTGATCTTCCACCGCTTTTCGCATGGCCCAGCCCAGGCGCGCGCTGTCGTTGAGGTAGTGCGACTGGCACAGGGCAGAGACCGAGATGGCCTTGAAGTGCTGGTCGGCGTTCATGTAGCGCATGGGCACCAGGGTGCCGTACTCGGGGCCGAGGGTGGTGGCATCGTGGGCCAGGGTTTCAACCCCATGCTCATTGCACACCTGGGCCAGCAATTTGCCCAGTGCCGGGTTGCCCGGGATCTCGAACCCCATGTTGCTGATGAAGTGCGGCAGTTCGTTGCTGGTGTAGGTGCCCTTGAAATGGGGCGCGCAGTTGAGGTGGTAGCTGGCGTTCACCAGCCAGTGGGTGTCGAACACGACGATGGTGTCCACACCGAGTTCGCGGCAGCGGCGGCTGATTTCCTTGTGGCCGTCGATGGCATCTTGTCGCGTGCCCTTGCGCGGACCGTCGAGTTCGCTGAGGTACATCGAGGGAACGTGGGTGATCTTGGCGACGAGTGCTAGTTGGCCCATGTCTTGTCTCCTTGCTTTCGAGCGGTTTCGTTCGCTCCGTAGGTTGACCGCCGGGGGTGCTCGCCTCCGGCGGTCAACCCACTGCGGACCACGTGCGAGGCAGACCGTGTGCCAGCACGCCATGCAGGATTGAAGGGGTGTGGGGTTCTGCGCAGCGAAATAAAGGAGGAGAAGCGGGCGCAGCCCGGTTCGGGGGACATTCGCGGAGCAGAGCCCCGCACTCCTTCAATCCCGCCAACCCTTTGGAGTGAAAGCATCTCAAACACCCCAGTGCGGAATGTGGTGCGATCCCAAAGACACCGCCACATTCTTCGGCTCCAGAAACACCTCATAACTCCAGGTGCCGCCTTCGCGCCCCGTGCCGCTGGCCTTGGTGCCGCCAAACGGCTGGCGCAGGTCGCGCACGTTCTGCGAGTTCACGAAACACATACCCGCCTCGATGGTAGCCGCCACCCTGTGAGCGCGCCCCAGGTTTTCGGTCCACACATAGCTGGAAAGACCGTATTGGATGTCGTTGGCCAGCTCGATCGCATGGGCTTCGTCGCGGAACGGAATCAGGCAGGCTACAGGGCCAAAGATCTCTTCCTGGGCAATGCGCATGCGGTTGTCGACATCGGCAAACACGGTGGGCCACACGTAGTTGCCCTTAGCCACGCGCGATGGCAGCTCGGCCGCGTACGAAGGCCGGTCCAGCCCGCCGCACAGCAGCGTGGCGCCCTCCTTCGGGCCCATCTCGATGTAGCTGCGCACCTTCGCCAGATGCCCCTGGCTGATCATGGGGCCGATGATGGTGTTTTCATCCAGCGGATCACCCACGGTGATGCGCCTCGCACGCTCGGCAAACTTCTGAGCGAAATTGGCGTAGATGCTTTGTTGCACCAGGATGCGGCTACCGGCCGTACAGCGTTCACCGTTGTTGCTGAAGATCATGAACACGGCAGCGTCGAGCGCGCGGTCCAGGTCCGCGTCTTCGAAGATCACGAACGGGCTCTTGCCACCCAATTCCATACTGAACTTCTTCAGGCCCGCACTTTGCACGATGCGGTTGCCGGTGGCGGTGGACCCGGTGAACGAAATGGCGCGCACGTCCGGGTGGGCGCACAACGGTTCGCCGGCATCCTTTCCGAAGCCGTGCACCACGTTCAGCACGCCCGGCGGAATGCCGGCTTCCAGTGCCAGTTGCCCGAGGCGTGCGGCGGTGAGCGGGCTGAGTTCGCTCATCTTCAGCACCGCGGTATTGCCGAACGCCAGGCAGGGCGCCACCTTCCAGGTGGCCGTCATGAAGGGCACGTTCCAGGGGCTGATGAGCGCGCACACGCCCACCGGGTGGAACAGCGTGTAGTTCAGGTGCGTGGGTGTGGGGTAGGTGTGGCCATCCACACGCGTGCACATTTCCGCGAAGTAGTGGAAGTTGTCGGCCGCTCGGGGAATCAGCTGTTTGGCAGTCTGCGAGATCACCTGGCCGCAGTCGTCGGTCTCGGTCTGAGCGATCTCGGGCACGTGCTTCGCGATCAACTCACCCAGGCGGCGCATCAGTCGCGCGCGTTCGGTGGCGGGCAGGCCTGCCCACTTCGGGAACGCGTCTTTGGCGGCTTGCACCGCGGCGTTCACTTCGGCCTCGTCGCCAGTGGCTACCTCGGCCAGCACCTCCTGGGTGGCGGGGTTGATGGTCTCGAAAGTGGCGTTGCCGTCGACGGCCTGGCCGTTGATGAGGTGTCGGATGTTCATGTGGGTGTGCTCTTCAAGCGGTTTGCAGTGCGCCTTCAGACCGGCACACTCGGGAGGGGACGACAGAATGAAATGGCTCACAGCACAATCGTGTTCTCCAGCGACCCAAGTCCCTCGATGGATGTGACCACCTCGTCGCCAGGCTTGCAATCTTCCACGCCATGCGGTGTTCCAGTGAGGATCAGGTCACCGGCGTGCAGCGTCATGAATGCGCTGAAGTATTCGATCAGCGTGGGCACGTCGAAAATCATGTCGCGGGTGTTGCCCTGCTGGGTGACCGCGCCATTGACAGTGGTGTTCAGCGCCAGATTCATGGGGTCATGCACGTCGGCGGCGTCCACCAGCCAGGGGCCGATGGGGGTACAGGTGTCGCGGTTTTTCACGCGCAGATTGGGTCGGTACCAGTTTTCGAGGTAGTCGCGGATGGCGTAGTCATTGGCCACGGTGTAGCCGGCCACGAAGTCCAGCGCATCGGACTTGGCCACCCTTTTGGCGGTGCGCCCGATCACCACCGCCAGCTCGCACTCGTAGTGCATGAACTGCACCTCCGGCGGGCGCACGGTGAAGCCGCGATGGCCGATCAGCGACGCCTCGCCTTTGATGAAGGCCAGCGGTTCTTCGGGTGCCTTGAAGGCCAATTCCTTGGCATGGTCGGCGTAGTTCAGGCCCAGGGCCAGGATGGTGCGCGGCCGGTGCGCGGGCATGGGAGGCAGTGGTGGCAGCCACACCACACCTTCGAACGCCACGCGCTGGCCGCGCAGGGCGGGCGTGAGCAGTTCAAGCTGTCCGTCGCACTCGACCGCGTCATGCACGGCACCAGCCCAGGCAATGCGGGCGCGCTTCATGGTGCTGCTCCTGCTTCCAAAGTTTGCCTGCCTTCGCGCGTTGTCTCATCAGCTACAAAGTGATGGACCGTGGCCAGAAATCCTTCCGCAACAATTTCCACCGTGTCGCCCACATGAACCAGTGGCCTTGTGCCATCTGGCAGGCAGTCGGTGCCCAGCATCAACACATCGCCCTCGCGCAAGCTCATGAAGGCATTCACTTCACACAGCAGCGACTCGGCGTCGCGCACCAGATCGCTCAATGCGGTGGTTTGCCGGTGCACGCCATTGATGTGCAGCTCCAGGCGCAGGCTGGACAAACCAGCCAGACCGCCTAGGCGCGCCAGCACCACACATTCAGCCCCCATCCCCAGAAAACCATCCACGCAACGAGTTTTCACCGGCGGGCGGTAGTAGCTATCGTGCGCAATGGCCACATCGTTGAGCAACACCGCACCCAACACACCGGGCGGCCCGGCAGGCGCGAGCAGATCGTCTGGCCAGCCGATCACCAGACCAATGCTCGCGGCCACTTCCACCGGCGCACCCGCTGGCAAGGCGATCCTTTCGCCTGCCGGTGTGAACGTGTTGGCCGTTTTCACATAGAGCACCGGTGCCTTGGGTGGCGCCTTGTACGGCGGCTCGACCATGCGAGTCGCCCACTGCGCGTGCTCACCGCGGAAGTTGAGGAGCGTGCCGTACACCGTGCCCGAAGGCAGGTAAGGCGCTGAAGCGGGAGCGTTCATGCTCGTTCTTTCATGCAGCGAACCGGGAGGCGGTTTCGCCCTGGTCGGCGGGTTGTTCCATGGCGATCACATCGTCCAGCAATGCATAGAGCTGTGCCAGTCTGGCTTTGCCCAGCCGCGCCTCCATCCAGGCGTAGTGCGCCTCGATGGTCTGCGAGAGCGCACCCACCAGTCGCAGCCCTTCCGCTGTGGCCCGCACCACCGTGCGGCGCGCGTCATCAGGGCAGCGGCTTCGCTCAATCAGGCCGTCGCGTTCCATGCGCGTGAGCACGCCTGTGAGGCTGGGGCCGAGCAGAAACGCCTCACGCGCCACCCGGCCGGTTTCCACGCCGCCAGACTCACCAGCGTGTTCCCCCAGCACGCGCAGCACGCGCCATTGCTGGTCAGACAGCCCGTGGTCGCGCAGACTGGGCCGAGTGTGCTGCATCACCGCCTCTCGGGCTTCTAGCAGCAGGCGGGGCAGGTTGCGGTGGATGAAAGGGGTGTTCGGGTCCATTTATTTAATATGTTAAATGATTTGTCTGTACTGGTTGCACGGGTTTTCCCTGATCAACGCTTCGACGGGGAGAATGCCGGCATGAATCCCTTGCTCTCCCTCATCAGCACCCGCCTGCCGCTGGTGCAGGCCCCCATGGCCGGATCACAAGGCGCCGCACTCGCCGTGGCGGTGTGCAACGCCGGCGGACTGGGCTCCCTGCCCTGCGCCATGCTCACCCCCGAGTCAATGGCTGCGGAACTTGGCGCGATCACCGCTGGTACCAGCGCGCCCTACAACGTCAACTTCTTCTGCCACACACAGCCCGAACCCGATCCGCAGCGCGAAGCCCGCTGGCGGTCTGTGCTGGCGCCGTTTTATGCCCAAGCCGGTCTCGACATCTATGCCGCACCCCCGAGTGCCGGGCGGGTGCCGTTCAGCCACGCCATGGCGGACGCGCTCGAGCCCTTCCGGCCACCCGTGGTCAGCTTCCACTTCGGCCTGCCCGCGCCCGATCTGCTGGTCCGCGTGAAGGGCTGGGGCAGCGTGGTGTTGTCGTCCGCCACCACGGTTGCCGAAGGCCTGTGGCTGGAAGCGCACGGGGCCGATGTGGTGATTGCCCAGGGCCTGGAAGCGGGCGGGCACCGGGGCATTTTCTTGACGGATGACATCACCACGCAGGTGGGCACCTTCGCGCTGGTGCCGCAGCTGGTGGCCGCATTGAAGGTGCCGGTGATCGCCGCTGGCGGCATTGCCGATGCTGCTGGCGTGAGCGCAGCCATGGCGCTGGGCGCGGCCGGCGTGCAGGTGGGCACGGCCTACCTCTGTTGTCCCGAAGCCACCACCAGCGCGGTGCACCGCGCCGCGCTGCTGAGCGATGCGAGCGCCCACACCGCGTTGACGCATTTGTTCACGGGCCGACCCGCGCGCGGCATCGTCAACCGCCTGATGCGGGAGCTTGGCCCACTGAACCCGGCCGCCCAGGCCTTTCCATTGGCCACAGCAGCCATCGCGCCCTTGCGCGCGCACTGGGAGGCTCAGGGCAGTGGCGATTGTTCGCCTCTTTGGGCCGGGCAGAATACGCGCGGCTGCCGGGGTGTGCCGGCTGCGGACATCACGCTGGCGCTGTCCAAAGGCTTCGCCAACCTGCCGTGACGCTCACGGCCTCGGGCGTTCGTCAACGCCAATGAGGCGCGTCCGGCGATGAATGATTGTTCAGCCAGCGCTTGAGACCTGCGGTGTTCTGCACCTGTTCCAGGTCGCGCGCGAGCCCCGCCACGGTCGCCTCCAGCGCGCTCACGTCGCGCAGCAAATGCTGCTTGAGCGTGTTCGGGTTCGGCACCTGCCCAGACGGCAGATCGAACTCGTCGGCCAGGCGCTGCTGGCGCGCGGCGCGTTCACGCTCCAGATCGGCCACTTGCTGCTTGAGCAAGTACGTCAGCGCGGCAAGCCGGTCGTCGGTGAGGCGCGACACCGCGTGCGGGTCGGCCAACTCTGCCTGCACCTGCAGACGCATCAAGGCGACCAGATCCTTGCGGCCGTAGGCGGCATTGGCGGCACTCATCAGCGCGGTCTTGCGCAAGCGCTGTTCGGGATCAGGCTCGCGGTCCGGGTGCAGGGCGCTTGCGAGTTGCCGAAACAGGTTGCGCAGCGTGGTGTCGGCATCGGCCTGCCGGGCCTGCTGCTGCACCTGTTGGGCTGGAGGGGCCTTCTTCGCCTTGCGGGCCCGTGATTTGGCGCTGCGACGCGCCTGCTCGTCTTCGTCGGCCTGGCGCAAACGGTCCATGCCAGCTCGCAGCAGGGCTTCGGCAGACGCATCCTGGCCCAGGTCGTCCAGCGGCGCGCCAAGGGCTTCTTCCAGCCGGGCGCGCAGGGCGTTGGCTGCGGCCTGCTTCTTCTGGGCCAGAGTGCTCGGGCTGTGGCGGTCGTGCAGCGCCGCCATTTCGCGGTCGCCCTCCTCTGCCAGCGTTTGCGCCAGGTCGCACATCATCGCCAACGCGCGTTCGCGTTGCATCCGGCTTAACGCCTTGTCGGTGAGTTGCGCTGCCAATGCCTGCGCCAGTTCGCGCATGCGTGAGCGCCGCTGGACCTCCAGCGGGTGTACCCAGCGCTGCAGATCGGCGCGGTGGGCCTGCCCCAAGGCGTCGAGTTCAGCGAGCTGGGACTGCAGCTTCTCGATGCGCACCAGCTGCAGGTTGTAGGCCCGGGCGGCAGGCGACAAGGTCTGAGCTTCGGGCGGCAAGGCACGCAGCGCGGTGGCGCCGGGGCGGGCAGAGGCGGGTGTGAGGGGCTTGGTCAAGGCGGTGGGGGCGGTTGGCGGGGCTGGCCGCTTCGACAAGGGCACCCGGTGGCACTCGACTATATTGCCCCCTGCACATGGCCAAAGACAAAACCCAATACACCTGCAGCGAATGCGGCGGCAACAGCCCCAAATGGCTGGGCAAATGCCCGCATTGCAACGCCTGGAACACGCTGATCGAATCGGTGGCGGAGTCCACCGCCACGGCGAAAAACCGCTTTGCCTCGCTGGCCAAAACAGCCGAAGTCACCACCCTGGCCGACATCGACGCCACCGACGTGCAGCGCACGCCCACCGGCCACGACGAGCTGGACCGCGTACTCGGCGGCGGCATTGTGGAGGGCGGGGTGGTGCTGATTGGCGGTGACCCGGGCATCGGCAAGTCGACGCTGCTACTGCAGGCCCTGGATTCGTTGCAAAGGGCTGGCATGAGTGACGCCGGGCCGCCCCAAGGCACGAAAGCCCCCTCGGGGGGCAGCGGACCACGCGCAGCGGGGCAGCGTGGGGGCTTGAGCGGGACGCTCTACGTCACCGGTGAAGAAAGTGGCGCTCAGGTGGCGCTGCGCTCCCGCCGGCTCGGGCTGGACGGTTCGCAGGTCAGCGTGCTGGCCGAAATCCAGCTGGAAAAAATCCTGGCCACGCTGGACCATGTGAAGCCCGCCATCGCGGTGATCGACTCCATACAAACCGTTTACTCCGAACAGCTCACCAGCGCGCCCGGCTCGGTGGCCCAGGTGCGCGAATGCGCGGCCCACCTCACGCGTGCGGCCAAGGCCAGCGGCACGGCCATCGTGCTGGTGGGCCACGTGACCAAGGAGGGCGCGCTGGCCGGTCCGCGCGTTCTCGAACACATGGTGGACACGGTTTTGTACTTCGAGGGTGACACACACAGCAGCTTCCGCCTCATCCGCGCCATCAAAAACCGCTTTGGCGCGGTCAACGAGATCGGCGTGTTTGCGATGACGGAAAAGGGCCTCAAAGGCGTAAGCAACCCCAGCGCCATTTTCCTGAGTCAGCACAGCGAACCGGTGCCCGGCAGCTGCGTGATGGTCACGCTCGAAGGCACGCGCCCCATGCTGGTGGAGATCCAGGCGCTGGTGGACAGCGGCGGCCCCAGCCCCCGCCGCCTGAGCGTGGGCCTCGACCGCGACCGTCTGGCCATGCTGCTCGCGGTGCTGCACCGCCACGCCGGTGTGGCCTGCATGGACCAGGACGTGTTCGTCAACGCCGTGGGCGGCGTGCGCATCAGCGAGCCCGCTGCTGACCTGGCGGTGATGCTGGCCATCACCAGCAGCCTGCGAGGCAAGGCGCTCCCCAAGGGTTTCATTGCCTTTGGCGAAGTGGGCCTGGCCGGCGAAGTGCGGCCCGCGCCGCGCGGGCAAGAACGGCTGAAAGAAGCCGCCAAGCTCGGTTTTTCGGTGGCGGTGGTGCCGAAGGCCAACGCACCGAAGAAAAACGACAAGGCTTTCGAGGGCCTGACCATTCACCCGGTCGAACGCATCGAAGAAGCCATGAACCTGGTGCGGAGCCTGTGAATGTCTGACTGGATGGCCAGACTCCGCCCCTTTCTGTTCCCCGCATTCGCTGTGGCCATCGCCTACGCGGCCTGGCAAGCCTACGGCTGGAAGGGCCTGGTCCTCGCGGCATTGATGATCAGTTTCTGGCTGCTGCTGCATTTCACCAAGCTCATGCGCCTGCTACACGCAGCGGCGAAGCGACCGATGGGCCATGTGCGCAATGCCCGTGTGCTGCATGGTCAGCTGAAAAAGGGAATACCGCTGGTGGAGGTGGTGCGACGTACGCTGAGCCTGGGCCTGCGCCACACCGAACCGGACCACGATCCGGAAGTGCTGGAATGGAGCGATGAAGCCGGCGATGCCGTGATCTGCACCTTCCTCCAGGGTCGCCTGCAATCGTTCGAGCTTCGACCCATGGAACCGGCGTCAGGCGACTCACCCAGCGACACGGCGGAAGGCTCGCCCCCCGGAACGTAAAATCGCCAGCTGTCGACAGCGCTGGGTCCCCTGGACACGGCACCGAGAAGACCCCTTCAAAGCCCCCTTTCCACCCCCACAGAGGCAAAGACAATGTCACCGATTCCTTCAATGTCAGACCGCGACGGCAAGATCTGGATGGACGGCCAGATGGTCGACTGGCGCGACGCCAAGATCCACGTGCTGACCCACACCCTGCACTACGGCTGCGGCGCATTCGAAGGCGTGCGCGCCTACAACACGCCCGATGGCACCGCAATCTTCCGGCTGGAGGAACACACCGAACGCCTGTTCAACAGCGCCAAGATCCTGCGCATGCAGATTCCTTTTACAAAGGAAGAAGTGAACGAGGCCCAGAAGGCTGTGGTGCGCGAGAACAAGCTGGAGAGCGCGTACATTCGCCCGCTCACATGGATCGGTGACAAGAAGCTCGGCGTCTCGCCCAAGGGCAACACCATCCACCTGATGGTTGCCGCCTGGACATGGGGGGCTTACCTGGGTGACGAGGGCCTGAAGCGTGGGATCCGCGTGAAGACCAGCAGCTACACCCGCCACCACGTCAATATCACCATGACGCAGGCCAAGGCGGTGAGCAACTACACCAACTCCATCCTGGCCAACATGGAAGTCACCGATGAAGGCTACGACGAAGCCCTGCTGCTCGACAGCTCGGGCTTCGTGAGCGAGGGCGCCGGTGAAAACATCTTTGTCATCAAGAACGGTGTGATCTACACGCCCGACCTGTCTGCAGGCGCCCTGAACGGCATCACCCGCAACACCGTGTTCCACATCGCCAAGGACCTGGGGCTGGAGATTGTGCAGAAGCGCATCACCCGTGACGAGGTCTACATCGCCGACGAAGCCTTCTTTACCGGCACCGCCGCCGAAGTCACGCCGATCCGCGAACTCGACCGCATCGAACTGGGCGCTGGCAGCCGAGGGCCCATCACCGAGAAGATCCAGAGCGCGTTCTTCGACATCGTCGGTGGCCGCAACCCCCACTACGCCCACTGGCTGGCCAAGGTGTGACCTTCCATGCACCCGTAGGCCAGACCAGCTTCACGGCGTGGCTGGATGGCCCCCGGCAGTTCCAGCAAAGGTCCGCTGAATCAGGAGTACAAGAATGAAGCCATCCGTTGTGGAACTCGTTGCCCATGACCTCAACCCACAGGGCGGGGTTTTTTGTCCCAGTCCGAAGGCGGATATGAAAATCTGGAACACCCACCCCAAGGTCTATCTGGATGTGGGGAAAAACGGCGAAGCCCGCTGCCCCTACTGCGGTACGGTGTACCGGCTCAAGGCGGGCGAGCGGGTGGCCAACGGGCATTGACTGTCCCACCCCCGCGCCGCGCTTCGCGCGTCACCCCCTCAAGGGGGCGATACCTTGGACCGGCAGAGCCGGGCCCTCGGTATCTTTGGAACGGGTCATTTCGCGCCGGAGGGCTTGGCTCTCGGATGCCATGGGGCGGGAACTGCCATGGCGGGAGCCGGTCCCATTCCCATGATTCTGAAAACCGCCATCGCCGTGGCACTTGGCGGCCTGCTTGCGGCTTCCACAGCGCTGGGGCTGCTGCTGACGGGGCCAGCAATGGCCGAAAACCGCATCGCCGCTCCACATGATTCCATGGCCCAGGCTTCGCTTGGTGCGCCCCTCGGCCTGTCCGTGAGTCTGCTCACTCATCCCCACGACAACCTGATCCGCGATGCCTTGCCGGCTTTTTCCTGGCAGGTAAACGATCCGAGGCGGGGTGCCTTGCAGTCGGCCTACCAGATTCGCGTGGAGGCACCTGGGAAGGCCCAGCCGTTCTGGGATTCAGGCAAGATCGTCAGCGCCGATTCGGTTGCTGTGAGGCACAGCGGCCCCCCGCTTAACGCTGGCGAGGAATGGTCATGGCGGGTGCGGACGTGGGATGACGATGGGCAGGCCAGCCCCTGGTCGGAGAGCCAGAGGTTTCGCACAGCGGACGAAGTCTTCACTACCCATCAAGCCGCGCCGGCCGACCCGGCCAACACCGATTTCAGCAACCGGCCCCGGCCGGTGTTTCAGGTCGATCATCCCGTACAGGCAGAACACCTCGGTGAGGGCCATTGGTTCTTCGATTTTGGACAAGCCCGATTCGGACAGGCCGTGATCGTCTGGCCCGAAGCGCCCGCTACCACCGTGCGCATGCACCTGGGCGAAATGCGCAGTGCACAGGGACAGCTGGAACGCCAGCCACCCGGCACCGTGCGCTACCAGGCGCACGATCTTGTGCTGGAGCCTTCCCCCACCCTGCGCCAGCCGGTGCTCCAGTGGCAACCGCCGCCCTGGCTCAAGAGCGGCTTCATCGCCACGCCGCCCGGCACCGGCGAAGTGATGCCCTTCCGCTTTGTGGAGCTGGAAGCTGCGCCAGCGGGTTTTCGCCCTGAATACCTGCGGCGACACGCACTCGCCCTGCCCCACGATGCAACGGCGGCCCACTTTCGCTCGTCGTCGCCAGATCTGGACGCCGTCTGGGACCTGAGCCGCCACACCGCGCTGGCCACCACCTTTCTTGGCATCTACGTGGACGGCGACCGCGAGCGCCTGCCCTACGAGGGCGACGCCCACATCCACCAGCTCTCTCACTACAACCAGGACCGTTCCTACGCCACCGCGCGGCACACGCTGGAGTTCCTGCTGCAACAGCCCACCTGGCCGCTTGAATGGCAGGTGCACCCTTTGCTCATGGCCTGGGAAGACCTGCTGCACACCGGCGATACCGCATTGATCTCAGTGCACCAGGAGCGGCTTGCGGCCAGCACCCTGACCGCACTTGCCCGATCGGACGGACTGATCGTCAACAGCGCCGAGCGCCAGACCGCAGCATTCAGAGAAAGCCTGGGCCAGGGCAGACGTCTCCATACACTGGTGGACTGGCCACCGGGCGAGCGCGACGGGCATGTGATCACACCGGTGGACGCGGTCGCCAACGCCTACCACCACCGGGGACTGGTGCTCATGGGTCGCATCGCTCTGGCCCTGGGGCAGATGGAGGAGGCCGAGCAATGGCAGGCCAGGGCCGAAAAGGTCCGCAACAGCTTTCACCGCGTTTTTTTTGACACCGAAATGCAACGCTACCGGGATGGTGAGGGCGTGGACCACCATTCGCTGCACGCGAACCTGTTTGCCTTGCGCTTTGGTCTGGTGCCCGAGGCCCATCGGTCCGCCGTGCTGGGCTTCGTCCACTCACGCGGCATGGCCGCCAGCGTGTATGGTGCACAGCACCTGCTGGACGCCCTGTACGAACACGGCGAAGCACAGACTGCCCTGGACCGCATGCGCGCCAGGGGCCCTCGCACCTGGTTGAACATGCTGGAACAGGGTTCGACCATGACCCTGGAGGCCTGGGACCTCTCAGCGAAGTCCAACCTGGACTGGAACCACGCCTGGGGCAGCGCGCCAGCCAATGTGATTCCCCGGCGCCTGGTGGGTGTCAGGCCTTTGTTGCCAGGGGCTCGGCACGTCCTTGTGCAGCCCCAGCCGGGCGACCTCGACTGGTTTGACGCACGGGTTCCCACCCAGCGTGGCCCGGTGGATGTGCAGTGGCAACGCCGCGTCGATGGCCATCGGCTGATGGTTCAGGTGCCCGCCAATACCCGTGCCGAGTTGCACTTGCCTGCGAGCACGGACGACACGATCCGCACCCAGGAGAGCACCCTGCAGGAGGTGCCGGACATTCGCGTGCTGCGCCGGAACAACAGCGCGGTTGTGCTGGATCTGCCGGCGGGGCGGCATGAATTTGATGTCTCGCGACGCTCTGGCGATTGAGAACGCCAGCGAAAGCCACGGGTCGATTGGTCTTTCACGCCGAAGCGACGAAAAAAAAGCCACCTTGCGGTGGCTTTTGAAAGTCCTTGGAAGGACGTCGTTGGGAGATCGGTTTCAAATGATCGTTTGCAAGAACGATTGCTGGCCCTGAATTCAGGCTTGCTGTGACAGCAGCGCGATTCGATTGTCAGACGTGGCCCGTCTCAGGCACATCCCCCAAATGGGGGATGCGATTCCGAAGTCAGGCGAATCGAACCCTCGCGGCCATCCGTGCCTGAAGCCAAACATCGTCAGATCGGCAATTCCACGACAAATCGGGCGCCACCCCCGTCCCGAGCCTCGCAGCGGATCTGCCCGCCATGCCTTTCCACGATGGTCTTGACCAGCGACAAACCCAGACCAACGCCCCCCTCGCGCTCGCTGGCACCGGGCAAACGGTAGAACGGCTCAAAAATGCGGTCTCGCTGATCCGGTGGAACGCCGGGGCCGCGGTCTTCCACGCTCACGATCGCCATCGCACCACTGGCAGCGGGGTTTCTGTCCGACCGCCTGCCTGCGGGCGCCATGGAGGCGACCGAAATGTGCAGACGCACCTCGGCAGCACGCTCTTCCACCCCCTGCGTGCCATAGCGTCGTGCGTTCTCCAGCAGGTTGCGCAGCACGCGCCGCAACAGGCGGGCATGCCCCTGAACCAATACCGACGGCGCGCCCGGCTCGATGTCCAGATCGGCACCGGAGCGCGCACATTCTTCGGCTGCGAGTCCCACGAGATCAACCTCCTCCTTGGGCCCCAGGGCAGAGGCGTCACTGGCGTCGCGCATGTCGAGCCGGCTGGCCAGCAGGATTTCGTCGATCAGCTGGTCGAGTTCGTCGATGCTTCGGACGATCTCGCTGCGCTGGGCGGCCGACGCGCTGTCTCGGCCCAGCAGTTCCAGGCCCATGCGAATGCGCGCCAGTGGCGAACGCAGCTCGTGCGACGCATTGGCCAGCAAGGTCTTGTGGGACTGCAGCAAGGTTTCCACACGCTCGGCGGCGGCGTTGAAACGTGAAGCCAGAAAAGCCACCTCGTCCTGCCCCTGAACCGGCAGGCGGGTCGAAAGGTCGCCGCTGCCCCAGCGTTCGACGCCCTTTTGCAGACCTTCCAGTCGTTTGGTCAGACGGCGGACAATGGGATAGGCGCCCATCGCAACCGCCAGCGCCACCAGTCCGAGCAGCCAGGCGAATCCCGTGGGGGAAGTCAGCCAGGCCGAAGCACCTCGGTTGTTTCTCCGGCTGGCGCCATCGGGCCGGTTGGAACGGGGCAACTGCACATAGAGCGTCTGCCCATCCTTCATGGTGACCTGAAACTCCAGCCCTTCGCCAGGCACCCGCACGGCCATGGCGGGCGCCTGACCCAGAATTTCGCCGCCGCTGCTGCGAATCACGATCGAACGGCTGCTGCGGTTGGCGTTCTGTTCGCGCTCCTGATCCAGCGCCATCTGCCAAAGCCACCCCACCACCAGCGTGATCAAGGCCACCGCAGCCACCACCGCCAGCCAGATGCGCAGATAGAGTTTCTGGCCCAGCGGACTCATCATGACCCGCTGGCCGCCGCAGCGAGCCCTAGGAGCCTGCGCGGCAGAAGGCATCGAAGCGAAACGCGTGGGAAAAGAGCCCAGTTCGGCGCCGATTTTGAGGACTGTGGCCGTAGCCACAGCCGGAAAAACGGGGGCGAAGTGGGACTTTTCTCCATGCGTAGCAGCCGATGTCGTTCTGCCGCGCAGGCTCCTTGGGGTGCAAAACCCAGTGTCAAGGAAAGAAATGCGCAGGAAAGGTTCAGCAACATGCTTCAGTCCTGCTGCTTGGCAAACACATAGCCCACACCACGCACCGTCAGTATGCGCTTGGGGTCCTTGCTGTCTGCCTCAATGGCGTTGCGGATGCGGCCGATGTGCACGTCGATCGAACGGTCAAAAGCCTCCAGCTCCCGGCCGCGAACGGCCTCCATGATCTGGTCCCGCGTGAGCACACGACCGGAACGCTCGGCCAGTGCCACCAGCAGGTCGAACTGGTACGAGGTGAGCTCACAAGGTTGGCCGTTGACCTGCACAGTGCGGGCGTCGCGGTCGATCTCCAGCGAACCGAAACGCAAAGCCTGCGATTCGCGCACCGCGCCCGCAGCACCGTTGTCGCCCCGGCGTCGCATCACCGCACGCACGCGCGCCAGCAGCTCACGCGGCTCGAAGGGTTTGGGCAGGTAATCATCGGCGCCAATCTCCAGACCGATGATGCGGTCCATGGGGTCGCCCTTGGCGGTGAGCATGATCACGGGCACGCGCGCCATATCGCCCTGCATGGATCGGATGCGGCGGCACACTTCCAGGCCATCCATGCCTGGCATCATCAGGTCGAGAATGACCAGTTCGGGCTGCAGGATCTGCAACTGCTCAAGGCCCGCCTCGCCATCGGCGGCGTGGGTGACCTTGAAGCCCGACTGACCAAGGTACTCCACCACCATCGACGCGAGTCGACCGTCGTCTTCAATCATCAGCAACTGGGATGTCATGGAATTCAGTGTAGCGGTGTCCTTCATGTCCGTCATGGTGGGGCCGGTGCATGAAGTCTCGGTGAGGCTGGCGTAAAGTTGCGTGAATGTCGTCGCTCACTCCCCCGCCCTGGCCCGTACCGGCCCCGCTGCCCGCCCTCCCGGCTGAATCTTTCGATGAGCTCCTGGCCCTCATCGCAGAGAAGCGCCCATGCTTGCCCGTGCTGAGTGGGAGCGAATCGCAGGACTTTGAACCCCGGTGGACATATCTGAGCGGGCGCGATCTGCAACAACAGGTCTATTCGGTGGCAGCCCTGCTCGGACAGCATCTGGGCGTGGTGCCGGGCGATCGTGTCGCGTGGCTGGGCCTGAACCATCCGACCCAGATTGTGCTGCTCTTTGCCCTGGCCCGGCTCGGTGCCATCTTCGTGCCGCTGAATCACCGCCTTTCGCCGGACGAATGGGTGGCGGTGATGGACGACTGCACCCCCAGCGTGCTGGTGTGCGACGAAAGCCTGCAAGACCCTGCCCAGGACATGGCGGGCCGCTGTGCGTGGTTGCCCCTCGTATTGCCGGTGCAGGTGTTGCAGGTGGGCGAGCGGCTTCCATTGCCACCGCCGTCTGAAACCGTTCAAAAAGCACTGCTAAACGCGCTGCAAACACCCCTTTTGCTGGTCTACACCTCCGGCACCACCGGCAAGCCCAAGGGCGCGGTGCACACCCAGGGCAATCTGCTGGCCAACATGGCCATCGCCGCGCAGGTGCAGGGCATCACGCCAGACGATGTGGTGGTCACGGTGCTGCCCCTGTTCCATGTGGGCGGGCTTTGCATCCAGACGCTGCCCGCCCTGTCGGTGGGTGCCCAGGTGCTGCTGTTCGACCGCTTCGACCCGGGCGCCACCTTGCGCTGCTTCGAAACGCAGCGCCCCACCCTCACCCTGCAGGTACCAGCGACCTTGCAGGCGCTCATTGCGCATCCTGGCTGGACGGAGACCGATCTGTCGAGCCTGCGAGCGGTGTGGGCCGGATCCAGCCTGTTGCCGGCGCAGCCGGTGCAGGCGTTTCATGGGCGCGGAATCCCTGTCTGCAATGTGTACGGCAGCACCGAAACCGGTCCGTTTTCCATTGCCCTGCCGCCCACACATGCGCTCAGCCACGATGGCTCTTGCGGCTGGCCGGCGCCGGGTGTTGAAGTGCGGCTGTGCAGCCCCCAGGGCACCGAGGTGGCGTCAGGCGAGGTGGGCGAGGTCTGGGTGCGCGCGCCCAATGTGGTGACACGCTACTGGCCCGATCAACCCACCTGCGACGCCGAGGGCTTTTTCCACAGCGGAGATCTGGCGCGGCAGGCGCCCGACGGCAGCCACACCGTGGTGGGACGGTCCAAGGACATGATCATCTCGGGCGGCGAGAACATCTACCCGGCCGAGATCGAGAACCTGCTGATCCAGCACCCCTGGGTGGCCGAGTGCGCCGTCGTGGGCATGCCCGATGCGCGCTGGGGCGAGACCGTGGTGGCGGTGCTGGTGTTCACGGAAGCAGCGGCACCCGATGAAAACTGGGTGCAGCAACTGCGGGCGTTTCTGGAAGGGCGCCTGGCGCGCTACAAATGGCCGCGCCAATGGTTGCAACTGCCGGCCTTGCCACGCACAGCACTGGGCAAAGTGCAAAAGCCGGAACTCCAGCGCCAGATCAGCGCCCGACCGGCAACAACCGCTTGGCCAGGAGCACCAGCACCAGAACCGGCAGGCCCATCAAGGTCGTGAGGGTGAAAAATCCAGGGTAGCCCAGCACATCCACCATGCCCCCCGAATAACCGCCCAGGCTCTTGGGCAGCAGCGTCATCAGCGAGCTGAAGATGGCGTACTGCACGGCGGTGAACGATACGTTGGTCAGGCTGGACAAGAAAGCCACGAACGCCGCGCTGGCAAACCCTGCGGCCAGATTGTCGGCCGCGACCACGGCGTACATCAGGTGCAGGTCGTGCCCGGCGAACGCCAGCAACACAAAGCCCAGATTGGTCAGCGCAGCCAACACCGCACCCCAGAACAACGAGCGCATCACGCCAATGCGCGTGGTCAGCAAGCCCCCCACAAAACCGCCGGCAATGGCCACCACCACACCAAAGGTCTTGACCGCGTAGGCAATCTCGGTCTTGGAGAACCCCATGTCCTGGTAGAACACGTTGGAGATCACACCGAGCACGATGTCCGAAATGCGATACAGGCCAATGAGTGCCAGCAGCAGCCAGGCGGTCCGGGTGCCGTAGCGGCGAAAGAAATCCAGCACCGGCATCACCCAGGTCTGGCGCGCCTGCTCCCGGCTGGCCAGGCCGGCATGCACCATCAAAGCGCCCACCCCAAAGGCCGCCCCCAGGGCAGCCCCCATGCGCAGCGCCTCCACCAGCAGGCCCAGAAAGGGGCCTGGCGCGGTCGGCGACAGCCAGTGCCCCCAGGCCCAGAACACGCCCACAAAAGCCAGCACCGCGCAAACAAACACCGCCAGCAGGCGGGCGTGAGCACCGGAAGGCTCCGGCTCTCGCTCAGCCACAACCGGCTCGCGAACCAGAAAGGTGGTGATTACCCCCACACCCATGGCCAGGGCCATCACCAGGTAGGCCTGCTGCCAAGCGGTGTACACATACACATCGCGCGCAGACCCCCAATGCGCAGCCAGAAACAGCGCGCCCGCACCGGCCACGATCATGCCGATCCGGTAGCCCGCGATGTAGGCCGACGACAACACACCCTGCTGCTCGGGCGGCGCGATCTCGATGCGGTAGGCATCGATCACGATGTCCTGCGTGGCCGACATGAAGCCCAGCATCACCGCGAACAGGGCCATCGCAGTCAGGCTGGCACCGCCGCTGGCCGGGTCGGTGCTGGCCATGCCGACGATGGCCGAGATCACGCCAACTTGCGAGAGCAGCAGATAGGCGCGGCGCCTGCCCAGCCAGCGCGTGAGCAGTGGCAGCGGCAGCCGGTCCACCAGCGGCGCCCAGATGAACTTGAACGAATAGCCCAACGCCGCCCAGCTGAAAAAGGTGACCGCCCTGCGTTCCACCCCGGCCTCCACCAGCCACAGCGACAGCGAAGAGAAGATCAGCAGGATCGGCAGACCCGCCGTGAAGCCCAGGAAAAGCATGGCCAGCACGCGGCGGTCCCACAAGGAACGCAAGGTTTCGCGCCACGACGGGCGGGCTGGCTGGCTGTTGGGCTCGCCCTCGATGCCGGCGACGGGAGCGTTGGGGGAGTTGTCGGCGACAGCACTGGAAGTGGGTGGGGACATGCCGCCATTGTGCCCACGCGCAAGCAGCATCGCCCTATCATCCTGTAACGGCGTTCGAACTCGCGAATTGACGCAAAGACTGCCGGAAACAGGGCGAACTTCGCCAGGAAGAGGGCCTCTCAGGAGGAACTGCTCCAAAGTCTTCGACCCGCTTCCGTTTTCTGGATCATTGCGCCATGTGCCTTCTCTGCGATCTCAAATCAGCCCATGCGTCCGGGTCTGCGGAAAGCTCCAGTCATGTCTGGTCGTCCCGCCGCGCCTTCGTGCTGGCCGGCGCAGCGGCCGCTGCAGGCGCTGCCCTGCCAGCAGCCGCACAGGTGGAGGTGGGCAAGTCATCGTCTCTGCGGAGACTGGTGCCGGCGGACCAGCTTGAAGCGGCCGCCAGCCAGCAGTATCTGCAGGTGATGCAGGCAGCCCAGAGCAAACAGGTGCTGTTGCCCAACAGCCACCCGCAGGTGCAGCGCCTGCAGACCATTGCACGGCGCATCATCCCGCACACGCATGCGTGGAACCCCCGCGCAAAGGAGTGGAAATGGGCCGTGAATCTGATCCAGAGCGATCAGATCAATGCTTTCTGCATGCCCGGCGGCAAGATCGCGTTCTACACCGGCATTCTGGACAAGCTGCAGCTTACCGACGACGAAACCGCCATGATCATGGGTCACGAGATGGCCCATGCGCTGCGCGAGCACGCCCGCGAACGCATGGCCAAGAGCGGCGCCACGAATCTGGGTTTGCGCCTGGGGGCGCAGCTGCTCGGCCTGGGTGATCTCGGCGATCTGGCCGCCGGCATGGGCGCCCAGCTGCTCACACTCAGATTCAGCCGCGAAGACGAGTCCGAAGCCGACCTGGTGGGGCTGGAACTGGCTGCAAGGGCCGCCTACCTGCCCCGGGCCAGCGTGAGCCTGTGGCAGAAAATGACCAAAGCCGGTGGTGGCGCGGGCCCGGGTTTTCTGTCCACCCACCCCAGCGGGCCGAACCGCATCCGCGAACTGGAGGCGAATCTGCCGAAGGTGCAGGGGTTGTACGAAGCGGCCAAGCGGGGCTGAGGACTCAGCGCACAGCGCACAGCGTGGAGCGTTCAGGCTTTCACATACGGATTGGACCGCCGCTCCTCACCAAACGTGCTCTCCGGTCCATGCCCTGGAATGAACACCGTCTCATCCCCCATGGGCCACAGCCGCTCCTTGATGCTGCTGATCAGTTGGGCGTGGTTGCCTTGGGGGAAGTCGGTTCGCCCAATGCTTCCCGCGAAAAGCACGTCGCCCACAAAAGCGCGCTGGGCTTCGGGCGAGTGAAACACCACGTGACCGGGTGTGTGGCCCGGGCAGTGGCGCACGTTGAGCGAGCTGTGGCCAATCTGCACTGTATCTCCGTCGGCCAGCCAGCGGGTGGGCGTGAAGTGGCCGGCGGGTGGGAAGCCGAACATGGCGCTTTGCTGGGGCAGACCGTCGATCCAGAACTGGTCGCCGGGGTGCGGGCCAATGATCGGCAGGTCGAGCTTTTCAGCCAGCTCGGCCGTGCCGCCAGCGTGATCGATGTGGGCGTGGGTGAGCCAGATCGCCTTGAGGTTCAGCCGCAAGCGCTGCACCTCCGCCAGCAAACGATCCAGATCACCGCCCGGGTCGATGATGGCGGCGTCAAGCGTTTCATCGCACCAGACGATGGAGCAGTTCTGGGCGAAGGGCGTGACGGGGACGGTTTGGTACTTCAGCATGGTCGAAACGGCAAAGGGGACTGCCAGGGATTATCCCCAAGGCCACCCCATGCGCCCGGGAATGCCAGATGGCACTAAAGTGGGCAACCCAATCTCAGGACACCACATGAACCGACCTGTGCTCGAAGCGCCGTTTCTCCACCCCGCCATCCGAGACAAGGTGGCCAACCTCCACCGCGACGTCCTGGACCAGGTGCAGGGCGCCATCACCAGCCACCCTGTGGTGGTGGTGGGGATGGCAGGCAACCCGTTTGTTGCCAAGGCCCGCAAGGCACTGGCACGGGCGGACATTCCGTTCCAGTACCTGGAGTTCGGAAGCTACATCTCGCAATGGCGCCGCCGCAACGTACTGAAGATGTGGACCGGCTGGCCCACATTGCCCATGGTGTTCGTGCGCGGCGTGTTGATTGGCGGGGCCGAAGACCTGAACCGGCTCCTGGCTTCTGGCGAACTGAAAGAACTGCTGGCGACATGACGAATCGATCCGGAGGCCCTCAGGTGGCCGAGCATTGGCGCTGCGATGTCGGCGGCGCTTCGGTTGCCGTCATCGACGTTCCCGCATCGCTGGACCGGCGTCGCACATTCGATGTGGATGTCACGCTGGTGGTGCGCGCGCCGCTGGAGCATCCGCAACCCTGGCACGAGCTCACTGTGGAGCTCGACGGCAAGCGCCAATGGCAGCGCCGCGTGCCCAGCCACAGCCCCGGTCAAACCGACGGTCTGGACTACCACTGTCGCGTGCAACTGGAGTCAGGGCGGGCGCTGCGCATCCGTGCCGTGGCTGCCACGCAGGGGGCTGTCGTGCAGCAGTTGCTCATTGAAGCGCGGAAAGAAGTGGCGGCCTGAAGGCGCTCAGAGACTGAAGTCGTACTCGATGGTGATGGGCGCGTGGTCAGAGAACTTCTCCGCCTTGTAGATCGCTTCCGAACGCGCCAGCCCAGCCAGTGCCGGGGTGGCCAGGTGGTAGTCCAGGCGCCAGCCCACGTTGTTGGCGTACGCCTGACCGCGGTTGCTCCACCATGTGTAGCAGGCGTCAGTGGTGTCGGGTCGCAGATGGCGGTAAACGTCCACCAGGCCGCCGTCGGTCAGCAGCTTGGTCATCCAGGCGCGCTCTTCGGGCAGAAAGCCGCTGTTTTTCTGGTTGCTGCGCCAGTTTTTCAGGTCGATCTGCTGGTGCGCGATGTTGATGTCACCACACAGGATGAAGTCGCGCTGGGACTTGAGGGCCGTCAGGTGCGGATAGATCAGGTCGAGGAAGCGGTACTTGGCCAGCTGCCGTTCCTCGCCAGACGACCCGCTGGGGAAGTAGGCACTGATGAGGCTGAACTTGCGCTGCGGCGTGTCGAAGCGCAGTTCGAGGTAACGTCCCTCGCCGTCGAACTCTCCGCGATCAAACCCCACCAGCACCTCACTGGGTTCGTGCCGCGTGTACACACCCACGCCCGCATAGCCCTTTTTTTCAGCGCAGTGAAAATGGCCTTTGAGGTCACCGATTTCCTCGAACCGTCCCGCCATGTCTCCCGCCTGGGCCTTGATTTCCTGCACGCAAATACAATCCGGCTGGTGTGCGGCCAACCAGGGTTCCAGCCCCTTGTTGCTGGCGGAACGAATGCCGTTGAGATTGAGGCTGGTCAGTTTGAACAAGGAAATCCCCATGGTTTTGGAAGTGGGCGCAAAAGGCGCCTCTGCAGGAGTGGTTGCCGGCGAGGCACTGGCACAGGACTTCGTGCAGTTCTGTGTCGACTCTGGCGTGCTGCGATTCGGCGAATTCAAGACCAAGGCCGGACGGCTTTCGCCCTATTTTTTCAATGCCGGCCTGTTCGATGACGGTGCCAAGCTGAGCCGGCTGGCGCAATTCTATGCAAAAGCACTGATCGACAGCGGCATCGAATTCGACATGATTTTTGGCCCGGCCTACAAGGGCATTCCCCTGGGTGCAGCGGTGGCGATCGAACTCGCCCGCCTGGGCCGCAACGTGCCTTTCGCCTACAACCGCAAGGAAGCCAAGGACCATGGAGAAGGCGGTTCACTGGTGGGCGCACCACTCAAGGGCCGGGTTCTGATCGTGGACGACGTGATGTCGGCTGGCACGGCGGCACGTGAGTCGATCGCGCTGATCCATGCGGCAGGTGCCACGCCCTGCGCCGTGGCCATTGCCCTGGACCGGCAGGAAAAGGCCACCGAGGCAGGCCCGGGCGGCCAGGTGCGTGATGTAGACCACAGTGCGGTGCAGTATGTGCAGCAGCAATTGGGCCTGCAGGTCTGCGCCATTGCGAGACTGGCCGATTTGCTGCAATATCTGACACAACACACCGGGGCGGAACTCGACGCGCACCGCCAGCGCGTGCTTGCATACCGCGAGCGCTACGGTGTTGCCTGAAGAGTCTTAACGTGCCCCTTGCTGATCAACCGTCTTCGCGAAGCCTGCTGTCATGGCGCTCGGTGAGCCTTTGCGTGCTGCTGGGTACCGCCGGATCGCTGGGCGCCCAGACGCCGCCCGCCACCCAGAGCATCTTCACCTGCGTCGACGGTACCGGTCGGCGCATCACCTCGGACCGCCCGATCAAGGAATGCCTGGACCGGGAGCAGCGCGAACTGGGCAGCAGCGGTACGGTGCGCCGTGTGGTGCCACCGAGCTACACCGCAGAAGAACGTGCGCGCCTGGCCGCTCAGCGCAGGGCCGAAGAACTTGAAATCTCGCGAGCCAATGAAGAGCGTCGTCGAGAACGGGCGTTGTTGGTCCGCTACCCCAACCAGACCGTGCACGATCGGGAACGGGCTGAAGCCCTGGCGCAAGTGGACGATGTGATGGGCGCTGTGAAAAAGCGGGAAGAGACGCTTGTCGATCAGCGCAAGCAGATCGATGCCGAAATGGAGTTTTACCAGGGCGATCGCGAGAAGGCGCCCAGCTGGCTGCGCCGCAAGCTCGAAGACAACGAGGAACAGGTGTTCGTCCAGAAGCGCTTTCTGGACGAACAGGCCAAAGAAAAGCAGCGCATCAACGCGCGCTTTGACGAAGAGCTGGGCAAGCTGCGCCAGCTCTGGGCCACCGGCAGTACCTCCGGCAGCGCCACGCTGTCGCGCTGACCCGCACCCAGCAACCGATCACTGCAGCTTCTGCCGCAGCACGTCGTTCACCTGCTGGGGGTTGGCCTTGCCCTTGCTGGCCTTCATCACCATACCCACCAACGCGTTGAAGGCCTTGTCCTTGCCGGCGCGGAACTGCTCGACCATGGGGGTGTTGGCGGCCATCACCTCGTCGATGATGGCTTCCAGAGCGCCGCTGTCGTTCATCTGTTTGAGGCCTTTGGCTTCGATGATGGCGTCGATTTGTGCAACTCCGGAAACGACGGCACCCTGACCTACGGCGTCGCCCGAAGCTACATGCACCACCGGCCCTCTTGGCGCTGATTCAGACCACATAAGCTCAAACACTTGTTTGGCTGCGTTGTTGGAGACTGTTCCGTCTGCAATTCTCTGCAGCAGGGCTGCAAGTTGCTCTGCGCTTACCGGCGCGTTCTCGATTTCACGATCTTCAGCATTAAGCCGTCGCGAGACCTCGCCCATGATCCAGTTGCTGGCCATCTTGGCCTGCCCGCTGGCCTTGGCTGCGATCTCGAAGTAGGCCGCCATCGCGGGGCTTTGTGTCAACGTGGTCGAGTCGTATTCCGGCAGTGTGTACTCACGCACAAAACGCTCTGCCATCTGGCGGGGCAGTTCGGGCATGGTGGCCTTCACCTCCTCCACCCACTCCTGCGCAATCACCAGCGGCGGCAGGTCGGGGTCAGGGAAGTAGCGGTAATCGGCTGCGTCTTCCTTGGTGCGCATGGCACGGGTCTCGCCGGTGTCGGGGTCGAACAGTACCGTGGCCTGCTGGATGCTGTGGCCGTCCCCGATCTGCTCGATCTGCCAGCGCACCTCGTAGTCGATGGCCTGCTGCATGAACTTGAACGAATTCAGGTTCTTGATCTCGCGCCGCGTGCCCAGCGGCTCGCCAGGCTTGCGCACCGACACGTTGGCATCGCAGCGGAAGCTGCCTTCCTGCATGTTGCCGTCGCAGATGCCGATCCAGGTCACGATCTTGTGGAGTTCTTTCGCGTAGGCCACGGCCTCGGCGCTGGAGCGCATGTCGGGCTCGGTCACGATCTCCAGCAGCGGCGTGCCGGCGCGGTTCAGATCGATACCACTCTGCCCTACAAAATCTTCGTGCAGGCTCTTGCCCGCATCTTCTTCCAGGTGCGCACGCACGAGGCGCACCGTCTTCTTTTCTTCACCCAGAAAAAACGACACCTCACCGCCCTGCACCACCGGTATCTCGAACTGGCTGATCTGGTAGCCCTTGGGCAGGTCGGGGTAGAAGTAGTTCTTGCGCGCGAACACGCTGTGTTCGGCAATGTGGGAGCCCAGTGCCAGGCCCAGCCGAATGGCGTGCGCCACCGCTTCGCGGTTCATCACCGGCAGCGTGCCCGGCAAGGCCAGGTCCACCGCGCAAGCCTGCGTGTTGGGCTCGGCGCCAAAGGCGATGGGCGCTCTGCTGAAGATCTTGCTTTTGGTCGCCAGCTGAGCGTGCGTCTCAAAGCCAATGACGACTTCATAGCCTTGCACCAACAGCGACGCTTCTTTTTTGACTGTGTTCATCTCAAAAACCTCTTTCAATTCGCGATGCAAGAGCGCGAGACGCCTTATTCGCGAGTCACCGCGGAACTGGCTTCGCCAGGCCGCTGGTGACGCTCCCTTGAGGGGGCGACGCCGAAGGCGGCGCGGGGGTGTTCTTCAGTACCCCTCCGGCGACTTCTTGTGCCAATCCGTCGCACGCTGAAACGCGTCGGCTGCCTGCAGCAGCTCGGCCTCCTTGAAGTGATTGCCGATCAGTTGCAGGCCCACCGGCAATCCGCCCTCACCAAAGCCGGCCGGCACGCTCATGCCTGGCAAGCCAGCCAGCGAGCCGGGCAGCGTGTAGATGTCGGCCAGGTAGTTGGCGACCGGGTCGTCGCTTTTTTCGCCGATCTTCCAGGGCACGGTGGGCGCGACGGGGCCGGCGATCACGTCGCACTGCTCAAAGGCGTTCTGGAAGTCCTGCGCAATAAGGCGGCGGATTTGCTGCGCCTTGAGGTAGTAGGCGTCGTAGTAGCCGTGGCTCAGCACATAGGTGCCGATCATGATGCGGCGCTGCACTTCGGGCCCGAAACCTTCGCTGCGCGACTTCTTGTACATGTCGGTCAGGTCGTCGTATTGTGCGGCGCGGTGGCCAAATTTCACACCATCAAAGCGGCTGAGGTTGCTCGACGCTTCGGCGGGCGCAATGATGTAGTAGACGGGGATGGCGAGTTCGGTTCGCGGCAGGGAAATGTCGACGAGCGTGGCGCCGAGCTTTTCGTACTGATCGAGCGCGGCGCGCACCGCAGCGATCACATCGGGCGCACAGCCTTCGCCGAAAAACTCCTTGGGCAGGCCGATGCGCAGCCCCTTGAGCGGCTGCGCGGCTGTGGCACCCTCGCGGGGCTGGCCCAGCAGACGGGTGTAGTCCTCGGCGGGGTGGTCGAGACTGGTCGAATCCCGGTCGATATCCGGGCCAGCCATCACGCTCAGCAGCGTGGCGCAGTCGGCGGCGCTGTGCGCCATGGGGCCGGCCTGGTCCAGGCTGGAGGCGAAGGCGATCATGCCGTAGCGCGAGCATCGGCCATAGGTGGGCTTGATGCCGGTGATGCCGCAGAAGCTGGCAGGCTGCCGGATGGATCCGCCGGTGTCGGTGCCGGTGGTGGCGGGCACCAGGCGCGCTGCCACGGCCACGGCCGAACCGCCCGACGACCCCCCAGGAACGCGCTCGACATCCCAAGGGTTGCGCACCACGCCATAGGCGGAGTTTTCGTTGCTGCCACCCATGGCAAATTCGTCGCAATTGAGCTTGCCCAGGGTCACGGCGCCTGCCGCCGCCAGCTTGCTGACCACGGTGGCGTCGAACGGACTCTGGTAGCCCGCCAGCATCTTGCTGCCAGCGGTGCTGGGGAAGCCCCGGGTGACGAAGATGTCCTTGTGCGCCAGCGGCACGCCCAGCAGCGGCCCACGCCCCCCGGCGGCAATGCGCGCATCGGCGGCTTTGGCCTGGGCGAGCGTCTGCTCTTCATTGAAGGCGAGGAAGGCACCGAGATGGTCGTGCTGCTTGGCGCGAGCCAGCAATGCCTCAGCGACTTCAACAGACGAGGTTTTCTTCTCGGCAATGGCGGCGGCCAGGTCGGCCACGCCCAGGCGGTGGAGGTCGTTCATTCAATCACCTTGGGCACCAGGAACAACCCGCGCTCCACCACCGGGGCACTTCGCTGGTTGGCCTCTCGGTTGTTCGGCTCGCTGACCACGTCCGGGCGCAGACGCAAGCTGACGTGGTCGATCACGGCGGTGGGGTGGGCCAGTGGCTCTACGCCGGTGGTGTCCACCGCGTTCATCTGTTCGACGATGTCGAAGAAGCCATTGAGCTGGGTACGCATGCGTTCGCTCTGGGCTTCGGAAAGCGCCAGACGGGCGAGGTTGGCGATGCGCCCGATGTCGGACAGGGTCAGGGACATGACAAGAACCGGTGGCGGTTGCGGTTGCAGATGGGGAGTAACGGGAAAGCTGGGGAAAGCCTGCCGGATGCCGCACAATGCGCGCTGAAACGGGAGGTAACCGCCTGATTTAGCCCCATTTCACAGGCTGTTGCGTACAGGGGATACGGTATTATCCAAGGTTTGGCGACAGTGCCCGTGCACACGCGGTTTTTTTGCCATCGAATCAAATACTTAGAACCGGCCACCACCCACGCCGCCCAACATTGGCGACGACCGCACGAGGCGGCGGATCGTGCCACACAGGATTTTTGCACCATGTTTGAAGCGTTTCGTCGCCAGTTCTCCACCGACCTGGCCATCGACCTCGGCACCGCCAACACCTTGATCTACGTTCGACACAAAGGCATCGTGCTGGACGAGCCTTCGGTTGTGTCGATACGCCATGAAGGCGGTCCTCAGGGCAAGAAGACCATCCAGGCGGTGGGCCACGAAGCCAAGGCCATGCTGGGCAAGGTGCCTGGCAACATCGAAGCCATCCGCCCCATGAAGGACGGCGTGATCGCCGACTTCACCGTGACCGAGCAGATGCTCAAGCAGTTCATCAAGATGGTGCACCCGCGCTCGATGTTCAAGCCGAGCCCGCGCATCATCATCTGTGTGCCCTGCGGCTCCACCCAGGTCGAGCGCCGTGCCATTCGTGAATCGGCCCTGGGCGCTGGCGCCTCCGAGGTCTACCTGATTGAAGAACCCATGGCCGCAGCCATTGGCGCCGGCCTGCCGGTGTCCGACGCCTCGGGTTCCATGGTGGTCGACATCGGTGGCGGCACCACCGAAGTGGGCGTCATCTCTTTGGGTGGCATGGTCTACAAGGGCAGCGTGCGCGTGGGCGGTGATCGCTTCGACGAAGCCATCATTGCCTACATCCGCCGCAACTACGGCATGCTGATCGGCGAGCCCACCGCCGAGGCCATCAAGAAAGAAATCGGTTCCGCCTTCCCCGGCTCCGAGGTCAAGGAAATGGAAGTCAAGGGCCGCAACCTCTCCGAAGGTGTGCCGCGCAGTTTCACCATCTCCAGCAACGAGATCCTGGAAGCCCTGACCGATCCGCTCAACAACATCGTGACGGCGGTGAAAATGGCGCTCGAACACACGCCCCCTGAACTGGGCGCCGACATTGCCGAGCGGGGCATGATGCTCACCGGCGGCGGTGCGCTGCTGCGCGACCTCGATCGCCTGCTGGCCGAAGAAACAGGCCTGCCAGTCCTGGTGGCCGAAGAACCGCTGACCTGCGTGGTACGCGGTTGCGGCATGGCTCTGGAGCGCATGGAGCGCCTGGGCACGATCTTCACCAGCGAATGATCCTGCGCCGGTCGCAGGCCTGATCACAGGCCCGTTCAAAAGCGTTTGCCGACATGCCACTGGGCACCCTGGACCGGACCCCACCGCCCTTCTTCAAGCAGGGTCCGTCGGCCCTGTCCAAGCTGCTTGTGTTCAGCGCCATGGCGCTGTTTCTCATGGTGGCCGACGTGAGGTTTCAGGTCACCGGACCAGTGCGCTCGGCCATGGCGACCGTGCTTTACCCTGTTCAATGGCTGGTGATGCAGCCGATTCAGGCCGCCTCCACTGCGGGCGGCTATCTCACCACGCTGCACGAGGCCCGGCGCACCGAACGCGAGGCACTCGAGCGGCTCTCCGCTCAGGCCGCGCGCAGCCTTCAGGTGGAACAGTTGCTGCAGGAGAACCAGCATCTTCGCGAGATGCTGACCATGCGCGAGCGCAGCCAGTCGGTCGCCACCGGCGCACAGGTGTTGTACGACACCGCCGACCCGTATTCACGCAAGGTGGTGATCGACCGCGGCCAGGCCCACGGCGTGGTGGCCGGCTCGCCGGTGATCGACGAGCATGGCGTGCTGGGGCAGATCACCCGGGTGTACCCGCTGCTCTCGGAGGTCACGCTGTTGATCGACCGTGACCAGGCCATTCCGGTCGTCAACGCGCGCACCAGCCTGCGCGGCGTGGCCTTCGGGCAGCCCTCGGCCAGCGGAGACGCACTGGAGCTGCGTTACACGCTGGCCAGTGCCGACATCGAAGAAGGCGACCTGCTGACCACCAGCGGGGTCGACGGCGTCTATCCGCCGGGCCTGCCGGTGGCACGGGTGACCCGGATCGAGCGTCGCTCTGAATCGGCGTTCAACCGGGTGGAATGTGAACCGGTGGCACGGGTGCTGGGCGCCTTGCATGTGCTGGTCCTGACCCCCGTGGGCCTGACCCAGCCGCCCCCCCCGGAGCAGGAGCCCACGGGTGTGCGGCCACGGCAAGGCGGCCGGGGCGACCTGCCTGGCAGACGGGGTGCAGCGCCATGATCATGCGCCCTGGCCAGCAGTTGCTGCTGCCCGCCAACCCGGTCTTCATCTGGTTCACCCTGCTGAGCGCGCTGGCCATCAACATGTTCATGAACATGGGGCTCTTTGGGCGTGAGGCCTGGACACCGGACCTCCTGGCCGTGGTGCTGGTGTTCTGGAGCGTGCATCAGCCCCTGCGCATCGGTGTGGGTGTGGCGTTTGCATTCGGGCTGGCCATGGATGTGCACCAGGGCGCCCTGCTCGGGCAGCACGCGCTGGCCTACACCGTGCTGGGATTTTTCGCGATTTCCATGCACCGCCGACTGCTCTGGTTTGCGGTGCCCACCCAGGCGTTGCAGGTGCTGCCCCTGTTCGTGTCCGCTCATGTTTTACTGATGCTGGTGCGCCTCATCTCTGGTGGGGTGTTTCCGGGTTGGGCTTACTTCCTGGCACCCGTTCTGGAGGCGGCGTTGTGGCCGGTGGTGAGCGTGTTCCTGCTCGCGCCCCAGCGCCGTGCGCCGAATCCTGATGACAACCGGCCGCTGTGAGCACGTGCCCCCACGCTCCGCCGTTTCACGGGTCGCTGCCCCCCGAGGGGGCTGACCTTGCTTGGGGCGGCCCTGCGCTGCAGTCTCCTAGAAAGGAAGCCCGATCCTGCCCCCCGCCGTGTGGCCGGGCTGAGCAGCGCAGGGGCGCGGGGATTAGAAATTCGCATGTCCGAAAGCCGCGCAGCGGACAAGTTTGCGATTTTCCCCCACGACGCGAGCAGCGCAAGGAAGCCCGAAGGGCCCCGGACTTCGGCTCGCCTTTCTTTGGCCTACGTTTCTTTGGCGAAGCAAAGAAAGGTAGGTCGGCCGCCGGGCCGAAACCCGGCCAAATCAAGCTTCCGGAGAAAAAGGTGTACGCGGGGAGAGACCCCTCACCCCAACCCTCACCCCAACCCTCTCCCCAGAGGGGCGAGGGAGCAAGAGGGAGCCCGGCTCACCTGTGTGGTCGTGCCTGGGAGAGGGGAAGTCCGCTTTCGCCCCTGCTGTCGCACCTTGAAGACCACCGCAGCCTGCTACGTGAAACCTTTCGCCTGTCGGTGGGTCCATCCCACTCACCGCACACACGCCTCGGCGCCGGTCTGGGCGGATCAAGGGCGCCGGAGTGGCAGGGAGCAGCATGACCGAATTCCGCAACGTTGAAGCCGATCTGGCCCAGTTCCGCAACCGGGTGGTCGTGGCTGGGTTGGCGGTGTTGGTTGCTTTCGGGTTGGTGGCTGCGCGCATGTACTACCTCCAGGTGGATCAGCATGACAGGTTGATGGCGCAGGCGGAGAGCAACCGCACGGCCGTGTTGCCGGTGGTGCCGAATCGGGGTGAGATCCTGGATCGCCATGGACGTGTGCTGGCCACGAGTTTTTCTGCCTACACCCTGGAAATCAATCCATCCCGGGTCGCAGATCTCGAGGCGACCATCGAGGAGCTGGGGAAAATCGTGGAAATCCAGCCACGGGATGTCCGGAGGTTTCGCCAGTTGCGCTCCGAGTCTCGCCGTTTCGATTCGCTGCCCCTTCGCACCCGCCTGACCGACGAGGAAGTGGCGCGTTTCACGGTCCAGCGCTACCGTTTTCCCGGCGTGGATGTGCGTGCACGGCTGATCCGCCAATATCCGAACGGCGACGTGGCCGGTCACGTGATCGGCTACATCGGGCGTATCAACCAGCGCGAGAAAGAGCAGATCGAGGAATGGCCGGAAGAGGAGCAGGCCAACTACCGCGGCACCGAGCACATCGGCAAGCTGGGCACCGAGCAGACCTACGAGAAGGAGCTGCATGGCATCACCGGATTTGAACGCGTGGAGACGTCGGCGGGTGGCCGTGCGGTGCGCCTGCTCGCCCACACGCCGGCAACGCCGGGATCCAATTTGCGCCTGTCCATCGACATTCAGCTGCAAAAGCTGATCGAGGACATGTTTGGCGAACGGCGGGGTGCGCTGGTGGCGCTCGACCCCCGCAACGGCGAAGTGCTCGCTTTTGTGAGCAAGCCCACCTTTGATCCGAACCTGTTCGTGGAAGGCATCGACGTCGAGAACTGGCGTGCCCTCAACGAGTCGATCGACAAGCCGTTGCTCAACCGTGCATTGCGGGGCACCTACCCGCCCGGCTCCACCTACAAGCCCTTCATGTCGCTGGCGGCGCTGGAAACCGGTACGCGCACGGCGAACACGATGGTCAACGACCCGGGCTTCTGGATGTTCGGCAACCACCGCTTTCGCAGTTATGGCAACAACGCACTGGGCATGGTGGACATGCACCGAAGCATCGTCAAATCCAGCAACACCTACTATTACTCACTGGCCAATGAAATGGGCGTGGACAAGATGCACGACTTCATGAAGCCGCTGGGCTTCGGGCAGGTCACCGGCATCGATCTGCGCGGCGAGTTGCGGGGGGTACTGCCCAGCCAGGCCTGGAAGCGCAACGCCTACAAGCGGGCGGATCAGCAACGCTGGTATCCCGGCGAAACCATCTCGCTGGGCATTGGTCAGGGCTACAACAGCTTCACCATGCTGCAGCTTGCCCATGCCATGACCACCCTGGCAGGAGGCGGCATTCGGCACACGCCCCGCCTGACGCTGGGGATTGAAGACGCTGTCACCCGCGAGAGCCGTCCACCGCCGGTGGCGCCGTCGGTCGATCTGGGCTACAAGCCCCAGCACGTGCAGATCATCCTGAAGGCCATGCATGCGGTCACGATCGAAGGCACCTCGGCACGGGTGTTTGCCGGAGCGGGCTACAACAGCGGCGGAAAGACCGGCACGGCGCAAGCGGTCACCATCGGCCAGAAAGACCGCTACGACGCCAAAAAGCTCGAAGAGCATCAGCGCGATCACTCACTCTACATCGCGTTCGCACCCGTGGAGGAGCCGCGTGTGGCGCTGGCCATCGTGGTGGAAAACTCTGGCTTCGGGTCGGCCCACGCCGCACCCATTGCGCGTCGGGTGTTCGACTATCTGTTGCTGGACCAGTACCCCAATGCCGAGGATCTGGCTGCCGTCCAGAAGGGTTTGGCGGCGGCACCGATTGGCACGCCCTTGAAGGCAAGCAGCCTGCCATGGCCACCCGAACCGCCTTCGCTATCGCCTGCCGCCGCGCATTGAGCGTCATGCCTTCCCGGCTCAGCCGCCGGGAGGGCCGATGATCCTGCCGGCGCGCAGGCGTCCACCCACACACTGCATGGATGGCGTGACCCGTCGACGCTGGTGGAAGCCCTCTGATATTTCATTAGCCACGCTGATGAACCTATCGATTCAGAAGGAACAGGCTAGAATTAGGGTTAACCCTAGTTTTATCCATCATGACACCCCGCGTTTCTGTTTTCTCGGCCTTTTTCTCCCGCGCCATTCAGGCCTTGTGCACCCGCCTCGACCGCACCCACGAGGGATCCGATGGTCTTGAGGCTTACCTCAGCACAGCCACCAGCCTCCACCAGCTGGAAGACATGCAGCGCCGCTGGGACCGCAACCAGCGCGGCGCCCAGTCGATGGTGGCTCATTGAAGGCCTTTCCATGTTCAAACTGATCCAATCCCTGTTCCAGAGCCCGAGGTTCAACCCCGGCGTCCGTGTCAATCGCTTTCACAAAGGCAGCATCGACCGCGTGGACGGTCGGGTCGTGGCCCAGACGGCTGAAGGTGTGCTGGTCGAATGGCCGCGCTTTGGCACAGGCTGGGAGCGTCCTCAGACGCTGTGCCAGCAGGTGTAACCCTCGGCGGCACGGGAGGGGGGTCACATCCACGCGTCATAGGTGGTCTTGAGAATCAGCGCGCTGACCACCACGATGAACACGCTGCGCACGAACCCGCTACCGTGCTTGAGTGCCAGCCGTGTGCCTACCAAGCTACCGATCACGTTGGCCACGGCCATCACCACCACGAAATGCCACCAGACGTGCCCTTTCCAGGCGAACAGCATGAGTGCGGCCAGGTTGGAGGTGGTGTTGAGCAGTTTGGCGCTGGCACTGGCATGCAGGAAGTCGTAGCCCAGCCAGCGCACGAACAGAAACACAAAGAAGCTGCCAGTGCCCGGGCCGAAGAAACCGTCGTAGAACCCGATGGTGACGCCGAGCACACTGGCGGCCAGTGCTTCCCGGCGTCCGTAGAAGCGCGGCGCGTGGTGCCTGCCAAGCTCCTTGCGGGCCAGGGTGTAGGCCAGCACGCCAAGCAGCACCAGCGGCAGCACGCGGCGAAGGAAATCAGGCGAGATCTGTGTCACTGCCCATGCACCGAGCATGGAACCGGCAAAACACACGCCTGCTGCCGGCAGCAGGGCTCGCCACGGCAGTTGCACGCGGCGGGCGTATTGCAGCGTGGCAGCGGCGGTACCCCAGATGGATGCGCCCTTGTTCACACCGAACAGGGTGGCCGGGTGGGTGTTGGGAAACACGGCGAACAGTGCTGGCACCAGAATCAGGCCACCACCCCCGACGATCGAGTCCACAAAACCGGCGACCAGTGAAGCAGCCGTGACGAGCAACAAGTCCATGAAAGGATTGTCACCGCCCTGCGCCGCTGCGCGGCTTCCGCCCAGGGGGACCACGCCCTTGGACCGGCAGAGCCGGATCTTCGGCGTGCGCTGGGCTCAGGCACGCGCTTCGGTGAATGAATGGTCTGCGTCACTGGGCCTTGGGAAGTTCCAGCACGAACTCTGCCCCACCGCCCTCGGCGTTGCGTGCGCTCAGGCGCCCGCCGTGTTGCTCGACGATCCCGTAGCTGATGGACAGGCCCAGGCCTGTGCCTTTTCCTACCGGTTTGGTGGTGAAGAAGGGATCAAAGATCCGCAACAGGTGTTCAGGTGGAATGCCCGGTCCGTTGTCGCGCACGCTCACGCGCACATGCGTGCCTTCACAAGCCATCGCCAACCAGACGCAGGGCGCTTCCGCGCCGGAACTTCCCACGGCATCGAAGGCGTTCTGCAGCAGGTTCATCATCACCTGCTGCAACTGACCCGCGCTGCCCATGACGGTGCAGGGTGCGTCCGCCTGCCAGCGCACATCCACCGACGTTGACCGCCCTTTCTGCACCCAGTGGATGGCTCGGTCGATCACCTCGACCAGATTCACATGCGTGCGTTCTTCCGGGTCCATCGCCGAGAAACGCTTGAGACCGTGCACGATGTCAGCGGTGCGCTGCGCGCCTTCGAGCGTGCCTTCGATCAGCGAGGGCAGATCGCCCATCAGGTGTTCGATGCGCAGCTTCTGTCGCAGCGCCTGCAGCACCGGCTCGGGCTCGTGTGCGTGCAGCGCGGCCATGTAGGTCTGCAGCCGGTCGCAGTACTTGCGCAACGCGTGCACATTGCCGAGCACAAAGCTGATCGGGTTGTTGAGCTCGTGCGCCACCCCGGCCACCAACTGGCCGAGCGAGGCCATCTTTTCCGAATGCAGGAGTTGTTGCTGGGTGCGCTTCAGGGCCTCGTGCGCGGCACGCATCTCGTGGTACGCACGCTTGAGCTCGGCCGTGGGCCGGCCCACCCACACGGTGCCCACGCGCCGGCCGTTGCTGCCAATGCGCGGCGTACAGTTCGCGTCCACCGGCACCGGCTGGCCTTCGCGGTCGAGCAGGTTGAGCTCGATGCCCTGCCCGGCGCGCGGTGCGTCGGAGCGGTCCATCGCGGCGCGCGCCGCGTCGACGCTGGCGGCGTCGGCCAGAAGGTCGGCCAGGCTGCTGCCGCGCAACTGTTCTTCACTGCGACCCACCAATTCGCACAAAGCTGCGTTCGCCTGCTCGATCAGACCGCGCTCGTCGCACACCACCAGCACGTCCGACATCGATGTCAACACGCTGAAGATGAACTGCTGCGACTGCTCCAGCTCGGCGTTCTTCTTCTCCAGTTCCACCTCGTCGTCGATCAGCCGCGTGTAGACCTCGTCCATCTTCTGGATCACGTCCAGCCAGGTGGATTCGTCCACGCCTTCCATCGGCACGGTGGGCAAAGGGCTGGGGGCTCGGTCTTTGCTCATGACGAAAAATGGCAATCAAAGCACGTGCCGTGGCTCCGCCCAGTCGCGCAGCGGCGCGGGGGGCAACACCCTCGGTCCAGCCGGAGCGCGTGCACCAACCCAGGGGTGCCGCGCAACCGGCTTTGCCGGGGCGCAGGCGCCGTCCCCCTGCCCAGCGCCGAAGGCGCGCCAGAGCGGGGGGAAGACGCGAAGCGGCGCAGGGGGGTGTTCATCAGTGTACGGTGCAGACCATGCAGGGGTCGAAGGAGCGCACGATGTGCTGGACGGAGACGGGTGTTCTTTCCCCTTCTGGCACTGGCGCATCCACCAGCGCCTGTTCCAGCGCGCCGGGCGTTCCCCGCGCATCGCGGGGCGAAAAATTCCAGCTGGTGGGCGCGACGATCTGGTAGTTGGCAATGCGGCCGCGCCGGACCACCAGCCAATGACCCAGGCTGCCGCGTGCGGCCTCGCTCAGACCCACGCCGTTGCCTTCGTCGGGCAGCGTCGTCGGCACACAGAAGGCCTCGGTCGGCCGGATCGCCTGCAGCCAGCCTTCCATCAGCGGTACCACGCGCGCGAGCTCGACCAGCCGCGCCAGCACGCGCGTGTAGACCGTGCCGCCGTGGCGCGCCACCGCATCGCGCACCAGCGGCTGGGCGCTGGTGAGCTGGCGTGCGATGGCGCCAGTCTCGACCACTTCGCCACCCAGCCGCGGTGCCTTGTTCCAGGTGTAGGCGCCGGGTTTGTCGGGTTCTGGGCGGGTGATGCCGTGCAGTGGGTGCAGCGGCTCACGCGCGTGGGCCAGCCAGGCGTGGGTGGCGTCTTCGGTGATCGCGCGCGGGTTCAGCGGTTCGACCGCGCCCGCCTGCGCGCGCCACAGCCCGCCGGGCAAAGCCCAGGCACCGTCCGACTGTGCATAAGCGCCATAACTCAGGTAGCGGCCAGGCCCGGGGCCGAGTCGGTCCAGTTGCAGGTCGCGCACCAGCGTGAGGAAGAAGCGCAGATCGCCGCCCAGCGGGTCCTGCGCGTGCCAGTCCCAGAGCGAAGCTTCGGTCTCAAGCGCAGCCACAGCTTCGAGCGGAGCGGCGAACAGCTGGCGCTCCAGAAAGCTGCGGAACTCGCGCACTTTCGCCAGCAGGCGCACACGCTCGGCTGCGTCAATGGCGCGGGTGGACCCCCCCGGCTCGACCGACTGCGTGTGCGGCCACTTGCCGCCCAGCGTGCCCAGCAGCGTGAGCCAGCGCTGACGCGCCGCCGTGGCGGCACGCACCTGCTCGCCGTGGTCGGGCGCAAAGCGTCGTTGCGCCTCGGCGTGCCACGGGTGGCCCGCGTAGACCGGGCGGGCAAAGTCCGGCATGAAGAACAGGTAGAAGTGCGTCAGGTGATCGGCCAGGTTTTCGGTGGCCAGGATCAGATTGGTCGCGTGCTGGCCGTTGGCTGGCATGCTGATGCCACCCAGGTTCGCCAGCGCACGCGCTGAGGCCACCGACTGCGAAACCGAGCAGATGCCACAGATGCGCGGCACATAGACCAGCGCGTCGTGCGGCACCTTGCCCTGCAGGATCTGCTCGAAGCCGCGGTACATGGTCGCGTTGACCTGGGCCGACGTCACGCGACCGTCGGCGATGTCGAGCTGGACTTCGAGATCCCCTTCGACGCGGTTGAAGGGGCCGACAAGCAACCTGCTCATACAACGACTCGCCAGAAGTGGAGCCATCCAGGAACACCGCGGAACTGGCTTTGCCAGGCCGCTGGTGTTGCCCCCTTGAGGGGGTCGCGCGAAGCGCGGCGGGGGTGCCTCACCGAGCTTTTCATTTGAGACGCGTCTTTCTCACAGCGGGTTTGACAATGAGATGGTCCGCCACCGCATTGTTCTTCACCCGTTTCGGCGTGGCGCTCTTGGACAACGAAGCCAGCGCCACGAACCAGGCCTTGGGCATGTCGGTCGGCAGGCCGACCGGGATGCCGGCGATCTTGGGCGTTTCGTGAAAGGGGTGACCTGGCTCCTGGAAGCCGGGCTCGGTGCAGGCGATGCAGGCGTAGCCGCCGCGCGTGCAGCTGCCCTCGCCGTTCCAGGGGCGGATGTTGCAGTCGGCGTGCACCTGCGTGCCCTTGCAGCCCATGTGTTCCATCATGCAGCCCAGGTCCGAGGGTTTTTCGGCGCTGGCCTTGAACTCGTAGTACTCGTTGCGCGTGCAGCCGTGGTGCACCAGCTGATCGGCGTAGAAGCGCGGGCGGTTCAGCGGGTCGAGGTCGTCGGCCGCGAAGCCGTTGTCAGCCAGGGCCATGAGGGTGTCGATCACCCAGCTCGGGTGCGTGGGACAACCCGCGATGTTGATCACCGGCAGGCCGCTGGATGAGCGAAAGTCCGCGCCGAGCAGGCCCCCAATGCGGTCGTCTTCGTACTGCAGGCCGCAGGCGTCGGTGGGGTTGTCGCCGCCGGCCGTGATGCCGCCCCAGGCTGCGCAACTGCCCACGGCCAGCACGTGTTGCGCCTTCGCGGCGAGTTCGCGCACCCAGTGGATCATGGGCAGGCCGGTGCCGGCCAGCATGTGGAAACGCCCGCTGCCGTTGGGGCCGCGCAGCAATGAGCCTTCGACGCACAGCGCGTCGAGCCGGGTGTCGCCGTCCAGCACCGAGTGCAGCAGCGCGATCACCTCTTCGCCGCTCGCCATTGACAGCGAGGGATGCCACAGCAAGTCCACGCCCCCATCGCGCAGATGGCCCTGGAAGTCGGTGGTGTCGGCGCACAGCAGCGACATGCTGCAACCGCCGCAACCACCACTTTGCAGCCAGAGCACATTCATGTCAGTGGCGCCCGGCCGCCCGAAGCCACTGACGTGCCCCCTCGGGGGGCAGCGAACAACGTGAGCGTGGGGGTTGTTTCATGTCAGTAGCGCCCGGCCGCCCGAAGCCACTGACGCGCCCCCTCGGGGGGCAGCGAACAAAGTGAGCGTGGGGGTTGTTTCATGTCAGCATCTCCTCGGTCTGGCGGGTCCAGGCCAGCGCCCAGTCCAGCGCCAAGGCCAGATCGGCCAGCGCCTGCTCGCCCGGCGCTTCACCGAGCTCGAAACGCTGGGCGCGGATGGCGAGCAACGTGCATGGCGGCGGTTCGGCTCGCTCCAGATCGCGGTAGACCTGCAGCAGCGCCTCGGGTGCCAGCGCGTGGGTGGTGAAGCCAGCGACCGATGCGGGGGTCACGGTGCTCACCGCGAACGGCCTCTGCAGGCCGATGGCGGCATCCACAAACAGCACACGTTCACGGCCCACGAGGTCCAGCGCGTGCTCGACCTGCAACTGGAAGTCGGCGAGGCATTCGAGCTGCCCCGCCGGCAGCTGCACCTGCGCCCGTTCGGCCAATTGCTCGACCAGCAGCGGACCGAGCGCGTCGTCGCCCCGGCTCGGGTTGCCCCAGCCGAACACCAGCAGCGGCGCAACTTGACGACTCACAACGCCGCCTCCGCCGAATGCGGCCGTGTGCCGCGCACGGTGTCGCCGCTGGATGAGCGGTGCACATGGTCGAGCACCTCGCCGCGGGCGTTGCGCAGCGTCACCGCCAGCGGCATCTGGCCCAGCGCGTGGGTGGCGCAAGACAGGCAGGGGTCGTAGGCGCGGATGGCAACTTCGATATGGTTGAGCAGCGGCTCGGTGATGGTCTGGCCATCCAGATATTGCAGTGCCACCGAGCGCACCGCCTCGTTCATGGCCTGGTTGTTGTGGGTGGTCGAGACGATCAGGTTGCAGCGCGTGACCAGGTCGTCGTCACCCACTTCGTACTCGTGGATCAGGGTGCCGCGCGGCGCTTCGATGATGCCCACGCCGCTGCGCTGGCGCTCGCCGGTGGCAAGCAGCGGCCCACCGAGGATGGCCGGATCGTCCAGCAGGTCGGCCACCACTTCCACACCGTGCAGCAACTCGATCATGCGCGCCCAGTGGGTGGCCAGCACCGCGTGCACCGGCCGGCCACCGTGCGCGGTCACGAAGGCCTGGCGCCGTGCTTCGGCGCGGGGCGTGGCAATGAAGTCGCAGTTCTGCACCCGCGCCAGCGGACCGACGCGGTACCAGCCCACTTCGGGCCCCAGGGCCAGGCGGTAGGGGAACTTCATGTAGGTCCAGGGCTTGACGCCCTCGCCGATCAGCTCGCGGTAACGCTGGTCCTCGAAGCCGTCAACGGCGATCTGCCCGTCAGCCTCGCGCACGCGCAGCGTGCCGTCGTAGAACTCCATCGCGCCGCCGGGACCGACCAGCGACATCATGGCCGCCGGAGTCTCGGCAAAGCCGACCAGGTGTGTCGGCAAACCGGTGTGCAGGCGCTCGGCCAGATCCACCGCCGCCTCGGCCCAGGCCAGCAGCTCGGGCAGTTGGGCGCGCAGCACATCGCGTTCGGCCGCGTCGACCGCGCGGTTCACACCACCGGGGATGGAGCCGGTGCCGTGCACCCGCTTGCCCGCCGTGATGCGGATCACCTCCTGGCCGAACTTGCGCAGCATCACGCCCTGGCGCGCGGCCTCGGGGTGCGCCATCGCCACGCCGACGATGTTGCGCTGCGCGACGTCGGCGTCGAAGCCGAACAGCAGGTCGGGCGAGGACAGGTGGAAGAAGTGCAGCGCGTGGCTCTGCACGATCTGCCCGTAATGCATCAGGCGGCGGATCTTGTCGGCGGCTTCGGGCACGGGCCAGCCGCCAACGACGCGGTCGAGCGCCTTGGAGGCGGCCAGGTGGTGCGACACCGGGCAGATGCCGCAGAGCCGCTGCACCATCACCGGCACTTCCCAGTAGGGCCGGCCGACGATGAACTGCTCGAAGCCCCGGAACTCGACGATGTGCAGGCGCACCTGCTCGATGCGGTTGTCCTCGCCCAGCAGCAGCGTGACCTTGCCGTGGCCCTCGACGCGCGAGACCGGGTCGATCACGATGCGGCGCAGGCCCTGAAGTTCGGCTGCGGTTTCCAAAGAAGAAGGGGTCATTTCAGTTGCTCCACCGCGCCGGAGCGCGACCCGTGAGGCATGCAACAACACCAACCGGGGACACCGCCGGGCCGGCTTGCCGGACGGCTGGTGTCGTCCCCCTCCCGCCGAAGGCGAGAGTGGGGGAAGCCGTGAAGCGGCGCAGGGGGTGCTTACTGTCAGTCATAACGGATCAGGCCTTTAGACAAGTCGGGTTCGCGCCCGGCAATGGTGTCCTGCAAAAACTGCCAGAACGCATCGGCCGATGGCGGGCAGCCGGGCAGTGAGTGGTCGATGCGCACCACCTCGTGGACAGGGTGCACCTTGTTGAGTGGCAACGGCAGTTCGGGGTCATTGGGCACGGTGCCGTACACGGCCTGCAGCATGTCCCCGACATCGAGGTGGTTGCGCAGGGCGGGCAGTCCACCGGAGATGGCGCAGGCGCCCACCGCCACGAGCACACGGCAGTTGGCCCGGAACGCCCGCAGCACCTCGACGTTCTCGGCGTTGCACAGGCCGCCCTCGACCAGGCCGATGTCGCACGGCCCCACGGTCTTGATGTCGGTCAGCGGCGAGCGGTCGAATGTGATGTGCTCGATCAGTTCGAACAGGCGCTCGTCGATGTCGAGAAAGGACATGTGGCAACCGAAGCAGCCGGCCAGCGAGACCGTGGCGACGCGCAGCTTGCGGGGGATGGGTGTGTCTATGCTCATCCGCGCGTCTCCCCGTTGTCAAACGTCCGTTGACCGATGGGCACCGCAAAGCCGACCCGCTTGGGCAGCAGCGCGCCGACCGGGCAGATATGGGCGGCGCGGTCGTCCACCGAGAGCGCGCTGTCGCCGAGCCGGCCGCTGTCGCTGTTGATCAGCAGGCGGGTGCCGATGCCATGGCCGCCGATGGCGAAGACCTGCTTGCCGTCGAGTTCGTCGCTGGCGCGCACGCAGAGCTGGCAGAGGATGCAGCGGTTGGGCTCGAACAGCACGTCGGGGTGGCTGGCGTCGACCGGGCGCTCGGGATTCAGGGTCTCGAAATGCAGGTCGGTCATGCCGGCGCGTTCGGCCTGGTGCTGCAACAGGCAGTCGCCGCTTTTTTCGCAGCCGGGGCAGAAGTGGTTGCCTTCGACGAAGAGCATCTGCAGCAGGCGCAGGCGCTGCGCGCGCAGGTCGGCGGTGTGGCAGTCCACGCGTTGGCCCGCGGCGGCGGCAGTGGTGCAGGCTGCCACGGGCCGGCCGTCCACGTGCACCGTGCAGATCCGGCAGGAAGCGCTGGCCGAGACCTCGGAGTGCCAGCACAGGTGGGGCACCTCGTGGCCGGCGCGCTGCGCGGCCTGCAGGATGGTGTCGCCGGGCTGCAGGGGCACGGGCTGGCCGTCGAAGCTGAAACTGTTGACCGATCCGGCGCCGGGCCGCCCCAAGCCGGGATCAGCCCCCTCGGGGGGCAGCGACCCGCGCAGCGGCGGAGCGTGGGGGCTGTTCATGACTTGTGCTCCGTATCGAGATGTGCGCCAGAGTCGGTGCGACCGGTAACACGCCGGGCCGCCGAAAGCTCGGCGTCGAGATCGAATTCGGGCTCGAACTGCGGCGTGCCCGTGCGCGATGTGTAGACCTCTCCGAAATGGGCCAGCGTGTCGCGCAGCGGGTTGCAGGCCGAGGCGCCGAGGCCGCAGTGTGTGCCGCTGTGCAACAGCTCGTCCAGCTCGTGCAGGCGTTGCAGGTCGAAGGCCGAGCCGCGGCCGGCGCCGCGTGCCAGCGCGAGCTTGTCCAGCCGCCGCACCACCAGCTCGGTGCCCACGCGGCAGGGCGTGCACAGGCCGCAACTCTCGTGTGCGAAGAAGCGGGCAAAGTGGCGCGCCACCTCAAACAGGTCGCGCGTGCCGTTGAAGACCATGAAGGCGCCAGCGCTGGGCACGTCGTCGAAGGCGATGCGCCGCTGAAACCCCGACGCGGGCACGCAGGTGCCCGAGGGGCCGCCCACCTGCACCGCCTGGGCATCGTGGGCGCCGCAGTCGGCCAGGATGCGCGCGATCGGCGTGCCCAGCGGGTATTCGTAGAGGCCCGGGCGCTCGCAGTCGCCCGAGACCGAGTGGATCTTGGTGCCGGTGGACGACGCGAGGCCGATGCCGGACCACCAGTCGCCACCACGCCGCGCGATGTGCGCCACGGCGCAGAAGGTCTCGACGTTGTTGACGACGGTCGGGCGCCCCAGGTAGCCGCGCTCCACCGGAAACGGCGGGCGGATGCGCGGCGAGCCGCGCTTGCCCTCCAGCGATTCGATCAGGGCCGATTCTTCGCCGCAGACGTAGGCCCCGGCGCCGAGGTGGATACCGATGTCGAAACCAAACCCGGCCAAGCCGGCGGCGTTGGCGCCGAGCAGCCCGCTGGCGCGGCGGCGCTCCAGCACCGCCTGCAGCTGTGGCAGCAGGTAGCGGTATTCGCCGCGCAGGTAGAGCCAGCCCTGCTGCGCGCCGATGGCGCGCGCGGCGATGGTCATGCCATCGAACACCGCGTCGGCGTGCTCGCTGAGCAGGGCGCGGTCCTTGAAGGTGCCGGGCTCGCCTTCGTCGGCGTTGCAGACCACGCAGCGCTGCGGGCCGCTGGCATCGCTGTCAGCGTCTCGGCAAGCCTGCCACTTGCGCGCGGTCGGGAAGCCAGCGCCGCCGCGGCCGCGCAGGCCGGACCGGGCCAGGTCGTCCAGCAGGGCCTGCGGTTCGCGCGCGATCACGGTGGACAAGCCCGGCGCGTCCGCCGGCAGCCCGGTCAGCAGCGCATCGGCGCGGTGCACCGTGTTGTCCACGCGGAACCACTCGGTGGGCCAGTCGTCCACCGGCACTTCGGACAGCATGAGCGCGGCAAGCGCCTCGATGCGGTCGGCATCGAGGCGGGTGATGACCTGGTGGTGGTTGATCAGCAGTGCCGGACCCTGGTCGCACAGGCCGGTGCACGACGCCCGGTCGACGCTGAACCGGCCCTGGGCATCGATCTGGCCGGGCACCACGCCCAGCCGCTCGCAGAGCCGGGACAACAAGGCCTCGCTGCCGAGCAAACGGTCGGTGATGTTGTCGGAGAACAGCACCCGCAGCCGACCCACGGGCCGCGTGTGGAAGAAACGGTAGAAGGTGGCCACGCCTTCAACCTGGGCCAACGGCAGGCGCAGCGCCTGCGCGATGTGCGCCAGCAAGTCGCGTGGCAGCCAGTGGGTCTGTGCCTGCGTTTCGCGCAGCACCTGAACGAGCGCGTGCGGGTCGTGGCCCCAGCGGGCGAGCACCGCATCGGCAGCGTGGAAGGCAAGGGGCTGGTCGAATGCGGTCATGGCTTGTCGAGACCGAAGCGTTGCATCTTGGCGCGCAAACCCACGCGCGAGAGCCCCAGCTCGGCGGAGGCACGCGTCTTGTTCCAGCGGTGGCGCAGAAGGGTCTCTCGCAGCAGCATGGCTTCGATCACGTCCAGACGTTCGCCCAGCGTGCCGCTCTGCGGAATGGCGGCCGTGAGGTCGCTGGCCGAGCCCGAGGTGCGGCCCTGCAGCACGCGCGGTGAAAACGCAGCGGGTGGTAACTGCGCGCCGTCGTGCAAGGCCATGGCGCGCGCGATCTCGTTGCGCAATTCGCGGATATTGCCGGGCCAGGAATAGGCCAGCAGACAGGCCAGAGTCTCGTCGGGCAGCATGGCACCCGGGTGACCGAGTTCGACCGCCACGTCCAGGGCCAGCTGGTGCGCGATCGACGGAATGTCGGCCACGCGCTCGCGCAGCGGCGGCACGGTGATGGTGATGCCGGCGATGCGGTAGTACAGGTCTTCGCGGAACAGGCCATCGCGCACGCGCTGCTCCAGCTGGCGGTGCGTGGCCGCGATCACGCGCACGTCCACCGGCACCGGGCGCGCACCGCCCACGGGTCGCACTTCCCCCTCTTGCAGCACGCGCAGCAGCTTGACCTGAAAGGCCGGCGAGGTCTCGCCTATTTCGTCAAGAAACACCGTGCCGCCGTCGCCGCGCTGGAACAGGCCCAGGTGGTCTTCGAACGCGCCGGTGAAGGCACCGCGCTTGTGCCCGAAGAGTTCGGATTCGAGCAGGGTGTCGGGAATGGCTGCGCAGTTTTCCACCACAAAGGGTCCGTTGAACCGGGGTGATGCGTAGTGGATGGCGCGCGCCAGCAGCTCCTTGCCGGTGCCTGACTCGCCCAGCACCAGCACCGGGATGTCGTAACGGGCCACACGCTCAGCCATGGCGCACACATGATCGAGCGGGCTGCCCGGTGCGCGCACGATGCGCTCAAAACCGAAGCTGTTGCGGGCCTGCGCCATCTGCGTGGCCGTGCGCTGGCGCAGCACACGGTTGCTGGTGCGCAGCTCCAGGTCGAGCCGGCTGGTCTGGCGCTGCAGGCTCTGCGCTTCCACCGCGTTGCGCACCGAGTCGAGCAGGTGGTCGGGCGCCCAGGGCTTGAGGATGTACTGGTAGATGCCGGCCTCGTTGATACCGGCGATGATGTCTTCGGAATCGGTGTAGCCCGAAATCACCATGCGCACGGTTTCCGGCCACAGCTCGCGCACTTCCTTGAGAAAGGTCACGCCTGTCATGCCCGGCATGCGCTGGTCGCACAGGATCACGCTCACCGCCTGGCGCTCCAGCAAGCCCCGCGCCTCTTCGGCGCTGCTCGCGGTGAAGACGGTGAAGTCCTCGTCCAGCGTGCGCCGCATCGCGTCCTGCGAACGCACCTCGTCGTCCACCACAAGCACGGTGGGCAGCACATCATGAAGCGGTGGTGGTGTCACGGTGGCAGGTGTCGGGGTGATGGGTCATTGTAGGAGTGCAACTGGCAATGAGGTCGCTCCCGTCCAGTGGCGCCGCAAGTCAAGAAGCACACCCCGGAGCGCGTGCAGCGCAACACCCAGGGCACCGAGGAACCGGCTTCGCCGGGCCTCAGGTGCCGCCCCCTGGGGGGTGACGCCGCAGGCGGCGCGGGGGGTCAACAGATCCTCGGCAGTTGCTCACCGCTGAGCCAGTCCACCACCCTGCGACCCCCGAAGCGCGTGTCCATCTGCACAAAGTGGTGCGGATCGGTGATCACTTCGCCGATGCGCGCCGCGTCCTGGCCCAGCGGGTGCGCGCGCAGCGCGGCGAGCGCAGCGTCGGCCGCCTCGGGCGCGACGATGGCGATCAGCTTGCCTTCATTGGCCACATACAGCGGGTCCAGCCCCAGCAGCTCGCAGGCCGCGTCCACCTGCGGCTTCACCGGGATGGCCGCTTCCTGCAGCCGCATGCCCACGCCGGACTGGCGCGCGATTTCGTTCAACGTGGTGGCAAGCCCACCGCGCGTGGGGTCGCGCAGCACGCGCACCGCGCCGGGCACCGTGGCCATGAGATCGGCCACCAGCGTGTGCAGCGCGGCGGTGTCGCTCTCAATGGTGGTCTCGAATGCCAGCGACTCGCGCTGCGACAGCACGGCCACGCCGTGGTCGCCAATGGTGCCGGAGAGCAGGACCACATCGCCCGCGCGCGCGTGGCGCCCGCTGACGGACACACCCGGCGCCAACACGCCCACGCCGGTGGTGCTGATGAACACGCCGTCGCCCTTGCCTTTTTCCACCACCTTGGTGTCGCCCGTGACCACCGGCACACCGGCCTCGCGCGCGGCACGGCCCATGGACTGGACGATGCACTGCAGGTCGACCAGCGGGAAACCTTCTTCGATGATGAAGCTCGCGCTCAGGTACAGCGGTGTCGCGCCCATCATGGCCACGTCATTCACCGTGCCGTGCACCGACAGGCAACCGAGGTCGCCGCCGGGAAAGAAGATCGGCGAGACCACGTGGCCGTCGGTGGCCATCACCAGCCGCCCTTCGGCGGGATCGAAGGCCGGCAGCGGCAGCGCGGCGCCGTCGTCGCCCTGTCGCAGGAAAGGGTTGTCCAGCGCGGGCAGGAACAGCTCCTCGATCAGCTGCGCCGCGGCCTTGCCGCCGGCGCCGTGGCCCATGTCGATACGGCCGTGTTTGATGTCCAGCGGGCGGGTGTAGTTCTTTTTCACCGTGGCCTTGGCGGGTGGGTTGTCGTGGTCCACTTTCATGCGGCCTCCTCTGCGGCAGCAACCACCGGGATATCTCTGAAGCGGCCGTAGGTGTAGTGCGCGGCGCAGGCGCCTTCGCTCGACACCATGCATGAGCCCACCGGGTTCTCGGGTGTGCAGACGGTGCCGAAGATCTTGCAGTCGCGCGGCTCTTTCACGCCGCGCAGGATGGCACCGCATTCGCAGGCCTTGTTGTCCGGCACAGCCTTGTAGACCAGATGGAAGCGATGTTCGGCGTCAAACGTCTGGTATCGGTCACGGATGCGCAGGGCCGAGAGTGGCATGGTGCCCAGACCGCGCCATTCGAAGGCTTCGCGCAACTCGAAGATCTCGTCCATCAGCGCCTGCGCGTTGCGGTTGCCTTCGGGCGTGACAGCTCGGATGAACTCGTTCTCCACCTCGGCGCGGCCATCATTCACCTGACGTACCAGCATCAGGATCGCCTGCAGCACATCGAGTGGTTCGAAGCCCGCGATGACCACGGGCTTCTGGTACTCGGTCGCGAACTTCGCGTACGGGTCGGAGCCGATGATGATGCTCACATGCGCCGGGCCGACGAAGCCTTCAATCTCGGCGGTCTCATGCGAAACATCACCCCCACGCTCCCCCGCTTCGCGTGGGTCGCTGCCCCCCGAGGGGGCTGACCCCTCTTGGGGCGGCCCGGCGCTGGGTCGGCCACCATCGAGGATCGCGCGGATCGCGGGCGGGGTCAGCACGTGGCTGCACATCACGCTGAAGTTCTGCAGGCCTTCGCGTGCCGCGTCGCGGATCACCAGCGCGGTCGGGGGCGTCGTGGTTTCAAACCCGATGGCGAAGAACACCACCTGTTTCTCGGGGTTCGCGCGTGCCAGCTGCAGTGCGTCGGCGGCGGAATAGACCATGCGGATATCACCCCCGCGCGCCTTGGCTTTGGTGAGCGAAAGGTTGTCGGACGCCGGCACCCGCATGGTGTCGCCGTAGGTGCAGAGGATCACGTCGTGCTGCAGCGCGAGCCGAATCGCCAGGTCCACCCGGCCGATGGGCAGCACACAGACCGGGCAACCCGGGCCGTGGATCATGCGCACGTTGGACGGTAGCAGCTCCAGCACGCCATAACGGCTGATGGCGTGTGTGTGGCCGCCACAGAACTCCATGAACCGGTATGGGTGATCGGGTCGGACCTCGGCTGCGATGCGCTCGGCAATCTGGCGCGCCAGCGCGCCGTCGCGGAATTCGTCGATGTATTTCACGAAAAGACCTCCGCCCCCACACTCCCCGCTGCGAGTGGTTCATTGCCCCCCGAGGGGCCTGGCCCCGCTTGGGGCGGCCCGGCGCTGGGCTCTGCATGCGCCCCCACACTCCCCACTTCGTGTGGTTCGCTGCCCCCCGAGGGGGCTGGCCCCGCTTGGGGCGGCCCGGCGCTGGGTCCTTCCTCCACGCTGGCCGCCAGCTCGGCAAAGAGCGTCAAGGTGCGTTCAGCTTCTTCGGGGTCGATCACGCCGATGGCGTGGCCCACGTGGACGATCACGTAGTCGCCCACCTGCACGTCGGCCAGGAGCGCGATCGAGATTTCCTTGCGGATGCCCCCGAGGTTGACCACGGCCTGGTCGTTGGGACGCAGCTCCACCAGAAGCGCGGGAATGGCTAGGCACATGGTGCGGTTTCCTTCGTGGTTGTTTCTAGTGAGGTGGTCGCGGTCAGTTGCTGTGCCACGACGCAGGCCTGGCCGAGCGCGAGGCTGGCGTCGCCGCAGCCCTTGTCGAGCGGACAGAACACGGCGAGTCCCGCCGCCTGCAGGCGCGCGGTCAGGCGCTCGCGCAGGATGGCGTTGAAGAAGCAGCCACCACCGAGGCAGACGGTAGCGCTGCCTTGATCACGCGCAGCGCGGATGGCCCAGTCGGCCAGCGCGTCGGCCAGCGCGAGATGGAAGCCCGCAGCAGCGGCGTCCACGCCATCGGGAGCGGCGTTGAACAGCGCGGGCATGAGGCCGCGCAAATCGAGGCGGTTCTGGGTGTCGATAACTGCGCCGGGTAGCGGCGCGGTGTGGGGGTGTCGTGCGAGCCAGCGCGCTGCGGCAGCTTCGAGCGCGATAGCGGCTTGTGCCTCGTCGGTCTGACGTACGCTCAGGCCCAACGCGCCGGCTGCGGCGTCGAACCAGCGGCCAGTGCTGCTGGTGGCCGGGCAGTTCAGGTTCTTGGCCAGCATCTGCTGCACGCCCGCAGCCACGGCTTCACCGACCTGCGGCGCAAAGCGGCAAGGGATCTGATCGCCACGGCCGAGTGCGTGCAAGGCGCTGGCCGCCATGCGCCAAGGTTCCTTTGCGGCGCGGTCGCCACCAGGCAAGGCCAGCGGCACCAGATGACCCAGGCGCTGCCAATGTGCGCCGTCCAACCAGAGCAGTTCACCGCCCCAGGCTTGCCCGTCTGTGCCCAGGCCCACGCCGTCGAGCGCGAGGCCGATGACAGGGCCTTCGATGCGGTGTTCTGCCACCACCGCCGCGATGTGCGCGTGGTGGTGCTGCACGCCGATGGCGGGCACGCCGAGCGCAGCGGCGAGCTGCACCGCGAGCTGGGTGCTGAAGAAGTCGGGGTGCAGGTCGTGCGCCACCGCCGCGATGGGTGCGCCGTGTTCGGTCAGCAGGCGCTGCACCGAAGCTTCGAGCGCGGCGCAGGCCACCGGGTCGCTGAGGTCGCCATGCACCACCGACCACAGCGGCGCGCCGTCCACCAGCAGGCAGGCGGCGTTCTTCAGCCAGGCGCCGCAGGCGAGCACGGTGGGCAATGCGGCTCGGTTCATCGTTGGGCCAGTGTCAGAGCGTGGCGTCTGTTGACAACGCTGCGCGCGCTTGCGCGAGTTCAGCTTCGAGCTGCGCCACACGATCACGCAACGCGGCTTCCGATGCCGATGGCACGGGTTCTTCGCGGCGGTGATGGCCGTGGCCGGTTTCGCCGCCGGGCCGCCCCAAGGCGAAACCATCCCCCTCGGGAGGCAGCGACCCGCGCAGCGGCGGAGCGTGGGGGCGATGGATTTCGTGGTCAAGCCAGTGCAGCCAGGCGTCCATGCCTTCGCCGGTGGTGGCCGAGACCTGGAGGATCTCGATGGCGGGGTTCACACGCCGCGCGAGTTCGATGCAGCGCGTCACGTCAAACTTCACGTGCGGCAGCAGGTCGATCTTGTTGAGCACCATGAGTTGGGAAGCCGCGAACATGTCGGGGTACTTGAGCGGCTTGTCTTCGCCCTCGGTCACCGAGAGGATGGCCACCTTGGCGGCTTCGCCCAGGTCCCACACGGCGGGGCAGACGAGGTTGCCCACGTTTTCGATGAACAGCAGGCTGTGTTCGTCACCGTGATGGTGATCGTGATGCCCATGCGCGTGGTGGTCGTGGCCGTGATGACCGTGGTCGTGCAGCTGCGCAAACGCTGCGCTCACCATGGGCGCGTCGAGGTGGCAGCCTTTGCCGGTGTTGACCTGGATCGCGGGCGCGCCGGTGGCGCGGATACGGTCGGCGTCGAAGCTGGTCTGCTGGTCGCCCTCGATCACCGCGACGTGCAGGCCGGGCGCGTGGGTCTTGAGCGCTTCGATGGTCGCGCAGAGCAGCGTGGTCTTGCCCGAGCCCGGACTGGACACGAGGTTGAGCGCGGTAACAAAGTGCGCTTCAAAGTGCGTGCGGTTCTGCAACGCCACACGGTTGTTGGCGCCGAGGATGTCGGTCTCCAGCTTGATGGCGCGCGCCTGGCTCATGCCAGGCACCGAGACGCGGGCCGCGCCGGCACCGAAGTGCAGGTCGCCGTTGCCGGGGTTCGCCTGCACCACACCGGCCTCGCCCGCGTGGGTCTGAATATGCCGGGCATGGGCCGGGCTGTTGTCACTGCATCCGCATACGACACACATGTTGGTTCTCCTGATTGAGGGTCATGGTAGTGACCGAATGCGCTGCGCGCCACCCGAACCACTCGAAGCGAAGGGACGCCCTCCAGCGCCCCCGTGGAACTGGCTTCGCCAGGCCACAGGGGGCGTCCCCATCCCGCCGCAGGCGAGAGAGGGGGCTGAGGACCGCGGCTCCCAAGCCTGCCTGCGCAGGCTTGGACGGGACGAAGAGGCATCGCCTCCGGCGATGTCGCGGCCTGCAAGGCGAGCGAAGCGGCGCAGGGGGTGCTTCCTATCCATCATCACTGACTTGCATGTCGATGACACGCAATTCCATGCCGCCCGTAGGTTGCAACTGGTAGCCGCCGCAACTCGGGCAGGCGTCACCGCGCCGGTTGATGGCCACGGTCTGGGCGCAGCCCATGCACCAGGCCTGGCCGGGCGGTTCTTCGATATCGATCTGCGCACCGTCGAGCACCGTGCCGGGCGCCAGGCTCTCCAGCGCGAAACGCAGGGCGCGCACGTCCACACCCGCGAGCTGGCCGGCTTCGAGCCGCAGCGACAGCAGGCGCGAAAAACCTTCGCTCACGGCCGTGTCTTCGACCAGCCGCAACACGCCACCGGCGAGGCTGGCTTCATGCATGTTGCACCTCCTGACCGGCGGGCAGCGTGTGCATCACGTCAAACGGCACACAGGGGTCGAACGCGACCATGAGCAGGCGCACGCGGCGCTCTACAATGGCGGCGGGCCCGGTAGCGTCCAGATCGGCGATGCGTCGCGCCACCACACCCTGCGGGTGGAAATTCCATTCGGTCGGTGCGAGCACACGGCAAGCGGCCACGCGCGGTTCGCGATCCGCGCCTTCGATCTCCACCTGGTGCACGAGCAGGCCACGCGCCATCTCCACCCAGGCCATGCCCTGGCGCGGCCCGGTGCTCAGCGAGCCAAAACACAACCAGCCCGCGCCGCTCTGGTCCGGTGCGTCGGGTTGGCACAGGCGGATCAGTTCGGCGATGCGGCTGCCCAGCAGCGCCCAGGGCGTGAGCAGCAAGTCGGCAGACGGGTCGTTCAGGCGCGTCCAGCTGCCGGTGTGTGCGCTCGCGCCCTGCCACAGCGGGTGCAGCGCGAAGCCGGGTTGGAGCGCCAGCGCAGTGGACAGGATGCGTTGACCATCGGCGTCCGCATGGGCGCGCAGCGCAATGGCCCGATCCAGCGGACCGGCGAAGTCGGCCATGCGAGCGGCGCGCAGCAGCGCGGCGAGCCAGCCCTTGTGGCGGTGGCTCCAGTCGTGCAACCAGTCGGCGCCACAGGCCTGCCAGGCGCGTTGCCAGGTGGTGGCCGGCATCTGCAGCAGTTGATCTTGCAGCCAGGTCAGCGTGTCGGGCCAGGGGTCGGCCGGCAGCGTGGCCGCTGGCAGCAGCAGCGGGCAGCGTTGCAACGCGGCGTGTGCGGCGTCGACCCAGGCGGTAGCCGCGGCGCCGGATTCGGCGGCCAGCAGGCGTGGCCAATCCAGGCCAATGCGCCGGATGTGCTCCTGCGCGGTCTCGGTGCGCAGGCGTTGCGCCACCTGCTGAGGCGCGGGCAGCAGGCCGGGTTCGGCAGCTTCGATGGCGAGCTGGGCACACAGCCGGTGCGCGTGGCTGCAGAGGTTGAACAGGCTGGCCATCAGGCCGGGCAAGGCGCTCACCGCCTGACCGCGGGCCAGGCGCGGCGCCCAGTCTTCGCGGCTACTCTGCAGGGCCAGCGGCAGCGGCGCGCCCGGTGCCACGCGCAGGCTGCCTGCCAGTGAGGACAGAACGCTGGTCATAACGCGGTTCCCGCGTCTGGCCGACGGGCCATGAAGAAAGCGCGTCGCGGTGGCAACGGCTCGGCTGCGATGGACGCCACCTCGGGTGCATCGCGCGTGGGACGGACCAGCGCCAGCGAAGCCATCGCAGTTTCTCGCGCCAGGTCCTGGCTGGGGAAGCCGTTCATGGGGGAGAACAACGCACAGGTCTCGTGGTAACCGACGGCGGGGTCGTGGGCGCCGATGAAATCGAAGCATTCGCTGCCGAAGTCGCGCACGGCTTTGCGACCCACGCGGTTGCCGTGCGGCAGGTGGATCGCGGGCAGGCGCAGCAGGCTCATGAACCAGGGGGTGATCAATATGCCTTCGGCGACGGGTTCGGCGGCTTCCTCAAGAGCAAAGGCCCATTCGAAACCGACCGCCTCGACCTGCAGTACCGGGTTCATCAAGGGGATGCCCTGCATGCGTTCGTGTTGCACGTGGCGGTAGAAGTCCACCAAAGATTGCACTCGCGCGGCCAGTTGGGCGGGCGACGCCGAGGACATGTCCTTGCGGTCGAGCGGGCTCATGGTTTTTTTCTGTCTTGCGGCGCATGGCTTGCGACGGAGGTGGTTGGCGCGGCTGGCCCCTCACCCCAACCCTCTCCCCAGAGGGGCGAGGGAGTGAAGCCCCCTCTGAGGCTGGCGGCAGAGGCTGGGCCCACACCGAGCAGGTCGAAGGCCGGTGTGGGCCCAAAAGCGCTGCGGCGTCGGGTGTGTTCCATGTCCATCATTCCAGCATCAGGAACTGCTCGGCATCGCCATCGCAGTTCGGGCAGCGCCAGTGCGCGGGCAAATCGGCGAACGGCGTGCCGGGGGCGATCTGCCATTGCGGGTCGCCGAGCGCCGGATCGTAGACCCACCAGCAGATCTTGCATTCGAGGCGCGAGCCGGGGCGGAGCACGTCGCGGTTGCCCAGGTACGAGCCTTCAAAACCCTCGAACCCCGTGGACTGCGCCGATGCAAGGTCTGCATGCGCCCGATCCGGCGCCGGGCCGCCCCAAGCCGGATCAGCCCCCCCGGGGGGCAGCGACCCGCGCAGCGGCGGAGCATGGGGGCTCAAAGACCGCGGCGCCAGGCCACCCCAAGCCGGATCAGCCCCCTCGGGGGGCAGCGATCCGCGCAGCGGTGGAGCGTGGGGGTTCATGCCTGTTCCAGGTAGTTCATCACGTCGGCCAGGCGCTCGTGTGAATCGCGCAGGTCTTCGGGTGCGGCCATGGCCACTTCGGGCATGTCCACCACCTCGACCGTGTTGAGGATCACCTTGTCCATGGAGTTGTAGTACACCACGCGCCAGCAGTTGGCCAGGCGCGTGTTGGAGATGCGGCAGTTGCCGTACCCTCGTGACAGCATCAGCACGCGGCCGGTGCCCAGGTGGTGGTCGAGAAAGCTGATGTCTTCGGGCGTGACCGGCAGCAGCGTGAGGTTGACCACGTGCGGGGTCTGGCCGGGCTTCCAGCCAGACACCTGGTCGCGGATTTCTTCCACCAGCAGGGGCGCGTTCTGCACGTTGGGTGGCAGCGGGCCGGCCCACTGCGGCTGGGCGCCCTGGGGCCACACGTCGTCCACCGCGATGGCGCGCAGCAGCGCCGGCACCGGGCCGACCTCGATCACGTCGTCGATCAGGCGGCGCTCGCCGTCCACGGTGCGGAAGGTGATGAGACGCCACACGCCCGCGAGCACCGACTCCTGGATGCGCACTTCGAGCGCGCCGTCTTCCTCGCGCACCAGGGCGCTGGCCTCACCCTCGCCCATGATCTGGTTGACCAGCCGCAGGTCGGCCGCGGGCAATGCGGTCAGCGACAACTGGCCGCCCGGGCCACGTTCGGCCGTGCGGTCCAGCAACGCCAGCACCTGGGCCAGCACCGCACGGGCCGCATCGCGGCCGGCCAGCTCTTCGGGCTCGGGCAGCAACGGCGGGCGGTAGGTGTCCATGTCTTTCGGCATGGGCAGGTAGTCCAGCAACTCGTCTTCGGACTGGGTGCCCGGGCCGAGGGCGACGAGCGGGATGGGGAAGTCTTTCATGGGGTGTCCTGGGTGGTCTGACGGTTCAATGGCAGCCGCCGTCAGTGGCCGCACCGGTCTGGCTCACGACCGGGATGCCGATGGTGGGCGGGCGCGAGGGTGGCATGGTGAGCGCGGCGGCCACACCGTTCAGGTACACGTCCCAGTCCTGCATGCCGGCGATGGCGGTGACGTACTGGCCGTCGCGGAAGAACAGCAGAGTGGGCCAGCGTTGCGAACCGTAGCGGCGCGCCACCGCGTCTTCATGGTCGCGCGGCACCACGGCGATCTGGAAGCGGTTGGCGAAGCTCTTCATGAGTTCGGGCAACACGGCCGCGACGTCCTGGCCTTCGGGAAAGCGCACCGGGTCGCCGGCGAGCAGCACGACGCGGTCGCTGCCGCCTGCGCTCCACGCGGCCACCGTGGTCTCATCCACCCAGGCGGCGCCGAAGTCGCGCGCCAGGCGCATCACCAGCGGGGGCGCGGGGTTGGTGTCGGGCACGGGCAGGGCAAAGGCGCGGCTGGGGGTTTCTGTGGCGGTATTCATGGGGTCTCCTGTGTGTGGAAATTCAGGTCTGGCCGGACAGCTGTTTCAACTGCTCGGCGGTCATCTGGGAGGGCAACGAAAAGCCCGCGTCGCCGCTGGCTTCGAAGCCCTGCATGGCGCCGAGCACGAGGTTCAGCGCGCTGTTGACTTCGGCCGCGCGGGTGGCGTCGATGCGCTCTCGCGCGTCGCCCAGGAACACCAGCAACCAGTCGCCCGGCTCCAGCGGGCCGACCAGCGCGGTGGTCACACGGCGGCGCTCGCCGCGGCCTTCGCACCAGGCGTGGCCGGGCTCGGTGGACGTGACCTGCATGGGCATGCCGATGCACATGGCTCAGGCTTCCTTGGGCATGAAGCGGTCGTCGCCAATCCGGCAAGCTTCTTGGGCTGCTGGGCGCTGCGTCTCGTAGGCGGCCAGGGCGAGTTCGTCCATGGTCACGGCCTCGCGCTCGCCCAGCGGCGTGCGGCGCGGCGCGGGCTCGCCGCCCCAGCGCGCGATTTCGGAAACGCCCAGGGCCAGCGCCTCTTCCATCGCGGCCTTGACCACAGGGCGCAGGCTGCCGCCGTAGTCTTCCAGCTCCTGCGGCTGGCAGCCGATCAGCAGCACCTGGGCCGGGTACTTGCCGGTGAGCTGCGCGAGCGAGAGCACTTCCTGGAAGCCGGTCTGGTGCAGGCTCATCTTCTTGGCGCCCATGAAACGCGGCACGGCATCGTCGCGCACTTCTTTCAGCGTGCCGGGCTCCAGGCCGTAGTCGATGGCATCGAAGATCAGCAGCGCGTCGGCCGCCTGCACGTGCTGGATCAAATACAGGCCCTGCGTGCCGCCGTCGATGAGCGACACGTGGTCGGCGAACTCGAAGCGGCGTTGCAGCGCTTCGATGCAGCGCACGCCAAAACCTTCGTCGGCCCAGAGCAGGTTGCCGATGCCGAGCACCACGATGGTCTGTGGCCGGGCGGGGGTGTCACCACAGGGGTGACAGGTGGATTCGGACGGATGGGCGCTCATGGTGGGTGGTCCCGAAAAACTCAGTGGGAGGCGGAAGGGGTGACCGAACCGGAACACAGGCGCTTCCAGGCGTGGAAGCTGTCCCAGGCGGCCTGGTGCGCGAGCCAGAAGCCGGCGTCGATGCCGAACTGGCGCGCGCAGCGGATGGCGGTGTCGGGCGACATCGCGCGCTGGCCGTGCACCAGCTCGTGCAGCCGGCGGCGCGACAGGCCCAGCACCCGGGCCGCCTCGCTCTGGCTCAGCCCCAGCGGCGCCAGGCAGGTGCGCGCCAGCAGCCGCCCCGGGTGCATGGGCGTGCGCACCGGAACGCCCCGCGGCGGGATCACCGACGCGATGGTGTGCAGACGATGTGGAGCAAGACGCGACATGATGGGCAAGCTGGTGGAGCGAAGGGATGGAAGTTCAGGGCGCCGAGGAACCGGCTTTGCCGGGCCTCCAGCGCCGCCCCTGGGGGGTGACGCCGAAGGCGGCGCGGGGGGGTCAGTCCTTGAACGTTCTACGGCCGGAGATCATGGTCGAGACGATGGACTGGCGGCCCATGATGTCTTCGCGGATCGCGGCGTACACATGCAGGACGATGAAGATGATCAGCGCCCACATGCCCATGCGGTGCCAGGTGTGCACGTCCTGGCTCTGGCCGAACAACGGGATCACCCAGCCGAACATGCGCTCCTGCCACGAACCCACCTGAGCCCCTTCGCCGTAGAGCGCGAAGCCGGTGACGATCATGAAGATCGAGAGCATCAGGAAGCCCGAGAACATGGCCAGCCGCGCCAGCGGGTTGTGGCCCACGTAGCGGCCGGGCCGGGGAATCAGAAAGGCGTACCACTTGAGCATGGTGAACACCTCATGCCAGTAGGCTTTCTGGAAGATGGGCACCCAGAACATCTCGCGCGCGTGGTGGTTGCCAACGATGGCCCAGTAGGCACGACCCAGCAGGCCCACGGCCAGCAGGTAGCCCGCGGTGAAGTGGGCGAAACGGATGTAGCCCATCAGGTAGTGGTCGCTGGCTTCACCGGGCATGGTGGGCAGTGGCACGCCGATGAAGTAGCCAGTGACTGCCAGCACAGTGATGGACGCCGCGTTGATCCAGTGCCAGAGGCGCACCGGCGCTTCGTACACGTAGACGGACTTGGTGCTCTGGCCGTGCGAGACGGCACTCTCGTCGATGCCGGTGACATCGGCGAGGCGTTCGGGGGATGTGGTGGACATGGTGGCCTCCAAATAACGGTTGCCGTGGATCGGGGTGGCCGTCAGGCCGACAGCTGACCGAAGAGCACCAGGCCCGATGCGCCCAGCAGCGCGCCCAGGCCACCCAGCGCCCAGCCGCTGCGTTCGGCCAGCGCGCGGCGGATGCCGAGGCCGGCGAACACGCCGCCGATGTGCAGCGCAGCGGTGGTCAGCAGAAAGCCCGCGGCATAGCCCGCGAAGCCCGTGGCCGGTGTTTCAGCGCCGTGCGCCAGACCGTGCAGCGAAGCCGCTGCGGCCACCAGCCCCAGGCCGACGGCGGCCGGCATCGGCTGGCGGGCCAGCACCAGCATGGCGCCGAACAGCACCACCGACAACGCCACGCCCTGCTCCAGGAACGGCAGGCTCACGCCCGCTGCGCCCAGCGCGGCGCTGATGACCAGCGCCAGCAGGAAGGTGGCCGGGCCCTGCCAGGACTTGCCTTTCGGCAGGGCCGAGACCGACCACACACCCACGGCCACCATGGCCAGCAGGTGGTCCAGGCCGAAGGGGTGCACCAGGCCTTCCATGAGGCTGGTGGCGCCGTGGCCCGGATGGGCCTGGGCCGCGCTGGCGAGACCGGCCAGCAGCACGGCCGCTGTGACGCGACGGATGTTTTTCGATTGCATGTGTTTCTCCTCGTGTAGGTTCAGAACAGTTCAATGGTCCAGAGACATTGCGAGCGCGACGGGGCTTGTCCAGGGCACCCGTGGAACCGGCTTTGCCGGGCCACTGGGTGCGTCCCCCCTCCGGGGGGAAGACGCGAAGCGGCGCAGGGGGGTCACCTCACCGTGACCCGTGCCATCTCCTGCCCGTCTTCGCTCATCACGTGAGTCGAGCAGGCCAGGCAGGGGTCGAAGCTGTGCAGCGTGCGCAGGATCTCCAGCGGCTGCTCGGGATTGACCATGGGCGTGTTCATCAGCGAGGCCTCGAAGGCGCCGATCTGGCCCTTGGTGTCGCGTGGCGATCCGTTCCAGGTGGTGGGCACCACGCACTGGTAGTTCTCGATCTTGCCGTCCTTGATCTTGATCCAGTGGCCCAGCATGCCGCGCGGCGCAGCGACCGTGCCCACGCCCTTGGCTTCTTTCGGCCAGGTGGCCGGATCCCACTTCTCGACATTGGCGGTGCTGCTGTCGCCGTCCTTGATGTTCTGCACCATCTGGCGGAAGTCGTCCATCATCATCTCGGCGCTGTACTGGCTCTCCAGCGCGCGCGCCAGGGTGCGGCCGATGGTGGTGGGCAGCAGTTGCTTGAGCGTGTAGTTCGTCTCGGGCAGGCCCAGTGCCTTGGGAATGGCACTGTTGATGGCCACCGCCGATTCGTCCACCTGTTCCTTCACGCGCTGGCACCATTTGTTGCCCTGCACCGCGTGGGCGTAGCCCAGGATGTAGCGCGAGAGCGGGCCGACCTCGACCGCGTGACCCCGCCAGCGCGGGCTCTTGATCCACGAGTACTTGGCCGACTCGTCGATCTGTTCGATCCGGGTGCGCGTACCCTTGAAGTTCGGGCCTTCGGGGGCGTAGTTTGCTTCCGTCACGCCTTCCCAGGGGTGCAGGCCCTTGGTTTCGTCGGCGTATTTGTACCAGCTGTGGCTCACGAATTCCTGCACCTGCTCGGGGTCGCGCGGGTCAATCTCGTGGATCTTGTCCCAGTTGCCATCGAGAATCACGCCACCCGGCAGCTGGTGGGTGCTGAAGTCGTACGGCACCTTCTCATACGTGCCGTAGTCGGCCACGTTGGTGGCGCTCAGGCCGCCGCCGTACAGCCAGCCGGCGTTCTTGTAAATCGTGCCGATGGCCAGCACGTCCGGGATGTAGACGTTGTTGTTGAAATCGATCATCTCCTGGATACGGGCCTGCACAAAGTTCAGGCGCTCCATGTTGATCGGGGCCCCTGCGGCACCGTTGCCATCGATGTTGATGGCGCAGGGCACACCGCCCACCAGGTAGTTGGGGTGTGGGTTCTTGCCACCGAAGACGGTGTGCACCTTCACCCACTCCTTCTGCAGGTCCAGCGCCTCCAGATAGTGCGTCACGGCCATCAGGTTGGCCTCGGGCGGCAGCACATAGGCCTTGGAGCCCCAGTAGCCGTTGGCAAACGGGCCGAGCTGGCCACTCTCGACGAACTTCTTCAGGCGGTTCTGCACGTCGCGGAAGTAGCCGGGCGAGGACATCGGGTGCGAGGGCGAGACCAGGTGTTGCAGATCGCTGGTCTTTTTCGGGTCGGCCTGCAGGCTGGAGATCACGTCGACCCAGTCCAGCGCGTGCAGGTGGTAGAAATGCACCGCGTGGTCGTGCACCTGCAGCGTCTTGGCCATCATCTCGCGGATCAGGTGGGCGTTCAGCGGGATGCGGATGCCCAGCGCATCTTCCACCGCGCGCACCGAGGTAAGCGCGTGGCAGCCGGTGCAGACGCCGCAGATGCGCTCCACAAACGCCCAGGCGTCACGCGGATCGCGGCCTTTCAGAATCACCTCCAGACCGCGCCACATGGTGCCCGTGGACACCGCATTGCGGATGACGTTGTTGCTGTCAAGGTTGACCTCGCAGCGCATGTGGCCTTCGATGCGCGTGACCGGGTCGACGACGATGCGCCGGCCGGTGTTGTCGAGGTTGAAGCCCTGTGTTTCGTATGCACCCATGGTGTTCTTCCTGTGTGGTCTGGATCAGCTGTTGGCGGAAGCCGCTTTCTTCTCGGCGGCCTTGTCGCGCGAGCGCTTGGCCACCGAGACGGCGGCGTGCGCGGCCACCGCAGCGCCCACCACACCGGCCGTCGTGCCACCGATCTGGTCAGCGTTGGCTTCGATGCCGAAGGCGTGGATGGTGGTCAGGCGGTCGTAGAAAGAACCCTTGTCCCAGAAGCCGTCTTCCGAGCAGCCGATGCAGCCGTGGCCAGCCTTGATGGGCCAGCTGGTGCCCTCGTTCCATTGCACGGTGGAGCAGGCGTTGTAGGTGGTCGGGCCCTTGCAGCCGACCTTGTAGAGGCAGTAGCCGCGGCGCGCGGACTCGTCGTCCCAGGCCTCGACGAACTGGCCGGCGTCGAAGTGGGGCCGGCGATAGCACTTGTCGTGAATACGCTGGCTGTAGAACATCTTGGGCCGACCCTGGCGGTCCAGTTCGGGGATGCGGTCAAACGTCAGCATGTAGGTGATCACGCCCGTCATCACCTCGGGGATGGGCGGGCAGCCTGGCACCTTGATGATGGGTTTGTCGGTGATGACCTTGTGGATCGGCGTGGCCTGCGTCGGGTTGGGCTTGGCGGCCTGCACACAGCCCCACGACGCACACGATCCCCAGGCGATGATGGCCTTGGCGTCTTTCGCCACGTGCTTGAGCTTCTCGATGAAGGGCTTGCCCGACTGGATGCAGAACATGCCGCCCTCGTTCAGCGGCGGGTTGCCCTCCACGGCCAGGATGTACTGGCCTTTGTACTTGGTCATGATCTCCTCCAGGATCGCCTCGGCCTGGTGGCCGGCGGCGGCCATCAGGGTGTCGTCGTAGTCCAGCGAGATCATGGACAGCACCACGTCCTTGGCCAGCGGGTGCGCCGAGCGGATGAACGATTCGGTGCAGCAGGTGCATTCCAGCCCGTGCAGCCAGAGCACCGGCGTGCGCGGCTTGGTTTCCATGGCGTGCGCGATCTGGGGCACGAACGAGGGCGCCAGCCCCAGTGAAGTGGCGGTGAGCGAGCAGTACTTCAGAAAGCTGCGGCGCGAAATGCCCTTTCGGCGCATCACCTCGTAAAAGGTTTCCATCATGGGGGTTGTCTCCGTTGGCTGATCTGGGGCAGAACCGGGCCTCGCCCATACAGGCAGGTATGTGACCGTCTGCAATCGCCAGGCCACGACAGACCAACCGAGGGAAAACACCGATCAATGCATTCAAGGCATTGATTTCAATCATGTTTTTACGATGACATTCGTCGGCTCAAAATCCGTTCACCACAGGGAGTGGAAACTATTGTTCCATTTCATGAAACAGACCGATAAAAGAATTTCCATCTGTGAAGGCGTCAGTCGCGCCGCGCACGGACGAAAAAAAAGCCAACCCCGGGGGGTTGGCTGCTGATCTCTGGCATCTCTGGGGACGCTGAAACAGGTTGTTCTTGTTGGACTGGGTTGTCTCCTCGGTCCCCCGCGGTCACCAGCGCAGTGCGCTGTTTGCGAGTGCATGGACTGTATCCGTTCGCACCAGCGCTGTGCATCGGGGCTTTCCCGCACCCGGGACAACCCTTGGCACAGGAAATGCACTGTTCGCTCTGTCGTTGGCTGAGGTAACAAAATGCACCAAAACCGCTGGTTTCCTGCGGGCGCGGCGAGCGCGTCCGCCTTCCTGATGTCTTCCAACCTGTGGGCCCAGACGGCCACCCCGGAGGCCACACCTCTGAGTGCACCGGGTCTGGTCGCCAGCCAGGCGCTGCAGGGCGCAGACACCGCCTGGATCATGGTCAGCACCGCATTGGTGCTGCTCATGACCTTGCCAGGGATTGCCCTGTTTTATGGCGGCATGGTGCGTCGTTTCAATGTCATCAACACCATGGCCAGCGTGGTCGGCATCGCGGCGGTGGTGAGTCTGCTGTGGTTCGGGCTGGCCTATTCACTGGCCTTCACCCCTGGCTATGGCGGCCTGGGCGGGTGGGTCGGTGGTGTGGAGCGCATGGGATTTTCCGGGCTGGAATACCTGGGCAGCACGGGTCAGGTGGCGGTGAGCCACATTGCCCCGCACCTGCCCGAATCGGTGTTTGCCATGTTCCAGCTCACCTTTGCCATCATCACCTGTGCGCTGGTGGTGGGCGCGCTGGTGGAGCGCATGCACTTTGGTGCGTTGCTGCTGTTTGCCAGCCTGTGGCTGGTGCTGGTGTACGCACCGGTGGCGCACTGGGTGTGGGAGCCGGGTGGCTGGCTGGCCCAGCTGGGCGCGCTGGACTTTGCCGGCGGCGCGGTGGTGCATATCAACGCAGGCGCCGCGGCGCTGGTGTGCGCCTACGCACTGGGGCCGCGCGAGGGTTACGGCCGTGAACCTTTTGTTCCCTACAACCTGGGCATGACCATGGCCGGCACCGGGTTGCTGTGGGTGGGCTGGTTCGGCTTCAACGGAGGCTCCGCGCTCGCCGCCGACGGCCGTGCCGGGTTGGCCATCGCGGTGACGCACATCGCCGCAGCTGCGGGCGCCCTGTCGTGGATGGCTGCCGAATGGCTGGCACGCAAACGCGCCTCTTTGCTGGGCTTGTGTTCGGGCGTGGTGTCCGGGCTGGTGGCGATCACACCAGCGGCCGGTTTTGTCACGCTGCGCGGCGCAGTGGTCATTGGCCTGGTGGCGGGTGCGGCCTGCTACTGGGGCGCGACCGTGCTCAAGCGCAAGCTGCGCGCCGACGATTCGCTCGATGTGTTTGGCGTGCACGGCGTGGGCGGTCTGGTGGGTGCACTGCTCACCGGTCTGCTGGCCGACCCTGCGATTGCTGGTGTGGAAGCCAGCCTGCTGGCCCAGGTGATTGCCTGTGCCGCCGTGCTGGCCTACAGCCTGGTGATGACGGCGCTGGTGCTGTGGATCACGTCGCGCGTGACCCGGTTGAGGGTGCGCGAGGTGGAAGAACGCACGGGCCTGGACCTGGCGCTGCACAACGAAAGCCTGAATTGACCCCCTCTCGCGCCTGCGACGCTTGCGCTACCCGAGCGAAGGGGGCAAACAGCGATTCGGTGCGCGAAGGCTTCTGCCATACGGAGGCGCCATGAGCACCACGAATGACCTGTTCGCGATCGCGGCGCACTTGCATGTGGTGTTGCGTCGCAAGACCGGGCGGGTGACCGACACCGAGTGGATGGTGAACAACGCCGAGTACGCAACCGCCATGGTTGCGTATGCGCGCGCCCAGGCGGCCAGCGATGGGCACACCGAGCTGCTGCCACTGGCCGACAAGCTCGAAGCACTGATTCCGTCCATGGGCGCCGTGGCCCGCAAACCTCTGCTGCAGGCGGCCGCCGAGCGACTGCACAGTGCTCAGACGGCGGCATCGACTTCACCAGCACCTGCACAGACCGCCGCACCTGTGCCCGCACGCCGCAGCGGGTTCGCAGACTCGGTGCCCGCCAGCGGCTTCCTGGAGTCCACGCTTTCATCCGTGTTTGGCTCTGCGCGCAAACCGGAAGATGACGAGCCCGGCGGGCGCTATGTGGGCGGAATTCGCTGATCCTGAGCGCCGAAAAGCCGTCAATGGTGGCATTGAATGGCGCAGCCAGCGGAGGTGTCCCCCATCCAGAAACACCAGGGAACCGGCGCTGCCGGGCCTCAGGTGTCGCCCCCTTTCAGGGGGTGGCGCCAAAGGCGACGCGGGGGGTTAGGGCCTGCTAGCACTATTTTTTCAAGATGGAAAAATAGTGTCAACAGGCCCTAGTCCCCGGCCAGCATCCACCGCGCCGCTTTTTCCGCAATCATGAGCGTGGGGCTGTTGGTGTTGCCGCTGGTGATGGTGGGCATCACGCCCGCGTCCACCACGCGCAGACCCGCCACGCCGCGCACGCGCAGGTGGCTGTCGACCACGGCCATGCCGTCATCGGCACGGCCCATGCGGGTGGTGCCCACCGGGTGGAAGATGGTGCTGGCGATGTCGCCGGCCAGACGGGCGAGCTCTTCGTCGGTCTGGAACTGCACGCCGGGCTTGAATTCTTCCGGCTTGTACTTCGCCAGCGCGGGCTGCGACACGATGCGTCGGGTCACGCGCAAGCTGTCGGCGGCGACGCGGCGGTCTTCGTCGGTGCTGAGGTAACAAGGCGCAATGGCGGGCGCGTCGGCCGCGCGCGCGGTCTTGATGCGCACATGCCCCCGGCTGCTGGGGTTGAGGTTGCACACGCTGGCGGTGAACGCCGGGAAGGCGTGCAGCGGTTCGCCGAAGGCTTCCAGGCTGAGCGGCTGCACGTGGTATTCGAGATTCGGCCACGGCTGTGCGGGATCGCTGCGAGTGAAGGCGCCGAGCTGGCTGGGTGCCATGCTCATTGGGCCGCTGCGTTTGAGCACATATTCCAGACCGATGCTGGCCTTGCCCCAGAGGGAACTGGCCAGGGCGTTGAGCGTTTTGGCGCCAGTGACTTTGTAGACCGAGCGGATCTGCAAGTGGTCCTGCAGGTTCTCGCCCACGCCCGGCAGGGGGTGCTGCACCGGCACACCGATCTGGTTGAGCAGCGGCGCCGGCCCAATGCCGGAGAGCTGCAGTATTTGCGGCGAACCGATGGCGCCGGCACTGAGCACCACCTCGCGGCTCGCGTTCACCTGCACGGTCTGGCCGCCACGCAGCACTTCGGCGCCGGTGCAGCGCAGCACCCCACCGGGGTCGCGCGCCAGGGTGAGTTTTTGCACATGCGTTTCGGTCCACACCGTGAGGTTGGGCCGGTGTTGAACCGGTCGCAAAAATGCCTTTGACGCGTTCCAGCGCCAACCGGCCTTCTGGTTCACCTCGAAGTAGCCCACGCCTTCGTTGTTGCCGGTGTTGAAGTCGGCCGTGGCCGGTATGCCGGCTTCCTGCGCGGCCTGGGCGAAGGCGTCGAGCACGTCCCAGCGCAGGCGCTGTTTCTCCACCCGCCATTCGCCGCCGCCACCCTGGTGGCGGTTACCATGCAGCGCGGCGAAGGCCGGGTCAGCCTGAGCGTCCAGGCGGTAGTGGTCTTCGTGGGCCTTGAAGTCTTTCAGGCAGCTTTCCCAGCCCCAGTCGTCGTCACCGGTGAGGCTGGCCCACTGGTCGTAGTCGCGCGCCTGGCCGCGCATGTAGATCATGCCGTTGATGCTGGAACAACCGCCCAGCGTCTTGCCGCGCGGGTAGCGCAGCTTGCGGCCGTTGAGGCCAGCGTCGGCCTCGGTCTGGTAGAGCCAGTCGGTGCGCGGGTTGCCAATGCAGTAGAGGTAGCCCACCGGAATGTGGATCCAGTGGTAGTCGTCCTTTCGACCGGCTTCAATCAGCAGCACGCGCCGGGCAGGGTCTGCGCTGAGCCGATTGGCGAGCAGGCAGCCGGCCGTGCCGGCGCCGATGACAATGTGGTCGAAGGTGGTGTCGCTCATGGGCTGCTTTTTTCTGGAATCAAGCGGGTGGGAGTTCGTCGTCGGGCAGGCTGAAATCGCCGCGCTGGTAGGCCGCCATCACGGCTTCGGCATCCGCCACGCGGCGCTCGGGCACCAGCACACGCACCTGTATGGCGCCAGCGAGCAGGCTGTGGGTCTGCACCAGGTGCGCATCGGCCACCACGGCGGGCACACCACCGGCCTGCAGGCAGCCACGCAGCAGATAGGCCTCGGTGGGACTGAAGAAGGTGGCCAGCGTCTGCCAGTCGCCGTCTTCGGGGTCGTAGGGGCTGTCGCCGTGCATGGGTGCGTACCGGGTGATTCAGCGCCGCGCTCGCGTGGCCCGGCGGCGGGGCTGCGTATTTGCTGGGCTGATGGTGTGTGGGCGGGGCATGGGGCGCAGTCTGCCGCGTTAGCCAGCAGAAATCCAATGAAATCGGCTGAACAGGGGTATAAGCACGGCAAATAACAGTCTCAGCCTGTTCGTCAGACAACCATGACACCCAAACCCTCGTCCCTGCCTCCCGTGGACCCGCAAACCCTTCGCGCTTTTGCCGCCGTGGCGCGCGAAGGCAGCGTGTCGCGCGCCGCGCTGCGCCTGCATCTGAGCCAGCCGGCGGTGAGCCTGCAGCTCAAATCGCTGGCGCAGACCACGGGCTTGCAGCTTTTCACCCGCACGCCGCAAGGCATGGTGCTCACACCCGACGGCGGCGCCCTCCTGCCCATGGCAGAAAGGGCGCTGGCGGCGCTGGCCGACTTCGGCCAGGCCGCTGCCGGCCTGCACCACACGGTGCGCGGCACACTGCGCATCGGCACCATCCTGGACCCGGAGTTCACGCGGCTGGGGGCGTTCCTGAAACAGCTGGTGGCGCAGAACCCGCAGGTGGGCACCGAGCTGCGCCAGGGCATGAGCGGCGATGTGCTGGTGCTGGTGGAACGTGGCGATCTGGATGTGGGCTTTTTCCTGAACCTGCCCGACGACCCGCCCGAGCCCCGCTACCGCCTGCGCCCGCTCACCCGCTTCACCTACCGCGTGCTGGCCCCCGCTGGCTGGGGACCACAGGTGGCGGGCAAAGACTGGAAAGCCCTGGCCGCCCTGCCCTGGCTGGCCACGCCCGCAGCCAGCGCGCACCATCGGCTGCAGCGCAGCGTGTTCGGCCCGGGTTCGCTCACCGGGGTAGAGCCGCACCGTGTTGCGCTGGTGGACCAGGAAACCTCCATGCTGGATCTGGTGAAAAGCGGCGTGGGCCTGAGCCTGGTGCGCGACGCCATTGCCATGCGCGAGGCACAGGCGCGCGGGCTGGTGATTGCCGATCAGGTGTCGCTGATTTGTGAGCTGAGTTTTGTTTGCCTGGCGGAGCGGGGGGGAGAGCCGGTAATTGAAGCGGCTTGGGGTGCGCTGGATGCGGTTTGGGGGTGAGGGAAGACCAGGTGTCCGTGCTTCGACCCGTTGAAGCCGTTCGCATTGCACTGCTGGCGGACCGTCCTGCAGCGACTACGGTCCTTGGTGGTCGCGCACCTGGTGTGCTGTCCCGCAAATAGTTGCATGAAATGAAGCCGATGAATTCGCGCCCAGGGCAAGGCGCAAACCGCAGCGATAGCCTGTGCTATCGCGAGGATTTGCAACGCAGCCATGGGTGTGAAGGCGCGGCTTCATATGCAAGTTATTTGTGGGACAGCACACTAGCCCGGTCCTGTACACGGGGCTGTCATCCAGGCACCTCCAGTGTCGCTGGCCCGATGACCGTTCTTGGGGCAATGCTGTCGTTGTCTGCGGCCATGGGGCCGAGGCCGGCCGAGCACCAGTTGACTGAATGGTCCGACAGGCACTGCCGACCTGGCGCGGGCTTCCTACTTCAAGCAGCTTACTGGACACAACCCAGGAACCAGCCTTTTTGTTCGTGCTGGAATGAGGGATGCCTCCGGGTTTCGTGCCCCCGAAACAAGGCCTGGACCTTGGTCGGTCCGGGATCATGTGTGCTGCTGAGAACAGGTTCAGAAACTGTAGTTGTAGTTGATTCTCAGGGTTGTCTGGCTGTGCGACACCGTGCCTGCCATGCCTGGGCCAAACATGTTGGGGTTGGTGCGCGTCACCTTGGGCGCAATGGCCACGGAGCCTGCCACCGAGTGCCCGCCACCGCTGCTCCAGCCCATGCCCAACGTGTAGTGGGTTTCGACCGTGGCAGGAAAGAGGGGGTTCAACGCGCTATCGGGCACAGGGTTTTTGCCGTGGTTGATGCCTGCACGCAAAGCCACGTTCGGTGTGAGCATGTACTGGCCACCCAACATGAAGACGGTCTGATTTTTCCAGTTCTGCGGGATGGAACCTTCCTGGAAGCCCATGCCCATGTCCATGGCCAGGCGGAAGGTTTTCATGCTGCTGGACCACTGCAGGCGCTTGATGTCGGCCGCCAGCATGAATCTGGGCGTGGCTTGCCAGGCCACACCTGCGCCGAATGTTTCTGGCCATTGGAAGTCCACCACTTTGAATTGTGTGGGTATCTGCCCACCCTGGGGGAACATCGCGTTGGGGAACATGGTGAAGGTGCCGCTCCCTTCCAGATCGCTGATGTCGGTCTTGCTGTGGTAAGTGCCCCCGATTGACAGCGTATCGGACACCTTGTAGTGCGCGCCGAGCTTGTATGCCCAGCCATTGCCTTTCGTCTGGCCGGTGAAGTCGCTGCTGTTGCTGAAGCTGACGTGTCCAGATCCGTCTGGCATCAGCATCTGCACGTCCATACTGGCCCAGACGTAGTCGACTTGACCAGCCACCGTCAATGCTTCGTTGACGCTATAGGCCAACGGCACCATCAGGCGGCCGAAGCCCACCTCGGACCGCATGGGCAAACCCGTGCCGTTGGACAGGAACGAGTTTGATCCGTACTCCGTCCCCATGCCGCCCTGGGCCAGCATGCCGAATCCGTAGGTCAGCTGACCCGTCTTCCGAATGAAAGACAAGGACGGCATGTGATAGGCGTCTCCCCCGGATTTGGCGCTCATGGGGCCGGCCATCGGATGGTTCATGCTGGTGTTGACATTGGGGGACAACAGGGTCCACCCCAACCCGAGGTTGATTCCCTCGGCTCGCAAGCCCAGCGTGGCCGGGTTGTTCATCAGCGCGGAGTTGCCATTGTCGTAACCGAACGAAGCCCCTCCCATGCCACCCGCTTTGGCACCGTAGGCTTCGAGGTTCATGCCATTGGTGGCTGCCGCAGGCACAGACACCAGACAGATCAGGGCCGCGGTGATGGCGGTGCGCTTGTGGTTGAAATGACGTCGTTGAGCGTTTGACATGCGAGGGCCCCAAGGTGGAGGAAGTTGATGGCGGCCCAAGATTACGCACGCGGGTATGGCGTGAACATGGGTGGAAACCGCATTACCCAGATGGACTACGCGTCATCACCCGTCGCGGTGATAGACGGTTCGGGCGACCTCTTGAAGAATCGGTTTCCACGCGGCGATGGACGCCTGCCCAGAACACTTCAGGAGACACAGATGGAATTCAACAAGGAATTTGACGCCTCGGGCCTGGCCTGCCCGATGCCGATCGTCAAGACCAAGAAAGCGCTGGCGGACATGACCAGCGGACAGATCCTGCGCGTCGTGGCGACCGACCCCGGCTCGGTGTGCGACATGGCCGCGTTTGCCGAGCAGACGGGCAACGCACTGCTCGAACAGGGCAACGAGAACAGCAAGTTCGTGTTCTACCTCAAGAAGGCCTGAACCCCTTCGCGCCCATTCACCCGCAGGAGACACGCAACGTGGCAACAAAAAAAATGGCGTTGATCGCCACCAAGGGCACGCTGGATATGGCCTACCCGCCGTTCATTCTGGCGTCCACCGCGGCCTCACTGGGCTGGGATGTGCAGGTCTTCTTCACCTTCTATGGCCTGCAACTGCTGCGCAAGAGCCTGGATGGCGTCCAGATCAGCCCGCTGGCGAACCCCGCCATGCCGATGCCTGTGCCGATGCCTGTGATGGTGCAGATGCTGCCCGGCATGGAAGCGATGGCCACGATGATGATGAAGAAGAAGATGAAGTCCAAGGGCGTGGCCTCGCTGCAAGAACTGCGCGACGTGTGCCTGGAGCTCGATGTCAAGTTCGTCGCCTGCCAGATGACGGTGGACCTGTTCGAGTTCGAGACCAGCGAATTCATCAAGGAAGTCGAATACGGCGGCGCCGCGACCTTCATGAAATTCGCCGGCGAGTCGGACGTCTGCCTGTTCATCTGACACCCTGTTCCGGCAAGGCAGCAAACACGGCGAGGTGGTCGTCCCATGCTGCCGCGTGCTGCTGCAGCGGTTGGTCTTTGCCTGAAATGGAGCCCTGCACATGAACGAAGGAATGAACCCGTCGATGCTGGTCGTCTGGGGCGGTTTTGTCCTGGCCTTCATCTTTGGCGCTGTGGCCAACAAGACCAATTTCTGCACCATGGGCGCGATTTCGGACGTGGTCAACATGGAGCACTGGGGCCGCATGCGCATGTGGCTGCTGACCATTGCCGTGGCGGTGATCGGAGCCAACCTGCTCTATTACTTCGGTCTGATCGATCTGTCCAAATCGGTCTACCAGCGACCGGTGCTGCCCTGGCTGTCGTTGCTGCTGGGCGGCGCCCTGTTCGGCGTGGGTATGACGATCGCCGCCGGCTGCGCCAACAAGAACCTGGTGCGGGTGGGCGGGGGCAGCCTGCGATCGGTGGTGGTGCTGACCGTTCTGGCGATCTCGGCCTACATGACGCTCAAGGGTCTGTTTGGCCAGTGGCGCGCCAGCTTCCTCGACCCGGTCTCTGTGGACCTGTCGAAGTGGGGATTCAGTGACCAGGGCCTGCCGCAGGTGCTGTCCAGGCTGACCGGTCTGCCGGACAAGACGGCACTGCTGATCACCATGAGCGTGGTGGGGCTGGCCCTGCTGGCCTTCGTGTTCAAGGACAAGCGCTTCCGCAGCAACCCATCGCACGTGTTCGGCGCGCTGGTGCTGGGCCTGCTGGTCGTGGCCGCTTGGTACCTCACCGGTCATCTCGGGTACGGTGAAGATCCCGAGACGCTTGAAACGGTCTACTTCGCCACCAACACGCGAACGCTGGAATCCTTGAGCTTCGTTGCGCCGGTCGCCTTCAACCTGGAAATGCTGATGCTGTGGACCGACAAGTCGCTGCGCATGACCTTCGGCATTGCATCGGCCATCGGCGTGGTGCTCGGCTCTTTCGTCTATGCCATCAGCACGCGGCAGTTTCGCTGGGAAGGCTTTGCCTCGATGGAGGATCTGCGCACCCAGCTCATCGGCGCGGTGCTGATGGGCTTTGGCGGGGTCACGGCGATGGGCTGCACGATCGGTCAGGGCCTGTCGGGCGTTTCCACGCTGGCGATCGGCTCCTTCCTGGCGCTGACGGGCATCGTGGGCGGTGCCGTGGCCACGATGAAGTGGCAGCAGCGCTGATCCGTTTATCAAGCCCCCACGCTCCACCGCTGACGCGGGTCGCTGCCCCCCCGAGGGGGCTGACCTTGCTTGGGGCGGCCCGGCGCTGCGGTCTTTTTGACCCCCACGCTCCACCGCTGACGCGGGTCGCTGCCCCCCGAGGGGGCTGACCTTGCTTGGGGCGGCCCGGCGCTGCGGTCTTTTTGACCCCAACGCTCCACCGCTGCGCGGGTCGCTGCCCCCCCGAGGGGGCTGATTCGGCTTGGGGTGGACCGGCACGGACTCTATGCCCCCACGCCCCGTCGTTTCACGCGTCTGGCGTCGAGGCGCGCCGCCGCGGCTGTGTGGCCAGGATCTGCGCGACGATGTGTTCCCAGGGCAGTTGCACCAGGCTGCCGTGTTCCCGCTGGGCCTGCACCACCAGGCGGTGCACATCGGGCTGTGGGGCGTTCAGCACCTGCTGCAGACCTCTGAGGCCACCACAGTGGAGGCGCATGACGGTGCCGTGGGTGAGTGGTGCGCCCGGGCGCAGCTTCAGCGGAAAGGTGGCCCGCTCCAGGAACAGGCGCTCCAGCGTTTCACAGTTCAGGTGAGCCGGGGCCTGGCTGCAGGCCAGCACCTCGCGCTCGGCCACCGAGTGCCGGACCGCCAGCTCGCAAACGGCCTGGCGCGACAGCATTGCCGACCTGAACACACAGGGCAGGTGGTTGACCTCGGCCTGGGTGCGACGGTAGGCGGCCTCGTCGACCATGTGCCGGACCTTCTTTATTCTTCGCCCGGTGGACCCGGTTCGCGCACCTGGCACAGCAGTTCTTCGGCCTGCCATTCGTTCTCGGCGAAGATCACCTTCACCTTGTCGGGCGTGTCTGGCGGCAGTGCGGCACGCACCGTCTTGGCCTGGCCGGAGGCGGCGGCAAAGGCGCCGTGCTCTTCCAGTTTGTCGAGCTGGCCAAAGGGCCTGATGCGGTAGATGTAGTACGGCACGGGGGTTCCTCAAAGGGACAGGGATGGGCTCATACGTAGCGTTTGCTGGCATTGCGCCGTCCAGGCAGCGCCTTCTGGATGATCACACCCCGCACGGCCGAGAGATCGGGCAACGGCCGGTCGGCGAAGGCCGGGTTGAGCGCGTGCAGGGTCCAGCCGCTGGCCTGCCGGCAGAGCTGGCGGAAGATCCACTCGCCGCCATGCTGGGCCAGCACGAAACTGCCGTCGCGCACCAGCCCCCCGGGCTCGATGAGGATGATCTCGCCCTCCAGGAACTCGGGCTCCATGCTGGTGCCAAGCACGCGCAGGGCAAAAGCTTCGCTGCCTGAACATGCCCCCACGGCGGCCAATGCCCCGGTAGCGCTCGACCGGGCATCGACGGGCAGGTCTTCCTGCGCTGCACTCACGCGGTCTCCCCCACTGGCTCGGCCAGCATCAGGGTGTGGATCTGCGTCGCCGGCACGCCCGCAGCGCGCAGTTCGGTGTCGAGCGCCTCCACGAAGGCCTCTGGTCCGGCGAGGTAGAAGTCGCAGTCGATCTCGAACAGGTCGGAGCGCATGGTGCGCGCCAGTTGCAGCGCACCGAAGGTCACGTCGGGCTCGGCCAGCAGCTCGTATTCGAACGGGTCCAGTGCCTCCGACCAGGCCCGGCACTGGTTGGCCAGAAAGTGCCCGTCCGGCCGCGTGGCAAGCCAGAAGAGCGAGAGCGAGGGCGCGTTGTCGAGGGCCAGGGCATGTTCGACCAGGCTCTTGACTGGCGCAAAACCGGTGTCGCAGGCGGCGAAGACCAGCGCTCGGGCGCTCTCGGCCAGCACGAAATCCCCCACCGGCCCCCACACCGTGACGCTGTCGCCGGTGTGGATACCGTCTGAAAACAGCTGGCGCGAAAACGGGTCCCGTGCATGGCGCTCGATGAAAAAATGCAGGTTGCGGTCGTCGCACGGGCAGCTGGCGATGGGGTACAGGGCGTGCACGTCGCTGCCGTCAGGTCGGTTCAGGCCCAGCGTGACCGACTGGCCCGCCAGGAAACGCAGGCGGTGGCTGCGCGGCGTCTGCAGGTGCAGCAGGCGCGTGCCCGGCGCCAGTTGCGTGACGGCCCGCACCGTGGCGACGATCTGCTGCTGCGGGATGTCCTGCGGGCCGCTGGCCTCCAGGAGTTCCAGCGTCAGCTCGCTGCTGGCTGCGGTGTGCGCACACGCCAGGGTATAACCCTGCGCACGCTCCGCCTCGGACAGCGGGTAGTCGCAGGGCTGGGTGCGTGCCACCTGGCCTGAGATCACGCGCACCTTGCACATGCCGCAGGTACCGTTGCCGCAGCCGTAGTTGAGTTTGAGCCCGGCGCGCAGGCCGGCCTGCAACAGCGTGTCGTGACCCTCTACACAGAACTGGTGTCCGCTGGGGCGCACCGTCACCTGGGCTGTCATGACCTTGAGCATGTCGTCCATCACCGTGAGCAGGTCGGCCTGTTCGGTCGCGAGCGCCTGGGCCAGACCCTGGTCGACAAAATCCTGCAGTTCAGACAACGCCAGCGGCGTGGCGCCGTTGTCTTGCAGGGCATGGATGCGCGCCTGCAGCGCAATGACCAGCGCGTGGTACCGCTGCAACCAGCGCCGCACATCGGCCAGCTCCTGCGTCTGGTGGAAGAGCCGCTGCGCCAGCACCTCCTGGCTGGGCAGCAGCCGCTCGCGCAGCCGCTTGCCGAAGGCCTCGTCGCGGATGTGGGCCACCCGCTCCAGCAGACCGGATTCTTCCAGCTGCACGCCGGGATAGAGCCGCAGCAACTCGTCGGTGGACACCAGACCCTCGGTCAGCGTCAGGGTGCCCGAACGCACCTGCTGCTGCAGCACACCCCGCGGCACGCCCACGAGCTGGGCCGCACGCCAGATGGTCAGCCAGTGGCTCATCGGCATGCCTCGCCCTGCGGGCTGCGGTGCGAGCTGGCTTGGGAGCGGCCCGGCGCTGCGCTCATGCCAACAGCTCCGGCTGGGCCGCCTGGGACGCATGGCGATTGGGCACTGGCGGCGCTCCGACACGGTCGAGAAAACGGGCCCGGTACAGCAGGCGCGGGCGCTGCGGGTCATCGGTGAAGTCGCTGCGCTCGTGCGGCACGTTGTTGGCGACGATGCCCATGCCAGGCTGCAGCCGCAGGCGAAAGATCCAGGGTGCTTGGCTGGACAGCAGTTGCTCCACAAAAGCGACCGCCGCCTTCGTGTCGGTGTCGTCCTTCCAGTTGATGCTGCGGGTGCGCGCGGTGTAGCGCATGTGCAGGGCGCCCAACGCTGGTAACACAGTGAACACCGGTCCGCTCTGCGCGGAGCGGGCCACGCCGTGCGCGTCAGTCCGCTCGGGAATGGTCATGGCGTCGGGTGCCATCAGCGCGCGTACCCATGCCGGGTTGGCATCGCGCAGCGCGATGTAGACCCGGTCGTGGTCCACCAGCCCGCTCATCCCGCCCACACCCGCCTCTCGCACGCAGTGCAGGACCATGCCTTCGATGCGACGCGAGAGTGGATGGTAGTAGCCGTCGGTGTGCCAGCGGATGGGCTTGTCGGTGTAGGGAATGAAGTCGGCTCGGGCGCCCGCCGCCCGGGATGACACCGCGATCGGCGAAATGCCGTCTTCGTCGGCCAGCCAGTTGGCGTCGAGCCGGTGCAGGCCCAGCTGCGCCCCGAGCAAGCGGGGCAGCGCCTTGTCCTCTTCGACGACCGGGCTGCGGTAAATCACCATGTTGGCACGCGCGCAGCTGTGCAGCAGGGCAGCGCGCTCGCCTGCGCTCAGGTACCGCGGATCGGCCACGTCGACAATCAGGTCTTCCACGCACCTGGGCTGGGTGGCCAGCTTGGCCGCCCGCCACTGCGCATACGCCTGCGGCTGGTCAAGGTCAAACGGGCTGTTTTTCGCAAGCAGATTCATGTTATCGCCTCCGGATACACAGGCGTCGCGAAGCCGACGCAAGCGAGAGTCCCATCGGAGTGCGTGGCTGCCACAGCACACGCCGTGGAACCGGCTTTGCCAGGCCACCAGCGTGGTCCCCCTCTGGGGGGAAGGCAACGGAGCCGACGCAGGGGGGCACCATTTCTAGTCTCCGCTGATCGCGGCGCGGCGTTTGGGTCGCGGCTCGGTGGACAGGGCGCCGTGCATACCCCGGCGCACCATCTCCAGCGCCTCCGGCACCTCGATGGCCATCAGCTGGTCTTTGACCCAGTGCCGGTCCTTGGCCGGCATGACGCCCTCGATGCGGCTGCCCAGGTAGCGCACGAAACCGAAGTCCGGCCCGTCGGGGCCGTGCCCGAAGTCGGCATAGGCTTGGCCCATTTCGTTGCAGAAATCGATGAACTGGTTGCGCCAGCTGTCCGCGCCGGCGGGCGGCGGCCCGAGCCATTCGAGTTCGCTCTCTTCCAGGATCTCGGCCACGCGGCGCACCAGCGCAGCCGTGAACTCGCCGCGCTGTTCCATGCCCATGCGTTCGAACGCCATGCGGTCCACCACCTGCAGAAGAAAGCCCAGGATCTCGCGCATGAAGGCGAAATACTGCGGGCCGACGTCGATGTCGAAGCGGGCTTCACGCATCTGCCTGACCATGTTCTGCGTCACGCGCCAGACGATGAAGGCGACGACGCTCGCGGTCTCCTTCGCGGACTTCGGTCGCCCGTTGTCAAACCACTGGTTCTTGATGCGCAGGGCCATGCGAACGTCTCAATATCCGCCCTTGCCGAGCGGCTGCGGCAAGCCGGCCACCTTCGCCGCCTGCTTGGCCGGCCCAAGCGGGAACAGGTCGTACAGGTACTTGCTGTCCACGCCCTGGCGGATCTCGCTGTAGCCCTTGAGCATGTTGCGGAAGTTGGGTGTGTGGCCGTGCTCGCGGTACTGGTCCCGCATGTAGCCGATGACTTCCCAGTGTTCGGCCGTCAGGACGATGCCGTCGGCCGCCGCGATCACCTGCACCGCCTCCTCGCTGTAGTCGGGTTCGAGCAGGTAGCCTTCGGCATCGGTTTCGATTTCAACGCCATTGATCTGATAGCCCATGCTGGTGTCTCCGTGTGAGGGTTGTTGAGGGAAGCGCCCTATTCGCCGACCGCCGCGGCCGACTTGTGCGGCACGAAGATGCCGCAGCCCAGCAGGCGGTGCCGGCCGAGACCGAGCTCCTGCAGGCGCAGCGAATCGGATGCGGAGAGCCCATGCAGCATCAGGCTGAAGGTGGTCAGCGCGCCGGCGGGCCAGGCGTGTTGCTGGCGCTTGCCGCAGATCAGCTGCGAGCGCACGGCCAGCGTCTGCAGATCGGCGTCCATCGTCTGCATGAAGGCGATCTCGTCGTCCACCTCGGCGGCCACCGCATAGGCATACAGGGTGCGGTGCGGCAGCAGTTCACGCGCATGCGGCTGGCCCAGGGTCACCGCCTGGTCACCCAGTTGCAAGGTGCGGCCGGCGAGCCCGGTCGCGGCAGCGAAGCGCTCCCGTGGCAGCCTCAGCAGCAGTCGCGTGCGTTGCGACAGCAAGGCCTCGGCTTCGGTGCCGGGTACCAGCTTGAGGGGGTGTATGCCGGCCAGCGGCTCGTGGTCGAGCCAGGGCATTTCCCGCTGAAGCGCCGCCCGCAAGGCCGGCGCCGCATCGCGCGGCAGGCTATGACCACCCAGCGGAAAGACGATGTCGATCACGGTGGCGAGCAGCTGTTCGTCAAGGCTGGCGCTCATGAGGTACCCGTCCGTCCGGGTTGTTCCCGCGCCCAACGCAGCAACGCCTGGCCCCAGTGCTCGGCGGTATGGGGGTCGATGTCGAAGATCGTGAAGCGGCGCCCTTCGCGGATGCGCGTGCGAAGCAGGCTCATGCCACCAGCGTCGTGGTCGTGCTGCTGCAACTCGATCTCCTGCCCACCGAGGGGGACCCGGAATCGGTCTAGCGGGGTGATCTGGCTCATGTCTCCGTCACTCCAGGGGTCGGCGCCGGCTGGCGGGCTTCGGTCAACCTGGAGACGGCAGTTGGACAGGCCGGAGTGGGACTGTCCAACTGCCGTCTCCAGGTTCATTTGCTATTGGCGCAATTCCGGGGCCGGCAGTCTATAGCCGGGACGGGTGGGGCTGCATAACCCATATGGGTAGTCCCGCCTAGCCAACGAGGGGGATAGCAAGACGCCCCTCTCGCCTCCTACGATGCAACCCATACCGGAAGGCGGGCCGACAGAGCCCCCGCAATGCCCACGATGCGAGACCGCCGTTGCCGACAGTGGCACCCCGACAGGAGACAAGACATGGCCAAAAAAATGCACGACACCCCGATGCTTGACGAGCTCGAGAGTGGCCCGTGGCCCAGCTTCGTGACCGGCCTCAAGCGGCTGGCCGGTGAGAAGGACTACATGGTGGACCTGATGGGTCAGCTGGAGACCTCTTACCGGACGCGCAAGGGCTACTGGAAGGGCGGCACGGTCGGCGTGTTCGGCTATGGCGGCGGGGTGATCCCGCGCTTCACCGAGCTCAAGGACGCCGATGGCAAGCCCCAGTTCCCCGATGCGGCCGAGTTCCACACGTTGCGCGTGCAGCCGCCACCCGGCATGCACTACGACACCGATGTGCTGCGCAAGATGTGTGACATCTGGGAAGAGCACGGCTCCGGCCTGATTGCCTTCCACGGCCAGTCGGGCGACATCATGTTCCAGGGCGCCAAGACCGACAAGGTGCAGGACGCCTTCGACGCGCTCAACGAACTCGGCTTCGACCTCGGCGGGGCCGGACCGGCGGTTCGAACCTCGATGAGCTGCGTCGGCGCGGCACGTTGCGAACAGAGCTGCTACGACGAGGCCAAGGCGCACCGACAGGTGATCAACACCTTCCTCGACGACATCCACCGCCCGGCACTGCCCTACAAGTTCAAGTTCAAGTTCTCGGGTTGCTCCAACGACTGCATGAACTCGATCCAGCGCTCGGACATGGCTGTCATCGGCACCTGGCGCGACAACATGCGCACCGACGAAACCCTGGCGCGCAAGTGGTTCGACAAGCACGGCATGAACGAGCTGGTGAACGATGTCATCAGCCGCTGCCCGACCAAGACCATCATGCTCAAGGAGGTCAAGGACGTGGCCCAGGGCCCGAAGATCTCCAGCGTGAAGATCAACGACACGCAGTGCCTGGAAATCGACAACGGCAACTGCGTGCGCTGCATGCACTGCATCAACGTCATGACCGGCGCGCTGGCCCACGGCACCGACACCGGCGCCACCATTCTGGTCGGTGGCAAGCGCACGCTCAAGATCGGTGACCTGATGGGCACGGTGGTGGTGCCTTTCATGTCGCTCAAGACCGACGAGGACTACAAGGGCCTGGTCCAGCTGGCGCAGAAGATCATCGATTTCTTTGCCGAGAACGCGCTGGAACACGAGCGCACCGGCGAGATGATCGAGCGTATCGGCCTGGTCAATTTCCTCGAAGGCATCGAGCTGGAAGTGGACCCCAACATGGTTTCCACCCCGCGCACCAACCCCTATGTGCGCACCGACGACTGGGACGAAGAAGCCGCCAAGTACATGGCGCGCAAGCAGGCCTCCGCCTGACCGGCACCTCGCGCCATCCTTCATCCTTCCGTCCAACTCCTCCACCGTCCAACCCGGGAAGGCAACCCATGGCCCAAATGCGAACACCCATCGAAAGCGGCGTGCCGGACAACAAGCCGTACCTGCATCCGACCCTGCTTAAAAACTACGGCAACTGGCGTTACCACGACCGCCCACGGCCCGGCGTGCTGCACCACGTCTCGCACAGCGGTGACGAGGTCTGGTCGGTGCGCGCGGGCACCCAGCGCCAGATGGACGTGCACACGATCCGCAAGCTGTGCGACATCGCCGATACCTATGCCGAAGGGCATGTGCGCTTCACCATCCGCTCGAACATCGAGTTCATGGTGGCCGACCCGAACAAGGTGGCGCCACTGATCTCGGCCCTGACCGAAAGTGGATTCCCCGTGGGCGGCACCGGCAACTCGGTGTCGATGATTGCGCACACCCAGGGTTGGCTGCACTGCGACATTCCCGGCACCGATGCCTCGGGCGCGGTGAAGGCCCTGATGGACGAGCTCTATACCGAGTTCATCCGCGAGGACATGCCCAACCGCGTGCACCTGTCCACCAGCTGCTGCGAGATCAATTGCGGCGGCCAGGCCGACATCGCGATCGTGATCCAGCACACCAAGCCGCCCAAGATCAACCACGACCTGGTGGCCAACGCCTGCGAACGCCCGGCCGTGGTGGCGCGCTGCCCGGTGGCGGCCATCCGCCCGGCGCTGGTCAACGGCAAGCCGTCGCTGGAGGTGGACGAGAAGAAATGCATCTGCTGCGGCGCCTGTTTCCCGCCCTGCCCGCCGATGCAGATCAACGACCCGGAGCACTCCAAATTCGCCATCTGGGTTGGCGGCAAGAACTCCAACGCGCGCGGCAAACCGACCTTCATGAAGATGGTGGCTTCCGGCATTCCGAACAACCCGCCACGCTGGCCCGAGGTGTCGGAGATCGTCAAGAAGATCCTCTACACCTACAAGGCCGACGCTCGCCCCTGGGAGCGCCTGTCGGACTGGGTGGAGCGCATCGGCTGGCCGAATTTCTTCGAGAAGTGCGAACTGCCGTTCACCAAGTACCTGATCGACGACTGGCGCGGTTCACGCGCCAGCCTGAACGCGTCGACCCACATCCGTTTCTGACCAACGCCTGCGGACCCAGCCCATGAAATTCGGACTACTTGTCAGCGAGGGGCCCTACACGCACCAGGCCTCGGACAGCGCCTACCAGTTCTGCGTGGCAGCGATTGCAAAGGGGCATGAGATCCAGCGCGTTTTCTTCTATCACGACGGCGTCAACAACGCCACGCGATTGACGGAGCCGCCGCAGGACGACCGGCACATCGTCAACCGCTGGTCGGCCCTGAAGGCCGAGCACAACGTCGACCTCGTGGTCTGCGTGGCCGCCGCGCTGCGCCGCGGCATCAAGGACGAGGTGCTGGCCCCGGGGTTTCGCATATCGGGCCTGGGTCAGCTGGTGGACAGCGGCATCAAGGCCGACCGCCTCGTGACCTTTGGCGATTGATATGAAGAACACCCCCGTTGCTTGCCCACTTCGTGTGGCCGCATCCCCCCTCAAGGGGGCAACGCCAGTGGCCCGGCAAAGCCGGTTCCACGGCGTTTCCCGCCCAGGCCATTTCACTCCCCAGTCCCATGCTGACTGGTTGAGTCTTTGAAATCGAGGATGTCTGAATGAAGAAGTTCATGTTCATCAACCGCAAGGCTCCCTACGGCACGATCTACGCGCTGGAGAGTCTGGAGGTGGTGCTGATCACCGCCACGCTCGACCAGGATGTCAGCCTGGTGTTCATGGACGACGGTGTCTACGAACTGGTCAAAGGCCAGCAGACCAAGGACATCGGCATCAAGAACTTCTCGCCCAGCTACCGCGCACTGGAAGGCTACGACGTGGAGAAGCTCTACGTGGATCAGGCCTCCCTGGCGCAGCGTGGCCTGAACGAGGTCGACCTGCTGGTGCCGGTCGAGGTGCTGGACACCGCGCAGATGGCCGAACTGATGGCGCAGCAGGACGTGGTCCTGAGTTTCTGAGGAGAACCCCATGCTGCACATCGTCAACAAATCCCCCCACCAGACCGGCTCGCTGGCGAGCTGCCTGCGCATGGCCCTGCCCGGACACGCCGTGCTGCTGATCGAGGACGGCATCTACGCCGCCACCACCGGCAGCCCGGTGGAGGCCCACCTGCGCGAAGCCGGTTCGCAAGTCAGGTTCTACGCACTCAGGCCCGACATGGACGCGCGCGGCATGGCGTCGCGCGCCCTGGACAACGTGACGCTGGTGGATTACGGCGGCTTCGTGGATCTCGTGGCCGAACACAGCGCATCGAACAGCTGGCTCTGAAGCCAGAGCCAGCTGCATTTTCATTCCGACAAACTGAGGAAATCACCATGAGCATCGCAATCAATGGCGCCACCTACGAAACCGACGAAGAAGGCTACCTGATCAACCTGGCCGACTGGAACAGGGAGATCGCCGAGCACATCGCCGAGGAAGAGAAGGTCCCGCTGACCGACAACCACTGGGAAGTCATCAACTTCCTGCGCGAGTACTACAACGAGTACCAGATCGCCCCGGCCGTGCGCGTGCTGACCAAGGCCATCGGCAAGCAGTTCGGCGAAGAGAAGGGCAACAGCAAGTACCTGTACGACCTGTTCCCCTACGGCCCCGCCAAACAGGCCTGCAAGATCGCCGGCCTGCCCAAGCCGACCGGCTGCGTCTGAAGCATCAGCTTCCGCCCGGCCTGCCGGGTTCGACCTGACTTCCTGACCCCTTCGCCACCCCGACCCAGGTCCATGCGATGAGCGCCCTCTCGATCTTCTTCGCTGCGCTGTTCTACCTGGCCACCGCCATCTTCGTGGTCGGGCTGGCGTTGAAGATCCGGCAGTACGCGGTCACGCCCGCGCCGTTGAAGATCGCCCTCACACCCGCACCGCTCACGACCACCGGCGTGGGCTGGCGCCTGACGCGCGAAGTGGTGTTTTTCGAGAGTCTGTTCCGCTCCAGCAAATGGACCTGGCTGTTTGGCTGGATGTTCCATGCCGCGCTGCTGCTGGTGGTGCTGCGCCATGTGCGCTATTTCCAGGAACCGGTCTGGCTGCCCATTGCCATGGTCCAGCCCTTCGGAACCTACGCGGGTTTCGCCATGGTGGCCGGTCTGGCCGGCCTGTGGGCGCGGCGCTTCCTGGTGGACCGCGTGCGCTACATCTCCACCCCATCGGACCACCTGATGCTGGCACTGCTGATCGCCATTGGCCTGACCGGCCTGGCGATGCGCTTCGTCGCGCACACCGACATCGTGGCGGTCAAGGTGTTCATGCTGGGCCTGATGCGACTGTCCATCCAGCCGCTGCCTGCCGACCCGGTGCTGCTGGTGCACCTGTCGCTGGTGGCCCTGCTGATGATCATCTTCCCCATCAGCAAGCTGCTGCACGCGCCTGGCCTGTTCTTCAGCCCGACGCGCAACATGACCGACAACCCGCGCGAAGCCCGGCATCTGGCCAGCTGGGCCGCGGCCCTGGACAAATAAACGGAACCCATCCGCCATGGCCACCGCCGCATTCACCACCCCCAAGCTGAAGCCCTACCCGGTCATCCCGCTGGTGCAGGTGGGCGCCACCTCGCACCTCAAGCCCTTCGTGGCATCGGAAGCGATCCAGAAGAACCTGGGCTTTCCGGGTGAGCTGGTGGAGGACTGGCAAGCCAAGGCGATCGCCAAGATGGGCGAGCTGCTGGGCAAGTACCGCTCGCTGCGTGTCTACATGGACGCCTGCGTGCACTGCGGGGCCTGCTCCGACAAATGCCACTACTTCCTCGGCACCGAAGATCCCAAGAACATGCCGGTGGCGCGCCAGGACCTGATGCGACAGGTCTACCGCCGCTACTTCACCTTTGCCGGCAAACACTTCCCCCGACTGGTCGGCGCCAAGGACCTGACGCGCGAGGTGCTGGACGACTGGTACAGCTACTACCACCAGTGCTCCGAATGCCGCCGCTGCTCGGTGTTCTGCCCCTACGGCATCGACACCGCCGAAGTCACCATGGCCGCGCGCGAGATCATGGACTCGATCGGCATGGGCCAGAAATATTCCAACGAGATCATCGGCAAGGTGCACCGCATCGGCAACAACCTGGGCATTCCCGGGCCGGCGCTGGAAAACACCCTGCTGGGGCTGGAAGAAGACACCAGGGACGAGACCGGCCTGGACGTGCGTTTCCCGCTCGACGTCAAGGGCGCCGAGGTGCTGCTGATCACGCCGTCGGCCGACTTCTTCAGCGAGCCGCACGTGGACAGCCTGATCGGCTACGCCAAGGTGTTCCACGCTGCGGGCGTCAGCTGGACGCTCTCCAGCATGGCCAGCGAAGCGGGCAACTTCGGCATGTTCATCGGCAACTACGAGCAGTTGCGCAAGATCGCGCTGCGCATCCGCGAGGCCGCGCTGGAGCTGGGTGTCAAACGCATCGTGGTCGGCGAATGTGGACATGCCTGGCGAGTGGCCTACAGCTTCTGGAACACGCTGGTGGGCGTCGGCGCCGGTGGCAAGGATCCATTTGCCATTGAGCTGCAGAACCAGCTGGACCACCGCTACAAGCAGCCCATGCACATCTGCGAGTTCACGCACGACCTGATCGAGCGCGGCGCACTGCAATTCGACAAAGAGAAAAACGACAACCGCATCATCACCTTCCACGACTCGTGCAACGTCGCGCGCGCTTCGCGCATGGGCGACTTTGCCGGCGGCCAGTTCACCATCCCTCGCGACATCATCAAGGCGGTGGCCAACCACTTCCACGACATGGCGCCCGAAACCATCCATGAAAGCACCTTCTGCTGCGGTGGTGGCGGCGGCCTGCTGACCGACGACCTGCTGGAGCTGCGCGTCAAGGGTGCGCTGCCGCGCATGGAGGCGCTGAAGAACGTGGTCGATGAACACGGCGTGAACTTCATGGCCACCATCTGCGCCATCTGCAAGGCGCAGTTCACCAAGGTGCTACCGCAGTACGGCTTTGACATGAGCATGGTGGGCGGTGTGCACCAGCTCGTGAGCAAGGCCATCCGGCTCGGTGACAAGTAAGCGCGCGCCGACGCCCCGCGACCACACAACGATCCCAGGAGACACGACATGTCAGCCAACCCCGAATCCGTCAGCGTCCAGCCCCTCAACTTCCGGCGCTACAAGGACGGCGACCACAAGCCGGGGCCTTGGCAGAAACAGATCTTCAACGCCGATCATTCGCACAAGTGCCCGACCTACATCCAGAGCACGCCACCCTGCCAGGGCAGTTGTCCATCGGGTGAGGACATTCGCGGCTATCTGAACATCGTGCGCGGCGTCGAGAAGCCGCCGGCAGGCATGCCCTGGCAGGAATACGCCTTTCGCCGCCTGACCGAGGCCAACCCCTTCCCCTCCGTCATGGGCCGGGTCTGTCCGGCGCCCTGCGAATCGGGCTGCAACCGCAACCAGGTCGAAGACTTCGTCGGCATCAACTCGGTCGAACACTTCCTGGGCGAGTACGCCATCGCCAACAACCTGGCTTTCAGGAAGCCAGATTTCTCCAGCGGCAAAAAGGTGGCGGTCATCGGCGGTGGCCCGGCCGGCCTGTCAACGGCCTACCAGCTCGCGCTGCGCGGCCACGCCGTCACGCTGTTTGACGAACGCGCCGAGCTCGGCGGCATGATGCGCTACGGCATCCCGGGCTTTCGCACACCGCGCCAGGTGCTCGACGCCGAGATCCAGCGCATCCTGGACCTGGGTGTGCAGGCGCGCACCAACTGCCGCATCGGCACCGACATCACGATGGAACAGATCCGCGCCGATTTCGACGCCGTGTTCCTCGGTCTCGGCGCCCAGTCCGGCCGCGGCCTGCCGGTCGAGGGTGCGGACGCACCCAATTGCGTGACTGCGACTTCCTTCCTCAAGGCCTTCAACGACGGGCGCCTGCGCCATGTGGGCAAACGCGTGGTGGTGGTCGGTGGTGGCGACACCTCGATCGATGTGGCCACCGTGGCGCGCCGCCTCGGCCACATCGACCAGATCCACGAGAGTGACCGCCCCGAGCATGCGATCGCGGGTCATGTGGCGCATGACGTGGCGGCGGTGTCGGCCAAGCAGGGCGCGGACGTGACCCTGACCTCCATCTTCGCGGTGGACAAGATGCAGGCCTCGCGCCACGAGGTCGAGCACGCGCTGTCGGAGGGCATTTCCATCCGCGGCGGTCTGGCGCCAGTGGGTGTGGTCCGCGGGCCGGACGGGCGCGCCACAGCGCTGCGCGTCATCCGCTGCGAGGCCAAGATCGTGGGCGGCAAGCTGGAGATCAAGAACATCGAAGGCACTGAAGAAGACCTCCCGGCCGACCTGATTGTCTCGGCGATTGGCCAGGCGGTGGACTTTACCGGGCTGGAGGAGTTCAACAACGGCAAGGGCGCGGTGCCGGCCGACAAGAACTACCAGGTACAGCCGGGCGTGTTCGCCGGCGGCGACATCATCCGTCCACACCTTCTAACCACCGCCATCGGCCACGGCGCCATCGCGGCAGAGGGCATTGACCGCTTCCTGCAGGGTGAAGCGCTGGAGAAGCGGCCCAAGATCGATGTGCATGTCTTCGACCTCCAGCGCAAGATGATCGAGAAGGGTCTGAGTTTCAGCGAGGTGCACGAACCGATCCACGGCACCGACGCAAGCAATGTGGCGATACACAACTTTGACAACCGCTCTGACCGCTACGTGATCTCGCACAAGGAGCTGTTCCTCGGCCACTTCAACTACACGCCGCGCAACCGGCGGACCATCGTCAACCTCACCGCCGAAGAGGCCCTGGGCAACTTCGACGAGCGCCTGCAGGCGCTGGTGGAGGCGCAAGCCCAGGCCGAGGCCAAGCGCTGCATGAGCTGTGGCCAGTGCTTCGAGTGCGACAACTGCGTGGTCTATTGCCCCCAGACCGCCGTGTTCAAGGTCCCCAAGTCCAAGTCCACCACCGGGCGTTATGTGGACACCGACTACAGCAAGTGCATCGGCTGCCACATCTGCCAGGACGTCTGCCCGACCGGCTACATCCAGATGGGCTTGGGCGAGTGACGGCCATGGGCCACCTGCTTCGACACCTCCCTCGCGCTGCGGCCCTGTGGCTGCTGCTGGCCAGCGCCGCTGTGCTGGCCGCCGATACGCCGGGTGTGGCACCTCGCGTGCCGCAGCCCGTGATCGAGCCCGCGCGCGGTGGCCAGTGTGTGGAAGACCCGGCCACCATGCGGCGTGACCACATGAAGTTCCTCCAGCACCAGCGCGACGAAACCGTGCACGGTGGCGTGCGCGGTGCGAAGCACAGCCTGAAGGCCTGCATTGAATGCCACGCCAGCCAGACCACCCAGAGCGTGGCGGCCAGCAAAACCAACTTCTGCGTCAGCTGCCACAGCTTTGCCGCAGTGAAGATCGACTGTTTCGAATGCCACGCCACGAAACCTGCGGCGACATCGGCCTTCCACCCGTTGGCCCACCCCACCGGCACCACCGCCCAGCTCACCCGGCTGGTGCGCGCGCTCGGTGCCGAGGGCGCCCCTGCAACGTCCCAACCATGAACCCGGCGCCTCCCACCTCGTCACAGAAGGCTGCCCAGCCCGGGCGCCGCGGCTTCCTGGGCATGGCAGCGGCGGGCCTGGCCGGCATCCTGCTGGCGCCCGGCGTGCGACTGATCGAAATTGCGCAGGCATCGCCTGCGGCCGGTGCGGCCACCGCTGGTGCCGACCCCCAGGTGCGCTGGGGCATGTTGATCGACAGCACAAAGTGCAGCAGCGGCTGCACCGACTGTGTGACCGCCTGCCGCACCGAAAACGGACTGCCCGAGAACCCCGGAACGACCGGTGCGCAGTGGATCCGCAAGATCGAGATCAAAGAGGTGCGCACCGGCAGGACGCAGTCTCTGCCCGTGATGTGCCAGCACTGCGCCGAACCACCCTGCGTGGATGTGTGCCCTACCGGCGCCTCGTTCAAGCGGGCCGACGGCATCGTGCTGGTGGACAAGCACATCTGCATCGGGTGCCGCTACTGTGTGATGGCCTGCCCCTACAAGGCGCGCTCGTTCATCCATGAACCCGTGACCAACCAGAACCCCGACGTGCCGCGCGGCATGGGCACGGTGGAGGGTTGCACGATGTGCGTGCACAAGGTGGACCGCGGCGAGCAGCCCGCCTGCGTGCAGGCCTGCAGCGCCGCAGGCCACGGCGCCATCGTCTTCGGCAACCTGAACGACCCGGAGAGCGAGATTTCGAAGCGCATCCGCGCGATCCAGACCTCGCAGTTGCGCGCCGACCTGAAGCTGGACCCTGGCGTCCGTTACCACGGTATCTAGCCCCAGGAAGCTCGACCATGAGAACCCGCGAAGACACCCGCAACTTCTGGCTGCTCGCCATCCTGGCTGGCGCGATCACGGCCGTCGGCCTGGGCGCGTCGCACTACATGGAGGTGCACGGCCACATCGTCACCGGCATGAACAACCAGATCGTCTGGGGTCTGCCCCACGTGTTCGCGATCTTCATGGTCGTCGCAGCCTCGGGCGTGCTCAACGTCGCCTCGATCGGCTCGGTCTTCGGCCAGGCGGCGTACAAGCACCGCGCACCGCTCTCGGGCCTTCTGTGCATCGCCTTGCTGATGGGCGGACTGATGGTGCTGATGCTGGACCTGGGTCGGCCCGACCGCGTGATCGTCGCGGCCACACACTACAACTTCAAATCGGTCTTCGCATGGAACGTCTTCCTCTACTCGGGCATGACGGCCATCGTGGCGGTCTACCTGTGGACGATGTTCGAGCGGCGCATGAACAAGTATTCGAAGACCGCCGGCCTGGCGGCCCTCGTCTGGCGCTTCGTGCTGACCACCGGGACCGGCTCGATCTTCGCCTTCCTGGTCGCGCGTCAGGCGTACCAGTCGGCGCTGCTGGCGCCGCTGTTCATCGTGCTGAGCTTCGGCTGGGGCCTGGCGGTCTTCCTTATCGTGCAGTCCACGATGTATGCGTGGGAGGGTCGCGTTCTCGACAGCGCGATCCGGCGCCGCATGGCCCGGCTGCTGGGGATCTTCATCGCTGCATCGCTGTACCTGGTGGCGGTCTACCACCTGACAAACCTCTACTACGCCAAGCAGGTCGCGTTCGAGCGTTTCCTGCTCGTCGACGGCGGCATCTATCCCTTGCTGTTCTGGGTCGGCTATGTGCTGATCGGCTCGGTGCTGCCGCTGCTGCTGGTGTTTCACCCGAGGCTCTCCAGCGAGCGAACCACCTTCGCCGCGTCGGTGCTAGTCGTGGGCGGCGCGTTTGCCTTTCTCTATGTCTTCATCATCGGCGGCCAGGCCTTCCCGCTGGAGATCTTCCCCGGCCACGAGGTGAGCAGCAGCTTCGGCGACGGCGTGATTGCGAGCTATGTTCCCTCGCTGCCAGAGTTCCTGCTCGGTGTCGGAGGTCTTGGGGCGGCCCTGCTGCTCACGGTCGTGGGCGTCCGCGCCTTCGACTTCATGCCGCAGGACGACTTCGTGTCCGCCAAGGTCTGATCATGAACCGCCTGCTGATCTCCGCGGCACACAAGTCTTCGGGCAAGACCACGGTCAGCCTGGGCCTGTGCGCGGCCTTCGCCGCACGCGGCCTCGCTGTGCAGCCCTTCAAGAAGGGGCCTGACTACATCGACCCGATGTGGCTGGGACGGGCCAGCGCCCGCGCCTGCCACAACCTCGACCCTTACCTCATGACCCCGGAGCAGATCGGCGCCGTGTTTGCCCGGCAGGCCGTCGGCGCCGACATCAGCATCGTCGAGGGCAACAAGGGCCTGTACGACGGTCTCGCGCTCGACGGCAGCAACAGCAACGCAGCGCTCGCACAACTGCTGGACCTGCCGGTGCTGCTGGTGATCGACGCGCGCGGCATGACGCGCGGCATCGCGCCGCTGATCCTGGGCTACCAGGCCTTTGACCGCCGGGTCCGCATCGGCGGCGTCATCCTGAACCGGCTGGGCGGCAGCCGGCACGAGGCCAAGCTGCGCGCCGTGATCGAACACTACACCGACGTGCCGGTGCTGGGCGCGATTGCCGAAGACACCGACCTCGCGGTGGCCGAACGCCACCTCGGCCTGATGCCGAGCAACGAACACGCCGACGCCGCACACCAGATCGACCTGATCGGTGAGCGCATCGCGGACCAGGTCGATCTGGAGCGCGTGCGGGCGCTGGCTTCCAGTGCGCCGGCGCTGGCCCTGTCATCCATTCACGTGGCGCCCACCGTGAACCTTGTCAAGCCCGTGCGAATCGCCCTGGCGCAGGACCGGGCCTTCGGTTTCTACTACCCAGATGACCTGCAGACCCTGCGCGACGCCGGCGCCGAGCTGCTCCCCTTCGACTCCCTGATCGACCCGGCGCTGCCCGAGGCCATCGACGGTCTCTTCATCGGCGGCGGCTTCCCCGAGCTGTTCATGCGTGAGCTGCAGGCCAACGCTTCGCTGCGCTCAAAGATCGCCGCTGCAATAGCGGAAGGTCTGCCGACCTACGCCGAGTGCGGTGGCCTGATGTACCTGGCCCGTTCGCTGCAATGGCGCGGCGAACGCTGCGCCATGGTGGGCGCCTTGGCGGGCGATGCCACGCTGCACGAGAAACCGGTGGGGCGCGGGTATGTGCACTTGGCCGCCACCGACCACATGCCCTGGAGCGGTCTGCAGGGTCGGTCCCTGCGCGGCCACGAGTTCCACTATTCCAGCCTGGACGGGCTGCCCGCAGACACGCGCTTTGCCTGGCGCGTCACGCGCGGTCACGGCATCGACGGACGGCACGACGGCATCGTGCAGCACAACCTGCTGGCCACCTACACCCACCTGCGCAGCGTGGCGGGCACCGACTGGGCACGCCATTTTGTCGACTTCGTGCGCGCCCGGCGTTCGCTCAGCGCCCGTGTTGCCTCGCAAGAGAGGCTGGCGGCATGAACTCGACCTTGACCTATCCAGCCGATGCGTTCACCCGCATCCTGACGGTCAACGGCCACCCGGTCGAAACTGACTCCGAAGGTTACTTGCGCCATCTCGGCGACTGGTCGGAAGACTTCGTGCGCGCGCTCGCCGCACAGGAGGAGTTGACGCTGACCGACGAACACTGGCAGCTGGTGCGCTACCTGCGGGCGTACTACGCCGAGCACGGCGTGCAGGCCCAGGTGCGCGCCATGATCAAACACTTCACGGCGGTCTGGGGCCCCGAGCGCGGCAGCAACCACCACCTGCACGATCTCTTCCCCCGCGGGGGTCCGCAGAAACAGGGCAACCGGCTGGCCGGCCTGTTGCGCACCAAAGGCGAACACTGAAAGGCGACCCGCAGCATGTTCACACTCACAGCAACAGCAGCACAGCAGATACGACAAGCCGCTCGCGAGAGCGACGCCGAACAACTGGCCCTGCGCGTGGCCGCCCGGCGCGAGCCCGACGGCTCCATCGGCTACGGCATGGGCTTTGACGATGTTGCGGACAACGACACGCGCCTGATGCTGGAAGACGTGGCGGTGGTGATCGCCGCGGCGCACGCCGACCTGCTGGAAGACACCGTGCTCGATTTCGTCGAGCTGGAGCCGGGCCAGTTCAACTTCATTTTCGCAAGCCAGCAGCCCTTGGCCCAGGTCCCCGCCACCAGCGGCTGCAGCACCGGAGGGGGTGGTGGCGGTTGCGGCAGCGGTGGTTGTGGCACGGGTGGCGGCTGTGGCTCCGGGAGCATGACCCTATGAACATCCGACCTTTTGGCGACCGGTCACGCGGCTGTGTCTACCTGGTGGGCGCCGGGCCGGGCGACCCGGAACTGCTGACGCTGAAGGCGGTGCGGCTGCTGGAGCGGGCCGACGTCGTCGTCTACGACAACCTCGTGTCATCAGGCGTGCTGGACTTTGCTTCGCCCGATGCGCAACGCATCTTTGCTGGCAAGCGGCGCAACGAGCACACCATGCGCCAGGAACAGATCAATCTGTTGCTGGTGCAACTGGCGCGCGAAGGCAAGCGGGTGGTCCGGCTCAAGGGGGGCGATCCCTTCGTCTTTGGGCGCGGCGGCGAAGAAATGCAGGAGCTCGCCGCACACGGTGTGGACTTCGAGGTGGTCCCCGGCGTGACCGCCGCCTGCGGGGTGGCCAGCTACGCTGGCATCCCGCTCACACACCGCGACCACGCACAGGGCTGTCTGTTCGTCACCGGTCATCTCAAGGACGGCAGTGCCAATCTGGACTGGGAAGCGCTGGTGCGCCCGCACCAGACCGTTGTGATCTACATGGGGCTGAACGCGCTGCCCGACATCTGCCGCCAGCTGATGGCGCACGGCGCTCCGGCCACGCGACCGATTGCCGCCGTTCAGCACGGTACGCTGTCCACGCAGCAGGTGCTCACGGGCACACTGGGCGACCTCCCGGCCAAGGTGGCAGGCAGCGGCTTCACATCACCCAGCCTGCTGATCGTGGGCGACGTGGTGAGGCTGCACGGCACGCTGCACTGGTTCGACCCGCAGACCGCTGCCGACAGCAGCCTCTCGCCCGCCCACCACGAGGTGCCTCAGCAGTTGCCGGCGCTCAATGCGGCAGTAGCCAACTGAAGTGAGCACCGCCGCAGCGCTTCGCGCTACCCACTCAAGGGGGCGGTACTGGCCGTCCGTCCTGAGCTTGTCGAAGGGCGACCCGGCGGTGCCCTGGGCTGCATCGCTTCATGCAAAGGGGTGGCGCTCCGGCCTTCAGTTCGAACGGCGTCCGGAGGAGTTGTCCGGGTCACCGCCCCTGCCTGAATGTTCGGTCGATGTGCGGTGCTCGAACGCGAACACGGCCGCTTCCACGCGCGAGCCCAGGTCGAGCTTGGCCATGATGTGGCGCACATGCAGCTTGACGGTGTTGTGGCTGATATCCAGTGTCTGCGCGATCACCTTGTTGCTCTTGCCGCGCGCCACCTGATCCAGCACCTGCCGTTCGCGCTCGGTCAGCGTGTCCACCAGGTCGCGCTTGACCGATCCCTTCTGTCCGCTCTGCCACATCTGGGCCAGCTTCAGGGCCATGGTCGGTGCCACCACCAGCTCACCACGCGCGGCACGACCGATGGATTCGATCACGTCGTCGGGATCCATGTCCTTGAGCAGGTAGCCGCGCACGCCAGCCCGCAGCGCCGCCGACAGGTCTTCTTCGCTGTTGCTCATGGTCAGCACGACCACCGGCACCTCGATGCCTTCGGTGCGCACCGCGCGCAGGACACTCAGGCCATCGACCGGGCCCAGGCTCAGGTCCAGCACCATCAGCTCGGGCTGAAACTCGCGCAGCAGGGGAATCACCTGCGCACGGTCACCGGTGGCCGCGACCACGACCATGCCGCTGCGGTTCTGCAGCAACTCGGACAGCCCGCTGCGGCACATGGCATGGTCGTCCACCAGCATCACCCGGGTCTGCATGGCCTGCGTGGCGGGTGTCGTCATGGTGTGTGTTCTGCGGTGGTGGCGGTGGACGCGGGCAGCAACAGGCGCACGCGGGTACCGCCACCCGCATTGTCACCCACCTCCAGGCTCGCACCGAGGCGCTGGGCCCGACTCTGCATGATCTCCAGCCCGAAGTGGGTGGATGCCGCGAGCTCTTTGGCCGAGGTCACGATGGTGGAGACGCCCGGCGCTGCCATGCCCAGGCCATCATCCTCGATGACGAATTCAAGTCCTGCCGGAGTCTTGTTGATGATCACCGCCGCGTGGCGGGCCATGGAGTGCTTGGCGATGTTGGCCAGCGCTTCCTGCACGATGAAGAACACCTGGACCTCCTGCGCATCGGACAGGTTCAGGCACCGGACTGTGTTGTGGATCTCCAGCGCGATGCCGGTCCGACCGAAGAATCCGTCGGCAATGCCCTGCAGCGCGTGCAGCAGACCCAGCGGGTCCATGCGGGTACGGAAATAGGTCATGACCTCGCGCAGGTTGTCGTGCACCTCTCCCACCGCCTGCTTGACGTCTGAAAAGTACTTGATGGCTTTCGGGTCGTCGTGGTCCAGCATGGCGTCTTTCAGCAGGGGCAGCCGCATGCGCGCGTACGCCAGGGTCTGCGCGATCGAGTCATGCACCTCGTTGACCATTTCCTGCCGCTCCTTCAAGACGGTGACCCGCAGGCGCTCGCGCTCGATGCGGGCATTGTGCAGTGACAGTCCCAGCAACTGCCCGATCAGGCGCAGGATGGTTTGAGTCGCCGGCGGGAGATCGAACCGGGATTCAAAGAACAGGTTGTAGATCCCCAGTACCTCGCCGGCGTGCGTCAGCGATATGGCCAACACGCCCTGGCACTGTCCGCCGAAATAGTGCCCACCGCCTTTTCGTTCACACGACCGCAGATCGTCCACCCAGCCCAGCACGTCGCCATCGACCGCGGTGCCACACATGCCGCAGCCCCGGTCCACCAGCCGCTCCGCTTCCTGCACATGGGGTGGCAGGCCCTGCTGCGCCACCAGCCGCATGTGATGGCCGTCATCGGTCAGCACGCGCACCGCACCGGCCTGGGCGCCCGCCAGTTCGGCAATGGACACCAGGAAGCGTTGCAGCAGCAACTCCAGACCGGTTTCGTCCCAATCCACCGACGTCGCCACACCCAGGGAGGTGGCGCCATCCTGCGTTGGGTTGCATGCAATCGTGGTCATGTTCTGTAGGGGCCCCGGCTTGGGCATGGCTGTGCAAACGAACCATAGTAGTGCACAAGCATGTACTGATACATGCTGAAAACCCCAAGTCGCCTTTGCGTAATGCGTCATGGATGTGCCGGGTGGCGGTCAGCCCGCCCCGCACGGGGCGACGCTACCCATCTGGGTGATGCCGGGTCACCCGTGTCGGTAATAGACGGGGATGCGGCCCCTGCTTTTAATAGGACCTCTCTGACGGTCCGGCCTGTGCGAAGCGAGGCTGGCATGGCTCCGTTTTGTAGACCCGCCAGCGAAAAGACCCCAACGCATGTCTGCCACACCGCTTCACGACCCCTGCACTGCTCCCCTGGCCGGCGCCACCACCGAGACGCGCAACACCACCTGCTACATGTGCGCCTGCCGCTGCGGCATCCGGGTGCACCTGCGCAATGGAGAGGTGCGCTACATCGAGGGGAACCCCGAGCATCCTTTGAACCAGGGCGTGATCTGCGCCAAGGGCTCGTCGGGCATCATGAAACAGTACTCGCCCGCGCGGCTCACGCAGCCGCTGCGCCGCAAGGCGGGTAGCGAGCGTGGCGCCGCCGAGTTCGAGCCGATCAGCTGGGACGAGACTTTCCAGATACTGGAAGACCGCCTTCGCCACCTGCGCAGCACCGACCCGAAGCAGTTCGCGCTGTTCACCGGCCGCGATCAGATGCAAGCCTTGACCGGGCTGTTCGCGCGCCAGTTCGGCACGCCCAACTACGCGGCGCACGGCGGCTTCTGCTCGGTCAACATGGCCGCCGGCATGATCTACACCATCGGGGGATCGTTCTGGGAGTTCGGCGGCCCCGACCTGGACCGCGCCAAGCTGTTCGTGATGATCGGCACCGCCGAAGACCACCACAGCAACCCGATGAAAACGGCGCTGGCCAAGTTCAAGCGCCAGGGCGGGCGCTTCGTCAGCATCAACCCGGTGCGCACCGGCTATTCGGCCATTGCCGACGAGTGGGTGCCCATCAAGCCCGGTACCGACGGCGCGCTGCTGCTGGCCCTGGTGCACGAGATCATCGCGCTGGGCCTGTACGACCGTGAGTTCCTGGCGCGCTACACCAATGCCGGCCAGTTGGTGAACCAGAACGCCGACAGCGATGACTTCGGCCTGATGCTGCGCAACGCCGAGGGCGACATCGTCAACCCGCTGCGACCGGCCAACTTCTACTGGTGGGACCGCCACAGCCAGTCCCCGGTGGCCGACCACACCGAGGGCACCGACCCTGCGCTGCTGGGCCATTTCCAGATGCCCGATGGCACGCCCGCCGTACCGGCCTTCCAGCTGCTGCAGGAACGCGTCAAGCCCTACACGGCCGACTGGGCCGAAGGCATCACCGGCATCCCGGCCGACACCATCCGCCGCCTGGCACGCGAGATGGGCATCACCGCGCGCGACCAGAAGATCGAGCTGCCCATCGCCTGGACCGACAGCTGGGGCAAACGCCACGAATCGGTCATTGGCAATCCCGTGGCCTTCCACGCCATGCGCGGCCTGGCGGCGCACAGCAACGGCTTTCACACCATCCGCACACTGGCCATCCTGATGAGCCTGCTGGGCACCATCGACCGTCCGGGCGGCTTCCGCCACAAGGCGCCTTATCCGCGCGCCGTGCCACCCAACGCCAGGCCACCGAAAGGACCGGATGCCGTCCAGCCCGACACGCCGCTGGGCGGCGCGCCACTGGGATGGCCCGAGAGCCCCGACGACCTGTTCGTGGACGACCAGGGCGAGCCGGTGCGCATCGACAAGGGCTTCAGCTGGGAGCACCCGCTCTCGGCACACGGCCTGATGCACAACGCCATCACCAACGCCTGGCGCGGTGACCCCTACCCGATCGACACGCTGATGATCTTCATGGCCAACATGGCCTGGAACTCGACGATGAACACATCCGAGGTCCGCAAAATGCTCAACGACAAACGCGAGGACGGCGAGTACAAGATTCCCTTCCTGGTGGTGTGCGACGCGTTCCAGAGCGAGATGACGGCCTACGCCGACCTGATCCTGCCCGACACCACCTACCTGGAGCGGCACGACTGCATGTCGTTGCTGGACCGCCCCATCAGCGAGTTCGACGGCCCGGTGGATGCGGTGCGCATCCCGGTGCTGGCGCCCACCGGCCAGTGCAAGCCCTTCCAGGATGTGATCGTCGAGCTGGCCTCGCGGCTCAAGCTGCCAGCCTTCACCGCGGCCGACGGCGGCCGCAAGTTCCGCGATTACCCCGACTTCGTCGTCAACTACGAAACCGCGCCCGGCTCGGGCATTGGCTTCCTGGCCGGCTGGCGCGGCAAGGGTGGCGAAAAAAGCATGCGCGGCGAGCCCAACCCCAAGCAGTGGGAGATGTACGAGAAGAACAACTGCGTGTTCCACCACCAACTGGAGCCCTCGCAGCAGTACATGCGCAACTGGAACGACAACTACATGCGCTGGGCCCAGGGCGTGGGCCTGCGACGCGACCGCGACCCCGTCGTCATCCACATCTATTCGGAATTCATGCAGCGTTTCCGCCTGGCCGCACAGGGCAGGAAGCCCTCGGGTCAGGGACCCAGGCAGCCGCCGGACCGCCTGCGCCAGCGCGTGATCACCTATTTCGACCCGCTGCCGTTCTACTTCGCCCCACTCGAAGAGCAGGCCACCGACACCACGCGCTACCCGCTCAATGCGGTGACGCAGCGCCCCATGGCGATGTACCACTCATGGGATTCGCAGAACGCCTGGCTGCGCCAGATCCACACCCACAACTACCTCTTCGTCAACACCCGTACCGCGCAGGCCCAGGGCATTGCCGACGGTGGCTGGATGTGGGTCGAGTCGCCCTGGGGCAAGGTGCGCTGCATGTGCCGCCACAGTGAAGCGGTGGAGCCCGGCACGGTCTGGACCTGGAACGCCATCGGCAAGGCGGCGGGTGCCTGGAACCTCAGCGCCGATGCCAACGAATCGCAACGCGGCTTCCTGCTCAACCACCTGATCAGGGAAGAGCTGCCCACCGCCAACGGCAAGACCGTCTCGAACAGCGATCCCGTCACCGGCCAGGCCGCCTGGTACGACGTGCGGGTCCGCATCTACCCGGCCGGCCCCGACGAACCTCAGCAAACCTGGCCACAGGCCGAGCGGCCCATGACCCTGGTGCCGGGCATGAGCGAAGCGCCGAAGCGCCGCGGCTGGATGGCCGGGATGGGCATGGGCAAGAGAAAGGGGCAGCCGTGACCCCGCTGGGAACCCAGGAGGGCAAGCCGTGACACAACTCGCGCTGGTCATCGACCTCAACGTCTGCGTGGGTTGCCACGCCTGCGTCACCAGTTGCAAACAGTGGAACACCTCCGGCGCCGCCGGCCCGCTGGTGGACGACAACCCTTATGGCGCCGACCCCACCGGCACCTTCTTCAACCGCGTGCAAACCTTCGAGGTGGGTGAGTACCCGAACACCCAGACCGTGCACTTCCCCAAGAGCTGCCTGCATTGCGAAGACCCCCCCTGCGTGCCGGTGTGCCCCACTGGCGCCAGCTACAAACGGGCCGAAGACGGCATCGTGCTGGTGGACGTGGACAAGTGCATCGGCTGCAAGTACTGCAGCTGGGCCTGCCCATATGGCGCGCGCGAGTTCGACGAAGACCGAAAGGTGATGAACAAGTGCACGCTGTGCGTGGACCGCATCACCAGCACCACGCTGCCCGTGGCCGAGCGCCAGCCCGCCTGCGTGCTGGCCTGCCCAGCCAAGGCGCGCCTGTTTGGCGACGTGCACGACCCCGAATCGGTGGTCTCGACGGCCATCCGCGAGCAGGGTGGCTACGCGCTGATGCCGGAGTGGAACACACGGCCGTCCAACCACTACCTGCCGCGCCGCCGCACCGAAATCACCATCCATGCCGAAGACCTGGTTCGGGTGGACAACCCACTCAAGATCGACGGCCAGCAACCCGAATTGCCACAACAAGGTGCAGGCCGCGAAGACTATGCAACTTGACGGAGGCCCAGACACACCATGAACCCAGCCTTCTCGGTCATCTTCCTCACGACGCTGATCGGCGCGGCGCAGGGCCTGTTCCTGGCCTTGTTCGGCGCGCAGTTGGCGGGCCTGGCATCACCGTTCTTTCTGGCCACCGGCGGCGCTGTGGCGCTGGCGTTGACGGTGGCGGGTCTGGTGGCCTCGTTCTTCCACCTGGGCCGGCCCGAGCGCGCCTGGCGCACCGCCACCATGTGGCGCACCTCCTGGCTCAGCCGCGAAGTGATCGCCCTGCCGCTTTTCATGGGCAGCCTGTTCCTCTGGACGATCGCGCAGGCGATGGGGCTGGGCCAAACGCTGGCCCTGGGCGTGCTCACGGCGCTGGCCTGCGGGGTCCTGTTTGTCTGCACGGCCATGATCTACGCGTCCATCAAGTTCCTGCAGGAGTGGGCCAGCGCGTACACGCTGGTGAACTACACCCTGCTGGGCCTGGCCTCGGGCTGCACGCTGGCCACGGCGCTGGCGGGCCAACTGGCACCGGAGCTGGTCGGTGGCTTCGGTGTGGCGGCTCTGCTGTTCACGGCGGTGGGGCTGGTCAGCCGGGGCCTGTCGCTGGCGCGCAATGAGCGCCTGGTGCCGCGCTCCACGCTGCAGACCGCGATCGGCATTCGCCACCCGCAGATCACTCAGCGCGCCCAGGGCTTCATGGGCGGCTCGTTCAACACGCGCGAGTTCTTTCACGGCAAGACGCCCGGTGCGCTGCGCAACGTGAAATGGGCCTTTCTGCTTGGCGCTTTCGTGCTGCCGCTTGCGCTGGTGGCGTTGGGCCTTGTGTCGGCCTCGGCCGGTCTGCTGGTGCTGGCCTTCGCGGTGCAGTACCTGGGCCTGCTGGCCGAGCGCTGGTTCTTCTTCGCGCAGGCCAACCACCCGCAGAACCTGTACTACCAGACGGTGGCCTGATGCGAGTTGGTCACACTGCCCGCTGGATTGCCTGGCTGCTGGCCATGACCGCCATGCTGATGGCTTCGCCCGCCCATGCGGCGGCCGGCGCTGCGGTGGCTGCGGGCACCGCCGTGGCCTGGTGGGTATGGCCACTGGCATTGTTCGGGGCGTGCTTCCTGATGGGCATCGTCGCGGTGCCCGCGGGCATTGGTGGCGGCACGTTGTTCGTGCCCATCGTGGGAAGCTTTTTTCCCTTTCACCTGGATTTCGTGCGCGGCGCCGGCCTGCTGGTGGCACTGGCCAGCGCACTGGCCGCCGGCCCCTCGCTGATGCGCGGCGGCCTGGGCAGCCTGCGCCTGGCCCTGCCGCTCTCGGCGCTGGCGGCAGCCAGCTCAATCGGTGGTGCCATGCTGGGCCTTTCCATGCCGGTCAACGTGGTGCAGATGCTGCTGGGTGGTGTGGTGCTGGGTATCGTGGTGCTGATGTTCGTGTACAAGAGTTCCGAGTACCCGCATGTGGCCCAGCCTGACGCGCTGTCACAGGCGCTGGCGCTGAACGGCGTTTTCATCGACGGGGCTTCACGCCGCGTCATCCACTGGCAGGTGCACCGCACCATACCTGGTCTGGTCACTTTCCTGCTCATCGGCGTGTTGGCGGGCATGTTCGGCATCGGCGCGGGCTGGGCCAATGTGCCGGCGCTCAATCTGCTGATGGGCGCACCGTTGAAGGTATCGGCTGGCACATCGAGCGTCGTGCTGTCGCTGGTGGACTCGTCGGCCGCCTGGGTCTACATCAACAAGGGTGCGGTGCTGCCCATGATCGCCGTACCTTCGGTGGTGGGCATGATGCTGGGCGCGCGCATTGGCGCGCGCTTGCTGGATGTGCTCAAGGGATCGGTGATCCGCAAACTGGTGATCGGCGTGCTGCTGTTTGCCGGCGCGCGCGCGCTGCTCAAGGGCACCGGGATATGGCCGTGAACGACGTGCTCCCGCCGCAGACCACGCCGGTGCAACCGCCCGAGCAACAGCGCTACGCCGACCTGCTGGTGTGGAGCACCCGGGTGGGGCTGGTCGTGGTGCTGCTGGGATTTGCGGCCTACGTCAGCGGCCAGGTGGCGCCACAAGTGCCCCTGGAACGCCTGCCCGAACTGTGGACCCTGTCATTGGACCAGTACCTTGCACAGACCGGCACGCCCACCGGCTGGGGCTGGCTCGCGCTGGTGCAGCGCAGCGATTTCTTCAGCCTGGGAGGCATCGCCCTGCTGGCAGGTTGTTCGGTGCTGTGCCTGCTGTCGCTGGTGCCGCTGCACGCGGCACGTGGCGACAAGGCCTTCGTATTTGTGTGTCTGGCCGACGCTGCCGTGGTGCTGCTGGCAGCATCGGGCGTTCTGACAGGGGGGCACTGAAATGGAGCACGCCACCAGGCCGCTTCAATGGACCTTCTCAAGGTGCGCGAGGGGTGCGCCCTGCAAGGTGCACTGGCCATCCGGCTGGCTCGCTTGGCAGCCCAGCGTCAACACCCCCTATCACGAGGCAGCGGAACCGCAGGACGTCAGACTGCCGGGGGACGAAAAGGTCTGCAACATGCTGGTGGCCAACGCCAACAACCGAACATCTTCCAACGACACACAAGGAAGCACACATGAGTGACGCACTGAACTACCTGCTCAAGGCCCGGCCCGATGCGCTGAGCCACTATTTTGCTTTTCTTAAGGATGCAGGCAAACACCTGGACCCCAAGACCCGCAACCTGATCTCGGTGATCACGAAGGTCGATGCGCAGACCGAACGCGGCTTCAAGCAGTACCTGGGCCGGGCACTGCGCGAGGGCAGCACGCCAATGGAGGTGCTGGACGCGCTGCTGATGGCCTTTCCCACGCTGGGGTTGGCAAAAATCATCTGGGCGGTGGACATCATCCTGGAAATGGACCTACCTGGGTTCCAGCCGGAGGCGCTCACCCGGCTCGCCCAATGGCACGACGTGATGGCCTGTGCCGAGGTCCCGGATGGCACAGTCGTTCGCACGGAATGTGACGGCCGGGGCCTCTTCATCTACCGCGACCAGCAGTCCTATCAGGTGTTCGACAGCCGATGCCCGCACCAAAATACCGACATCTCCGAACTGGCCCTTAAGAACAACATCCTGACCTGCCCCAAGCACCAGTGGGAGTTTGATGCACACAGCGGCGCCTGCATCAAGAATGGGAACAGTCCGCTAAAGCGCTTCGAATCCAGGGTCGACAATAACCGCCTGCTGGCGTATTGGTAGCCCGCGTTCCTCGGAACAGGTGTGGTGTGCCACGAACTCGCTCGACATGTTGTGAACAGGCGGGATGCTGGGCAATCGCCTGAACGGGTAGGCACCTGCGTCAAAGCCTGTTTCACCCGTGGGTTGTCAAACTTCCAATCAGCCCTGCGCCTCTCGACGCATGACGCACAGGTGGGCTCCTGCGGCGTGGATTCGAATGGAACAACAGGTGCGGGTCTTGGCACCAGTTCGTACCTTTCATGAGCGATCGTTGCTGGAACATGGTCTGGTCGCCCTCCGTCGGCGGCTGGTCCGGGTGGCCAAGCGCTTGCTTGAGTTCACGCTCGGTGAATGACCGGTTGCGGCGCTCGCACGCGTTTTGGCGGCATTCTCCAATGTCAGGACCCAGCCTGGAACCGACTTTGCGCAACCTAGAGACAGCGATGCAGCGTTTGCTGCCGGTAGCCGCCGCCTCGGGTACTCACGCTGGCTGATACCAAGCGGTCATAGGCCTAGGTGGAATTTAAGTGGCCTCCTTGCCGAGATCTGCTGCTCTCCATGTTCCAAAACTGCTGTCGCGATCAACCAGAGCAATTCACGACTTTCGCCTTCACACTTCGACAGATGCTGACTAGTCTGAAAACATCGCGTAACATCTTGTCGATGAGACTGTGTTTTACGAAGTCACTCGCTATTGCTACGGCGGTTTTTCTGACATCTTGCGTCACACTGCGCGAACCTGATTTTTACCCGATCAACAGCACTGCCTCGGCTTTGACTGCGCAACCATTCAAAGCAAGAATGGTCCCGGACACCGGTGGTGGGTGGACTGCTGGTTCAATCGAGGTTGTCGTCCCTGGGGGAGAGGCCTACCGTGGGCGATTCAGCATTGCTGCCGGCGGCTCCGTTGGTGTTTCTACGTCAATGTCAAGTGTTGTCGTCCCTGGGGCTATGCCTATCACAGGAACGGGTCTGGCATTTGGCGTGTCGCAGAACATGAAAGGCCAGGGCGTTGCAATGGCGGTGAGCCCAAGTGGAGCATCGCTGCAATGTGAAATTACCCAGGACTTCACGACATTTCACGGATTCGGAACGTGCCGTTCAACTGATGGCGCGGAATATCGCTTTATGTATTAGTTCTTTCTGGAGAACTCGCTTTAGTTTTTATCAAAACTGCAAGAAATTATATGATACGGATAAAGTTCTTTTCAATTCTTTGTGTTGCGATTTTGGTGACGGGATGTAGTACCGTTGCAGACCACAGAAAGGCAGTCACTGATGCCTCAGAGAACAAGTTGACCTTGGGCGTCGCCCAGAGAACCATCCAAGTTGGTATGTCACAGGCAGAAGTGGTCACGGCGCTTGGTTCGCCAAACATGGTCACAAGAGACAGATCCGGTGTCGAAACCTGGGTTTATGACAAGTTCAGCACGGACCGTGCATATTCAACCAGCAACGGTGGCGTTGCGGGGCTTGTGATCGGCTCTGGTGGCGCCGGAGTAGGCGGTGGCGCTAGTGCATCTGGGGCATCCTCCACCGTTCAACGGACACTCACCATTATCATTAAGTTCGAAAATTCGAGTGTTCGAGATTTTTCCTACAACTCAACCGCATTTTAAGGGTGATCATGCATTTTCTCTCTGCGCTGACCATTGTGGCTGCACTCGTTACGGCTGGATGTGTCACTCAGCCAATCGAACAGAAGTCTGCTCTTGAGTTGCAGGCTATCCAGGTCAAGGAGTTTGAGACCAATCAAAGAACAGCCTTTACTGCGGTGATGTCTGTTTTTCAAGATCTCGGTTACATCGTGAATTCTGCTTCGCTTGAGACCGGATTCATTACAGCAAAAAGTCCAGCCAAGACGGAGATGGTGATTTTTTCCGGATACATCATTACGGATGAAAAGGCAAATGCCTTCATCGAACAGATTGCGCCCAATCGAACAAAGGTTAGGCTGACTTTTGTGAGGACCGAGCAAAAAAGCACTGGGTTTGGTAAGGTGGGTGAGCGTGATATCCCAATAACTGATCCGGCTCCTTACCAGAGCGCATTTGCCAAGATCCAGCAAAGCATTTTCATTAGGTCTAATGTGAACTAGCTGGTGCGCCGGAAGTTGTATTGATCCTGCGAGTTTCTTGTTTGACCGTTGCACACGGCGCAGCACTTGCCAGAACGGCACCAGCGAGGCGAATTGCCATCTCCAGGCGGGGCGGCATTCATGCCCTGCTGCGGTCAAAGTTCCTTAAGTCAGTTATTGAACTCCCGTCATATACAGGTTGTCCATTTCAAGCGGCACTAAAGCGGGGTGCGGGTTGAGGAGCAAACTGACCGAGAGCAACTGAAAGACAGGTTAGAGCTGGTACAGCCGTTCATCGCGTCAAACTGGAGCGGCAGCATCCAGCCTAGACCTGACCTTGTCTGCCGTGGTTTGAACGGTCGCTCCTGGTCGATTGCTGTCGCGAGAGTCCGCGCAAAAACGGCCATTGAACAAACCCTTCCTCCTTCCGACAAAATTCTCGATACCGCTTACCCGATGGAAGCCGGTTACAGAGGGAACGGAAGCGCGGCCTAGAATGCTTGTTTCAACTGAAGAGCCTCCCATGACCACTGCCAAGAAGCCAACCGCCTTCAACCGTGCCCTCACCCCCAGCGCCGAGCTGGCCGCTGTGATCGGTGCGACGCCGCAACCCCGCACCGAAGTTGTGAAGCTGATGTGGGAATACATCAAGGCCAACAACCTGCAGAATCCGAAGAACAAGCGCAACATCCTGGCGGACGCCAAGCTCAAGGCCGTCTTCGGAAAAGATGAAGTCACCATGTTCGAGATGACCGGATTGGTGGGCAAGCACCTGAGCTGACTGGAAGCCGCGACGCGCTGTTCTGCAACAGCAGCGCCACCCCACTCGGCGGGCTCGGAAGATGACCAGCATCCCGCGCGCCGGACCGCCATCGTTCAGGCTGGTCCAGTCGAAACGCTTGCCATGGTGCTGGTGAGCTCCATGGCAAGCGCAAGTTGCACAGGTGGGGGCGTCGCTGTGGCAAGCTCAAGCGGTGAGCGGCAGCCGCAACCCATTCAGGTGACGTAGTCGCCACTCGCTTCGGGCTGGAACAACAAGCCAAGCACCTGGGCCTCGCGCAGCTTGCCGTCTGGCGTGGTCCAGCGCGCCACATCGCCCACGCGCAGGCCGATCAGGGCCGCGCCCAGCGGCGAGAGCACCGATATGAAGCCCTCTGCGGGCTCGGCATCGGCCGGGTAGCACAAGGTGAAGGTCTGCTGGCGCAGGGAGGCCGGGTCCTCCAGCACGACCTGCGAATACATGGTGAGTACATCGGCAGGTACGGCGCGTGACGCCACCAGGTCGGTGGCGGCGAGCACCTGCTCCAGAGCGGACGGCGGGTCACCGCTGTCGATCTGGTTCAGGCGGGCGAAGTCGAGTTCGGTGAGCAGGCGCTCAGCCGGCGGTTTCAGATTCATGAAGCACTCCAACGGGTGCGGTCCCGCCGCTGAAAGGCGGGCACGCGTTCGCGCGGGGCAGGTGCCCGGCGATCGTTGGTTTGCGCAAAAGAAAGAAAAAGGGGATCGCCGGGCTCAGGAAAGTGCGGCTGGCTGACGTGGCCCGGCCGCGCGTACGTGCTCGCACACGTTCACCGCCACCCCCGCCGATGGGCACGGGTCCGCCAGCGAGACGCCAAAGGGGATGAAAGGCTGCGACATCGGGGGATTATAGGAACCGGCCAGCAACCGGCACTGGCCAGGGCCAAATCAGACGGCCCGGACAAGGTGGCTAGGAGCCTGCGCGGCAGGCAGGAAGGCGGCAAGGGTTGGCGGCCCACGGCGACGAAGTGGCCTGTTTTTGTGCCGCATTTCACATTTCACGGATCTGTGCGGCCTGCCGATACAGGCCACAGAGCCACAGACATCCTTCTGTGCTCGGTGGCGCCGGCCAAGAGCCAGCGCTGCGGGACCTTTGCAGGGCAACGCCCTCACCGCTTCGAGACTTTCATGAAACTCACACTCAAACTGCCGCTGGCGTTTGCCACGGCCATGCTGGTGCTGCTGTGCGCGGCGCTCTATGGCATTCACAACCTGAACCAGGCCACCATTTCCTACGGCAACGCCCTGCAGACCAGCCAGCAGAACGCGGCAGCCGCCAGTGAACTGCTGGTGCAGTTCAAGACGCAGGTGCAGGAATGGAAAAACACGCTGCTGCGCGGCAAAGACGCCAAGGCACTCGACCGGCACTGGGGTGCTTTCAACCGGATCGAGACCGACATGCGCCCCACGCTGGAGGCCCTTGCCACGCGCCTGCCAGCCGGCGAATCCCGCCAGTTGGTGGAGCAGTTCGCACAATCCCACACCACCATGGGGGTGAACTACCGCAAGGCGTTCGAAGCGTTTCGCGAAGGCGACTTTGATCCCACCCTGGGCGACAAGGCGGTGAGTGGCATGGACCGCGAACCCGCCAAGCTGCTGGACGAAGCCGCTGCCCGCATCGCTGCCGATGGCGTGGCTGCGGCCGAAATCGCCAGCGCGCAGGCGCAGCGGGCCACGTGGCTGAGCATTGTGTTGATGGTGGTGGTGTGCGCAGCCGCGGTGCTGGCCGGCGTTGCCTTCAGCCGCTCGATCACCCGCCCGATTGCCGAAGCCGTGGCGGTGGCCAAAGCGGTGGCCGACGGGGACCTGAGCGTGAAGGTGAACGCGCGCGGCAAAGACGAAGTGGCGCAGTTGCTGCACGCCCTGGTTGCCATGCAGGGCAACCTTTCGCGCGTGGTCGCCGAGGTGCGGCGCAACGCCGACAGCGTGGCCTCGGCCAGTTCACAGATTGCCCAGGGCAACCAGGACCTGTCCGAACGCACCGAACAGCAGGCCTCGGCCCTGCAGGAAACCGCTGCGTCCATGGAAGAGCTGGGCACCACCGTGCGCCAGAACGCCGACAACGCGGGTCAGGCCAACCGGCTCGCACAGAGCGCATCCACCGTGGCGCTGCGGGGCGGCGACGTGGTGGGCCAGGTGGTCGACACCATGAAGGGCATCAACGACAGCAGCCAGCGCATCGCCGACATCATTGGTGTGATCGACGGCATCGCCTTCCAGACCAACATCCTGGCCCTGAACGCTGCGGTGGAAGCCGCCCGCGCCGGCGAACAGGGCCGGGGCTTCGCGGTGGTGGCCTCGGAAGTGCGCAGCCTGGCCGTGCGCTCGGCGGCGGCGGCCAAGGAAATCAAGGCACTGATCGACGCCAGTGTGGAGCGCGTGGGCCAGGGCACCGCCCTGGTGGACGAGGCCGGCAGCACCATGACGGAGATCGTGGCCTCGATACAGCGCGTGACCGACATCATGGGCGAGATCAGCGCGGCCTCGTCTCAGCAAAGCGCCGGCGTTTCGCAGGTGGGCGACGCGGTGAGCCAGATGGACCAGGCCACGCAGCAGAACGCCGCACTGGTGGAAGAAAGTGCGGCGGCTGCGGCCAGTCTGCAGGGGCAGTCGCGCCAGCTGGTGGAAGCGGTGGCGGTGTTCCGCCTGGGCTGACCCGGCAAGCACCTTCTGCCCGGGGACAGGCACCGGGATGGCTCAACTGGCTCCGGTGTGGGCCATGAAGAACGCCAGCATGGCCGCCGAGGCATCTGGTCCGGTGGGATCGGTGTGGCTGCCGCTGGCATCGCCGCCGGCCCAGGTGTGCCCGGCACCGTGCAGCGTCCACGCTTCGACCATGGGCTTGCCCGCGGTGTCCGTGTGCAGGGTGCGCTGGTAGCGGCGTCCGCCAGGCGACACGCCAGGCTCGGTGCGCACACTCAGCGGTGCTTGCGCCGCGTGCAGCGCCACCGTCTGCTGCACGATGTGTTCACCGTTGCGGTGCTGCACCGTGTGGTCGCGGTCGCCATGAAAGACGATGGTGGGCACCGCCTGGCGCGCCTGGCCAGTGGCCTTTGGCGTGCTGGCCGGCCGGGCGGCCGGGCCGGCAGCGGCGCGGCCCTTCATGGCGGCCAGCGCCGAAGGGATGTCGCTGGCCGCCATGAAGGGCAGGCCGGAATGCACCCCCACCGCACTGAAAAGCTCAGGGTGGGTTTCGCCCAGCACCAGCGCCATGGCGGCACCGGCCGAGAGGCCCGCCACGTACACCCGGCCATTGGCCACGGCGTGTTCGGACTGCACCGCCCGCACGATGCCGGCAATGATTTCAGGCTCGCCACCGGCGCGCGCCTGGTCCTGGGTGCGGAACCAGTTCCAGCAGCGCGACGGGTTGGCCCCGGCAGGCTGTTCGGGGTAGACCACCAGCAGACCATGTTCGTCGGCCAGGCGGTTCATGCGCGTGCCAGCGGCGAAGTCGTCGGGCGACTGGGTGCAGCCATGCAGCATGACCACCAGCGGCAGAGGCGCCGCGCCGGTCTTTACGGCCTGCGGCGGCAGGTAGAGCTTGAAGTTGCGGCTGCCGGCTGGGCCGGTGTGGCTGCGTGCGAGGAACTGCCCTCGGGCCTTCGCGCTTGCTGGTGCAGCCGGTGCTGCACCCAGATCGCGCGCCTCCACGTCGAACGTGCGCGCTTCATCGGCGGCGGCGGTGGTCCGTGAGACAGCCTGCGGGGCAGTGGCCATCCCCAGGCCAGCGGAGGCCAGGGCCTGTCGAATGGTCTCGGTGACGCCCTGCATGGGCCCCGCTTTGGTGTCGAGCCCGGCGCTGGCCAGGGCCTGTTCGATGGTGTCCTGGATGTTCATGGCGAGGGTGCCCGAGATGGGTTGTAGAAGTTTCAATGGGTGGTTCTCTGAACAGGGATGGAATGGATTGAAAAATGAAGCGATGCGCGGTACCGGGTTTCCGGCGGAAATGTCTGGGCCCGGGGTACCTTGGAACCGGCCTTGCCGGGCCGCAGGTATCGCCCGTCTTGTGGGGTGGCGCGAAGCGCTGCGGGGGTTACTTCGTCCTGTCGGCCAGCGCTTTTCGCACGGCCGGGCTGGCCTGGAAGGCGCCCAGCACCGTCACGGATTCGATCGCGGCCAGGGCCAGTTCGGGGGTCACATCGGCATCGATGCGGGCGAGGCCCACCACCTGGATCTTCAGCCGCTCGCCGGCGGCCACCGCGCGCTCCAGGTCGGCCCGGCCCAGGCTCTGCAGACCCAGCGTCAGGGTGCGGCGCGCCACGGTCTGGCGCAGGGTGTCGGCGTGCACGGCCAGCAGGTTGCGAACGGCGGTGCGGATCAGGTCCGACCGGTTGGAATAGAAGCCTTCCTGTACGAGCAGATCGATCTGCCCGAGGTCGACCACGCCCATGTTGATGGTCATCTTTTCGGTATCGCCCACGCGGGGTCTGGGTTCTGTGGTGGGCATTGTCATGGCGGCTGGCGGTGTTGAAGGAAGACCCGAATATAGGCCTGATGGATGTCAAATGGAATCCATATGGAATCTATTTGGCATCCATGTGTAACCCAACCAGGGTCTGACACCTGTCTCTGGGTAGGGTGCCGGGGGCGCCTGCATGGGTCAGTTCGACCACTCCAAGCCAGTCAAACGTCCCATGCAACGGACGCTGGGAGGGTGCCGGCGTGGCGAATCGCACGGATTCGGCGGACTTGTGAGCCAAGTCGGGTAAGTGCGCATGGGCAAGTACTGTCGCAACTGCGACCATGCGCGGATTTCGCAATGAAGCCCCATCAGGGCACCACCAGAGGCAAGACTCGATGCTCCCCAGCCTGACCAACGCCGCGCGGCACTACCTGCACGCCGGTATCCTTTCGCTCACCGCCCTGTGTTCCATGGGCGTCATGGCACAAAGTCCGGCACCGCTGAAGCTGGGCATCATCGGGCCCATGAGCGGGGGCTCGGCCGACTTCGGGCAGGCCATGCTCAACGGCATTCAGATCGCTGTGTCGGAAATCAACGCGGTGGGCGGTTACCTGGGACGCCCGCTGGAACTGGTGATCAAGGACGATAAGGGCGATCCCGAAACCGGTCTGAAGATGAGCGAGGAACTCGTCAAGGTGGACAAGGTGATTTCCACCATCGGTTTTTGCAACACTGGCGTGGCGATCAAGGCGATTCCGGTGTTCCAGTCCAACCAGAACCCGCTGATCGTGCCATGCGCGGCCGGCTCTCCGGTGACTCAGCAGGTGGAGCCCGCCGCGAGCTACATCTTCCGTGTGTCGCCAAGCGAGAACATCAAGGCACCCTTCATGGTGAAGGACATCCTGCGCCGTGGCCTGAACAAAGTGGCGATCTTTGCCGACGCCACGCCCTACGGCGAATCGGGCAAGAACGATGTCGTCAAGGCGCTGGCTGCGGCCAACCTTCAACCGGTCCATGTCACCTCGTTTCCGCTGGGTGTGAAAGACCTGAGCGCGGAAATGGAAGCGGCGCGCAACGCGGGCGCCAACGTGATCATTGCCTACACGGTGGGACCAGAGAACGCGGTGATCGCCCGCAGCCGTGCGGCCGTGAAATGGACCGCGCCACTGGTGGGGCCGTGGACGCTCTCATTCCCCAACTTCATCGACACGGCCGGGCCTGCGGCCGAGGGCACCATGACGGTACAGACCTTCATCGCCGAGCCCAGCAACGAACGCCGCGTGGCGTTCCTGAGTTCGTACCGGCGCATGTTTAAGGACAGCCGCATGGCCGTGCCCATGGCTTCTGCCCAGGGCTATGACGCCACCTACCTGCTGATGTACGCCCTGTTCGGCATCCGCGATGGCCGGCTCACCGGCCCGGCGATCAAGGCCCAGCTGGAGGACATCCGGCGCGTGTACTACGGCGTGGTGGCCACTTACGACAAACCGTTCAATGTCTCCAGCAAAGACGCCGTGACCGAGAACATGCTGGTGATGGGTCTGGTGCGCAACGGCGCGGTCACTTTTGCCTACCCGGAAGACGCCAGGCGCAACCTCTTCATCCAGCGCAAAACGCAGTGACGCCGATCGGGTGAAGCGTCGCGGATGCTTGCAAACGCCCGCGGTGCCGCGATACTTGGCACCAGCGCAGACCAAAAAGGTCTGTGTTCTGGTTTGGGTAAGGGCCCTGCAACGGAGCACGCGCCCGCGTCCATGCTTCAACCTCCTCACACGAGCCTCCAAGGCCATCCAGCATGCCGTTGCGAATCCTGATGATCGATGACAACGAAGACGATCTGCTGTTCACGCGGATCGCGCTGACGCGGTGTGGCGTCGACTACGACGTCCGCTCCTTCCAGAAGGCGCAGGACGCTCTGGACCACCTGAGCAACACGGCCGACCACGGCGTGGATCTGATCCTGCTGGACATCAACATGCCGGTGATGAACGGTTTCGATTTTCTCGAGGCCTTCGAGGCACTTGCCCCCCGGCAGCGCGGCAACACCGTCGTGGTCCTGCTGTCTTCTTCGCGCGACGCGCTCGACCGCGAACGCGCCACCCGGTTCGCCAGCGTGCGCGGCTTCCTGACCAAACCACTGGAACGAACAGCGGCTGCCGATCTGCCCGCACTCATCCCGGGCTGAGCTGGCAACGGCACCGGTTGACTGCCTGGGAAATGGATGGCACACACCGTCCTTTTGTCACGATTGACGACGCAGGGGGGGTGATAGAGTGCCCTGCATCCGTTCCACTGGGCGGTGCCAGCCCCGTACGCAGGTATCCCTCAGGCTTCGGGTGAACGACTCAGGTGAGGGGAACATCAACGCACTCGTTGCCGGGAGAAGCGTCCCTTGAAGCTCATTGCCGACCCCCTTCGTCGCGGGGCACTTTTGCTCTTTTGCATCGGCCTGATTGTCACTGGGTGGGCTGTCTGGTCGACCCAGCGCGCCAACCAGGCGCTGCTGGATGAACGCTTGCGTGGTCTGACCGCGGAAATCGTCGAGCTGATCCAGGAGCGCTTCGCACTCTACGAATACGGTCTGCGCGGTGCGCGAGGCGGGGTGGCAGCGGCAGGCGGTGCGGCGGTGACCCGCCAGCAATTTGAAGCCTATATCGACAGCCGCGACACCACCAATGAATTCCCCGGCGCCAGAGGGTTCGGCTTCATCCGCAAAGTACCCAGGGCCGAGGTGGACACGTTCCTGGAGACCGCGCGCGCGCAGGGGCGCCCTGACTTCGCGATCCGGGAAATCGAGCCCAACGAAGGCGACCGGTTTGTCATCGAGTACATCTACCCCGACCAGGGCAATGAAGGTGCCACCGGGCTGGACATTGCTTCAGAGGTCCGCCGACGCGAAGCAGCATTGATTGCGGCGCGCGCCGCACAGGCACGCATCACGGCACCCATCACACTGGTGCAGGCCAGCGGCGAGCGGGGCAAGGGCCTGCTGATGCTGCTGCCGGTGTACCCTGCCGGGCAGGTGCCGCTCTCACCTGGTGCACGCGAAGCAGCCACCGTGGGCTGGGTGTACGCCCCGCTTCTGCTCGACGATGTGCTGGCCGACCTCGGCCCCAGCGCCCATGAACTGAACCTCAGCCTGTCTGAGTACGAGGGCAACACACCGTTTTTCACCACCGTTCAAGGACAAGACGGCAGCACGCCGCTGGAGCCGACCAGTCTGTTCCTGAACGTATATGGCCAGGCCTGGAAGCTCACGGCCCAATCCACGCCCGCGATGGTGCAGGCCAGCCGCCTGACATCGCCCATCGAGGTCGGAATCAGGGGCGCCGGGCTGACCAGCGTGCTGGCCCTCTTGCTTTTCCTGATCGGACAGAACCGTCGCGTGCGCGAAGCGGCCCGGCGGCAGCGCGAATTCGGCTCGCTGTCGCGAGGGCAGCGCAGCCTTTCACCCCTGGTTTTTGCGCGCAGCGCGCTCGCTGTCCGGTCGCTGCTGGCCTTTGTGCTGGGCGTGGCTGCGCTGGGCATATGGCAATACCAGTATCAGATCAACAAGCAATACCAGACCACCAGCGCCGCGCTTGAACGCGTGGTCAACGGCATGGCGCAACTCACGGAAGATCGGCGCGAGTTCCGCAGCAGAGGCCTGCAGTTCCTCGCCACCACCCCACCGGTGCAGGACCTGGTGCGCGCTGTGCAGAACCAAGGTCTGGATCCCGTCGACCAGTCAGGCAGCCACCAGTGGGAGCAGCCCCTGCAGCAGATTTTCACCGGCTACATGGCCTCATCACCCGAAGTGCGCAAACTGCGCTTCTTTGATGCAGCCGCCACCGGGCGGGAACTGGTGCGGGTGGTGCAACTTGGAAGCGCTGCGGGGAACGTGCCGGTACCCGGGGGTCCGCTTTCTGCCAGCGACACGGCATTTCTGGGAGAGGTGCTGAGACGATCGCCCGGGGAGGTGCTGGTCTCCGACATTGAACTTCACCGCCAGCACGGCGCGTTGTCCGTTCCCCACTGGCCCAGGATCCGCTACGGCACACCGGTGTTCGACGATGAGGGCCTCCCCGCTGGCGCCATCGTCATGGACGTGGACGTGACCGGCGCGCTGGACGGTTTTGTGGCGCGCAATGCGTCGGGCATGACCATTTATGTGACCAATGCACAGGGTGACTATCTGGTGCACCCCGACAGCAGCAAAGTGTTCGGCTTTGAATTTGGTCAGCCACACAGATGGGCCGATGAATTTCAGTCCGTTGTGGCCGACAAAGAGCCGGCCACGGGCGCCATGAAGCAATGGAACGGACCCGAAGGCAAGGTCCTGGGGGCCCAGGCAGCACTGCGCGGCAATGGCCAAGGCAACGTGGGCACCCTGCAATTCATCGCCACGGTTCCTGTGTCGCAATTGCACCAGGCGGCATGGGCCGATGTGCGCAGCGGTGCGCTGCTGCTGCTGCTGATTGGCGCCGTGGCTTTCGTAATTCTTTACCTGTACTGGGTGAGCGTGCAACGCGCCTTGCAGGCACGCAGCGAGCGGCTGCGCCTGGCCGCCATCGTGGACCAGACAACCGACGCCATCATCGGCCTGGACACCACCGGCGTGGTGCTGTCCTGGAACCGCGGTGCCCAGCAGCTGTTTGGCTACTCGCCGGAAGAGGCCATTGGCCAGTCGCTGGATGCACTGACCATGCCCGAGGGTGCTGGAACGGATCAGCTCCAGCTGGTGAACCGGCTTGCTACCGAGGTGGATCGCACACCGCTGGAGGTCTGGCGCCGCACCCGGGATGGAAAGCGGGTCGAGGTGGCGATCACACTGTCGCCCCTGATGAGCAACAACGGTACTGTGGCTGGCGCATCTGCCATTGTTCGTGACATCACGGATGAGCGCGCGGCGCGGCGCAGCGTGGCCGAACTCAACACCCGCCTGGAACAGGACGTGCAGGAACGCACCGCGAGCCTGCTGGCGGAACAGCAGCGGCTGGACAACATCCTCCGGGCCACCAATGCGGGCACCTGGGAATGGAACGTTCAGACCGGCGAGCGGCGCTACAACGAACGCTGGGCAGAGATGATGGGCTACGCGCTGGCCGATATCGGCCCCGACCGCCTGGCCACCTGGCAAAGCCTGATTCACCCGGACGACAAGGAGGTGTCCAGCGCGGCACTGCGACGCCATTTCGGCGGCGAGACCGAGTTGTACGAGTGTGAACTGCGACTGCGCCACAAGGACGGACACTGGGTCTGGGTACTCGACCGCGGGCGCGTGACCAGCCGCACCGCCGACGGCCAGCCCGAATGGATGTACGGCACCCACCGGGACGTGACGGTGGCACACCAGGCACAGGAGCGACTTGCCAGCAGCGAAGAACTGCTGGACCGTACCGGTCGCGTGGCCGGTATTGGCGGCTGGCAGTTCGACATCGAGAACTGGACCATGGCGTGGACACCGGCCATGTACGACATCCACGAGGTCTACCCTGACTTTCAGCTGGATCCGACCAAGCCGCTGGACTTCCATCCCGATGGCGCACGCGCCCAGGTGAGGGCCGCACTGAGGGCTGCGCGCAAGCAGGGCACACCCTTCGATATTGAAGTACCCCTCATCACCGCGCAAGGCCGGCGTCTTCATGTGCGCGTGGCCGGAGAAGCCATTCGCAACACGGCAGGCAAGGTGGTGCGCATCGTGGGTGCCATGCAGGATGTGACCGCACGCCACGCCATGGACGCCGAGCTGCGCCGCATCAACGACCTGCAGCAGAGCATTCTGGAGAACATGCCCTGTGCGCTCAGCGCCTTTGACGCCGAGTTGCGGCTGGTGGCCTGGAACCCGCAGTTCGTGAGTCTGCTCAGCCTGGAGCCGCTGTTTGAGAAGGGCGTGCCGACCTTCGAGGACATCCTGCGCCTCAATGCCGCGCGCGGCGAGTACGGCGATGGCCCGCTCGAGCCCAGGATCCAGGACATGCTGGAACGGGCACGACACCCGGTGGCGCACAACTTCGAGCGCACGCGACCCAACGGCATGCCGCTGGAGATCCGGGGCACGCCCATGCCCGGCGGCGGTTTCGTCACCACCTACACCGACATCAGTGAGCGCAAGCGTGCCGAGCAGGAAATTGCCCGCAGCGAGGCGCTGCTGCGCGGTGCCATCGAGGCGGTGGGCGAAGCCTTCGTGCTGTTCGACCCGCAGGACCGCATGGTGCTTTGCAATGAGAAGTACCGCAGCATGTACGAAGGCATCCGCGACCTGACGGTACCGGGCGAAACCTTCGAGCACATGATCCGGGCCTGGGGCGAACGCGGGTTCCACGAGCTCGGCGAGGACAGTCTCGAAGAATGGGTGGCCGAGCGATTGCGAGCACACAATGCCGGCGACGCGTACTTCGTGCAACGCCTCTCCGGCGGCCGTGCCGTGCGCGTCATTGAACGCCGCCTGCCCGACGGGCACACCGTGGGCTTCCGCATCGACATCACCGACCTGGTGCGTGCCACCGACGCGGCCGAAGCCGCCTCCAGGGCCAAGGGCGAATTCCTGGCCAACATGAGCCATGAAATCCGCACCCCCCTGCACGCGGTGATCGGCCTGACCCACCTGTTGGCCGACACGCCGGTCAGCGCCCAACAACAGCAATTGCTGGACAAGTCGCTCATGGCCAGCCGGTCGCTGCTGGGCATCGTCAACGATGTGCTCGACCTCGCCAAGATCGAGGCCGGTGAGCTGACGCTGCTGCCCGAACCCTTCTATCTCGACAGCCTCGTCAGCGACCTCGACAACCTCTTCCGTGAACAGTCGAATTTGAAAGGCATCACCTTCGCGGTCGAACGCAGCGAGACGCTGCCCGCCGTGCTGGTGGGTGACGCGATGCGGGTGCGCCAGATCCTCAACAACCTGACGAGCAATGCGTTCAAGTTCACCAAAGGTGGCAGCGTGCGCGTGAAGCTGTGTGCCGTACCGCTGAAGGCCAGCGACCCGCCCGGCAGCGTGCGGCTGCGCGGCGAGGTGCGAGACACGGGGCTGGGCATTTCGCCCGAGGTACAGGCCCGTCTGTTCACGCCCTTCACCCAGGCCGATGCTTCCACCACCCGACAGTTCGGCGGTACCGGTCTGGGCCTGTCCATCGTGCGTCAGATGGCTGAAGCCATGGGCGGCAGTGTGGGCCTGCACAGCGTGGTTGACGAAGGCAGCACGTTCTGGTTTGAACTGCCACTGGGCATGTCCGACGCCAGCTGTGCGCTGGCAGACGATCCGCGCCAGGCGAGTCTGGAAGTCCTGGTGGTGGACGACACCGAAGACGACCGGCGTGCCTTGGTGGACATGGCGCGGGCCTTTGGCTGGCGCACCCACGTGTGCGATTCCGGCGAAGCGCTGGTGCAATGGATGACGCAGCGCGTGTCGTCTGGCCAGCCCCTGCCCGATGCCATGCTGGTCGACTGGCAGATGGGCGGTATCGACGGCCTCGAGGCGCTGGGCGTGCTCACCGAGCGCATCGGACTCAAGCAGCTGCCCGCCGCGCTGATGGTGTCGGCATCGGAACGTGAACGGCTGCTTCAGCTCGACATCCGGCAACTGGCTAGCGACATCCTGACCAAACCGGTGAACGCTTCGGTGCTGTTCAATGCCGTGAACCATGGCGTGGTCACGCGGCAGGGCAACAGCGACCGCGTGATGCCGCTGCGCTCCATGCCAGGCCTGCACACGCTGTGGCTGCCGGATGTGCGGGTGCTGCTGGTGGACGACAGCGACATCAACCTGGAGATCGCGTCGCACCTGCTGAAACGCGAAGGTGCGTCCGTGGTCACCGCCAGTTCGGGGCGACAGGCGCTGCAACGGCTGGAGGCCACTCCCGACGCCTTCGACGTGGTGTTGATGGATGTCCAGATGCCCGACATGGATGGGCTGGAGGCCACGCGACAGTTGCGCCAGCGTCCAACGCTCGCCCAACTGCCCGTGATCGCCCTCACGGCGGGCGCGCTGGCCGAAGAACGGCGACGCGCCATGGACGCCGGCATGAGTGCGTTCCTCACCAAGCCACTGGAGCCGCAACTGCTGGTGCGCACCGTGCGCGAGGTGATCGAAGCCGCGACCGGCCAGGCCCTGGCGGTGCGGCAGGCCGAGCCGCTCACTGCGCCCACCGACCTGTCCAACTGGCCCGACATTGAAGGGATCGACAGCGCACGCGCTGCCCAGCGCCTCAGCGGTGACCTCGCGCTGCTGCATTCATCGCTGCGCCGTCTGTTCAACGAATTCGGCGAATGGCCAAAAACCGCGCTGCCCGATCCGCTATCGCCGGCACAACGCACCGAGTTCGCCGCCAAAGCGCACAAATTGCGCGGGGCAGCTGGCTTGATGGCTGCCATGACGCTCCACCAGTCGGCCGGTGATCTTGAGAATGGCCTGCGAGATGGCAAGACCGTGGCCCAGCTTTTGCCGCACTGGCAGGCGATTGGACACAAGCTGCACCACCTTTTTGCGGCGGCCGAACCGTTTCTGAAAGCCGGCGTGTCGTCCCCTGCGGTGGAGCCCAGTGCCGATCAGGCACCGCTGACCAGCGAGGCCCTGGTTCAACTGGGAGCGATGCTGGAACAGCAGGACCTGGCCGCTCTCGAATGGGTTCAGCACCATGCGCCTGCCCTGCGTGCAAGGCTGGGCCAAGCCTTGCATGAGCGACTGAGCAGACAATTGGAGGAACTGGACTTTGCCAGCGCCGCTGCGCTGCTGGCCGACGAGATCGCCAAATGACCACCGCTGCCCCCACCGCCATCCCCGAGTCCACCGGGTCCGCCGTGCCCTCGGGTGGCGATTCTTCGCCTGGCGAGCAAGACCAGGCAGGCCTGCCTGGCATCCTCATCGTTGACGACGACCCCGGCATGATCCAGGCACTGGCCAAGACACTGCAAGGACTGGGTCGGCTTCGTTTTGCCACACGCGGCGCCGTTGCCCTGCGGCTGATGAAGGAGTCGGCGCCAGACCTGGTGCTGCTCGACGCGCAAATGCCTGGGCTCTCGGGTTTCGAGGTGCTCGATGCGATGCGCCTCGACCCTCAGCTGACCGATCTGCCTGTGATCATGATCACGAGCCATGCCGAAGAAGACTTCGAACAGTCCGGGCTTGAAAAGGGAGCGGCCGACTTCATTGCCAAGCCGCTGCGCCCCGCCATCGTGCAGGCGCGGGTGCGCACCCAGTTGCGCTTGAAGCAGGCCAACGACGAACTGCGCCACCTGTCCGCCGAGGACCGGCGCAAGCTGGCAGATGCGATGCACGACCTGCGCGCCAGTCACACCCGGCTGAAGCAGACGGCCGCCGACCTGGCCCTGGCCAACGAAGGGCTTCTGCAGTTCGTGCGAATGGCCTCGCACGACATGCGCGAACCGCTCAACACCATGGTTCAGTTCACCGGCCTGGTGGTGGAAGACCACGCACAGGTCCTGCCCGAAGACGCCCGGCGCTATCTGCAACTGGTGCTCAAGGCAGGGCAGCGCATGCGCACATTGCTTGACGACGTGGTGCGCTACGCGCGGCTGCAACAAACGGGCGAAGCCGAGCCACACAGCCCGGTGGCGCTCGATACCATCCTGAATGACTTGCGAGACGCACTCGCTGCCCGACTGAAAAACAGTGGTGGTTCGCTGCACATCGAGCCGCTGCCTGTGGTGATGGGACACGCCAGCCTGCTCTCGCTGCTGTTCCAGAACCTGCTTGCCAATGCCCTCAAGTTCGTGCCGGCGGGGCGCGCCCCTGAGGTGCGGGTCACGGTGAAAACCGACGGGCACATGGCGCGTGTCACAGTGAGCGACAACGGCATCGGCGTCGCCCCCGAACACCTCTCGAAGTTGTTCCAGCCTTTCCAGCGGCTGAACTTGCGCAAAGACTACGAGGGCACCGGCCTGGGGCTGTCCATCAGCCGGCAAATCGCCGAACTGCACGGCGGCCACATCGAAGTGCATGCCGATGTGGGCGGGGGCTCGTGTTTCTCGGTGACATTGCCGCTGGCATAGCCGCCCCGTACGGCAGCGCTTTGCGTGCAGCAGCAGCAGCAGCAGCAGCAGCAGCAGCAGCAGCAGCAGCAGCAGCAGCAGCAGCAGCAGGCCAACACCCAGGATTTTACCAGTCAGTCATAATGCAGACTCTTTAGTTTAACTATTGATCTGGTCACACCTGCCCTGGCCAGACCTGCACCATGACACGCCTGCCAGCCCACACCGCCACACCTCGCGCATTTCCCATTGCGCCCCTGACCCTGAGCGCACTGACGGTGCTTTTTCTGGTCGTCTCACAGGGCACCGCTCGCGCACAAGCGTTTGAAGCGGTGCGCCTCACCGGCGCAGCACCGGGACAAAGCGGTGGAACGGTGGGTGCGGCCGTGGTGGCCAGCCCGGTGTACCGGGGTTCGGACGAAAACCAGGTGAGGCTCTACCCTGGCGTGGATTACCAGTGGGCCAACGGTTGGTTTGCCGGCACCACCAACGGCATCGGGGTCAACCTGTCCCGCAACCCGGCAATACAGTACGGCACACGCATCACCGTGGATCTGGGTCGCAAGGAACGCCGCTCTGCGGCCCTGCGCGGCATGGGCGATGTGGACGTGCGACCGGAACTGGGTGCCTTCTTCAACCTGATCCCCGCGCCTGGCGTGCTGCTCACCTCTTCGCTGCGGTTGGGCTCAGGAAACGACCGCGACGGATGGGTGATCGACCTGGGTGCGAACCGCAGCTGGCGCATCACCGAGGCCACCAGCCTGGGACTGGGCGTCTCAGCCACCTGGGCCGATTCCAAATACGTGCAAAGCTATTTTGGCGTCACGCCGGCACAGGCCATTGCGAGCGGCTACCCACCCTACCTCGCCGAGGCTGGCGTTCGCGATGTGCGGCTGAGCGCTTCGTGGCGCTACCGCATCGCGCCGCGCACGGCGCTCACCGGCGCCGTGAGTGTGGGCAGCCTGCGAGGCGACGCCCGTAAAAGTCCGCTCACACGGGAGCGCAACCCTGTGGGTGGTGTGTTCTACGTGTCGCACGCCTTCTGATCGGACAGTTCAGCAAGCAATCGCTCCCGCACACCCGTCATGCCACGGTAGGCAAGCACCGCATCGCTCATGGAGCCCAGCGCCGCGTGCAACTCGGCCGACCGGCCTGGCGCCTCCGCGAGAACCTGGGGCAGCGGGCACACCATCACCCGGATGAAAAACACGCCCCGGCGCAACGCCGGCAGGGGCAGCGTGGTCTGGCGTTCGACGCGGAAGCAGAGCTGGTCGATCAGGAGGCCCGAAGCGCCCGGCGCACCGGCCTGTGCCAGCGCTTCGTCCCAGCGCAGACGTCGTGTGGCGGGGTGCTGTGGCAGGTCGGCACTGGGGGTCAGCAGCCACACGTGGCGCAGCATGGGCGACTGCCGAAACGCCATGTCGATGATGCCGCGTGCGCCGGCCTGCAACAGCGCGTTGTCGGCCACCGGGGCGTGGATCGCGGCGAAGTCCAGGCCCAGTTTGGTGGAGGGGTCCCAGTTGGATGGAAAACACACCGACAGGAAGCGGGTGCGCATGGTGCCCGACCCCTTCTCGGCGCCATCCAGATCAGGCTCGTCGTGCAACACCACGAAGTCTTCCTGCATGCCCAGGGCCAGCGCCTCGGGTTCGGGTGCCAGCGCCACACCGGTCTGGGCGGCGTAAGCCATGGCAATGGCTCGCAGAACCTGAACATCGGGATCGCCCACCTGGGCCGTCAAGCCCCGTGTGGCCAACACGTGGGCCTTGTGCACCGCGTAGGTTGGCGCGAGGTCGTCGCGCAGGAACAGCGGCACCGGCTCGGCCGCAAGCGCATGGGAATCCGCCAGTCGGGCCAGACCAGGGCGCATGCGGAACGGGGCATTCACCGGCCACGGCATCTGCGCGGCGGATGTGAAATGGGATGGCGTGGCAAGCTGGGTGGCGGGCATGGTTCAATGGACAAAGGCGGTCTAAAGGGACACATGGGTGAAGCGCGCAAGCTTCACATCTTGCGACAAGCGATTGCGCCGCCGGGTGCCAATTTCTGCGCACAATGCGGGCATGAACCACACGCTTTTCTTCGCCCGTTCCTTCTCTCGCGCCGCCCTGCTGGTCGTGGTCCCTGCGCTCCTGTGGGGCTGTGCCGCAGCGGGCAGCGCACCTCCCTATTCCGGCCCTGACAACGTGATGTGCACCATGGACGTCATCCAGTGCTCCAACGGCGACTGGGTGGGCCGCAAGCCGCCCGGGTGCCAATTCGCCTGCCCGGCTGGCAGCCAGCCGCTGGTGCCGCCTCGCTGAACATCTGCGGGCGCGCAGTGGTGGTGAACCTCCACACCGCGCCCGACTCGAAACCTTTTTCTTCAGTAAAAGAATCCTGCGATGCGCTCCTACCCCGTCAACAGCCCCGAAGCCGCCGCACGCCTGCTGGCCATGGTGCTGGTGGCCGATGGCCGCTATTCCATGACCGAAATCAGGGCACTGGACCGCCTCGATGCGCCCACCCAACTTGGCCTTTCCCCGGCCGCCATGCAGAGCGTGATCAACGACTTCTGCACCGACCTGCTGGCCGACGCCGGCGGCCAGTGGACCGACTCCACCCGCCTGGCCGAGGCGACCCGCCAGCGACTGATTGGCGAGGTGCAAGACCCCGCCCTGCAGGAGCGCGTGTGGCACCTCTGCGAGGCCATTGCCCAGGCCGACGGACACCTCGCCGACGGCGAAGTCGACATGCTCGACGCCCTGGCGTTCAGCTGGCGGCAGGTCAGGTAGCGACACCCCCCTGCGCGCCAATGAAGGGGGAAGCCGCGTCAGCGGCGCAGGAGGGTGTTCCGAACAACCTTCAGGGGGTGTTCACTTCTTGCACGCGCTGCCGCCCTCAGGCACGCCCATCCACTTGAAAAGGAATGCGGGAGGGCAGAAGCCGGTGATGCCGGACTGGAACAGGTTGAAGCCGGCAAAGGCGGTCAGGGCCAGGAACCACTGGTTCACAAAAATGGGGCTGCCTTCAAAGCCCAGGGCGAGCGAGAGCATGACGACAAAGCCGGCCATGATGCGGATGTAACGTTCGACGGTCATAGAAAACTCCTTGGTGAAAAATCAGGTTCAACAAAATCAGGATTCGGCGTGGTGCCGTCTGTAAACAGAGAAGTACAGAACGGGAATCACCACCAGTGTCAGTAGCGTGGACACAGCGATGCCGAAGATCAGCGAGACCGCGAGGCCGTTGAAGATCGGGTCGTCGAGGATGAAAAAGGCGCCCATCATGGCGGCCAGTCCGGTCAGCGCAATGGGTTGCGCGCGCACCGCAGCGGACTGCACCACCGCGTCGGCAAAGGCCAGGCCGCGCGCGGTTTCCAGTTCGATGAAATCGACCAGCAGAATGGAGTTGCGCACAATGATGCCGGCCAGCGCGATCATGCCGATCATGCTGGTGGCGGTGAACTGCGCGCCCAACAGTGCGTGGCCCGGCATCACACCGATGATGGTGAGCGGAATGGGTGCCATGATCACCAGCGGCGTGATGTAGCTGCGGAACTGCGCCACCACCAGCAGGTAGATCAGGATCAGGCCCACGCCGTAGGCAGCACCCATGTCGCGGAAGGTCTCATACGTGATCTGTGATTCGCCGTCCCACTTGATGGCGTACTGGCGGTACGGGTCGTCCGGCTGGCTGATCCAGTACTCGCCCAGCTCGCCTGCGTTGGGCAGTGCAGCGGCTGCCAACTGACTGCGAATGGCGAACAGGCCGTACAGCGGCGAGTCCTGCGCACCCGCCATGTCACCCATCACGTACGTGACCGGCAGCAGGTTCTTGGTGTAGCGGGGCTGGTCTGTCACCCCGCGCTCCACCCGCACCAGCTCAGACAAGGGCACCATGCGCCCACCGGAGGCCTGCATCGGCAAGGCCAGCAGGTCGTCCAGCCCCACCTGGGCTTCGCGTGGCAACTGCATCCGCACGGGCACCGGGTACCGCGCCTGGCCGTCGTGCAGGTAGGCGACGTCGGTGCCGGAAAGTGCGGCGTAAACCGTCTGCGCGATCACCTGTGCCGGAATGCCAAGCGACTCGGCGCGCTGGCGCTGGATGCGCAGGAAGGCGCGCGGTGCGTCCTCCTTCAGCGTCGTGTCGATGCCGACGATGTCGGGCGTGTCGCCGAAGGCCTTGGCCACGCGACGGGCCAGCTCGGCCCTGCCTTGTTCATCGGGACCATAGACCTCGGCCACGATGGGCGAGAGCACCGGCGGCCCTGGCGGTACCTCGACCACCTTGATGCGGGCACCATGTGCAGCAGCAATTTTTTCCAGCTCGATGCGGTGGCGCTGCGCGATGGCGTGGCTCTGCTCGCTGCGGTCGCTGGCGGCCACCAGATTGATCTGCAGGTCGCCACCTTCTGCGTCCGCACGCAGGTAGTACTGGCGCACCAGTCCGTTGAAGGTGATGGGGCTGGCGGTGCCGGCGTAGCCTTGCACGTCGGCCACTTCCTTTTGTGTGGCCAGCCAGGTGCTCATGTCCTGCAACGCGGCGGCCGTGTCTTCCAGGGGTGTGCCCGCTGGCATGTCGAGCACGACCTGGTACTCGCTCTTGTTGTCGAAGGGCAGCATCTTCAGCACCACCCACTGCACCACGGTCATGCCCACGGACAGCAGCAGCGCCACCAGAATGCCGGCCAGCAACAGCCAGCGCTTTTTCGCGCTCTGCAGAAAGGGCGTGAGCACACGGGTGAAGAGCCGCTGCAGACCACTGTTCAGCTTGCTCGGACCGTGGGCGTGTGCACCTGAACCCGTGGTCTTTGTCAGCTTGAGAGCGAGCCACGGCGTCACAGTGAAAGCGATGGCCAGCGAGATCGCCATGCCCATGCTGGCGTTGATCGGGATCGGACTCATGTACGGGCCCATCAGGCCACTCACGAAGGCCATGGGCAGCAGCGCCGCAATCACGGTGAAGGTGGCCAGGATGGTGGGGCCGCCCACCTCATCGACGGCACGCGGAATGATTTCGGCCAGCGGCGCATCGGGCGTGAGGCCGCGGTGGCGGTGGATGTTTTCCACCACCACGATGGCGTCGTCCACCAGGATGCCGATGGAGAAGATGAGCGCGAACAACGACACGCGATTGAGCGTGAAACCCCAGGCCCAGCTGGCGAACAGCGTGGCGGTCAGGGTGAGTATCACGGCCGCGCCAACGATGATGGCTTCACGCCGGCCCAACGCCAGGCCCACCAGAATGATCACGCTGCCGGTGGCAAAGATCAGCTTCTGGATCAGCTTGTTGGCCTTGTCGGCGGCGGTCTGGCCGTAGTCGCGCGTGATGGTGACCTCGACGTTGTCGGGAATCACGCTGTTCTTCAGATTGTCCAGGCGCTCGCGCACACCGCGCGCCACGTCCACAGCGTTTTCGCCTGGCTTCTTGGTCACGGTGATCGTGACGGCGGGGTAACGCTGGCCAGCCTGCCCTGCCTGGGCGGAGTCGGCCGCCGCTCCGGGCGTGAACCACACATAGTGCTGGGGCAGCATGGCACCGGCTTCCACCCGCGCCACTTCGCGGAGATACACCGGACGCCCCTGGCTCACACCCACCACGATGTCGCCAACGTCCTGCTCGTTCTGCAGGAAGTCGCCCGTCTGCACGCTGAGCATGCCCGGTTCGCTCGTGGTGGCGTCCGGGTTGGCCACCGAGCCGGCTGGCATGGCCTGGTTGGCTGAGGCGATGGCGCCATGCAAGGCCTGTACGCTCACGCCGCGCTCGCGCAGGCGAGCCGGGTCCAGCCACACATGCACCGCCCGGCCTGGGCCACCGATGGTTTCCACCTCGCGTGTGCCCGGCACGCGTTTGAGCTCACTCTCCAGCGCATGGGCCACACGCTCCAGGTCGTGCGCACTGTCGGCGTCACGGCTCCACAGGGTGGCGCCAAGCACCGGCACATCATCGATGCCCTTGGGCTTGACGATGGGCGCCAACACCCCCAGGCCTTGCGGCAACCAGTCCTGGTTGGCGTTGAGCACGTCGTACAGGCGCACCAACGCCTCGGTGCGTGGCACACCCACCTCGAACTGCACGGTGAGCACGGCCACTCCAGGGCGTGCCACCGAATAGGTGTGCTCGATACCATGGATTTGCGAGAGCACATGCTCGGCCGGACCTGCCACCATCTGGGCCACGTCGGCGCTGGATGCACCGGGGAACGGGATGAGCACGTTCGCCATGGTCACGTTGATCTGCGGCTCTTCTTCGCGTGGCGTCACCATCACGGCGAACAGACCGAGCAGCAACGCCACGAGGGCCAGCAAGGGCGTGATCGCATTGGCCTGAAACATGCGCGCCACCGACCCTGAGAAGCCGAGCCTCTCAGGCACTTTGGAGGTGGGGTTGTTGGGGTTCATGGCCGTGTTCCCTGGTGTGCTCGAACTCACTGGGCCACCTGCGCACCGCTCAGGCCGGCACGCACCGGATCGAGCGCGACCCGATCACCTGCACGCACGCCCGACAACACTTCCACGCCTGCCTCGCCATGGTCCGCGCCCAGGCGCACCGAACGCAACACAAATGCGGAGGGGTGTCCCTCGGCGGTGGCCAGGTACACAGCGGTCATTTCCCCACGACGCAGCAGCGCCGATGCGGGCACCAGAAGGCGCTCCCGCGCATTGGCGACAGCGGCACCCACAAAGCGCACCCGCACGTTGCGTCCGGGCACCTGGTCTGCACCGTCGACCTCGCTCAAGTCCAGGCGCCATTCCACTGTCTGGGTGACGGTGTCGGTCGCCGGCAGGCTGGTGCGTTGCGCGGGCTCCACCCAGCGGCCTTCAGGGCCGGGCAGTTGCACTTCGATGCGCTGCGCCTGCTGGGCCAACGCCTGCTGCGACGCAGGCACGTGCACCACCACCCGGATCGGCTGTGGCGCGTAGACCGTGACCAAGGGCGAGCCCGGCATGGCCAGCGTTCCAGCTTCGGCGTGTGTTTGCAGCACCCAACCGTCATAGGGTGCTGTCAGGCGGGTGAAGCCCTGGGCCAGCGACGACTGGGTTTGGCCGGCACGCGCAGCGGCCACACCTGCCGTGGCCGCGCGCAGCTGGGCCTGTGCGGTGTCCAGCGCGGCCTGGGCCATGAAGCCTTTTTCACGCAGCTCGCGGGTGCGCTCGTAGTGGGCACGGGCGTTGGCCAATTGGGCATCGGCCTGCGCAAACCCTGCTTGTGCCTGGGCAACGCCGGCCTGCGTGGCGCGGTCGTCCACCACGGCCAGCACCTGCCCTGCTTTCACCCGGTCACCCGCCTTCACACGCAGTTCGGCAATGCGCCCGCTGGCCTGCGCCGACAAGGTGCTCTGCCTCACCGCCTGAAGGCTGCCGTCCAGCGACAACGCCGATCCAACGGCCTGCGAACCCAGTGTCACCACGGGCACCTGCACGCTGGCCGTTGCCTGTGCAGGCTCGGATGCATGTGCCGTTGTGCCCATCCACAAGAGAGCGCCCGACAACAGCGCCAGCGATAGAGCGCCAAGCGCGAATGTGCGCGGCGCGGCAGGCGGGAGCGCCTGAGCAGCGCAGGAACGGGACCTGTAGAGACGGGACGTGATAGGGCTGGACATGGTGTTCTCCTGTACGGACCGAAGTATACACATATACCCCCAGGGGTACAAGTCAAGAACAGACAGGGGCGGCTTCATCCAACGTCAAGGACCGGGATCGACGGAAGGCATCCGCAGGGTGGTGCAGCGGCAGCAGACGTTGTTCTTGAAGCGCGTTGAGGCCAGTACGGGGGCGAATGCGAACTTTTTGCTACACAGTGGCTGAGGTCCACGCGGGGCGCGGTGTGGCCGGGGCGAGACCCGGCCACACCCGGCATCCGGAGAAACAAGGCGCATGCGGGAAGGAACCCCCTCGCCCCCATTCGCTCACCAGTGGGGCGAAGGTGGGAAGGCACCGCCTTCGAGCAATGGAACGCGACTCCTGCCCTCAGCCCTCTCCCGCTGCAAACGGCACCCGCTGGGCCACCGCGCAAAGCAACTCATATGAAATCGTGCCTGCGGCATGGGCCACCTCGTCCACCGGCAGCACCGCCCCACTCGCGCTTCGGCCCCAGAGCACCACCTCCGCGCCCACACCAATGGCATGGCCAGCTTCATCCAGTGGTGATAGGTCGACCGTGATCATGTCCATGCTCACCCGCCCCACCACCCGGGTGCGCACACCATTCACCAGCACCGGCGTGCCGTTGGGTGCATGACGCGGATACCCGTCGGCGTACCCGCAGGCCACCACGCCAACCCGCATTGGCCGGTCTGCCGTGAAGGCCGAGCCGTAGCCGACGGTGTCGCCCGCCTCCAGATCCTGCACGCCGATGAGGCGGCTGCTCAAGGTCATGGCGGGTTGCAGCGCCCAGTCGGCAGCGGTACGGCCGGGATGGTCTGGGGCGCTGCCATAGGTGGCAATGCCCGAGCGCACCCAGTCGGACGCGAGCACCTCGGTGGCTGCCTCGCCCGCGCGGCTGTGCAGTGGCACGGCAGCGTGGCGCAGGATGGCCGCGCTGTTGCACAGGGTGCGCTCGCCGGGCAGGTCGGCGGTGGCAGCTTCGAAAACCGACAGCTGGTGCGAGATGCCCCGCTGGCCGTCGGCATCGCTGAAGTGGGTCATGAGGGAAATCTCATCGACCTGCGGCAAGGCGTTCAGGCGGGCCCAGGCAGCGCGAAAGGCGCCCGGCTTGAAGCCCAGGCGGTTCATTCCCGAATTGAGCTTGAGAAACACCCGGTGCGGCACCTGGGTCTTGTGCGCAGCGAGCCAGTCGATCTGCTCGGTGCAGTGCACGGTGTGCCACACGTGCAGGCGCGAGCACAGTTCCAGGTCTCGTGGCTCGAAAACGCCTTCGAGCAGGAGCACCGGCCCGCGCCAGTCCAGCGCCCTTATGCGTTCGGCTTCGTCCAGGTCAAGCAGCGCAAAGCCGTCGGCCGAGCGCAGCGCCTCAAAGCAGCGTTCGATGCCGTGGCCGTATGCATTGGCCTTCACCACCGCCCACACACGGGCGTCGGGCGCACAATCGCGTGCGCGCTGCAGGTTGTGGCGCAAGGCATCGGAATGTACGGTGGCCAGAATGGGACGCGGCATGGTGGGTACGTTGGACCGGGGTTGTGGGAAAAGTCTCGGAGTGGGACCGCTCGCGGCATTCTTCATGCAAAAGGTGCTTGCAGATGCCCATTTCGGCACGAAGGGGCTTACAAGCCGTCACATTTGGCGTGCTATAACCCGCCATCGCTGGAGACCGCACCTCGAACTTTCGCACATAAATACCGCGACAGACCCCTTCTGCTCGCCGGACAGAGCCACAAATTCATTGCCATGAAGCGCGGCTTCTACACCATCATGACGGCGCAGTTCTTCAGCTCTCTGGCTGACAACGCGTTGTTCGTGGCCGCCATTGAACTGTTGCGCACGCGGGGTGAGCCGGAGTGGCAAAGCGCGGCCCTGGTACCGGTGTTTGCGCTGTTCTATGTGTTGCTGGCGCCGTTCGTGGGCGCTTTCGCCGATGCCAGGCCGAAAGGCCGGGTCATGTTCCTCAGCAACGCCATCAAGGTGGTGGGCTGCCTGCTGATGCTTTTCGGCGTGCATCCGTTGCTGGCCTACACGCTGGTGGGGCTGGGCGCGGCAGCTTATTCGCCTGCGAAGTACGGCATCCTCACCGAACTGCTACCGCCGTCTCAACTCGTCAAGGCCAACGGCTGGATCGAAGGCCTGACCATTGCTTCCATCATCCTGGGCGTGTTGCTGGGCGGGCAACTGGTGGGACCCTGGTTGTCGGGCATGCTGCTCGCCATCAACCTGCCAGGGGTGGACACAGGCATCACCTCACCGGCAGAAGCCGCCGTGGCGGCGCTGGTGACGCTGTACGCACTGGCGGCCTGGTTCAACACCCGCATTCCCCTGACCGGCGTCACGCCTCGCCCGCTACCTCGCAATCCCTTCGCGCTGCTGCCCGATTTCTGGCGCTGCAACTCCCGCCTGTGGCGCGACCGCCTGGGCCAGATCTCGCTGGCCACGACCACCCTGTTCTGGGGCGTGTCCGGCAACCTGCGCTACATCGTGCTGGCCTGGGCCGGCGCCGCCCTGGGTTACAGCACCACCCAGGCGTCATCACTGGTGGGTGTGGTGGCACTGGGCACCGCAGTGGGTGCCGTGGTGGCGTCGATGCGCATGCGACTGGACCAGGCCACACGGGTCATGCCGCTGGGCATAGCCATGGGCGTGCTGGTCATCTTGATGAACTTCATCGACAACGTCTGGGTGGCCGCCCCGTTCCTGGTGCTGCTGGGCGGCCTGGGCGGTTTCCTGGTGGTGCCCATGAACGCATTGCTGCAACACCGGGGACACAACCTCATGGGCGCAGGCCGATCGATTGCCGTGCAAAACTTCAACGAGCAGGCCTGCATCCTGCTGCTGGGCGCGCTCTACAGCTTCTCAACCGCCCTGGGCTGGTCGGCCTTCCTGGCCATCACCGCCTTTGGCGTGCTGGTGGCCGGCTTCATGGGGGTGATCACGCTCTGGCACCGGCACAACCAGCGCGTCCACCCGCACGAGCTGGAGCGACTCCTTGAAATTGCACGCCGGGACGACTTGCACGGCTGAATTCGGTACGCCCCCCTGCGCTGTATTGGGTACTCCCCCCTGCGCCGCTGACGCGGCTTCCCCCCTCTCTGGCGCGCCTTTGGCGCTTGGAGGGGGGACGGCATCTTGGGCCGGCGGAGCCGTCCCGCGCTGCCCCTGGACCAAATCACTTCGCTTTGGAGATGTGCCCGTATTTCGTTTCGGCGCATCCTGCTGAAGACAATGCCGGAGCGCGTGGCTTACTCCAAGGGCGCGGTGGAACCGGCTTGCCGGGCCACTCGCGCCGTCCTGTGCTGCCCCTGGACCAAATCACCTCGCTTTGGAGATGTGCCCGTATTTCGTTTCGGCGCATCCTGCTGAAGACAATGCCGGAGCGCGTGGCTTACTCCAGGGGCGCGGTGGAACCGGCTTGCCGAGCCACTCGCGCCGTCCTGTGCTGCCCCTGGACCAAATCACCTCGCTTTGGAGATGTGCCCGTATTTCGATTCGGCGCATCCTGCTGAAGTCCATGCCGGAGCGCGTGGCTTACTCCAGGGGCGCGGTGGAACCGGCTTTGCCGGGCCACTCGCGCCGTCCCCCCTCGAAGCGCCGCGCAGCGGCGCGCAACGGAGGGGGGAAGCTGCGTCAGCAGCGCAGGGGGGAGCTACCCAATATTCGTCGGGGCAAAGCCGTCGAGGCTGACCAGGCGGTGTTGTGCCAACGTGCGGTACAGGTCCGCCTCACCCACGGAGCGGGACAGGTAGGCGTCGCTGCCGGCGAGGCCCGCCTTGACGCGGTCCATGCTGCCAGCCGTGGGCGCAAACATGAACACCACCGGCGCGCCTTTGGGGCCCTTTTTCTGCTTGGCGACACGACAGACCTGCAGGGCATCGGGGTCGCCATTGAGGCGGTCGATGACAACCAGGCGGTAGGCGTGGTTCTGCATCATCACCAGCGCCTGCTTGGCTTCGCGCGACCAGTCGATGTTCAGGCCGTATTTCTTGAAGCGCTTGTGCAGGATGCGTCCTTCGACCAGGCTTTCTGCAACCAGCAACATGTCGCCGCGCGGGACGTCTGGCACAGAAGCCTTTTCCGTACCCGGGGCCGACTTGGTCGCTCGCCCGGAGCGCGTCACCGGGTTGGACGGCGGCGAGGGCATCTCGTCCAGGCCGCCAAAGTCGGTCAGGCGCACCACCCCCTGACGCGTGGAAGACCGTGGGGCCATCGCCGGCGGGGCGGCTGCGCTGGTCTCGCGTTGCATGGGACGCGTGGGGGGAAACTCCGAATCGACCGATCGGCGCCCGCTCTTGACGGCCGGAGCCATGGCGTGGTGCGCTTCGGCGCGTGCGCTTGTCGCGGGGGCGCGCTGCCCGACACGGCGCATGCTCTCGTCCAGACCCTGCAGCAAGGAACTGGTCGGATCGGTACTGGCGGGCGCCACCTTCGGACTCGGCGGACGCACCCCCACCAGGGCATCCAGCGCGGCCAGCACCGCCACCAGTTTCACCGGCTTGCGCTGCAAAGGCCAGCCTGTGCCGCCATCAGAGTTGCCAAGCAACAGCACCCGGCCGGGCAGTTCGGCGAACTGCACCAGATTCAGTGCCTGCTGATTGTCGGCATTGACGATCAGGATCTGTGCGTCCGACACCTCGTCCTGCACGGCGTAGGCCGGTGGACGGCGCGCCGCGAGACTGAAGAAGGATTCGAAGGTCGCTGATTCACTTTGTGCAAACCCCACCAGAGCGACCGAATACGCAGCAGCCATGCGTGTGCCTCAATGTGCTTTAACAAATTATTACTAATAAGTATGCCGCAATTTGGCAATACCCGGCAGTGCGTCCGGGGTCCACCGTGACACATTGCGCGACGTCAGTGATGTGAAGCCACAATGGGTGCCCCTTTCCAAACGCTGCAGGAACCCGGCATGGCCAGCATTTACGACTTCGAAGCCCTATCCATCGACGGGAAACCGGTGGCACTTGAGCAGTTCCGCAACAAGCCCCTTCTCATCGTCAACACCGCCAGCGCCTGCGGTTTCACACCCCAGTTCGGCGGCCTGGAGAAACTGCACCAGACCTACGGCGAGCGCGGCCTGGTGGTGCTGGGCTTTCCCTGCAACCAGTTCGGCAGCCAGGACCCGGGCAGCAACGAAGAGATCGGCGCCTTTTGCCAGAAGAACTTTGGCGTCACGTTCCCGATGATGAGCAAGATCGACGTCAACGGCGCCGGTGCACACCCCCTGTACCAGTGGCTCGCCGCCGAAGCGCCAGGCCTGCTCGGCAGCAAGGCCATCAAATGGAACTTCACCAAGTTCCTGGTGGGCAAGGACGGCCGTGTGATCAAGCGCTACGCACCCCAGGACGCGCCGGAAAAGCTGGCCAAGGACATCGAAGCGCAACTGGGGTAACCCGCCGTGGTGGCAAAGCCGGCGCAGGAAGCCTCTATATCCAGCGCAGCAACCACCCCGCCAGCAGCGGCAGGGCAACCGCGCTGAACAAGGCGCACAGCCCCATGGCCAGACCGGCGAAAGCGCCCATTTCGTCGCTCACCTGAAACGCTCGCGCGGTACCGATGCCGTGCGCGGCGGTGCCCAGTGCAAAGCCGCGCACGGTGGGGTCCTTGATGCGCAGCAGGTCAAACAGGGTGCGCGCGGTGGCCGCGCCCAGGATGCCGGTGCACACCACGAGCACGGCGGTCAGCGTGGGCAGACCGCCGATCTGTTCTGAAATACCCATGGCCACCGGTGCGGTGACCGACTTCGGCGCCAGTGACGCGATGGTGGCCTTGGACGCGCCCAGCGCCCAGCCCACACCGATGGCACTGACCGTGGCGGCCAGCGTACCCACCACCAGGGCCCCCAGCATGGGCAGCCACAGCCGCTTCAGACGAGCGAGTTGATCGAACAACGGCACCGCCAGCGCCACCGTGGCCGGGCCCAGCAAAAAGTGCACGAACTGCGCGCCTTCAAAGTAGGTCGCGTAAGGCGTGCTGGTGGCCCAGAGCAGTGAACCCAGCACGATCACGGACAGTGCCACCGGGTTGGCCAGCGGATGAAAGCCGGTGCGCCGGTATGCCACGAACGCGGCGTGATACACGAGCAGCGTGGCGGTGAGGCCCAGCAGTGGTGAAGCCGACAGGTAGACCCACACGTCGGCCAGGCGACCGGCCGACGCGCCCGCGAGCGGCGAGACCTCGTTCAAGACCCATCCTCGCCGTTGGCAGGCGCCACGCGCTTCATGAGCCAGGCCATGGTGATCGCCGCGCTCGCCAGCCCGACCCAGGTACTGATCACCAGGGCCACGCCAATGGCGAGCGCTTCGTCACCCAGCCGCTGCAGGTGCAGCATCACGCCCACGCCGGCGGGCACGAACAGCAGCGAGAGGTGCTGCAAGAGCGTCTGCGCCGTGGGCTTGATGGCGCCGGTCCACGCCGGCCGCAACACGAGCGCAAGCAGCAACAAAGCCATGCCCACCACCGGCCCGGGCACCGGCACCACCAACGCGCGCACCAGCGCCTCGCCCACCAGCTGGAACGCCAGCAGTGTCGCGAACGCCGGGATCACGAACGGGCGCCCTCGAACCAGGGCCAGTCCACGTCGCCAAGGGTTGCTGCAGCCGCGTGGGCCCTGCGTGCAGAGGTCAATGATCTTTTGATGAAGCGGTCACACATCCCCGTTTTCCTCCGACGTGAAATGACATTTCCAAGGGCGCCGCGGAACGGGCTTCGCCCGGCCGCTACGCGCCGCCCCCCTGGGGGGGTGACGCCGCAGGTGGCGCGGGGGGGGTCAACAGACTGTCCAGCACTTCCACCCAGTGCCGCACCGGGATGGACGTGCCGCTCTGCAGATGGGTGATGCAGCCGATGTTGGCGCTGGTGATCACGGCCGGCTGAAGTTCGCCCAGGTGGCCCAGCTTGCGGTCGCGCAACTGGTACGACAGCTTGGGATTGAGCACCGAGTACGTGCCGGCCGAGCCGCAGCAGAGGTGGGCCTCGTTCCTGGCCACCTGCACATTGAATCCCAATGCGGTCAGGTGTGTTTCCACGTCACCCTTGAGCTGCTGGCCGTGTTGCAGGGTGCAGGGTGGGTGATAGCCGATGACCTTTTTCGCATCGGGCACGCTGGCCAGCTTGGGTTTGAGCGCGGGCACCAGCTCGTGCAGGCATTCGCTCAGATCCTTCGTCAGCAGGCTCACACGCGCGGCTTTGTAGGCATGGGTCGGGTCGTCGGCCAGGATGTGACCGTATTCCTTCACGGTGACGCCGCAGCCCGAAGCGTTCATCACGATCGCCTCGACCCCCCGCTCCAGCAATGGCCACCAGGCGTCTATGTTGGCGCGCATCTGCGTCTTGCCGCCTTCCTGATCGTTGAGGTGGAACTTGACCGCGCCGCAACAGCCGGCTTCGGGAGCGATCACGGTCTGGATACCGGCCGCGTCCAGCACGCGCGCGGTGGCGCTGTTGATGTTGGGCATCATGGCTGGCTGCACGCAGCCGGCCAGCATCAACACCTTGCGGTCATGGGTGTTGGTGGGCCAGGGGCCGGCATCCTGCTTGGCCGGGACCTTGTTTTTGAGTGAAGCAGGCATGAGGCCACGCACCATCTGGCCCATCTTCATGGCGGGACCAAACAGCGGAGAAGGCAAGCCCTCCTTCAGCAGCCAGCGCACGACCTTTTCGCTCGCCGGGCGCGGCACTTTTTCGTCTACCAGTTTGCGACCGATGTCGATCAGGTGCCCATAGTCCACCCCGCTGGGGCAGGTGGTTTCGCAGTTGCGGCAGGTGAGGCAACGGTCCAGGTGCAGCTGCGTCTTGCGTGTGGGCTCTGCCCCTTCGAGCACCTGCTTCATCAGGTAGATGCGCCCTCGCGGACCATCGAGCTCGTCGCCAAGCAACTGGTAGGTGGGACAGGTGGCGGTGCAGAACCCGCAGTGCACACATTTGCGCAGGATGGCTTCGGCCTCGCGGCCGTCGGCACGCTGCTGGTATTCGGGGGAGAGATTGGTTTGCATACGGGTCAATCCATGGAAGCCTGGCGACGGGCCGCCCCAAGCCGGGTTCGCGCCCCTTCGGGGGGCAGCGACCCGCGCAGCGGTGGAGCGTGGGGGCTCATGTCCGGCCTGGATTGAAGATACCCGCCGGATCGAACTCGGCGCGCAGGCGCTGGGTGATGGTGGCGATGGCGGGCGACTGCTGGTCAAAGCGCGGAACGCCTGTTGCACCGTTGGCCCCGGTGCGGAACAGGGAGGCGTGTCCGTTCACGGCGGCGGCGGCCGCGCGGATTCTGGCAGCGTCGGATGCAGGCGCCCACATCCAACGCTGGGCGCCATGCCATTCAATCAGCTGGGCGTGGGGCAAGCCCAGCGTGGGAGCGGTCTGCGGTACCGAGAGGCGCCACAGGCACAGCTCGGGCGAAGGCGCCTCGAAGTAAGGCAGTCGGTGGTCGCGGCAGTCGGCCCAGTCGGGTGCGGCTTGCGTGTTGTGCATGCGCTCGCCGGCCGCCTCGCGCAGCATGCGCTCACACGCCGCCTCCACCGCAGCAACGGCACCGCGCAGGCGAACGAACAGCAGTTCCGGTGAGTTGGCCTGTGTGTCATCTCGCACCCAGCAGCTGGCATTCAGCGGCAGCGGCTGGCCGCCCCAGCGGTGCAATTGTTCCAGCGCGTCGTGCTGACTCAAAGTGAACACCAGCGTGGCTTCGGCCGGTGCGACCGGCAGAACCTTGAGGCTCACTTCGGTGATCAGCCCCAGCGTGCCCATGGATCCGGCCATGATGCGGCTGACGTCGTAGCCGGCCACGTTTTTCATCACCTGGCCACCGAAGGTGAGCAACTCGCCGCGACCGTTGATGAAGCGGCAGCCCAGCACGAAGTCGCGCACACCGCCGGCGCTGGCGCGTGCAGGTCCGGACAGCCCGGCGGCCACCATGCCACCCACGGTGCTTCCTTCGCCAAAGTGCGGCGGCTCGAACGCCAGACATTGCCCCTTCTCGGCCAGTGCCGCTTCCACTTCCGCCAACGACGTGCCGGCGCGCACGGTGATGACGAGTTCGGTGGGTTCGTGACTGACGATGCCTGCCCACGCCGCCATGGACAGGACTTCGCCCTGAGCGGGCTCGCCGTAGAAGCGCTTGGTGTCGCCCCCGACGATGCGCAGCGGTGTGCCTGCGCCGCTGGCTGCGCGTATCTGTTCGATCAGCTGGACCGGTTCTTCTGCAACGTGGGAAATCATGGCGGACATGGTAGCCGCCGGTGCCTGTTCCAGGCTTGAATTTTTTGCACGCAGCGATGCAATCGCCCTGGGCGCCTTCTGTCCTGCAGCGCCCGTCGGATGATGGTGTCAGCTCGCGTGGCCCAGGCACATGCCTGCATTGGGCCTGCCCTTGCATTCCCGCTTCAGTCTTCTGGCTCTGGCTGCGGGGGTCTCGTCTGACGGTGCCTTGATGAAACGCACGCTGGTGGGCAGACGGGGATCGGCCGTGCTGGCTGGGGCCTCATTTGTGACAGTGGCGGGCTTGTGTGTCTGAGCCCAGACAGACGGACCGACAAGGCACAGCAGGACCAGGGCGAGGATCGGGCGCACGCGAGGAATGCGACGGATGTGCGACGGGGTCATGGTGTCCTCCTGATGTGGTGATGCATCGCGGACATCATAGGGAGGCGTCGGCTGGATGCGGAGGGACCCCTGCCATCCTGGCCCGGAGCCGTTTGGCCAGGGCATTGAGAAGCCCGGTCCGACTGGCTGAATGGCTCGCACTTGTTCATGGCGAGGCCCTGAGGCCATGCCAAAAAAAGAGCCCGCATGCCAATGGCATTGCGGGCTCAACGTCCAGGGAGATTTCGGCTCCGCGGGCAGCGAGCAGCACTGGCTGGCTCGCCGCCGCAGGAGAAAGATCAGCGGTTGTAGGCGGTTTCGCCGTGGGAGGTGATGTCCAGACCCTCGCGCTCGGCTTCTTCCGTGACGCGCAGGCCCACCATCATGTCCACGATCTTGTAGGCGACGAAAGCGACCACCGACGACCAGACCATGGTGATCAGCACGCCCTCGGCCTGGATCAGGACCTGGCTGCCGATGGCGAAGTCGTCGCCGCCGGTGCCGCCCAGGCCAGGTGCTGCGAACACGCCGACCAGGATGGCGCCGATGATGCCGCCGATGCCGTGGATGCCGAACACATCGAGCGAGTCGTCAGCGCCCAGCATCTTCTTGAGGCCGTTCACGCCCCAGAGGCAGACGAAGCCAGACACCAGGCCGATGATGATGCCGCCCATGGGGCCTACCGAGCCGCAGGCCGGGGTGATGGCCACCAGGCCAGCCACCGCGCCGGACGCAGCGCCCAGCATGGATGCCTTGCCCTTCCCCAGTGCTTCACCGATGCACCACGCCAGCACGGCGGCGGCGGTGGCAAACAGCGTGTTGATGAACGCCAGGCCGGCGCCGCCGTTGGCTTCCAGGTTGGAGCCGGCGTTGAAGCCGAACCAGCCCACCCACAGCAGCGAAGCACCGACCATGGTCAGCGTCAGGCTGTGCGGTGCCATCGCTTCCTTGCCGTAGCCGATGCGCTTGCCCACCATGTAGGCGCCCACCAGACCGGCCATGGCCGCGTTGATGTGCACGACAGTGCCGCCGGCGAAGTCCAGCGCGCCCTTGTCGAGCAGGTAGCCGCCGGCACCCCAGACCATGTGGGCGATCGGCAGGTAGCTGAAAGTGAACCAGATGGCGCAGAACAACAGCACGGCGCTGAACTTCATGCGCTCGGCGAACGAGCCCACGATCAGGGCGCAGGTGATGCCGGCGAAGGTGGCCTGGAAAGCCACAAAGATGTACTCGGGAATCTTCACGCCGTCGGTGAAGGTATCGGCCAGCGAGTCGGCGTTGATGCCCATCAGGAACACCCGGTCCAGGTTGCCGATGATCAGTCCCTCGCCTCCGAAGGCCAGGCTGTAGCCGTAAACGGCCCACAGCACGGTGATCAGCGAGAACACCACCATGACCTGCATGAGCACGGACAGCATGTTCTTGCTGCGCACCAGGCCACCGTAGAACAGCGCCAGGCCGGGCAGGACCATCAGCACGACGAGGATGGTGGAGACCATCATCCAGGCCACGTCGCCCTTGTCGACCGTGGGGGCAGCTTCTTCTGCAGCAGGGGCCTCGGCCGCAACAGGTGCGGCTTCGGTGGTTTCCATCGCGGCCGCGGGTGCTTCGGTCGCCGTCTGGGCGATGGCGTTGACGCCACCAAAGGCCAGGCCCAATCCCAGCATCAGGGTTGCTATGAGGTTTTTCATGTTCATGTGCTTTCTTGTACGGGAAGGGCGATCAGAGGGCTTCATTGCCCGTTTCGCCGGTGCGGATGCGCACCACTTGTTCGAGGTCGCTGACGAAAATCTTTCCGTCGCCGATTTTTCCGGTGCGTGCTGCGCCTTCAATGGCTTCGATCACGCGCTCGACGAGGTCGTCCGCCACGGCGGCCTCGATCTTGACCTTGGGCAGGAAGTCGACCACGTACTCGGCACCGCGGTACAACTCGGTGTGGCCTTTCTGACGACCAAAGCCCTTGACTTCGGTGACAGTGATGCCTTGCACGCCCATGCTGGAAAGTGCTTCTCGCACCTCGTCCAGCTTGAACGGTTTGATGATGGCTGAAACCATTTTCACGACGAACTCTCCTGGGGGTTGTGTAGGGTCCATAGCCCCAAGCACAATGTGTGCCACATCGGTGCAAAAGTGGCCACAAAGCGGTCTTGACGCACCAATTCAGAGAGCCAACGACAAACAACCTGTGCGCAAAGCGTCACAGGTTGTTGACGGTTGAGGGCGGGCGTCATCTCAGGTGCCCCTTGCAGAGCACGCTACTTGTTGACGAACTCCGGATAGGCTTCCTGACCGCACTCGGCCAGGTCCACGCCCTTGTACTCGTCTTCTTCGGACACCCGGATGCCCATGATCATCTTGAGCGCGCCCCAGACGATCAGGCTGGTGCCGAACACCCACACGAAGATGGTCAGGCCGCCGATGATCTGGCCCGAGAAGCTGGCGTCGCTGTTGGTCAGCGGAACCAGCAGCAGCCCCAGAATGCCGCAGGTGCCGTGCACCGAGATCGCGCCCACCGGGTCGTCGATCTTGAGCTTGTCCAGGAAAGTGATGGACAGCACCACCAGAATGCCGCCGGCAAAGCCAAACAGCGTGGCCAGCAGGGGCGTGGGGGTGGAGGGTTCGGCGGTGATCGCCACCAGCCCGGCGAGTGCACCGTTGAGCAGCATGGTCAGGTCGGCCTTGCCATACAGCAGACGCGACAGCAGCAGCGCGCCCACGGCGCCGCCGGCGGCGGCCGTGTTGGTGTTGAGGAACACCATGGCCACGCTATTGGCGTTGGCAATGTCACCCAGCTTGAGCACCGAGCCGCCATTGAAGCCGAACCAGCCCATCCAGAGAATGAAAGTGCCCAGCGTGGCCAAGGGCAGATTGGCGCCGGTGATGGCCCGCACCTCGCCCTTGGGGCCGTACTTGCCCTTGCGGGCGCCCAGCAGAATCACGCCCGCCAGCGCAGCGGCGGCACCCGCCATGTGCACGATGCCCGAACCAGCAAAGTCGGAGAAGCCCAGGTCACCGAGGGTGTACATGCCGAACACCGAGGCGCTGCCCCATGTCCATGAACCTTCCATGGGGTAGATGAAGCCCGTCATGACCACAGCAAAGGCCAGGAAGGCCCAAAGCTTCATGCGCTCGGCCACCGCGCCGGAGACGATGGACATGGCCGTGGCCACGAACACCACCTGAAAGAAGAAGTCGGAAGCGTTGGCGTAGATGGAGTCGCCACCAAAACCGCCTTCGCGCGTGGCGAATTCGGCCAGCTTTTCGGTCGCGAGGTTTTCACCGCCGGCAATACCGGAGAGGAAAATGTCGCCCTCATACATGATGGCGTAGCCGCACACCAGGTACATGATGCAGGCAATGGCAAAGAGCGCGACGTTCTTGGTCAGGATCTCGGTGGTGTTCTTGGAACGCACCAAACCTGCTTCAAGCATCGCGAAGCCGGCGGCCATCCACATGACCAGCGCGCCGCAAACCAGGAAATAGAACGTGTCCATGGCGAACTGGAGTTCGTACACGTGGTTGGCGACGTCGGCCGATTGGGCCATGGCGGTACCGGCGAGCAGGGCCAAGCCGGCACCCAGCAGGGTGTTTCGGGTTTTCATGAGGGGTTTCCTTTCAGAGGGCTTCTTTGCCGTTTTCGCCGGTGCGGATCCGGACAACTTGTTCCAGATCGCTGACGAAAATCTTTCCGTCGCCGATTTTTCCGGTGCGCGCGGCACCTTCAATGGCTTCGATCACGCGCTCGACGAGGTCGTCAGAAACTGCGGCTTCGATCTTGACCTTGGGCAGGAAATCGACCACGTACTCTGCGCCGCGGTACAGCTCGGTGTGCCCCTTTTGACGACCGAAGCCCTTGACTTCGGTGACAGTGATGCCTTGCACGCCCATGCTGGAGAGCGCTTCTCGCACCTCGTCCAGCTTGAACGGCTTGATGATGGCGGTGACCATTTTCATGCTGTGATTCCTCTTCTGGAAACTCGGGAAGGCGCCCGACCCAAAGGCCTGCCGCCCGCGTTGTTGCATTCGCTCACAACGCTATGCAGGGACCATGCCAATCCGAATTCGGAGTCTGTCCGGCCCACCGCACACATCCTTCTGACGCCACCACTTCCCCCAAACTTGGGGTGGGTTTGAACCCTGCGTGTGCCATGATTTCCGGGTTGGCGCACGTCTCGCGCCATGACACCAAAAGCGTGCGCACCATTCAGGTGCGCTATTCCGAAGGTCAAACACGTGGCCATCGGAGGCGTTAAGCGCACCAAATCAGGGAGAAAACATGAGCTTGTCGCTGGTGCACAGCCGCGCGTTGCTGGGGCTGGAAGCACGGCCGGTCTGTGTGGAGGTCCATCTGGCCAACGGGCTGCCCAGTTTCACGCTGGTCGGGCTAGCCGATACCGAAGTCAAGGAAGCGAGGGAGCGGGTCCGGTCGGCGATTGCCAACAGCGGTCTCGACTTTCCCAGCAACAAGCGCATCACGGTCAACCTCGCACCGGCCGACCTCCCCAAGGACTCGGGTCGCTTCGATCTGCCGATTGCGCTGGGCATCCTCGCGGCCAGCGGCCAGATCAGTGCGGCACGCCTGGCGGGCTGGGAATTTGCGGGTGAGTTGTCGTTGGGCGGCGAGTTGCGACCGGTGCGCGGCGCGCTGGCCATGAGCCTGGCCTTGCATCGCTCATCGCCCGGCAGCGGAGGGCCGGCACTTCCCACCCGGCTGGTGCTGCCCCCAGGCAGCGCCGAAGAAGCGGCCCTGGTGCCGGAAGCGCAGGTTTACCGGGCGAGACATTTGCTGGATGTGATTGCCCACTTTCTTCCGGAATCACAAAACGTGACCGAACCCCCGCCAGACGACGGTGGCTGGCAACGGCTGACCCCTACCAGCGCCGGTCGCGCGCCCCACTACGCCGATCTGGCGGATGTGAAAGGCCAGATCGCAGCCAAGCGTGCATTGGAGATCGCGGCGGCCGGCGGCCACAGCCTGCTGATGATGGGGCCGCCCGGATCGGGCAAGTCCATGCTGGCCCAGCGCTTCGCTGGCCTGCTACCCCCCATGAGCTCACTCGAAGCCCTGGAGTCGGCGGCCGTGGCCTCGCTGGCGGGACGGTTCTCGCTGGAGCGCTGGGCGCAGCGCCCCACCTGCGCGCCCCATCACAGTGCCAGCGCCGTGGCGCTGGTGGGCGGTGGTTCGCCCCCAAGACCGGGTGAAATCTCGCTGGCGCACCACGGTGTGCTCTTTCTGGATGAACTGCCCGAGTTTCCAAGGGCCGCGCTCGAGGCCCTGCGCGAGCCGCTGGAGAGCGGCCACATCCGCATCTCCCGCGCGGCCATGCAGAGCGAGTTTCCGGCCCGCTTCCAGCTCATTGCGGCCATGAACCCGTGCCCCTGCGGCTTTTTGGGGCATCCCACCAAAGCCTGCCGGGACACGCCCGATCAGATCGCCCGCTACCAGGGCAAGCTCAGCGGCCCCCTGCTCGACCGCATCGACCTGCATGTGGAAGTGCCCGCGCTGCCACCCGACGACCTGTTGCAAGGCGCTGCCGGGGAACCCAGCAGTGCGGTGCGTGAGCGTGTGCAGACCGCGCGCGCCCTGGCCCACACCCGGCAAGGCCAGCCCAACCAGGCCCTGGCCGGACAGGCGCTTGACGAGCACGTGCTGGCCGAAACCACTGCGCTGAAGTTCCTCAACACCGCCGCTGCCCGCCTCGGCTGGAGCGCGCGCAGCACCCACCGCGCCTTGCGCGTGGCCCGCACCATTGCCGACCTGGCGGGCGCCCAGGGCGTGAGCGCGAGCCACGTGGCGGAAGCGGTGCAATACCGGCGGGTCTTGCGTCAGACCCCGTGAAACCGGCGTCTGGAGCCTGCACCCTGGCCAAACGCCGGTCAAACCTCTTTGCTCAAGAACAGCCACGTCGATGCTGCGCGCACGTGCTGGTAAGGTGCACCTTTTTCTGCCATCCCTGTTCTCAGTGAGGAGACCGCCATGAGCTACCCCGACACCCGACTTTTCATCCAAAACGAATGGCGCGAAGCCACTGCTGGCGAGACGCTCCCCGTGTTCAACCCGGCCACCGGCAAAGAGATCGGCCGCGTGGCGCACGCCCGCCAGGCCGACCTGGATCTGGCACTCGAGGCCGCACAAAAAGGCTTCGAGGCCTGGCGCGACACGCCGGCCATCACCCGTTCCAGAATCATGCGCGCCGCCGCAGGGCTCATGCGTGAACGCGCCGGCGCCATCGCCGCGTTGTTGACGCAGGAGCAAGGCAAGCCGCTGGCCGAGGCCAAGGGTGAAGCCATGGCCGCTGCCGACATCATCGAATGGTTCGCCGACGAAGGCCTGCGTGTCTACGGCCGCATCGTGCCCTCGCGTGGCAACCTCGCCATGCGCCAGATGGTGCTGAAAGACCCGATCGGCCCCGTGGCCGCTTTCACGCCGTGGAACTTCCCCATCAACCAGGTCGTGCGCAAGCTGGCGGCGGCCCTGGCCACGGGCTGCTCCATGATCGTCAAGGCGCCCGAAGAAACCCCGGCCGCACCCGCCGAGCTGGTACGCGCCTTTGCCGACGCCGGTCTGCCCCCGGGTGTGCTCGGTCTGGTCTATGGCACACCATCCGAGATCTCCAGCTACCTGATCGCCCACCCGGTCATTCGCAAGATCACCTTCACCGGCTCCACGCCGGTGGGCAAACAGCTCGCCGCACTGGCCGGCCAGCACATGAAACGGGTGACCATGGAGCTGGGCGGGCACGCGCCAGTGATCGTGGCCGAAGATGCCGACGTGGCCCTGGCCGTGAAGACCGCGGGCGGTGCCAAGTTCCGCAACGCGGGACAGGTTTGCATCTCGCCCACGCGCTTTCTGGTGCACGAGAGCATTGCCAAGGACTTCTCTGCCGCATTCGTCAAACACGCTGTCGGTCTGGCGGTGGGCGACGGTACCGCCGAGGCCACTCAGATGGGCCCGCTGGCCAATCCGCGCCGTGTCACGGCCATGGCCGAGTTCACCAGGGACGCGGTGGAGCGCGGCGCCACACTGGCCACGGGTGGTGAGCGCATCGGTGAAGCCGGCAATTTCTGGCAGCCCACCATCCTGACCGACGTGCCGCTCGATGCCCGCGTGTTCAACGACGAGCCTTTCGGCCCGATGGCGGCGGTGCGCAGTTTCCAGACGCTGGACGAAGCCATTGCCGAGGCCAACCGCCTGCCCTTCGGGCTGGCAGCCTATGCCTTCACGAGCTCCCTGAAGAACGCAGACCTGCTGGCGCGCCGTGTGGAGGTGGGCATGCTGTGGGTGAACATGCCGGCCATGCCGTCGGCCGAGATGCCTTTTGGCGGCATCAAGGACTCGGGCTACGGGTCAGAAGGTGGACCGGAGGCCATGGAGGCCTATCTGAACGCCCGCGCCGTGACCATCATGAACGTCTGATGGAATCCAACTGGAAACCGCCAGGCGGTTTCGTTCCAAGGGGCGTTGACGCTAGAAGCCGCCACCGCGACCATCTCGGCCGCGCAACCCGCAAAGGGTCAAGTGACATTCAGGCTGTTCTGCGTTGCTAACATGATTCCGGCTTGCGCAAAAGCCGCCTCAATTCACGGCGCCGACCAGGCGCTTTCAACGGGAGCCCCCATGTCACTTTTCAAGCTCACCTCCATCGCTGCCGCTCTGCTGGTGGCGTCGGCCACCGTCATGGCGAAGCAGCCCGACCAGCGCGCGATCGAATTCGCCAAATCCATCGCCGATCAATCCCCCCAGCAACCCAAGGCCGCGACGGGTCAGGGCAACGGATCCATCTTCAGCGCCTTGCAGGCGGTCCTGAACTCGCTGGTCAAGAAGGACGGTACCCAATGATGCGCACCGTTTCTGTTCGCGGCCGCTTGCTTGTCGCCGCCCCTCTGTTGTCGGCGCTGTTGCTGGGTTGTGGCGGTGGATCCTCCGGGGCCGAGGTGGTGCCGCTGTACGCAGGCACCTACTTCGTGGTGATGAACAAGACGGTGGACGATTGCAACACCGGCGTGGCCAACCGCATCGAGGTCATCCAGACGGTCAGCCAGTCGGGGCGCAACGTGACGCTGGTGAGCAACGCGGCGGTCCTGCAAGGCCAGGTGGACCCAGACAACTTCGGCATCTCTACATCGGGCCAGACCTTTCAGGACGGTGTGCGCGTGACCACCGGGGTGGTGTACCGCGCCTCCAACACGCCGGGCCTGTTTGGCGCCGGCCTGTCCATCGTGGCGGATTCGGACCGTCAACGCTGCATCGTGGCCTACAACGGTCAGGCGCAATTGCAGTGAGTCTGAACGCCAGCGACGCCGGGCGTTTGGCGGCGGCGCTGGCGGCGAGTTTCACGCGCTGAGATGCGCCCTTCACTGCCCTACAAAACAACCGCTAGAACATGGGCTGGCGCGTGTTGGAAGCTTCCACTTCCCGGAAACGCACACACACAGGATCGTTCGTGAAGCCCGGGCTGCGGCATTCGCGGGTGCGGCACACCTCCCGTGCAACGAAGTTGGTGCTGGAAGCGCAAATCATGTCCACCGTCTGAACTGGCCGCGACGGCTGGGCCGCCGCGAGGGCAGCGACTTCTGCCGCCCTTTGCCGGGCGGCTTCTTCTGCGCGGCGTCGCGCTTGTTCCGCCTGTTGTTGCTCGCGGACCTGCTCTGCCCGCACCTGCTCGACAGCGGCCAGAGCGCGGGCTTCTTTTTCGCGCTGTTCGCGCAGGCGGCGTGCCCGGTCTGCCGAGGCCACCGCTGCAGCCTGTTGCTTGATGCGCGCGGCCTGTTCATCCGCTGCGGCCACCGACGCGGCATCGGCATCCACAAGATCATCTTTCGATGCAATGGCAATGCTTGCGCCGAGTTGGGCCCCCAGGCCCGCAGTCTGGGCGACCACCGGAACAGCAGAGACCGCGACAGGCACGGGCATGGCGCTCTCCTGTGCGCTCCACCACCAGGCTGCGACGGCGGTGGCCACCAGTGCCAGGCTCACCATCACCACCAGCTTGGCGTTGCTGCCGCTGGGCGCGACCGATACAGGAATGGGCTTGGTGGGTGCCACGATGTCGGGCACCAGTGAAGCGTGGCAGTTCTTGCATGAGGTGGCCACCAGCGAGTTCTTCGCCTGGCAAGCGGGGCAGATTTGCGTCGGGCCTTTGGATGCCGTTTCTTCAGCAGGGGCTGCCGGAGCCGCTGCGGCAGAACCTGCCAGCGCGACCATGGACGTGGCACAGCCCCGGCAGAACAACGCCTTGTCCCGGTTGTCTGTACCACACGCTATGCAAACCGCCATGAATCACCTGATCGCTTAAGTTGGATGGGGTTTCTAGCACGCGGCTCTGCGAGACGTTCAGCCAGGTTTGCAGGCGGCGAAAACGGTGGGATGGACGGCAGTCCGGCCGTCAAAACACCCCCGTCAGATGAGTACTAAAGAATTGGCGCCAGCCAGCGCTGCAATTCGTTTTGCGGCACACCGCTGCGCCTGGCGAGATCCTGCGCCTGGTCTTCACCGATCTTGCCGACGTTGAAGTAGGTGCTCTCCGGGTGGCTCAGGTAGAAGCCGCTCACGCTGGCAGCCGGGGACATGGCCAGGCTTTCGGTGAGCGTCATGCCGATGTCCTTGCATTGCAGCAGCTCGAACATGGCGCGCTTGACGCTGTGGTCCGGACAGGCCGGGTAGCCGGGGGCGGGGCGGATGCCCTGGTACTTTTCCTTGATGAGGTCTTCATTGCTGAGCACCTCGTCGGCAGCGTAGCCCCAGAGGTCGGTGCGCACGCGCTGGTGCAGGCATTCGGCAAAGGCTTCGGCCAGGCGGTCGGCGAGCGACTTGAAAAGGATGGCCGAGTAGTCGTCGTGCGCGTCAAGGAACTGCTGTTCCTTCTTCTCCACGCCCAGGCCGGCGGTCACGGCGAACAGGCCCACGTAATCATCGGCCACACCCTGGGGTGCCACGAAATCGGCCAGGCAACGGCTGGGGCGCATCACACCGTCGATTTCCTGCTTTTCGGTCTGCTGGCGCAGGCCGTGCCAGGTCAATGCCACGGTGCTGCGGGTTTCGTCGGTGTAGAGCGTGATGTCGTCATCGTTCACGGTGTTGGCCGGGTACAGGCCGATCACGCCATTGGCTGACAGCCAGCGGCCTTCGATGATCTTCTTCAACATCGCCTGTCCGTCGGCAAACACCTTGCGTGCGTGTTCGCCAACGATCTCGTCGTCCAGGATGGCGGGGTACGGGCCGGCCAGGTCCCAGGTCTGGAAGAAAGGGCCCCAGTCGATGTATTTGGCGATCTCGTTCAGGTCGAAGTTCTTGAAGACGCGCTTGCCGATGAACTTGGGTTTGTGGGGTTTGAAGTTGGCCCAGGCGGACTCCGAAGAGCCCTCACCCCAGCCCTCTCCCGCCAGCGGGAGAGGGAGTGAAGCCGGACGCCACTTGTTCGCGCGAGCCTTTTCAAGTGGCCACATCGGCACCTGCTTCTTGTTGGCGTGCTGGGTGCGCACCTTGTCGTAGTCGGCGTTGAGTTCGGCGATGTACTTCACCCGGCTGTCACCGATCAGGCTTTGCGCCACGCTCACGCTGCGCGAGGCGTCGGGCACATAGACCACGGGGCCGCTGTAGTGCGGCGCGATCTTCACGGCGGTGTGCACGCGGCTGCAGGTGGCACCGCCGATCAGCAGCGGAATCTGCGTGTCGCGGAAGTGCGCGTCCTTCTCCATCTCGCCGGCCACGTACTGCATCTCTTCCAGGCTGGGCGTGATCAGGCCGGAGAGGCCCACGATGTCGGCGCCCTCTTCCTTGGCCTTGGCCAGGATCTCGTGGCAGGGCACCATCACACCCATGTTCACCACTTCAAAGTTGTTGCACTGGAGCACCACGGTGACGATGTTCTTGCCGATGTCGTGCACGTCACCCTTCACGGTGGCGATCACGATCTTGCCTTTGGGTTTCACGTCGCCACCCGCCGCCTGCAGGGCCAGCTTTTCGGCCTCGATGTAGGGCAGCAGGTGGGCCACGGCCTGCTTCATCACGCGGGCGCTTTTCACCACCTGCGGCAGGAACATCTTGCCCTGGCCGAACAGGTCACCGACCACGTTCATGCCGTCCATCAGCGGGCCTTCGATCACGTGCAGCGGGCGACCACCGTCGGCTTCGATCAGGCGCCACATCTCTTCGGTGTCTTCGGTGATGAACTCGTTCATGCCGCGCACCAGCGCGTGCGTCAGCCGCTCGCGGATCGGCAGGCCACGCCATTCGTTGCGCTTGCTGTCGTCCTTGGCCGCGCCTTTGGCGTTTTCGGCCACATCCACCAGACGCTCGCCGGCATCGGGCCTGCGGTTCAGCACCACGTCTTCCACACGCTCGCGCAGCTCAGGCTCCAGTTCGTCGTACACGCCCACCATGCCGGCGTTGACAATGCCCATGTCCATGCCGGCCTGAATGGCGTGGTACAGGAACACGGTGTGGATGGCTTCGCGCACCGGGTCGTTGCCGCGGAAGCTGAAGCTCACGTTGGACACACCGCCGCTCACCTTGGCGCCGGGCAGGTGCTGCTTGATCCAACGCGTGGCGTTGATGAAGTCGACCGCGTAGTTGTTGTGCTCTTCAATGCCAGTGGCGATGGCAAAGATGTTGGGGTCGAAGATGATGTCTTCCGGCGGAAAACCCACCTCGTCCACCAGCACACGGTAGGCGCGCTCGCAGATCTCGATCTTGCGCTCGTAGGTGTCGGCCTGACCCTTTTCGTCGAAGGCCATCACCACGGCGGCGGCGCCATAGCGCTTCACCAGACGCGCCTGTCGTTTGAACTCGTCCAGGCCCTCTTTCATGCTGATGGAGTTGACCACGCCCTTGCCCTGCACGCAGCGCAGGCCGGCCTCGATCACGTCCCATTTGGAGCTGTCCACCATCACCGGCACGCGCGCGATGTCAGGCTCGCCAGCGATGAGGTTCAGGAACTTCACCATGGCGGCCTGGCTGTCCAGCATGGCCTCGTCCATGTTGATGTCGATGATCTGCGCGCCGTTTTCCACCTGCTGGCGCGCCACGGCCAGCGCCTGCTCGTATTCGCCGTTCAGGATCATGCGGGCGAAAGCCTTGGAACCGGTGACGTTGGTGCGCTCGCCCACGTTGACGAACAGACTGCCTTCGCCAATGCGCAGCGGCTCCAGGCCGGAAAGCAGCATGGGGGGCACGGGGGTGGACGAGGCGGGAGACGAAACGGTATCGGACATGAGGCTCACCAGAGGGGCTGACAAAAACTGGTGAGCGCCGTTGGGTGACCCGGCACGGTGTGCGGGATCAGGAACCGGGGTTCCCCCTCAAGCCTGACACCGGGTGCGCGCGATGGAAACATCGGGCCCGGCGCTGCAGCGCTCCTTGAGAACCTTTGATTTTAGCGGCTCCTCACGCGAGACGGCCGCTGACGCGTACGGCTACACGCCGTCCAACTCTCCGGCCAGCGCCCAGTGCCGGCCCTGGCGGTGCAGGATCGCGTTGACGGCTTCACCATTCAGGCGCTTGGCCTGCAGCATGGCTTCGCGCAGATCGGCCAGCCCACCTTTGGTGAGCGCCGAAAGATCGATGAAGGTGCACACATCGCGCGAGGGCATGACCGCCACCACGCCGTTGGGCGCGTGTTTCTTGAGCGTCTTGTCCCACAGGTCGTCCAGCAGCAGCACGCTGCTCTCATGGGAGCCGTCGAGCTTGATGTGCAGGGCGCGGTAGCTGGCGTCCTTCGCGTTGGCCCTTTTGAGCTTCAGCTCCCCCTTCACCAGGCGGCTCAGATTCGCCAACGCCATGCGGTGCAGCTCATCGACCGAGAGTCCGGCGTCTGCCAGGTCTGACGCCAGCACGGCGTTGAAACGCTTGCCGTCTTCGACCACGTACTGCACACCAAACGCGCCTTTGGTGGCGCGGGTCACGGGCAGGTCCAGCAGGCTCAGGTCTCCGTCCAGGGGAATTTTCAGATCGCGCATGACCAGCTCAGGGGGCATCTGCGCGCCGTCGGCAAGGCCTTCTGTGTCGATCAGGCGAATGCGCGGCAGTGCGCCTGACAGCCGCGCCAGCGCCTGCTGGCGGACCACATCGTTGGCTGGCCATTGCACGGCGCTGGCCGCCGGTTCGGCGCGGGACTTCTCAGTTGCCACGGGTTTGGTGGAAGCCGCGGCCTGGGTATCGATGCGATGCACCCCTTCGCGCTCTTCCCCCCCTCCCAGCACCTCCACCTCATCCGCCGCTTTCATCTTCTCGACCGTGTCGGGCTTTGGGGACCTGCGCGCTTTTTTGGCACGTTGCTGCTCTCGCGTTTGGGCCCGTTGGCGGGCCGCTTCGGCGCTGTGGCCGGCCTGGCTGGGCGACTGCCAGGAGCTGTGCGCGGATGAACCGCGGCCGATGAACGCGGCCACAGGAATCAGCCGCACGATCGGAGCCAGGGCGAGCAACAGGAACAAGCCCTGCTGGGCCGGTCGCATGCCGGAGGCCTTTCCCGCCTGGATGACCCCCCAGGCAATGGCGATTGCAGCCCCTGCGTACGCCCCCATGGCCACAAGGCCCAGCGGGCCATCCGCCGCGCTGACGATCAGGGCCAGCCAGAACACCACCTCACCCACCAGCCCCAGTTGCATGAACCGGCGGGCATCCAGCAGCAGGGCCTCTCGCACGTCTGCTGCCGTGATTCGGAGCTCATACCGGTCGTCTTCATCTTCAAGTGAGATTTCCATGGCGTTCATAGGCATTCGCTCAAAAGAAGCAAATCATAAGTAAATAGCACTCAGATGCCCATGGCACAGAGCCGCCGGAAACCGCCTTTCGTCGGGCCCCGAACCTGAACGATCGCGCGCATTGGTGCAGGAATTGCTTGATGACGCCACCTACCTCTGCCTCGCATGCCACACCCACTCACCGACTCCGAATCAACGACCGCCGACTGGCACGCCCAGGAGCTGCTGCTCATGCGCGAGGTGATGAAGCTGGTGGGGCGCAGCCTGGCACCGGCAGAGGTGTTTCGCGAAATGCTGCACCTGATGAGCGAGCTGCTGGGCCTGAACCGGGGGCGCATGATCCTGGCCGACGACGCGTTGCCCGGGCGCAGCCGCACAGCGTCCATCCGCCACGCCTACGGCCTCACGGCCAATGAGATCGCGCGCGGGGTGTTTCACTGGGGTGAAGGCGTGACCGGGCGGGTGCTGGCCGGTGGCCTGCCAGCCATCGTGCAAGACGTGGACGCAGAGCCGCTGTTTCTGTTCCGCACCGTGGCGCGCGCCCAGTTGCCGCCGCAGACCGTGGCCTACATCGCCCTGCCCATTGCGCTCAATGGCGTGACCATTGGCGTGCTGGCATGCCACCGCATCCGCAGCCGCCAGCGCCACCTGAACGACGACCTGGCCGTGCTGCGCATTCTGGCCACGCTGGCCGGGCAGCTGCTGCAACTGGAACAGCTGGTGGCCGAACAGACGCGCCAGCTCGAAGCCCGTAACGCCGAACTGGCCCGCGCCCTGGACACCAACACCGCGCGCTACGGCCTCATTGGCCGGTCACCCGCGCTGCTGCAGGCGCTGGGCGAACTGGAGCGGGTGTCGCAGTCGCAGGCCACGGTGCTGCTGCTGGGCGAGTCCGGCACCGGCAAGGAACTGTTTGCCCGCGCGGTGCACCTGGCCAGTGGCCGGCACGACCAGCCCTTCATCAAGGTGAACTGCTCGGCCATACCGGAAACGCTGTTCGAATCCGAATTGTTCGGCCACGAACGCGGCGCCTTCACCGGCGCCAACTCAGCACGCCCGGGCTGGTTCGAACAGGCCAACGGCGGCACCATCTTTCTGGACGAGATTGGCGAGCTGCCGCTGGCCATGCAGAGCAAGCTGCTGCGCACGCTGCAGGAAGGCACGCTGGTGCGGCTGGGCGGTCAGCGCGAAGTGCGCATCGACGTGCGCCTGGTGGCCGCCACCAACCGCGACCTGGCGCGCGAAGTGCAGGCCGGCCGCTTCCGGCAAGACCTGTACTACCGCCTGAACGTCATCCCCATTCGCCTGCCCAGCCTGCGCGAACGCCGCGACGACGTGCGCGCCCTGGCCCTGCACTTCATCAGCCGTGCCAACCAGGCTCACCAGCGCAACGTGCACCTGGCCCCCGACGCCATGGCCCGCCTGGAATCGCTGGACTGGCCAGGCAACATCCGTGAACTGGGCAACCTGGTGGAACGCCTGGTGCTGCTGGCCGACCACACGCCGGTGATGGCTGCCGAACTGGAGCGGTTTCTACCGGGCGCGGCGGAAACTTCGATGCTGGCGCCTGCGGATTCCTCTCCGCCATTGACTTCGGCGGACCACGCAGACACCAATGGCGGTGCGCCCCTGGTGCGGGACTACCTTCGCGCGCAGTCACACAGCGTCCAGTCGCTGCAGGACGCGCTGGCGCGCCACCAAGGCAACCAGTCGCGGGCGGCGCAGAGTCTGGGGTTGACCTTGCGGCAGTTCGGTTACCGGCTTCGCAAGGCGGGGTTGCGGTGAACATTGATGTGTCAGGTCAACGCACGGGGGCACCGGATGTGTGACAGCATCTGCTCCAATCCCTTGAACAGCGACCGCCAGGACGCATGTGCATTCACAGACGCCAACAACACGAGGCCCACATGAAGACCATTGACGAGATGCTGCACCTGGCCTTGCTGTCCCCCGACGAGCACCAGCAGATCAGCACCTGGATCGCGCAGGCTCAATCACCCGATGAGATCTTGAAGATGCCACCCTCGCTGTGGCGGGCGGTCGAACGGGCCAGTGCGGTCATGGGGATTGATGAGGATCTGTTGCGGCCACCGGCGCTGGATGCTGACGACCTGGTTTGCCGATAGGGCGCCACCTTTTCGACCGATTGGATTGACCATCAAAGCCAATCAGATTCAATCCCTTCCCGTTGCGTGGAGTCCAACTACGTCAAGTTAGCTGCGGCCATACGCCGACCACCTCACGATCGGACCTCGCCCCATCTGGACCGACATGTAAACGCTTCGAAAGCCACCGAGGTCTTTGACTTGAATTCGGGACCAAGCCTTCTTCATGTACTCGAGCGAATGTAGGGAAAAGAGTGGATACATAACTGGGACGAGGAGGTACCCTGGTCCGTAGGCTTCTCTGCTTGGAAGGTATGACTTCTTCTCCAGTTTTTTCCTCACGACATCTACAAACCGATCTGCGAATCTCGCATCTGGCTCTAGAAATGGGCCATATTCAATTGCCCTGTGTTTCTCTTCGGGTGTGGCGTACGAATACTCATCTTGCGCAAAAGCACCACTCCAAAAGGCGTCCGTCACCTCGACCCAGCTCGTTGTTCGCCCAGAGCGAATGATTGCCTCTGGCTGGGTCGGTTCGGCAACAACCTCATAGCTCGCTCGATATCGTGAGTTGAGCCAAGAGATAAACGCAGCCACCTGTGCCCGTTCATGCTCTTGCTGTGTATCCCTGCGTCTGTGCATGCGCAACTATCCACCCGGCTGAACCGCATGCTGCAAAACCTCGGTCGCCCACTGATTGAGGCTCTTCCCTGCCGCCTGAGCCGCCACCAGCGCACGACCGTGAATCTCTGGGGGGACACGCAGGAGCAGCTTGCCTGAAGCAGGCTTCTCTGGTGTTACGCCCTCCTTCTTGCACTCGGCCAGGTAGTCGTTTACCGCATGCTCGAATTCCGCACGCAGTCCAGAAACGGTTTCACCATGGAAGCTGATGATGCCGTGGATACCCAGGATGCGACCCACGAAAATGTTGTCGCGCTCGTCGTATTCGACCCGGGCGGTATAGCCCTTGTGGGACATGGTGTTCATGGCTGTACTCCTACACGTTCAAGCATTTCGCGAGCCTCTTCAACCTGATAACGCTTCGCTTCCTTGCCCGGATGAGGTCGATGGCAACGCCATTGTTCACCCTGCAGTTCAATCTTTACGCGCGAGCCCTCGCGCTCGGTGACGGAACCCCCAAGCGCCTTGATCAGCGATTCGATGTCCGAGAAAGGAATGGACGCCGACGTTGGGCGCGTGAAGATCGCGAGAAGGGTCTTGCGCTGCTTGGCGTTCATAGACGGATGATATCGAAAAGTGATATCACCGACAACCAACGCAGTCGCCTCTCAAAGGCAGTTCTCTCGCTGCAAGTACCTGCCCACGCTCGCCGTCAGTCTGGCTGCATCGCCTTTACCCGTAGCAGCAATGTGTTGACACATTGGCAACACATTGACCTGGGTGAGATCTTTCAACAGAAGTCTCCCTGGGTCGAAAACCCCAATTTAACCAAGAAAATCAACAACTTATCTGCCGATCAACCGCTCCGGACACACCCCTTCCCCACATGGCACGCCCATTGCAAAGAAGCCCCCAGGCAATCCCGCCCGCCGCTTCTTTTGATGAGGTTTCCATGAGCATCGACGCCATCCTGATCGCACCCGATCAACTCGCCGCCCTGCAAGCCGCCGGACCCGTGGTGGTCATCGACACCCGTGACGCGGACACCTTTGCCGCCGGCCACATTCCCGGCGCAGTGAACCTGCGCGAGGTGTTCACCTTTCTGGCCACCTCCACACCCGAAGGCCTGCAGGCGCTCAAATCGACCTTCGCGGAAGCGTTGGGCAAGGCAGGCCTCTCTGGCAAGGAAACCGCCGTGTTCTACGAAGACGCGATGAACAGCGGCTACGGTCAGTCGTGCCGGGGCTACTACCTGCTCACCTGGCTGGGCTACCCCAAGATCAAGGTGCTCAATGGCGGCTTCAGCGCCTGGAAGGCTATGGGCCTGCCGGTGTCCACCGAAGCGGCCACCCCTGTGCCCGCCACTTTCCCTGACCAGCCCCTGACCGATGTGATGCTCACCCAGGCCGACGTGCAGGCCGCGCTGGGCACCGACACCGTGCTGCTCGACGTGCGCGATGTGGACGAATGGATTGGCGACAGTTCCAGCCCCTACGGCAAGGACTTCGCGCCTCGCAAGGGCCGGCTGCCGGGCGCGAAGTGGGTGGAGTGGTACCGCTTCATGAAGCCTTCAGCCCAGGGCCCGGTGTTCAAGACGCCGGACGAGGTGAAGGCCGAATGCGCCACCGCCGGCATTGCGCCAGACGACACGATCTACCTGTATTGCTTCAAGGGCGCGCGCGCTTCCAACACTTTCCTGGCGCTCAATCAGGCCGGCTTCAGCGATGTGCGCATGTACTTTGGTTCGTGGAACGAATGGTCGCGCGACGAGAGTCTGCCGATCGAAACCGGTCTGCCTGTGGCCGCTTCTGCCAAAGCCAGCAAGCAGCCAGAAATGGCCCTTGCTGCCTGAACCAGTCTGCGACCTCCTTCACTTCCCCCTTTCCCTTTTTCACTTCATCGAACCCACGGAGACGCCATGTCCGACGCCACCACGCTTGAACCCACCACCACCGTCACCGCCTACCTGCGCCCCATCGACGGCGATGGTCTGGCCACCTTTGCCGCCAAGGGCAAGGCGAACCCCGGCAGCCGGGGCACCAACAAGGTCCACACGGTGATGGAGGGCCAGTACCGTTCGCTCTCCTACGTGGGCAATCACGCGCCGGTGGTGGTGGACGAGCCGCTGCACCTGTTCGGCGAAGACACGGCGCCCGCGCCGGGCGAGATCGTGCTCAGTGGCCTGGGTGGTTGCATTGCCGTGGGTGTGACAGCCGTGGCCACCTGGAAGGGTGTGAAGCTGAGCAAGCTGGAGGTGTTTCTGGAAGGCGACATCGGCAACCCGGCTGCCTGGGGTGCCGGCGGTGCGCTGGAGAAAACGCCGCCTGAAATGGGCTTTCAGGCCATTCGCGTGAAGGTGCTGGTGGAAGGGGATGCACCGCGCGAAGTGCTGGACGAGATCGTGCAGCACGCCAACTTCTATTCGCCGGTGGCCAACAGCATGCGCAACCCGATTCCGTTTGAGATTTCGATGGCTTGAGATTTCTTGCTCCCTCCTCCTTTGGGGGAGGGCAGGGGTGGGGGCATGCATGAAGCGGCGCAGTAAGTGCATTTGTCGGCGCGCGGGCCCCCATCCCCGCCTTCCCCCAGAGGGGGAAGGAGCCAATTCCCCTGTTCGCCCTGAGCCTGTTGAGGGGCTCACCCATCTGCTGGAGCTTGAATGAACCCGAACGACCTCCCACCCGAACTCACGCACGAAGCCTATGCCCAAGCGCTGCTGGCAGCAGTACGCGAAGTGGCGCAAGGCCCGCTGGCCGCTGTGGTGGACGCCTGCGACCGCGACGGTTTTTACCCGCGCGACGTGTTGCAGCAACTGGGTGCGCTGGGCGTGTTCAGCGCGCACCTGGATGCCCCGGTGGGTCGGGCCGATTACGGGCTGGCCATCCGTGCCATGGCCGAGGTGTCGCGCGTGTGCGGCGCCACAGGCTTCATGGTGTGGTGCCAGGCGGTGTGTGGGCTGTACATGCAGGCTTCGGGCAACCCGGCGCTCATGGGTGAAGCGCTCACCGCGCACGCCAGCGGCGCCACGCTGGGCGGCACCGGCATGTCCAACCCCATGAAGAGCTACGCACAGATCGAGAGCCTGCTGCTCAAGGCCACGCCGGTGGAGGGTGGCTATCTGGTGAACGGCTCGCTGCCCTGGGTGAGCAACCTGGGGCCGGACCACGCCTGCGGTGTGCTGGCAGCCGTGATGGATGGAGATCAAGGCGCGAACAGAGAAGTGATGTTCCTGCTGCGCTGTAACGGCGAAGGTGTGACGCTGCGCGAATGCCCGAGCTTCTCCGCCATGGAGGGCACGGGCACCTACGCGCTGCATCTGAAGGACCACTTCATCGGTGCTGGCGAAATCATGGCCGACCCGGCCAAGCCGTACATCGCGCGTATCCGCGCGGCCTTCGTGATGCTCCAGTGCGGCATGGCGGTGGGCGTGACGCAGGGCGCCATCGATTCCATGTGGGCGGTGGAAGACCCGCTGGGCCATGTGAACCAGTTCCTGGAAGACCGGCCCGATGCCCTGCAGGCCGAGCTGGACGCGCTCACCGCGCGCGTGATGAAGCTGGCCGAAACGCCCTTCAACCCGTCGGTGGAGTTTTTCATTGATGTGCTGGACGCGCGCGCCCACGGTGCCGAACTGAGCCTGCGCGCTGCGCAGTCGGCCCTGCTGCACCAGGGCGCGCGCGGCTACCTCATGAGTTCGGACGTGCAGCGCCGCGTGCGCGAATCGCACTTCGTGGCCATCGTCACACCGGCCATCAAGCACTTGCGCAAAGAAATTGCGCGACTGAGCCAGGAAGTGAGCCCGGCATGAGCGCATCAAGCGGGTCAGCCCCAGTGAGCACCCTATCCGCCATCTATGGCGAGGTGCGCGAGATGCCACCCTCCGACATGCCCACCCCTCCGTTCGGGCTGAGCCTGTCGAAGCCCTCGCCCGACGCATCAGCATCACAAGCCACCGCACCCTTCCACACCTACATCTGCGAAGCCTGCGGCTACATATACGACGAAGCCATCGGCGACCCAGACAGCGGCCTGAAGGCCGGCACCCGCTTCGAAGACATCCTCGAAGACTGGTACTGCCCCCTGTGCGGCGTGACCAAGGCCGACTTCACCCCTTACGAAGCCCCTAGCTTGGAGACCCTGCGCGCCCGCATGAACAGCGGTGTGCCAACGGCCGTGGCACCTTCGCGGCAGGCACCCGGCGTGGTGATCGTGGGCGGTGGCCGGGCCGGCTGGCAGATGGCCGAATCACTGCGTGCACTCGACGCCGCCCTGCCCATCACCCTGGTGAGCGCCTGCACCGCCGACGTGTACGACAAGCCGATGCTCTCCATCGCCATGGCGCGCCACATGGACCTGGACCGACTGGTGAAAGAGACCGGCACCCAGGCCGCCGAACGCCTGAACGTGCGCCTGCTCGCCCACACACACGCCGTGCGCATCTGCCCTGACACACGCACCCTGCGCACCACCCGCGGCACGCTGCGCTACGACCAGCTGGTGCTAGCCCACGGCGCACAGGCCGCGCTGCCGCCCGCCTTGCCGGCCGAGCTGTGCTGGCGCATCAACCACCTGGGTGCCTACCGCAAGCTGCGCGCCGCACTGGGGGAAACAGCCAAAGACGTGGTGATCGTGGGCGCCGGCCTCATCGGCAGCGAACTGGCCAACGACCTGGCGCTGGGCGGCCACCGCATCACCCTGCTGGACGTGATGCAGCGCCCGCTGGCGCGCTGGCCGGGCGAACAGGCTGGTGACCCGCTGCTGAACGCCTGGCAGGACCTGCCGATCCGCTTCGTGGGCGGTGTGCAGGTAGCCAGCGTGGAACGTCTGGGCGAGCGCTACCGCGTGACCACCGCATGCGGCCAGCGCTTCCCGGCCGACCAGGTGGTGGCCGCCGCCGGCCTGGCCACACCGCCGCGCCTGGCGCAGAGCGCCGGCCTGGCCTGGGACCAGGGCATTGCCGTAAAGCCGCAAGACCTGGTCACCAGCAACCCGCGCATCCACGCCCTGGGCGACTGCATCAGCATCCAGGGCCAGACCAGCCGCTTCATCGAACCCATCGCCCGACAGGCCCGCACGATAGCGGCCGCCATTTGCGGTGCTGAAGCGGTGCCTTACGAGGTGCGCCCCGCTACGGTGCGTGTGAAGACGACCACACATCCTTTGACGCTGCATTGAGCGCATCACCATTCGAGAATGCCTAATCACTGAGCAGATCGATGTAGGCTTGGTAGCTGAAGGTGCGGTTCTTTTTCTGGCCGGTGACCTCGGTCACGATACCCAGTTCCTCCAGCAACTTGACGGCGGCGCTGGCGGTGGGGAAGGTGGTGCTCAAGGCCTGCCTGACCCGCTCCACCGTGAAGCGCGGCATGGTGGGCAACAGTTCAAACAGCCGGTAGCTGGCCGGCCCCGCCTTGGGGTGCTGCAACAGACGACGTCGGTCAGCGGCCACCAGGCTCGCCAGTGCCACGATGTCCCGTTCGGCTTTGGCCGCCGATACCTCGACCCCTTCCAGGAAGAACCCCACCCAGGTTTCCCAGTCGCCGCCGGTTCGGATGGCAAACAACAGTCGGTAGTACTCGGCCTGATGGTGCTTGAGGTATCCGCTCAGATACATGAGCGGTTCGGGCAACAAGCCCCAGTGTTCCAGCAGGGCCGCGATGAGCAAGCGACCCATGCGACCGTTGCCATCGAGGAACGGGTGGATGGTTTCGAACTGCGCGTGCACCAGCGCCACTTTGACCAGCGGCGGCAGGTCTCCGTCTGGCGCGTGAATGTACTGCTCAAGGTCCGCCAGCAGACCGGGCACTTGATCGGCCGGGGGCGGCACGAACACTGCGTTGCCGGGCCGCGTGCCACCGATCCAGTTCTGAGAGCGGCGCAATTCGCCCGGCTGTTTACCAGTGCCGCGCACGCCGTTGAGCAACAGGCGTTGCGCGTTGCACAACAGGCGCACACCGAGCGGCAATCCGGCCGTATCGCGCAGGTTGTCCTGTACCAGTCGGAAGGCCTGCAGGTAGTTGGTGACCTCTTCCACGTCGTCGGTGTTGCTCACGGCAAGGCCGGCTTCATCGTCAAACAGGTCGGTGAGCGTGGCCTGTGTGCCCTCTATCTGGGAGGTCATCAAGGCTTCCTTGCGGATGGCACTGTACAGCAGCCAGTCCACCGAAGGCACCAGCTCTGCCACGGCAGACAGCCGCGCCAGGGCCGTTTGTGCTGCTCGGTTGCGCTCCACCCAGGCCTCGTCTGCCAACGCTGGGGCTGAAGGTGGCAATGTGTGGGGGATAAAAGCCTTGACCGGCTCACCCAGCGTGGTGGTCGTTGCGTAGCGGCCTGTGATGCGTGCCATATGCAAGATTTCTTGACATCAGACTTCGCATATTAAAGCGAACTTTAATTTGATGGCAGCCTTTTAAAGCAAACTTTCAATAGCCATTCACACCGCCTGCACCGCAATCACCCGCCTCGCCGGCTTTTCAGGCCGTTCCGCCCGCGCCCGCAACTGCCCGCACCCACCTTCTACATCTTGCCCGGCGGAGTGGCGCAATTTGGTGAGAATGCCCAGACGGTGCAGGTGGCGTGCCATGGCGGCGGCACGTTCCCAGCTGGGGCGGCGGTAGGGCAGGTCGTCGACCGTGTTGTACGGAATCAGGTTGAGCACCGCGTACTTGCCCTTGAGCAACCGCTCGATGCCGGCCAGTTCATCGTCGCCGTCGTTGATGCCTTCGAGCAACGTCCACTGGTATTGAATGGGGTAGGCGGTGGCGCGCGCGTAGGCCTCGCCGGCTTCCACCAGTTCGTCGGGCGTCATGCGGGGTGCGCGCGGCAGCAGCTGCTCGCGCAACGCGGCACGGCTGGTGTGCAGCGAAAGCGCCAGCGCAGGCTTCACACGCCCTTGCGGCAGGGCCTCGAACACGCGCGGGTCGCCCACGGTGGAGAACACCAGGTTCTTGTGGCCGATGTTGCCCAGCGTGCCCAGCAGGTCGATGGCCTCCAGCACGTTGTCCAGGTTGTGCGCAGGCTCACCCATGCCCATGAACACCACCTTCTTCACCGGGCGCAGCGTGCGCGCCAGCGCCACCTGGGCCACGATCTCGGCGCTGCCCACCTGGCGCACCAGACCGCCTTGCCCGGTCATGCAGAACACACAACCCACCGCGCAACCCACCTGGGTGGACACGCACAGCCCGCCGCGCGGCAGCAGCACGGTCTCCACCAACTGGCCGTCGTTCAGGGCCACCAGCAGGCGCGCGGAACCATCATCACCCGCGTGTTGTGATTGCAGGCGGGCCAGGCCTGCCATTTCGTCCGACAACGCGGGCAAGGCATTGCGCAGCGCGGTGGGCATGAAAGCTTCCAGTGCGCGCCGCCCTTTGTCTTGCGGCTGGGCCTGCGACCACAGCCTCAGCACCCGCTGCTCGTGCAAGGGTTTGGCGCCGAGGGCGCGCAGGCGTTCGCGGAGGGTTTCGATGCGCATGTCTGGCTGGTGCGGAAAAATCAATACCCCGATTAGGACACAGGGCCAGCCGGAACGCAGACGGCTTCAACCGGCCTTGAAGAAGCGCAACACCGGCCCCAGTGCGGCCAGGGCCGCGTAGCAGCCCACGATCTGCCAGTACATCGAGGGCGCTTCGTCCCGGTCGTAGACCCGACGGAAGTAGGCCTTTCCCGTGAGCAGGGAAAGCAGAAACGCCACCGAAAACACCATACCAAACCAATCCATTCACGCGCCTCCTTGGAACACTATCGGACAGTCACGGCAGGACAACAAGCATCGCCCTTGTGTGCCGTCGCCCACGCCGTGAGAATGTCCTCACTGCCCACCCACATTCAATACAAGGAGCCCCCCATGCTGGAGATGGTGATCACCGCCCGTCCTGCCGATCTTGGCCACGGCCTGACCGTTCGGCGTGTGCTGCCCTATGCCAAACGCCGCATGGTGGGACCGTGGATCTTCGTGGACCATGCCGGCCCGGTCACCATGGCGCCGGAAGACACCAGCGCCGCCGACGTGCGGCCGCACCCGCACATCGGGCTGTCCACCGTGAGCTACCTGCTCAGTGGCCAGGTGATGCACCGCGACAGCTTGGGCGTGAAACAGTCCATTGTGCCGGGCGACGTGAACTGGATGACCGCTGGCCGCGGCATCTCGCACTCCGAGCGCTTCAGCCACCCCGAGTCGTTCGCCGGCGGCGGCCTGGAGCTGATGCAGCTGTGGGTGGCCCTGCCCGAAGCCGATGAAGAAACCGAGCCCGCCTTCACCCACTACCCGGCGGCGGATCTGCCGGTGCAGGAAGCCGGCGGCGTGTGGATGCGCCTGATCGCCGGCAGCGCCTACGGCATGACCAGCCCGGTGCGCACGCATTCGCCGCTGTTCTACCTGCACAGCGAATGGCAAGCCGGCGCATCCAGAACCCTGCCCGGTGGCCACAGCGAGCAGGCGGTCTACGTGGCACACGGCGAAATCGAACACGCCGGTCAGACGTATGTGCCGGGTCAGTTGCTGGTGTTTGGCGACGATGAGAATGCCGTGATCACAGCCCGCGAAAAAAGCACGCTCATGATCTTCGGCGGCGAACCGCTGGGCGAGCGCCACGTGTTCTGGAACTTCGTGTCGTCGAGCAAGGCGCGCATCGAACAGGCCAAGGCCGACTGGCGGGCGGGCCGTATTCCGCTGCCGCCGGACGACAACCAGGAATGGATTCCGCTGCCGGGTTGAGACCAAAGGTCAGTGCGTGCGTGCTTCAGCCTCTGACACGCCCTGCAAGATCAGCGAGTGCCAGCCCGTGCGGTAGGTCTCGTAGCCCGGTGACGCAGCGTGTGCCACGCAGGTGGGCTTGCCGTCCACCCGCAACACCGCCGAGCTGCGCGACTGTGCCAGCAAGGGCTTCCAACCGCTCAGGTCGATACGCGCCGGGCCGTTTTCTTGAGAATCGGCCAGCACCTGACCACTGTCGTCGATGATGCAAACACGCGTTCTGCTCCATTCGTCCGTCGTGAGCGGTGTGCGGCGCACGATGGTCAGTGCCAGTGCGTCCCAGTTGAACAGGATGCCGAGCACACCCAGCACCTTGCCTCGCACATCGCCACCTTCGCGCACCGCGCAGGCGTACACCAGCACCCGCTGGCCGTCGACCAGTTCTGATGCATGCACGCTGGAGCAGGCGAACTCGCTGCCGTCGCGCGAAGCCAGGGCCTGGGCGAACCAGTCGCTGCCAGACACATCGGCGCCCACGCTGTGAAACTGCGCCGGGCGGCCGTTGACCAACACCGTGCCCAGGGCGTCCACCAGCACCAGGTCGCTGTAGACGGTGTACGAGTCCAGGATCTGCCCCAGCCGCCGCTGCGCATGGCGCCGCCGGTCTTCGCTCGGGTCGCGCACGCAATCCACAGCAGCTGCATCGGTCGCCCACCAGCGCACGTCGCAGCTGCGTTCATAGAGGTTGCGGTCGATCAGGTCGATGTTGGTGAGCGCGAGCTCGCACAGGCGGGCATCGCGCACCTGCGTCACGTAGCCCTGCACCGCATGACGCATCTGAACACCGGTGTGCTGAGCATCGCCGCGCAGCCGGTCGGTGAGCATCTTGACCTCGCCTGAGAGGCGGTTCATTTCGCTCGCAACCACCGCAAAGCTGCCACCGGCAGCACCGGCGTGCGCGGCTTCGATGCGCGCATTGACCGACAGCAGCTGAGTGGAAAGGTTCACCCTGCTCACCTCGTCCAGTGCCGTGTCCACACCCCGCAGCAGCGATTCCGACAACGAGCCGATCACTGCGATGTGTTGTTCGACCGCTTCACCGCGGTCGGTCCCGTTGGTGCCCGCTGCGGTCGCACCGTTTGCCCTGTCTTCTGCCATCACGAGACTCCTTGTTCACCTGCCCCGAGAGTCTTTCGACACATCCCCCGTGGGCTTGAGCCGTGAACTGGAATACCTGCGCAATCAGTGTCTGCCGTCACAAACCCAGCGCGGTCAACCCTGCATGCTCGTCGGGCCGCCGGCCCAGCGGCCAATGGAACAGCCGCTCGCTTTCATGGATCGGTCGGTCGTTGATGCTGGCGTGGCGCTGCTCCATATAGCCCTGCGCGTTGAACTGCCAGTTCTCGTTCCCAAAGGAGCGGAACCAATGCCCCGAATCGTCGCGCCATTCGTAGACGAAACGCACCGCGATGCGGTTCCCAGCAAACGCCCACAACTCCTTGATGAGCCGGTAATCCAGCTCCTTCGCCCACTTGCGCACCAGAAAAGCATGCACCTCGCCCCGACCCACCGGAAACTCAGCCCGGTTGCGCCAGCGCGTGTCTTCGGTGTAGACCTTGACCACGCGATCAGGATCACGCGTGTTCCAGGCGTCCTCGGCCATGCGCACCTTTTGCGCGGCGGTCTCGGCGGTAAAGGGAGGCAATGGTGGTCGAGGTTCCATGACGTGATCAACTTTCAAAAGGAATGCGGCGCGTAGCGCATGCCAGGTACAAAAAGAGTGCTCCAGCTGCAGGCCCCCACCCCAACCCTCCCCCAGTGGGGGAGGGAGCGAATGCGCGCATGCCTGAGGGGTAGTCCGCTCCCGCTTGTGCCGTGTGGCCGGGCTGAGCAGCGCAGCGGCGTGGGGATCAGAAATTCGCATGTCCGAAGGCCGCGCAGCGGACAAGTTTGCGAATTTCCCCCACGACGCGAGCAGCGCAAGGAACCCCGCAGGGGCCCGAACTTCGGCTCGCCTTTCTTTGGCCTACGTTTCTTTGGCGAAGCAAAGAAAGGTAGGTCGGCCGCCGGGCCGAGACCCGGCCAAGCCAAGCTTCCGGAGAAAAAAAGTGGCACGGCTAGCCCCTCTACCCGGAGGCGCGGTGAGTCTTCACGTCCTGCAGTCAATACTGCTTATAGGGGAGGAACTTGCCCGACATCACGATGTTCACCCGATCCCCATTCGGATCGGCCTGGCGCTGCATGTCCATCTTGAAATCGATCGCGCTCATGATGCCGTCGCCGAACTCTTCGTGGATCAGCTCCTTGAAGGTGGTGCCGTACACGCTCACCAGTTCGTAGAAGCGGTAGATCAGCGGGTCGGTGGGCACCGAGGTGGGCAGCGAACCCTTGTAGGGCACCACCATCAGCCACTTCTGCTCATCGGTGGAAAGGCCAAATATCTTGCCCAGCACCTTGGCCTGCGCCGGCGTGGCGGTCATCTGGCCCAGGCACAGCGCGGTGGTCCATTCCTTGGACTGGCCTACCTTCTTGGCCACGTCGGCCCAGCTCAGGCCTTTGGTGACTTTGGTGGAGATGATCTTTTCGGTGACGTCGAGTCGGCTCATGTGTTGCCTCTTGGTGGTTGGTGAAGAAAAGTTGGAGCGAGGGGAAGTTGTCCAGGGACACCGCGGATCCGGCTTCGCCGGTCCCAGGTGTCGCCCCTCTCTCTGAGGGGGTGGCGCCGAAGGCGACGCGGGGGGTTCAATGGGCTCGCGCACGCGAGACCAAAAAATCCACGATGTGATTGCGCAGCTCGTAGTAGCCATCCAGGTGATGCAACTGTGCGCGGCTGCGCTGGCGCGGCAGCGGGTTCACCACCACCTCGGCCATGCCGCCGGGCACGTAGCCCTGCTCGGTCTCCTGGCCATTCGTCATCAGAAGGATGCGGTCGGCCAGCAGGATGGCTTCGTCCACATCGTGCGTGATCATGAACACCGTCTGGTGTGTCTCGTTCACGATGGCCATGAGCTCGTCCTGGATGGTGCCGCGGGTGAGCGCATCCAGTGCGCCAAACGGCTCATCGAGCAGCAGCATCTTGGGCTGGATGGCGAAGGCGCGCGCAATGCCCACGCGCTGTTTCATGCCACCTGAAAGCTGGCTGGGCTTTTTGTCGATGGCCGGGCTCAGGCCCACCAGTGCCACGAACTTCTCCACGTGCGCGTTGATCTGGCTGCGGCTCCAATCCGCCCAGCGCGACTTGACTGCGAACGCGATGTTCTGCCGCACCGTGAGCCAGGGCATGAGCGCGTGGCTCTGGAACACCACACCGCGCTCCAGGCTGGGGCCGGCGATTTCTCGCCCGTCCATGAAGCAGTGGCCACTGGTCGCGGTGTCCAGTCCCGCGAGCACGTTGAGAATGGTGGTCTTCCCGCAGCCGCTGTGGCCGATGATGCAGACGAACTCACCCTTGTCGATGGTGAACGACACGTCGGCAAACACCGGCTTGTCGGCCTGGTAAGCCTTGGCGAGTTGTTCGACTTTGAGGAAACCAGTCATCGGGGAGGCTTTCGGTGTGGCGGCTGAGGTAGCGGTTGACTTGGCGTCGGTGGCGGCCTGGCGCGCAGCCACTTCAAGCCGTTCTTCGGATTCACTCCACATAGGTCACCACCTTCTGCAGTTGCGCAAACATCAGGTCCAGCAGCATGCCCACCACGCCGATGAGCAGCACGGCAAAGATCACATTGGTCAGCGACAGGTTGTTCCATTCGTTCCACACGAAGTAGCCCACGCCTGTGCCTCCCACCAGCATTTCGGCGGCCACAATCACCAGCCAGGCGATGCCCATGCTGATGCGCATGCCGGTGAGGATGGTGGGCGCGGCAGCCGGCAGGATCACCTGGAAGGCCTTGCGGATCGGGTTCACTTCCAGCGTGCTCGCCACGTTGAGCCACTCGCGTTTCACAGCGGACACCCCGAACGCGGTGTTGATCAACATGGGCCACACGGAGCAGATGAAGATCACGAAGATGCCGCTCACGTCCGAGTCCTTCAGCGTGTAGAGCGCCAGCGGCATCCAGGCCAGCGGGCTGATGGGTTTGAGCACCTGCACGAAGGGGTCGAACGCCTTGCGCATCAGCGGCGACATGCCAATGAGGAAGCCCAGCGGAATCGCCACCGCCATGGCCAGCAGAAACCCGAGCCCGACGCGGGCCAGCGAATGCGCCAGCTGGATGCCGATGCCTTTGTCGTTCGGCCCGTTGTCGTAGAACGGGTCCGACAGGTGCCCCCAGCTGGCTCTGGCCACTTCAACAGGCGGCGGGAAGCCGGTGCTCTTGGCCGCACCGGGATCCCGGCCCATCATCTTTTCGTACTCGATCTGCTCGGCCGTGAGGCCGGCCGACGACCCGCCGATCGACGGCCCCGTGGTGGACAGCTGCCACGCCCCCACGAAGACGACGAAAATCAGCAGCGACACCATCGCGGCGCGGAAGTTGAGGTGAGCGTTTTTCATCGATCAAGGTCCTGCAAAACAGAAGGCACGTTCCAGAAACACGGCCGGCTCCACCCGATGGGGCCGCAGGCGCTGCGCCATCGAGGGAATCCGCGCAGTGCGTCAGGGTGGCTCAGGCAGCGCGCCGGATAGCGAAGCTGTTGAGGTATTCGGCCGGCTTGGCCGGGTCGAACTCCTTGCCCATGATGGTGTGTTTCTTGTAGGCCGGACCTGCCGTGAACTCCTGGCCCAGGTCCTTCATGTGCTTGCGGGCGTCGGTGATCAGGAACACGCGCTCGGCGATCTGGTTGTAGTTCACGTCACCCTTGATGTAGCCCCAGCGCTGCATCTGGGTCAGCATCCACACCGCCATGCTCTGCCATGGCATGGGGTCGAAGTCGGCGCGCTCGGGCACGTTCTGGATCTTGCCCAGACCATCGGCAAAGCGACCGGTGAGCACCTGGGTCAGCACCGCTTCGGGTTGGTTGAGGTACTGGCTGGGCGCGATCACCTTGGCAATCAGCTCGCGGTTCTTCGGGTCGCGCGCCATCGCAGCCGAGGTGAGCACCGCGCGGTAGAGCGCCGCGAACGTGTTGGGGTTCTTCTGGATGAATTCGGTGCTGGTGCCGAAAGCGCAGCACGGGTGTCCATTCCAGAGGTCGCGGGTGAGCACGTGGATGAAGCCGACTTCATCGAACACCGCGCGCTGGTTGAAAGGGTCGGGGCCGAGAAAGCCGTCGATGTTGCCGGCGCGCAGGTTGGCCACCATTTCCGCCGGCGGGATCACGCGCAACTGCACGTCGGTATCGGGGTTCAGGCCGGCCTCGGCCAGGTAATAGCGCAACAGGAAGTTGTGGATCGAGTAATCGAACGGAATGCCGAACCTGAAGCCCTTCCAGTTCTTGGGATCGCGGTTGTCCTTGTGCTTCAGGCTCAGCGTGATGGCCTGGCCGTTGATGTTCTGGATGGTGGCCACGTTCATGGGCACCGCGTTACTGCCCAGACCGAGGCTGATGGCAAGTGGCATCGGCGAGAGGAAGTGCGACGCGTCGTATTCCTTGTTGATCATCTTGTCGCGCACCAGGGCCCAGCCAGCGGTCTTGGTGACCGCCACGTTGAGCCCCTGCTTTTGGTAAAAGCCCAGCGGCGCGGCCATGATCAGCGGCGTGGCGCAAGTGATGGGAATGAAGCCGATGGTGAGGTCTTTCTTTTCCAGCGAACCTTGCTTCTCCTGCGCCATGGCCTGCAGGCTGGCCACCGGCAGCACGCTGGCGATCGCGGCCATGGCCGTACCCTTGCCCACGGCGCGCAGGAAACGGCGGCGTTGCTCGTCGTGCGGGAACAGCGCCTTCACCAGGGTCGCCTCGATGAACTCGTTGCTGTAGGCCTCGAACTCGGCCGTCTCGCTTCGCCGGCGCAATTCCACGGCCGCGCTGTCGGCGGCCACTTCGGCATGGTGGTCGGCCAGCGTGTGGTCCCGGCCACAGCTGCACTTGAGCATGAGTGGTCGGTCGGCGTTGTAAGGATCGAAGAATTCGGACATGGCGCACCTCGTGAGTTGATGACGCTTGGCACTTCGCAAGCACCGGGCCAGAACGCCCGCCACATCGACCGTTTGGCGGACCCACTGGCAAATTCGCAAGTCCCAAACCGACGCCGTGTAGGGGCAGCCCTACAAAACCCTGCGGCGACTGCCAGATTCAGGGCGTCACGGGCGGCCGCGCATGGCGTTCGGCATACAGCGCCAGCTCAACATCGTTTTTGGCACCGGTCTTTTCCAGGATGCGCGCACGGTAAGTGCTCACCGTGTTGGGGGCCAGGCCCAGCTGTGCACCAATTTCGCTCACGGTCTGTCCCTGCGTCAGCAAGCGGTACACCTGGTGCTCGCGGTGCGAAAGTGTTTCGGGCCCGCCTTGTGCGCCTGTGCTGCCCACCGCAGCGGCCAGCGCCTCAGCGGTGTCCTGCGTGAGAAACACGCCACCACTGGCTGCCTTGCGCACCGCAGCCAGCATGTCGTCGGGGTCGGCGCTCTTGTTCAGATAGCCGCAAGCGCCCATGCGGATGCAGCGCACCGCGTACTGCTTCTCCGGGTAGGTGCTGAGCATGAGCACTGGCAAACGCGGGTGTTCGCGCTTGAGCACCTGCAGCACGTCCAGGCCATCGAGCCCCGGCATGGCGATGTCGAGCAGCACCAGGTCCAGGCCTTCGCTGCCTCGCAGGGCTTTCACCTGTGTCAGCACTTCCGGCCCGGTCTGGGCCTCGGCCACCAGCTGCACATCGGAGGCATCGGCCAGGATCTGCTTCAAGCCCTCGCGCACGATGCGGTGGTCATCGGCGATGAGAACGCGAATGGTCTCGGTCACGATATCGTCCCTGTTCATGCTGGGTTGCCCTCTGGAAGCGCCAACGTAAGGCACATGCGCGTACCAGCGCCCGGTGCGCTGTGGATGTGGATCTGGCCGCCGAAATGCCGCGCGCGCTCGCGCATGCCCATCACGCCATAGGCATCGGCCGCTTCAAAAGCCTGCGGGGGCGCGCCCACGCCGTCGTCCTGCACGGTAAGCACCAGCTCGCCTGCGCGCGCGGTGATGTCGACCGCCAGGTGCCTGGCCCGGGCGTGGCGGCCCACGTTGCTCAGCATTTCCTGAAAGATGCGAAACACCGCCATGGCCAGGGGTTCGGGGGGGTCGGGCACGTCGTCCACCGCCATGCACCAATCCAGTGCGAGTTCAGCCGATTGAACGAACTCCTGCGCCTGCCACTCGAGCGCGGCCCACAGGCCCTGGTGATCGAGGATGCTGGGCCGCAGGTCGGTGATGATGCGGCCCACGTTGTCCACCGCGTTTTCAATAAGCCGGCTCATGTTCTGGCACTTGCAGCGCATGCGGGTGCGCATGTCTTCGGCCGCGTCCGGACTGCGCTGGGTCTGCTCGGCCAGGCGCTTGTCCATCCAGTTCACATCCATCTTGAGCGCCACCAGCAGGCTGCCCAGTTCGTCATGCACCTCGCGTGCGATGCGGGTACGCTCGTCTTCACGCACGGTTTCCGACCATGCCGCCAGCTCGCGCACCTGGTGAAGCGCCGTCTCCAGCGCGCCCGTGCGCTCTCGCACGCGCTCTTCCAGTTCGTCCTTGGCCCGCTGCAGGGCGTCGGCCGCCAGGCGCCGTTCGGTGATGTCCACAAAGGTGACCACCGCACCGCGCACCTGGCCCTGGTCAACGATGGGATGGCTGGAATACTCCACCGGAAAGGCGCTGCCATCGCGGCGCCAGAACACCTCGCTGTCGATGCGGCACGGCAGGCCCTGGCGGAAGGCGTTGAAGATCGGGCACTGCGCCTCAGGGTAGGCAGAGCCGTCGGCCCGGGCATGGTGGGTCAGCTCGTGCATGTTGCGACCCTGCACCTCGTGCGGCTCGAAGCCGATCATGCGGGCACCCGCCAGGTTGATGAACACACAAAGGCCGTCCAGATCTACCCCATAGATGCCTTCGCCGGTGGAGGCCAGCAGCAGCTCCAGCGGGTTGCGCCAGGCCTCGCTGGCGGCGGCCAGCGGTTGACGAAGCCAGGCGTGTGGGTCCATTTGCATGACATGCATCAAGCAATGGATGTGCCACTCAGGTGCACACCCACCCAAAACCGGCGTGACACGGCACAATCTCACGTCGTTGCCGCACGCCGGCCAAACCCTCCCACCACCGCCCCACCATGGCATTCCTCGACATGCTGTTCGGCAGCCGGCGCAGTGTCCGCGCCACTGAAAACGCCCTGCAGGTCGAAGGCTCGGCCAGCGCCCATGAAGCGGCTTTCCTGTTGCGAGCGCCCACCGCCCTGATGCAGCTCGACGAAGTCGAGGCGCTGACCGTGGTGCGCTTCATGCGGCCCTGCCGCCACAGCACGGGCACCATCATCATCCGGCAGGGTGAAACCGTCGACACCGGATTCATGGTACTGGTGCTGGAAGGCGAGATCACGGTGGAGTCGCTGATGCCCAGCCGGGCCGAACCGGTCACCGTCAACGTGGTGGGGCCCGGCAGCCTGATCGGGGAGATGTCACTGGTCGACGGCGCCGCCCGCTCTGCCACCTGCACCGCCAGCACCGACGTGCACTGCGCCGTGCTCGACCGCCAGGCGCTCGAAAGCCTGATTGCCGAACAACCCACCACCGCCGCCAAGCTCATGACCGCTGTGGCCCAGCGCCTGGCCGAGCGCCTGCGCGACAACCGGCACAAACTGCAGGTTTACAGCCAGCTGGTGCAGACGATGCAGGACGAGATCGACAAATTGATGGAGTAGCTTCGGCACTCCCCCCTGCGCCGCTGACGCGGCTTCCCCCCTCCGTAGCGCGCCTGCGGCGCTTCGAGGGGGGACGGCATCTCGGGCCGGCAAAGCCGTCCCTGGCTGCCCCTGGACTGGGGCACTTCGCGCCGGTGGCTTCTTGGATTGGACACTGTCAGTAGACTCCCCTTCGCTCCTCGCGCTTGAGGTTTCGCGCATACCTCAGCCTCTCCGCCAATGAAGGGCAGCCAAATCCAAGGGCAGCAAGGGTCCGGCTCCGCCGGCCCAAGCTGCCGTCCCCCCTCGAAGCGCCGCAGGCGCGCTACGGAGGGGGGAAGCCGCGTCAGCGGCGCAGGGGGGTGCTACGTATTCGGAGCGGTCTTCGAGCTCCAGATCATGGTGATCACCAGAATGCCCATGACCACACCCAAAGAGATCGCCACCGGGATCTTGTAGATGTCGATGATCATCATCTTGGTGCCGATGAACACCAGGATCACCGCCAGGCCGTAGTTCAGCAGGTGGAAGCGGCTGGCGGCCGCCTGCAGCAAAAAGAACATGGCTCGCAGGCCCAGGATGGCGAACACGTTGCTGGTCAGCACGATGAACGGATCCTTGGTGATGGCGAAAATGGCCGGGATGGAGTCGACTGCGAAGATCACGTCGGTCATGGCCACCAGCGCCACCACCATCAGCAGCGGCGTGGCAATCTTCTTGCCGTTCTCAAGCGTCCAGAACTTCTCGCCGTCGTATTCCTTGCTCACCGGCAACACCTTGCGCAGCAGCCTGAGCGCAGGGTTGTCGTCCAGGCTTTCTTCCTGGCCGGCGGCCCACCACATCTTCACGCCGGTGAGGATGAGGAAGGCACCGAACAGATAAAGAATCCAGTGAAACTGGTCCAGCAGCCAGGCGCCCACCAGGATCATCACCGTGCGCAGCACGATGGCGCCGATGATGCCGATCATCAGCACGCGCTTCTGGAACGCGGGCGGCACAGCGAAGTAGGTGAAGATGAGCAGGAAGACGAAGATGTTGTCCACCGCCAGGCTCTTCTCGATCAGGTAGCCGGTCAGGAACTCCAGCGCCTTCTCGTTGGCCACGGCCGTGGAGCCGGACATGTCCTTCACCGCCCACCAGAACATCGCGTTGAACACCAGGCTGAGCAGCACCCAGGCCAGCGACCACCAGAGGGCCTCCCGCACCCCCACCTCGTGGGAGCCTTGCTTCTTGAGCACGGCGAAGTCCACGAAAAGCGCCGCGATCACGAACGCGACGAACACAAGCCACAGCCAGGGTGGCGCAATTGATTCCATGAGAAAGACCTCGATTGGTGGTGTTGAAAACACCCCCAAGGTCTTGCCAGGGCCTGGGCATGGCGCCCGGCCTGAGGTTTCCGGCCGCCCCGGCCTGAATGGCCAAAGCAGCGTGCTGACGAAAACCCCTTCAGCCGGGGCGGGCTGAAAACCCGCTGGCTGATCGACTACTCCCCTTGATGGGACGGTCGATTATGCTGCATTGGCGTTTTATGCACCATGTTCAAGCCCTTGGCTCACGTTCTACGAACGCGCCTTTCGTGAAACAAACCACAGGACTGTCGCAACTTTGCCCTCATGCGCGGCCCAGACAGGGATCGGATTCTTTTGCCCGAAGCGCCACCCCGTGCGCCTGAAGACCGAAACCACGCGATAAGCAAGGATTCCGTCCGCGAGAAGTGCCTTCATCCAGAGATACCGTGGAACCGGCTCTGCCGGGCCACTGGTGTATCGTCCCCTGGAGGGGGTAGCGCGAAGCGCTGCGGGGGTGGGCCCAATCAGGCAGCTTCGCGGTAGAAGAAGTCCTTGCGCAGACTGCGTGGCGCCAGCGGTTCCACGCCGACGCGAATGGCCTCGATGTGCTGAGGCGTGGTGCCGCAGCAGCCGCCCACAATGTTCACCAGCCCTTCAGACGCAAACTCGCGCAGGAGGCGGCCGGTGACCTCAGGCGTTTCGTCGAAGCCGGTTTCGCTCATCGGGTTGGGCAGGCCGGCGTTGGGATAACAACTGATGAAGGTGTCGCCCGCGACCTTGGCCAGTTCCTGGATGTAGGGGCGCATGAGGGTGGCGCCCAGAGCGCAGTTCAGGCCCACCGCCAGCGGCTGCAGGTGGCGCACGCTGGCCCAGAAGGCGGTCACGGTCTGCCCACTGAGGATCCGGCCCGAGGCATCCGTGACGGTTCCGCTGATGATCAGCGGCAGGCGTTCGCCACTGTTTTCAAAGTATTCGTCGATGGCGAACAGCGCGGCTTTGGCGTTGAGCGTGTCAAAAATCGTTTCCAGCAGCAGCACGTCCGCCCCGCCTTCCACCAGCGCTTCCACCTGCTCGTGGTAGGCCGCACGCAATTGCTCGAAGGTCACATTGCGGGCGCCAGCGTCGTTCACGTCGGGGCTGATGCTGGCGGTTTTTGGCGTAGGGCCCAGGGCGCCGGCCACGAAGCGCGGCTTGTCGGGCGTGCTGAACTTGTCACAGGCCGCACGGGCGATGCGGGCCGAAGCCAGGTTCATCTCGCGGGCCAGATCGGCCATGTCGTAGTCTTCCTGCGCGATCGTGGTGGCACCAAAGGTGTTGGTCTCGATCAGATCGGCGCCAGCGGCCAGATAGCCCTCGTGAATGTCCTGGATCACCTGCGGCTGCGTCAGGCTCAGCAACTCGTTGTTGCCCTTCACGTCTTTGTGAAAGTCCTTGAACCGCTCGCCCCGGTACTGCGCCTCGCCCAGCTTGAAACGCTGGATCATGGTCCCCATGGCGCCATCCAGAATGGCAATGCGTTGCGAGAGGATGGCGGGCAGTGCCTGGGCGCGGGTGTAGGTCGGGGTGGTCATGGACCCGATTGTAGGAAGTCAGGCGGTTGCCGCGCGCAGTGGATCATCCGTCCTTGCCGATGTGCAGAATAATCATCCGTGAGCGTCACGGTTCAACTCACCTTTCAGTTCAACGCATGGCGTCGGAGGACATTTCATTGAATGACTCGCCGCAACCAATCGTCCAGGCCGTCGCCAGTGAGGCGGCACACGTTTTCTCGAAAGGGGTAGTCGAGCAGATTCGGTTGATCGCAGGACTGGGGGTCGAGGGTGATGCCCATTGCGGCATCACGGTGCAGCATCGGTCCCGGGTCGCACGCGATCCCGGGCAACCGAACCTGCGACAGATTCACCTCATTCACGCAGAACTCCTCGAGGAACTGGACACCCAGGGTTTCTCCGTGTCACACGGTCAGATCGGCGAAAACATCACCACCCGCCATCTCGATCTTCTTGCGCTGCCGGTGGGCACCGAATTGCACCTGGGGCCGTCCGCCATCGTCAGACTGACGGGGCTGCGCAACCCTTGTCACCAGCTCAACCGGTTCCAGGAAGGGCTCATGGCTGCCGTGCTGGACCGCTCGTCGGACGGAGCACTGGTGCGCAAGGCGGGCGTGATGGGTGTGGTCACGGCGAGCGGCGTGGTGCGGGCCGGTGACCTCATCACGGTCAGACTGCCTGTGGCCCCGCATCGATCACTTGAGCCGGTCTAGGAGGCCGCATGACAGCGGCCTGAGTCCCGGACGGCCCATGCCCGACAATATCCCTTATGAATCACCTGCTCCCCAAGGAAGCCTGGGCATGGCTGCAGGCCGAGACCGCGCGACGCGCCGCGCTGGGCCAGGACGCACCGCTGTTCGTCGACGTGCGCATGGAGATCGAGTCGCTTTACGTGGGTCGGCCGCCTGGCGTAGAGAACATTCCCTGGTACGAATACCCCGACCTGACCCCCGATCCGGCGCGATTTGCGGCGGCGGTGGAGGACGAAGCTGGCAACAAGGAGCGGCCGGTGCTGCTGATCTGCCGCAGTGGCAAGCGCACGCTCGACGCCGGAATGGCGCTGGAAGCAGCGGGCTTCAAGGAAGTGGCGCACGTGGTGCACGGCTTTGAAGGCGAGCTCAACGATGCGTTCAAACGCTCCAGCCTGAATGGATGGCGGTTCGATGGCCTTCCATGGGAACAGATGTGACCCGCAGTGGCACCCTGTTCGCCTCCACGGACGAAGACGCGAACCCAGAACCCAACAGATCGATTCATGATTGACATTTCCCCTGAAGGCGAGGTGCTGGAGACCAGCCTGGGCGTGCTGAACGAAGTGTTCGGCTTTGATGCGTTTCGCGGCCCGCAGGCCAACATCGTGCAGCACGTCTGCGCGGGTGGAGACGCGCTGGTGCTCATGCCCACCGGCGGCGGCAAGTCGCTGTGCTACCAGGTGCCCGCGATTGTGCGCGAGCGCGCCGGTCAGGGCCTGACCGTGGTGGTCTCGCCGCTGATTGCGCTGATGCACGACCAGGTGGGCGCGCTGCTGGAGGCGGGCGTGGCCGCTGCGTTCCTGAATTCCAGCCTGTCCGGCGAAGACGCGCAGCGCATTGAAAAGCAGATGCTGCGCGGTGAGCTCACATTGTTGTACGCCGCACCCGAACGGCTGACCACACCGCGCTTTCTGGCGCTGCTGGACTCGCTGCACGAGCGGGGCAAGCTCAGCCTGTTTGCCATCGACGAAGCCCACTGCGTGAGCCAGTGGGGGCACGACTTCCGGCCCGAATACCGCGGACTGGTGGTGCTGCACGAGCGCTTCGCCGGCGTGCCGCGCGTGGCACTCACTGCCACCGCCGACGACCTCACCCGTGCCGACATCATCGAGCGGCTGCAGCTGGAGGCCGCGCGCACGTTCATCAGCAGCTTCGACCGACCCAACATCCGCTACCAGCTGGTGGAGAAAAAAGACGCCACCACCCAGCTCCTGCGCTTCATCCGAGACGAACATACTGGCGGCAATGGCGTGCACGACGCCGGCATCGTCTACTGCCAGTCGCGCAAGCGCGTGGAGGAAGTGGCGGCCATGCTGGTGAGCGCAGGCCTGTCTGCCCTGCCCTACCACGCGGGTCTGGACGCCGCCATGCGCCAGCGCCACCAGGACCGTTTTCTGCGCGAAGAAGGTCTGATCATGGTGGCCACGATCGCCTTCGGCATGGGCATCGACAAGCCCGACGTGCGCTTCGTCGCCCACCTGGACATGCCAAAGAACATCGAAGGCTACTACCAGGAAACCGGCCGGGCCGGCCGCGATGGTGAGCCCGCCAACGCCTGGATGGCCTACGGTCTGCAGGACGTGGTGAACCAGCGCCGCATGATCGACGAAAGCCCGGCGGCGGACGAGTTCAAGCAGGTGCTGCGCGGCAAGCTCGACGCCCTGCTGGTGCTGGCCGAGGCCAGCGACTGCCGACGTGTGCGCTTGCTGAAGTACTTCGGAGAAGACAGCAAAGCCTGCGGCAATTGCGACAACTGTCTGAATCCGCCCGAACTGATCGACGCCACCGAGTCGGCGCGCAAACTGCTGTCGTGCATCTACCGTGTGCAGCAGTCCAGCGGCAACGCCTTTGGCGCCGGCCACATCATGGACATCCTGCGGGGCAAGGTGACCGACAAGGTCACCCAGTACGGCCACGACAAGCTCAGCACCTTCGGCATCGGCGCCAACATGAGCGAGACCCAGTGGCGCGCCTTGTTGCGGCACCTGATTGCCCGTGAGGCGGTGCAGGTGAACGACGCGCCGTACAACACCCTGCACCTGGCCGACGCGGCGCGCGCCATCCTCAAGGGTGAGCAGGAAATCTGGTTGCGCCAGGTCAGCGAGAAAGCCGAACGTTCGCGTGGCGCTCGGGCGAGTCGCGCAGGCCGTGCCACCACGGCACCAGAAGGTCAGCCGCTGAGTCTGGCCGAGCGCGATTGCCTGGATGCGCTCAAGGCTTGGCGCGCTGAAGTGGCGCGCGAGCACAACCTGCCGGCGTTCGTGATCTTTCACGACGCCACGCTGCGCGCCATCGCCACCCGCCGCCCCCAGACAGATGCCGATCTGGACGGCATTTCTGGCATCGGCCAGAAAAAGCGAGAAGCCTACGGCGCGGACGTATTACGTGTGGTGAGTGCTTTCGGGTAGGTACGAACAGTCATTTCGACTGCGACTGTCTACCTATGTGGGACTCCCATTTTTAAGGCCGACCGCCTGTCGGTGAGACCCCCTTTTCTCTGAAGAAAAGCTCAAGCTCTTACACCGTTTGGTCGATGAAGCGGATGAGCCCGGGCTGTTCCCGGCGAACCCCCGAACATCACAAATGGAGTGCGGCATGTTCTTCAAACTGCCCTGGTTTGGCAAAAAGTCGAAAGAGACTTACCACGACACACAGGTCCTGGAACTGGACTTCATCGTCGACGAGTTTCACGATGCCATGTCCGACATCAAGGATCCCGTTCGCACCCGTTTGCAGGCCTCGCTCATGATGTGCGAGAGCCCCAAGGACCTCTGGTTCCTGCGCAGCAAGCTGTTCGCGCTGATTTCAAAACACCATTGCGAAAGCATTGCGCACACCCGCGTGGCGCGGCTGGACCAGAAACTTCGGTTTTTGGTCGATCACCACCCCGACTACTCGCCCGACGAGCTGCCCACCGGTCCCATGGCCCTGGTGCACTGAGCGTCAGAATCAGGGGCTTTTCTCTGCCTCATGCAATCGCTTCCTTTTCAACTTTCTTCTCTCCTCTTGCCCGTCCATGTGACGGGCTTTTTTTGCCTTTGAATGGGGCCTCGCTGCCGCCTCATGAGGTTGAGCCCCGGCATTCACCATCCGGCTCCCTAAAATTGCAGCCATGTCGAGCGCCCTCCCCATCCTCATCGTGCTAACCGGCCGCACCCACGCCCACATCCGCCAGCGCCTGGGCGACTTTGACGACTGGATCGCCGTCGGGCTGCGAGAGGGCGGTGCGAAGGTGCGGACACACGACGCCCGGGGTGACCAGCCCCCGCCGCCGTTGCACAGCATTTCCGGCATCGTGATCACCGGCTCCCACGCCATGGTGAGCGACCGCGAGCGCTGGAGCGAGGCGCTGGTGCCCTGGTTGCAGCAGGCGGTGAAGCATTCCGTGCCCACGCTGGGCATCTGCTATGGCCATCAGTTGCTGGCGCACGCACTCGGCGGCGAAGTGACCCACCACCCAGAAGGCGTCGAGATCGGAACGGTGAAGGTGCAGCGCCACCCGCAGACCCAGGACGATCCCCTGCTGGGCCACCTGCCATCCATCTTCGAGGCCCAGGCCGTGCACTGGCAAACGGTGCGGCGCCTGCCGCCCGGAGCGGTCGTGCTGGCCAGCAACGCCCACGAGCCGCACCACGCCTTTCGCTGGGGCACCAACGCCTGGGGCGTGCAGTTCCATCCGGAATTCTCGGGCGAAGCGCTACGGGCCTACCTCGAATGTCTGGGCCCGACGATGGCACGCGAAGGTCAAGACGCCACTCAGATCAGCGCGAGAGTGAAAAACACCCCCGAAGCGGCATCGGTGCTGGCCACGTTCGCACGACTGGCTCGAACCCCATAAACCGTACATCCGTGAGCGCGAAGTGCCTTGGTTCAGAACGCCGCGGAGCCGGCTTCGCCGGGCCGCCAGCGTTGCCCCCTTGAGGGGGTGACGCGCTGAAAGCGCAGCGCGGGGGTGGGCCAGCAGAATCTAGAACCCAATGGTTCTAGATTCGCGCACTTCCGGTTTGATGCGGTGCTCGGCTTCGAGCTGGGCCATGAATTCCTCGGGCGCCAGCGCCTCCGCAAGGATCTCCACCTGGCGTTTCACCGCTGCAAAGTCACCCGGGCACAGCTGATCGAGCTTCAGCAGTCGCGCCGCCAGCCCTGCGTCGAACCGCGCCACATCGCCATCGAGCGCTTCCGTCACGAACATGGTCTCGCGTTGCACCGCCGTGAGCGGCTTGAAGCGGATCTTGAAGGTGAAGCGCCGCAGCGCCGCCTGGTCGATGCTGTCCATCAGGTTGGTGGTGCAGATGAAGATGCCGGCAAAACGCTCCATGCCCTGCAGCATCTCGTTCACCTCGGTCACTTCGTAGGTGCGTTGCGCACCCCTGCGGTCCTGCAGGAAGCTGTCGGCTTCGTCCAGCAGCAGCACCGCCTTTTCCGACTCGGCCTCGCGGAACATGGCGGCCATCTGCTGCTCGGTCTCGCCCACGAACTTGCTCACCAGGTCGCTGGCGCGCCGGATCACGAGCGGTCGTTCGAGCTGCTGGGCCAGATGTTCGGCCAGCGCGGTCTTGCCGGTGCCGGGCGCACCATGAAAACACAGGCACCCGTGCCCACGCGCTTTCAGGGCGTTGATGATGCGCGGCAGCTCATAGCGCGAATCCACGTTCAGCATGTCCAGGCTGTACTGGGTCACGCTTGGGCGCTGCACCAGGTCGGGCCGGCGGCCCAGGGCGAGGTCGGCATTGCGCAGCTGGCGCTCGATCAGGTCGTCGAGCAGCGGTACCACCCTGGATGGCCCCTTCGGCGTACGGCGCGCGCCGGCTTTACCCGGGCCAGATGCCAATTCTGCAAAACGCACGGCGGTGCGGATCTGCGCGGGCGTGAGGCCTTTGCGTTCCGTCAGGCGCGCCACCAGCGCATCAGACACCGCGGTACCTTCCAGCGTCTTGCGCACCAGTTGCTCGCGCGCGCCCGGTGGCGGGCTCTTGAGTTCCAGGTGATAGGCAAATCGGCGACGAAACGCCGGATCAATCTGTTCGATGCGGTTGGTCACCCAGAGTGTGGGCACCGCGTTCGATTCCAGTATCTGGTTCACCCAGGCCTTGCCGCTGACGCTGCTGGTGTGTGAGGGCGCCACATGTTCGGCACGCGCCATGATCTGTGCCGCCTCGCTGGAGATGGGCGGGAACACGTCTTCCACCTCGTCAAACAGCAGCGCGGAATGTGCGGTTCCCTTCAGAAACACCTGGGCGATCTGCAGCGACCTGTAGCGATCGCGGCCGCTCAGCGCGTTGCCGTCGCGATCGGCGTATTCCACTTCAAACAGTTCCAGTCCCGCTGCATGCGCCACCACGCGTGCCAGCTCGGTTTTGCCGGTGCCGGGGGGGCCATACAGCAAAACGTTCACGCCGGGTTCGCGGCGTGCCACCGCTTCACGCAGCAAACCGCAGAGCAAGCGCACGTCTTCGCCCACGTATGCAAAATCCTTGACACCCAGGGCCGAACTGGCGGCAGGCCGGGTGAACACCGCCATGAGTTCGCTCTGGGTGCGGTACTCGCGCATCAGCACCGGAGGCAGTTTCTCGCTGACCTTCATCAGGTCGGCCAGGTCGGTGATGTTGTGCTCGGAGATCAGGTTCTCCACCATGCCGATGCGTTCCAGCCGCGAACCCGCCCGCAGCGCCTCTCCCACTTCACTGGCTTTCACGCCCGCCACGTCGGCAATGGCCGCGTAGGCCTCTGGCGCGTTGTTCACCTTGAATTCGACCAGGATGGATCGCAGGTCGCGCTGGTAGCGCGCCAGCGTGCCGTAGAGCAGCAATGCCCGTTCGGCCCGGTTGAGCTGCAGCAGTCCGGCCAGTGCGTCGATGTTCTTCTCCACCAGCGTGGACTGCTTCTTGAGCGCCTGGCTGAGCCAGTCGCCGGTCACCGCCAGCACCGCCAGCAAGTCCTTGGGGGACTCCTTGGCGTATTCATCGAGATAGAAAAAAAGCGTGCCCTCTTCGTAGGGGCCACGCCACACGCCATAACGTTCCATGAACGCAGGGATCGAGAGCTGCTCCTGGCCGCTCCACAGGTCGTTGTCGCGACAGCGCCGGTTCAGGAAATCACGCAACCGGGCCAGCACGGTGAGTGGCCAGACCAGGTGGCGCCCGGCCAGCGAGAGCATGGTGTTGAGATCCCGGCGCACGTTGAAACGCGGGCCTTGTCGGGCGGCCAGCGTGAGCACGAAATGTGAACACATCAGATCGAGCACCGGGGCCTGACGCAAGCCATGGGGCACAAACACACGGCCTTCGCCCACGAAATGGCTTCGCCCTTCGCGCGACTCTTTCGGGTCCAGCGCCGGGCGAGACACAGTCTCGACGGGCTGCACCGTGCGTTTGGCCATCCAGACACCTCCGTTGACACCGCCGGAAGCCACCAGGGCATGCCAAATGCGGTATTGAAGCGGAACATACCCCAGCTTGATGATTCATGGAAGGGCGTGATGCAAGCAGGGTGGGGAATTTGTCGGGCTTTCGCACCCGCTGCATGCGCCGGCATGGCGTCACAATCGCTTCATGCTGACAAGACAAGACGTTGAGGCGGCCGCACAGCGGCTGGACGGCCAGATACTGGACACGCCATTCGTGGAATCGCGCACGATCTCGCAGATCGTCGGCTGCCAGGTGTTCCTGAAGTTCGAGAATCTTCAGTACACCGCCTCGTTCAAGGAGCGCGGCGCCTGCAACAAGCTGGCGCAACTCACCGCCGAGGAGCGTGCGCGCGGCGTGGTCGCCATGAGCGCGGGCAACCATGCACAAGGTGTGGCCTACCACGCGCAGCGCCTGGGCCTGCGCGCCGTGATCGTGATGCCGCGCTTCACACCGGGCGTCAAGGTCGAGCGCACGCGCGGATTCGGCGCCGAGGTGGTGCTGCATGGGGACACATTGGAGGCGTCGCGTGCCCACGCGAGGGAACTCGCCGAGCGCGAGAGCCTGGTGTTCGTGCACCCTTACGACGACGAAGCCATTGCCGCCGGCCAGGGCACTGTGGCGCTGGAGATGCTGCGCATTCAGCCCGACCTGGACACGCTGGTGGTGGCCATCGGCGGCGGCGGGCTCATTGCCGGCATGGCCACGGCGGCGAAGGCGATCCGGCCCGGCATCGAGATCGTGGGTGTGCAGGCCGAGCGGTTCCCGGCCATGTACAACGCCATCAAGGGCACGCACCTGCCCCAGGGCGCCAGCAGCATTGCCGAAGGCATTGCCGTGGGTACGCCAGGCGTGATCACCCAGGCCATCATCCGCGAGAAGGTTGATGACCTGCTGCTGGTCGATGAAGGCGACATCGAGCAGGCCATCGTGATGCTGCTGGAGATTGAGAAAACGCTGGTCGAAGGCGCGGGTGCTGCAGGTCTCGCTGCGCTCATCAAGCACCCGGAGCGGTTCGCGGGCAAGCGCGTCGGTCTTGTGCTGTGCGGTGGCAACATCGACCCGATGCTGCTGGCCTCCATCATCGAGCGCGGCATGGTACGTGCCGGTCGGCTGGCGCGCATCCAGGTCAATGCGCGTGATGTGCCCGGCAACCTGGCGCGCATCACGGCCACCGTGGCCGAAGCCGGCGCCAACATCGACGAGGTGCACCACCAGCGCGCCTTCACGTTGCTGGCCGCGCAGAACGTGACGATCGAACTGGTGCTTCAGACACGCGGTCGAGAACACATTGACCAAGTGATCGAGGCGCTGCGGGCCGAGGGCTTCGAGGCGCAGGTGGGCTAGGAGCCTGCGCGGCAGAAGGCATCGAAGCGAAACGCGTGGGAAAAGAGCCCAATTCGGCGCCGATTTTGAGGACTGTGGCCGTAGCCACAGCCGGAAAAACGGGGGCGAAGTGGGACTTTTCTCCATGCGTTGC
>NZ_JAUSCF010000015.1 GCF_030651625.1 Hydrogenophaga sp. | reverse complement strand
TACCGATACCCGGTGCCGCTCAGTTCCTTATCGACGCTGGAAGGCGGGGTGGGGGCAATCTCCGCCAGTCGGTCAGTGCCGTTAGCCGGTATTTCAGGCCCTCCACCCCAACACCTCAACCATACAAGCCGGTTCCACGGGTGCCCTTGATGGAGCCATCTCGTGCCGGAGGCTTGGAATCACCCCCGCCGCGCGGCGCGCGACCCCCTCAAGGGGGCGATACCAGTCGTCCGGCAAAGCCGGCCCGACGGTATCTCTGGGCTGGAGCATTTCGCGCCGGAAAGGTCACGAGCTCGCAGGACGGATGACCACCGGCAGGCTTTCGAACCAGTCCAGGGCTTCGTCCCACAGGGGTTTGGCTTTGGGTCGGAAGTAGCCCATGTGTCCGATGGCGCCGAGCTGCTTCTGGCGTGGATCGATGGTCACGGAACGCACGGCGCTGTTGCGGTAGCCGGCCATGAACGCGTCGCGTGAGGCGGGTGGCGCCCAGGCGTCGTCCACGGCATTGACCGCCACGATGGGAAAACGCACGTCGTCAAAGCGTTCGGTGATGGCCTGCATCCGGGGGTCGTCGAAGAAGTAGCGCGGGAAGCTGCACCAACTGCGCCACTGCCGGTACACATCGAGGGGCAGGTCTTCGCCCATGCCGAGTTTGCTCCAGGGCAGGTAGCCGGCCATGCGGGTCCACACCGGCCCCAGCACGCGCCACATGAACAGCACGCGCAGGCGCTCCAGCGGCGGCATCCAGCCGTGCCAGCCCGCGCCGGTGGCGAAAGTGTAGGCGGCGTCCACGGCCCCGGGATCGGGCAACAGGCCCAGCGCGTGGCCGCCGTAGGAGTGGCCCACCACGTACAGCGGCACGCCTTCTGTGCGCATGGCCTTGACGCCAGCGGCCAGATCAAGCCGGCCCCAGTCAAGGTAGTCCATGCGGAACCCCTTGAGGGTGGCCGGTGCCGATTGCCCGATGCCGCGGTAGTCCAGCGTCAGCACGTCGAAACCGCGCCTGGCGGCGTATTCGGCGAAGCGCTTGTAGAAGCCCTGCGGCACGGCAGTGGCACCGCCCACCACCAGGTGGGCACGGGGCTTGACGGTGCTGCGGTAGCGCACGGCCACCAGTTCATAGCCGTCGTCGGCGGTGAGTGTGAGGCGCTCGGTGTGCACCGGGTGTTGGGCGACAGAGGTCATGGTCGGGCTCCTTGGGAACGCAGGGTCAGCAGGGAAAGCAAGGTATGGGTGGCCTGTTCGATGGGCTGTGTGCTCTGGGCCACGCGCGCCTGCAGCAAACCGCCTTCGTAAGCGGCAACGATCAATGCAGCCAGGCCCTGCGCCGATTCGCGCGGCTCGCCGCCCTGCTCCAGCGACAGCGCAATGCGCTCGCGCATGCGGGCAAACGCCCGGTCCAGAGCGGCGCGCAGCTGGGGGTCGTCAGGCGTGCTTTCCAGCGCCACTGTGGCGAACGGGCAACCGCACTCAAAGCCGGTGTCGCGCAGGCGGGCGGTGGCCGTGGTCATCCAGTGGCGCAGGGCCTCGACGGGATCGGGGATGCGGGTGAGCAGGGTGTCCAGTCCGACCAGCATGCGGTCCATCACGTGGTCAATGGCGGCCACGGCCAGCTCGGTCTTGCCGCCGGGAAAGTGGTGGTAGAGAACACCCTTGGGCGCGCCGGCCTGGGCCAGCAATTCGGTCAGGCCAATGCCGTGCAGGCCACGCCGGCGCAGGGCGTCGGCCATGGCAGCGATGAGGCGCTCGCGGGTGCCGGGGGTGGGTGCTTGGGGGTCGGGCATGCGGCGAAATCTATAGACCGGTCGGTCTAGTGTCAAGCCATGCCTGTCACATGCGACACATTGATGGGTGTTCGACAGAGGGCGGAGCGCAGGCAACAAAAAAGCGCCCGAAGGCGCTTTTTTGTTGAAATGAAGCAGGCGCTTACTTGGCCACCACGCGCACCATCTCCAGGCACTTGTTGGAGTAGCCCCACTCGTTGTCATACCAGCTCACCACCTTTATGAAGGTCTTGTCCAGGGCGATGCCGGCGTCGGCGTCAAAGATGGAGGTGCGGGTGTCGCCGCGGAAGTCGGTGGCCACGACCTTGTCGGTGGTGTAGCCCAGCACGCCCTTAAGGGCACCTTCGCTCTGCGCCTTCATTTCGGCACAAATCTCTTCATAGGTGGCTTCGCTGTTCAGTTCCACCGTGAGGTCGACCACCGACACGTCGGAGGTGGGCACGCGGAAGCTCATGCCGGTGAGCTTCTTGTTCAACTCGGGAATCACCACGCCCACGGCCTTGGCCGCGCCGGTGCTGCTGGGGATGATGTTCTCCAGAATGCCGCGGCCGCCGCGCCAGTCCTTGTTGGAAGGGCCGTCCACGGTTTTCTGGGTGGCAGTGGCGGCGTGCACGGTCGTCATCAGGCCGCGCTTGATGCCCCATTTGTCGTTGAGCACCTTGGCAATCGGCGCCAGGCAGTTGGTGGTGCAAGAGGCGTTGGAGATGATGGCCTCGCCCTTGTATGTCTTGTCGTTCACACCGTAGACGAACATGGGGGTGTCGTCCTTGGAAGGCGCCGACAGGATGACCTTCTTGGCGCCAGCGTCCAGGTGCTTCTGCGCGGTGACCTTGTCCAGGAACAGGCCGGTGGACTCGATGATCACCTCGGCGCCCACTTCATTCCACTTCAGGTTGGCTGGGTCGCGCTCCTGTGTGAGGCGGATCTTTTTGCCATTGACGACCAGGGTATTGCCTTCGACGCTGACGTCACCCTTGAAGCGGCCATGCACGCTGTCGTACTGCAGCATGTAGGCCAGGTAGTCGGGCTCCAGCAGGTCGTTGATGGCGACGACTTCGATGTCGGAAAAGTTCTGCAGTGCGCTGCGCAGCACGTTGCGGCCGATGCGGCCGAAGCCATTGATGCCGATCTTGATGGTCATGTCTCGTCTCTCCTGGAGGGTTTCAAAAAAGGATGCACAAACTCATTTCGCCAGCACGGCGCGCACCGTATCGGCCACATTGGCGGGCGTGAAGCCGAAGTGCTCGAACAGCACTGGCGCCGGGGCCGATTCGCCGTAGGTGTCCAGGCCAACGACTGCGGCCACGCCGTATTTCCACCAGCCGTCGGTACTGCCCATTTCCACGGCCACGCGAGGCAGGCCTTTGGGCAGCACGCTCGCCTTGTAGGTGGCGTCCTGGCGGTCAAACGTGGTGGTGCTGGGCATGGAGACCACGCGCACGGCAATCTTGTGTTCCTTGGCCAGCAGTTCCTGTGCCTTGAGCGCCAGTTGCACTTCAGATCCGGTGGCGATGATCACCGCCTGGGCTTTTTTCTTCAGTCCCACTTCGGCCGGTTCGGCCAGCACGTAGGCGCCCTGGCTGATGTGGCCGAGGTCGCTCTTGGGCGCGTAGGGCAGGTTCTGGCGGCTGAGCAGCAGCGCCGTTGGGCGGGTTGCATTCTGCAGCGCCACGGCCCAGGCCACGGCGGTCTCGGCCGTGTCGGCGGGGCGCCAGACGTCCAGGTTCGGAATGAGACGCAGGCTGGCCGCGTGTTCGACCGACTGGTGGGTGGGGCCGTCTTCGCCCAGGCCAATGCTGTCGTGGGTGAACACGTGGATCACGCGCTGCTTCATCAGCGCGGCCATGCGGATGGCGTTGCGGCTGTAGTCGCTGAAGGTGAGGAAGGTACCGCCGTAGGGGATGAAGCCGCCGTGCAGCGCCACGCCGTTCATGATGGCGGCCATGCCGAATTCGCGCACGCCGTAGTTGATGTGGCGGCCACCCTGACCATGTTCGTTCTTCACCACATCACCGGCCAGGTTGAAGCGCAGGCTGGGGGTGGACTTGGTGTTGGTGAGGTTGGAGCCGGTGAGGTCGGCACTGCCGCCGAGCAGCTCGGGCAGGGCGGCGGTGAAGGTCTCCAGCGCCAGTTGGCTGGCCTTGCGGCTGGCGACGGTCTCGGCTTTGGTGTGGGCGGCCACGGCCGCGTCCACCGCCACCTGGGCAAAGTGCTTCGGCAGCTCGCCCTTCATGCGGCGCACGAACTCTTTGGCCAGTTCGGGGAAGGCGGCCTTGTAGGCGGCAAACCTGCCGTTCCAGTCGGCTTCCATGGCCTTGCCGGCGTCCTTGGCGTCCCACGCGGCGTACACGTCCTTCGGGATGGCAAAGGGGGCGTGCGGCCAGTTGAGCGCTTCGCGGGTGAGCTTGATCTCTTCAGCACCCAGCGGCTCGCCGTGGGCCTTGGCGGTGTTGGCGCGGTTGGGGCTGCCTTTGCCGATGTGGGTCTTGCAGATGATGAGAGTGGGGCCGTCGGCCTTGTTCTTCGCATCGGCGATGGCGCGGTCCACCGCGTCGGCGTCGTGGCCGTCGATGGGGCCGATCACGTTCCAGCCGCAGGCGGCAAAACGCAGCGTGGTGTTGTCGATGAACCAGGGTGTGACCTGGCCGTCGATGCTGATGCCGTTGTCGTCGTACAGCGCGATCAGCTTGTTGAGCTTCCAGGCACCGGCCAGTGCCACGGCCTCGTGACTGATGCCTTCCATCAGGCAGCCGTCACCCAGGAACACGTAGGTGTGGTGGTCCACCACGGTGTGGTCTTCGCGGTTGAACTCGGAAGCCAGCAGCTTCTCGGCCAGCGCCATGCCCACCGCGTTGGTGATGCCTTGGCCCAGTGGGCCAGTGGTGGTTTCCACGCCAGGCGTGTGGCCGACTTCAGGGTGGCCGGCGGTCTTGCTGCCGAGCTGGCGGAAGTTTTTCAATTCGCCGATCGGCAGCTTGTAACCGGTGAGGTGCAGCAGCGCGTAAATCAGCATCGAGCCGTGTCCGTTGGACAGCACGAAGCGGTCACGGTTGGCCCAGGCAGGGTTGGTGGGGTTGTGGCGCAGGTGACGGCCCCAGAGCGCCACGGCCATGTCCGCCATGCCCATGGGCGCACCCGGGTGGCCGGAATTGGCGGCCTGCACCGCGTCCATGGCCAGGGCCCGGATGGCGTTGGCCTGGACCTGGGGCGAGACGGAAGCGGCGGCAACAGGTGCCGGGACGGGGGCAGAGACGGGAGCGTTGGACATGGGATGCTGGGCAGGAAGGTGAGGGACGGCGGCAGGGCACCAAACGGGTGATTTTACCGGCCCCGGGTTCCGTGCCCGCGCCGTTGACCGGCTTGGAACCTGTCCGCAAGTTGGCGAGCGGAAGATGGAGAGGCGATTTGGGGGTTATGCGGAGCATCCCTCGCGGTATCGCGAGGATTTGCAGCGCCGCAATACGTCCAAAGCGTCCGCCATACCGCCCTCGACCATTTACGGACAAGTTTTTAGATCGTGAACACGTTCTTAACGTGTGGCCTCGCCTTGCAGGCTGAAGATTTCGGTGCCCTGGTCGGTCCGGCTGCGCCACAGCTGAACGGCTTCGCCCGGTGGGGGCATGGCACCCGTGACCCTCACGCGCACACGACGCCCATCGCCGAGTTCGATCATCACAGTCTGCAGCATTGCGGTGTCAGCGACCGCACTGGTCGCAGCCTCGGGTGCCATCACCACCCCGCTGACTGCGTCGCGCTCCACCTCGGTGCCGTCGCCCATCAAGCGCCAGAAAGCCAGTGCCAGCACGACCGACACCGCCGCGAAGGTGGCGCGGATGGCCATGTGACTTCTGGCATTGAACATGGGACCGTATAGTAGGTGCGTTTCCCGTCAGTTGCACCACCTTGCGGTGCCACCCTCATGTCCAACGCGCACGCCTCTTCACCCTCCGTCACCGCCATGTTGCTGGCCGCCGGCCGGGGGCAGCGCATGCGTCCCCTGACCGACCACACCCCCAAGCCCCTGCTGAGCGTGCGTGGCCAACCGCTGATGCAGTGGCCGCTGGAAGCCTTGCTGGCCGGTGGCTTTCATCGCTTTGTGGTCAACACCGCCTGGCTGGGTGAGCAGATCGATGCCTTCTGTGCCGACTGGCAGTACCGCCATCCCGGCACGGCGATCGCCATTTCAGATGAAGGACAGGATTTTGGCTATGCGCTGGAGACCGCTGGCGGCATCTCGCGTGCGATGCCGTTGCTGGGTGAGGTGTTCTGGGCACTGGCCGGGGATGTCTACATGCCGGACTTCGTTTTCAGCGTGGCCAGCGTGGATCGCTTTGTGGCCAGCGGCATGCTGGCCCATCTCTGGCTCGTACCCAACCCCGCGCACAACCCGAAGGGCGACTTTGGCCTGACCGCCCAGGGTCTGGTCCTTGACCAGGCGCCGGTTCAGCACACCTTCAGCACCGTCGCCCTTTACCGCCGCGCCCTGTTTGAGGCACCGTGGTGCGGCATTTTCCCCGGCAATCCCCAAGGCACGGCAGAGCCCCTGGCGCCTTTGTTGCGCAAGGCGATGGCCGCCGGGATGGTGAGCGGCGAGCTCTTCCAGGGTGCATGGACCGATGTGGGTACGCCTGAAAGGTTGCAGGAGTTGGGCTGAATGCCATCTGACCACCCCGCGCCGCCTTCGGCGTTACCCCCCAAAGGGGGCGCACCCAGCGGCCCGGCAAAGCAGGTTCCACGGGTGCTCTGGATCCCGGGCCCGCGCGCACGCCAAAAGGCTGACAATGACGGCCATGGACACCACCACCCACACCACCCTGTATGCCGAACGCCGTGCGCGGCTGGCAGCCCAGCTGGGCCCTGGCGGCATCGCCGTCGTCCCCACCGCACCCGAGCATCTGCGCAACCGCGACACCGGCTACCTCTACCGCTTCGACAGCTACTTCTACTACCTGACCGGCTTCACCGAGCCGAATGCGTGGCTGATCGTCACCGCAGAAGGCACCAGCACGCTGTTCTGCCAGCCCAAGGACCAGGAACGCGAGATCTGGGATGGCTACCGCTTGGGGCCGGAGGCGGCACCGGACGTGCTGGGTGTGAGCGAGGCGTTTTCTGTTCAGGACCTGGGTGAGAAGCTGCCCAAGCTGCTGGAGAACCGCGCCACGGTGTGGTACCCGTTTGCGACGCACAGCGGGCTGGAGGCACAGGTGGATGGCTGGCTACGCAAGGTGCGCGCGCGTGTGCGCTATGGCGCCCTGTGCCCCGACACCCAGCGCGACCTTTGCAGCCTGCTCGACGAGATGCGGCTGGTCAAGGATGCGCACGAAATTGCCACCATGCGGCGCGCGGGTGCCATCAGTGCGCGCGCCCACATCCGGGCCATGCAGCGCAGCGCGGCCATGCTGCGCGCCGGGCAAGACGTGCGCGAGCACCACCTGGACGCCGAACTGCTGCACGAGTTCCGTCAGCACGGTTCGCAGTACCCGGCGTACGGCAGCATCGTGGCCGCTGGTGCCAATGCCTGTGTCCTGCACTACAGCGCCGGCAGCGCCCCGGTGCGCGACGGCGAACTGGTGCTGATCGATGCCGGCTGCGAGCTCGACGGCTATGCCAGCGACATCACCCGCACCTTCCCCGCCAATGGCACCTTCACCGGCCCGCAGCGCACGCTGTACGACCTGGTGCTGGCCAGCCAGGACGCGGCCGTCGCGGCCACCAAAGCCGGCGCACGCTTCATCGATCCACACGAAGCCACCGTGGCGGTGCTCGCGCAGGGCCTTCTGGATGTGGGGCTGCTGGACAGCAACAAGGTCGGCAATGCGCAGGACGTGATCGCCAGCCGAGCGTATTTTCCGTTCTACATGCACCGCACCGGTCACTGGCTGGGGCTGGACGTGCACGATTGCGGCAGCTATGTGGAACCGTCCGAGCTGGGCACGGTGAGCGAGCGCAAGGATCCGCTCAGCGGCGAGACCATCAAGGACCGCCCGAGCCGCGTGCTGCGTCCCGGCATGGTGCTGACCATCGAGCCCGGCCTGTACGTGCGCCCGGGCGAAGGCGTGCCCGAGGCGTTCTGGAACATTGGTATCCGCATCGAAGACGACGCCGTTGTCACCGAGCAGGGCTGCGAGCTGATGTCGCGCGGTGTGCCAGTGAGGGCCGACGAGATCGAAGCGCTGATGCGCGGCTGAGCCGGTGCGTGTACTGAGCGTCAACTGCGGCGCGGTGCGGCCCCTGCAGGCTGGCGGGCGCGTGGTGCTGTCTGGCATCGGCAAGCTGCCAGTGGCCGGCCCGGTGGTGGTTCAGAAGCTGGGCCTGGCTGGCGACGAACAGGCCGACCTGAGCGTGCATGGTGGCCTTGAAAAGGCGGTGTATGCCTATCCGGCCGAACACCTGCCGCTGTGGCAGCGCCTGCGGCGCGAACGCGGCGTGGATCTCTTTGACGATCCCTTGCCACCTGGGTTCATGGGCGAAAACCTGACGATCGAAGGCTTGCCGGAAACGGCGGTATGGATCGGCGATGAACTGCATTTTCCGGAATGCGTGTTGCGGGTGACTGCGCCGCGAGAACCCTGTTTCAAATTCAATGCGGTGATGGGTCTGCGCGATGCCGGCAGGCTCATGATGGAACATGCCTGCTGTGGCTTTTACCTGTCCGTGGTGAAGGCTGGACAGATCGAAGCCGGGCACGCCTTCTTCGTGCAGCGAGGCACCCAGGGTCTGCGTGTGAGCGAGGCATTTGCAACCAAGCGCATCAAGCACATGCGCTGACGCGCCGTGCACGGCTGGCATCAACCAAGGCCATGGCGACCCGCTTTGAGGTAGAACACTGGCATGAACCCAGCTTCCACCCCTCCCACGCTCTCCGTGTTGTGCCTGACGATGAATCCGGCGGTCGATCTGGCCACGGAGACTCAGCGCGTGTTGCCCACGCACAAGCTGCGCTGCAGCGACACCCTGCACGATGCGGGAGGCGGCGGCATCAACGTGGCGCGGGTACTCGCGCGCATGGGCGGCGCGCCCGCGCTGCTCAGTCTGGCGGGCGGCCCCACCGGCGACTGGCTGCGTACACGGCTGGTCCAGGAAGGCCTCGCGGCCACGTTGCTGCCGATTGAGAACGACACCCGCATCAGTTTCACCGTGCACGAGAACGCCACCGGCGCGGAGTTCCGGTTCGTGATGCCGGGCCCCACATTGAGCACCCAGGAATGGCAGGCCTGCCTGGATCACCTGCAGGCGCTCGATCCGTTCCCCGATGTGCTGGTGGCCAGCGGCAGCCTGCCGCCCGGTGTTCCCGACCATTTTTACGCCCGGCTGGCCCGCCTGTGCCGCGCTCGCGGGGCGCGGCTGGTGCTGGACACCGCCGGCGCACCCCTGGCCGCAGCGCTTGACGAGGGTGTGTACCTTGTCAAGCCGAACCTGCGCGAGCTTCGCGAGCTCATGGGCCAACCCCTGGAAGACCCGGCCGCCTGGCAGGCAGCGGCGGCGTCGCTGGTGAACGACGGCAGAGCCCAGGTGGTGGCGCTCACGCTGGGCCATCTGGGGGCTGTCCTTGCGACGACCCAGGGTCTGTGGGTCGCCGCACCACTGTCCATCGAAGTGGCCAGTGCAGTGGGCGCGGGCGACAGCTTCGTGGGCGGCCTGGTGTGGGCCGTGCAGCACCACCGACCCCTCACGGAGGCCTTCGCCTGGGGCGTGGCGGCAGGCTCGGCGGCATTGCTCACGACAGGAACGGGTCTGTGCAACCCGCAGGACGTGCAACGCCTGCAACCCACGGTGTCGTTGTCCCACGTGCCCACCAGCGGCGCACAGCAAGCACTGGGTCAGGCCACCGAGGTTCGTCAAGCCCCCGATCCTGGGTGAATCGCAAGATCGGGAAAACAAGGGTGGACCTGTCCACCATTACGTTCATCACGCCCGGTACGAGCCGACATCCAGACAGGACCCCCGTGGACTTCCCGGACCTGTCCGTCCGAATCACCACGCACCACCTGAGCCGTCCGTTGACCCGGTTGTGATACCGCCGCAGGGGCGTATCTGCGCACAAAGCACCGCCTCCCGGCGGTACGTCTGCCACCCAACGCCCCAATCGCGTCGAAAATGGCAGGCCCACCAGGCGCATTACGCACTATTACGGACTGGGGTTTTCCCGCCCACAGATTTAGAATGCGCAACTCGCTTCCACATTGCAATAAATCGAACCGTCAGGAGACAAGGTCATGAGCATCACCAGCGACCAGGACAACAAACGCGCCGAATTGCGCCGTGCCGCCCTCGAATACCACGAGTTCCCCACGCCCGGCAAAGTGGCCATTGCGGCCACCAAGCAACTCACCAACCAGCGCGACCTGGCCCTGGCCTACTCTCCCGGCGTGGCTGCGCCCTGCGAGGAAATCGTCGCAGACCCCAACAACGCCTTCAAGTACACCAGCCGCGGCAACCTGGTTGCCGTGATCACCAATGGCACCGCCGTGCTGGGTCTGGGCGACATCGGGCCGCTGGCCGCCAAGCCGGTGATGGAAGGCAAGGCCGTGCTGTTCAAGAAGTTCTCCGGTATCGATGTGTTCGACATCGAGATCAACGAGAAAGACCCGGACAAGCTGGTCGAGATCATCGCATCGCTGGAGCCCACCTTCGGCGGCATCAACCTCGAAGACATCAAGGCGCCCGACTGTTTTTATGTGGAGCGAAAGCTGCGGGAACGCATGAAGATCCCGGTCTTCCACGACGACCAGCACGGCACGGCCATTGTGGTTGGCGCGGCCATCCTCAACGGTCTGAAGGTGGTGGGCAAAGACCTCAAGAAGATCAAGCTCGTCACCTCCGGTGCGGGCGCTGCAGCACTGGCTTGTCTGGGCTTGCTGGTCAAGCTCGGCATCCCCAGAGAAAACATCTGGGTGACCGACCTGGTCGGCGTGGTCTATGAGGGTCGCACCGAGCTGATGGACGAAGACAAGATCGTCTTTGCGCAGAAAACCGACCACAGAACACTGCGTGACGTGATCGCGGACGCCGACGTCTTCCTGGGCCTGTCTGCGGGTGGCGTGCTCAAGCAGGACATGGTCAAAAGCATGGCGGCCAAACCACTGATCTTTGCACTGGCCAACCCGAACCCAGAAATCGCACCTGAGGACGTGAAGGCGGTGCGGGACGACGCCATCATGGCAACGGGCCGAACCGACTACCCGAACCAGGTCAACAATGTCCTGTGTTTCCCCTACATCTTCCGGGGCGCGCTTGACGCAGGCGCTTCCACCATCACCGACGAGATGGAAATCGCTGCCGTTCATGCCATCGCCGAACTGGCGCAGGCGGAACAGAGCGAAGTGGTGGCCGCAGCCTATGCCGGAGAGAAACTGGCCTTTGGCCCCGAATACCTGATTCCCAAGCCGTTCGATCCCCGCCTGATGATGAAAATTGCGCCGGCGGTGGCGCAGGCCGCCGCTGACAGCGGCGTGGCACTGCGTCCTGTGGACGACATGGACGCCTACCGGGAACGCCTGCAGAGCTTCGTTTTTGCCTCGGGCACCATCATGAAGCCCATCTTCGCCGCAGCGAAAACCGCCCAGCACAAACGCGTGGCCTATGCCGAAGGCGAAGAAGAACGCGTGCTGCGCGCCTGCCAGATCGTGGTCGACGAAGGCCTGGCACGGCCCACGCTCATCGGTCGCCCGGCCATCATTGCCCAGCGCATTGAAAAATTCGGGTTGCGCCTGCGCGAAGAACTGGACTACGACATCGTCAACGTGGAACAGGACGCACGCTACCGCGACTTCTGGCAGACCTACCATCGAATGACCGAGCGCAAGGGCGTGACCCAGCAGCTTGCCAAGATCGAGATGCGTCGCCGGCTCACGCTCATTGGCGCCATGCTGCTGCACAAGGGCGAGGTCGACGGCATGATCTGCGGCACCTGGGGTTCCACCCACAACCACCTGGAGTACATCGACCAGGTGATCGGCAAACGCGCTGGCGGTAGCCCCAGCACCGCACAGGACGTGCGCATCTACGCCTGCATGAACGGGCTGATGCTGCCTGGGCGCCAGGTGTTCCTGGTGGACACCCATGTCAACTACGACCCCACGCCCGAACAGCTGTGCGAAATCACGGTGATGGCAGCCGAAGAAATGCTGCGCTTCGGCCTTCAGCCCAAAGCCGCCCTGCTGTCACACTCCAACTTCGGCTCGTCCAGTCAACCGACTGCCATCAAGATGCGGCGCACCCTGGAACTCCTGCGTGAGCAGGCGCCATGGCTGGAAGCCGATGGCGAAATGCACGGGGATGTGGCATTGGATCCTGCCGCCCGCGCGGTCATGATGCCCCACTCCACGCTCAAGGGACCCGCCAATCTGCTGGTGCTGCCCAACATTGATGCGGCCAATATCGCCTACAACCTGCTCAAGACGGCGGCCGGCGGCAACATCGCTGTGGGCCCCGTGCTGCTGGGCGCGGACAAGCCGGTGCACATTCTCACGGCCAGCGCCACCGTGCGGCGCATCGTGAACATGACAGCACTCACCGTGGCCGAAGCAAACACCGACCGTTAAACCCTCAGGAAAAAGCAAGCACTAACTTTTTCCGCGTCTTGGCAGGCCGGAATTGCCTATTTTTTCAGCAATCGCTTGCATTTTTGTGGCGCTTAAGGCACACTAGCGCACTTGAATTTCAGGGTTAACCCGCCCCACTCGTGCCACGGCAAATGGCAGTTTTGCTTTGGTTCGGAGGGCGGGTTGGTTGTATCAGGAGCAATGGTTTCATGGGTCTGAAACAGATCCGGGCGGTGAAAGACAGGTCGTGGCTGGTGAAATCACTGGCGGTGGCATTGGTACTGGCGGTCGCGGCAAGCACCATGATGGTGCAGTCCCGGTCTCCCGCAGAAGTGCAATTGCCTGCAGTGATCGGCGCCAGCGCCCTTCCCGTTCAGGGCAAGGAAGTGATGGAGCAGATCCGGCTGGGAGGGCCATTCCGCTACGAAAAAGATGGCACTGTGTTCGGCAATCGCGAGCGCTTGCTGCCTGGACAGAAACGAGGGTATTACCGTGAATACACCGTACCCACACCTGGTTTGAATCACCGGGGTGCAAGGCGAATTGTGTGCGGTGGGCAGAAGCCTCGGGCACCTGATGATTGTTATTACACCGAAGACCACTACGCCAGCTTCAAGCTGATCGTGCAGTGATCCAGGGTGAATGAAGTGAATCGTTTATCAACTTTGACTGTAGAAAGAGACGCGGAGATGGACACGCCACTTCGTAACGTACGAACCAACATCGTTCAGTCGATTCGCGCCTATGGCGTGAAAGACCTGCAGGCCGCTGCTGAACACCTGGGACATCACTTCCTGTATGCCAACCTCGCCAAAGCGCAGAGCAAACAGGACGTGCTGGAGTTGATCGCAGCCCAATACACCTTGCCTTCCCATTTCGGCAAGAACTTCGACGCTCTCTACGACTGCATGACGGACATGGTGCACAAGTCGGGACCACAGACCGGCTTCATCGTCGTGCTGGAGCACATTCCTGCACACGCCAAGTTCGACAAGGAAGCCCGCGAGCAGTTGCTCGACATCTTCCGCGACACGGCCGACTACTGGAGTGATCGCAAGATTCCGTTCCGGTGCTTCTACTCGTTCTCGGTGGCTCGGGCCCCCAAGGGCGAAGAACCGATCGAAGTAGCCAGCGAAGATCCCATGCCGACCGACAAGCTGCTCGACGTGAGTCCGATGGCGCTGCGCATGAGCAGCCCGTTCAACGCCGGGTACTGGCTGGCTGCTGCCTAAATAACGGCCCACCCCCGCGCCGCTTCGCGTCACCCCCTCAAGGGGGCGATACCAGTGGCCCGGCAAAGCCGGTTCCACGGTATCTCTGGACTGAGACATTTCGCGCCGGAGCTATTGGTCTACCCCCGCGGCACCTTGGACCGGTGGAGCCGGATCCTTGGTGCCACTGGATGAGCCGCGACACTTGTCGCGGCTTTTTCATGCTTGCGGGTTTATTATTTGGTCGCTTGTGCCAACGCGACAAACTCGTGCACGGGCACTTCTTCGGCTCTGCGCTGGAGGTCGAAGTCGCCGTTGTAGCCCCGCTCGTCCAGCCAGCGGCCCAGGGTGTTGCGAAGGATCTTGCGTCGTTGGCTGAAGGCGGTCTGCACCAGGTCGTGGTAGGTCTTGAAATCGATCGCCGGGGGTTGTGCCAGAGGCACCATGCGCACGATGGCGCTGTCCACCCGGGGCGGGGGATCGAAACTCTCGGGTGGCACGAAGAGCACGTTGTCCATGGCGTAACGCCACTGCAGCATGACCGACAGGCGACCGTATTCCGAAGTCGAAGGACCTGCCACCATGCGGTCAATCACTTCCTTCTGCAGCATGAAATGCTGGTCCTGCACCACATCCACATGGTCCAGCAGGTGAAACAGGATGGGCGTGGAGATGTTGTAGGGCAGATTGCCAACGACCCTGAGCTTCTTCGCTTCCAGGCTGTCCGGGTGCATGCCCCTGGCCAATGCGGTGAAGTCCACCTTCAGCACGTCGGACTCCACCACATCGAGCTGCGCATGCGCGCGCAGCCGGACCGCCAGATCGCGGTCGAGTTCAATCACGGTGAGGCGGCCCAGGCGCTCGACAAGTGGCTGGGTGAGCGCGGCCAGGCCAGGACCGACCTCCACCATGGCATCGCCCGGTTGAGGTGCAATCGCCTCGACGATGGCGTCAATCACGGCGGCGTCGGTCAGAAAATGCTGACCAAAGCGCTTGCGGGCGATGTGTTTCATGCCGAAGCAGGTTCGGCGGTGACGAGCCCGCTCACGGCTGCGGCGGTTCCCGGTTTTCAACGTAGGCGCGATTGCGGACTTCGCGTGCCATGACGTCCAGCGCCTCGTTGCCCTTGCGCTCACGCAGCAGCGCGCGCACCTGTTCGCGTTGTTCCTGCTGGCTCCGTGCGGCTTCGCGACGCTCCTCAACCCGAATCAGGTGAACCCCAAAACGCGAAACCACCGGTTGCGAAATTTCGCCGGGACGCAACTGGTTCATCGGCTCCTCGAACTCGGGTACGAACTGCCCGGCCGATGTCCATCCCAGATCACCACCGCCACTGGCCGAACCGTCCTGGCTGTGTTCACGCGCCAGTTGTTCGAAATTTGACTGTCCACTGGCAATCTGCTGACGAAACTGGCTCAGGCGCTCGATGGCCGCTGCCTCTGTGAGCTGTGGACCGGGGCGGAGCAGGATGTGGCGCGCACGGGTCTGTGCCACGCTGGCCTCCGGCAAGCCCGCCAGACGCTTCTCCAGCACCTTGAGCACATGAAATCCGGCCTCGCTTCGCAATGGGCCCGCAATACCGCCCACATTCAGCGCCTGGGTAGAAGCAACGAACAACTCGGGCAATCGACTGGCTTGCCGCAAGCCCAGCACGCCGCCATTCGCGCGCTCGGCGGCATCCGAAAATTCGCTCGCCAGCGCCGCGAAATCACCGCCTGCGCGAGCGCGCCGCGCCACCTCTTCTGCCCGCGCCTTCTGCGCCTGAACCTGCTGTTCGGTTGCCCCTTCGGGCACCAGCAGCAACACATGACCCAGGTTCAACAGCATGTTGGCTGGGTCGCTGGAACGCTGCTGCGCACGCAGGTAGTCGTCGATCTCGGCTTCGGATACCTGAACCCGGGCTTCAAGTTCACGGTCCTGCAGACGCTGCAGAAGGATCTGGTTGCGCAGGTCATTCCTGAAGCGGTTGAGATCCACACCCTCGGCAGCCACGCGACGCCGGAACTCTTCCAGCCCCAGCTGGTTCTGGGCAGCCACAGATTGCTCGGCGCGCAGCAGGGTGGCCTCGTCCACACGGATGCCTGTTTCGGTGGCGTGCTGCAACAGCGCCCGTTCTGACAAGAGCTGCTCAAGCACCTGTTGCGCCAACTGCTCGCGCGGGGGCACCGCAATACCCTGTTGAGCCATCTGTTGCTCGACGCGACGCATGCGTTGACGCACTTCGTTGTTGGTCACCGGCTCGGAGTTCACCAGTGCCACGATGAAGTCGGCCGTGACCGGCACGCCGGGCGCGGTGCGCTGCACACTGGACTGGCTGGGCAGGCGCAGCGACTGGGCAGTGGCGGTGGCACTCCAGAGCAACGGCGCACACAAACACCAGATCGCCAGGCGGGAGAGTTGCGGATGGCGTTCAGTCATAGTTCTGGAAGCGGCTGGGCGGGTTGATTTCTTCACGCAGGTATCGGTAGCGAGGCACCTGATCCTGCAGGGTTTTGAGGGTGTTGGCGCCCACGCGGGAAAAACCGGTGAATTCCAATTGGAACAGGATACGCTGGTTGGAGGTGGAGCGGCTCAGCTGCAGCCGCTCCAGCACCACCCGGCCAAGCCAGCAGCCCGCGTCGTACTCGAACCCAGCCACCAGATCGACGACCTTCTTGTCGGGCACGCTGTAATTGATGCGGCCCACGCTGTACCACTGCCCAGGGCCGAGCGCGCGGCCGGGGACGGGTTCCGGCGTGGGCGAGCCCCAGCCAGACAATGGCCATTGCCAGCCCACGTCCAGCTGCTCGCTCCGTCCGCTCAACTGCCGATAGGCCACGCTCAAGGTGCGGTACGGTGTCGGGTTGTAGCGCGCCCCCACGGTGGTTCGCACCGTCTCCTGGCTCTTGGGGTTGTACTGCAGGTTGAGGTCGGTGGACCAGCGGGGATCCCACTGAACACGCGCAGCAAAGAGCACATCGCTGATGCGCTCTGTCACCGGTGCGCGTCCAGGCAAGGTGACATTCTGGTCTTCGAGGAAGTAGCGTTGGGCGACCCCCAGACGCACAATCTCGCCACCCTTTTCGGGGTCGAACAACCGCGTGTTCACGCCAAGCGTGACAGCCCTTGTGTCGGTGATGCGGTCGTTGCCGCCCAGCGTGTTTTCGGTGAACAGGGTCGAAAGGTTGAAGTTGCGTGCGGCCGAATCAAAGACGGGCAGATCACTTTGATCCCGGTATGGCGTCCAGGTGAAGAAAGCGCGGGGTTCAAGCGTCTGGATGAAGCTGCGACCAAAGAAGCTGGCAGGTCGCTCGAAAATCAACCCGTTGTCCACGCTGAACGTGGGCAGCACCCGCGTGGCATTGGTGCGGCCATTGATGGCCGTGTCGAACTGGTAGCTGGTCGCATGCAATCGGGCCCTGGGCTGGACGAACCAGCCCGGTGTCTGCCAGCGCCGGGTGATTTCAGCGACCGCAAGCGCGCGATCACCACTGGACTTGATCTCCGCTGCGGTGGACGTGGCTTCGATGGAACGCTGAAAGCGGGTCACGTTGCTCTGGATCGACCAGTCCCAGCCCGACAGCCCGGCTATCGTCTCATTGACTCTCTGGTATGTCACCCCGATCGAAGGCAAGCGGTCATACGGTGGCGTGAACCGAGACTCATCATCTTGCAAAGCTTGCCAGGTGTAGGCACCTGCGCTCACTGACCAGGGCCCGTTCGACCAGCCCAGAGCGACATCACTGGGCAAGAGGCGCGAATACAGCGTGGTTCCGGTCCGAGGGAAATCACGCCAGTAGTTGTTGTCGCTCACCCGGTTGAGATTGATCCGGAGACCGACCGGTCCACTGATACCCAGGGGGCTGTTCAACTGCTGCCCGTGCTGAATGGCATAGGCCCAGCGATCCGTGTCGCGCAGGCGGTCCGAAGGCATGTAGGCGGCCCGCACCTGACCGGTGTAGGTTGGCTGCAGATAGCGGAATTCCCCACCCAGATCGACCCCCCGCTTGCTCATGACAGTGGGAGACAGCGTGGCATCAAAGTTGGGCGCAAGGTTGAGGTAATAAGGCGCCGTCACCTGTGTACCGCTCTGGCTGTCGATGCTCAGGGAAGGTGGCAACGCGCCCGACTTGCGCTTGTCGCTCAGGGGGAAGCTCAGATAGGGAGCCGCCAGGAACGGCACGCCCTTGAACTCCAGAACGGCCCCGGTGGCCGTACCAACCTCTTCCACGTTGTCGAGCTCGATCTTGCTGGCGCGCACCAGCCAGTCTGGCGCCCAGCGCACGCCAGGCGTGCGCGGACAGGTGGAATACCGTGCGTCGTGCGCCAGCAGTTTGTCGTCCCCAAGGAAATCGACCCGCCTGGCTTCACCGAAGCCATCGTTGCGTGGCATCGAAAAAGAAGGTGCCTCGAAATAGCCCTCTTTGGTCTGGGTATTGATCTGCAGCTCGGGGCCCTCGAAACGGTCACCGTTGCGATTGATCAACACATTGCCTTTGGCCTTGGCGTCGTTCGTGGCCCGGTCAAATTCGAGCCGGTCGGCCCGGATCACCGTGTCGTGGCGACGCAACTCGGCGGCTCCCTCGATCACGGTGAGACCGTCCGTCTTTCCTTCGATCTGATCGCCTGAGACGAAAGTGGGCGTCAGGTCCCCCACTTCAGGGGGCAGGTTTTCCTTCATCATTGGGCTGGCCTGCAAGCGCACAGACGACGAGGCACTTTGCGGCTCGTCGCCGGATTGAGCCATGGCGACCGGGAGGCAGGCGCTGCCCAGCGCCAGCACCGACAACACGCCCTGAAGGCTTCGCGCCAGCGGGGTGGGCTTGAAAAAGGCCCCCACGCTCCACCGCTGCGCGGGTCGCTGCCCCCCAAGGGGGCTGACCTTGCTTGGGGCGGCCCTGCGCTGCGGTCTGATTGCCCCCACGCTCGCCCGCTGTGCGGGTCGCGGCCCCTCGAGGGGGCTGGACCCGCCTTGGGGACGGCCCGGCTGCTGGCCCTCTGCTCCCACGTTCCACCGCTGCGTGGGCGGGCCGGCAACAAGAAATGCGCTGATCAACGCCTTGATCGCAGGGGAGCGGTGCTTGTCTGTGTTGGCGGGTTTCAAGGCGGTCTGTGGCAAGTGGCGGCCGGCGAACACAGGACGGTGACGGCTCGGTTGCTTGGCATCGGCGGACCTGGGTTGCGGCAACGCACCACAGAAACCGCCGGGCGTCTGGTTTGTAAAATCGAACCGATTATCCTATGTCCCATCTCTTTCGCACCATGGCTCGCGCCATGCCTCAATGCCCCTGATTCCGATGCCCTCTGCGAAAGAAGCCATGCCCCCCATCGACGCAGTGTCCTGGCCCGATGCCCAGCGCAAAATCCACTTCGATCACTGGCTGAGGGCGCTGCCCGGCGAGCATGGGTTGCGACCCGACACGCTGCGCCCGGCATCGGCCGACGCGAGCTTCCGGCGGTATCTGCGCATCGACACCAGCGTCGGTGCCAGCCGCATCATCATGGACGCGCCACCCGAACACGAAAACTGCCAGCCTTTCGTGAAGGTCGCGCAACTCATGCAGGAAGCCGGCTTGCTGGTCCCTGAAATTCTGGCCTGGGACGAGCATCAGGGCTTCATGCTGCTGAGCGATCTGGGGCACCAGACGCTGCTGGACGTGATCGACCCGGCGAATCCACAGGCCCACCATGCCCAGTACATGGCCGCCCTGGACAGTCTGCTGGCCTGGCAGCTCGCCAGCCGAACCGGCGTTCTGCCCCCCTACGACGAAGCCTTGCTGCGCCGCGAAATGCAGCTGTTCCCGGACTGGTACCTGCAGAGGCACCGGGCGTTCGAGCCAGCTGTGGAACAGGCGCAGACATTGCAGAAAGCATTCGACAGCATCGTCAAACGCAACCTCGCCGCACCCTCGGTCTACGTTCACCGCGACTTCATGCCGCGGAACCTGATGATCCCCCATGCTCCGCCGTTGCACGGGTCGCTGCCCCCCAAGGGGGCTGATTCGCCTTGGGGCGGCCCGGCGGCGAATCGCTCCAGTTCAGCGCAGCAGCTGGGTGTCCTGGATTTCCAGGACGCCGTGTACGGCCCCATCACGTACGATGTGGCCAGCCTGATGCGCGATGCCTTTCTCACCTGGGAAGAAGACTTCGTGATCGATGTGACCGTGCGTTACTGGGAGAAGGCGCGAAAGGCCGGCCTGATGGACTTTGAAGACTGGCACAGCGACTTCGGTGCCTTTTACCGGTCGGTCGAATGGATGGGCCTGCAGCGGCACCTGAAAGTGGCCGGCATTTTTGCCCGGCTGACGCTGCGCGATGGCAAACCCAAGTACCTCGCCGACACGCCCCGGTTCATTCACTACATCCGCAACACCGCCCACCGGTACCGCGAACTCGGGCCGTTTCTCAAGCTGATCGATCAGGTCGAGGGCCTGGAGGCGGCGTCGGGTTTCGCTTTCGGGCGGGTCTGAAACCGCTGCGCATGTAGTGTCCTGTCCCGTAAATAACTTGCATATGAAACCGTGCCTTCACACCCATGGCTGCGTTGCAAATCCTCGCGATAGCACAGGCTATCGCTGCGGTTTGCGCCTTGCCCTGGGCGCGAATTCATCAGTTTCATTTCATGCAACTGTTTGCGGGACAGCACACTAGCCCGCCATGCCCCGGTTTCATTGTCCCGTCACGCTGCAAGCTGGCCAGAACCTGAGCCTGCCTGCCAACGCGGCGCGCCACGTGCAGGTGTTGAGGATGCAACCGGGCCAATCCATCACCCTTTTCAATGGCGACGGCGGCGAATGGGACGCCACCCTCACCCGCATGGGGCGCAGCGAGGTGGAGGCCATGATTGGCTCACACCACGCGATCGATCGCGAACCGAAGCGGTCGGTGCACCTGGCAGTGGGCATGCCGGCGAACGATCGCATGGACTGGCTGGTGGAGAAAGCCACAGAGCTGGGTGTGGCCAGTGTGCAGCCACTTCACACCGCGCACAGCGTACTTCGCCTGAACGGGGAGCGCGCAGCCAAAAAGCAGGCGCACTGGCAGTCTGTGGCTGTGGCGGCGTGCGAGCAATGCGGCGGTAACCGCGTACCCGTGGTGCATGCGGTTGCCGATCTATCCGCCTGGCTGGCTTCTGCGAGCACACGTCACCTTTCACGTGCCATCCTTTCCCTGGCGAGCGGTACACAGCCTTTGAGCGCCTTCCTGGCGGATTCGCCTGCATCCCAGGGCCTGCTCTTTCTCAGTGGGCCTGAGGGCGGACTCAGCGCAGGCGAAGAGGCAATGGCAAGCACGGCGGGCTTCAACCCGGTGAACCTGGGGCCCCGTGTCCTGCGAGCGGAAACCGCCGCATTGGCGGCATTGGTCGCCGCTTTGCATTAGCCAACCCCTGTTTCGCCTGCGAAAGCTGGCCTGCCCTTGCGACAACCACATGCCGAGGGACCTGTCAGGAGGTTGTATAAACGGCGACTTATGAATAAAAATCTCTGGCTGCTGGCCACCGCACAAGGCCTGTTCCTGACCAACAACGTGGTGTTCATTGCCATCAATGGCCTTGTCGGGCTGTCGCTGGCGCCGCTGGGGTGGATGGCCACGCTGCCGGTGATGGGCTATGTGGTGGGGGGCGCCTTGTCCACGCCGCTGGTGGCGCGCACACAGAGTGCGCTGGGGCGCAAGGCATCTTTCCAGATTGGTCTGCTAGTGGCGTTTGTGTCTGCCTTGCTGTGCTTCTGGGCGGCGTTCACGTCCAACTTCTGGATGTTGGTGGCGGCGACGGTGATCGCGGGCTACTACAGTGCCAACGGTCAGCTCTATCGCTTCGCGGCCGCCGAACTCAGCGTCCCGGCGTTTCGCGAAAAGGCCGTGTCGCTGGTGCTGGCGGGAGGCCTGGTGGGAGCTGTGCTCGGACCCAACCTGGCGAGCCGCACCCGCACGCTGTTTGAGGTGCCCTTCGCGGGCGCCTACCTGGCGCTGGCCGTGGTGGCGCTGGTGTCGATGGGGGTGATGGTCTTCATGCGGTTTCCACCGGTGCCCCCCAAAGTCCCCGGCGCCGACGCCGGTCGTCCCTTGTCGCAGATCATGAAGCAGCCGGTTTTCATCGTGGCCACTGCTGGTGCCGCGCTGGGCTATGGCGTGATGAACCTGTTGATGGCGGCCACGCCACTGGCGATGCAGGTTTGCGGCTTCCCGTTCGAGGACGCAGCGCTGGTGCTGGAGTGGCACGTGATCGGCATGTTCGCACCCGGCTTTTTCACGGGCCACCTGATCAAGCGCTTCGGCACACTCACCATCATGGGAGTGGGAGTGGTGCTCAACATCGCCTGCATTGCCATCGCGCTCTCGGGCGTGGAGCTGCACCAGTTCCTGATTGCGCTGTTCCTGCTGGGTGTGGGGTGGAATTTCCTGTTCACCGGCAGCACCACGTTGTCGCTTCAAGCCTACAGACCTGAGGAAAAGGACCGCGCGCAGGCAGCAATCAACTTTTTCGTTTTTGCCACCATGGCCCTCACTTCGTTTGCTTCGGGTGCGTTGGTCACCACCCAGGGTTGGCAATGGCTGAACGTGGGTTCGCTGGTTCCGGTGGCCCTGACTGGCGCTGCCCTGGTGTGGCTTGCATGGCTGCGTCGCCAGGCCCACAATGGCGCTTGAGGCGTGGCCAGCCGGCGCACGGGCTTCCGTACACACCACTCATGGGGAACGCACATGGGACTTCTGGATGCATTGATTGGCGCGGCTGGAAACGCCACACGATCACCCGGCGGGACGGCTCGTGCGGGGGATGCGGCAGGAGCCACCGGCGGGCTTGATCCACAGGTACTCATGGGCATCGTGATGGCCCTGATCAACCAGGCAGGCGGATTGCAGGGACTGCTGGCCAAACTGCAGGCTGGTGGTTTGGGTGAGGCATCGCAGTCGTGGGTGGGCACGGGTGCCAACCGGCCGGTATCACCCGAACAGCTTGGCAGCGCACTGGGGCCTGACCTGATCGCCATGATCGCCCGGCAGATGGGCGGCAACACGCAGCAAGCCTCCAGCACCATGGCCGAACTGCTGCCCGAGTTGATTGACCGCCTGACGCCACAGGGTCAGCTGCCTGCCGACAACGGCCTCGGCGCATTGGGGGCGCTGCTGGGTGGCGGTGCCGGCGGCAAAAGCTCCGGAGCAGCCGATCTCGTCGGCGTGCTTGGCGGTTTGATGGGCAAGCGCTGATTCGTCTCTGACCAGCCCGCCAACCAGGACGAATCAACTGTTCAAGCGGCGGGCGCCTGGCGGTCCAGCCAGCCCTGAAGCGCCGCAAACACCGGCGAAGGATCGGCTTCGTTGAATATCTCGTGATACAGGTCCCCGAAGCATTCGCTGGTCACCAGCTTGCCAGGCGCAGTTGAGGCAAAACGGCGACTGCCAACGGGTGCGACCAGCTTGTCGGCACCGGCGTACATCAGCAAGGTGGGCACCTTCCACTCAGGCGCGGCGGCCAGTACCTTGGGACCGTTGCCGTCAATGAATCTGGCCAGCCGCGCGGTGATGCGGTCGTGCACGAGACGGTCCTTCTTGTAGGCGTCCACCGTGGCGGCGCTGTGCGAGATCTTGCTGGCATCGAGCCCGTTGGACAGGGCCAGGTTGGGCGCAAAGCGGTACAGCAGGTCAATGACCTTGAGCATCAGGGGACCGATGCCCGTGGCCAGCGCCGGCGATGAAAGCACGAGACCGTCCACCGGTGCCATGGCACGCTGCACGAAAGTGGAAGCCACCAGCCCACCCATGCTGTGGCCCAACAGGATCAGCGGACACGACCAAGGCTCGGCGATGTGGCGACGGGTGTCGTCAAGCACCTCGGTCAGGTCGTCCAGCAGGGCGTCGTCGTATGGGAGCACGCCTCGTCCACCACCGGATTCCCCGTGCCCGCGCTGATCGTAGGCCCGCACGAGGAATCCCCATTCGTTGAGCCGGTTGGCCACCGCGTCGTAGCGCCAGGCGTGTTCGCCCAGGCCATGCACGATCAGCACCACGGCGCGTGGACGCTGGCGCGAGGGCAAGGGCCAGTCGTAGATGGCCAGGTTCAGGCCGTCGCGCAGGGTGAAAGGGGCCTGGGTGGTGTCGGACATAGGCGGGATCGAAAGCGCCAGTCAAGGCATGCGCGCAATCACCTGGGCCACCGAGGCGGTCAGGCGCTGTGCGTAGTCCAGATGCAGGAATTCGTTGGGGCCGTGGGCGTTGCTCTTGGGACCGAGCACGCCGCACACCATCATCTGGGCGGTGGGGAAGCCCTTGCTGAGCATGTTCATGAGCGGGATGGTGCCGCCCTGACCAATGGTGCCGCAGCCCGCACCGTAGTGAGCCTGCGAGGCATCCTGCAGCGCCTGCTCGAACCACGACATGGTGGCGGGAGCGTTCCAGCCGCTGGCCGCACCTTCGCCTTCGAACGTGACCCTGGCCTGGTAGGGCGCGTTGTCTTCGAGCAGCGCCTTGAGTTCTTGCACCGCTTGGGGTGCATCGACCAGCGGTGGCAGGCGCAGGCTCAGTTTGAACGCGGTGTAGGGCCGCAGCACATTGCCCGCGTTCTGTAACGTTGGGAAACCTTCGGCGCCGGTGACCGACAGCGTCGGGCGCCAGGTGCGGTTGAGCAGCGCGTCCACCGGGTCGGTGGTGGTGGGCAGCGCGAACACGCTCGAGCCTCCGCAGTCGTGGTGTGCCCAGGGGAAGCGTTTGTAGATCTCGTCACCCAGGATAGCGGCCGTGGCGCGCGCCTGCTCGATGCGCTCAGCCGGCACTTCGCAGTGAAAACTGGCCGGCAACAGCCGCCCGGTGGCGCTGTCTTCCAGCCGGTCGAGCACCTGGCGCATGATGCGAAAGCTCGAGGGCACCAGCCCCGAGGCATCGCCGGAGTGAATGCCTTCGGTGAGCACTTCCACCTTGAGCACGCCGCTGGCCATGCCGCGCAGGCTGGTGGTGAGCCAGAGCTGGTCGTAGTTGCCGGCGCCGCTGTCCAGGCAGATGACCAGCCCGACATCGCCCAGGCGGGTGCGCAGCGCATCCACGTACGGCAGCAGGTCGCCCGAGCCGCTTTCTTCACAGGTCTCGATCAGGCCGACGATGCGCGGGTGCGCCACGCCCTGGGCCTTGAGGGCCTGCACAGCGGCGATGCTGGCGTACACCGCGTAGCCGTCGTCGGCGCCGCCACGGCCATAGAGCTTGCCATTGTCGATCTTGGGCGTCCACGGGCCGAGGTCGCTGCGCCAGCCGGTGAATTCGGGCTGCTTGTCCAGGTGCCCGTACATCAGCACGGTCTGGCCGGAGGCCGGTGCGGGTGTGCCGTCTTTGCCTGCGCAGGCGGGCAACTCAAAAAACAGCACCGGCGTGCGCGCCTTCCCCTGCGCATCGTTCAGCCGGATCACTTCCAGCGTGAGGCCCTCCACCTTCTGCGCAGTCACCCAGGTGGCGGCGGATTGCAGCACCCGGTCCAACAGCCCGTGCGAAGCCCAGTCAGGATCAAAAACAGGGGATTTGGCAGGCACTTCGATGTAGCGCTGCAGTTCGGGGACGATGGTGCGGGACCAGGCTTCGTCCACATGGGACTGAAGAGACTGAGGGTCCAGCAGCGAAGCAGAAGCAGGCAAACGGGCGTTCATGGCATCAACCTTCCAACAGAGGCGCGGGTGGCGCCAGCGTGGGATCAAGTATAGGCAGACCTGCCCGGCACTGCACTCAGCACCGCCACACCAATCGAAAAAAGCGGGTGCCTGTCGCCAGGCACCCGCAGACGAAGGCAGCGACTTTGCTCTTTCAGGCCGCGCTGAGCCTGAACGTGCCCACCACTTCGGTGAGCTTCCTGGCCTGTTCTTTCAGGCTTTCCGCAGCGGCCGCGCTTTCTTCGACCAGTGCGGCGTTTTGCTGGGTCATCTGGTCCAGATGGCCCACAGCCGTGTTGACCTGGCCAATGCCTTCGGACTGTTCGTTGGCGGCGGTGGTGATGTCGCTGATGAACACCGACACCTTGTCGGCGTTGGCCACGATTTCGCCGATGGTGCTGCCTGCCTCGGCCACCAGGCGCGAACCAGCGTCCACCTTGTCCACGCTGCTGGCAATGAGCCCCTTGATTTCCTTGGCGGCTTCTGCGCTGCGCTGTGCCAGGTTGCGCACTTCGGCCGCCACCACTGCAAAGCCCCGGCCCTGCTCACCAGCCCGCGCGGCTTCCACCGCAGCGTTCAGGGCCAGGATGTTGGTCTGAAAGGCGATACCGTCGATCACGCCGATGATGTCGCCGATCTTCTTGCTGCTCTGGTTGATCTCTTCCATGGTGGACACAACCTGACCGACCACCTTGCCACCGCGCGCGGCCACCTCGGCATTGGCCACCGCCATCTGGCTGGCCTGTCGCGCAGCATCGGCACTGTGGCGCACGGTGCTGTTGATCTGTTCGATGCTGCTGGCGGTCTGCTGCAGGCTGCTGGCGGCCTGCTCGGTGCGAGAAGACAGATCCTGATTGCCTGACGCGATTTCGGCGCTGGCGGTGCCAATGCTGTCGGTGGTGGCCCGTACCTCCCCCACAATGCGCGCGAGTGAAGACTGCATGCCACCCAGCGCATTCATCAGCGCAGTGAGCTCATCTTTTCCCTGCGCGGTGACGTGCTGGGTCAGATCACCTTGTGAGATACCCTCGGCCAGGCGCTGGGCCTGGTCCAGTGGTTGGCAGATGCTTTGCATGTTCGCCAGCGTGGTGGGCACCACCACCAGCGCCGCCAACGCGACGGCGACACCGAACCACAAGATCGTGCGGTCGCTCGTGGAAACCAGTTCGTTCTGCACTTCTGCGGCTTCCGTCGAGATGATGGCCTCGACCTGCTGGACCAGCCCGAGGATGGCTGCGTAGCGTTCGTGCGCACGACCCAGCATGCGGTTGGCCACGGTGGCCGAGTCGTAGGCCTCACCCTGAATCTGTACCACCACCGGCTGCACCGCGGCCACGTAGTCCCTGAGTTGCTGCTGCACCTCCTGCAGCACGGCGTTGTCTTCGTCCGCTTCGCCCTGCAACATGCTCGCAAGCTGCTCGTTGGCCTGCTTCACGGCCGTTTCCCAGCGCATGTTGGACAAAGAGAGTTGTTCGGGCGATTCGTAGTGAATGACCATGTCTTTCTCGAAGCGGCTCATGTCCCCCAGCGCCACGCGCAACTTGGACAGAGCCACCGTTTCCTGAAAAGCATGGTCAACAAACTCGTTGCCCAGGTGCGCCATGCGCTGCATGCCCCACAAGCCGGCACCGCCCACGATGAGCAGCAAGGCCAGCACGACACCGATGGCGCCCAGCATGCGTTGGCGTATGGAGAAGAGGCGCATCAACGATTGCAGTCCCATGATGTGATCCGTTTGGTTTGAGGTGGAAGGATGGTCGGCTATGCCATCAGGCACTGCGCAGCGTCGGCATGGTTTTGAACACCTGCGTCACCTGTGTCAGTCTCAGCGCCTGTTCCATGAGGCTTTCCGCCGCCGCACTGCTCTCTTCGACCAGCGCTGCGTTTTCCTGGGTCGCCTGATCGAGGCGATTGATGGTGGTGTTGATCTGGTCAATGCCACCCGACTGCTCGGCCGTGGCCGAGGTGATGTCGGCAATGTTGCTTGCAACGCGCTGGGCATTGGCCACCACTTCGTCGATGGTGCTGCCTGCCTCGGCCACCAGGCGCGAACCGGATTCGACCTTGTCCACGCTGCTGGCAATCAGTACCTTGATTTCCTTGGCGGCCTCGGCGCTGCGCTGCGCCAGGTTGCGCACCTCTGAAGCCACCACCGCAAAGCCACGTCCCTGCTCTCCGGCGCGGGCGGCTTCCACCGCAGCGTTCAGGGCCAGGATGTTGGTCTGGAAGGCAATACCGTCGATCACGCCGATGATGTCGCCGATCTTCTTGCTGCTGTGGTTGATCTCGTCCATGGTGGCCACGACCTGAGCCACCTCGCGGCCCCCGCGCGCAGCCACTTCAGCGTTGTTCACAGCGGTCGCGGTGGCCAGCCGGGCCGCATCGGCGCTCTGCCGGGCAGTACTGTTGATCTGAGCCATGCTGGCGGCCGTCTGTTGCAGGCTGCTCGCCGTCTGTTCGGTGCGCGAAGACAGGTCCATGTTGCCGGTTGAGATTTCGCGACTGGCCGATTCGATGAAGGCGGTGGAAGCCTGCACCGCAGACACCACCGTGTGCATGCGCAGCAACGCCGATTGAAGCGCCTGGGCGCCGGGTGCCGAAACCGACAATCCGCCCACATCCAGGGAAATGCCATCCGGTTGATCCACCGAACTGACCAGACGCGAGAGTTCGGCGCCTTCGCGCGCGGTTTTTCCCATGGCCACCGCCAACACCACTTCCAGCCCGGTCTGGATCACCACATAGGCCGCATGCAGCATCACGCGCCAGAAATTGGCTTCGGTGGTGCAATAGAAGCCAAAGCCGGCCGCCTGCAACCGGTCAAACAACACGTGATGCACCGCAAACAATGCCGCAGCGAACACGATGGGTCGCCAGTCCAGGTACACCAGCAACAGGGCCAGCGTGACAAACACCCCGAAGTGAAACTCCAGTTCACCGCGCGCCAGCTGGATGTGCAGCGCCACCAGCGCCACCAGGGCAAAAGTCAGCACCAGGCGCGAAGCCAGGGTGCCACGGCCCAGCATGTAGGCCGCCACGCCAACGCCACCCAGAACCAGCGCCCCCACCACCCCCAGCGTGGGCTCGTAGTACAGAAAGCCGATCACCACCGCAGCCAACGCGCTGAGCGCAATCGCCGCCAGCATCACTCGGTCGCCGAGCAAAGCCTGTGCATTCTCGCGAGGCATCCGGGTGTGCGTGGTGTGGGTGCTCATGGTGGACTTTCTGAAGCTGTCGAATGATGGGTTCAGCCGATGTCAGGTGGTCAGCACCCGACCGTCCAGCCGGAAGATCTGAATGACCTGAGCCAGGCGCTGAGCCTGATCCTTCAGGCTCTCTGCGGCGGCCGCACTCTCTTCCACGAGTGCCGCGTTCTGCTGCGTCATCTGGTCCAGCTGCGTCACCGCCACATTGACCTGGCCAATGCC
>NZ_JAUSCF010000013.1 GCF_030651625.1 Hydrogenophaga sp. | reverse complement strand
CGTCGAAAGATGATGCTCTTGGCAATCTGCCCCAGCGCCACCCCCAGCGCATCGGCCGCCTGCTGCGCGGTGCGCGCGGCATCGTCGAGCATGACGGGGTTGTGCGGGTGACCCAGCCGTGTCAAGGTGTCGCCTACGCGGCGCACAGGCGCTGGCCAGCTCAGGGTGGGCGAGATTTCAGAAGCGGAAGTTTCGGACATGGATGGGGATGGTAGTCGCATGACACTTTCCATGCAGTCCAGAGGAAAAAGCACACAAGTCATCCGGAGCGAAGTGCATCTATCCAGGGGCAGCAAGGGACGGCCCTGCCGGCCCAAGATGCTGTCCCCCCTCCAAGCGCCCAAGGCGCGCCAGAGAGGGGGGAAGCCGCGCAGCGGCGCAGGGGGGAGTACCGAACCCTGCGCAGGGGGGTGCTACGCCCTTTTTACCATCAACAAACTCGCCCCCATGGCCAACAGCACGCCACCGAACACACGGTTCTGCGCGCGCCGGGCGCGTGCTGAAGCGAGCCAGCGTTGGGCACGCGAAGCCAGAAAGGCGTAGCCGTGCATGACCACCAGATCGACCCCAATCGCTGTCACAAGCAAGATCAGCAGTTGCAACCAGAGCGCGCGCGTGGGGTCGATGAACTGTGGCAGCACGGCCACCATGAACACGATGCCCTTGGGGTTCGTCACGTTGGTGAAGAAACCCAGGGTGATGCGCCTGCGCATCGACGGCAGACCGGGTTCGCCCACTGCGCCCGTGGCCGGCCCGGTTGACGCGGAGGACGCCGCCACGGGTGCGCGCCACTGCTGCACGCCCAGCCAGATCAGGTAGGCAGCGCCCAGCACCTTGACCACAGTAAACGCGGTGGCCGAAGCCAGCAGCAAGGCGCCCACACCCACCCCGGCCACCAGCAGGATGACCGCCAGGCCCAGTTGCAGGCCAACGATGGTGGCGCTGGTCTGGCGCACGCCGTAGCTCAGCCCATGGCTCATGGACAGCACCGCGCCAGAGCCGGGGGAAATGGCGATCACCCAGGAGGCGGCAAAGAAGGCAAGCCAGACGTGAAAATCCATGAATCACCCAACAAGGGAAAAGTAGAAGACAGCCTGTGATGATGCCACCAGCCTGGCTGGTCTTCATGGCATCTCGTCTGTCCCGACTCGCGGCACACGGCTGAGGTACCCAGTGCTCAGCCTGCGAGCTGTCTCAGCTTCTGCAGCAGGGCATCCGGCACATCCAGCCCATCGTGTTCAGCCGCTTGACGGCGAGCCGGACGTTGATCACCCGGCAGGCGAACGTGCTCGTCATGCAACATGGCTTCGACCAGATTTTCCATGCGCGCGGAATAGGTTTCACGCCCGGCCAGCGCCGCCGGATCAATGAAAAGGAATACCTGGCCCACCCGTGGCACGCCGCCCTCCTCTTCCAGTAAAGAATCCGCCTCAAAACCAAAATGCGAACCCGTGAGGGTGCCCACCAGCAAGTCCACCAACAGTGCCAGCAAGGTGCCCTTCACGCCACCAGCCGGCACCATGGAGCCGGCCAGCCCGGCCACCGGATCGGTCGTCGGCTGACCCTCCGCATCCAGCGCCCAACCCAACGGAATGGGCTTGCCTTCGCGCGCCGCCACCACCAGCTTGCCCCGCGCCACAACCGACAGCGAGAGGTCGATCAGCAACGGTGCGTGGCCTGCGCGCGGAAACGCGGCCGCGATGGGGTTGGTGCCGAACATCGGCCGCTTGCCACCCCAGGCGGGCATGGCCGCCGGCGCATTGCCCAGCGCGATGCCCACCAGACCCGCCTCGGCCGCAGGCTGCAGGTGGTACACCGCCGCGCCAAAGTGGTGGCTGTTGCCCACTGCGGCGAACGCCACGCCCTGCTGCTGCGCCAGCTCCATGCCTTGCTGCACGGCCAGATGGCAGGCAGGGTAGGCCAGGCCGGCGCCGGCATCCACCAGCACCACGGCACCCTGACGACGCAGCACCTTTGGCACGGCACTGCCATCGGCGCGACCATTGCGCAGATGCGCGGCGTAGGTCGGCACGCGGGCCACGCCGTGCGAAGTGAGGCCCAGCATGTCGGCGTCGACCAGCGCAGTGGCGGTTTTCAAGGCCATGTCCGGATAGGCACCAGAAGTGGCCAAGGCTTTTTGGGCGAGTTCAAGCAACTCGGGAGGAGTGATACGGGGCACGTGACTGGCTCGGTGCAATGTTCAGCCAGCACGCTTGGCCAGCAACGCCCGCGCCACGCGAGAACCCGACGGTCGACCCAGCTGCTCGCTGATGTAGGCGCCTGCGTCCACCAGCGCATCGAGGTCAATGCCAGTCTCGATACCCATGCCGTGCAGCAGGTAGACCACGTCTTCGGTGGCCACATTGCCGGTGGCACCCTTGGCATAGGGACAGCCGCCCAGGCCGGAGACGGAAGACTGGAAGTTCCACACCCCCATTTCCAGCGCGGCCAGCGTGTTGGACAGTGCCTGCCCGTAGGTGTCGTGGAAGTGGCCAGACACGGCGTCGATGCTGAAGTGCTGCAGTGTGGCCTCGATGGCGGCCTGCACCCGCCGGGGCGTGCCCACACCAATGGTGTCGGCCACGTCCACGCGCCGCACGCCGATGTCCGCCATCAGCTTGGCCAGGTAGGCCACGCGCTCGGGCGCGATGTCGCCCTCATAAGGGCATCCCACCGTGCAACTCATGGCGCCACGCACCGCTATGCCTTTCGCCAGGGCCGCCTCCACCACCGGCGCAAAGCGTTCGATGCTCTCGGCGATGGAGCAGTTGATGTTCTTCTGACTGAAAGCTTCGCTGGCGGCGCCGAACACGACGATCTCGTCTGGCTGGTCGAGCACCGCAGATTCGAAGCCTTTGAGGTTGGGCGTGAGCACCGAATAGGCCACGCCGGTCAGGCGCGTGATGCCGGCCATGACGTCGTGGTTGTCGGCCATCTGTGGCACCCACTTGGGACTCACGTAGCTCGTGACCTCGATCTCTTTCAGGCCAGCGGCCTGCAGGCGGTGTACCAGTTCAATCTTGATGGCGGCGGGCACGGGCTGCTTTTCGTTCTGCAGGCCGTCGCGGGGGCCGACGTCGATGAGGCGGACGCGGGTGGGAAGTTTCATGCGAATTCTCTTGAAGGGGTTTCAGTAGCCCCGAACGGGGTCGACCGTCCCGGCGACGGCCTCACCACGCGACATGGCCAGCATCTTGCCGGCGATCTGCGCAATGCTCTCATCGCGCAACGTGCGCGCGGACGTGTGAGGCGTGACAGTGACTTTGGGGTGGGTCCAGAAGGGGTGGTCGGCAGGCAGCGGTTCGGTGCGGAACACGTCCAGCGTGGCACCGGCCATGTGGCCGCTCTCCAGCAAGGCCAGCAGGTCTTCTTCCACCAGGTGCGCGCCGCGCGCGACGTTGACCAGGTAGCCGCCCGGCTTGAGCAGCGACAGGGTTTCGGTGTTGAGGAGGTCGGTGGTGTCTGGCGTGAGTGGCAGCAAGTTCACCAGCACGCGGCATGACGACAGGAAGGTGTTGAAGCCATCGCTGCCGCTGTGGCATTGCACGCCGGCGATCTGTTTGGGCGAACGGCTCCAGCCGTGCACCGGGAATTCGAACATGCTCAGTGTCCGCGCCACGCGTTCGCCCAACACGCCCAAGCCCATCACGCCCACGGGGAAATCGGCACGCATGTGGGGTTTGCGGTACGACCACTTGCCGGCTTTCACATCGGCCTCGTAGCCATCAAACTCGCGGAAGTGGCGGATCACCGTGTGGCAGACGTACTCTGCCATCTGCACCGACATGCCGGCGTCGTCCAGGCGCACCACCTGGCAGCCTGGCGGCAGCTTGAGCTTCATGAGCGCGTCCACGCCGGCGCCGATGTTGAACAGCGCCTTCAGATTCGGTTGTTCATCCAGAAAGGCTTGCGGCGGCGCCCAGACCACGGCGTAGTCGGCTGGCGGGTCGCCGGGCTTCCAGTTGCTCACGGTGGCGCCGGGCAAGGCGGCACGCAGACCCGCTTCCCAAGGCTCGGGCTTGGTCTGGGCCATGCAGAGGGTGATGTTCATGGAGGTACTCATGGGGCCGAGCTTACCAACGCATCAAGGGCACCAGTGTCACGCGACCGCCAGCCGCAACAGCTCCGCGCCTTCGTTGACCTGATCTCCCGGCGCATACAGCAGCTCGGCCACGGTGCCGTCGGCCGGTGCGGCGATGGTGTGTTCCATCTTCATGGCTTCCATCACCGCCAGCGGCTGGCCCTTGGTGACCGCGTCGCCGGCCTTCACCGAGAACGACACGACCTTGCCTGGCATGGGTGCTGTCAGGCGGCCACCTTCATGTGCGGCCTCGCCGGCATGCGCCAGTGCATCAATTTCAAGAATCTGCGTGGCACCGTGCGCGGTGAACACATGCACCACCTCGCCCTGCATCCAGGTCTGCACCCGGTTGCGCTGCCCGGCGTACTGCAGGTCGAAGCGTTCGCCCCCCATGACGGCTTCAAATACCAGAGACGAGGCGGTCTCGCCCACCTTCAGCGTGAGCGCGCCGGCCTGTTCGTAGGTCAGGTAGGCCAGCAGGCCCTCGCCCTGGTAGTCGAAGTCGAAGCGGCGCACAGTGAGGCCGTGCGGACGGAAGCCGTCACGGCGCGAGAACGGGTCGGCGCCCTCTTCCGCGCGCTCAGACAGCAGGGTCTGCGCCACGGCGGCAGCCACCGCCTGGTCGCGGCCCACGCGGTCCTGGTTGAACAGCACCGCTGCTTCGCGCGGAATCAACGCGGTGTCGAGCCGGGCTTGCGCGAACGATTCGCTTGCTGCCACGTGGCGCAGAAACTGCACGTTGGTGGTCAGGCCGACGATGCGGGTTTCGGCCAGCGCCGCGTCCAGCTTGGCCAGCGCTTCGGCGCGGGTACTGCCGTGCACGATGAGCTTGGCGACCATGGAGTCGTAAAACGGACTGATGGCGTCGCCTTCGCGCACGCCGTCGTCAAAACGAATGTCACCGCGCTCGAAGGCCTTGTGGGACGGCTTGCGGTACACGTTGAGCGTGCCGGTGGCGGGCAGGAACTGGTTGTCCGGATTTTCGGCGCAGATGCGCGCCTCGATGGCGTGGCCGTGCATGCGAAGTTCGTGCTGCTGCAGTGGCAGCGGCTCGCCGCTGGCCACGCGCAACTGCCACTCCACCAGATCCAGTCCGGTGATGGCTTCGGTGACCGGGTGTTCCACCTGCAGGCGCGTGTTCATCTCCATGAAAAAGAAGCGCATGTCTTCCGGTTTGCCGTAGCCGCCCGGCTGCTCGACAATGAATTCCACCGTACCGGCGCCCACGTAGTGCACCGCCTTGGCCGCGGCAACCGCGGCCAGCCCCATCTGCTGGCGCAACTCGGGCGTAAGGCCAGGCGCCGGTGCTTCTTCCAGCACCTTCTGGTGGCGGCGCTGCACCGAACAGTCGCGCTCGAACAAGTACACGCAGTTGCCATGGGTGTCGCCGAACACCTGAATCTCGATGTGACGCGGGCGCAGCACGTACTTCTCGATCAGCACCGCGTCGCTGCCAAAGCTGTTGCGCGCCTCGCGCTGGCAACTGGCCAGAGCGGCCGCGAAATCTTCGCTCTTTTCCACCACACGCATGCCCTTGCCGCCGCCGCCGGCGCTGGCCTTGATGAGCACCGGATAGCCGATGCGGTCGGCCTCGTGCTGCAGCATGTGCGGGTCCTGATCCGCCCCGTGGTAGCCGGGCACCAAGGGCACCCCGGCCTTTTCCATGAGCCGCTTGGATTCGGCCTTCAGCCCCATGGCCTCGATCGCGGAAGATGGCGGACCGATGAACACCAGACCGGCTTCAGCGCAGGCATTGGCGAAGGCTTCGTTTTCGCTCAGGAAGCCGTAGCCGGGGTGCACGGCCTGCGCGCCGGTGGCCTTGGCCGCGTCCAGGATGCGCTGCCACTGCAGGTAGCTGTCTTTGGGCGCACTGCCGCCGATGTGCACCGCTTCGTCGCAGGCGGCCACGTGTTTGGCGCTGGCATCGGCGTCGGAATACACGGCCACGGTTTTCACCCCCATGCGGCGCGCGGTGGCGGCGACCCGGCAGGCAATCTCGCCTCTGTTGGCAATCAGGATTTTTTTAAACATGGCTAGGTCCAGAGAAAAAACGTTGAGCGCGGCGGAAAGCGCCGCGCAGGAACTTGAAAAGCGTCCAGGTGACGATCCACATCAGGATCACCACGATCACCAGCAGCACGCCGAACACCAGCGGGTGCTGGGTCGCGAGCCAGACCGCACCGACGACCAGGCCGTCCTCGACCAGGCTCATGGCGATGTTGGAGAACGGCTCGGGCGAGCTGTTGATGGCCGCCCGCGTGGTGGTCTTGGCAGCCTGGCTGGTGGCGGCCAGCGAGCCGCCCAACAGCGCGGCCGCCAGCGCCATGGCGCCGCTGTCGGCGCCAAACACGCCAGCGGCCAATGCCGCACCAGCGGGGATGCGCACCACGCTGTTGACCATGTCCCATAGCGAATCGACCACCGGGATCTTGTCGGCAAAAAACTCAACAAAGAGCATGAAGCCACTGGCTCCCAATAGCGCCGGGTGTTGCAGCACCTGCAGGCCGCCGGGCAGCTCCATCCAGCCCGCGGCGCCGGCCATGCCCACCAGAAACATCACCGCATAGAGCCGGAAACCACTGGCCCAGCCGAGCGCGCCGGCCAGGGCCAGCAGCTCAGGGGTTCCCAGCGATGCGAGGGCTTCGTTCATGGTCAGGCGGTGGGCAACCAGCCAGCCGGGCGCTTGTTGAGGAACGAAGCCAGCCCCTCACGACCCTCGTCGCTGGCACGGATGTCAGCGATGCGGCGCGCAGTTTCACTCCGCAGTTCGGCCGTGATGGGCACGCCACTCACAGCGCGCACCAGGCGTTTGCATTCCCGCACCGCCTTGGGTCCGTTGGCCACCAGCGTGGCCACGATCTCGTTCACTTTGGCGTCCAGCGTTTCCGGCGTGGCCAGCTCGTGCACCATGCCCAGCGCGTGCGCACGCACGGCGCTGAAGCGCTCGGCCGTGACCATGTAGCGGCGCGACGCCTGCGCGCCCAGCGCCCGCACCACATAGGGGCTGATGGTGGCTGGCAGCAGGCCCAGGCGGGCTTCGGACAGGCAGAAGGTCGCACCCTCCACCGCCACCAGCACATCACAGATCGCGGCCAGCCCCATGCCGCCGGCATAGCAGTCGCCCTGCACGCGGCCCACCACCGGCACCGGGCACTGGTCCAGCGTCCACAGCATGTCGGCCAGCTTCTGGGCATCGGCGCGGTTCTGATCCCAGTCGTAGCCGGCCATGGCCTTCATCCAGTTCAGGTCGGCCCCGGCGCAGAAGGCCTTGCCGTGCGCGCCCAGCACCACCACGCGCAGGTCTTCATCTTGCGACAAGGCCGTGAACGTTTCAGCAAGCGCGGCGATCACGTCGTCGTTGAACGCATTGCGCACATCGGGACGGTTGAGCCACACGTGGGCCACATGGGCGCTGGGGCGGGAGACATCCAGTACATCACTCATTGCAGATTCCTTGTTCAAGTCTGTCCGGCGCGCGTGTCTTTATCCAGAAACACCGCGGAACCGGCTCCGCCGGGCCGCAGGTGTTGCCCCCTTGAGGGGGTCGCGCGCAGCGCGGCGGGGGTGTTCAATATCTTTTGGCAACTTCTTCGAGCATCACTTCCGTGGCACCACCGCCAATCGCCAGCACGCGTGCGTCGCGCCACAGACGTTCAATCGCCGTTTCGCGGATGAAACCCATGCCACCGTGGAACTGCTGGCAGGTTTGTACGACCTCATTGACCAGCTCACCGGTCAGCGCCTTCAACATCGACACCTCCTGCACGATGTCGTGGCCCTGGGTGACGCTCCAGGCGCAGTGGTACATGAACTGGCGTGCCGCGCGCACCTTGGCGTCCAGCATGGACAGACGCTGGCGAATGGTCTGCTGATCCCACAGCGTGGCCCCAAACGCCTGCCGCTGGCGCACGTGGTCCAGCGTGAGCTTCAATGCCTGGGTGCAGTGACCGATGGCCATGGCGCCCAGGGCGATGCGTTCGGTCTGGAAGTTCTTCATCACCGAATAGAAGCCCTTGCCCTCCTCGCCCAGCAGGTTGCCCGCTGGAATGCGCACGTTGTCGAACACCAGTTCGGCTGTGTCGCTGGAGAGCCAGCCGGTTTTCTTGAGTGCGCGGCCCACGGTGAAACCGGGCGTACCTTTTTCCACGATGAACATCGACATGTCGTGGCGCGCGGTGCCGGTCTTTGCGGCCACGAAATACAAGTCGCCGTGCACACCGTTGGTGATGAACATCTTGGTGCCATTGATCACCCACTCGTCACCCTCGCGACGTGCCGTGGTGCGCATGCCAGCCACGTCCGAGCCAGCGCCCGGTTCGCTGATGCCCACCGCAGTGATGAGCTCGCCCGCTGTCACTTTCGGCAGGTACTTCGCTTTCTGAGCAGGCGTGCCGGCATGGTGCAGGTGCGGGCCAGCCATGTCGGTATGCACGAGCACGGTGATGATGAAACCAGCGAACGTGCTTTGCGACAGCGCCTCGGCAAACACCAGGTTGGTCATGGCGTCGGCATCGGCGCCGCCGTACTCGCCCTCGAAGGCAATACCCAGCAAACCCGCCTGGCCCATGCGGCGCAGCACATCGCGTGGCACCATGCCGGTCTCTTCCCAGGCGGCAGCAAACGGCTCCACCTCACGCGCAAGAAAACGCGCCACCTGGTCGCGCAGCAGTTCGTGGTCGGGAGTGTCGTAGATGGTGGCGCTCATGGGTTTGTCTCGTTCGTTGTGGTTGTGGTCGCGGCGTTCAGGGCGACTTCTGCTGCAGGAAATACACCAGGTCCAGCACCGGGGCAGGCTGACCCAGGAAGGTCAGCGCGGCCGTGATCTGGCCGCGATGGTGCGTACCGTGGTTGAACACATGCGCCAGCGTGGCGGCAAATGGCAGGTTCATGGCCTGGCCGTTGGTGCTCGTGTAGCTGAGCTTGCCATCGAAGCGTTCGGCAGGCCAGCCAGCAATCAGTGGTTCCCAAACCTTCGCGCCACCCTTGAGTGCCTGCGCCAATCGGTCGCGATCAGGCTCGACTTCCATGTCCAGCGCCAGCATGGGCGACTCCCCCCGCGCGAAGCGCCGCTGCCACAGCATGTGCTCACCCACCAGCAGGTGGTTGAGCGTGCCGTGGATGCTCTTGAAGAACAGCCGCAGGTCGCGCCGGTAGTCGAGTTCGCTCACCGGCTCGATCGCCTGAAGCAGGCGCTCGGTGGCCCACACGTTGTAGCGGGCGAGTTGGGTGAAGTGTTCGTTCGGATTCATGTGCGGCTTTCGGCATGCAGGTCCGTCTCCCGGCGCGCAACGTCCAGCAGCAGCCGCAGAACCGGCTCAGCCGGGCTGCAGGCTGCGCCCCCTGGCAGGGGGAGACGCGAAGCGGCGCGGGGGTGATTCATGTTCACATGCGGAACACGCCAAACTTCGGCTCAGGGATCGGCGCATTCATGGAAGCCGACAAAGCCAATGCCAGCACGCGGCGCGTGTCTGCCGGGTCGATCACGCCGTCGTCCCACAGACGGGCGCTGGCGTAATACGGGTGGGACTGGTGGCCGAACTGGTCCAGCACAGGCTGCTTGAACGCGGCTTCCTCTTCGGCACCCCAGGTGCCGCCCTTGGCCTCGATGCCGTCGCGCTTCACAGTGGCCAGCACGCCAGCCGCCTGTTCGCCGCCCATCACGCAGATGCGTGCGTTGGGCCACATCCAGAGGAAGCGCGGGCTGTAGGCGCGGCCGCACATGCCGTAGTTGCCGGCACCGTAGCTGCCACCAATGATCACAGTGAACTTGGGCACGTTGGCGGTGGCCACGGCAGTGACCATCTTGGCGCCGTGGCGGGCGATGCCTTCGCTTTCGTACTTGCGGCCCACCATGAAACCGGTGATGTTCTGCAGGAACAGCAGCGGCACCTTGCGCTGGCAGCACAACTCGATGAAGTGCGCGCCCTTCTGCGCACTCTCTGAGAACAGCACGCCGTTGTTCGCCACGATGCCGATGGGCATTCCCTCGATGTGCGCAAAGCCGCAGATCAGGGTGGCGCCATAGCGCGCCTTGAACTCGTGGAACTCGCTGCCGTCGACGATGCGGGCGATGATCTCGTGCACGTCGTAGGGCTTGCGCGTGTCGGCTGGGATGACGCCATACAGCTCTTCGGTGGGGTACAGCGGCTCGCGCGGTTCGAGCAAGGCGTGCGGCTGGGGCTTGCGACGGTTGAGCGTGGCCACGGCCTGGCGCGCCAACGCAATGGCGTGCGCGTCGTTCTGGGCCAGGTGATCCGCCACGCCCGAGAGGCGCGTGTGCACATCGCCGCCGCCCAGGTCTTCGGCGCTGACGATCTCGCCGATGGCGGCCTTCACCAGCGGCGGGCCGCCCAGGAAGATGGTGCCCTGGTTCTTGACGATGATGGTCTCGTCGCTCATGGCAGGCACGTAGGCACCGCCCGCGGTGCACGAGCCCATGACCACGGCGATCTGCGCGATGCCGTTGGCCGACATGTTGGCCTGGTTGTAGAAGATGCGGCCGAAGTGGTCTCGATCGGGGAACACGTCGTCCTGGTTGGGCAGGTTGGCGCCGCCAGAGTCCACCAGGTAGATACACGTGAGGTTGTTCTGCATTGCCACCTCTTGCGCTCGCAGGTGCTTCTTCACCGTCATGGGGTAGTAGGTGCCGCCCTTGACCGTGGCGTCGTTGCAGACGATCAGACAGTCCACCCCGCTCACGCGGCCGATGCCGGTGATCACGCCGGCGCAGGGCGCGCTGTCGCTGCCGTCGCGGTCCGGGTACATGTTCATCGCGGCCAGCGGGCTCAGCTCCAGGAAGGGGGTGCCGGGGTCCAGCAGCATCTGCACCCGGTCGCGCGGCAGCAGTTTGCCGCGCGCGGCGTGCTTGGCACGCGCGGCCTCGCCGCCACCGAGTGCGCTGCGGGCGATCTGCTTCTGCAGGTCTTCAACCACGGCACGCATGGCAGCGGCGTTGGTCTGGAAGTCGGCGGAGCGGGCGTTGAGTTGGGTTTCCAGGATCGTCATCTCGTGGTTCCGGTGGGAATGGGTGTGTGGCAAACGGAAGGATCAGGCTGTCTTGTGATCGGCCAGCCCCAGCTGCTCTTTCATCTTTTCGCGGATCTTGAATTTCTGAATCTTGCCGGTCACGGTCATGGGGAAGCCTTCCACGAACCGGATGTGGCGCGGGACCTTGTAGTGTGCAATGCGGCCCTGGCAGAAATCGCGCACGGCAGATTCATCCAGCGTCTGCCCGGGCTTCACCACGATCCAGGCGCACAGCTCTTCGCCGTACTTCGCGTCCGGCACGCCCACCACCTGCACGTCTTGAACGGCGGGGTGGCGATACAGGAATTCTTCGATCTCGCGAGGGTAGATGTTTTCTCCGCCGCGGATCACCATGTCCTTGATGCGGCCGACGATGTTGACATAGCCCTCGACGTCCATGGTGGCCAGGTCCCCGGTGTGCATCCAGCCCTCAGGATCGATCGCTTCGCGGGTCTTGGCATCGTCATCCCAGTAGCCATGCATGACCGAATAACCGCGCGTACACAGTTCGCCGGACACGCCGGGCGCCACCACGGCACCGGTGTCGGGGTGCACGATCTTCACTTCGAGGTGCGGCTGCACCACGCCCACGGTAGAGACGCGCTTGTCCAGCGGCGTGTCGGTGCTGCTCTGGCAGCTCACCGGGCTGGTTTCGGTCATGCCGTAGGCGATGGTGATTTCAGACAGGTGCATGTCGCTCACCACGCGCTTCATCACCTCGGTCGGGCAGGGCGATCCCGCCATGATGCCGGTGCGCAAGGTGGACAGGTCGAATTCCTTGAAACGCGGGTGGTCCAGCTCGGCGATGAACATGGTGGGTACGCCGTGCAGTCCGGTGCATTTTTCATCCTGCACGGTTTGCAGCACGGTGAGCGGGTCGAAGCCGTCGTTCGGGTACACCACCGTGGCGCCGTGCGTGAAACAGGCCAGATTGCCCAGCACCATGCCAAAGCAGTGGTACAGCGGCACGGGAATGCACAACCGGTCAGCCGGCGTGAGCTTCATGCATTCGCCGATGAAATATCCGTTGTTCAGGATGTTGCGGTGCGTGAGCGTGGCGCCCTTGGGAAAGCCGGTGGTGCCGCTGGTGAACTGGATGTTGATGGGGTCGGCGGCCTTGAGCGTGGCGCCCACTTCTGCCACTCGCGGATCTTGCTCGTCACCCTGTGCCAACAGCGATGAGAACGGCATCAGGCCGGCGGTGTCCAGGTCGGGTGCGTCAGCGGGGCTGTCGATCCACACCACGGTGTGCAGGTGGGGCAGTTGTTGTGCCTGCAGGCGCCCTTGCTCGGCGCTGGCCCACTCCGGTGCCAGTTCACGGAGCATGCCCAGGTAGTCGCTGGTCTTGAACCTGGCCATGGTCACCAGCAGCTTGCAGCCCACCTTGTTGAGTGCGTACTCGACCTCGGTGGTGCGGTAGGCCGGGTTGATGTTGACCAGTACCAGGCCGACCTTGGCCGTGGCCAGTTGCATCAGCACCCATTCGGCGTTGTTGTGCGACCAGATGCCCACCCTGTCACCCGGTTCCAGCCCCTGACGCAGCAGCGCGCTGGCCAGGCGGTTGGCTTGTGTCTGCAGGCTGCGGTAGCTGTGGCGCAGCCCCTGGTGCACGCTGACCAGGGCTTCGTGGTCGGGCTGTTGCGCCACCACCGAATCAAAATGTGCACCGATGGTCTGTTCGATCAGCGGCACATGCGTGGTACCAACGGCCAGGCTCTGCGCCAAGGGCGCGGTGCTGCCAGCAGTGCTCATGGTGTTGTCTCCTGCGGTTCTGCGGTGCGCCCATCGGACAACCGGGCGCAAGCCACAAGGATAGAAGCACCGGCCCCTTGGTGGTTGCCACAATGGTTGCAAATCGTGCCAGTGTTCGGGCACACTGGCCGCCATGCCGCCTTTGCCACCGCCATCCGCTTCCGCTGCGCCGGCCATCACCCCCATGGCCTTTGTTCGCTCAATGGTATTGGCTTATGAACGGCGCGGCATGGATCCAGCCAAAGCCCTGGCGCTGGCACAGATTGCGCCAGGACAACTGCATCGACTCAACGCGCGCATCACTGCGTGGCAGATGGAGCGCATTTCGGACGCCGCCATGCGCGAACTGGACGACGAAGGCCTGGGTTGTTTTGGCCGGCGCCTGCCCTGGGGCAGCTACGGCATGCTGGCACGTGCGTCCCTCAGCGCGCCCCAATTGGGTCTGGCGCTGCACCGCTGGTGCCGCCACCACAGCCTGCTGACCGACGACATCGCCCTGACGGTGGAAACCGGGGGCGACACGGCGCGCATCGCACTGCGCCCGCACCGCAACCCCAAGCCGCCCACGGAGTTTTGTGTGGTTTCCGTGTTGCGCAACATCCATGGCCTGGCCAGCTGGTACATCGACTCGCGCATTCCGCTCAAGGGCGCACAGTTTGCCTATTCCCCGCCGCCGCACCTGGACGCCTACCGTGTGCTTTTTGATGGCCCGTGCACCTTCGATGCAGACCATGCCGCCATCGAATTCGATGCCCGCTATCTGGCACTTCCCGTGCAGCGCGACGAGCTTGCCATGACCCAACTGCTGCAACGCGCACTGCCCTTGACCGTGCGCTCCTACCGCCGCGACCGCCTGCTGGTTCAGCGCGTGCGCCAGGTCTTGCTGGCCCAGCCACTGGGCGCCCACAACGCCGACGACCTGGCCGCCTTGCTGAACCTCTCCGCCCGCACCCTGCACCGCCAGTTGAAACTGGAGGGGGCTTCGCTGCAGGCACTGAAAGATGAGGTGCGCCGCGACCGCTCCATGGAACTGCTGCAGCGCACGACCAGGCCCATCAAGCAGGTGGCCGAAGCGGCCGGGTTTTTGAACGAGAAGAGTTTCATTCGCGCGTTCAAGGGCTGGACCGGAATGGCACCGGGGGAATGGCGGGCTTCGCGATGAACCGATGCGGGCAATGCTGTTAGCCTCACATGCCCGGCAAGGCCCCTGCCCTGCCAGCCAAGGCCATCGTGCCCAGTTTGAAAGCGAATTCAACATGACCAGCCCGCTGTACAACGCCTCCGTTCCCGTCATGCAGCAGATGCTGCGCGCCTTGTCGGATGTGCTCAAGAAAGCCGAAGACCACGCCGCACAAAAGAACATCGATCCGAATGCTCTGCTCCAGGCGCGGCTGTTTCCTGACATGTTTCCGCTGATACGTCAGGTACAGATCGCTGCGGACTTCTCCAAGGGCATTGCCTCACGCCTGGCCGGCGCCGAGGTCCCGTCCTGGCCCGACACAGAGGCCAGCTTCGCGGATATGCAGGCGTTGATCGAGAAGGCGCTGGCCCATATCGGCTCCTTCAAGCTTGATCAATTTGATTCAAGTGAGAGCCGGGAAATCGTTTTGCGCCCCGGCACCCCAAAGGAAAAGACATTGACCGCCACCGCATATCTTCTGCACTATGGCCTGCCGCAGTTTTTCTTCCACGTGACAACCGCTTATGCCATCTTGCGCCACAACGGTGTCGACGTCGGTAAGCGCGATTACATGGGTTCCTACTGACGCCTGACTCACGACCCGTTGCGAGTGGTCAGCGCTGAATTTCGGAGGGCGGCAACGCAGCGTGAGGAGCCGGTGGGTACTGCCATGCGAGCTCACACCGATTGCCTCGAAGCGGCTGTCGGGCGTTTCAATTTGCCCCAGCCTGAGCGGCTGCTGTACGAGGTACTGCGTTCATGCGGCTTGCGGGACTCGAGTGGCGCCGCGCCACCGACCGCTTCCCCTTCACCTGGACTGGCGGTTTCGACCCGAAGCTGCCTGTCGCTGCATGCGTGCCGAAGTCCGGTTTGCACCTTGGCCACCCCGCCTTGGCATGTCAGGGCCTGGCACCGCTGCAACACATCTTCCGCACGCTGATTTCACGGGGGTAGCCATCCGGTATGCTGCCGCCCATGTCATCCCACCCCAACCCCTCCATTGCACGTGCTGCAGGCTGGATGGCCGGCTGGCTGACGCTGATGGTGGTGATCGCTGTGGCCGGGC
>NZ_JAUSCF010000010.1 GCF_030651625.1 Hydrogenophaga sp. | reverse complement strand
CGGTGCCGCTCAGTTCCTTATCGACGCTGGAAGGCGGGGTGGGGGCAATCTCCGCCAGTCGGTCAGTGCCGTTAGCCGGTATTTCAGGCCCTCCACCCCAACACCTCAACCATACAAGCCGGTTCCACGGGTGCCCTGGATGGCTGCTCTCGCTCCACCGTCTTGCCAAAGAAAGGCGAGCCGAAGTCCGGTCCGCTGCGCGGTTCCTTGCGCTGCTCGCGTCGTGGGGGAAATTCGCAAACTTGTCCGCTGCGCGTCCTCCGGACATGCGAATTTCTGATCCCCACGCCCCTGCGCTGCTCAGCCCGGCCACACGGCGGGGTGCGGAATCGGGATCGGGATCGGACTACCCCTCAGGCGCGCGTGCCTTCACTCCCTTCCCTGCTGGGGGAGGGCTGGGGTGGGGGCCTGTGTCCGGAGCGTAGCCTCCATCGGCGCGAGATGCCCCCCTTCCAGGGGCGACAAGGGTCCGGCTCCGCCGGCCCGAGCCGCCGTCCCCCCTCCAAGCCGAAGGCGTCAGAGAGGGGGGAAGCCGCGTTGCGGCGCAGGGGGGTGTTCCCCATCTTTCAGGGGGGTGCTCACTACCTCCATCGCCAGGCACAGATCGGCCCACGCCTTGCCTTTGTCGGTAGGGGTGCGCAGCAGGTAGGCCGGGTGGTAGGTCACGATCACGGGCACGCCTTCGTAGTGGTGAACCTGGCCCCGGAGGCGGCCGATGGGATCGGTGGTTTTCAGCAGGGACAACACGGCGAAGCGGCCCATTGCGATGATCACCTTGGGCTTCACCAGAGCCACCTGGCGCGCCAGGTAGGGTTCGCACTGCGCCACTTCGGTCGGTTGCGGGTTGCGGTTCGCGGGGGGACGGCACTTGATCACGTTGGCGATGTAGGCGCCCTTTTCACCCTCAGCGGAGCGACTGCGGCCAACCGCACGCAGCATGTTGTCGAGCAACTGGCCAGCCGCCCCAACGAAGGGCTCACCTTGGCGGTCTTCGTTTTCGCCCGGCGCTTCACCCACGATCATCCAGTCGGCCCGGGTGTCGCCCACGCCAAAAACCGTGTTCGTTCGGCCCTGGCACAACCCGCAGGCGCGACAGTCTGCCACGGCCGCTTGCAGGGCCGGCCAGTCCATGGTTTCGACGCCGGCCGGGCGCGATCCACCTGCGCCTGTCTGCGCGATCACAGAAGCCGGACCGGCCACCGGCCGGGCGGCAGGTGCCCCTGATGTGCCCTGCTCGTACGTGCGCTGCGCCACCGGGTGGTGTCCCGCCTTCTGCACATGCGCCAATTCGGTCGGTACCGGCGCGGCAGCAGGTTTCTGCGCCGCAGCTCCTTCATCCACAACTGCATCGGTCGGCCGCAGCCTGGGCGCCCAGACGCGCACACCCATTTCCGCCAGCATGGCGCGCTGGCGAGTGTCCAGTTGCGTCACGAAAGACACATCGCGCTCGCTTTCAGCAGGCAATTCGCTCATGCCCCCACTCCCGGGGCGGGCGCCGCCATCAAATTCAGGCTCATGACCACGGCGTCTTCCCTCTGGAAGGTGCCATTCGGGTAGTAGCCCTTGCGCAGCCCCACCTGGGCAAAGCCATGGCTTTCATAGAGGCGGCGGGCGGGCAGGTTGCCCTGACGCACTTCGAGCCAGAGCCACTGGGCACCTTGACCACGCGACCAAAGGGCCAATGCATCGAGCATGAAGCGCGCCCAACCCACCCGCTGGTGCGCAGGGGCCACAGTGATGTTGAGCAGATGCACTTCGTCGACGCCGGGCATGGCCACCAGATACCCCAGCAACACTCGACCATCCGGACGTTCGGGATGCGGCGCATCACCTGGTAGCGCTTCCCCCAGCAGCATCATGGCCGGGTGGCCCGATTGCAGCGAATCGTGAAAGTGCTTGCGCGACCAGGGGTGTGCGTAGGCGCTGGCCTCGACAGCCTGCACAGCGTCCAGATCGGCTTCGGTCATGGGTTCGAAGGCGATGCGGCGATCGGCAGTTACCGGCACAGCGTCGGGCCAGTCGGTTGCCTGCCAGCCCACGACTTGCGGTGATCCCTCTCGTGCGGAAGGTGCCAAGGGCAAGGCTGTCTTCACCATCGAGCTTCGGTCAGGCGCCCGCCAAAGGAGCGAACGATGCTGCGACCCGCCGCTGTTCACGCTCGGCGGTGGTCTGGGCGACCTTGTCGCGCACGTAGAGAGGCAAGGCATCTTGTGCGGCGACGGCCGCACCCTTGGCCAGCAGGCCTGGCGCGAGACGCAGCAAGGCTGCGGCGGTGGGCAGCAAGGTCAGGGGTGCCATGGAGCGCCCTGCCACAAGTTCGGGATAGGCTGCGAATGCGTTGCCGGCCCATAGCGCTGCGGAGATGGCGGGAGCGGTTGGGTCGGCACCTGGCACGCCCATCCGGTTCGATGATTCCAGGCAGGTGAAAAGGTGGGCGTCGAGGTCTTGCGGCGCACAGAGGCGGGCCGGCGCAATTTCTTGCAAGCCTTCAGGGTGATTGCTGTAGACCGCCACGTACAACTCGCTCATGCGCGCATCAAGCAAAGCCACGATGTACTGGGGCGGTGTGCCCCCGGCTTGATGCACATTGAAGCGCGCTTCATCGGCCAGCGCCAGCAAGGTGTCCACAGGCAACACGGGCAACCCGCCTGCCCGACCCAGGGCCTGCGCGCCATAAGCCAGCCCCTGTGCCACGGCGCAGGCGGTGCGCAGCCCTGTGAACGAACCGGGGCCTCGCGCGAACACCACCGCGTCCAGGGTTTGCAGGGGCCAGCCGGCCTGATCCAGCAAATCGCGCACTTGCGGCAACAAGCTGATTGAAGCCTGCGCCGCCCCCGGACCGGTGTGGCTCCACGTTGTGTCACCTTCTGCGCCAGAACCCAGCGCGATGGAAAGCGTGTCGGTGCTGGATTCGATCGCGAGAAACCGTTGCCCGGAACAGCGCGCAACAGGTGAAGGGTCAGACGTTAACGACATGCGGTCATTATCGGCCACCGCCGGCATCAGAGCCGCTGACCGAGGGAGCGACCCGCGTGCAAAACGTCCTTTGCCGATGGCACGTGAATCGCGACCTTTCGCCTTCCCATTTCACACCCGACACCACGCCGCGCCTCATAATCGACTCCATGTTCACACGCTCGCTGCACTCTCGAACGCCATCGCTATCCGCGGGCCGGCAACCGCGCACGCGAGGGTGGCGGCAGGGCGTGCTGGCGTGCCTGGCAGCGCTGGCATTGCCGGCCTGTGCCCAATTGCCGGCGGCTGGTGATGCGCTGCCTCCGCAGGTGCTCGCCGCGTTGCAGCGTGCGGGTGTACCCACTGGTGCCATGTCGGCTCTGGTGGTGTCCACAGATGCGTCCGCCCACCCGCGCCTGCGCCACCGGGCCGGGGCCAGCGTGAATCCGGCGTCGGTGATGAAACTGGTGACCACCTACGCCGCCATCGACCTGCTCGGCCCTGACTTCACCTGGAACACCGGCTTCTACACCGACGGTCAGATCGAACAGGGCGTGCTCCGCGGCAATCTGTATGTGCGCGGTGGCGGTGACCCCAAGCTGGTCATGGAACGCTTGCAGGAAGCGTATTTCAGCCTGCAGGCACAGGGCGTGCGCATGATTCTGGGCGACATGGTGCTCGACCACAGCGCCTTTGAACTGCCTGCGCACGACCCAGGCGCCTTCGACGGTGAGGCCTTGCGACCCTACAACGCCGCGCCCGACGCCTTGCTGGTCAATTTCAAGTCGGTGGTGCTGACCTTCGTACCCGTTCCAGGGGCGGGTGTGGCCCATGTGCGCAGCGAGCCCCCCATGGAGGGGCTGACCATTGAACCGACCGTTCGCCTGAGCCGTGAGGCTTGTGGCGACTGGCGGGGCAGTCTGCATGCCCGGTTTGACGACGCCAATTCCATCCGCTTCGAGGGCAGCTACCCGCAACGTTGCGGAGAGCGGGTCTGGCCGGTGGCCTACCAGGACCCGGCCAGTTACGCCGCACGAGCCATCGAAGGCCTGTGGCGCGCATCGGGCGGCTCGATCACCGGTGTCGTGCGCACCGGCCTCACACCCCCCGGCGCCCGCCTGCTGCACGACGCGCGCTCACTGCCACTCTCCGACATCATCACCGACGTGAACCAGTGGAGCAACAACGTGATGGCCCAGCAGGTATTCCTCACGCTGGGCCAGATTCCGCCCACGCAGGTGATGACCGAGGGCAGGGTGGCCGACCGCCAGTTGGTGCTGCGCCCTGCCCGCTATGAGCGCTCCCGCGAAGCGATCGCCACCTGGTGGCACCGCACGTTTGGCACGCGCTATTCGGCACCTGTGGTCGACAACGGCTCCGGCCTCTCCCGCGACGAGCGCATCACCCCGGAAGCGCTGGCCAATCTGCTGCGCCACGCCGTGCGCCACCCCAAGGGTGATGCCTTTGTTCAATCGCTTTCCATCGCAGGCGTGAAGGGTACGGCGGCCCGCATGGCCAGCGCCCCGAACAGCGCCGCCCGCGGTAACGCCTGGCTCAAGACGGGCACCTTGCGCGATGTGACCGGCGTGGCTGGCTACGTGAACGCCGCCAACGGCACACGCTATGCGGTGGTCGCCTTCATCAACCACCCCAACGCACCCGCTGCACGTCCAGCGCTGGATGCGCTGGTGGAATGGACCGCCCGTCAGGCCGACTGACATTGGTGCCAGGGGCTGCCCGCCCCTGGCAGCCCCGCTACCATTTCCGTCATGCACATCGACGACCTGATCGGCTACCTCGCCGCCTGCCTGACCACCTTCAGCTTCATGCCACAGGCCTGGCTGACCTTTCGCACGCGCAACGTGAGCGGCATCTCTCTGGGCATGTACAGCACGTTCACGCTGGGTGTCGCCTTGTGGCTGATCTACGGCCTGTCGCTCAAAGCATGGCCGGTGGTCGTAGCCAACGCGGTCACACTCGTGCTGGCTTTGGCCATCCTGACCATGAAACTCCGGTACGGGCGCCCATCGCGCGACTGAGACAACGGGTGAATGGCATAGGTTTCGTCTGAGGAGTTTCTCCTCCGGCGCGCAATGCCTCCTTCCAGAGACACCGAGGAACCGGCTTTGCAGGGCCTCTGGTGTCGCCCCCCTTTCAGGGGGGTGGCGCCGAAGGCGACGCGGGGGGTTCACCCTTCTAAGCCGCTGCCCGCTCCAGCCGATCGCGCACCCCATCCCATTCGGGCGAGGCCGGCGGCGTCTCCACCCAGATCAGGCGCACACCCGTGGCGTCGATCTCGCGCAGCAAGGCAAACAGCTCTTGTGCCGCCGCCGCTGCATCGCCCGGCATGCGCCGGATGGCCGTGTTGCGGTGGGCCTTGATCGGACTGCGCGCGTAGACGGCGATGTGCCTTGCATCAGCGCCCAGCACATCCAGCGCCGCCTGCAGCGGCTTCGCATCCATCAACCGAACCTTGGCGCGCGGCGCGTAGTGCGAGGCCAGCGTGCCCGAGGCGCGCGGCGCGGCCTCGTCGCGCTCGCGCACCGGCTGCCCGCACGCCGCTTCCAGCTGCGCCAAGGTGACCATGCCGGGGCGCAGCAGCACGGGCGCTCCTCGCGAGCAGTCCACAATGGTCGATTCAATGCCCACCGGGCAGGCGCCGCCATCCAGAATCAGCAAGTCGCCGTCGCTCAGTGCAGAAAACTCTTCGGCCACGTGCTGCGCGGTGGTGGGGCTGACCCTGCCGAAGCGGTTCGCGCTGGGCGCGGCCACACCAGACACGCCATGGGCCAGTGCCGCGGTGAGCAGCGCTTGCGCCACCGGGTGCGCCGGGCAACGCAGGCCCACCGAGTCCTGTCCGCCCGCCGCGACGGCCGCCACCTCCGTGCGCCGGGGCAGAATGAGCGTGAGCGGCCCGGGCCAGAAGGCTTTCATGAGCGCCAGTGCGAACGGCGGTACATCGCGCGCATGGTGCTCCACACCCGCACGCCAGCCTCCCTCGCCCGCACCGGGCGCGAGGTGCACGATCAGCGGATGGTCGCTGGGCCGGCCCTTGGCTTCGAAGATGCGCTGCACCGCGCTGGCGTTGTCGGCGTCTGCCGCCAGGCCATACACGGTTTCGGTGGGCATGCCCACCAGCGAGCCGGTGGCCAGTCGCCCGGCCGCAGCCTCGATGGCCGCCGGATCGTTCGCGTCAAGGACGAGGGGCATGGGCACTCAAACCGGTGCGAGCACAAGCCCATCACCACGGCAATTCGGAGCCGGCTTCGCCGGGCCACCATGGACGCCCCCTGGGGGAGAGCGCCGCAGGCGCATCAAGGGGGTCACTTCTTCAGGCCCAGCAACCGCAGCACCTGGTCCGCCGTGTCGCGCACCGAGGCCACGGTGGGCGCGGTGATGTTCAGGTGGCCCATCTTGCGACCTTCGCGCGCGCTCAGCTTGCCGTACAGGTGCAGGTGGGTGCCGGGCAGTGCCAGCACCTGGGCCCAGGGCGGCGACACCGGCTGCTCGCTGCGCTGGGGACGGACGGCGTTGGGTTCGAACCAGAGATCGCCCAGCAGGTTGACCATGATGGCCGGGCTGTGCTGGCGTGGTTCAGGCAGCGGCAGGCCGGCCAGTGCGCGCACCTGCGCCTCGAACTGAGAGATGTCGCACGCGTCCTGGGTGTAGTGGCCGCTGTTGTGCGGGCGCGGCGCCATCTCGTTGACCACCAGATCCTGCCCACCGGTGCCGTTGTCCACCACAAAGTACTCCACGCACAGAACCCCCACGTAATGCAGGTGGTTGGCGATGGCAACGGTACTGGCCTGGGCACGCTGCGCCAGTTCGGCCGGCACGGCGCCGTCATGGACCTCGGTCACTGAGAGGATGCCGTCGCGGTGCGTATTGGCCTGCACCGGGAAGCTGACCACCTGGCCATTGGTGCCCCGCGCCACGATGACCGAGCATTCCGACCGAAGCGGCAGCATCTTCTCCAGCACGCAGGGCACACGCCCGAGTTGCTCCCAGGCCGCTGCCAGTTCTTCGCGGCTGGCGACCCGCATCTGGCCTTTGCCGTCGTAGCCCAGGCGGGCGGTTTTCAGGATGCCGGGCAGCAGGTCGGCGGGCGCGGAGGCCAGCAATTCGTCGCTGTCGATGGCCGCATAGGGCGCAGGGTAGACACCACTGATCGGCGCGCACTGGAGGAAGTGGGCCTTTTCCTTGATGCGGTCCTGCGCCACCGCCACGCAAGGCGCCGATGGCGCAACGGGCCGGTGAGCGCCCAGCGTCACCAGCGCAGGCGCGGGCACGTTCTCGAACTCGGTGGTGATGGCGTCGCAGCGCTGCATCAACTGCGCCAGACCCTGCTCATCGTCGTAGGGCGTCTGAATGTGGAAATGGCTGATGAGGCCGGCCGGGCTGGCCGGGTCCGGGTCCAGCACCGCCGTGAAATAGCCCATGGCCTGAGCGGCCTGCACGAACATGCGACCCAGCTGACCGCCGCCCATGACGCCCAGGGTCATCTGCTGGCCGCGGTCGGACAAGGCGCCGGGCAAAAGAGGTTTGAGGCTCATGGGTTCAGGTGGGAAGAACCATGGCACGTGCTGCCTCGGTCTGTGCAGCGCGAAAGGCTTCCAGCCTGGCACGCAAGGCCGGGTCTTCATTGGCCAGCAGGGCCACGGCAAACAGCGCCGCGTTCGCCGCACCGGCCTGGCCGATGGCAAACGTGGCCACCGGTACGCCCTTGGGCATCTGCACGATGGAATGCAGCGAATCCACACCCGACAGTGCCTTGGACTGCACCGGCACGCCCAGCACCGGCACCACCGTTTTGGCCGCGATCATGCCCGGCAAGTGCGCCGCGCCGCCTGCACCGGCGATGATGGCCTTCAGGCCGCGACCGCCGGCGGCTTCGGCGTAGGCGAACATGTCGTCGGGCATGCGGTGCGCCGAGACCACACGCGCCTCGTGCGCGATGCCGAAGTCCTTGAGGATCTGCACGGCGTGCTGCATGGTGTCCCAGTCGCTGCTGGAACCCATGACCACGCCCACTTGAATGGGGTTCATGAGGGTGCCTTTGGCCGAGCTTGAAGCCGGCCGGTACGGGAAGCGGGCCAAAGCAAGGGTGCCCGGCTCCGGTAAAGTGTCGATTTTACGTTTCCGGCCCGCGCAGCTTCCGCTGCAGGCCCATCACCCGAGTCTCTTCCATGATCAACGTCACCATCGCCAACTTCGAAACCGAGGTCATCGAAGCCTCGATGCACACCCCCGTTCTGGTGGATTTCTGGGCCCCCTGGTGCGGGCCCTGCAAGGTGATCGGCCCGCTGCTGGAGAAAGTGGAGGCCGAATACGCCGGCCGCTTCAAGCTGGTGAAGATCGATTCCGACCAGGAGCAGCAGCTCGCAGGTGCCTTCGGCATCAAGAGCATTCCGACCTGCGTGCTGCTGATGAACGGCCAGCCTGTGGATGGTTTCATGGGCGCCCTGCCCGAAGGCCAGATCAAGGCGTTTCTGGACAAGCACGTGCCCACCGCCGAAGCGGTCGAAGCCGAAGCCGCTGAGGAAGAAGCACTGGACGCACTGGCCGAAGGCGACACCGAAGGCGCACTGGAGAAGCTGCAGCAGGCCGTGCAGACCGACCCCAACAACGACGACGCGCGCTTCGATCTGGTCAAACTGCTGCTGGATCTGGGCAGGGACGACGACGCCAAGGTCGCTTTTGCCCCGGTGATCGCCAAAGCCGCAGCGGTGCGGCGCCTGGATTCGCTGCAGCGCTGGATGGCCGCACGCGATGCACAGGTGGCAGTCTCCAGCCCCACCGAACGCGACGCCGAACTGCGCGCCGCCATCGCCACCAACAAACGCGACTTCGACAGCCGCTTCGCCCTGGCCCAATTGCTCATGGCCCAGAGCCGCTGGACCGAAGCCATGGACGAACTGCTCGACATCCTGATGCGCGACAAGACCTGGAACGAAGACCTGGCCCGCAAGACCTACATCGCCATCCTCGACGTGATCGAACCACCCAAGCCCAAGGTGGCCGAAGGCCAGGTGCCACCGGAAGACCCCACCGTGGCCACCTACCGCCGGCGGCTGTCAAGTGTGGTGTTGAGCTGAACTGGGGGCCCGGGCCCGAACAGAGGGGTTCTGGCCGAGGTGCCTGTCAAGGCGCTCTTCGCCAGGCCCTGGGCAAGCCAAAGGGAACGGTCACTTCACCCCTCTCGCCGCAGACATACCAGCGTGTGGGTGAACCCTTCGACAGGCTCAGGGCGAACGGAAATGAGAGCGGGAGCAAACCCAGAATTCCGAACCAACTACCCGTCCGGAGCGAAGTGCCTCATTCCAGGGCACCCGTGGATCTGGCTTGGCCCGTCCACAGGGTGCGTCCCCCCTCCGAGCGCCGAAGGCGCGTAGGAGAGGGGGGAAGCCGCGCAGCGGCGCAGGGGGAAGTCGTTATTTCGCCGTGGGCATCACGAATTCAGCGCCCTTGCCAATCGACTCGGGCCAGCGCTGCATGATGGATTTCTGCTTGGTGTAGAAGCGCACGCCCTCTTCGCCATAGGCGTGCATGTCGCCAAACAGGCTCTTCTTCCAGCCCCCGAAACCGTGCCATGCCATGGGCACGGGGATCGGCACGTTGATACCGACCATGCCCACCTGGATGCGACGCGCGAACTCACGGGCCACATTGCCATCGCGGGTGAAACAGCTCACGCCGTTGCCGAACTCGTGGTCGTTGATGATCTGCACGGCGTTCGCAAAATCGGGCACGCGCACGCAGCTGAGCACCGGGCCAAAGATTTCTTCCTTGTAGATCTTCATGTCGATGGTCACATGGTCGAACAATGTGCCGCCCATCCAGAACCCGCGCTCGCAGCCATCACCGGTCTGTCTGGCGTCAAAGCGGCGGCCGTCCACCAGCATCCTGGCGCCCTCCTTCTGGCCGGCCTCGATGTAGCCAGTGATGCGTGCATGCGCGGCCGCGGTCACGATGGGGCCCATTTCTGCAGCCAGGTTGGTGCCGTTGAGCACCTTGAGTGCCTTCGTGCGCTCGACGAGCTTCGGCATGATTTTGTCGGCCACGTCGCCCACCAGCACCGCCACGGAAATGGCCATGCAGCGCTCGCCGGCCGAACCATAAGCCGAGCCGATCAGCGCGTCCACCGCCTGATCAAGGTCGGCATCAGGCATCACCACCATGTGGTTCTTGGCGCCGCCCAGGGCCTGCACGCGCTTGCCATGGTGCGCGCCGGTCTCGTAGATGTGGTTGGCAATCGGCGTGGAGCCCACGAAGCTGATGGCCTTCACGTCCGGGTGCACCAGCAACGCATCCACGGCTTCCTTGTCGCCCTGCACCACGTTGAAGACACCGTCCGGCAGCCCGGCCTGCCTGAGGAGTTCGGCCATGAACAGGCTGGCGCTGGGGTCAATGGGGCTGGGCTTGAGCACGAAGGTGTTGCCTGCGGCAATCGCCACCGGGAACATCCACATGGGCACCATCACGGGGAAGTTGAATGGCGTGATGCCGGCGACCACGCCCAGCGGCTGGCGCAGCGTCCAGTTGTCCATGCCGGTGGAAACCTGATCGGTGAAATCGCCCTTGAGCAATTGCGGGATGCCGCAGGCGAATTCGATGATGTCGATGCCGCGCGCCACCTCGCCCTGTGCGTCGGTGAACACCTTGCCGTGTTCGGCGGTGATCAGGTGGGCCAGTTCGTCCTTGCGCTGGTTCACCAGTTCCAGAAACTTGAACATCACGCGCGCGCGGCGGATGGGTGGCGTGTCGGCCCAGGCGGGAAACGCGGCCTGGGCGGAAGCCACGGCGGCGGACACATCGGCGCCGTTGGCCAGCGCCACCCGACCGGTGACGGCACCGGTGGCGGGGTTGAACACATCCTGTGCGCGAACGCTGCTGCCGGCGCTGGCGGCGCCCTGAATGAAGTGGCCAATGGCGGTGGTCATGAGGTGTCCTGACAGGGAGAAAAACAAGAAGGAGCGACGAAAAACGTCGGCATGCCCCCAGTGTAGAAACACCACCCGTCCCGCACAAGGCCAAAAACCTGAACGGATTGTTCATATCGGTGAACAATCGCATCATGAATCCACAAAAGATCCACGACCGGCATCCCGAGCTCTGGGGCCACTTCCACTGGCTCACCGTGTTGGCCCAGCAAGGCAGCTTCACGGGCGCCGCCGCCCGCCTGGGGGTCAGCAAGGCGGCCATGAGCCAGCGCATGGCCGAGCTGGAGCGCATGGCCGGGGTGGCGCTGGTGCAGCGCACCACCCGCAGCGTGCGCCTGACCGAAGCCGGCCAGCGGCTGGTGGACGACACCCGAAGTTCGTTCGAACACATCGCACAGAGCTTCGAGCAGGTGCGCGACGCGGCCGGCGCCCCTCGCGGGCTGCTGCGGGTGACGGCCCCGGTGGCGCTGGCACGACAGCAGCTGGTACCGCACCTGTCCGGCTTCCTGCGCCAGTACCCTGAAGTGCGGCTGGAACTGGACCTGTCGGATCGCTTGTCGTCACTGGCCACCGAAGGTTTTGACCTGGCCATCCGCCACACCGCCCACCCGCCCGACACGCATGTGGCGTGGAAACTTTGCAGTACCCAATCGGTGCTGGTGGCCAGCCGCGCCTACCTGCGCAGGCACGGCACACCCACGGTGCCGGGCGATCTGGCGCAACACAATTGCCTGCACTACCCGCGTTCGCAGGACACGCCGGTGTGGACCCTGGAGCCGGTGGGCGCCACTGCGGCCAGCGAACGCATCACGGTGCGCGTGTCTGGCTCACTGGCGGCCAACAACAGCGAAGCGCTGCGCGACGCCGCTCTGACCGGACTGGGCATTGCCCTCCTGCCGGATTTCAGCGCTCAGGCCAGCCTGCAGGCCGGCAAGCTGGTGCGCGTGCTGCCCGGCTGGACGCCCGTGGGCTCCTTTGCCGACCAGCTCTACGCCATCCGCCCCTATTCCGCGCATGTGCCACGCGCGGTCACCGCGCTGGTGACCTACCTGCGGGAAGCACTGGCAAATGGTTTTGCCACCAGCTACGACCCGCAGGGCACCGAAGACGTGCTGGCGCACAGAGCACGCACCCAGAAACGGGGGGTCAGGCCGGGTCCTCCGGGCTGATCACATGCCCCTGGCGCGGATCCACCTGTCCGGCCACCAGCGCGTCGATGACCGTTGCCGCCGCCAGAAAGCCTTGTCCGTGAGCGAGCGTGAGCAAGGGTGATGGGCCTTCGGTCACCGTTCGCAGGAAGTCGATCTGGGCATGACCCAGGCGCTCCCTGAACACCGACGCACCCCATTCGGCCATGCGCTTCTGGCCCTGATCGGGCGCGAAGAAAAACGCCGGGCGGGGATCGGGCCACCGGGTGCCCTGGCTGGCCGGGCTGTTCTGGGTGGCGCCCACCACGCAGTCGTGAACCAGGGATGTGCCCAGGCGTTCGCGCACGGCTGTGCGCAGCGCCACGCTGCCGGCAAAGTCCAGGTAGAGGGTCGGTACGTCCGGGGCCAACTGATCAAGCGCGTCGTAACCCAGCACCTGGTGGTAGCAGCGGGTGGATTCGACGAAGGCGCGGTTCGCCTGCGAAGTCAGGCCCACCCGTTCGACCGCGCTGCCGACTTTCAGGCAATGCGCGGTGGCATAGGCGGTCTTGCTCGATGCGCTGCTGATCACGATCCGCCGGGCGCCAAAGCAGTCCTGCGCCTGCAGAAAGTCGGCACACAGAAAAGCCGTGGTGAACAGGGGCCGAACGATCAGTTGCGCATCTTCGAACACCAGCGGCATGGCCGGGTCGTCGGCGCTGCAGCGGCTGTAGAAGTTGTAGATGGGTGAAAGTCGCTGCCTGTGCTCGCTGCCGTCCATGAAGCCCTGGGGTTTGATCGACGCGGCTTTCACCTGCAGCTGGCTGGCGATGGGGAAAAAACCGTAGAAGCGTTCACCCAGCCCGACCCCCTCGGCGCGCGAAGCGATCACATCGCCATAGCCCCAGACGGGCATGTGGCCCCATTCGCTGTCGCCCGTGGGAAAGAAGTCCCAGTAGCGCATGCTGTCACCGAACACCGCGTAGGTGATGTTGTTGGTTGTGAGAGCGAACCGGTGCAGGCCGAACAGCACCTCGCCCGGCTCCAGGGCATTCGGCCCGGGGGTCTGAACGACCCGGCTCTGGGCAATGGCGCTCTTGCGGGTTTGCAGTTGGGCGATGGGGGGCAAATCACGCATGGCGGCCTCGAATCCGGAAGGCCTGCCAGTATCTGCGCGAGAGCCGAACGGTGGTGCCGCGTGCGCGACTGTAGCGCTCTCTGTGAGCCTCAGGAATTTGCGCGTCTGATCAACCCATCAGGCGCTTGAGCGCTTCCTGGTACTTGGCAGCGGTCTTCTCGATCACTTCCTTGGGCAGGCGCGGCGCCGGAGGGGTCTTGTCCCAGGCTTTGCCACCCACCTGTGCCGTCTCCAGCCAGTCGCGCAGGAACTGCTTGTCGTAACTGGGCGGGTTCTGGCCCACCACGTAGCTCTCCAGCGGCCAGTAGCGCGAGCTGTCGGGCGTGAGCACCTCATCCATCAGAACCAGGGTGCCCTTCGCGTCCAGGCCGAACTCGAACTTGGTGTCGGCGATGATGATGCCCTTTTCCAGGGCGATGGCGGCGGCCGCCTTGTAGAGCGCGATCGACACATCGCGGATCTGCACCGCCAGATCAGGTCCGATCATGGCGACCGTCTGTTCGAACGTGATGTTCTCGTCGTGCTCGCCCATGGCCGCCTTGGCCGCCGGCGTGTAAATGGGCTCGGGCAGCTTGGAGGCGTTCTGCAAGCCCTCCGGCAGCGGCACCCCACACACCGACTGGCTCTCCTGGTATTCCTTCCAGCCGCTGCCGGCCAGGTAGCCGCGCACAACCGCTTCCACCGGAATGGGCTTGAGCCGCTGCACCAGCATGGAACGGCCCACCACCTGAGGCACTTCGGCTGGTGTGACCACGCTCTCGGGCGATTCGCCGGTGAGGTGGATCGGGCAGATGTTCAAGCCGTGGGGGCCGAGCTTGTCGAACCAGAACAGCGAGAGCTGCGTGAGCAACTGGCCCTTGCCCGGAATCGGCTCGCCCATGATCACGTCGAACGCGCTGATGCGGTCGGAGGCGACCATCAGGATGCGGTCGTTGCCCACGGCATAGTTGTCGCGCACCTTGCCGCGCGCCAGCAGGTGCAGGGAGGTCAGTGCAGAGGTGTGCAGGGCGGAAGTCATGATCGGGCGCGGGTGAGTGACAGCCAATAAAAAAGCCCGGTGACCGAACAGTCAACGGGCTCCGAACCATTCCTGGGGATTATCGCAGGTTGGCACGAAGCGACTCAACCCGGAGGCCGGGCTGTTTCCCTTCAGCTCCGAAACTGCCGAGAGGCAAATGCCCAGGCCATGCGAGAGGCATCCGGCCCCTTCCCGTCGCTGTACGGCTCACGGGCCGCGCCACCACTCCAGGCATGTGCAAGCCGGTCCACCGCCACCAGCGTGGCGACCGTGCGGCCTTGTCGCTTGAAGTCCGTGACCTGCATCGGATGGCGCTGACCGCGCTGCACCCTGCGCACTTCCCCCGCCTGGGCGTCGGCCGCTTCGGCCCAGACACGCGCAGCCGCCCGACCGTTCTGCGGCGAGACCACGTGGTCGGCTGCACCATGGACCACCAGCAAGGGGGGCCAGCTGGCCGCCACCAGCGGCGGGGTTTCCCGGTGCCCATGCATGGCCCCCAGCGCCGACAGGCCGGAATGCGCCGTCCCCGGGGGAATGCCCGAATGCATCACCACTGCCTTGAAGCGTTCCGGATGCCGGGCCACGAGCAGCGCGGCCATGCTGGCGCCGGCAGACAGGCCAGCCACCGCCACACGGGTGCGGTCGCCCGGATAAAGAAGACAGGCCTGGTCAATCGCATTCATGATCAGTGCCGCCTCGCCATAGGCCCGCCCGTTGTCGGTGGCGAACCAGTTCCAGCAGCCCTGACCGTTGGCGATGCGGTCTTGCTCCGGGTACAGCACCAGAAAACGTTCCCTGGCTGCGAGCTGGTTCATTTTGGTGCTGAGCGCAAAGCGGTTCGCGTCCTGGCCGCACCCGTGAAGCATCACCATCAGAGGAAGGCGCTCGCCGAACGCTATGCCGGGTGGCCGGTAAATCCGGAAGCGCCGCATGCCGGTGGCGCCCATGGCCACACCTGGTGTCCAGGTGCCGCCACCTGGCGCAAGGGTGGATGGAGCCACCAGAGGCGAAGCCCGTCTCCGGGTGGACGCGGTGGACGTGGAGGCCATGCGCGTCATGGTCTTCAGATTGCGCTCAAAGAGCTTGGCCCAGCTGGTGGACCGCTTGCGGGATTTCATCCGGCCCATTCTGTGCCCTGCAGCGGCCATATCGCCTTGGAGGACCTGCACATCCGTGTCCAGGTGTAAGGGCGGCACGCACAAAAAAGGCCGCCTGGCGGCGGCCCTTTTTTTGTGCGGGTAGCGTCCGGGGACTCAGACCACCCGCTGTGCCAGTTCGCCCCTGGCGTATTTCTGCGCCATCACAGTCAGCGACTCGCCCTTGATCTTGCCGCCCTGGCCTTCACAGCCGAATTCCAGGTAGCGCTGCTTGCAGACCTGTTTGGCCGCTTCACGGGCCGGTTTGAGCCATTCGCGCGCATCGAACTTCTCCGGGTTTTCGGCCAGGAACTTGCGCACCGCGCCGGTCATGGCCATACGGATATCGGTGTCGATGTTGATCTTGCGCACACCGTGCTTGATGGCCTCCTGGATTTCAGACACCGGCACGCCGTAAGTCTGCTTCATTTTGCCGCCGTACTGGTTGATGATGTCCAGCAGATCCTGTGGCACGCTGCTGGAGCCATGCATCACCAGGTGGGTGTTGGGGATGCGGGCGTGGATTTCCTTGACGCGAGAAATGGCCAGGATGTCGCCAGTGGGCTTGCGGCTGAACTTGTATGCGCCGTGGCTGGTGCCAATGGCAATGGCCAGCGCGTCCAGTTGCGTGGCCTTCACGAACACGGCGGCTTCTTCAGGGTCGGTCAGCATCTGGGAATGATCCAGTTTGCCCTCGGCGCCAATGCCGTCTTCTTCACCAGCTTCTCCGGTTTCCAGATTGCCCAGGCAGCCGAGTTCGCCTTCCACGGTGACGCCGACCTTGTGCGCCATCTCGACCACCTTGCGGGTGACTTCCGTGTTGTATTCGAAGCTGGCGGGGGTCTTTCCGTCTTCCATCAGAGAACCGTCCATCATGACCGAGCCAAAGCCCAGATCGATGGCACCCTGGCAGATCTTGGGGCTGGTGCCATGGTCCTGGTGCATGACCAGCGGAATGTGCGGATAGGCTTCCATGGCGGCCTGGATCAGGTGCTTGATGAAGGGCTCTCCGGCGTATTTGCGGGCGCCGGCACTGGCCTGCAGGATCACGGGTGCGCCCACCTCGTCGGCAGCGGACATCACGGCCTGTACCTGTTCCAGGTTGTTGACGTTGAAAGCCGGAATGCCGTAGCCATTGGCTGCGGCGTGGTCGAGCAGTTCGCGCATGGAAACGAGTGCCATGGAAATCCCTTTAAAGCGTTGGTAACCCGGTTGTAACTAACCTTGGATTTTACCGCTCATGCTTCGGTGTGAATGGCGTCCGGCGTCAAACCGGGGGCTTTGGGAAAAACGGTCGCAGCTCCTTTCCACCGCGACGCGACAACGTGCTGCGTGAGGCAGCCCCTTCCAGGGGCACCGTGGAACTGGCTTTGCCAGGCCACGGGTGCCATCCCCCTCCAAGCCGAAGGCGCAAGAGAAGGATAGCCGCATCAGCGGTGCAGAGGGTGCACCCCCAGCCCTACACTGCGCGACAGATTTTCAGGGTGTTGGTGCCACCAGGCTGTCCCATGGGCTCGCCCACTGTGATGGCATAGACGTCGCCACTTTGCACAATGCCTTTGGCTTTCAGGTGCGCCTCGGCGTCGGCCAGCGCGGTGTCGCGGTCAGCGCTGGTGTCCATGAGCAGGGGGCGCACGTTGCGGTAGAGGGTCATGCGGCGCTGGGTCATCAGGTTGGAAGTGACGGCGTAGATCGGCATGCGCACGTTGTGCCGGCTCATCCACAGCGCAGTGGAGCCCGAATCGGTCAGGGCCACGATGGCCTTCGCGCCCAAGTGGTGCGCGGTGAACAGCGCGCCCATGGCGATGGACTGGTCGATGCGCTTGAAGGTCTTGCCGGTGAAGTCGGCAGAGAGTTCGCTGTATTCCGCCTTCTCGGCTTCCTGACAGATATTGGCCATTTCCATCACGGTTTCCAACGGATACCTGCCGGCGGCGGTTTCGGCACTGAGCATCACTGCGTCGGTGCCGTCAAGCACGGCGTTGGCCACATCGCTCACCTCGGCGCGGGTGGGCACGGGGTTGACGATCATCGACTCCATCATCTGCGTCGCGGTGATCACCAGCTTGTCCATCTCGCGCGCCATTTTGATCATGTGCTTCTGCAGGCCGGGCACGGCGGCGTTGCCCACTTCCACCGCCAGATCACCGCGCGCCACCATGATGCCGTCGGACACCTTGAGGATGTTGGCCAGTTCGGGAATGGCTTCGGCGCGCTCGATCTTGGCGATCAGCGCCGGCTTGTGGCCCATGCCGGCACCGGCCACGTTGCAAAGCTGGCGCGCCAGCTCCATGTCGGTGGCGTTCTTGGGGAAACTCACCGCCACGTAGTCGGCCATCAGGCCCATGGCGGTCTTGATGTCGTCCATGTCCTTGGCGGTCAGCGCGGGTGCGGTGAGGCCCCCGCCCTGCTTGTTGATGCCCTTGTTGTTGGACAGCTCGCCTCCGAGCTTCACCGTGGTGTGCACCGCCGAGCCGGCCACCCTGTCGATGGTGAGCACGATCAGACCGTCGTTGAGCAACAGGGTGTCGCCGGCTTTCACGTCGCGCGGCAGTTCCTTGTAGTCCAGCCCCACGCCTTCGATGTCGCCGGGTTCGGTGCGTGCAGCGTCCAGCACAAACTTCTGCCCGGGCTCCAGGAGCACCTTGCCTTCGGCAAACTTGCCGACGCGGATCTTGGGGCCCTGCAGGTCGGCCATGATGCCGACCTCTCGCCCGGCGCGCTGGGCCGCCGCACGAACCAGCGTGGCACGGTCGATGTGGTCCTGCGCCGTTCCGTGCGAAAAGTTGAGGCGAACCACGTTGACACCGGCGCGGATCATTTTCTCCAGCAGAGCGGGGTCACTGGAAGCAGGACCGAGAGTGGCAACGATCTTGGTGGCGCGCAATGGCATGAAATTGTCTCCGGGGATTGCACAGCGCCGATCCAGAAATGCCGGGCTGTAATTTGATTTCAATTATCTGTGGAACGGGTTACCAGGAGGTTACAGCCTGAATGGGCACAGGCTGCACGGCATGTTGACCCAGACGCAGGCTCCGCAAAGCACGCTTGTCGGCAGCCGCCCTGATCCATTGGGGAACCGCCTTCTCATCCATTCACAACGCCTGCAGCGAAATTTCGCCCGGCCGGGCAGAGTAACGCACCAGGCTGTGCAGGGCCTCCACTTCCACATGGGCATGACGCCGGCCATACACCGCCGTCTTCAGCCATTCGAGTTCTGCGCTCAACCGATCCTCGTCAGGCAAGGTGCAGAACCACACCCTGGCTTCGGCGTCCCACCGGTAGCCTCTGGCTTTGAGATGGTCTTTGGCTTCGAATGGCGCGCCAGTGGCCCGCAGTTTGAAGCTGGGCTTCAATGCGGCGCCGATCAGTTGCTCCAGGCCTGTGGCTGCCTGTGGACTCACCGGTCTGGACAACACCTGCAGCAATGCGTGACAGTCCACCAGGGCACGATGGGCATCGTAGAACCAGCCTTGGTCCAGCGCCAGGGCGCTCAGCTTGGAAGAGCCTGCGCCGGCCGCTTTCCAGTCGATGTCCGCAAACGAACAGGCCCAGGCCTTGTCCGCAAAGCAAGGGAAGCGGGCTTCCGCAAAGGGGCGGTCGAAGCCGGCGTTGTGCGCCACGATCAGGTTGGCCCGACCCGCCATGGCGGCGACCTGCAGGTCATCCAGCCTTCGGCCTTTGACCATGTCGTCGCTGATGCCCGTCACTTCCTGTGCGATGGCCGGTATGGGCATGCCGGGGTCTTCGAACCCCTCGAAGCATTCAACCGGGCCGAAGGGCATGCCGGACGCCCTGTCCACCTGCACCAGCAGCATGGCCAGCTCGATGATCTTGTCGGTCTGGTGTGAAAGGCCAGTGGTTTCGGTGTCAAGCACCAGCACGTTCTGCGAACCGTGCGCGCTTTGAGGGGTTGCCGACACAGAAGGCGCAGGGCCGTAGTCCGTGACGGGTACGAGTCGGCGCAGGACACGGTAGTTCGCGTCTCGCTCCAGAAGTTGCGCCATGTCTTCCGGGGTCAACGCCTTTGGCGTGGAAACGCGCCTGGCGCGTGCGCGTGCGGGCGCGGGTACGGGTGCCGGAGGGCCTGACGCATCAAACTCGAAACTCGACTGGTTCATCCGTTTAGGGCCTGTTAACACTATTTTTTCAAGATGCGTTGCGGATCAAAAAGGCCATGCGCAAGGCGCGAAACGCAGCCGGGGTCGCCCCCCGGCAAGGCTTCGCAACGCGGTGCATGGCCTTCTTGGCCGCAACCCGAAGGGAATGGGTTGAAAACAGCGCCAATCGTCGTTGCACTCCCAGGCCAGACGCCCAGTCTGGCCGTCGTCGCGCGCCTAGATTGGCGCTGTTTTCAATCCATTCGCACTTGGAAAAATAGTGTTCACAGGCCCTAGCCTACCCGACCCGCGAGGCGACCGTGCCTTTAGCCACGATCCATCATCGCTCACTGCCCGATTTTTGGGCACAGTCCGCCATCCCAGCAGATATGCGCCTTGGGCGCATTGCTCCACCGGTTATCCACACGGTAGGGCACCGCTGCTGTGGACGGATCAGGTTTTGGCTGGCGCCATCGACCGGTCGCCGCTTGATTGAAGACAACAGGGACGACGCCCATGGGTTGCCAGAAGTTGAACTGCGCCGGCTTGCTGCCGGTGCCGTTGGTCAACCCGGCGCGCATCAGCTTCTGCGAACAGTGGCTCGGCCGCCCACCGCCTTCACGCGGTCCCGACCCCTGCATGGGGTTTTTCCACAACGGCAAGTGCGCGCGGCACCTAGCGCTTAACCTGCGCGCAACATTTTCGACCGGAGCGTTCATCACATGCTGATTCGACTCATCTACGCCAGCCGGGCCCGCTCGATGGGGCCCATGGACATCAAGGACATCCTGGCGAGCTCGCGGCGCAACAACACGCGGCTGGGCGTAACAGGCGCGCTGTGCCTGTCCAACGGCATATTCCTGCAGTGCCTGGAAGGCGACCGGATGGTGGTGAACACGCTCTACCACCGCATCTTGCAGGACGCTCGCCACCACGACCCAGCCATTCTGGATTTCCAGGAAATCGTGTCCCGTCAATTCGGCGCCTGGTCGATGGGCCTGGTCAGCACGGTGGTCGACAATCAGGCACTCTTTCTCAAGTACGCCACCGGCGCGCAGTTCGACCCCTACGAGATGCGGCCTGAAACACTGCGTGCGTTCTTCACGGAGCTGATGAACAACACCCGCTGGCTCGCCTGAAACGAACCCCACACACATTTCGTTCGCCGCCCCCGATATGTCGCATCAGCGACTTCGGGCAGCCGGGCGCCACGGGGATGGTCGCTGTGCTGGGTCGATCGAGTCGCACCGCGGTAGCTGCCCGGTTCGGTCCAGCTGGGGACAACATAAACGCAACCAAGATGAGCGCCGTCACAACAACGTCATACATATGTGCAACAGTTCAAAAGTTCTTGAATAATTGCATCACTATCTGGACAGGATCAGACACATGAAAGTAGGCATCAACGGCATGGGCCGTATCGGGCGGCTGGCGTTGCGCGCGGCCATGGGCGCTGCGGAACGCCAGATGGACGACCCACTTGCCGGCAACCGGCTGGAAGTCGTGCACCTCAACGAGCTCAAGGGCGGTGCTGCCGCCACGGCCCATCTGCTCGCCTTTGACAGCGTGCAAGGCAAATGGCGGGCCGACATTGAAGCCGATGACGAAGACGGCATCCGCATCGACCAGCACCGCATGTCGTTCTCATCACACGCAGCACCCGGCGACATACCCTGGGGCGATCTGGGAGTGGACCTGGTACTCGAATGCACCGGCAAGTTCCTCACGCCGGAGACCATCCAGGGCCACCTGGACCGGGGTGCCAGGCGCGTGGTGGTGGCTGCGCCTGTGAAGGTGGGGAATGTGCTGAACATCGTGGTGGGTGTGAACCACACGCTGTACAACCCGGAACGCGACCGCATTGTCACCGCCGCTTCCTGCACCACCAACTGCCTGGCCCCTGTGGTGAAGGTGGTACACGAGGCCATCGGCATTCGCCATGGCCAGATCACCACCTTGCACAATCCCACCAACACCAACCTGGTGGTGGACGCACCACACAAGGACCTGCGCCGCGCCCGCAGCGCGCTCATGAGCCTGGCGCCCACCACCACGGGCAGCGCCACCGCCATCGCGCTGATCTACCCCGAACTCAAGGGCAAGCTCAACGGCCACGCGGTGCGCGTGCCGGCGCTCAATGCCTCGCTGACCGACTGCGTGTTCGAGCTGCAACGCGAGACCTCGGTGAACGAAGTGAATGATTTGTTTGCCACTGCGGCCAAAGGCCCGCTGGCCGGCATCCTGGGCTACGAGACCCGGCCACTGGTGAGCGTCGACTACGCGCGCGACACGCGCTCCAGCATTGTGGATGCGCTGTCCACCATGGTGACCGACGGCACACTGCTCAAGGTCTACGCCTGGTACGACAACGAAATGGGCTATGCCTGCCGCATGGTCGATCTGGCCTGCCACATGCAGGCCACCGGTATCTGATGTTGCCCACCCCCGCGCCGTGCCGGGCGGCACGTCACACCCTTAAAGGGGGCAACCCCTGCGGCCCGGCAAAGCCGGTTCCGCGGGATTCCTGGAGGAGTCACGTGTTACTCATACACCCATGAACGCAGCAGAACGCAACTACGCGATCGTCACCGCCTCTTACTGGGGCTTCACACTCACCGACGGCGCCTTGCGCATGCTGGTGCTGCTGCACTTCTACCAGCTGGGCTATTCGCCCTTCACGCTGGCCTTCCTGTTTCTGCTGTACGAAGCCGCAGGCGTCGCCGCCAACTTCATCGGCGGCTGGCTGGCCACGCGCTACGGCATCACGCGCATGCTTACGGTGGGCCTGGTCACGCAGATCACCGGCTTCACCATCCTGTCGTTCCTGGACCCTGGCTGGAGTGCCGCCCTGTCGGTGGCCTGGGTGGTGCTGGCGCAGGGCATTTGTGGCGTGGCCAAGGACCTCACAAAGACCGCCAGCAAATCGGCCATCAAGGTCACCGCCGACCAGGCGAAGAACCAGGGCGCAGGGCAACTGTTCAAGTGGGTGGCCTGGTTCACCGGCAGCAAGAACGCCATGAAGGGCGTGGGTTTCTTCATGGGCGGCCTGCTGCTGCAGACGCTGGGCTTCCAGCACGCGCTGTGGGCCATGGCCGCGCTGCTGGCGGTTGTGCTGGTGGGCGTGGTGACTTCGCTGCCGCAGATGATGGGCAAGAACAAGGCATCCAAATCGGCCAAGGAACTGTTCGCGAAGAACACCGGTGTGAACGTGCTGGCCGCTGCGCGGGTGGTGCTGTTTGGCGCGCGCGATGTGTGGTTCGTGGTGGGCGTACCGGTGTACCTGTATTCACAGGGCTGGACCTTCACCATGGTGGGCACCTTCCTGGCGGCCTGGACCATCGGCTATGGTGCGGTACAGGCGCTGGCGCCTGCTTTCGTGAAGCGCAGTGATGACGGGCTGAGCACTGAAGTGCCTGCGGCGCGGATGTGGTCGGCGCTGCTGGCGCTGGTGCCCATGGGTCTGGCGGTGGCCGTGGCCATGGAGGCACCGAATCTGCCGTGGATCGTGGTGGGTGGACTGGGGGTGTTTGGCTTTGCGTTCGCCATCAATTCTTCCGTGCATTCCTACCTGGTATTGGCCTATGCCGGTTCAGAGAAGGCCGCCGAAGACGTGGGCTTCTACTACGCAGCCAATGCCCTGGGTCGCTTCACCGGCACGCTGCTCTCAGGCCTTCTGTACCAGTGGGGCGGACTGCTTTACGCGTTGCTGGGCTCGGCCTTGATGCTGACGATCTGCTGGCTCACCACATTGAAGCTGCCGCAGAAGCGGGCGCTTCAAGCTACCGCAGCATAGGAGTCAGCCATGGATGAAGCACAAGCCGTCAAATCCCTCGGTGCACTGGCGCAAGACACGCGCCTGCGCATCTTCCGAGCCCTGGTGGCGCAAGGTCCGCAAGGCCTCACGCCCGGTGAGCTCACCGCGTCGCTGGACGTGGCCTCCACGGCACTGTCGTTCCACCTGAAAGAACTCAGCCACGCGGGCCTGGTTTCGCAAGAGCGCAACGGCCGTCACCTGATCTACCGCGCCGAATTCGCCGCAATGAACGATTTGCTTCAGTTTCTGACTGCGCACTGCTGCCAGGGAGAGCCCTGCGAAGTGACGACAGGTTCCACCGCTGTTCCCCACTGCACCACGTGCTGAAAGGCTCTTCATGAGTACCTCCATCTACAACGTCCTGTTCATCTGCACCGGCAACTCTGCTCGCAGCATCATGGCCGAAGCCATCCTCAACCAGCAGGGTGCGGGGCGCTTCCGCGCCTACAGCGCGGGCAGCCACCCCGCCGGTCAGGTCAACCCGCAGGCCATCGAACTGCTGGAACGCAACCGCTTCAAGACCGCCGGCCTGCGCAGCAAGAACTGGGAAGAGTTCGCTTTGCCAGACGCGCCCCGCATGGACTTTGTGCTGACCGTCTGCGACAAGGCGGCCGGCGAGGTGTGCCCGATCTGGCCAGGACAGCCCATGTCGGCCCACTGGGGCGTGGAAGACCCGGCAGCCGTGAAGGGAAGCGATGAAGCCATTCAGCGGGCCTTTGCCGATTGCTTCATGGTGATGAACCGCCGCATTGCCTTGCTGACGGTGCTGCCCATTGAGAAACTGGACAAGCTTGCGCTCAAGAAAGAGCTCGACAGCATGGGCAAGATCACGGCCTGAACATTCCGTTTTCTTCATCGAAGCCCGGGCGTTCACAGCGCCCGGGCCTTTGCGTTTTTTGATCTGGGGTTTCCCATGGGTTTGTTTGAACGGTATCTGTCGGTATGGGTGGCGCTGGGCATCGCCACGGGTGTGGGGCTGGGCCTGGTCGTGCCCCAGGTGTTTCAGGCCGTGGCGGCCGTGGAATACGCGCAGGTCAACCTGGTGGTGGCCGTGTTCATCTGGGTCATGATTTACCCGATGATGATCCAGATCGACTGGAGTTCGGTGCGAAACGTGGGCAAGAAGCCGCAAGGCCTGCTGCTCACGCTGGTGGTCAACTGGCTCATCAAGCCCTTCACCATGGCCGCACTCGGTGTGCTGTTCTTCCAGTACCTGTTTGCGCCCTGGGTGGACCCGCAATCGGCCAGCGAATACATCGCCGGGATGATCCTGCTGGGTGTGGCGCCCTGCACCGCCATGGTGTTCGTGTGGAGCCAGCTGGTGAAGGGGGACGCCAACTACACACTGGTTCAGGTGTCGGTGAACGACATCATCATGATCTTCGCCTTCGCCCCCATCGCGGCCTTTCTGCTGGGCGTGACCAATGTGACCGTGCCGTGGGAAACGCTGATGCTGGCCACTGTGCTGTACGTGGTGCTGCCGCTGATTGCCGGCATGCTCACGCGCCAGTGGTTGCTCAGGCGCTCCAGCGCTGCGCTGCCCGCCTTTGTGGCCGCGCTCAAACCGTGGTCGGTGATCGGGCTGATTGCCACTGTGGTGCTGCTGTTCGGCTTCCAGGCAGAGACCATCGTGCGACAGCCACTGGTGATCCTGCTCATTGCGGTGCCGCTGGTGCTGCAGACCTACGGGATTTTCTTCATCGCCTGGTGGGGGGCAAAGTGGCTCAAGCTGCCACACAACGTGGCCGGCCCGGCCTGCCTGATCGGCACCTCCAACTTCTTTGAATTGGCCGTGGCCGTGGCCATTTCACTGTTCGGCCTGAACAGCGGCGCGGCGCTGGCCACCGTGGTGGGCGTGCTGGTGGAAGTGCCGGTAATGCTCTCGCTGGTGGCGCTGGTCAACCGCTGGCGCCCTGTGGCTTGACCTCAGAGAGTCCCACATGGAACCCGTCAAGATTTTTCACAACCCGAAGTGCGGCAGCTCGCGCAACACCCTGGCCCTGATCCGCAACAGTGGGGTGGAACCCGTGGTCGTTGAATACCTGAAGACACCGCCCACACGCGACGAGCTGAAGCAGCTGATCAGCGACATGGGCAGCACCGTGCGCGAGGTGCTGCGGCAGAAAGAAGCACTTTACAAAGAGCTGGGGCTGGATGCGCCGCACTGGACAGACGAGCAACTGCTGGACTTCATCGGTGAACACCCCATCCTGATGCAGCGGCCCATCGTCGCGACTGCCCTGGGTACCCGCATGTGTCGGCCTTCCGAAGCGGTGCTGGACATCCTGCCGCAGCCCCAGACAGGCGCCTTCACCAAGGAAGACGGCGCGCGCGTGATCGACGAAAAAGGACAACGTGTCAAAACCGCTGAGTGAACTGCCTCAGGTGGAAGCACCCCATTTCAGGGTGCCCGATCCCGAACGACTCCGACCGACAACGGGCAGCAACCACCCGCCCCGCATCCTGCTGCTCTACGGATCGCTGCGGCCACGTTCGTTCAGTCGGCTGGTGGTGGAAGAATGCGCGCGCATGCTCCATGCCATGGGAGCAGAAGCCCGCGTGTTCAACCCCGGCGGCCTGCCCCTGGCCGACGACGCGCCGGAGGACCACCCCAAGGTGCTGGAACTGCGCGAACTGGCGGCCTGGTCCGAGGGCATGGTGTGGTGCTCGCCCGAGCGCCACGGCGCCATGACCGGCATCATGAAGACCCAGATCGACTGGATTCCGCTTTCATCAGGCGCGGTGCGGCCCACGCAGGGCAAGACGCTGGCGGTGATGCAGGTGAACGGCGGTTCGCAGTCGTTCAACGCCGTGAACCAGATGCGCGTGCTGGGTCGATGGATGCGCATGATCACCATCCCCAACCAATCGTCCGTGGCCAAGGCGTTCCTGGAGTTCGACGACAACGACCGCATGAAACCGTCGCCCTACTTCGACCGCATCGTGGACGTGATCGAAGAACTGGTGAAGTTCACGTTGCTCACGCGTGACGTTTCGCCCTACCTGGTGGACCGTTACAGCGAGCGCAAGGAAAGTGCGGAAGCGCTGATGAAGCGGGTGAATCAGTCGTCGATCTGATGCCTGCACACGGGGCTTGTCCCGGCCAAGCCGGCGGGCAGCGCTGGCGGCAATCACGGGTATACCCTGAGACGATTGCGTGAGCTGACTCCAGACTTACCGGGCAGCATTGACTAAGATCGGCGCACCAAAAAAAATCGAACGACCGTTCTCTTTTTCATCTCGACCGGAAGCCTTCATGAATGCATCACCAGCGCGCCCCTGGCTCGCCTCTTACAAGCAGGTTGGAATTGCTCCCGAGCTGGAGCCCTTGCCCTTTCGCAACCTGGCCGAGCTGGCCCACGAATCCTGCGAACGGTGGCAGGCCGAGAGCAAAGTCAAGGCCGCGTTCAGTTGTGTGGTGCCCAACGGCATGAACGGGCGGCTGAGCTTTGCGCAGGTGGACGAACTCTCGGACGCTTTTGCCGGCTACCTGCGGGCGGTGCTGGGGCTCAAGGCGGGCGAGCGCGTGGCGGTGCAGTTGCCCAACAGCCTGGGCTACCCGGTGGTGGCGCTCGGTGTGTTCAAGGCCGGCTGCGTGCTGGTCAACACCAACCCGCTCTACACCGAAACAGAGATGATCCACCAGTTCAACAACGCAGGCGCGCAGGTGCTGGTGATGGTGGACATGTTTGCCGACAAACTGCCCGCGGTGCTGGCCAAGACCGGCGTCAAGCAGGTGGTGCTGGCCTCGGTGCCGGAGTTCTTTCCAGCCGTTCCAGGTGCCATCGTGCGCGGCGTGCAGCGCTACTGGAACCGCGTGTTGCCACCGGTCACGGCACCGCACATCCGCCTGAATGACGCCCTGGCCCAGGGCCGCGTCTCGCTGGCCAAAACCCCGGCACGCGAATACTGGCAGGGCATTGACCGCCACCAGCTGGCGGTGTTGCAGTACACCGGCGGCACCACGGGCGTGAGCAAGGGCGCCATGCTCACGCACGACAACCTGCTCAACAACATCCAGCAAACGCGGGCCATGGGTCAAAGCCATATGGCGCTCGGCCAGGAATGTGTGCTCACGGCCCTGCCGCTGTATCACATCTTCGCCTTCACGACCAACCTGCTGGGCTTCCTGGCCATTGGCGGCCACAACGTGCTGATCCCCAGCCCGCGGCCGGTGCAGAACCTGCAGCGCGCAATCGAGAACTTCCCCATCACCTGGATGACCGGGGTCAACACGCTGTTCAACGGTCTGCTGAACGAAGAGTGGTTTGTGGCCTACCCGCCCAAGACGCTCAAGGCATCGATCTCCGGCGGCACAGCATTGCACAGTGCCGTGGCCAAGCGCTGGCGCGAGCTCACGAAAACCCCGATCGCCGAAGGCTATGGCCTGACCGAGACCTCGCCCGTGGTGAGCTTCAACCCGCTGACCGGCAACCCGCGCGATGGCAGCATCGGCATTCCGGCGCCTGGCACCGATGTGCGACTGGCAGGTGATGACGGGAACGATGTGGCGGCGGGAGCGCCGGGCGAACTCTGGGTACGTGGCCCGCAGGTGATGCGGGGCTACTGGAATGCCGAAGAAGAAACCGCGAAGGTGATGCACGACGGCTGGTTTGCCACCGGTGACGTCGCCGTGATGGACGAGGCCGGGTTCATGCGCATCGTCGACCGCAAGAAGGACATGGTCCTGGTGTCGGGCTTCAACGTCTATCCCAACGAAGTGGAAGACGTGATTGCGCAGATGGAGAACGTGCTGGAAGTGGCCGTGATCGGCGTGGCCGATGGCAAGACAGGCGAAGCGGTGCGAGCCTATGTGGTGCAGAACCCGGAGCACAGCAAGGAAGTGATGCCGGCCGATGTGCTGGCCCATTGCAAACAGCACCTGGCCGCCTACAAGGTGCCCAAGCTGGTGGTGGTGCGCGACGAGCTGCCCAAGAGCCCGATCGGCAAGGTGCTGCGCAAGGACTTGCGCAAGGCCGTGGCCGAAGAGTTGAACCGGACCTGAAGCTCGTCACATCACACATCACACATCACCTGACCCGAAGGACAACCACTCATGATCTCCGAATTCGAGACCAAGCTGCTGGGCATCATGATGATCGTCATCATGCTCGGCATGGGCGCGTCGCTGACCTGGCGCGACTTCCTCATTGCGTTCCGCAAACCCAAGGGCGTGCTGGTGGGCATTCTTTGCCAGTACGGCATCATGCCGCTGCTGGGCTTTCTGCTGGCGCAGGCGCTGGGCCTTTCGCCCGCCCTCACGGTGGGCCTGATCCTGATGGCCTGCATGCCGGGTGGCACCACCTCCAACATCTTCACCTACTTCAGCAAGGCGGTGCTGGCCTTGTCGATCATGATGACATCGGTGTCGTCGCTGGTGGCGCTGGGCATGGTACCGGCGCTGCTGGAGTTTTACTCACAGATGGCCGGCCTGGAAGGTGATTTCAAAATTCCGGCGGGTAACGTGGCACAGGTGCTGTTTGTGCTGCTGGTGCCGACCGTGCTGGGCATGGTGCTGCGCAAGCTCAGCCCCAACATCGGCGCCACGGTGGAACTGCTGGGCGGGTTCCTGGGCGTGGTGGTGATCCTCTTTCTGCTCCTGACCTGGGTGCCGCGCAACCACATGCTGCTGGCATCCACCCCCTGGTACGTTTTCTTCTCAGCCATCGGGCTGGGGGTGTTCGGCATCACGCTGGGATATGTGCTGGCCCGCCTGTTCAAGCAAGACCCCAACCGCAGCCGCACGATTGCGCTGGAGACGGGCATTCAGAACGGGCCGCTGGCGGTGCTGATCGTCACCCTGACCTTCACCGGCGTCATGCAGCAGGAAGTGCTGCTGATCCCGGTGCTGTATTCGCTGTTCATCGTGATCACCTCAAGCATCATCACGGTGTTCTTCCGCCGCAAGAGCATCCAGGAGGCCCTGGCCCGCGACCGCGCCAAAGACGGCTCAGTGATGGCGAGCTGAGGGCGGCGCGCTCAGGCCCAATTCGCAGGGGGGGGCGGGGTAAGTCCAGAATGCGGCGATTCGGCAACTGCGACTGGACACCAGCAAAGCCAGAACTGTCCTGTGTTCGCAAGTGTCTGGCGCTCTGACGGACCAGCCCCTGAGGGCAAGCCTGCTGCATGAGCACCAAGATAGGTGCCTGCGAGTCTGAGGTCATGGTGCGGCTGGCGGGGATCGAACCCACGACCCTTGGCTTCGGAGGCCAATACTCTATCCACTGAGCTACAGCCGCAACGGCACTGATTCTATCAGGCGAGGCTGTGCAGCAAGGCCGGCGAAGGGCCGGTCGCTATAATCAGAGGCTGTTTGCCGAAAGTGGCTCCGGCCAATCGAAGCACCCATCCAGGCCCCGAATCGCCACCCTTGAGGAAACCATGAGCGACCACGCGCACGAATCTCACACCGGCCCGATCAAGACGCCCGCACAGTTGCTGTGGACATCGTTCTTTTCCTTCGTGGCTCCCATTTTCATCATCATTGGCTTGGTGTACTTCGTCACATCGGGTGAAAAGCCGGCTGCGGGTGCGGTCAACATGGAACTGGCCATTGCCCAGCGCATACAGCCCGTCGGTACCGTGGAATTGCGCGATGCGAACCGCCCACTCCAGGCTGGCGACGCCGTCTACAAGGCGCAGTGCGCGGCCTGTCACGACGCAGGCTTGGCCGGCGCACCCAAGTTCGCCGACGCTGGCGCCTGGGCCGCTCGCATCGGCACCGGCTACGAGGCGCTGCTGAATTCGGTGCTCAAAGGCAAGGGCGCCATGGGTGCGCAGGCAGGCGGCGCCTTCAGCGATGTGGAGCTTGGCCGTGCCGTGGTTCATCTTGCCAATGCTGCGGGTGGCAATTTTGCTGAACCTCAGGCCCCTGAGGCGACTGGGGCCTCCGCAGCCGAACCGACCGCGGAGGCAGCACCAGCAGCAGCTCCTGAGGCCCCTGCACCTGCAACCGAAGTTGCGGCCGCTCCAGCAGCCGCTGCGGCGCCGGCAGTTGCACCGGCTGCATCAGCCACTGTGGCGGCTGCGGCTGGCGAAGCCCTGTACAAGCAAGCATGCGCCGTGTGCCACGTTGCCGGTGTGGCTGGAGCGCCCAAGCTGGGTGACAAGGCCGCATGGGCTGCGCGGCTGGGCCTTGGCGTTGATGGCCTCACCGCCAGTGTGATCAAGGGCAAAGGCGCCATGCCACCCAAAGGCGGGGCTGGAGCAGCATCAGACGCCGAGATCCAGGCGGCCGTGCAGTACATGTTGGCCACGGTGCAGTAACTCGTCAGCACGACGAAACCGTCGCACCCAAGGCCCGTTTGACGGGCCTTTTTTCATTGTGTGTCAGGCCAGATTGCCTTGAACAGCAGGACTTTGGCAACGGGCTGCCTCATGGCGTGTTTTGGGCTCTGCGTTGGGGGCTCAGTTCAAAGCCGTAGCGCTTGGGCAGATCGGCCATACGCACTGCCTCGGGCATCCAGCGACCTGCATCGACATGATCCGCCGCCAGCAACATGTCGGCGGTGTGCACCAGGCCAAATCCCACATCGGTTTCCAGGTAGAGGTGCCCTGCTTCGTCAACCGACACACCCTTCACCTGGGCAGGTTCTCCGGTGTGGGCGTGCACGCTTCCGTCGACGCTCAGTCGCCAGACGAAGGGCGCCGCTTCCAGTTCCACATAGACGCGTTGCGGCCCATTCTGGAAGAACCACAGTCCGCGGTCATCGGCCGCGTAGTTGCGGTGGATGAACTCCACCAGCTTGTCGTGCCTGAGCAGCGAACCCTTGCTGGCAACGACGTCTTCGCCTGGAAGCGCTGCGAAAGGGCCGATGGCCTGTATTCGATCGTCCCGCATGTACCACTGGCCACGCGCGTCCAGACCCAACCACCCGAAACAATGGGGCACGTTGGGCCATTTGGCCATGGCGGCCTTGACGATATCGTCCATGGGGCGTTGCTCCGCGTTCATAAGTGTTTCATCAGCCAGTCCCCGACTGCTTCCGGCATGGCGCGCACGTGTCCGGGCAAACCCAGCCAACCCCCTTCTGGCGCCGGAAAGCCAACATGGCCGCCTTGTGCCGGTTGCCACAAATGCACACTGTGGCTCACCTCGGTTTTTTTGGGAAGCGAATCGGCAGGAACAAAAGGGTCATTGCGCGCATTGAGCGCCAACGCCGGTAGGCGCACCTCGCTCAACACAGGCTTGGCCGATGCCCTCGCCCAGTAATCTTCAGTGCTCTTGAAGCCGTGGAGCGGCGCTGTGAATATGTTGTCGAATGCATACAGGTCCCGTGCGGCCAGCAAGGCGCCGCGGTCAAAAAGCCCCGGGTGCTGCTCCAGCTTCTTCAACGCCTTGGGCACCATGGAGGCCAGAAACATGCGCGTGTAGATCCACCGGTTGAACCCTTTGCCTATGGCATGCCCACCCGCAGCCAGGTCCAGCGGCGAACACACAGCCGCCACGGCCTTCACCTGCGAGGGCACCGATCGGCCCTGCTCGCCAGCCCAGCGCAGCAAGGCATTGCCACCGAGGGAGACACCCACCGCCAGCACGGATCGCTGTGGATTTTCACGGGCGAAACGGTTCAAAATCCAGTCCACCTCGGCGTGGTCGCCCGAATGGTAGGCCCTTGGCGCGTGATTCAGCTCCCCCGAACAACCCCGGAAGTGAGGCACAGCGAATGCCAGCCCCCTCCCCGCAGCAAAGTCGGCAAACGCGACAGCGTACTGGCTGGCCGATGAGCCCTCCAGCCCATGAAACAAGACCAGCAAAGGCGCTTCGTCGGCCACCGCATGGCGAGCCTGGTCGACATCAATGAAATCACCGTCCGGCGTGGTCCAACGCTCACGCATCCATACGGGTGGGGTTCCGGCGTGGCGCCGGGCATACAGCGCAGCCCAGATGGTCTGTGCATGTCCGCCCGGCAGCCACCACGGCGGGCTGTAGTCCCATGCCGGGGCTGGAAGACCTCCGTCCAGCCGATCAACAACTTCTGAAGACATGCTCCGCATGTTCAATGAATCGCCATGGCAACATCAATGCAGCACAGGCTGCGCCGTCATGATTTCAATAGGTTCGGTGCGCGATCCCGGGCTCGCGTGGTGTGCGATGAGGCGCCAGCCCTGTGCGGTCTTGGCGTAGACATTGGTGGCCACCACCCACGCGTGCTGCGGCCCATCGTCGCCCATGATCTCCACCCTTTCCACCACGCTGTGCACGCTGCTATGCCCCGCATCAAGGCGACGCACTTTCTCAGGGTGTGCCAGCACGGCACCGTTGGCGAACATGGCGTCGAAGGTGGCCCGGATGGCCGCATGACCGACCACCCGTGGCCCGCCCGGCTGCACACAGACAATTTCGTCGTCGTCCGCCCAGCAAGCCATGAGCCGATCGATATCGGCATGCTGGAGGGCGTCGTAAAAAGCAGCTTCGGTGTCGTCTGCCGTGCCTGGGGGCAATTTTGGTTTGCGCATGCGGTGTATTCTGCAGCCTGTGGGTCTGTGCCAGACAATCCGCCGGTTGTTCTTGAGTGTCTCGCCAATCTCCGGGGTGATGCTCGGCAAAGTGCCCACGCTGATCATTCGTCTTGAGAGGCCATCAGGCCAGGGAGGTTTCATGCGCATGTCTGTCCGTTCTTTCGGTGTCTGGGCAACTGCCCTTCTTCTGCTCACTGGCTTGAGTGGTTGCGGCTACAACGACTTTCAGCGACTGGACGAGCAGAGCAAGTCGGCCTGGTCCGAGGTCTTGAACCAGTATCAGCGCAGAGCCGACCTGATTCCCAACATCGTGGCCACTGTCAAAGGTGAAGCCAACTTCGAGCAGGAAACCCTGACCAGGGTGATCGAGGCACGCTCCAAGGCCACTTCCATCCAGATGACGCCCGAAATGCTGAACGACCCCGCTGCCATGCAGCAGTTCCAGGCGGCGCAGGGTGAAATCTCCAGCGCGCTGAGCCGGCTCATGGTGGTGGTGGAGCAGTACCCCAACCTGAGAGCCAACCAGGGCTTCAGCGATTTGCGCGTGCAACTTGAAGGCACCGAAAACCGCATCACCGTCGCTCGCAACCGTTACATCGAGGCCATACAGGCCTACAACGTGCTCTCTCGCAGCTTCCCCACCAACCTGACAGCCATGGTGCTCGGATACCAGCCCAAGGCCAACTTCCAGGTACAGAACGAGGCGGCGATTTCGACCCCGCCCACGGTTGACTTCAACAAGCAATGAACCGGCTGCAGATCGCTGGCACGCGCTGGCGCATCATCTGGTTGATCGGGTTGTGGCTGGGCCTGTGCGCCTGCACGGCCGCCGCGCAAGGCGTTCAACCGGTGCCGGAGCTTCGAGCCCGGATCATGGACCAGACCGGTACGCTGGATGCAGCCCGCCTTGACGCCATCGAGCGCAAGCTGGAAGCCTTCGAGCAGACCAGGGGCTCACAGGTGGTGGTGCTGATGGTGGAAAGCACGGCGCCCGAAGACATCACCGACTACACCCAGCGCCTGGGCGATGCCTGGAAGATCGGTCGCAAGGACATCGGCGACGGCGTGCTTTTCGTCATTGCCAAGAACGACCGCCGCCTCCGAATTGCCACCGCCAAGTCGCTGGAAGGCGCCATTCCCGATCTGATGGCCAGGCGCATCATTGACGAAGCGGTCACACCGGCCTTCCGGAACGGGGATTTTGCAGGGGGTATTGATGCCGGCGTTGATCACATCCTCGCCCGCATTGCTGGAGAGGATCTGCCACTCCCCCAGGCTTCGGGGCCGACCGTGGGGCCGGCATGGGCCGACCTGCTGATCTTCATGGTGTTCGCCGTGCCCATGGTGTCGGCCGTGCTGCGCAGCCTGTTTGGAAACAAGATCGGCACCTTGCTGACCGGATTCGGATCGGGCGGACTGGCCTGGCTGCTGACCTCTGTTTTCTGGATAGCCGCAGGCGCCGGACTGCTCGGCATGCTGGCAGCCCTCTTCCTTCAAAATCTGCCCGCACAGGGCACTGCCGGGGGCGGAAGGAGCGGCCGGGGTGGCGGCTGGGGTGGGCATGGCGGCGGCTTCGGTGGGGGCATGGGTGGCGGTCGGGGCGGCGGCTTTGGCTCAGGAGGCGGTGGCAATTTCGGGGGCGGCGGCGCCTCGGGTCGCTGGTGATCAGATTTCCGCCATGAACAAGTTTCTGCGTTTGCTCAGGCACCGCTGGTTTGACGCATCGGATGTTCTGCGTGCGGTCCCAGATGGGATGGCCGAGCGCCTGGCTCTGCGGGTCGCGGCCAGCGAGCAGCGCCACACAGGGGAGATTCGTCTTTGCGTGGAGGCCTCTCTGTCCATCGCTGACCTCTGGCGCATTTCGCCTGAGACCCCGCTATCCCAGGTGGTGCGCGATCGGGCGCTGGAATGGTTTGGGCGATTGGGCGTCTGGGACACCGAAGACAACAATGGTGTGCTGATCTACCTGCTGCTTGCCGAACACACCATCGAAATCGTGGCCGATCGCGGGCTCTCCCGGCGCGTGTCTGCAGGTGACTGGCAAGGCATGGTGACGCGCCTGGGTGAACAGCTGCGCAAGGGCGCATTCGAAGATGGTTTGACCCATGCCCTGTCGGAAGTGTCGGCCATGCTGGTCACGCACTTTCCTGTTGATCAGGACGATACCCACCGTGCCGATCGACCCAACCAACTGGCCAATTGCGTCGTGCGGGTGTGAGGGGAACTACTCCCGCTGCGCTATGCGCGCGGTATTCCGATGCCGTATCCGTTGCCCGCCGCGTGGCCGGGCTGAGCAGTTCGTGGGCGCCAAAAAGGGGGGCACGCACAAAAGGGCCGCGCATGATTGAGCCGAAGGCGAGGTTACGCGCATCCCGAGCGCAATGACCCGGATTTCAAATCGCCAAAGAAAGGCAGGTCGGGCCCCAGGGCGGGATCCGGCCGAGGCAAGCATGCGGAGACGGGCCAGCCATCATCCACAAGCCTTCATCCCACTCCTATGCCCAGAATGTCAAGGGAGTAAAGGTACTGCCTGCCAAGAGCGTGATGAGAACACTAAGGGATGTCGCGACGGCTGATTTTGGCGCGGCTGTTCATCACCACTTGCAACTCCTGCTGCAATGCCTTGTTCATCTGGGCGAAGGTCTTGAGTTTGCGAGTGGTCTCGCGCAAACGGTCGGCCATGCGCTTGGAAATGGCCAGCAGCAGCTTGGCCCCGACACGCGGCTGGTCTTTCAGAAGCCGCATCAGCGCTGTGCGCGACAGGACCGCCGCTGCAATGTCGGTGGTGGCGGTGCAGGTGGCAGAACGTGGTGCACCGTCCAGCACGCCCATTTCGCCGATCAGATGACCCGGACCAATGATGTTGACCACCACGCTTTCCTGCATGCCGGGAAGATCATTTTCCACAGCGATGTCACCTTCAAGCACCAGCAGCATGTAATCGTTGTGCTGGACTTCCCCTTCGCGAATGAACACGGTGCCGGCCTTGATGCGTTTAGGGCGCATGTAGCCCACCACCTTCATGGCATCGGCCAGGGTCAGGTCATCCAGCGCGGATGGCGTCACGAGCATGCGCGCTGCAACCTCCTCCGGTGCGAGTTCGGGGTTCTCAAAGATCGATGTCATGGATGCTCCGCGCCGCTACGCTCAGGGGTGGGCAGCTCCGCCGGTGGCTGCACGATGGGAATATGAGATCTCTATTGTCGCGGCTGGGCAAATTTCACAGTGCGGGCCGTTGCTTTTGCGTAGATTGACCACGGCATCAATAGATGAATTCACGCCGTCTTGTGAAGCGATGGCTGTGGATGCATACCCGGTCTGCCGCCTCAAAACGACTGACATGGGGACAAAAAAAGACCGGCATGCAGCCGGTCTTTTGACGTCCACGCGATGACATCGCTCACTTCTTCTGGCGGTATTTGCGCAGTGCGGCAATCTGGGCCGCCATGACCGCCAGTTCAGACGTGGCCTTGGCCAGATCGATGTCGCTCTTGGCGTTTTTCAAGGCTTCTTCTGCCTGCTTGCGTGCATCGGACGCCTTGGCTTCGTCGAGATCTTTGCCGCGGATGGCGGTGTCGGACAGCACGGTGATGTGATTGGGCTGCACCTCCAGGATGCCGCCCGCCACAAAAACAAACTCTTCGCCGCCCTCGGCCTTTTCGATGCGCACGGCACCGGGTTTGATGCGGGTGATGAGCGGAATGTGTCCGGGCAGAATGCCGAGCTCGCCCGCTTCACCCGGCAATGCCACGAACTTGGCCTCGCCGGAAAAGATGGAAGCTTCTGCGCTGACCACATCGACGCGGATGGTGCTCATATGTACTCCAATAAAAAAGGTGAGTGGAAAGCAAGCAGCGGGGTGGCTGGCCAGGCGGCGCGCGCAACCGTACTGTGGGGTACGGTGAGCACGGCAACAACGCCAGACGCCCCGGTGCGCCGCTTTACGCCACCTTTTTGGCCTTCTCGAAGGCTTCGTCGATCGTGCCGACCATGTAGAAGGACTGCTCTGGCAAGTGATCGCACTCTCCAGCGGTGATCATCTTGAAGCCGCGAATGGTTTCGGCCAGCGTCACATACTTGCCTGGCGAGCCCGTGAACACTTCGGCCACGTGGAACGGTTGCGACAGGAAACGCTGGATCTTGCGGGCACGTGCCACGGCCAGCTTGTCTTCCGGTGCCAGTTCGTCCATGCCCAGAATGGCGATGATGTCGCGCAGTTCCTTGTAGCGCTGCAGCGTGTTCTGCACGGCACGGGCGGTTTCGTAGTGCTCCTGGCCCACGACCAGCGGGTCCAGCTGACGGCTGGTGGAGTCCAGCGGATCCACAGCGGGGTAGATACCCAGCGATGCAATGTCACGGCTCAGCACCACGGTGGAGTCCAGGTGGGCAAAGGTCGTGGCGGGCGACGGGTCGGTCAAGTCATCGGCAGGCACGTACACGGCCTGGATGGAGGTGATCGAGCCAACCTTGGTGGAGGTGATGCGCTCTTGCAGACGGCCCATCTCTTCGGCCAGGGTTGGCTGGTAACCCACGGCAGAAGGCATGCGACCCAGCAGAGCAGACACTTCGGTACCGGCCAGGGTGTAGCGGTAGATGTTGTCCACGAAGAACAGCACGTCACGGCCTTCGTCGCGGAACGACTCAGCAATGGTCAGGCCGGTCAGGGCCACGCGCAGACGGTTGCCTGGGGGCTCGTTCATCTGGCCGTAAACCATGGCCACTTTGGACTCGCCCAGGTTCTCCAGGTTCACCACGCCGGAGTCGGCCATCTCGTGATAGAAGTCGTTGCCTTCGCGGGTGCGCTCACCCACACCAGCAAACACCGACAGACCGCTGTGGGCCTTGGCGATGTTGTTGATGAGTTCCATCATGTTCACGGTCTTGCCCACGCCGGCGCCACCGAAGAGGCCCACCTTGCCGCCCTTGGCGAACGGGCAGATCAGGTCGATCACCTTGATGCCGGTTTCCAGCAGTTCCTGCGAAGGGGACAGCTCGTCGTATGCAGGCGCCTTGCGGTGGATGGGAGCGGTCAGGCTCTGATCAACCGGGCCGCGCTCGTCAATGGGTGCACCCAGCACGTCCATGATGCGGCCCAGAGTGGCTTTGCCCACGGGCACAGTGATGTTGGCATGGGTGTTGGTCACCAGCATGCCGCGGCGCAAGCCGTCGGACGAACCCAGCGCAATGGTGCGCACCACGCCGTCGCCCAGCTGTTGCTGAACTTCCAGCGTCAGGGCAGAGCCTTCCATTTTCAGCGCGTCGTAAACGCGCGGCATTTCGTGGCGCGGAAACTCCACGTCCACGACGGCGCCGATGCACTGAACGATCTTGCCTTGTACTTGAGACATGATGGATACCTTTTAATTTCTCTGAATTCTGTTGAACGGCTGCTTCAGACCGCTGCGGCGCCGGCGACGATTTCCGAAAGTTCTTTCGTGATCGCTGCCTGACGGGTCTTGTTGTAGACCAGTTTGAGTTCGCTGATGACGCTACCAGCGTTGTCGGTGGCGGCCTTCATGGCCACCATGCGCGCAGACTGCTCGGACGCCATGTTTTCCGCCACGGCCTGGTAGACCTGGGCTTCCACGTAGCGCAACAGCAGCTCGTCGATCACGGCGGGTGCGTCCGGCTCGTAGACATAATCCCAGTCGCGGCCACCGGCGTTGTCCTGGAGCGTGCCGGCGTTGAGCGGCAGCAGCTGCTCAATCACAGACTCCTGCTTCATCGTGTTGATGAACTTCGTGTAGCACACATAGACGGCGTTCACGCGGCCATCGGTGTACGCGTCGAGCAACGTCTTGACCGGACCGATCAGCTTCTCCAGATGCGGCGTGTCGCCGAGGCTGGTCACGCTGGACACCACTTTGGCACCAATGCGGTTCATGAACCCCAGGCCCTTGTTGCCGATGGCAACGACTTCAGCGGTCTGTCCCTGTGCCTGCAGCTCCTTGAGCTGGGTCGTCACGGCACGCAGCACGTTGGTGTTCAAGCCGCCGCACAGACCCTTGTCGGTCGTGACCACCACAAATCCGGCGACTTTGGCGTCGTTGGTCTGCATGAAAGGGTGCGTGTACTCGGGGTTCGCACGGCTCAGGTTGCCCGTGATCTGGCGCACTTTTTCGGCGTAAGGCCGGGCCGCACGCATGCGGTCCTGCGCCTTTCGCATTTTGGAAGCGGCGACCATTTCCATGGCTTTGGTGATCTTCTTGGTGTTTTCCACCGATTTGATCTTGCCGCGTATTTCCTTGCCTGCTGCCATTGTGTTTCCTTTAAGAAGTCAATGGGCCGGATCAGTAGGTGCCGGTTTTCTTGAAGTCGGCGATGGCTGCTGCCAGTTGGGCTTCCGCGTCCTGGCATTCCTTTTTGAACGCCTTCTTTGCGTCGCTGTCATCTGCCTTGGCGGGCTTGACATCCCACTTGGCGCCGTTCTTCTCCATCGTGGCCAGCATGTCCGCGTGCTTGTCTTTCAAGAAAGCATGCATGCCGTTTTCAAACGAGAGCACCTTCTTGACTTCGATGTCGTCCAGGTACCCTTTGTTCACGGCGAACAGGGTCGATGCCATCAGACCGATCGACTGGGGGCTGTATTGCGCTTGCTTGAGCAACTCGGTCACGCGGGCACCGCGGTCGAGCTGCTTGCGGGTGGCTTCGTCAAGGTCGGAAGCGAACTGCGCGAAGGCGGCCAGTTCACGGTACTGGGCCAGGTCGGTACGGATACCACCGGACAGACCTTTGATCAGGTTGGTCTGGGCCGCACCACCCACACGCGACACCGAGATACCGGCATTGATGGCGGGACGGATACCGGCGTTGAACAGGTTGGTCTCCAGGAAGATCTGGCCGTCGGTGATCGAGATCACGTTGGTGGGCACGAAAGCGGACACGTCGCCGGCCTGCGTTTCGATGATGGGCAGTGCGGTCAGCGAACCGGTCTTGCCCTTGACTTCACCCTTGGTGAAGGCTTCGACGTAGTCGGCGTTCACACGGGCTGCACGCTCGAGCAGACGGCTGTGCAGATAGAACACGTCGCCAGGATAGGCTTCGCGGCCTGGTGGGCGACGCAGCAGCAGCGAGACCTGGCGGTAGGCCACGGCCTGCTTGGACAGGTCGTCGTACACGATGAGCGCGTCTTGACCGCGGTCGCGGAAGTACTCGCCCATGGTGCAGCCAGAGTAGGCAGACAGGTACTGCATGGCGGCGGATTCAGAGGCCGAAGCGGCCACGACGATGGTGTAGTCCATCGCACCGGCCTGCTCCAGCGCACGCACCACGTTCTTGATCGACGAGGCCTTCTGACCAATCGCGACATAAACGCAGGTCATGTTCTGACCCTTCTGGTTGATGATCGCATCAATGGCCACAGCGGTCTTGCCGGTCTGGCGGTCACCGATGATCAGCTCGCGCTGGCCACGGCCCACAGGCACCATGGAATCGATCGACTTCAAGCCGGTCTGCACCGGCTGGTCCACCGATTTGCGGGCAATCACGCCTGGAGCGACCTTTTCGATCACGTCGGTCATCTTGGCGTTGACTGGGCCTTTGCCATCAATGGGCTGACCCAGGGCGTTGACCACGCGGCCGATCAACTCGGGGCCCACCGGCACTTCCAGAATACGGCCCGTGCACTTGACGGTGTCGCCTTCGGAGATGTGCTCGTACTCGCCCAGAATCACGGAGCCGACGGAATCGCGCTCCAGGTTCAGGGCGAGGCCGAAGGATGGCACGCCATCCTTGTTGGCCGGGAACTCCAGCATTTCCCCCTGCATCACGTCCGACAGGCCGTGCACGCGAACGATACCGTCGGTCACCGAGACCACGGTACCCTGGTTGCGCACATCGCTCGCTGCGCCCAGCCCCTCGATGCGGGACTTGATCAATTCAGAGATTTCGGCGGGATTGAGTTGCATGACTCTTTCCTTCTTTCGTTAATTGGTAAGCAGGCGGACCCAGCGAATCAGCCGTCAGGCTGTCAGGGCCATCTTCATTTGTTCCAGCCGGGCCTTGACGGAGGTGTCGAGCACCTCGTCACCGACCACCACGCGAACGCCACCGATCAGATCGGGCTGCAGCTGGACCTGCAGGTTGAGCTTGCGACCGAATCGCTTTTCAAGCACGCCAGACAAATCGGCCAGCGAGGCGGCATCGATGTCGAATGCACTGAACACGGTGGCGTCAAAAGCGCCCAGTTGGGCGTTCTTGAGCACCTTGAACTGCTCGGCAATCTCAGGCAACACGTTCAGGCGGCCGTTGTCGATGACGGTGCGCAGGAAGTTTTGCGCCATCGCAGGCAGTGCGTTCTTGAGCACACCAGTGACGACGCCATACACCTGATCCGTGGTGGCATTGGGGTTGGCAGCGAACTGGCGCAGCTGTTCGTTGGAAGCAACAGCGGCCAATTCGTCGAGCCAGACGGCAGCGCCTGCAGCGTCTGAGCCCGCCGCCTTGAACAGCGCTTCCGCGTAGGGTCGGGCGATGGTTGCAATTTCAGCCATGGTCTACCTGTGGTTGCCTGCGAGGGTGAATGCGGAATGCGAAGGAAGAACCGGTCAGAGCTCGGTCTTCAAGCGACCCAGCAACTCGGCGTGAACGCCGGCGTTGACTTCGCGCTTGAGAATCTGCTCTGCGCCTTTGACGGCGAGCGCGGCGACTTCTTCGCGCAATGCCTCGCGTGCCTTGAGCACCTGGGCCTGGGCTTCCTGATGGGCAGCCGCCACGATCTTGGCGGCTTCATCGGTTGCTCTGGCCTTGGCCTCTTCGATCACGGTCTGGGCACGGCGTTCGGCATCTGCCAGGCGCGTCGCGGATTCGTTGCGCGACTGGCTCAACTCTTCCTCCACCCGTTTGTTGGCCACGGCCAGTTCGGCTTTGGCTTTCTCGGACGCGGCCAGACCTTCGGAAATCTTCAACGCACGCTCATCAAGTGCCTTGGCAATCGGGGGCCACACGAATTTCATCGTGAAGAGCACCAGAATCGCGAAAACGATGGCCTGCGCAAAGAGGGTTGCATTGATATTCATCGCAACGCCTTTCTGTGTTTTGACAAGAGTGGTGACGCACTTGCTGCCGCCAAACCGGGTGGTCGTGGTGACGGCGCATGGCCATCACCTTTACAAACCACCGCCGTATGGGGGGACAGCAAACCCGATTACAGCGTGAAGGGGTTGGCGAAGGCGAACAGCAGGGCAATGGCCACACCGATCAGGAAGGCCGCGTCAATCAGACCGGCCAGAATGAACATCTTGGTCTGCAGGTCGTTCATCAGTTCAGGCTGACGTGCAGACGATTCCAGAAATTTGCCGCCCATCAGCGCGATACCGATGGATGCGCCAACGGCGCCCAGACCGACGATGAGACCGCAAGCCAGTGCGACAAGACCCAGAACGTTTTCCATGATGACTCCTATGTGGTGGAAGTAAGTTGAGAAAGAAAAGAACGAAACGAAAACGGGAACGGCAGCGCCGAAAATCAGCGCGCGTTAGTGAGCGTCATGCGCCTGGCCGAGGTAAATCAGAGCCAGCATCATGAAGATGAACGCCTGCAAGGTGATGACCAGAATGTGAAAGATGGCCCACACTGTACCGGCGATGAGATGCCCGACGAAGAACAGGCCCCCGCTGAGCGACAGGGCGGCGTAACCACCCAGCAGCGCGATCAGCATGAACACCAGTTCACCCGCGAACATGTTGCCAAACAACCGCATGCCATGCGACACCGTCTTGGCAACGAACTCGATCATCTGCATCAGGAAGTTGACCACACCCAGCAGCAAGGCCCAGATCGGATTCTTGCTGGTGCCAAACGGTGCGCTCACAAGTTCATGCGCCCAGCCACCCAGGCCCTTGATCTTCACGTTGTAGTAAATGCACAGCAGCAGCACAGACACCGACAGACCCAGCGTGGTGGAAAGGTCAGCGGTGGGCACCACGCGCAAATAGTCGGGGTAACCCATGGCCGGGCCAGCAATGTGCCACGCGGAAGGCAGCAGATCCACTGGCAGCAGATCCATGAAGTTCATCATGAAGATCCAGCAGAACACCGTGAGAGCCAACGGCGCAATGACCTTGCGGCTGGTGGCATTGTGGATCACGGACTTGGCCTGGGTGTCGACCATCTCTACCAGAATTTCAACGGCTGCCTGGAAGCGCCCCGGCACGCCGGCAGTGGCCTTGCGCGCTGCCAGCCACAAAACAAAACACACCAGTGCACCCAGAATCACATTCACCACCACCGAATCGATGTTGATGACCGAGAAATCCACGATGGACTCCTGCTTCTTGTTGCTCAGGTGGACCAGGTGGTGACGGATGTACTCACCTGGGGTAGGACCGATTCCTTCAGTAGCCATGTTCGTTCGCGCCAATCAACCGTTATTTATCGTTTGAACGCCCGGTCTGGACCCAGAGCCCAAACCAGTACACCTTGAGAGCCAACACCAGGCCGATCAAAAGACCCACCCAACTGAGGTCCGGCACCACCATCGGGGCCGACCACAACATGCCGACCGCCAACAGAATCTTGACGCCTTCCCAAAGCAGAAAACCGGCAAAGGCGGCCTGCGCAAACCCCGCCAACATGCGGGCGATTGCACTCGACGTGATGCCGTAGACCATCAGGGCCGAAGGAATCACCACCGAGGCCGCACCGTACAGGACCGACCAGCCAACCGAGGCCGATTGCGTCAGCAACCAGGCCACCGCTCCCGCTGCCAGTCCCACCAGCAACTGCCATCCAACCAAGCGCCACAGGGACACTGCAGGCTGCCTGGCCCGCCACTGTCGCGCCTGTTCACGCGTCAGTGGCTTGAATTCGTCTTCTTGCGACCCATCTTCCCATTCGCGGTCCCTGTTGTCTTTCGCCTCTATCGGGGCTGTCTGTGCCCTCGGCATTCTGGTCATGGCGGATTACAAGCAGGTTACAAATGTGAACATCTTCGCAAAGCCGCTCATTATACGTAGAAACCCCAGCGTGCCGTCAAGCCGCCGGGCCGGAGCACTCCTGCGCCCTGATGCCGTCCGATAATTGCGCACATGATCGTTTCCGGCGCGACCGCACCCCCGTCCCTTCCTGAGAGCTTGTGCTACCTGAACGGGGCGTATACCCGTGTCTGCGATGCCAAGATCAGTGTTCTGGATCGCGGCTTCATTTTTGGCGACGGGATCTACGAGGTGTTGCCCGCTTACGAGGGCCGCATTTTCCGCTTTGATCAACACATGGCCCGCCTGGAGCGATCGCTTGCAGAACTGCGCATACCCAATCCGATGGGCAGCGAAGAATGGCTCGCCATCGCACGCAAGTTGATTCAGTCGCTCAGCGGCTCCGCGAACCAGATCATCTACATCCAGGTCACGCGGGGCGTGGCTCCGCGCGATCACGTCATGCCGCCAGGCCTGAGCCCCACGGTGTTCGTGATGATCAGCGAAATGAAGCTGGCCTCGCCCGCCCAGCGCGAACATGGTGTTGCCTGCGTGAGCGCCGACGACTTCCGCTGGCAAAAGGCGCACATCAAGAGCACCAGTCTGCTCGGCGCTGTGCTTGCCCGCCAGATCAGCGCCGATGTGGGTGCGGTGGAGACCGTGATGTACCGAGACGACTGCCTCAGCGAAGCTGCCGCCAGCAACGTCTGGGTGGTGAAAGATGGTGTGGTGATGGGGCCACCCAAGGACAACCTCGTGCTCGAAGGCATCCGGTTTTCACTGATTGAAGAGATCTGCCGCGAAGAGGCCATCCCTTATCAGCTGCGGCGCATTTCGCGCGAAGAGGTGCTCGGCGCCGATGAGCTCTTGCTGTCTTCGGCGACAAAAGAGGTCTTGCCCATCACCACACTCGACGGAAAGCCTGTGGGAAACGAAGGCACCCGCGGTCGCCCCGGGCCAGTGTATGAGCGCCTCTACGCGGGCTATCAGCGCGCCAAAGCCACGCAATGCATTTGAGGCCATCTGAGGAATGAGCATGGAACAGCCCCAAGAGATCCCGCCCGATCAGTCACTCATCGAGTACCCCGTGCACTTCCCTATCAAGGTGATGGGCGCGAACACCCCCGAATTCTTGGCCGCCATGGTGCACATTGCGCGGGCGTTCGACCCGGCGTTTGACGAAAGCAAGGTGGAGCAGCGGCCCAGCAGGGCGGGCAACTACCTGGGCCTCACCTTGACGGTTTTCGTGTCCAGCCGCGAACAGCTCGATGAGCTGTACCGCACACTCACCACACATCCCTTGGCGAAGTATGTGCTCTAGGGCATGTTGACGATCCGTCATCTCGGCCTCGCCGACTACCCGCCTGTCTTCGAAGCCATGCAGGCGTTCACCCTTGAGCGCAGGCCAGAGACCGCGGATGAACTCTGGGTCTGTGAGCACCCGCCTGTGTTCACCCAAGGCCTGGCAGGCAGCCAAGACCATCTGCTGTTTCCCGGTGACATCCCGGTGGTGAAAACCAATCGTGGGGGGCAAGTGACCTACCACGGGCCAGGACAGGTGGTGGTGTATCCGTTGATCGATCTTCAGCGCGCAGGCTATTACGTGAAGGAATTCGTCTACCGCGTCGAAGAAGCGGTGATCCGCTCGCTCGATCATTTCGGCGTGACGGGACATCGCGTGGCAGGCGCCCCCGGCATCTATGTGCGGCCGGACGACCCGGCCAGCCATGCCCTGCTGCCGCAGAGGCCACAGAAAACGCTGTCCGGTGCAGAGCGCAGCGAACCCGACTTCACCGGCCTGGGAAAGATTGCCGCCCTGGGCATCAAGGTGAGCCGGCATTGCACGTACCACGGTGTGGCGCTGAACGTGGCCATGGACCTGCGGCCCTTTGAGCGCATCAACCCTTGCGGGTATGCCGGTCTCAAAACCGTGGACCTTTCTACAATCGGGGTGACTGCTTCCTGGGATGAAGCGGCTCAGGTTCTGAGCCAGAAGCTTGCAGCCACCCTTGCCCCCTGATCCAACCAGCGCCACCGGCGCTCCTGCCATGACCCGCACAGACTCTTCTCTGGCCACCGACCACCCTGCGGCCGCAGACACCGTTCGCGCAGCCCAGCCGGCCGCAACCTACGACGCCTCTGCCAAACAGAAGAGCCAGGCCAAGACCTCGCGCATTCCGATCAAGATCGTGCCTGCCGAGACGCTGAAGAAACCGGACTGGATCCGCGTGAAGGCAGGCAGCCCCAGCACCCGCTTCTACGAAATCAAGGACATCCTGCGCGCCAACAAACTGGTCACGGTGTGTGAGGAGGCCAGTTGCCCCAACATCGGTGAATGTTTTGGCAAGGGCACGGCGACTTTCATGATCATGGGCGACAAGTGCACCCGCCGCTGCCCGTTCTGCGACGTGGGCCATGGCCGCCCGGACCCGCTGGACGTGAACGAACCCGAGAACCTGGCCAAGACCATTGCCGCGCTCAAGCTCAAGTACGTGGTGATCACCAGCGTTGACCGCGACGACCTGCGCGACGGCGGCGCGGGCCATTTCGTGGAATGCATTCGCAGGACGCGCGAGCTCTCACCCGGCACGCAGATCGAGGTGCTGGTGCCCGACTTCCGCGGCCGTGATGAACGCGCCCTGGAGATCCTGAAGGCCGCGCCACCCGACGTGATGAACCACAATCTGGAAACCGCGCCGCGCCTCTACAAGGAAGCGCGCCCGGGCTCCGACTACGCCTTCAGCCTGAACCTGCTCAAGAAATTCAAGGCCTTGTTCCCGAATGTGCCCACCAAAAGTGGCCTGATGGTGGGCCTGGGCGAGACCGACGAAGAGATCCTGCAGGTGATGCGGGACATGCGCGCGCATGGCATCGACATGCTCACCATTGGCCAGTATCTGGCTCCCAGCGGCCACCACCTCCCGGTGCGCCGCTATGTGCACCCGGACACCTTCAAGATGTTCGAGACCAAAGCCTACGAAATGGGATTCACCCACGCCGCCGTGGGCGCGATGGTACGAAGCAGCTACCACGCCGACCAGCAGGCGCACGGGGTGTTGGCGGCAGCGGGGAAAAGCTGATCTGGTTGACTCTCTTCAGTCTCTGTAGGGCCCGCACTGGCCCTCGGGGCTGGCGATCTCATTGCAGTGATCGAAGGCTTCCGGCTTGATGCCTCCCCCCACGGTTCGAAAAGGACCAAAACACGCCTCACTTTCGCGGTACAGGCGCCACCTGGTTGCGCAATCTGAAGAGGCGGTCACGCGTTCAACAGGTCGCTTGACCGGCGGCGTCGAAAGCGGAGGAGCTGGGGCCTCCTGCACTGCCGATGGCGCGACTTTGTCGTCCCGGGCGCGTGCCTTTTCAAGATCCACTCGCTGTTCGGCCTCTCGCTGCTGTTCTGGCGTCAATTCGTATTGCCGGGAATCAATGCGGGTGGCAGTGTCCTTGTATCTGTCTGGAACCACGTCGGACAGGTGCGTGCGACCGCTCTCATCGACCCAGCGGTAGATGTCGGAAGCTTGCGTTTGTCCAAGCCCCAAGAAGAGAACCAAGAGCAGGCAACTTCGTGTGCGCATGCGACTCCCCGTCAAAGAAACCCGGGTGGGATGCAGAAGACGACCGGTGCATCGGACGCTCCCAACCACATCCCTTTCTTCAGGCCAATGTAGCAAGAAGCCAGACCTTTCGGAAGGGGCCACAGCACCGTACAACGGTGCCGGGCCACCACCCATGCAGTCGCACACTGAGCGCCTGTCCTTCAACTCGGCCCGTGTACATTCCTGCCGATGCAGTACCGTGACGTGAAAACCCATGCAGCCCGGGCAGCGCTGCCCGACGCCGATGGCCATTGCGGGCGGCACTTTCTGCAGTGCAATGTGCACGCCGTCGGCGGCTGGCCCCCATGCCGTCCTTCCGGGTTTGTTGAGATGTTGCCCAGGGTTTCATTGAGGCACGGGATCTGCCCACCTCTTCCGTAGCAAATCTGCAGCCTCATGCTTCGTCAATCCATGTTTCCGATGGCTCTTTCATGAACGCCAACCTCTTCGCCCTGAGCGCCATCGTGCTCTGGGCATCGCTCGCCGCGCTTGGCGTGTCCCTGTCGCATGTTCCCGCCTTTCTGCTCACGGGACTGGCGCTGCTCGCGGGCAGCCTGATCGCTCTGCCCCTGTCCCGGTTCGACCTGCGCCAGTGGCGAGTGCCGTTGCCCACGCTCGCTCTTGGCATCTATGGCCTGTTTGGTTTTCACTTCCTGCTGTTCATCGCGCTGCGCCATGCGCCACCGGTACAGGCGAACCTGGTCAACTACCTCTGGCCACTGGGCATCGTGGTGATGGCACCGCTGTTTCTGCCCGGCGTGTCCCTCACCGCGCGACACCTGCTGGCGGCCTTGATGGGTTTTGCCGGGGCCGCGCTGGCCATTCTGGGTGGACGCTCGGACGGCGGTTATGGGGTGGTCTGGGCCTGGGGCTATCTGCCCGCGCTGGGTTCGGCCTTCATCTGGGCCAGCTATTCACTGCTGACCCAGCGCGTACGGCGCTTTCCCACGGCCGCCATCGGCAGCTTTGCGCTGGCATCGGGCCTGTTGTCGCTGCTGTGCCATGCCTGGCTGGAACCCGCCACCACGCTGTCAATGCGGGACGGTGTCCTCATCGCCTTGCTGGGGCTGGGTCCGCTGGGCGGTGCGTTTTTTCTTTGGGACGCGGCGCTCAAGCGAGGCGACGCGCGACAGATCGGCGTTTTGAGCTTTCTGACGCCGCTGCTGTCCACGCTCACGCTGTTGTGGATGCGGGAAGAAACGCCCAGTGTGTCGGTGGTGCTGGGTGCGGTGATGATCATCGCCGCTGCGGTGATGGCGACCTTCAAGGGTCGCTCGGTTTCTGCCTGAAGTCACGCTCAACTGACCTGGATTGAGAGGGCGCTTGTCAAAACCGCTCAGGCCACCTCGAGATCAGTCTGTCATCAGGGCGGCAGGGTCATCCGCAGACAACACATTCTGCGCCCACGCCTGCAGCCTAGACGTGTCGCAACGCAGAATCTGCTGCTTGACGGCCAGAATCTGCGAGGGGTGCATGGAAAAACTCCGCAGGCCCAGCCCCAGCAGCAGGCGCGTCATCGTGACGTCGCCCGCCATCTCGCCGCACACACTCACGCTCTTGTCCCACGCTTGGCATTGCGCAATGGTGCCGGCGATGAGTTGCAACACGGCCGGATGCACCGGGTCATAGAGATGGGAGACCGCTTCGTCGGCGCGATCGATGGCCAGCGTGTACTGGATCAGATCGTTGGTGCCGATGGACAGGAAGTCGAAATGTCTCAGAAACAAGGGGACGGTGAGCGCGGCGGCGGGCACCTCGATCATGGCACCCATGCGCAACGGGCCATAAACCATGCCACGCGCGTCCAGCTGTTCGCGGGCCTTGTCCACCAGGGCCAGGGTCTGGCGAATCTCACCGGCGTGCGCCAGCATGGGTATCAGCAGGTTGACCGAACCGTGTGCCGCTGCCCGGAGGATGGCGCGCAACTGCACCAGGAACATGGCGGGTTCGGCCAGGCTCCAGCGAATGGCACGCAACCCCAGTGACGGATTGAGGTGATCGTCAGCGGGCCTTGTGCTTCGGTCCAGCGGTTTGTCGGCGCCCACGTCCACGGTCCGGATGGTCACGGGCAGCCCCTGCATGCCCTCGGCCGCGCGGCGGTAGGCCTGGTACTGCTCTTCTTCGTCGGGCAGCTTGCCATTGCGACCCATGAACAGGAATTCGCTGCGAAAAAGGCCCACGCCCACAGCGCCGGCCTTGAGTGCGCCCACGGCGTCTTCGGGTTGTTCGATGTTGGCCAGCAGTTCGATTTTTTGCCCGTCCAGCGTGACGGCCGGTGTGTTCTTCAATCGAGAAAGTCGTTCACGCTCGACCTCGCCCTGACGCTGTTTGGCACCATACTCTGCCAGCAGCACGGGGGATGGATCGATCACAACGACACCCGCGTCGCCATCAATGATGACCCAGTCATCCTGCCGGATCACCTGGCTGGCCGACCGCGCACCGACCACGGCGGGTATGTCCATGCTGCGGGCGACGATGGCGGTGTGGCTGGTCTTGCCACCGACATCGGTCACGAAACCGGTGAACACGCTTTGCTTGAACTGCAGCATGTCGGCAGGAGAAAGGTCGTGTGCGATCAGCACAAGGGGAATGTCGTCCACTGCGTCCGCAAGAGCCTGCGGGCCGGCACCTTTCACAGGCGGAGCGACCACCGGTGATGCCACGCCGCGCATGGTCCGCAGCATGCGCTCCACCACCTGCTCGAGATCGGCCTTGCGCTCCCTCAGGTAGGGGTCTTCCATTTCGTCGAACTGGCGGGCAATGATCTCCAGTTGCGCGGTCAGTGCCCACTCGGCGTTGTAGTGGCGCTCCAGAATCCAGTGCTTGACGCCGCTGATCAGCTGTTCGTCCTGCAGCAGCATCAGGTGCACGTCAAGCAAGGCAGTGAGTTCGGGATGGGCGTCGTTCGACCCCAGTTCATGAAGACCCTGCTGCACACGCCCGATCTCTTCGGCCACGGCATTGCGCGCAGCCCGCAGGCGTTCAATCTCGACCAGGCACTGGTCGGCCGGCACGAAGTAGTGCGCCACATCCAGGCGACTGGACGAGACGATGACCGCGCGCCCGATCGCCACGCCACGCGATACCGCGAGTCCGTGAACGACAAACGTCATGGCCTGACCTCTGGTGCGTAACGGCACCCGCTCAGCACACGACCAGGAATGGTGGCGCGTGTGGCGCCTTCGGAAAAGGTCGGCGCGATCACACTCACTCTCCTTCGCCGAACCTGTCGTTGATGAGTGCGATCAGTGCGTCCATGGCGACCTGCTCGTCAGGACCCGTGGTCTCCACTTCGACCGTGCTGCCCATACCGGCAGCGAGCATCATGACGCCCATGATGCTCTTGGCGTTGACGCGGCGATCGCCGCGCGACATCCAGACCTCGCTGGCGAAGCTGCCAGCGAGTTTGGTGAGTTTGGCCGAGGCGCGTGCATGCAGCCCCAGCTTATTGCTGATGGTCACGGTGGTCTTGATCATGGGTGGCTCGTCGGGCCTGGTTCTGAGGTGCGGTAACGGCCACCTGGATCACGCCCTGGGTGGCACCAATCATCGCGCGCGAAACCAGCGCGTCCAGCGATTCGTGACGGTACGACACCGTGCGCAGCAACATGGGCAGGTTCACCCCTGCAATGAGCTTGGATCGCACCCCATCGACCAGCTTCTGCGCCACATTGCAGGGCGTGGCACCGAACACGTCGGTCACGACCAGGGCTTGCGGCGAGGTGGACTGGCGCATCATGGCGCGCGCCTGAGCCAGCGTTTCTTCGGGGGGCATGTTGGGTTGAACATCGAGTGCGATCACCGCATCGGTCGCGTCCGGAAACACATGCAGCACGCATTGGCGCAAGGCCGAAGCCAGCGGCGCGTGGGCAATGATGAAGATGCCGTTCATGGGCGTGAGTTTAGGGCAAGGGATGCTCTTCAACACCCCGGCCGTACACGCAGCTGTCGCAGACCAACTCAATACTTTCGCCAGACCGGCATTTCCTCACTGAAGCACGACCAGGAATGCAGCCAATGGCGTGAGGACCGATGCAATGGAAGGGCATTTTTTTGCCTATGCGTGCGCACGCTGCCGGTAGGCGCGAAGAAAACCCAGGTAAGCAAGCACACAACAGAACCCAAAGATGGCCACGGCCCCCCGATACTGCGCTGGCTCGCTCCAGCCCAGGAGTGCGAGCGCATCGATCAGCAGACCGATGCCCCACTGCACCACAAAAACACCGGCAAAGATCGCGAGGTTGAAAGCCGAGAGCGCCCGCCCGGCCGCTTCGGCCGGCAAAGCCAAGGCCACGGCGGGCTGCGACAGCGCCACAAATGTGCTGCTGACGCAAAACAGCGCCCACAAGAGCCACCCCGCTCCCTCGCCCAACCACACGATGGACAAGAGCACGCCGAAGCTCAAGGGCAGACCCCAGGCGATCAGGCGCTCCGGCGCCAGCCCTCGCCGCGCCAGTCGGGGATTGATCACGCCCCACAGCCAGAAGGCCGTGAGCATGGACAGGTTGATGCCGAACAGTCCCGCTGCCGCCTGCTGGGCCGAGTAGCCGGCCACGTTCACCATCCAGGGGCCTGCCCAGAGGGTCTGCACCGCCACCATGCCCCCGTAATTGACAAAACCGATGGGCAGCATCTGGCGGAAATAGGGATGGCGCCAGATCAGGCCATATCCCTTCGATGACGCAGCAGGAGGCTCAGTGTCGGAGCCGGGCGTGGCGCCGGAGGTGCGCCACGCAGGCACAGCGACGGCAATGGCCACCATGGAAAAACCGATCAACACGGCCAGTGCCCAGAACAGACCGCGCCACCCGGTCATGGGCATGAGCCACTGCACCGGCAGCGTCGCCGCCACCATGCCCAGCGAACCGGTCATCAGCATCCAGGAGTTGGCGCGCAACTGCGTGGCCGGGTTCAACCAGCGCCGGTAGCCGGTCAGTGGTGCCATGAGACAGGCGCTGACCCCCATGCCGGTGAGCACGCGTGCTGCCAACAGCCCCGCGAAACTGTTGGCCATGGCGAAGGCTGCGCAACCCAATACAGCGACCGAAAGAAAACCGAGAATCACCTTGCGCGGTCCGTGCCGGTCCAGCCAGTTGCCCAGTGGCAACTGGGTCAGCGCAAATCCAAAAAAATAGCCCCCTGCCAGCAAGCCCAGATCGCTGGCATTGAGCGAGAGCTCAACACTGAGCGTGGGCGACAGGGTGGCGGTGATGGCACGGACCAGCGCCGACAGGAAATAGGCGAGCGCAAAAGCCAGGAACACAATGACGGCGGCATTGGGTGCAAGCTGTTCACCACTGGCCGGTGTGGCCATGGGTGTTGAGGCACCCACTGTTCGTCGCTCTGGGGCTGGTGCGCCCTGACGTACGCTGCGCTGGTCGTCTGTCTTGTCATCCGACTTCATGGCAGCCGAAGCCCCTCAAAGAACGGGGTCAACGCCTCATCCGGAAGCGTCGGGCCGTAAACCGCAGCCTGAAAGACCTGTGTGCCTTTGGCGAAATAGGCACCCCGTATTTGCGTGGTCTTGCCCTGCGGGTCTTGTCCTGTGGCTTGAAGGCCCAGCAGATGCTGTGCACCTTTCACTTGTACAGGCCACTCGGTGTTCACGTCGCTTGCGGTGGCCGGGTCCACCCGGATCGCCGCCAGGGACCCGGCACGCCAACCTGCGAGTATCTCGGGCACGCGTGCTTCCCCGGTCACATCTGCCCAGGCCACAACGAACGTTCGCCCTCCCGCTTCGCAGTTGTGCATGTGCATCCGGGTGGGCGCTCCGGCCAGCGGTACTGTGCGCTCTACCAGTTCAGGCTTGCACGGCATGAGCGCCTGCAGGGGTGTTCCGTTCGGGCGCAGGTCACGCCAGTTGAAGGTGGGGCTGCAGGCTCCGAGCAACAACAAACCCATGACGACAGGAAAAGTGGCGGCAAGCGCGCGTGAAGGACGGACCGGACCAAAGGATCTGGAATGCATAGGGCTCGGGGATGCAACGGGCAAGCGACTCGGCATGGGCGACCACCATTTGGGGCCACGTCGAGCACAATCGGGGGATGAACGCTCTGGATGGTATCCGCATACTCGATTTGTCGCGCGTCCTGGCCGGCCCGTGGTGCACGCAAACTCTGGCCGATCTCGGCGCCGACGTGGTCAAGGTTGAGCGCCCGCCTGGCCCCAGCCATCCCGGTGGTGACGATACGCGCGGCTGGGGGCCGCCCTTTTTGCGCGGTCGCGATGGCGACGACACCGCTGAAGCCGCCTATTACCTGGGCGCCAACCGCAACAAACGCTCCATCACCTGTGACATCGCCAACCCGGAGGGCCAGGCGCTGATCCGTGAAATGGTCCGGCACGCACAGGTGTTCGTCGAGAACTACAAGGTGGGCGACATGGCCCGGTACGGCCTCGACTACGCCACACTGAGTGCCATCAACCCCAGCCTGGTGTACTGTTCGATCACCGGCTTCGGGCAGACCGGCCCCTACAAGGACCGCGCCGGCTACGACTTCGCCATCCAGGCCATGGGTGGTCTGATGAGCGTGACTGGCGAGCGCGACGACTTGCCCGGGGGTGGTCCTCAGAAAGTGGGCGTGGCCGTGGCGGATCTGTTCACCGGCCTTTACGCCACCGTGGCGATTCAGGCTGCTCTGCGGCACGCTGAACGCACAGGCCAAGGGCAGCACATCGACATGGCCCTGCTCGACACCCAGGTCGCGATGCTCGCCAACCTCGGCGCCAACTACCTCGTGCGCGGCAAGGAAGACGGCAAGGTGCCCGGCCGGGCCGGCAATGCCCACGCCAACATCGTGCCCTACCAGGTGTTTGAGGTGGCACCCGACGCCGCTGGGCAGGCCCAGCACATCATCCTGGCAGTGGGCAACGACAGCCAGTTTGCGAAGTTCTGTGAAGTGGCAGGGCACACCGAACTGGCCATGGATGAGCGCTTCGCGCGCAACCAGAACCGGGTGCGAAACCGGACTGTGCTCGTACCGCTGCTGGAGGCCATTCTGAAAAAGACGACCAAGGCCGACTGGCTGTCCGCGCTGGAAGCTGCAAAAGTACCCTGTGGACCCATCAACAACCTGGCCGAAGTTTTTGCCGACCAACACGTCGTGTCACGGGAGATGGTGCAGCGTTGGACCCACCCCCTGGCCGATACCGTGGATCTGGTCGCCAGTCCGATGAAGCTCAGCGGCACGCCCGTGCGTTCCGACCTTCCGCCGCCGCTGCTGGGTCAGCATACCGGTGAAGTGCTGGCCGACTGGCTCGACGCGTCTGAGGCGCGATGTTCGGAGCTTCGCAAGCGCGGCGCGATCTGACCGGATTGCACCGCAGTTTCACACCCGACACACCACCCATACCCGCCATGACAGAACAAGCATCCACCGTAGCCAGGCCCAAGCCATCGGCCTTGCCCTTGCCTACTTCGTTGAAAGCTGCAGCGAGTCGCGCCGCTGGCAAGGGGCAGCCGCTGGTGGTGATGACAACGCTCGAGGGCTGCCCCTACTGCGAAGTGGTGCGCAACCACTACCTCTTGCCCATGTTTATCTCGGGTGAGATTGAGGCAGTGCAGATCGATGTATTGGACAAGCGCCGCAATCTCCAGAATTTCGAAGGTGAGCTCACTTCCCCGGCCGAACAGGCACGCACATGGAAAGCACGATTCACTCCGACCGTGCTGTTTTTTGATGCCCGGGGTCAAGAGGTTGCCGAGCGCCTGGTGGGGATGGCCCTGCCCGATTTCTACGGCGCTTACCTTGACGCGCGACTCCGTGAAGCACGTGCCAAATTCAAGTGAACAGGATCTGATTCGTTCAGCGTTGGTATGTTCAGCAGGATTTCCGACTGCACCAGAACTTTGATGGTGCAGCGCACTCAACCAGAATAACCATCCCCGGAACAGCGGGTGTCACTCAGAACCTTCGGCTTGGGGTCCGCTGGCCCAGGCCCCCAGCCTCATGGAAGTGCCAATGCCTTTGTTTTCTTCACTTGCATCCCATCGACGCTCTTCGCTGCGCCTTTTGGCTGGCATCGGCATCGCCGCAGCGTTGGGGCTGGTCGGCTGCGCAGGCAAAGAAGCCGCGCCAGCGTCCACTTTTGTTCTTCTCGATGGTTCATCCACCACGACCGCCGACCTCAAGGGCAAGGTCATGCTGGTGAATTTTTGGGCCACCACTTGCGTCACGTGCGTCAAGGAAATGCCCGCACTCGCGTCCACGTACAACAAATACCAGAGCCAGGGGTTTGAAACGCTGGCCGTCGCCATGGACTACGACCCACCAGCATGGGTCGTGAACTTCGCTCAGACCCGCCAGCTCCCGTTCAAGGTGGCCATCGACAACACGGGTGAGATCGCGCGCGCCTGGGGCGACGTGAGACTCACCCCCACCACCTTCCTGATCGATCGCCAGGGTCGGATTGTCAAACGCTATGTGGGTGAGCCCGATTTCACCGCACTGCACCAATTGATCGAAAAATTGCTGGCTCAGACCTGAGGCTGTGTGCAGCCCCTCTTCGTGAAAGAGCCGAACCCTTTCGAGTCCGGCTCGTTTATGAACACCAGGGAGATCGATTCGCTGTTGTTCAATCCTTGCGGTAGACGTCGTGACAGGCCTTGCACGATTGACCTACGGCACCGAACGCCGCCTTCACCGCGTCAAGGTTTCCGGTCTTTGCCGCAGCTGACAGCTTGGCTGTCTCGACCTGCAGCTTCTCGGCGCCCTCTTTGAACTTGACCTGTTCGGTCCAGATTTCTGGCTTCGCACGGGTATCGCCCTTGTCTGTGCCCGCCAGAAAGCCCTCCCATGGAAGTGCGCTCATGGTTTCCACGATGGCCGCGCTGTTGGCCGCTGCCGTGGCGTCGAAAGGAACCCTGCCATTGGCCATGGCTCCGATGCGGCTGAAGTGGGTCCCCATGACTGTGAACGCGGCTTTTCGGTATTTGACGGCGTCGTCCGGTCTCTGAAACTGCGCGACTGCGGGCGCTGCCAGCGACGCGATGAGGGCGCCTGCGGCAAGGGATGCGAAGACTTTCATGGTTTCTCCTGATGGGGGTTGGAGGTTTCGGGCGGCTGGTTTCCCATCGCCGTGATCCCCGTTTTCTCTTCAAAGTTCCACGGGAACCCTTTTCCTGTGTATCTTCTCGGACATGTTTCTTGGTTTCTCAGCGCCCAGTTGGACATGAACATGCACGCCATCCGAGTCTGGGATCTTCCCACCCGCTTGTTTCATTGGTCGCTGGCGGCCTGTGTCATCGGCCTCGTGGTCAGCGGCAGTGTCGGTGGCAACTGGATGAACTGGCATTTGCGACTGGGCTACGCCGTCTTGACGCTGCTGCTGTTTCGCCTGGTGTGGGGCTTTGTCGGCGGCCATTGGTCCCGTTTTTCGAGTTTTCTTTTTGGCCCTGGGGTCTTGATCGCCTACCTTCGGGGTCGGTCAGAGCCGGTCCACCGGGTCGGTCATACGCCCCTGGGAGCACTTTCGGTTTTTGCGCTGCTTGCTGTGCTGCTGGTGCAGGTGGGTTCTGGCCTGATCAGCGACGACGAGATCGCTTTCTTCGGACCGCTGGTGGGATGGGTCTCAGGCGACACGGTGCGCTCTGCCACCAGCTACCACAAGAACGTTGGCAAGTTCCTCATTCTCGGTCTGGTGCTTCTGCATCTGCTGGCCATCGCGTTCTACAAGGTCGTCAAGAAACAAGGTCTTGTGCAGCCCATGCTCCTGGGTGACAAGAAGGTCGATGAAGCCGTCCCTGCGGCAAAAGACACCCTGGGCACCCGCCTGCTCGCTCTCGTGGTTCTGGTTGGCTGTGGCCTCGTGGTCAACTGGGTGGTCGGGCAAGGCGGTGGTTTCTGAGACTGGGACGGATTCCTGGGTGGCGTTGTGTGGGGTAGACTGCATTCCCGCTGCGCAAGCACCTCAGCACCGACTGTGAACGCGACACCTCAACTCATCCTGAAGCCGGCCCTTTCCACCGACGAGACCGAGGCGGCCCGCGCGCTGTTCATCGACTACCAGGCCGATCTGGGTATCGATCTCTGTTTCCAGGGCTTCGCCTCAGAGTTGGAAAATCTTCCAGGCGAATATTCGGAACCCTCGGGTGCGCTGGTGCTGGCGTTTGTGGACGGCATGCCGGCAGGCTGCTGCGCGCTGAGACCTCTGGTGCACAGCGATCATTTGAATGCCTGCGAAATGAAACGACTCTTTGTGCGCCGGGCGTTTCGCGGCTTTGGACTGGGGCGGCTGCTCGTGGAGGAGGTCATCTCGCGCGCCCGTCTGGCGGGCTACACCACCATGCTGCTTGACACGCTCAGCGACATGGAGTCGGCCCGTGCGCTGTACCAGGAAGCAGGCTTCTACGAGGTGGCGCCGTACTATCACAACCCCATCGCAGGAGCGCATTACCTCAAGGTCGACCTGTAGCAAGGCCAGATCGAGGGAGGTCAAGCAAGCAGGCTCGGGCCTCCGAAAGCCTGCTTGAAGGTCAGAGGGCCTTGACCTGGGCCAGCAACGTGGCGGCGTCACTCACTTCGAATTTGCCGGGCGCCTCGATGTTCAATGTCTTGACGACACCGTCGCGCACCAGCATGGAATAACGGTTGCTGCGCAAACCCATGCCACGCCCGGTCAGGTCCAGGGTCAGGCCGGTGGCCTTGGCGAAGTCGGCACTGCCATCCGCAAGCATGCGGACTTTTTCACCGGTTTTCTGGTCACGCGCCCATGCACCCATCACGAAAGCATCGTTGACGCTCAGGCACCAGATTTCGTCCACCCCCGCCGCTTTCAGTTCATTGAAGGCTTCCATGTACCCTGGAACATGCTTGGCCGAACAGGTCGGTGTGAATGCGCCAGGCAGGGCGAACACTGCGATGGTCTTTCCTGCACTCGCCGCTTTGGTGTCCACGGGGTTCGGGCCGATGCTGCAGCCGTTGCCCTCGACTTCGCTGTACTCCATCAACGTGGTTGCCGGAATCTGTTCACCAATCTGAATCATCTGCTGCTCCTCTGGGTTCGGTTGGCCTGCAAGGCCTGTAGAAAGGACCTGACCCATACGGGTCCGGAAAAAGAAAAAGCGACCGAGATTGTCGGTCGCTTTTCGGTATCGCGCTGAGGTCAGCGCAACAGCACTTAAACCAGCGCTGCCTTTTGCACCAGTCGGCTGGCCACCCAGTTCTTGGTCTTCGACAACGGACGGCTTTCAGTGATCTCGATCAAGTCGCCCATCTTGTACTCGCCGTTTTCGTCGTGCGCGTGATACTTGCTCGACTTGGCCACGATCTTGTCATAGAGCTCGTGCTTGACGCGGCGCTCCACCAGCACCGTCACGGTCTTGGCACGCTTGTCACTGACCACCTTGCCAACCAAGGTGCGCTTGAGGGATGTTTTAGCTTCCGTCATGGTTTCGCTCCTTATTTGCCGGCTGCCGCAGCACGCTGCTGCTCGGCCAGAATGGTCTTGGCACGGGCAATGGCGCGACGCGTCTCGCCCAGCGTGGCATTGTTGTTGAGTTGTTGCGTGGCTTTCTGCATGCGAAGGCCGAAATGGGCCTTCTGCAGTGACTTCACCTCGGCCTCAAGGCCAGCAACATCCTTTTTGCGCAATTCAGCAGTTTTCATCTTGAGTTCTCCTGAATCACTGGCCCAGCAAGCGCGTCACAAACGTGGTGCGCAGGGGGAGTTTGGCCGCAGCCAGGGTGAAAGCTTCACGGGCCAGCTGTTCGGGCACGCCAACGATTTCATAGAGCACCTTGCCGGGCTGGATTTCGGCCACGTAGTACTCGACCGAACCTTTGCCGTTGCCCATACGGACTTCGGCAGGCTTGTTCGAAATTGGCTTGTCCGGGAACACGCGAATCCAGATTCGGCCGCCACGCTTGACATGGCGGGAGATCGCACGGCGTGCGGCCTCGATCTGACGGGCTGTGAGGCGGCCGCGGTCGGTGGATTTCAGACCGAAATCGCCAAAGGCCACGGTCGCGCCACTGGTGGCGACACCCGTGTTACGGCCTTTTTGCTCTTTACGGTACTTGCGACGAGCAGGTTGCAACATGTTTATTCTCCTTTGCCGTCCGCAGCTGCAGGTGCGGGTGCGTCTTTGCGAACGCGCTTAACGGCGGGTTTGGTATCGGCGCCATCGGTGGCAATGGCGGGCTTGTCGCTGCCATCGGCCGGAGCGGCATTGGCGCCAGGGCGGCGAACTGCGGCGCGGGCAGGAGGACCTGCTGGACGCTCGCGGCGCGGACCACGTGGACGGCGATCTTCTTCGGAGCGAGGGGCTTCAGCGGCCACAGGCGCATCATTGCGACCCAGGGTATCGCCCTTGTAGACCCAGACCTTGACACCAATGATGCCGTAGGTGGTCTTGGCTTCGGACGTGCCGTAATCGATGTCGGCGCGCAGGGTGTGAAGCGGCACGCGACCTTCGCGGTACCACTCACAACGAGCAATTTCAATGCCGTTCAAGCGACCCGACGACATGATCTTGATGCCTTGTGCACCCAGACGCATGGCGTTTTGCATCGCACGCTTCATGGCGCGACGGAACATGATGCGCTTTTCCAGCTGCTGCGTGATGCTGTCGGCAATCAGTTTGGCATCGATTTCGGGCTTGCGCACTTCTTCGATGTTGACCGCAACCGGCACGCCCAACTTGGCGGCCAGTTCTTTCTTCAGCTTCTCGATGTCCTCGCCTTTCTTGCCGATCACCACGCCCGGACGTGCCGAGTAGATGGTGATGCGTGCGTTCTTGGCGGGGCGCTCGATCACGACGCGCGAAACGGCGGCGTTCTTCAGCTTGCCCTTGAGGTACTCGCGAACCTTGATGTCTTCGGCCAGCATGCCGGCGAAATCGCGGTTGCTTGCGTACCAGCGGCTGGCCCAGTTGCGCGAAACTGCGAGGCGGAACCCGGTAGGGTTGATTTTCTGTCCCATATTCCTGTGACCTCTTCAGTTGCCAACCGTCACGTAGATGTGACACGTGGGTTTGCTGATGCGGTTGCCGCGGCCTTTGGCGCGGGCCGAGAAGCGCTTGAGCGTGGTGCCTTGTTCGACGTAGATGGTTGTCACCTTCAGTTCGTCGATGTCGGCGCCATCGTTGTGTTCAGCGTTGGCGATGGCCGATTCGAGCGCCTTCTTGACGATGCCAGCGGCTTTCTTCTGCGTGAACGCCAGAATGTTCAGTGCCTGGTCGACCTTCTTGCCACGAATCAGGTCGGCAACCAGTCGGCCCTTGTCCACCGACAGGCGCACGCCTCGAACGACAGAGCGGGTTTCTGTTGTCATGGTTAATCCTTACTTCTTGGCTTTTTTGTCGCCCGGATGACCCTTGAACGTGCGGGTCAGCGAAAACTCGCCGAGCTTGTGGCCGACCATCTGGTCGGTGATGTACACGGGTACGTGCTGCTTGCCGTTGTGCACGGCAATGGTCAGGCCGATGAAGTCGGGCAGGATCATGGAGCGGCGCGACCAGGTCTTGACCGGCTTTTTGTCCTTGGTGGACTGGGCCTTTTCAACCTTGGCCATCAGGTGATGGTCAACGAAGGGGCCTTTTTTGAGTGAACGAGTCATGATGTCAACCCTTACTTCTTGCTCTTGCGACGCGACACGATCATGGACTGCGTACGGCGGTTGTTGCGGGTACGGTAGCCCTTGGTCAGGTTGCCCCACGGATCCACCGGCGCGCGACCTTCACCGGTCTTGCCTTCACCACCACCGTGCGGGTGGTCGATCGGGTTCATCGCGGTACCGCGAACGGTCGGGCGAATGCCCATGTGACGCTTCACACCGGCCTTGCCCAACTGGCGCAGGCTGTGTTCCTGGTTGGACACTTCGCCGATGGTGGCGCGGCAGTCCACGTGGACCTTGCGGACCTCGCCGGAGCGCATGCGAACCTGGGCGTAGATGCCTTCGCGGGCCAGCAGCACGGCAGAAGCACCAGCAGAACGGGCGATTTGTGCGCCCTTGCCGATTTGCAGCTCGATGCAGTGGATGGTGGAGCCCACCGGGATGTTGCGGATCGGCAGGGTATTGCCCACACGAATCGGCGACTCCGAGCCGGACAGCAGGGTGGCACCCACTTCAACGCCACGTGGGGCGATGATGTAGCGGCGCTCGCCGTCGGCGTAGCACATCAGCGCAATGTGCGCCGTGCGGTTCGGGTCGTATTCGATGCGCTCAACCTTGGCCGGGATGCCATCTTTGTCACGACGGAAGTCGACGACGCGGTAGTGGTGCTTGTGACCACCGCCCTTGTGGCGAACCGTGATGTGACCGTTGTTGTTGCGGCCGGCTTTCTGGAACTGAGGCTCCAGCAGCGGCGCAAAACCTTCACCTTTGTGGAGGTGGTCACGCGTGACCTTCACCATGCCGCGACGGCCTGGTGAGGTGGGTTTCATCTTGATGACAGCCATGATTAAACGCCCTCCCCGCCGAAGTTCAGTTCCTGACCCGGCTTGAGGGTCACATAGGCTTTGCGCACGTGGTCACGGCGACCCATAGTCTTGCCGAAACGCTTCGCTTTGCCCTTCTGGTTGAGCACGGACACACCCGCGACTTCCACCTTGAACATCATTTCCACTGCGGCCTTGATCTCTGGCTTGCTGGCATCGCGCAGCACCTTGAACAACACAGCGTTGGATTTTTCAGCGACCATGGTGGCCTTTTCCGACACGATGGGCGCAACCAGCACCTGCATCAGTCGGCCTTCGTCGTATTTCGTGACGCTCATGCGAACATCTCCTTGAGCTGGTCGATGGCGCCCTTGGTGACGATCACCTTCTTGTAGTGCACCAGCGACACCGGATCGGCGTAGCGTGGCTCGACGATCAGAATGTTGGGCAGATTGCGCGAAGCCAGGTACAGGTTTTCGTCGACTTCTTCGGCGATCACCAGAACCGACTGCAGGTTCATGGTCTTGAACTTGTCGGCCAGCTGCTTGGTCTTGGGCGAGTCCACCTTCATGGAATCCACCACGGCCAGACGGCCTTCACGCACCAGTTGCGAGAAGATGGAGGCCATGCCGGCGCGATACATCTTCTTGTTGATCTTCTGGGTGAAATTTTCGTCCGGGCTGTTCGGGAAAATGCGACCGCCTCCGCGCCAGATGGGCGAGGAAGTCATACCGGCGCGCGCGCGGCCGGTGCCTTTTTGCTTGAACGGCTTCTTGGTCGAGTGCTTGACCATCTGACGGTCTTTTTGCGCACGCGTACCTTGGCGGGCGTTGGCCTGATAAGCCACCACCAGTTGGTGAATCAGCGATTCGTTGTAGTCGCGACCAAACACGGTTTCGGGCACGTCCACATTTGAAGATGCCTGACCCTGGTCATTGAGGAGTTCAACTTGCATCAGTTTGCTCCCTTGTTGACTTTGGCTTTGATGGCGGGACGCACGGTCACGAAGCCACCGGGGGCGCCAGGCACGGCACCGCGGATCATCAGCAGCTGACGGCTTTCGTCAACACGGAAGATGTCCAGGTTCTGGATGGTCTTGGTGACATCACCCATGTGGCCGGTCATTTTCTTGCCAGGGAACACGCGACCTGGATCCTGCGCCATCGAGATCGAGCCGGGCACGTTGTGCGAACGGCTGTTGCCGTGCGAAGCGCGCTGGGACTTGAAATTGTGGCGCTTGATGGTGCCGGCGAAGCCTTTACCGATCGAGGTACCTTGCACATCCACCTTCTGGCCAGCCGCGAAGATCGCGTTGGCAGCCACCACGGCACCGGGCTGGTACTGTGAAGCCACATCGGAAGCGACGCGAAATTCCTGGATGATTTCGCCCGCTTCGACACCGGCCTTGGCCAGATGTCCCGCTGCGGGCTTGGTGACGCGGGATGCGCGACGCGACCCGAAGGTCACCTGCAGCGCGTCATAGCCATCGTTGGCTTGAGTTTTGACTTGTGTCACACGGTTGTTCGACACGTCGACCACCGTGACAGGAACTGCGTCCCCGTCATCGGTGAACAGGCGCATCATGCCCACCTTGCGACCCAACAACCCGAGGGAGTTGCTAAGACTCATTGTTTTCTCCGTTCCCGACTTCAATTGGCCGGGGCTGATGGTGCATCGATTTCCCCGAAGGGCACCGACACGTTTTAGACACACGGCCCGCATCATTGACAGACCGCATCGGCAAAGCCGAACTCACCGGACCGAAATCCGGAAAAGCCTGCCAGTATAACCAGCAGGCTCTGTTTTGGCAAGCAAGCTCCCAAAAACCGCCGGCGCGTGTGGCCTCAAAGACCTTGCGCCGGGCCGCCCCAGGCAAGGTCAGCCCCCTCGGGGGGCAGCGACCCGCGCAAGCGGCGGTGCGTGGGGGCCACAGACCTTGCGCCGGGCCGCCCCAAGCAAGGTCAGCCCCCTCGGGGGGCAGCGACCCGCGCAGTGGCGGAGCGTGGGGGCTGCTGCTTACTGAAGCTTGATCTCTACGTCCACACCGGCTGGCAGATCGAGCTTCATCAGGGCGTCCACCGTTTTGTCGGTCGGGTCCACGATGTCCATCAGACGCTGGTGCGTGCGGATTTCCAACTGATCGCGGCTCGTCTTGTTGACGTGGGGCGAACGCAGGATGTCGAAACGCTTCATGCGCGTCGGCAGGGGCACGGGGCCCTTGACGATGGCGCCGGTGCGCTTGGCGGTGTCGACGATCTCAGCGGCAGAGGTATCGATCAGCTTGTAATCGAAGGCCTTGAGGCGAATGCGGATTTTTTGCTTGGAAGACATGTGGATGCTCCTTAAGCAAGAATCTTGGCCACGACGCCGGCGCCAACGGTACGACCACCTTCGCGGATGGCGAAGCGCAGGCCTTCTTCCATGGCGATGGGGTTGATCAGCTTCACAGTGATCGACACGTTGTCACCCGGCATGACCATTTCCTTGCCTTCTGGCAGCTCGATCGAG
>NZ_JAUSCF010000022.1 GCF_030651625.1 Hydrogenophaga sp. | reverse complement strand
GGTGACCTGGGCGGTGGAGCGCACATTGGGGATGTCTTTGGCAAAGATCTGGGAGAGGGCCACACCCATGGGGTAGTAGACGCCGCTCTGGCCGCCGGTGAGCACGTTGATGAACTGCTGTTGCTGGGCCACCGCAGTGCCCGATGCAATGGCGGCCGCCACACTGAGTCCCAGACCGATTTTGTGAATCCAACGCATGGATGTGTCTCCTGTTTTGATGATGAGGACAAAAGGGCAGAATAACCCAATTCAATTGCATGGCACACCCGGGAAATGCTTACCGTGAGGGGCGGGTTTTCCCCCATCAATGTGTTTGCTGCAAGTCGTCGCTGCGCTTGAAATGTCCTTTCCCAGAAAGTCGCGAGAGCATGCCTCCCCTTCAATCCCATTCAACACCACCACAAGCCGCCAGTCCCGAAGCCGTTCGCAGCCAGACCAGTGTGGAGGCCTTTGTGGACGCGTTGTGGCTGGAAGAGGGCTTGTCGCGCAACACGCTCGATGCCTACCGCCGCGACCTGTTGCTGCTGGGCCAGTGGCTGGCAGGGCAAGGCAAGGCCCTGATGGAGGCCACAGAGCCCGACCTGAACGGCTACTTTGCGGCCCGCCATGGCGAAACCCGCGCCACCACGGCAAACCGGCGTCTCACGGTGTTCAAGCGGTTTTTCCGCTGGGCGCTGCGTGAACGGCTGTTGAGCAAAGATCCCACGCTGCGTTTGAACGCAGCACGCCAGCCCATGCGTGTGCCCAAAACGCTTTCAGAAGCTCAGGTGGAAGCCTTGTTGAATGCCCCAGACACCGACATTCCGCTGGGCATGCGCGACAGGGCCATGCTGGAGCTGATGTACGCCAGTGGACTGCGGGTGAGTGAACTCGTCACACTCAAGACCTGGCATGTGGGCATGAACGAGCACGTGCTGCGCATCACCGGCAAAGGCAACAAGGAACGCCTGGTGCCGTTTGGCCAGATCGCGGGTCAGTGGCTTCAGCGGTACTTGGGCCAGGGCCGGTGTGAGATTCTGGGCGGGTTGCAGAGCGAAGATCTGTTCGTGACCGCACGCGGTTCGCGTGCGGGCGAGGCCATGAGCCGGGTGATGTTCTGGTCGCTGGTGAAGAAGTACGCCTTGCAGGCTGGTATCACCGTGGCGCTGTCGCCGCACACCTTGCGCCATGCGTTCGCTACGCATTTGCTGAACCACGGTGCCGACCTTCGCGCGGTGCAGATGCTGCTGGGGCATGCCGACATCTCCACCACCACCATCTACACCCACGTGGCGCGCGAACGCCTCAAGTCCATCGTGGCGCAGCACCATCCACGCGGATAGAGTTCCTCAATTTCGGGCAGCGTCCAGCAGGCGCTGGCGCCGTGCGGCGTACTCGTCTCGCGCATCATCGATCTCGCGCATCACGCCTTCCATGTCCACGCGTTGGTGTTTCTGCTCGAACCGGCCTGTCAATACTGTGTCATTGGTCAGCAGGCCGCTTTGGTACAGCGACCAGATTTCAGGGCCGTAGCGGGTATGCAACAACTCGGGTGCGAAGCGTCCAAAAAAATCTCGCAGGTTGTTCACGTCGCGCAGCAGCATGCGCTGGGCGTGGTTGTTGCCGGCGGCGTCCACCGCCTGAGGCAGGTCGATGATCACCGGAACGTGGGACATTCCCGGCTCATGCGAATGCGCCAGCAGGATGTTGAACTCCGACAAATCGCCATGGATGACCCCGGCGCACAGCATGCGCACCACTTCCTTGATCAGGGTGGCGTGGTGGACTCTGGCGGCTTCGGGCGTGAACACCACGTCGTTCAGGCGCGGTGCGGCATCGCCTTCTGCGTCACTGACCAGTTCCATCAGCAGCACGCCATCGAAGAAGCTGTAAGGCTGTGGCACGCGCACACCGGCCGCAGCCAGGCGGTAGAGCGCATCCACTTCGGCACTCTGCCAGGCGGCTTCCTGGGCTTCGCGGCCGAAGCGTGTGCCCTTGGCCATGGCCCTCGCCTGGCGCGAATTCTTGACCTTGCGGTTTTCGGTGTAGTCCACCGCCTGCCGGAAGCTGCGGTTGTTGGCTTCCTTGTAGATCTTGGCGCAGCGCGTTTGGTTGCCGCAGCGCACCACGTACACGGTGGCCTCCTTGCCACTCATGAGCTGGCGCACCACGGTGTCGATCAGGCCCTCGTCCATGAGGGCTTGCAGTCTGGGTGGTGCCTTCATGCTTTCACAGTGGCTTCAGCGCCAAGCCAATCACCAGCCCTTTTTCGCTGACGGTGATGCTCGCGGGCTGCATGTTCATGGCATCGGCCATGGCCAGATCCTTCGGGCTCAGTTGGTGCACCACCACCTCCATCAGGGACTGTTCGGCCAGCATGGGTGCGTAGGTATTGAGCAGATCCACCACGGAGGGTTGCAGCGTGGGGAAGCGCAGGCGGTTGAAGCGCAACTGGTGCGCGCGCACCGTGCGGTCGCTGGCCTCGTAGCGGAGTGCGAAGTTCAGATCGAACATGCCGCGGTGGGAACGATTCAGTGCGGGCCCGGCGGCGATCACTTCCATGTCGGCACCCATGCGGTTCTGGTCGGGCAAGAGCCGCAAGCGGGGCACCTGCACATCCAGATTCAGGAGACCCGGCACAGGGTAGCGCATGGGAAAGCGCTGTGCCACCGATTGCTGAAGCAAGGCCTCGGGCACGGTATAGCCTGATGGCGAGGACGCTTCGGCTTCCTGCGAGGTCGCCCAGGCTGGCATGGACCAGGCCATGGCGCCCAGCGAGATGGCGAACAATCGGCGATGCATTCAGGTGCTTTCGATGGCGTGCGGGTGGGAACCTGGTGCCCTACTTGTAGAACACCTCGACCTTGCCCTTGAGCACGATCATCAGGGGTTGTCCTTTGCGGTCGAGCGTCTTGCCGGCAGGGACTTTCACCCACCGTTCGCTGATGCAGTATTCGGCCACGTCAAAGCGTTCGTTGTCGTTGAAGCGGATGCCGATGTCGTGTTCAAACACAGCCGCCACATGGTGCGGGCTGCGGGGATCGATGGACAGGCGGTCGGGCAGGGGCGGTTGGGTGGGTTTCAGGGTGTCGCTCATGACGCCATTGTCGGTGAGTTCGTGTGGGAAATTACCCGCCGAGGCCGGCAAACACGTTTTGTACGTCCTCGTTGGCATCCAGGGCGGCCAGGAAGCTCTCCACCTCTTCCAGCTGTTCAGCGCTCAGGCTGGCAGGATCGACCGGGTTTTTGGGACGGTAACCCAGTCTGTACGACAACACCGTAAAACCTTGTGCGGGCAGCGCCTTGCTCACCAGATCCAGATCGGCCGGATCGGTGAGAAAAAGCGTGGCGCCTTCTTCATCGGCAGCTTCAAAGTCCTGCGCGCCTGACTCGATCGCAGCCAGTTCGGGGTCGGCATCAGGCGCCTGCGGTTCGGCTTCGATCAGACCGACATGGTCGAAGTCCCAGGCCACCGAACCCGATGTACCCAACTGCCCTTTGCGGAACAGCACCCGCATCTCCGAAGCGGCGCGGTTCACGTTGTCGGTCAGGCATTCCACCATCACCGGCACCCTGTGCGGCGCGAAACCTTCGTACATCACATGCTCGAAGTGCACCGCCTCGCCTGTGAGACCAGCGCCTTTCTTGATGGCGCGGTCCAGCGTGTCCTTGGGCATGGACACCTTGCGTGCCTGCTCCACCACCAGCCGAAGTCGAGCGTTCGCCGCCGGGTCGGCCCCGTGGCGCGCGGCGATCATGATGTCCTTGGCCAGCTTGCCGAAGAGGCGGCCCTTTGCGTTGGCGGCGAGGTCTTTGTGTTTGGCTTTCCATTGCGCGCCCATGGCGAGAGTTCCTTTCTGTTGCGGGGCCGGAGGGGATGAAATTCAGTGGGCGAATTGAGGCGATTGCCGGTTTGAGAATCAGTCCTCGAGTACCCGCACTTTCACGCTCTTGCCCTTGATGCGTCCGGCATTGAGCCGGCTGGCCGCTTGCTGGGCAATGTCGCGGTTCACGGCCACGTAGGTGGACCATTCATTCACGTTGATCTTGCCCACTTGCTCGCGCGTGTAACCCAGGTCGGCTGTGAGCGCGCCAAGCACGTCGCCGGGGCGGATCTTTTCCTTGCGTCCACCCTGGATGTGAAGGGTGACCATGGGCGGCACCAGAGGTGCATTGCTGGCGGACTTGAGCTCACTCAACGGGTACCACTTCGACTCCTGTCCCTGAATCTGTTCGATTTTGCCCACGCTGCCCATCTCATTCATGCTGGCCAGGTTGAGCGCCAGACCGCTTTCACCCGCGCGTCCGGTGCGGCCTATGCGGTGGATGTGCACCTCGGCATCGGGTGTCACATCCACGTTGATCACTGCCTCCAGGCTGGCGATGTCCAGCCCGCGCGCGGCCACGTCGGTGGCCACCAGCACCGAGCAGCTGCGGTTGGAAAATCGCACCAGCACCTGGTCGCGCTCACGCTGTTCCAGCTCCCCGAAAAGCGCCAGTGCGCTGATGCCCTGGGCCTGCAGCACAGCCACCAGATCGCGGCACTGGGCCTTGGTGTTGCAGAAGGCGAGCGTACTTTCAGGACGGAAATTGGTCAGCAGGCGGCACACCGCGTCCAGCCGGTCGGTTTCGCTCACCTCGTACCAGCGCTGCTCGATCTGCGCACCTGCGTGTTGCGCTTCCACCTTCACGGTGACAGGTTCGCGCATGAACTGCGCGCTCAGCTTCGCAATACCTTCGGGGTAGGTGGCAGAAAACAGCAGGGTCTGGCGCGTTTTCGGGCATTGTTTCGCCACGGTCACGATGTCGTCGAAGAAACCCATGTCGAGCATGCGGTCGGCCTCGTCCAGCACCAGCGTGTTGAGCGCATCAAGCTGCAGGCTGCCGCGCTCGAGGTGGTCCATGATGCGGCCTGGCGTTCCCACCACGATGTGCGCGCCATGCTCCAGCGTGGCCAGTTGTCCGCGTAGCGGTACGCCACCGCACAGCGTGACCACCTTGATGTTGTCTTCAGCGCGCGCCAGGCGGCGGATTTCTGTCGTGACCTGATCGGCCAGCTCGCGGGTAGGGCACAGCACCAGGGTCTGCACGGCAAAACGCCGGGGGTTCAGGTTGGCGAGCAAGGTCAGGGCAAATGCGGCTGTCTTGCCACTGCCGGTTTTGGCCTGGGCAATGATGTCCTTGCCCAACAGGGCGGGCGGCAGGGCGGCCGCCTGGATGGCGGTCATGGTCAGGTAACCCAGTTGTTCCAGGTTGGCCAGCGTGGCGGGGGACAGGGGCAGGGCGCTGAAGCCGTTGGCGGCGGGCGTGCCCGGAGAGGTCGTGGGAGAAGAAGTCATCCCCGATTATCGGCAGTTGTGCGCTCGCACCTTGCAGGGTGCCTGGCCTTAACTCGACAAAGTGAAGAAGAACCTGGCTCCCTGGCCGGGTGCGCTGTCGGCCCAGATACGACCGCCGTGGCGCATGACCACCCGCTGCACGATGGTCAGACCCAGACCGGTGCCGGTGTAGTCCTGCTCACGATGCAGGCGCTGGAAGGGACCGAACAACCGGTGGGCGAAGGCCATGTCGAAGCCGCAGCCGTTGTCTCTCACCGAAAACACGGTGTCGCCTTCGCGTACTTCGGCGCTCACCTCAATGCGCGTGACCTTGCACTGGGCTGTGAACTTCCACGCGTTGCGCAGCAGGTTGTCCATCACGCTGCGCACCAGGCTGACATCGGCCATGGCTTGCATGCCGGGTGCAATGCGCACATCGGCCACGCGGTCGGGCTCGCCGCGCATGAGTTGGTCTGCGATGTCACTGGCGATGTCGCTGATGTCGACCGGGCCCAGTTGCAGCGGAACCTGGGTCGTGCGCGACATGTTCAGCAGGGCGTCGATCAAGGCACCCATGCGCTGGCCTGCTGAGGCAATGCGCTGCATCATGGCAAGACCGTCGTCACCGAGTTCGCTGTTGTGGGCGCGCATGATTTCCTGGCTGAAACCGACGATGGCCCGAAGCGGCGCACGCAGATCGTGTGCCACGGAAGAGCTGAAGGCTTCGAGCTCCCTGATGCTTTGATTGAGCTCGGCGGTGCGCTCGGTGACGAGATGTTCCAGTCCATCGTTGAGCCGCTTCAAATGCATCTCGCTGTGTTTGCGGGCCGTGATGTCCTGAATCACGCCGGTCATGACCTGGTTGGGCCAATGGTTGGCGTCGATTTTGAGCCAGCGGGAGGTTTCGCCTTCGGTGTGAACGCGAAACTCTTCGCTGATGGAGTTAAGTTGGGTCAGACTCTCGTCGAGCCGGGCCGAAAAGGCGGGCCGGTCGTCGGCGGCCACGCTGCTGAGCAAATCGGCCAGCGTGGCCTTTGGATTTTTTCCCCACCTCAGCAAGTCCTGCGTGCGGTCGGAAGTTGTGAGGTGCTGGGTTTGTGTGTCCAGCTCCAGAACGCCCAGATTGGCGGCGTCCAGTGCCTGTTGCAGCAGCCGCTGACTGCGCACCAGTTCCACCTCCACGGAATGCCGCTCGAGTGCCATCTGAATGGTGGCGTGAAGCTCCCGCTCCGAAAAAGGCTTGATCAGGTAGCCGTATGGTTTGGTCTGACACGCGCGCTTCAAGGTCGAATCCTCTGAATACGCGGTGAGGTAGATCACCGGTACCGAAGGGGTGTGCATGAGTCGCGCGGCCACATCAATGCCATCCATGTCGCCCTCGATGTGGATGTCCATCAGCACCAGGTCGGGAGCCAGACGGTCGATCATGTCCAGACTTTCGTGCCCGGACACCGCCAGGCCAGGCACTTCGTAGCCCATGTGGATCAGGCGCTGCTGCAGGTTGAAAGCGACGATGCGCTCGTCTTCCACGATCAGAATGCGCGGGGCAGTTTTCATGCGGTGGGCGCCAGACCGAAGCGCAGCGTGAAGCACGTGGGATTGGCATGCTGCGTCGTGAGTTCACCGCGCAGCTGCTGTGTCAGCAAATGCACCAGTTGCAGGCCGAGTGAGCCGGTGCTGTTCAGGGCCAGTTTGTCGGGTATGGGGTGGCCGTCGTTGCTGATGGACATTTCGATTTGCTTGTCTTCGCGTTGTGTGATGGTGACCTGGATGCTGCCACGCCGGCCCCCTAAAAAACCATGCTTCAGGGCATTGCTGACCAGTTCGTTGACGATCAGCCCGCACGGTATGGCTTCGTTGATGGGCAGTTGCACGTCCTGCGCCTGCACGTCGATGGTCACGTGCCCCGCCGTGGAAGCGTACGACTCCATCAGGCGCGGCAACAGGCCGCCGAGGAACTGGTCAAAGTCGACCTGCGCAAAGTCCTGGGACTGGTACAGCGTCTGGTGAATCATGGACATGGAGCGGATGCGGTTCTGGCTGTCGCGCAGCATACCCACCGTGCCTTCGTCTTTGATCGTGAGCGCCTGCAGGTCCAGCAGGCTGTGGATCACCTGCAGGTTGTTTTTCACTCGGTGGTGCACTTCCTTGAGCAGCACATCTTTCTGTTGCAGGGCATCCTGAATGCGCCGCTCGTTCTGCTTGCGCTCGCTCAGGTCCAGAATCACCGACAGCACCATGGGCCCCTCGCCGGTTTCCACCGGGTTGATGCCGATTTCAACCGGAAACTCCGAGCCGTCCTTGCGCAGCCCGCTGAGATCGCGGCCTGCACCCATGGGGCGCGGGTTGGTTTCCGCCATGAAGCCATGGCGATACCCTTTGTGCCGGGCGTGGTACCGCGAGGGAATGAGCACCTCGACAGGCCGTCCCTCCAGCTCGGACGCCGAATAGCCAAATATGCTCTCTGCCAGTCGATTGAGCCGGACGATGTCTCCCTGTGCGTTGACCACGATCATGGCCACCGGAATGTTGTCGAAGGCTTGTCCCAGGTAGCCATCCAGGTGGATCTGCTGCATTGTCATGATGGCATCCTAGGCGCTCGGACCACTTTTGTACACCGCACAAAGCGGTCGAACGAATCGCTTCACTTTCACCTGTTTTTGCCGATATTGCAGCCCTGAATGAAGACTCACGACGAAAGGAGAGCGTCGAACTCCTGCTGGGTGAAGCCGGCGGCACGGCGAGCGGCTTCGTTGAACGGTGGCTTGAGCCGGGGTGCGTTGTGCTGGCGGGCCAGCAGACGGTAGTGGGCGAGCGGCTGAAGGCCTTGCTTCGCGCACAGCCAGCCGTACCAATGATTGCCGACGGCCACATGGCCAATCTCGTCGCGCAGGATCACGTCGAGTATCTCGATGGCTCGCAGTGCAGCAGGCGTGCCCACCTTGCGCAGACGAGCCTGCATGAGCGGAGTGGCATCGAGCCCGCGCGCTTCAAGTGTTCGTGGCACCAGTGCCATGCGGGCCGTCACATCGTGTTGCGTCTTCACACACATTTCCCAAAGGCCATCGTGCGCGGGAAAGTCACCATAATCGTGGCCTAGAGTCCGCAGGTGCTCGCGCAGCAGACCGAAGTGCAGGGCCTCTTCATGTGCCACCCGCATCCAGTCGGCGTAGTAGGACGCTGGCATGTCTGCGAAACGCCAGACCGCATCCAGTGCCAGGTTGATCGCGTTGAATTCGATGTGAGTGACGGCATGGAGCAAGGCCGCAAGGCCCTCGGGTGTGAAGGGGGATCGGTGTGGCACATCCGTCGGAGCAATGAGTTCAGGCCTGGGTGGCCGACCGGGCATCGATACGCCAGCCCCGGTTTCAAGTTGCGCTGCAGCGTCCAGCAGGGCGCCCCCCGATTGCATGGCTTCGAACAGTGCCTGGGTGGCGCTCACCTTGGCTTCGGGCGCTGCCATGCAAAGCGCCTGCAGCGCCAGCGGGCGCAGATTGACCGGGGATCGGGTGGCGTCGGCTTGCATCCCTACAATTCTAGGTTTCGCGACTGGAGACCCAGCATGGCAATTTATGAACTCGATGGTGTTGCACCCCGCCTGGCCGATTCGGCCTGGATCGCCGACAGCGCACAGGTGATGGGTGATGTGGTGATGGCGGAGGACAGCAGCGTCTGGTTTGGTGCCACCCTGCGGGGCGACACCGAGACCATCACGGTCGGGCGCGGCAGCAATGTGCAGGACGGCAGTGTGGTGCACGCCGATATCGGTTATCCCGTGATCCTGGGGGAAAGCGTCACGGTGGGCCACATGGTGATGCTGCACGGCTGCACCATTGGGGACGAATCGCTGATCGGCATTGGCGCCACCGTGCTCAACGGTGCGACCATCGGCAAGAACTGCCTGGTAGGCGCCGGCTCACTGGTAACCGAAGGCAAGTCGTTCCCGGACGGCAGCATGATCATGGGTACGCCTGCCCGGGTGGTGAAATCGCTCACACCCGAGCAGATTGACGGTCTGCGGCGCAGCGCACAGCACTACGTCGAGAATGCGCAGCGCTACCGGGCAGGCTTGAAAAAGGTCGGCTGATGCCCAACTGATGCAGCTTGATTTCCAGAAAGACCGTTTTGTCCGAACTCCACAAATTCATGTTTGAAGGCCTGCCTGTGCGTGGCATGCTGGTGCGCCTGACCGATGCCTGGCAGGACATCCTGCGCCGCCGTGAGCAGACCGGCGGCTATCCCGCTGCGGTGACCGAATTGCTGGGTGAAATGACGGCAGCTGCCACGTTGATGCAGGCGAACATCAAGTTCGAAGGCGCTCTGGTCATGCAGATCATGGGCGACGGGCCGGTGAAACTGGCCGTGGCCGAGGTGCAGCCCGACCTGAGCCTGCGCGCCACCGCCACGGTGGTGGGTGATGTGGCTGCCGATGCACCGCTCTCGCACATGGTGAACGTGAACAACGAAGGGCGCTGCGCCATCACGCTTGATCCGAAGGATCGCCTGCCCGGACGCCAGCCCTACCAGGGTGTGGTGCCCTTGTTTGGCGACCGGCGCGAAAAGCTGGAAAAGCTCAGCGAGGTGATCGAGCACTACATGCTGCAAAGTGAGCAGCTCGATACCCGCCTCGTGCTCGCGGCCGACGACAAGGTCGCTGCAGGCTTGCTGATCCAGCGCCTGCCTCTGCAGGGCGAAGGCAATCTGGCGGGCAGTGGCGCAATGCGCAGCGATGACGACGAAATCGGACGCAACGAAGACTACAACCGCATCGCGATTCTGGCGGCCAGCCTCAAGCGAGAAGAGCTGCTGGAACTGGACGCCGATACCATCCTGCGCCGCCTGTTCTGGGAAGAAGACGTGCGCCGGTTCGCTCCCATGGTCGGCAGCGAAGGCCCGCGTTTCGCCTGCACCTGCTCGCGCGAACGCGTCGGTAGCATGCTGCGCAGCCTTGGTCATGATGAAATCGAGTCGATCCTGGCCGAACAGGGTCAGGTGGAGGTGGGGTGCGACTTCTGTGGCGCGCAGTACCGGTTCGACCCGGTGGATGCGGCACAGGTGTTCCTGCAGCCCGCCGCCCAGCCACCGGGATCGCCTGGCGTGCATTGAAGGCAGGCTCGAGGCGGTCAGTTCAAGAGCTCGGTTTCTGAAGCAAGGCGGTGAAAATCTGGTGCTCGCACGCCGGATCGCTGCATGTTTCGCAGTTCCAGGGCACCCGGCCAAAAGTCTGGTTCTGATCGAGGTCGAAAAGGGAGTGATCCAGTAACGGGTTCAACGCTGTCAGCGCCTGGTGCAGACGCACATCCCCCCGACCGTAGATCGTCTGAAATGGCAGGTTCGCCGCTTGAAGTACCCGGCGGAGAATGGCGTCAATGGCGTCTCGCACCACAGGACTGTCCCTGAACAGACCGTCGGGGACCCAGGGCAGGTCCAATCCCATCAACAGGTTCAGGTGATAGCCCCGCTGGTGCGCGATGGCACCGGCCAGCAGACTGCTGTCGTTGAAATACAGCTCGCTGTAGGCCGCAATCACCAGGGGTGTGGTGTCGGCGATCACCATATCGGGTGCGGGCTGTGCCTGGATGGCCGCGACGATGAGTTGGTGCTGCTCAGCAGCCAGTGCGGCCTGCTCATGGGCTTGAGGTGCGCGCCCGGCAAGGGTGCACCACAGTCGAAGGTTTTCCGGCACGCAGATCGTCCGCAGAGAGGTGTTCCGGGAAAGATGTTGCTGAAGCGAGCGAGCCAGCGAAGATTTTCCGGTGGACTCGCCGCCCAGCAGGGTCACGATCAGCGTCACCCTAGGGTCACTGTCCGCGCTGCGCGAACTGCACGAAGATTTCGTTGGGCTTGACCATGCCCAGGTCCTGCCGCGCCAGTTCTTCCACCATGCCCAGTCCCTCCTGCAGGTCGCGCACTTCGTTGGCCACCTGATCGTTGCGCAACCTGGCCTCGCTGTTTTCGCGCTCCTGCGTGAGCACCTGCTGCTTCAGACTCGTCACCTGCGGCACACTGCCCCTCCCGAACCACAGTTGTGCGTGCAGCACCAACAGCAGTCCGAGGAGCAGGGCAGGAATGAAGCGGTGACCCATGGCCTCAGATTGTCACCGAAGCCGATGCAGCACGGGAGTTCCAGAGGCGCACACCACGTTCGCACGCCCAAGAGCCGCGCGGCCGGAAGTGGCTCGTCCAGGGCGCCGAGGAACCGGCTTTGCCGGGCCGCAGGTGCGCCCCCCTGAGGGGGTGACGCCGGAGGCGGCGCGGGGGTGCTCCATTACCTCAAGTTGTAGAAAGCAGCCCGGCCCGGGTACACCGCCACTTCGCCGAGGTCTTCCTCGATGCGCAGCAACTGGTTGTACTTGGCCATGCGGTCCGAGCGCGAAAGCGATCCGGTCTTGATCTGGCCGGCGTTGGTGCCCACGGCGATATCGGAGATGGTGCTGTCTTCGGTTTCGCCCGAGCGATGAGAGATCACGGCGGTGTAGCCTGCACGCTTGGCCATTTCGATAGCGGCAAACGTTTCGGTCAGCGTGCCGATCTGGTTGATCTTGATCAGGATCGAGTTGCCGATGCGCTTGTCGATGCCTTCCTTGAGGATCTTGGTATTGGTGACGAACAGGTCGTCGCCCACCAGTTGCACCTTGGTGCCCAGGCGCTCGGTGAGCACCTTCCAGCCGTCCCAGTCGCCTTCGGCCATGCCGTCTTCGATGCTGATGATGGGGTATTTGTCGACCCAGTTGGCCAGCATGTCGGTCCACTGCTCGGCGCTCAGCGACACGCCGCCTTCGCCTTCCAGCACGTACTTGCCATCCTTGTAGAACTCGCTGGCGGCGCAGTCCAGACCCAGGGCGATCTGCTCGCCGGCGGTATACCCGGCCTTGTCGATCGCCTGCAGGATCATCTGCAGCGCGGCTTCGTGGTTTTCCACCGACGGGGCGAACCCGCCTTCGTCGCCCACGGCGGTGCTGATGTGCTGGTCGTGCAGGATGGCCTTGAGCGCGTGGAACACCTCGGCACCCCAGCGCAGGGCTTCGCGGAAGCTGGGTGCGCCCACGGGGATGATCATCAGCTCTTGCAGGTCGAGCGAGTTGTTGGCGTGTGCACCGCCGTTGATGATGTTCATCATGGGCACGGGCATCTGCACCGCGCTCATGCCACCAAAGTAGCGGTACAGCGGCAGGCCGGCTTCTTCAGCCGCCGCTCGGGCCACGGCCATGGACACGGCCAGCATCGCGTTGGCGCCCAGGCGGCCTTTGTTTTCCGTGCCGTCGAGGTCGATCAGGGTCTTGTCAAGGAAGGCTTGTTCAGAAGCGTCAAGTCCCAGCACGGCTTCGCTGATCTCGGTGTTGATGTTCTCCACGGCCTTGAGCACGCCCTTGCCCAGGTAACGGGACTTGTCGCCGTCGCGCAGTTCGATGGCTTCACGCGAGCCGGTGGAGGCACCCGATGGCACGGCCGCGCGGCCCATCACGCCGCTTTCCAGCAGCACGTCGCACTCGACGGTGGGGTTGCCTCGGCTGTCAAGAATCTCGCGGCCCACGATGTCAACGATTGCGCTCATGTTTTCCTTTCGGTGAAATGTTTCAGATGACGGGGGCGCTCACGCCCTCCACCAGGACGAGGTTGAAAAACTCAGTGGCCCCTTCGCGCTTGGCGCGGGCCTGTCGGTACAGTTCGCTGTCGTAGAAGGCCTTGGCCTGCTCGAAGCTGGGGAAACGCAGCATGGCCAGACGGGCTGGCTGCCAGTCACCTTCCAGCGTTTCGAAGCGTCCGCCCCGTACCAGGTATTCGCCGCCGGCAGCCGCCACGGCAGCAGGCGCTGCCGCCATGTACTGTTTGTACTGCTCCATGTCGCAGATTTGCATGTCGACAATGATGTACGCGGCTGCCATGGTTTCGGGTTCTGGTATGTGGTTCAGTTGAAGCTGTCTTCGAGGAAGGGGTGCTTTTTAGCCACCGTGTCGAGCGCCACCAGCGTCTCCAGCAGGGCCTTCATGTGCTTGAGCGGAACTGCATTGGGACCATCGCTCAGTGCCTTGGCCGGGTCGGGGTGGGTTTCCATGAACAGGCCGGACACGCCCACGGCCACCGCCGCACGCGAGAGCACCGGCACCATTTCGCGCTGGCCGCCGCTGCTGGTGCCCTGGCCGCCGGGCAGTTGCACGCTGTGGGTGGCATCGAACACCACCGGCGCACCGGTTTCGCGCATGATGGCCAGGCTGCGCATGTCGCTCACCAGGTTGTTGTAGCCAAAGCTGGCGCCGCGCTCGCAGGCCATGAAGTTGTCTTCGTTCAGGCCGGCCTCACGGGCTGCAGCACGGGCCTTGTCAATCACGTTCTTCATGTCGTGCGGCGCCAGGAACTGGCCTTTCTTGATGTTCACCGGCTTGCCGCTCTGAGCGACCGCACGGATGAAATCGGTCTGGCGGCACAGGAAGGCGGGCGTCTGCAGCACATCGACCACGTTTGAGGCGTCGGCGATGTCTGCTTCGCTGTGCACGTCGGTCAGCACAGGCACACCCAGCTCTTTTTTGATCTTGCCCAGGATCTCCAGGCCTTTGTCGCGCCCCGGGCCGCGGTAGCTGGTACCGCTGCTGCGATTGGCTTTGTCAAAGCTGCTCTTGAAGATGAACGGAATGCCCAGGCTGGCGGTGATCTCCTTGAGGGCGCCGGCCGTGTCCATCTGCAGCTGCTCGGATTCGATCACGCAGGGGCCCGCGATCAGGAAAAAAGGCCGGTTCAGTCCGATGTCGAAGCCGCAGAGTTTCATGCCATGTTTCCTGTGTCTGGAGCCTAGGCCGGCACAGCCTGCCGGTTTTGCTGGTGCTCGACCGCTGCCTTGATGAAAGCATTGAAGAGCGGGTGCCCGCTCCACGGCGTGGACTTGAATTCCGGGTGGAACTGCACGCCAATGAACCAGGGATGCACCGACTGGGGCAGCTCGACGATTTCGGTGAGCTGCTCACGCTGAGTCAGGGCAGAGATCACCAGTCCGGCTTCGCGCAACTGGTCGAGGTAGTTGACATTGGCTTCGTACCGGTGTCGGTGCCTCTCGGTCACGACGTTGCCGTAGATGGTATGTGCAAGGGTGCCGGGCTGGACGTCGGAGCTTTGTGCGCCCAGGCGCATGGTGCCGCCCAGGTCGGAGCTGGCGCTGCGCTTCTGGATGCTGCCGTCGGCGTCTTTCCATTCGGTGATGAGCGCGATCACCGGGTGTGGCGTGTTCGGGTCGAATTCGGTGCTGTTGGCGTTGGTCAGACCGGCCACATGGCGGGCGTATTCGATCGTGGCCACCTGCATGCCCAGGCAGATGCCCAGGTAGGGCACTTTGCGCTCACGAGCGAAACGGGCGGTGGCGATCTTTCCCTCCACCCCGCGCAGGCCGAAGCCGCCAGGCACCAGAATGGCGTCGTAGCGGGCCAGGCGGTCCGCTGCGTCACCTTCGATGGTTTCGGAATCGACGTGGTCGATCCTCACGCGAACGTGGTTGCGCATGCCGGCATGACGCAACGCCTCATTGACCGATTTGTAGCTGTCGGACAGGTCGACGTATTTGCCCACCATGGCGATGGTGATCTCGCCCTTCGGGTGCTCGGTCTCGTACACCAGTTCGTCCCAGCGCTTGAGGCTGGTGGGCGGGGTGTTCAGGCGCAGTTTGTCGCAGATCAGGCCGTCCAAGCCCTGTTCGTGCAGCATGCGCGGTACCTTGTAAATGGTGTCCACGTCCCACATTGAGATCACACCCCATTCGGGTACGTTGGTGAACAGCGAAATCTTGGCGCGCTCTTCTTCGGGAATTCGGCGGTCGGCGCGGCAGAGCAGGGCATCGGCCTGGATCCCGATTTCGCGCAGCTTCTGCACCGTGTGCTGCGTGGGCTTGGTTTTCAGTTCGCCGGCAGCGGCAATCCATGGCAGGTACGTCAGATGCACGAAAGCCGTGTTGTTCGGCCCCATGCGCAGGCTCATCTGGCGCACGGCTTCAAGAAAGGGCAGCGACTCGATGTCGCCCACCGTGCCGCCAATTTCGACAATGGCCACGTCCACCGCATCGGGCGTGCCGATGCCGGCCCCGCGCTTGATGAACTCCTGGATCTCGTTGGTGACGTGCGGAATGACCTGCACCGTCTTGCCCAGATAGTCGCCGCGGCGTTCCTTCTCCAGCACCGACTGGTATATCTTGCCGGTGGTGAAATTGTTGGTTTTCTTCATGCGCGTTTCAATGAAACGCTCGTAGTGGCCCAGGTCGAGGTCGGTCTCAGCGCCGTCGTCGGTGACAAAGACCTCTCCGTGCTGGAAGGGCGACATGGTGCCCGGATCCACGTTGATGTACGGATCGAGCTTGATGAGGGTGACTTTGAGGCCGCGCGATTCAAGGATCGCGGCCAGAGATGCCGACGCTATGCCCTTGCCTAAAGAGGACACCACGCCGCCGGTGACGAACACAAATTTGGTCATGTCTCGGGCGAGCCTGTCGCTCGCTGGAGGTGGAAATGGTGATTATAGAGGGGTGATGCAAGTGCCCTCGGGTTGTTTACCCCTGCTTTCGCCCCTTGGGCAACGGCCAGCAGCCGACCGTTCCCTCTGCTACATTGCCGCCATGAACGACCTGGCTGGCAAACACATCGTCCTGGGGCTCTCGGGTGGCATCGCCTGCTACAAAGCGGCCGAATTGTGCCGGGCGCTGGTCAAGGAAGGTGCCACGGTGCAGGTGGTCATGACCGAGGCTGCCGAGCACTTCATCACGCCGGTGACCATGCAGGCGCTTTCCGGACGGCCCGTGTTCACCTCGCAGTGGGATGCGCGCACATCGGCCGGGGTGGACAACAACATGCCGCACATCAACCTCAGTCGTGAGGCCGATGCGATCTTTGTGGCACCGGCCAGTGCGGACTTCATGGCCAAGCTGCTGCACGGCCGAGCCGACGACCTCCTCAGCCTGATGTGCCTGGCCCGTCCCATCGACCAGGTGCCGCTGATTCTGGCGCCTGCCATGAACCGCGAAATGTGGGCCCACCCGGCTACCCAGCGCAACGTGGCCCAGCTGCGCCAGGACGGCGCCACCGTGCTTGATGTAGGGGCCGGTGACCAGGCTTGCGGCGAGACCGGCGACGGCCGCATGCTGGAGCCTGACGAATTGCTGTACGAACTGGTGCGCTTTTTCACGCCGAAGGTGCTGGCGGGCCAGCAGGTGCTGGTCAGTGCCGGGCCCACTTTTGAAGCCATCGATCCGGTGCGCGGATTGACCAACCTCTCCAGTGGGAAGATGGGCTTTGCCATCGCCCGGGCGGCGCACGAGGCGGGCGCGAATGTGACCCTGGTGGCTGGCCCCGTGAGCCTGCCCACGCCGCGCGGTGTGGGCCGCATCAATGTGAAGTCGGCACTGAACATGCAGAAGTCGCTTGACGTGCTGATCCAGAACGCGACGGTATTTATTTCTGCGGCCGCCGTGGCTGACTGGCGTCCTGCCGAGGCGACCGACCAGAAGATCAAGAAGGACGGTTCTGGCGCTGTACCCACGCTCACGTTTGTCGAAAACCCGGACATCCTGGCCGGCATTGCCAGCAGCACCCGCGCGCGCGAGCACAAGCTGTATTGCGTGGGCTTCGCCGCCGAAAGCCACGACCTGCTGGCGCATGCGCAGGCCAAGCGCGCGCGCAAAGGCGTGCCGCTGTTGGTGGGCAACATTGGCCCAGATACCTTTGGTCAGGACGACAACGCGCTGCTGCTGGTGGACGAGCAGGGTGCGACCGAGGTGGCACGTGCACCGAAGCTCGCCTTGGCCCGCCAGTTGGTGGCAGAAATCGCCCGGCGCTTGCCGGCTTGAGTTCCTGCTATCGCCACCACGGCAGCAGGCGTTTCATGGAAGCCACTTCACCGCAGTGGTCGGGTGCGTAACCTGGGAGCTGAGTCAGGCGCTGTTGCCAGGGCTGACTGCGCAGCAGGCCCAGCAGCTGTTTCACTGCCGGTTGGTCGAGTGCAGACTTGAGACACACCAGCAGGTAGCGCTCTTCGGTGAGCGGCACGAAGTCCAGCCCCGCTTCACGCGCAGCGTATTCGGTGCCCAGCCCGGCATCGGCCGTGCCGCTGGCCACCGCCTGGGCCACGGCGGCGTGTGAGGCCTCCACATGATCAAAGCCCTCGATGTCCTGGGGTAGCAACTGTGACTGCTCCAGCAGTTCACCCAGCAGCAGCCGTGTGCCCGTGCCCTTGGCACGGTTCACGAACCGGGCTTGAAGCCGGGCCACGTCCTGCATGTTTTTCAGGCGTTGTGGGTTGCCTGGTGCCACCATGAGACCCTGGGCCCGCCTGGAAAAACCGATGATCTTGTGCAGCCCGGGCTTGAGCAAGGGCCGGTAGGTGCGGGCGCTGATGCTGCGGGCGTCGGCGAAGGGCTGGGTGTGGAAGCCCGCCAGTTGGCAGCGGCCTTCATTGAGGGCGCGGATGGCGTCCACACTGCCGCAGAAGCGCAGGTCCAGGTGCAGCGCCTTGTGGGCTGGGCCAGCCTGCGTATCCCAGGCTGCGGCCATGTCCTGCAAGGCATTGAGCGCGTGGTCGTGGCTGGCGTAGAGGGTGAGCAGGTTCGGGCGCCGGCCTTCGGCGGTGTCGTCAAACGCTTGCGCAAAGGCGCGTTCGAGTTCGGCGCGCAGGTGTTCCATCTGCGGACCCAGCCGGGCTTGCGCCAGCCGCTCTGCCATGAGCAGGCGCTGGCCAAACGGGCTGAGCAAGGCGGCCTGGCCGCGCTCCCACACGATGAGGTCCTGGCCCAGTTCGGCCTCCCACTGCTTGAGCTGGCCCCACACGTGCCGGTACGACAGGCCAAGGTGCCGCGCAGCGGCTGAGATCGACCCGTGGGTGCGCACCGCATGCAGCACGTCCATCATGGGATTGCGCAACAGGGCGACCGAGTCTGCCGTGCCGGTTCGCTGGAGCTGCAACGCGTAGGAAAGCTCAACTTTTCTCATGAGCGCGAGTGTGCCTCAGGGTCTGACATATGCAATGAAATGCCTATGTCAGAACGTTCATATCGCGTCTTCACGTACGCCCAAACAGACCCTCTGGCGATATGCTCTTCGACGTCATGAACACCTTTGCCGACAGCTTCGCCACAGCTTTTCAACTGGTGCTTTCCGGCGATCCGGGTTTGTGGGTGGTGGTGTGGCGATCGCTGGCAGTGAGCGCCACCGCGTGCGTGATCGCCAGCGGAGCAGGCCTGGTGTTGGGTGCCTGGCTGGCGGTATCGCGATTTGCCGGGCGCGGCGCTCTGATGACCGTTCTCAACACCGCACTGGCCGTGCCTTCGGTGGTGGTGGGTCTGGTGGTCTACCTGTTGCTTTCACGGTCTGGGCCGCTGGGTTTCCTGGGCTGGTTGTTCAGCTTTCAGGCCATGGTGTTGGCGCAGGCCTGCCTGGTGTTGCCTCTGGTGACCGCGCTCACCCGTCAGGTGGTGGAAGACGCCGACCGCAGCCATGGCGAGCAACTGGCTTCGCTGGGTGCCGGCACCGTGATGCGCAGCCTGCTGTTGGCCTGGGACGAGCGCTACGCGCTGCTGACCGTGTTGATCACGGCATTCGGTCGCGCCATCTCAGAGGTGGGTGCCGTGATGATCGTGGGCGGCAACATCGAGGGCTTCACCCGTGTGATGACCACCGCCATCGCCCTGGAAACCAGCAAGGGGGATCTCCCATTGGCCTTGGGGCTGGGGCTGGTCTTGCTTGCCGTGGTGCTGCTACTCAATGCGCTGGTGGCATTGCTGCGCCGCTGGCGCGAGCTTGCCGACAGCGCGCAGACAACCGTGCCTGGTGCGGTGGCGGCATGAGCGGGCTGCCTGTGGTGAAGCACCCTTCGCAAGTGCCCTCGATGTGCTTTGACTTGCGCAATGTGCAGGTGCATCTGGGAAGCGCAGGACGGCTGCATGCCCTGACCGACATTTATCTTCGCATTCAGGCTGGGGAGCGAGTCGCTTTGGTGGGTGCCAATGGGAGCGGCAAGAGCACCTTGCTCAGAACATTGCACGGTCTGCAGCGATCCAGCGGTGGTGAGGTGCACCGTGCATCGACCCTGCGCATGGCCATGCTGTTTCAGCGCCCTCACATGTTGCGTCTGAGCGCGCTTCGGAACATCGTGCTGGGCTTGTGGTTGCAGGGTGTGCCATGGGGCGAAACGCGGGAGCGCGCACGGGCTGCGTTGCAGCGCGTGGGCATGGATCACCTGGCTGACCGCAATGCGCGGGCACTCTCCGGTGGGCAGCAGCAGCGCCTGGCGCTGGCGCGCGCCTGGGCATTGAAGCCCGATGTGTGGTTGCTGGACGAACCCACTGCCAGCCTGGACCCGCACGCCAAGCGCGAAGTCGAAGCCTTGATCGCCGAGTTCACGCAGGGTCCTGCCTCAGAAAGCCCGGGAGCCTCAAGCCGCCCGCCCACGCTGGTGTTCAGCAGCCACAACCTGGGCCAGGTCAAGCGCCTGGCCAGCCGGGTGATTTACCTGGAGCAGGGCCAGCTTCTGGCCGATCTGCCCGTCGCCGATTTTTTCAACCACGACCTCCTGCACGCCCTGTGCCCGCAGGCCCATTTGTTTGTTCAAGGAGAAAGCTTGTGAATGCGTTCCGCCGTCTGACCCTCACCGCCGTTTTCGGTACCGCCATGCTCGCCGGTGCCGGTGCCATGGCACAAAGCATCGTGGTGGCTTCCACCACGTCCACCGAACAGTCGGGCCTGTTTTCTTTCCTGCTGCCCGAATTCAAGAAGGCCAGCGGCATTGACGTGAAAGTGGTGGCGCTGGGCACGGGCCAGGCCATCGACATGGCGCGCCGGGGCGACGCGGATGTGCTGTTCGTGCACGACAAGGTGGCGGAAGAGAAGTTCGTAGCCGATGGTTTCGCAGCCCAACGCAAGGAGGTCATGTACAACGACTTCGTGCTGGTGGGCCCCAGGGCCGATCCGGTGGGTATCAAGGGCAGTGATGTCGTCAGTGCATTCAAAAAGATTGCCAGCGCCAATGCCGAGTTCATTTCACGCGGCGACAAGAGTGGCACACACGCGGCCGAACTGCGCTTCTGGAAGATGACCGACACAGACGCCAACAAAGGCACCGGCTACAAGGAGTGTGGCTGCGGCATGGGGCCGGCGCTGAACATCGCCTCCAGCAGTGGTGCATACGCGTTGACCGACCGCGGCACCTGGCTCAACTTCAAGAACCGGGGCGAAATGACGGTGCTGGTAGAAGGCGACAAGCGCCTGTTCAATCAGTACGGCGTGATGCTGGTCAGCGCGACCAAGCACCCACAGGTGAAGACAGCTGAAGGTCAGAAGTTTGTTGACTGGGTCACTGGTCCGATCGGTCAGGCGGCTATCGCCCGCTACGCGATCGGTGGCGAGCAGTTGTTTTTTCCGAACGCGACCCATTAGGCGCTGCTAGGGCAACCCGTTTGGCCCTGTTTGCATGGATGCATCCGGCGGAAAGCGTGTGCAAATGAATGCTGGGCTGTGCTACGGTGCTGAACCATGCAGACTTTGCGCAGATCACTGTTGTTGGCCCTGGTCGTCGTGTTGGTGGGCCTGGCGTGGTACCAGCCGCTCGACCAGCTGGCCGTGGCCCATTCCGAAGCCGGGCTGAAGCGTTCGCTGGCCGCTTTCGCTGCGGCCCGCGGACTCAATGCCGTGATCTCGGTCATCCAGGGCACTGAAGTCTCGGGCGGTGCGTTTGTCAACGTCACGTTGGCACTGGGCCAGGTTCTGGACCCGGTCAATGATCTGATCGAGCAGTTCTCCAAGCTGATGCTTGTCGTCAGTGTGGTGTTTGGCGTGCAGCTGCTGTTGATGCAGATGGGAGCCACCTGGCTGGTGTCGCTGCTGTTCACGGCGCTGCTGGTGGGCTGGGCGTGGCTGAAGCTGAGGCGGGGAAATGCGCCTCCCTGGCTGGGCCGGCTGTTGATGGCGGTCCTGATCGTGCGATTCGTGGTGCCGGTGGTCGCGATCACCAGTGAACTCAGCCATCGGGCTTTCATGGCCGACAAGTACGCTGCCAGCCAGCAGGCCATCGAATCGTCCACAGCCGCCCTGGGTGCCCTGGGCGGCGGTACGGATTCCGGCACACCCTGGTGGGACCTGCGCGAAAAACTGGGGGCGAAAATCGAGGAACTGAAGGGGGATGCCGAGCGGGTCGTGTCCCATGTGATCGACCTGATCGTGCTGTTTGTGGCACAGACCATCGTGCTGCCCTTGCTGGTGCTGCTGGGGCTGTGGTGGGGCTGGCGTGCGCTTTCCATACCAGCCCGAGCGGGTTGAAACCGCGCGCGATTGGCGCCGGCACAACGGTTGGGTCCGCGGTGGGCAACCGGGCGCCTCACAATGGTGGACAGCGGACGGGAAAACCAGCGTCCCGCGCTTGTGAGTTTCACCGTTCTGCCGCCATACTGGCCAGCCTGGACTTTCCATCTTTCATCACCAAAGGAGCACTTCATGGGACTCTTCAGCAACATTCTCGAAAAACTGGGCATTGGTAGCGCCAAAGCCGCACCGGCACCGTCACCGGCAACTGCAGCACCTGCACCCGTGGCGGCGGCACCTGCTCCGGCGACGACCGCACCGGCCGCTGCCCCTGCTGTGGCGTCCATCACCATGGTCGATGTGGTGGCGCAAATGGAAAAACGCGCAGCCGCCAACCCACAAAAGCTCAACTGGCGCACGTCCATCGTCGATCTGCTCAAGCTGCTCGACATCGATAGCAGTCTGGCCGCCCGCAAAGAGCTGGCCAAGGAGCTTTACTGCCCCGACGAGCTGATGAACGACTCGGCCAAGATGAACGTGTGGCTGCACAAGAATGTGCTGGCGCATATCGCGGCCAACGGCGGCAACATTCCGAAGGAGCTGCTGGACTGAAGCTGGCATGCACCAAGAAAGGCGGCTTCTCAGCCGCTTTTTTTTTGGCGCATGAGCTTGCGATACACGGTGGCGCGGCTGATGCCCAGGGAGCGGGCCGCTTCCATCACATTGCCGCGGGCGTCGTCCACCGCCTTGCGGATCAGGGCGGTTTCCACTTCCTTGAGCGGGACCACCGGCGTTGCATGCGTCTGGGACAGCTTTACGCCGTTCTGGCTTGCTGACGCCAGCACCTGAAGGCGAAGACCCGACCACAGCGGCAATTCGGTGGGTCGCTGCAAGCGGGCGAGATCAAAAAGGCTGGCTGCCGGCACGGCAAACACGTCGCTCACATGGGGCCAGAGTGAGCCTGGCGTGAGAGCCAGCATGTTCGCTGCGGCGCGATTCACGGCAGTGATGTCGCCTTCGGCGTTCACACAGACCAGGCCGTCGCTGTCTTCCGCAAGACCAGCCCCGGGCCAACTGAGGCGAAGCAGCAGGCGGTGTGGCTGTGACAGCGTGAGCGCGTTTTCAATACTGCGTGCCGATTGCGTGACCAGGTGTTTGAGTGCCTGGCGCTCAGGCACGTTGATGCCCGTGAGGTCCAGCATGCCCACACAGTTGCCATCCGGTCCGAAAAGCGGGGCGCCTGCACAGCTGTAGACGGTGGTGTCGTTGAAAAAATGCTCACCCCGGTGCAGCCAGACGGGCTGCAGTTCGGTCAGCGTGGCGCCAATGGCGGTGGTACCCACCGCTGCTTCCGACAGGTTCACGCCGATGCGGGCGATGGCGCTGGCCTGCGGGTTCTGGAGGTCGACCGGACCGTTGACATCGATCACCACGCCCTTTGCGTCCGTCAGCACTGCAAAGTAGCGCGTGTCGGCCATGGCCCGGGCCAGCGAGCGGATCACCGGTGCAGCCGCTTGCAACAGCGGCCGGCTGGCTTCAAGGGCACGTCGTGCCTCGGCGGCAGAGACGGCATCGAACGCCAAGCGCTGCGAAGGCTGGAAGCCCCTCGCCAGACATCGCCGCCAGGAACGGTCGATCCACGGCTCCAGCCAATCGACTGAAGCCACCGCGCCATCGTTCAGGATGTCGCGGCGGGCTCTCTCGATACGGGCAAGTCGATCCCCCTCCGTGGTCACAGCAGGCAGGGTGCGTGGGATCGTCATGGGCCTTGTCTCATCGTCATTATTGCGTTTATGTGGCTATTCTGGCCCTATCTTCGGACTCGCGCACGCGCGACTTGCAAAGCGCCAGTGTTTCATTTTGAGAATATCCGTCTGCACGCATGTCCGACTAGGGATAACCCTGAACTCAAAGCCCGGGGGCGCCTGAACAATGCGTAGGCACTTTTCCACATAGGCATGGCGCTGCATAGCTCGCGCCGCTACCCAACAGGAGACATACATGCAGAAAGTCCTGCACATCAATCCGGACAAATGCACCGGCTGCTTGCAGTGCGAAATGGCCTGTTCCTTCGAGAACTACGGCACCTACGCCACGTCCAAATCGCGCATCAAGGTGTTCGACTTCCATCACACCGGCAAAAAGGTGCCCTACACCTGCACCCAGTGTGACGAAGCCTGGTGTCTCCATGCCTGCCCGGTGGAGGCGATCACGGTGGACAAGATGACCGGCGCCAAGGTCGTCAACGAGACCACCTGCGTCGGCTGCAAGGTGTGCACCATCGCCTGCCCCTTCGGCACCATCAACTACGTGCAGGAAACCGGCAAGGTCCAGAAATGCGATCTGTGCGACGGAGAGCCGGCCTGCGTCGAAGCCTGCCCGACCGCAGCCATCACGTTCATCGATGCCAACTGGACCGGCATCGACAAGATGAAGCAGTGGGCGGACAAGCTGGGCAACCAGCCTGCCGCCGCCTGATCGCCAACCAACAAGGAGAACCCATATGTCCTGGGCTGGAAAACTGCTTCGCGTCAATCTGACTGCGGGCACCGTGAAATCCGAACCGCTGAACATGGAGTGGGCACGTGCCTACCTGGGCTCGCGCGGGCTCGGCAGCAAATACCTGATCAGCGAGATCGACCCCAAGGTCGATCCGTTGTCGACCGAGAACAAGCTGATCTGGGCCACGGGCCCACTGACCGGCACCATGGCCTCCACGGGCGGGCGTTACACCGTCATCACCAAGGGTCCACTCACCGGCGCTATCGCCTGCTCCAATTCGGGTGGCTATTTCGGTGCCGAACTCAAGATGGCTGGCTGGGACATGGTGATCGTGGAAGGCAAAGCGGCCACGCCGGTGTACCTGCACATCAGCGATGACGATGCCGAACTGCGCGATGCCTCGCATCTGTGGGGCCAGAGCGTGTGGAAAACCGAAGAGATCCTCAAGTCCAGCCTGCAGGACCCGCTGGTGCGCGTGTCCAGCATTGGCAAGGCGGGCGAAAACGGCGTGCTGTTCGCCGCCGTGGTGAACGATCTGCACCGGGCTGCTGGTCGTTCGGGCGTGGGCGCGGTCATGGGCAGCAAGAACCTCAAGGCGATCGCGGTGCGCGGTACCAAGGGCGTGGGCAACATCCGCGACCCCAAGGCCTTCATGAAGACCACTTTCGAGAAAAAGAAGATCCTGGCCGAGAATGCCGTGACCGGGCAGGGCCTGCCAGCCTATGGCACCCAGGTGCTGATGAACGTGATCAACGAGATCGGCGCGCTGCCCACCCGCAACCACCGAGACGTGCAGTTCGAAGGTGCAAAAGACATCTCCGCCGAAGCCATGGTCACGCCGCGCGAGAGCGACGGCAAGAAGCACCTGGTGACCAACCAGGCCTGCTTCGGTTGCACCATCGCCTGCGGGCGCATCAGCAAGATGGACGAAGGCCACTTCACCGTGCAGAACAAGCCGCAGTACTGGGGCGCCAACGGCGGCCTGGAATACGAAGCGGCCTGGGCGCTGGGTGCGGCCAACGGCGTGAACGACCTGGAAGCGTTGCAGTACGCCAACCTGCTGTGCAACGAAGAAGGCTTCGATCCCATCAGCTTCGGTGCCACCGTGGGCGCGGTGATGGAGCTGTATGAAATGGGTGTGCTCACCGCCGAGCAACTGGGCATCGACGCCAAGTTCGGATCGGCCCAGGCGCTGGCCCACTTCGCTGAAATCACTGCCAAGGGTGAAGGCTTCGGCAAAGAGATCGGCCAGGGGTCCAAACGGTTGACCGAAAAGTACGGCTACCCCGACCTGTCGATGAGTGTGAAAGGCCAGGAATTCCCGGCCTACGACGGTCGCGCCATCCAGGGTATTGGACTCGCCTACGCCACCAGCAACCGTGGTGCCTGCCACTTGCGTGGTTACACCATCGCGTCCGAGGTGCTGGGCATTCCGGTCAAGACCGATCCGGTCGAGAGCGAGGGCAAGCCCGAGCTGGTGAAGGCTTTCCAGGACGCCACTGCCGCGTTTGACTCGTCGGGTCTGTGCGTGTTCACCACCTTCGCCTGGGGCGTGGCCGATCTGGCACCGCAACTGCAGGCCGCGTGCAACGAAGAGTTCACCACCGAGGAACTGGAGAAGATCGGTGAGCGCATCTGGAACATGGAGCGCGAATTCAACAATGCCGCCGGGTTTACGTCGAAGGACGACAGTCTGCCCAAGCGCCTCCTCACCGAGGCCGCCAAGACCGGTGCTTCCAAAGGCATGGTCAGCAAGCTGCCCGAGATGCTTCCCAAGTACTACGCCGCACGCGGCTGGGACACGGAGGGCCGCCCCACGGCAGAAACCCGGGCGCGTCTGAGCCTTTGATGCCTGGCGCCTCCCACGCCTTGGTTCAACAGGCCGTGGCCTGAACCCAGGGGGCAGTCACCACGCTGCCCCCTTTTCTTTTTATGAGGAGACAAGACATGCACCACGTCATCCTGGGCGCCGGCCCTGCCGGTGTCATTGCCGCCGAAACCATCCGCAAGCATGCCCCCCAAGACCAGATCACCCTGGTGGGCGACGAGGGTGAGCCACCGTATTCACGCATGGCGATTCCTTATCTGCTGATTGGCAACGTGAAGGAATCCGGCACTTACTTGCGCAAGGCCCTCACGCACTACGCCGATCTGCGCATCGACCAGGTGGGTGGCCGCGCCATGGCGGTGGATGCGGCAGCCCGCACCGTGACACTGGACAACGGCACCTCGTTGTCCTTCGATCGCCTGCTGATCGCGACCGGTTCACACCCGGTGCGCCCACCCATTTCAGGCATGGACTTGGCCGGTGTGCATCCGTGCTGGACGCTTGAAGATGCGCGGGCCATCATGAAGCTGGCCAAGCCCGGTGCGCGGGTGCTGCAGATGGGCGCGGGCTTCATCGGCTGCATCATCATGGAGGCGCTGGCCGCACGTGGTGTGGAACTCAGTGTGGTGGAAATGGGCGACCGCATGGTGCCGCGCATGATGGGGCCGACGGCGGGCAACATGATTCGCGACTGGTGCGAGACGAAGGGCGTCAAGGTGTTCACCGGTACCAAGGTCGAAGGTATCGAGGCCGCCGACGGTGGCGGGGTGGTGAGCAGAATCGCCAGTGCGATCGGTCTCGGCGCGGACGAGCCGGAAGCGGGTCTGCGTGTGAAGCTTTCCAATGGAGAAACGGTGGAGGCGGATCTGGTGATCAGCGCCACGGGTGTGCGTCCGGCCATTGGCTTTCTGAAGGACTCGGGCATCACCTGTCTGCTGGGCGTGCTGACCGACGAACACTTGCAGACCAATGTGTCTGGCATCTACGCCGCAGGCGACTGCGCGGAGGCGTTCGACAAGGTCAGCGGCAAAACCATCGTCAGCGCCATCCAGCCCAACGCGGCCGAACAGGCGAGGGTGGCCGCGCTCAACATGGTGGGCCAGAAGACCGAGCTGAAAGGCGTGACGCAGATCAACGTGCTCGACACCCTGGGACTGATTTCCACCAGCTTCGGCAACTGGGAAGGCGTGCCCGGCGGCGAACACACGGAACTCACGGACAAGGCCAGCGGCCGTCACTTGAGCCTGCAGTTCAAGGACGATGTGATGGTGGGCTGCAATTCGGTTGGCTGGACGGAGCATGTGGGGGTGATGCGGGGCCTGGTCGAAGGGCAGGTGCGTCTGGGCAACTGGAAAGACCGGCTGATGCACGATCCCACCAGGCTCATGGACGCTTACCTGGCCAGTGCGCAAGGGCAGGGGCAATGGGTGGGTGCTGCGGATGAGCGCCGCCGATGAAAGGCAAAATGAACGGCATTGGCCATTTGCCCTTCACCCAGCGCCTTTCACTTCCGTTCGCCCTGATCCTGGCGAAGGGCGACGTCCATCCATGAACATCACTTTCAAGCTTTTCGCCACGCTGACCGATTACCTGCCCGCCGAAGCGCGGCGCAGCAACCAGGTGTCGCTGGACATCGATCCGGCCACTCCCATCGGCAAGATCATCGAACCGTTTGGCCTGCCACCCAAGCTGGTGCATCTGGTGCTGGTCAACGGCAAGTACATCGAACCCGATGCGCGCATGAGCACCACGCTCACGGAAGGCGATGTGCTGGCCATCTGGCCACCGATTGCTGGCGGCTGAACATGAATCACCCCCGCCGCGCTACGCGCGACCCCCTCAAGGGGGCGACACCAGCCGTCTGGCAAAGCCAGCCCGGCGGTGTCTCTGGATTGGACCCGCTCCTCCGGTTGGGGGCGTGGGTCTCTTGGCGGAGTGTCTGACTTGCAATCGAGCTACGCAGAGCGCTTCGAGCGCGAGATGGGGTGCACCGAAGCCGAGTGGCTGGGCTGGTTGCCTGCTGCCATGGGCGATGTGGTGTGGCAGCAGAAGGGCCAGGGCCTGGGCGCCGAGCTGCCGCCGGGCTCCCTCAGCATTGCCTGGCAGCCCCGACCGCCGCGCGTGATCGCGCTGATGCGCATGCCAGTGCTGCACGTTCGCTTTACCTTCAGCGGGCTGGACGAAGGGCAGCGCTACACCTTCATGCGCCGCTTTGACTTGTACATGCAGCGCGGCGGCGGCTGAGCCCGCACGCCACAAAGTGCATCAACCGATCTCGGCGATCAACTCGATCTCCACGCAGGCACCCATGGGTAACTGTGCCACACCAAAAGCGCTTCGTGCATGCGCGCCCACGGTGGATCCAAACACCTCGCCCAGCAGTTCACTGCAGCCATTGGTGACGAGGTGCTGTTCGGTGTACGTGGGCGTGGAGTTGACCAGACTGAGCACCTTGACGATGCGCTTGACGTGGTTGAGGTCCTTGTTGACGACCAGACAGGCGGCAGCCAGGGTTCCCATCAGATCGACCGCCACGGCACGTGCGGCCAGCTTGGCCTCATCGGTGGTCATGGTCAGACCTGCCTGGCCAACCCAGGGCTTGCCATCCTGACGTGCAATATGACCGCTCAGGAAGATCAGGTTTCCGGACTGCACGAAAGGCACATACGCAGCGGCGGGCACCGAGACGGGTGGCAGGGCAATGCCAAGACTGGCGAGGCGGTCGTAAACGCTCATGAAGGGCTCCTGGAAATAGACGGCTTCATTCTATCGACCCGACCGACTGGACAGACAGTCCACCTGCACTTGTGCGCCCTCCATCAGCCAGAATCATCAGGGCGCGGGCAGCGCGTTCAGGCCTTGAGCAGGGCGCCGAGTTCTTCCGGTGGCGCCACAGTGACGCCCACATCCAGTGTGTGCTGTGCGCCACCCTGTATCACCCCGCGCATGGGCGACACATCACCAAAGTCCCGCCCAGTGGCCAGTGTCACATAGTCCTCGCCAGGGCTGCCCCAGCCGCAGCGGTTGTTGGTGGGGTCGAAATCGAACCAGGTCCCTCTGGGCTCGAAGGCCGCTTCGCTATCTGCCACGGTGTCGTCAGGGGGCAGCGGCAGGTAGAGCGATACCCAGGCGTGGGATCCGTCAGCGCCAACCAGACGCGGCTTGCCTGGTGGAGGAAGGGTCAGCAGGTAGCCGCTGACGTACAACGCAGGCAGACCCAGGCTGCGCAGACAGCCCAGCATGATGTGGGCAAAATCCTGGCAAACCCCCTTGCCCTGTTCCAGCGCTTCAAGCGCTGGTGTGTTGACCTCGGTACTTTCCGATTCGTACGTCAGATCGTTGTAGATGCGTTCCATCAGCGCCCGCACGGCTTCCAGCACAGGCAGATCGGGCTTGAAGGCGGGCCGGGCGAATGCGGTGAACGCATCGTCACGAGGCACATACGGCGAAGCAAACAGAAACTCGCACGCTGGATCGTACGGGGCTTTGGCCCGGTACCTGAAGTGTTCCCTGACCTGCTCCCAGGAAAGCGCTTCCCATTCCGGGCCGTCGGGCAATGGGAGCGGTACCGACGTTTCGACCAGGCTGTCGGCTTCCACCATCAGCGTCTCGTGCGGCGACTGCAGAGAAAAGAACGTGCGCAGGTTGCCATAGGCATCCACTGTCTGGTTGCGTGCGGCGGGCTCCGGGCTGATGCGCAGCGTGTGCTCGAGCAAGGTCTGGCTGCCCGTGTTCACGGGCGTCAGGTGCACCATGTGCTGCGCCATGTTGACGGAGCCCTGGTAGTTGTAGATTGTGCGGTGAAGGATGCGCAACAGCATGTCAGCGAGCCTTTCCGGCGAGAAGTGCCTGATACCAGGAACACCGCGGAACCGGCTTTGCCGGGCCGCAGGTATTGCCCCCTTGAGGGGGTATGCGGCTACGCGCAGCGAGCAAGCAACGGGGGGGAGTCATGTCTTATACGGTTTGATTCCGTCGGTCCGCATGACTGAAATGCAGCCGGGTAATTTCATCTGAAAGATCACCCGCTGCCGCATCACATTGCTCAAGCAGGGTGGCCAGTTCACCCCAGGTGCGCAATCCCTCGGGGCTGCGTTGCCAGTTGCTGAGGTCGGCCAGCACCCATGTGTCCGGGTCGGGCAGCGCCATGGCCAGTTCGGCATCATGAGGCGCGGCACCATGCGAGAGCTTGGCCAGCCGGGAGCGCAACGTTTGTACCACCCAGGCCAGCGAACGCGGGTTGTCGCGGTCCATCACCAGCAGGTCGATGAGAGCGACCATGTCGCGCCTTTGCTGGTATTGCGCGTGAAAGGTGATGGTGCTGTCGAACAGCGCCACCACCGCCTCGAACCCGGCCGCGTCATGTACACATCCATGCTCCATGCCCAGCACCAATGCACGCGAGAGTGTGATCAGGCGCTCGATGTGGCGCCCCACAGAGAGCAGGCGCCATCCGTCGTCGCGCACCATGCGGTCCGTCTGCGAGCCGGTGATGGCGGCGAGCAGTTCGCTGGCGTTTTGCAGGGCAGTGAGGGCTTCAGCGTTGGTGTATTCGGCCTCACTGGACAGTGCCGCGCAGTCGCGGGCGAACTCGGCTTCCGTGCGCTCAATCAGGTTCCAGTGTTCTTGCGACAATCGCTCCCTTACCTGCGATGCCGCCGACTTCAGGGCGCGCAGGTTGTAGCCCACACTGAATGATGTGGCTGCCATGGGGTCGTCTCTGGCGGGCGAGAGACCGGCGATGAGGCTGCGGGCGAACACCCGCGCCGATTGACTGGCGCCTGGCGCATCGGCGAGCACCAGCGCGTTTTCGCGGGCCGTGGCCGACATCCATGCCATCAACGGGCGCGAACTGGGCTCTTCGCCACCCAGATGGTCCAGCACGATCTGCGCCAGCCGGATGCTGTTCTCTGCGCGCTCCGTGTAGCGACCCAGCCAGAACAGGTTCTCAGCGGCGCGGCTGGTAACGGGGCGCTTTTGATGCGCCAAGGCCAGGGTGCTGGGTGCGGACTGGAGCAGGCTGGTGTGGTCCACCTGACCTTCTGTGATGGCCCAGCAGTCGGCGCTGCTGCCACCTCGCTGCATGGCCGCAATGAGCTGACCCCGTGGCGCCAGCCTGACCATGCCACCTGGCAGCACACGCCACGATTGCGGGCCGTCAGCCAACGCGAACACCCTGAGCATGGCCGACCTGGGCACCAGCCGTTCGCCGCTCCAGGTGGGAGTTTGCGAAAGTGGCAGCCAGGATTGCACGGTGTAGTGGTCCGGGTGGCGTGCCATGCGCCCCGACCATTCGTCGCGCTCGCGCGGGCTCAGGCTCTGCCCCATCACGGTGTCCAGACCCGATCGCGGGTAGGTGGGGCGAATCACGCTTTGCTTGAGCAACGGCAGTACTTCGCGCAGGGCAGCGTCTTCGCCGCACCACCAGGTGGCCAATGAGGGCAACGCCAGTTCTTCCCCCAGCAAATGGCGGCTGATGGCCGGCAAAAAGCCGAGCATGGCACTCGATTCGAGTGGTGCCGAGCCTGGGGCGTTGGCCAGCAACAGATTGCCCGCGCGCAGCACCTGCAGCAGTCCCGGCACGCCCAGCGTGGAATCTGAGCGCAGTTCGAGCGGATCCAGCCATTCATCGTCCAGCCGCTTGATCAGGGCATGCACAGGCTCCAGTCCACCCAGCGTCTTGAGGTACAGACGCTGGTCGCGAACCGTGAGGTCGTTGCCTTCGACCAGGGTAAGGCCGAGGTAGCGCGCGAGGTAGGCGTGTTCAAAATAGGTTTCGTTGTATGGGCCGGGTGTGAGAATGGCGATGCGCGCGTTCTCGCCTTCGGGCGCCATGGCCTTGATACCGTCCATGAGAGCACGGTAGCTGGCCGCGAGGCGCTGCACCTTCATGCCGGCAAAGGCTTTGGGGAACTGGCGCGCGATGGCAATGCGGTTTTCCAGCAGGTAACCCAGGCCGGAAGGCGCCTGGGTGCGCTGGCCCACCACCCACCAGCGGCCATCTGGCCCATGGGCGAGATCCATCGCCACGATGTGCAGCCAGGTATCGCCAGGGGGCCGTACACCCTGCATGGCTCGAAGGTAGCCCGGGTGGCCCTGCACGAGTGCTGCGGGAAGCAGGGCGCGCTTGAGCAGCTCACGTTCGCCGTAAAGGTCCGCCATCATGGCGTTGAGCAGTCGCGCCCTCTGCTGTACACCGGTTTCGATCCGGGCCCAGTCCTTGGGGCTCACGAGCATGGGGAACAGGTCGAGTGCCCAGGGACGCTGCAGGCCGGTGGCTGCGTCAGCGTACACGTTGTAGGTGACGCCGTTGTCGCGTATCTGGCGCTGCAGGTTGTCCGAGCGCCGGTTCAGATCGGCAAAACCGTCGGCACCGATGTGTTCAAAAAAGCTGGCCCATTGCTCAGACAACTCGCCAGGCGCGTCCGTGTCTTTGGGGTTGGCCCGACGCAGTTCGTCCCGATGGCCCGGATCGGCCGGGAGAGACAAAGACAGCGCCCAGTCACCGGGTGATTCGGGACTGAGTTCGTCAAACAGGGAGTCGGAGGCGTCGTTGTTCACGGGTTCCGAGTATGCCTTCGCTTCCTTTGAAGGGCCTTTGGGCGAAACCCGAGCCCCAGGCTTTCGTGTGTCGTCCGTCACGTCGAATGCCCGCCGCAACGCAGAGAGCTCAGCCGGACCTGTCCCGGAGCATCCTCAGTCACGCTCGCGGGAGCGCCCATCCAGGGCCAGCGCGGAACCGGCTTTGCCGGGCCGCTGCTGGCGCCCCCCTTGAGGGGGGTGACGCCGAAGGCGGCGCGAGGGGTGTTCAATAGCGCAAATCCAGCGTGAAAGGAAACTCTCTGCTGTGAACGGCTGGCGTCACCGTCATGCGGCCCGAGGTGTGGCCCATCTGGAAGAACCGCGACAGACGCCGGCTCTCGGCTTCGTAGGCGTTGATCGGGAAGGTGTCGTAGTTGCGCCCACCCGGGTGGGCCACGTGGTACTGACATCCGCCCATCGAACGTTGCATCCAGTTGTCGACAATGTCGAACGTCAATGGCGCATGCGATGGAATGGAAGGGTGCAGGGCCGACGGCGGGCTCCATGCCTTGTAGCGCACGCTGGCCACGTACTCACCGACCGTACCCGTGCTCTGCAGGGGCAGGGCGCGGCCGTTGCAGGTGATGACATAGCGGTTGTCGTTGTAGCCGCTGACCCGCACCTCGATGCGTTCCAGCGACGAGTCCACATAGCGCACCGTGCCGCCTGGCGCCCCTTCTTCACCCATCACATGCCAGGGCTCCAGCGCGTTGCGCAGCGTGAGTTCGATGCCGCGTGCAGCCACTTGACCGACCAGCGGGAAGCGGAATTCAAAGTGTGGCTCGAACCAGGCCATGTCCATGGCGTAGCCGAAGTCGGACAGGTCTGCCAGCACGTCCTCGAAGTCCATGCGGATGAAAGTGGGCAGCAGGAAACGGTCGTGCAGCTCGGTACCCCAGCGGGTGAGCTTGCCTTGCCACGGCTGTTGCCAGAAGCGCGACACCAGCGCGCGCAGCAGCAACTGCTGGGCGATGCTCATGCGGGCGTGCGGTGGCATCTCGAAGGCGCGCAGCTCCAGCAGTCCCAGGCGACCGGTGGGGCCGTCGGGCGAATACAGCTTGTCGATGCAGAACTCGCTGCGGTGGGTGTTGCCGGTGGCGTCGATCAGGATGTTGCGCAGCGTGCGGTCCACCAGCCACGGTGGCATGTCCTGTCCGTAAGTCTGACGGTTTTTTTCGATTTCTTTCAGCGCGATTTCCAGCTCGTACAACTGGTCGTTGCGCGCTTCGTCCACCCTCGGCGCCTGGCTGGTGGGCCCGATGAACAAGCCGCTGAAGAGGTAGGACAGCGAAGGGTGGTTGTGCCAGTAGGCGATCAGGCTGCCCAGCAATTCGGGCCGGCGAAGGAAGGGCGAATCGGCCGGCGTGGCGCCACCCATCACGAAGTGGTTGCCGCCACCGGTCCCGGTGTGGCGGCCATCGGTCATGAATTTTTCCGCGCAAAGACGTGTTTCATGCGCCGCCTCGTAGAGGAATTCGGTGTGATCGACCAGTTCGCTCCAGTTGTGCGCCGGGTGGATGTTGACCTCGATCACGCCCGGGTCGGGGGTGATCTGCAGCACCTTCAGGCGCGGATCGCGCGGAGGCGGATAGCCTTCCAGCACGATGGCCATGCCCAGTTTTTCTGCCGTGGCTTCCACCGCAGACAGCAGATCCAGATAGTCCTCCAGGTGGGCCATGGGTGGCATGAACACATAGACGTGCTGGTACTTGCCGCCCATGTCTTTTTCCACCTTGGGCCCGTTCGAGCGGTGAGGGTCGCGCGCTTCCACCACCAGTGCGGTGCGGGTGAGCCAGGCAGCCGATTCGCTGCGCTGCGGATAGCGGGCCGACAGGGCCTGGGCAGGCGCGGAGCCAGGACCGGGCTGCCCCGGGCGCAGACCTTCGACCACAGGTCCCTGGGCGTCAAAATCCACGCCTTGCATGGACACCGTGCCGCCTTCGGCGAAGCCGCCGCCCACTTGATGCGGCGACACCTGGTGACGGGTGGTGGCACCGCGCGGCAGGGGGTCACGCGCAGTGTGCGGGTCCTGCTCGATGTGGTACGGGTAGTCGGCGGCGGACACCCAGGGCAAGGAGTCCAGCGGCAGGCGGTAACCCATGGGCGAATCACCCGGCACCAGGTACATGCGCTCATCGCGGAAGAACCAGGGACCGGTGGACCACACGGTGCCAGAGACCCGCTGGTAGGCGCTCTTGCCGTTGCTGGTCAGCGCGCCGCCGTGGACGGCCGCCTGCAAGGGCAACACGTAGCCCACGGTGGCCTCCAACCCCTGCGAGAAGACGCGGCGCAGGCGTGCCCGCTCCAGTTCGTCGTCGAGCTTGGCATCGAACGGGTCCACGTTGACCGGCAGACGACGCTCGCGCCACAAGTAGTACCAGGTATCCTCATAGCCCGGGGTGATGTACTGGGTCGACAGACCGAGTTTGCGGGCCAACGCTTGCGTGAAGCGGTGCGCATCTTCACTCGTGTGGTGGGCATCGTCGCGTTCGTCGGCCAGCAGGGCCGGGTTGTGCCAGCAAGGATCACCATCGGCACGCCAGAACACGGACAGCGCCCAGCGCGGCAATTGCTCACCGGGGTACCACTTGCCCTGGCCCATGTGCACGAAGCCGCCCTGGCCGTAGCGTTCGCGCATGCGGCTCAGCAGTTCGGTGGCGTAACCCCGTTTGGTGGGGCCCAGGGCGTCTGTGTTCCATTCGGGCGCGTCGCGGTCTGCAGTGGCCACGTAGGTGGGCTCGCCACCCATGGTCAGGCGCACGTCGTGGGCTTCCAGATCGGCGTCGACCTTCTCGCCCAGCGCCAGAACGCCCGCCCATTGTTCGTCGGTGTAGGGCATGGTCACCCGCGGCGATTCGTACACCCGCGTCACGCCCATGTGGTGGCTGAATTCCACCTCGCACTTGTCCATCGCACCTTCCACGGGAGCGGCGCTGGAAGGCTGCGGCGTGCAGGCCAGTGGCACGTGCCCTTCGCCAGCGAGCAGACCGGAGGTTGGGTCCAGACCAATCCAGCCTGCGCCAGGCAGGAAAACTTCGCACCAGGCGTGCAGATCGGTGAAATCCTTTTCCGGGCCGCTGGGCCCGTCGATCGACTTCACATCGGGTGCAAGCTGGATCAGGTAGCCCGATACAAAGCGCGCTGCCAGACCCATGTGGCGCAGGATCTGCACCATCAGCCAGCCGGTGTCCCGGCAGGAGCCACTGCCCAGCTTGAGCGTTTCTTCTGGCGTCTGCACGCCAGGCTCCATGCGGATGGTGTACGCGATGTCGCGTTGCAGCATCTGATTGACATCAACGAGGAAGTCAATGGTGCGGCGCTCGCTGCGGTCGATCTTCTTCAGGTAGGCATCCAGCAGCCCGGTGGATGGCGCGGTGACCAGATAGGGCGCGAGTTCTTGCCTCTGTGCGGCGTCGTAGTCGAAGGGGTAGTTTTCTGCGCGCGGCTCCAGGAAGAAGTCAAACGGGTTGTGCACCGCCATTTCCACCACCAGGTCGATCGTGACCTTGAATTCGGTGGTGGGCTCAGGGAACACCAGCCGCGCCTGGTAGTTGGCGAAGGGGTCTTGCTGCCAGTTGATGAAATGCCCACCCGGCTCGATCTTCTGCGAATACGAGAGCACCTTGGTGCGGCTATGCGGGGCGGGGCGCAGGCGAACCACCTGTGGGCCGAGCTTGACGAGGCGGTCGTACCGATAATGCGTGATGTGGCTCAGGGCAACATGAATGGCCATGCAGGTGCTTTCAACAGGGAGGAAAACAATGGGTCCGAAACAGGGTCCGCAGGCAACCGGTTTGCCGTGCGGCTGGCATCCATGCTAGCAAGTCTTGCGCCAAACGGCGATGACAATCGCTCTGGTTGCGCACCGGGCAGGGAATTCGGGCCTTGATCGTGGGTCGGCACGGGTTGGCCCTGATGCTGGGGACCGTGGTGGGTCTGGCGCTGCAGTTGCAGCAGCCAGGGCTGTGGTCCGCGAACCGCTACGTGGCCATGCTCGTCTTCGGTGGTCTGCTGGCGTGCGCTGGTGTGTACGGGTTGCGGCGTGCTGGTGACGCCGCGCCAACGGGCGTCCTGTTGGCCAGGCTCATGGTCGTCGCTTTTCTGCTGGCAGGAATGCTCGCGGGTGCTGGCTCCAGTGGCTGGCGCGCGGCGCATTTCGCGAGCCGGTCGCTGGCCCTCGAACTTCAAGGTGTGGACATCGAGGTGACCGGGCGCATTGCCTCGCTGCCCCAGCGGACTGCACAAGGCGAGCGCTTTCTGCTGGTCGTGGCGTCGGCCCGGTACCGAGGCCAACCGGTGGACGTACCGCAGCGGCTCCAGCTGGGCTGGTATGGCGGCGGGGATGGGGCTGCCAGCTGGGCGCGAGGGGCGGGCAGCCCGGGCCTGCGAACCGGAGAAGAGTGGCGTCTCACGGTTCGGCTGCGAAGCCCGCATGGCAATGCCAACCCCCACGGTTTTGATCTGGAACGCTGGCTCTGGACACAGCGCATCGGTGCCACCGGCTATGTGCGAAATGGTCCACGCGACCCGGTGCCAGAAAAGATCGCCACCGCCGGTGGCTACCCTTTGCAGGCCGCAAGGCAGCAGGTGCGCGACGCCATCCAGGCCCGGGTGGTTGACCCACGTGCGGCGGGCGTGCTTGCCGCCTTGCTGGTGGGCGATCAGTCTGCCGTGGAGCGCGGCGACTGGGCCCTGTTCCGCACCACCGGGGTGGCGCATCTGATGGTGATTTCTGGCCTTCATGTGACGCTCTTTGCCTGGATGGCCATGGCGCTGGTGGCAGGGATCTGGCCACGCCTGGGTGGCCGATGGCCCGTGCTGTTGCTCTCGGTTCCCACGCCAGTGGCCAGCGCCTGGGGAGGCTTGTTGCTGGCGACGGGCTATGCGCTGTTTTCTGGCTGGGGTCTGCCCGCTCAACGTGCGGTCGTCATGCTGGGTGTGGTGATGGTGCTGCGCCTGGGCGCGCGGCGCTGGCCGTGGCCGCTGGTCTGGGGATGCGCCATGGTGGCGGTGTTGCTGTTCGATCCCATGGCCTGGCTGCAGCCGGGTTTCTGGCTCAGTTTTTTTGCGGTGGGGGTGCTGTTTGCGTCTGGCCGGCGCTTGCCGGGTGTGCCAGCGCAAGGCGAGGACGAGGTGCCGTCGGTGGCGCGAGGTCGCGTGTATCGCCTTTTGCTTTCTTTCTGGGGCATGGCGCGCACCCAGGCTGTGGTGACCGTGGCGCTGGCGCCGCTCAGCCTTTTGATGTTTGGCCAGTTCTCTGTGGCCAGCCTGGCGGCCAACCTGGTGGCCATTCCCCTGGTGACGCAACTGGTCATGCCGCTGGTTTTGCTGGGGACGGTGTTCGCGCCCTTTTGGGAGGCGGCAGCATGGCTGGTGCAAGCCTTGTCAGTTTGGCTGGAATGGCTGGCGCAATGGCCCTGGGCGGCGGTGCACCGCCCGGCGGCTCCGCTGTGGCTGGCGCTGGCGGGCGTGTTCGGTGGGCTCTTGCTGGTGCTGCGCCTGCCATGGGCGGTGCGCAGTGCTGGCTTGTTGCTGTTGTGGCCGGTTCTGCTGTGGTCGCCGCCTCGCCCATCGATGGGCGCGTTCGAGTTGGTCGCCGTGGATGTGGGGCAGGGCGGTGCGGTGCTGATTCGCACCGCGAACCACAGCCTGCTATACGACACCGGCCCGCGTTATTCGCCTGACAGCAATGCCGGCGACCGCATCGTGGTTCCCCTGCTTCGCGCGCAGGGCGAACGCCTGGACAGCGTGGTGGTGAGCCATATCGACAGCGATCACTCCGGCGGAGATGGGCCTGTGAAGGCGGCCCACCCCGAGGCGCGGTGGTTGTCTTCTTACGACCCGGATCCCGATCGGCGATGCATGGCCGGTCAGCACTGGGAATGGGACGGTGTGCGTTTCGATGTGCTGCACCCGCACCCCCATCACTTCGATGAAACCGGCAAGGGGCGACTGTCGACCAATGACATGTCATGCGTGTTGCTGGTGTCTGCCGGGGGGCAGAGCGCCTGGCTGGGTGGCGACATCACTGATCGGCAGGAGGTGCGCTTGGCGCTGGATCGCCCCGATCTGCGCGCCACCGTGATGGTCGCACCGCATCACGGCAGCCGATCCTCGTCCAGCCCCGTGTTGCTGAACACCTTGCGTCCACAATGGGTGATCGTGCAGGCGGGCTATCGCAACCGATTCAACCATCCCGCGCCCGTGGTGCTGGACCGCTACCGCCAGCGCGGCATTCCCTGGGTCACGTCGGCCAGTTGTGGTGCCGCCACCTGGCGAAGCTGGCAACCCGACACCATGCAGTGTCACCGGCAAGCAGTAAAGCGCTTCTGGCATCACCCAGGAGAGACCGAGCAGGAGTCGCGGCCCGATTGATTTCGCGTCGTTTCGGTGCCATTGGCAGGTTGTAGGCCGGTAAATTGACCGCTGCTGGCCCAGTCCTTGCTATGCTGTGGGCAGGAGAAAAAACGCCCATGAGCAGACCGATGTTTGACGAAATGAATGCCTCGCCCAGCGAGGTCCGGGCCCACTACCAAAGCTACGCGCGCTGGCTGGCACAGCAGCCACCCGAGGTGATGGCGGCCCGGCGGGAAGAGGCTGAAATGATTTTCCGGCGCGTTGGCATCACCTTTGCGGTGTATGGCGCCAAGGACGAAGACGGCTCTGGCACCGAACGCCTCATCCCTTTTGATCTCATTCCCCGCGTGATTCCGGCCGACGAATGGCGGAGCATGGAAGAGGGTCTGGTGCAACGGGTCACCGCGTTGAACCGCTTCATTCACGACGTGTACCACGATCAGGCCATCATCAAGGCGGGCATCGTTCCATCAGACCAGATCTTCAAAAACGCACAATTTCGCCCGGAGATGATGGGTGTGGACGTGCCTCACAACATCTATTCGCATATTTCGGGTGTCGACATCGTGCGCGCCCCCAATGCCGACGGAGTGGGCGAGTATTACGTGCTCGAAGACAACCTGCGCGTGCCCAGCGGCGTGAGTTACATGCTGGAAGACCGCAAGATGATGATGCGGCTGTTTCCTGAATTGTTTGGCGAAAACCGCGTGGCACCGGTGGAACATTACCCCGATCTGCTGTTGGAGACGCTGCGCGCGGTGAGCCCTTCCACCACCGCCGAGCCCACGGTGGTGGTGCTCACGCCCGGCATGTACAACAGCGCCTACTTCGAGCACGCCTTCCTGGCGCAGCAGATGGGCATCGAACTGGTGGAAGGGCAAGATTTGTTCGTCAAGGACAACTTTGTCTACATGCGCACCACGCGTGGGCCCAAGCGGGTGGATGTGATTTACCGCCGGGTGGACGACGATTTCCTCGATCCGCTGGTGTTCCGGCCGACCTCCACGCTGGGCTGCGCCGGCCTGCTGGGCGTGTACCGCAGCGGCAATGTGGCCATCTGCAATGCGGTGGGCACCGGCGTGGCGGATGACAAGTCCATCTACCCCTACGTGCCCAAGATGATCGAGTTCTACCTGGGCCAGAAACCGATCCTGAGCAACGTTCCCACCTTCATGGGGCGCGACCCGGAGGACCTCAAATACATGCTGGCCAACATGAAGGACCTCGTGGTCAAGGAAGTGCACGGCGCAGGTGGTTACGGGATGCTGGTGGGACCTGCTTCCACGAAGGCCGAGATCGAGGACTTCCGAAAGGCGGTGATCGCCAAGCCCGATGGCTACATCGCCCAGCCCACACTGAGCCTCTCCACTTGCCCCACCTACGTGGAAAGCGGCGTGGCCCCGCGCCACATCGACCTGCGTCCGTTTGTGCTGTCAGGCAAGGAGGTGCAAATGGTGCCCGGCGGCCTGACGCGCGTGGCGCTCAAGGATGGTTCTCTGGTCGTCAACTCGTCGCAAGGTGGTGGCACGAAAGACACGTGGGTTCTGGAGTAGCCCCCCGCGCGCAGGATATGGAGTGCACCCCCACGCCGCTTCGCGTCACCCCCTCAAGGGGGCGGCACTGGCAGCCCGGCAAAGCCGGTTCTGCAGTGCCCCTGGAATGGATACCTTCATGCGCTGCTTTTTGTGGCGTTGTTTGCTGGAGTCAATGAGATGCTGTCACGTACCGCCGACCACCTGTTCTGGATGTCCCGCTACACCGAGCGCGCGGAAAACACCGCTCGCATGCTGGATGTGAACTACCAGACTTCCATGCTGCCGCAGTCTGCCGAAGTGGCTCAGGTGGGTTGGGAGGGCTTGCTCACCATCAGTGAACTCTTGCCGACCTACACCGCCAAATACGGCCAGGCCATCACGCCACGTAGCGTGCTTGACTTCATGGTGCGCGATGAGGGAAATCCTTCCAGTATCGTGTCCTGCCTTCGAGCCGCACGCGAGAACGCACGTGCGGTGCGCGGCGCGCTCACCACCGAGTTCTGGGAAACCCAGAACCAGACCTGGCTGGAGCTCACCCGGATGCTCAAGAGCAAGGACTTTGAGCGCGACCCGGCCCAGTTCTTCGAATGGGTCAAGTTCCGCTCGCATCTGTCACGTGGCGTGGCCATTGGCACCATGCTGCAGGACGAAGCCTTTCACTTCTACCGCATGGGGACGTTCCTGGAGCGGGCCGACAACACCGCGCGCCTGCTCGATGTGAAGTTCCACGCAGTGCACAGCGATTTTTTTGGTGCGGCGAGCGAGCTGGATCAGGAATACGACTTCTATCACTGGAGCGCCATCCTGCGCTCGGTCTCCGGCTTTGAGGTCTACCGCAAGGTCTACCGGGACGTCATCACCCCCGAGCGCGTGGCCGAACTGCTCATCCTGCGCGCCGACATGCCGCGCAGCCTGGCCGCGAGCTTGAATGAAGTGGTGAACAACCTCAGCGTGGTCGCCAACGACCACTCGGGTGAAACCCTGCGTCGTGCGGGCAAACTCAAGGCCGACCTGCAATACGCCCGCATCGATGAAATCCTGTCTACCGGCCTGCACGCGTTTCTAACCCAGTTCCTGGATCGGGTGAACGAACTCGGCGGGCGCATCAGCCAGGATTTCCTGGTTCCGACGGTGCATTGAAGCGCCCTGCTCGGATGGGCAGTGCGGTTCATCGGGGTCTTCAGGCTCAGGGCCCGATGCCGTCACGGCAGAACTTTGTCCATGGGTGAGAATCCGAAGAGGCCGTTCATTCAAACCAGGAGACAAGCACATGCCCACAGGCAAACTCACACCCGACCTGACCCGCGACGCCGAAGCGCTTCTGCCCGGCCAATCCACCGCCGAAGGCGCTACGCGGCGAACCGCATTGAAGGTGGCCTTGGGCGTCGGCTATGCCGCATCCGTGATGCCGGTGATGGCGCAGACAGCCATCAAGACACCTTCTGACGGCTTGACAGTGGGCGAGGTGATGATCGATGTGAATGGCTTTTCGATGCCGGCCTACCGCGCCGCACCTGCAGGCAGGACCGGTCTGCCTGTGGTGCTGGTGCTGTCCGAGATCTTTGGCGTGCACGAATACATCGCCGATACCGCCCGCCGTTTCGCGAGGGAGGGCTATCTGGCCATTGCGCCCGAACTGTTTGTGCGCCAGGGCGACGCGCAGAGCTACGGCGAGATGGCCAAGTTGATCGCTGAAGTGATTTCCAAGGTGCCCGATGCCCAGGTGCTGGCCGATCTGGACGCCACGGTGAAGTGGGCAGGTGCCAACGGTGGTGACGTGAGCAAGCTCGGCGTCACCGGCTTTTGCTGGGGTGGGCGGCAAACCTGGCTGTACGCCGCCCACAATCCGGCGGTGAAGGCGGGCGTGGCCTGGTATGGCCGGCTGGTTGGGGAAAGCTCCGAACTCAACCCCAAGCACCCGGTGGATGTGGCTACCGGCCTGAATGGCCCGGTGCTTGGCCTTTATGGCGCTGCCGATACGGGTATTCCGCTTGACACAGTTGATAAGATGAAAAAAGCGTTGGCTGGCGGTAACGCGGCCGCCAAGGCGTCGACATTCGTGGTCTATCCGGACGCACCACACGCCTTTCACGCCGACTACCGACCCAGTTTCCGCAAGGAGCCGGCTGAAGATGGCTGGAAGCGTGCCGTGGCATGGTTCAAACAACACGGTGTGGGATGATGCGTCCCGATCGGTGATCGGACAGATTCAACAGGGTCGCCAAAGGCGGCCCTTTTTTGTGGCTGAATAGTCGCGGTGTGCAAGTGGTGCCAGGATCCTGGACTTCGGGGGTCTGGTGGGAAGCGGATGTGTGTGAACTGAGTAGAAAAACATGACTTTGCTCGCGATCTTGATCGGAACCATTGCTGCGGGTGTTGGCAGCGTGTGGCTTGCCGCTTTGCTGGGTTTTTCCGTGCTCGCCAGGTACACCCAGCACATGCTCAGTCTGGCCGCTGGCGCGCTCATGGCCACCGCCTTCATGCACCTGTTGCCCGAAGCCTTTGAGAGCGAAGCCGGTGCTCACGAGCTTTTCGCTCTCTTGCTGGCCGGACTGGTTTTCTTTTTCCTGCTGGACAAAGCCGAACTCTGGCACCACGGGCATGAGCACCACCAGGGGCCGGAACAGGATCATGACCATGCCGAGGCAGGCTCGGATCATGGTCACCACCACAACCATCACCACCACAGCAGGGGCGAAGGTGGTTCCGGAGGGTGGGCCGTGCTCGCTGGCGACAGCGTGCACGCGTTCGGGGACGGCATCCTGATTGCTTCTGCATTCATGGCCGACATGCGCCTGGGGGTGGTTGCGGCGCTGGCTGTTCTGGCGCACGAAGTGCCTCACCACATTGGCGATCTTGTGGTACTGAGGCGGGCCACTGGCACGGCACGGGCCGCGCTGATGAAAGTATCCATGGCAGGCACGGTCACCGCCGTGGGTGGGTTGGTGGGCTATTTCCTTCTGAATCGGCTGGATGACTACTTGCCGTACTTTCTGGTCGCTGCTTCGAGCAGTTTTGTGTATGTGGCGCTGGCCGATCTGATTCCTCAACTGCAGAAGCGCCTGAGCCTGCGTGAAACGGCGGCCCAGGTGGCGTGGTTGCTTGCCGGCATCGGCATGGTCACGCTGGTCAGCGGACTGGCTCATTAGGAAGCCACCCGCGTCGCTTCGCGCCACCCCCCAGGGGGCGATACCAGTGGCCCGGCAAGCCGGTTCCACGGTGTCTCTGGAAGGGGTCCTTTCTCGCCGGAGGAGACATTGGTCCCAGGGCACGGCGGTACCGGCTTTTCCGGGCCGCCAGTGCCGCCCCCTTGAGGGGATGGCGCCTAGGAGCCTGCGCGGCAGAAGGCATTGAAGCGAAACGCGTGGGAAAAGAGCCCAGTTTGGCGTCGCTTTTGAGGACTGTGGCCGTAGCCACAGCCGGAAAGACGGGGGCGAAGTGGGACTTTTCTCCACGCGTTGCAGCCGATGTCGTTCTGCCGCGCAGGCTCCTAGCGCCGCAGGGTGGGCCATTCAGCCTGTGGTTCCGCTACCAAAACTGAACACGAAGGTGGCGCCACCGCCAGGCTCACCCCGTCCCACGATCTCGCCACCATGCCTTTCGATGATGCGACGCACAGTGGCCAGACCCACGCCCGAGCCCTCGAACTCGCTCGCGGCATGCAGCCGGTTGAAGGGCTTGAACAGGCGGTCGGATCGCGACATGTCAAAGCCGGCGCCGTTGTCGCGGATATAGAACCGGGCTGTGCCCCCGGCATCCATTCCCATTTCAATCCGTGCTGGAGCCTGATGGCGGCTGTATTTCCAGGCATTACCCAACAGGTTTTCCAGCACGATGTGCGCCATGTGCGCATCGCAGTTGGCCATGAGACCGGGTTCGATAGACACCTCCACCGGCCTTGCCGCATCGGTGTGGAACAGGTGGCGCGTCACATCCTCTGCCAGGTCCGATAGGTTCACCTCCATGCGCTGGAGCCGCCCCTGGCTCACACGGGCCAGCGCCAGCAGGTCGACGATCAGACTGTTCATGCGTGCAATGGCGCCTTGCACCCGCGCAATCAGGTTTTCGTCCTCCTGGGTGAGACGGCCTGCCATCTGTTCGCGCAGCATGTGGGTGAAGCCGTCCATGGAGCGCAGCGGCGACTTCAGATCGTGCGACACGGAGTAGGAGAAGCTCTCCAGTTCGCGGTTCAGGTATTCCAGTTGCTGGGTGCGTGCCGCCACCCGCTGTTCCAGTGTGGACTGCAGGCGGCGAATCTCCCTGTCCCTTCGCAAGCGCACCAGTTCGGCATTGCAGCGACTGGCAAAAATGGTGAGCAGGGCGCGCACGTCCGGTGTCGGGTCGCGCCGCTCGCGCCAGACGACCGCCATCAGGCCGATGGCCGTTCCGTCCGGGTCGCGCAGCGCCACACCGGCCAAGGTCTGCAGCGCATCCAGCTCGACGGCCGGCACATTCAGCACCATCTGGCTGGCCCTCGCATCGATTGTGACCAGTTCCTCTTGCGCCAGGATGCCGACCAGCGCGGTGTGGGCCAGCGCGAGGCTCCGGTTGGGCTGGAGGTCGCCGTCCTGAAGCAGGGCGAGCGTGTCCAGCGCACCATCAGGACCGAGCTCGCCGATCAGCACGCCTTCTGCACCGATGCCCTGAGCCAGGTGCTCAGCCAGCGAGAGAAAGAAGGCCTCGCCCGTCTTGGAGGAAACGCCACGCGCGACATTCATCAGCATGGCTTCCCTGCGCTGCTGTTCCGTCACATTGATGCTGTAGATCAGTTCACAGGTTTCGCCATCCAGGTCGATGCGCCGCGACCAGATCTTCACGTGGACGGGCTCCCCCCACCTGTTGTACAGCCGCGTCGCGTGGCCAAGAACCTCTCCGTGCTCGACCAGCTTTCGGGTATAGGCTTGATGCTCTTCCTCTGTGACCCAGACTTTGAGATCTCGGGAGTTCTGTCCCAGCAGTTCTTCTGCACGGTAGCCCAGTACCTGCTCATTGGCCTCATTGGCCTCCAGATAAAGACCGTCGCGCGTTCGGCGGATCAGGGTTCCCAATGGACTGAAGCTGAATGCGGTGGAAAAGCGCTCCTTGGCTGCTTCCAGCGCCGCACGGGATGCCACTTCCGCAGTGACGTCGAGCACCATCACGATGAGCAGTCGCTCAAAGCCTTCCGCCAGCAGCTCGGCAGACACCTGCACTTCAATGAAGCTGCCGTCCTTTCGCAATCCCCGTGCCCGCATGGCGCGGACCTCCCCGTGCTGTTTGAGCGCATTGCGGAACGTCCGGTGTTCACTGGCGTCTGCCCATAGCGGCGGTGGAATTTGCCCTTGCACCTCATCGCGCCGGTAGCCTGTGAGCGCCAGAAAGGCATCGTTGGCATCGATCACGACCCGCGCTTCGACCGACTGCACCATGCAGGCCGCCGGGTTGTTGCGAAACAGCGTCTTGAAGCGATTCTCACTGGCGTGCAGGCCTTCCTGGGCGACCTGAGCCTTGAGCAGACTCTGCGCCTGGCTGTGATAGGCCTCGATCAGGCGGTGTCTGCCGTAGAACATGCTGACAAGAACCGCCGCAATGACGCCGGCCTGGATGACCCAGACCACCCAGGTGACAGGCTGCAACTGGCTGCCGAGCACTCCTTGCTGCTCCATCCAGTTGAAGGCACCCAGGACCGCGATGCAATACACCCCCACGGCCGCCAGGCTTGACTTGGGCAGGAAGGTGCCTGCCATGATCACAGCAGCCATCATGGCGAGCACGGCTGCACTGCGCACGGTGCCTTCGTGGTACAGCGCCAGTGTGGAGGTGGCCAGCAGACCGCAGATCAGCCAGTGCGCCACCAGTCGTGTGCGCCCCAGCTGAAAAGGCACCCAAAGGGCCAGGACAAAGATGCATGCCGTGGCAACGACGCCCGCCAGGGGTGTGAAGCCGCTGCGGTGCACCAGAGCCAGAAGAATGACGGGCATGAAGCAGCACACGGTGAACAACAGCGAGCGCACGACCTGGCGCTGTTGCTGTTCGATGGCGTCGGGCAAGTTGCTGCTCAACGGATCGTCGTCGATGGGAGGGTGGTCCATGGAATCGTGCTGTGTCAGGGCTGCTTGGGCGCTGTGTTCTTCGTCATCTGTTCTGGCCAGACAGCTTCAAGGTGAAACGCGAAGGTGGCGCCCGCACCTGGTTCACCGTGGCCACTGATACTGCCACCGTGGCGCTCAATGATCCGGCGCACGGTGGCCAGGCCGATACCCGTACCCTCAAATTCACTGTGCATGTGCAGGCGCTGAAACGGCCTGAACAGTTGGCCGGCGAGAGCCATGTCGAAGCCGACGCCGTTGTCACGCACAAAGAAGCCGGCTGGCAAGTCTGCTGCAGTCGCCAGCTGTCCGAACTCGATCAGCGGTGAGGCTTGATCGCGGGTGTACTTCAAGGCATTTCCGAGCAAATTCTCCAGAGCTATGCGTGTGAGGCGAGCGTCACAACGGGCGCTCAGACCTGGCGCGATCCGCAACTCCACCTTGCGCATCGGATCCTTGACCGCTTCCTCTTCGAGGATGTCGCGCACCATGTGGCTGAGGTCCACGGTCTCGATTTCCAGGCGTCCCTGGCTCACCCGCGCAAGTGCCAACATGTCGGCGATCAGGTTGCTCATGCGGTGGGTCGAAGCAAGGATCCGGTCGAACAAGACCTGGTCATCCTCTTTGAGGCGCCCGGCGAGCTGTTCGCTCAGCAGTTGGGTGAAGCCATCAATCGAGCGCAACGGTGTCTTCAGATCGTGAGACACCGAATAAGCGAAGGAATCGAGTTCACTGTTGAGTCGTTGCAGGTCGGCGGTACGTTCCCGCACCCGAAGCTCCAACGTTTCATTGAGGTGGCGGATCTGCCGGTCGCGCTTCAGGCGCAGCAGTTCGGCGTTGGCCCGGCTGGAAAAGATGGACATCAGGGCCTGCATCTCAGGTGTCAGTGTGATCGGGCGTTTCCACATCGCGCTGAGCACCCCAATCGATGCGCCCTGGTCATCACGCATCGACTGGCCGACGTAGGCCTGGAATCCTGCGTCAATCAACTGTTTGTCCTTGGGGAAGCGAGCCGCCAGCTGCTCCGCATGCACACAGAGGCCCGACTCGTGCAAGGTCTGACCACATGGGAGGTCCTGAGTGGCGAAATTGAAATCTCGACTGTGCCCACCTTCCCGCCAGACCGAAAGGGTCTTGATCCTTTGCTCCGCCCGCAACTCCCCAATGACCACCATGTCAGCGTCCAGCGACAGCGCCATGTGTCGGGTGAGGGCTGGAAAAAAGTCCTCTCCGGTCTTGCCTGTGACTCCGCGTGCCACGTCGAGCAGCAAGGCTTCCCGGCGTTTTTCTGCGCTGACGTCGACGGTGCAGGTAAGAATGCACGGCTCACCGTCGATCTCGATCAATTCCGCCCAGAGGCGCGCGTCAATCAGTCGGCCATCCTTGTGGCGCATACGGGTGTCGTAGTTGTGAATGCGTCCTTCGCTTCGCAGCTTGGAGACAAAGGCCTCCCGATCGGTAGGCGTGAGCCATACGCCCATTTCCAATGTGGTTCTGCCTTTGAGCTCCTGGGGCTCCCGCCCCTGGACGCGATCGGAAGCTTCATTGACTTCCAGGAAGGAACCATCAGACAGGCGTGTGATGGTCATGTTCAGTGGGCTGAAATTGAATGCTTTGGCAAACCGTACTTCAGATCGACGTAGCTTCTCCATTGCCAGCACTTGTTCGCTGATATCGCTGACCGTGGTGATGATGAGCTTGTCTTCCCGGTCGTTACCCATCTCGCTGGAAATGTGGGCCTCGAAGGTGCTTCCGTCTGCGCGCAACGCCGTGCACTGAAACAGTTGAACCTGCCGCGCCTCGAACAAACGAGCGGTATAGGCCACACGCTGCCCGGGATCGGCCCACAGCAAGTTGTCCAGCTTGCCCAGCACCGCTTCACGCGCGTGCCCGTAGCAGCGCTCAAAGGCGGGGTTCACATCCAGAATGGCACCGGTTCGTGCCGACTGCGCAATCATTGGGCTCGGGCTGCTGCGGAAGATGCGCGCAAAGCGTTCCTGGTTGCGGTCGAGTTTTTTCTCGATGAGTTTTCGGCGCTCCAGTTCGCCAGTCAGCTCGGCCGATGTCTTTTCGTTCTGCAGGCGGCTGTGGAAGACCATGGCCGCCACCACGATCAGGGTGATGGCCTGCGTCCACCAACTCTTGAGACCCACCTGAAAGGTGACGGGGCGAAGCAGCCCATTGGCTTCTGCCGCCATCAGCCCGCCCAATGAAATCACGCTGAACGCCACCGCGGCGATGAGTGCCCTGCGGCCCATGAAGATGCCGGCGCCGGCCACCGCGGCCACAAACAGAAAACTGGAACTGGAGCGCACCGATCCAAATGCCAGTACACCCACCACCGCCACGCCGAGCACCGCGAACACCATGACGTGAGCGATGTACTGGCGGTGGCCCCGCCAGAAGAGCAAACAGCATGTCCAGCCGACCAGTGCCATCAGGAGCGTGGCCACGGTTTCCAACTGGTTGGAAGTGGTGAGGTACACCAGTGGAGCCAGCGTGGATGCGCCCACGCCGATCAGGAGCGAGATCCAGCCCACCGACTTGCTTCGCTGGCGCTCGGCTTGCGCTTCTGAGGCGGGTGGGGATTCTGTCTCGTATGGTTTCACGGGGTCGGTGTTCGTGTTGTGCTGCTTGTCCCCGCAGACGGCTGGTTACGAATGGCACTCCGGGAGTCTGCCAGCTTATCGGCAAGCTACCCGCAGACTTAACTTCGGGCCCTTGATGTGCCAGGTGTGTTGCACCATGCGCTCCAGCTCCCGGGGTACAGGGTCGTGCGTCCGAGGCCGGCCAACTCCATGGCCAGCAGGTTCGGAATCGCGCTCACGCCGCTGCCGCACTGGTGGACCACCCCTTGCGCGTCGCGCCCCGCCAGCAGGGCGTTGAACTCGGCCCGCAGTGTTTCGGCGGGTTTGAATCGGCCATCTGGCATCAGGTTGTCCGAAAAAGGGCGGTTCAACGCGCCAGGAATGTGGCCTGCCACAGGATCGAGTGGCTCCACATCGCCGCGGAATCGGGCTGCAGCCCGCGCATCGATGATCGTCAGCTTGGGGTCACCGATGCGCTGGGTGAGTGTGGCGGTGCCGATGCTGTTGACCAGCGGGTCGCGCAATGGGTAGTCGGTCTCCTTGATCGATTCGACACTGGGGCCCTTTTCGGTCGACCCGCCCTCGGCCAGCCAGGCCGGAAGCCCTCCGTCCAGCACGGCGACCGCTTCGTGGCCCACCCATTTCAGCATCCACCAGAGTCTGCCGCAGAAATGGGCACCCAGACGATCGTAGACAACCACCTGGTGCTCTGTCGTCAAGCCGGCCGCCCCGAGCCAGTCTGCGAACTGTTTGCGCGATGGAAGCGGATGCCGGCCTTCGCCTGGTTCGGCATTGTGGGCACTCAGATCGAGATTCAAGTCAGCATGCCGGGCGCCCGGCAAGTGCTTGTCTTCAAACAGCGCGCGACCTGCGGCAGGGTCGGTCAGATCAAAGCTGCAATCAAAAATCAGCGGAGGCTGGCGGCTGTTCAGCAGCACCTGTAGTGCTTCTGCCGTGATCAGGGTGGTGTGCATGCAGGGATTGTCCCGCACCAACCAGCTTGTGGCGATGCCACCAAAGGTTTACTGCGGGTGGCTTCGTGAGCAGGTTCTCACAAGTTCATGCCATCAATGCTCTTCGGCCGGTGCATTGGGAACCGCACGCGAGCGCAGCACCGTGGCTGCGATGCCGCTGATGATGATGAGACCCATGCCGGCCCAGCCCATCAGGGGCAGTACGTCGCCGAAAAAGGCCAGTCCGTAGATGCCTGCGAACACGATGCCCGAGTACTGCAGGTTGGCCACCACCATCGTGGCGCCACGGGAGTAGGCGCGCGTCATGCAGAGCTGGCCCATCACCGCGAGCAGTCCGATGGGCAGCAACCAGAGGGCGCTTGGCCAGTTCCATGAACTGGCTCCGACAAACAACATGCCCAGCCCGCCAGCCACCACGGCACCCACTGAAAAATAGAACACCGTTCGGCTTTCGGGCTCGCCAGCCCGGGAGAGTGCCGCGACCTGCAGGTAGGCAAACGCGGAAAAGATGCCCGAGAGCAAACCCACCAGCGCACCGATCACCTGGTCGTCATTGAGCGTGGGGCGCAGCATCATGGCCACACCGGCAAACCCCGCCAGTACCGTGAGAAACAGCGGACCTTGCTGCCGTATCGGTGCATTGCGACCCTGTGTCAGCAACGCCCCGCCCAGGAGAAAGGTCGCGATCCACACGCTGCTCATATAGTTGAGGGTCACGGCGGTGGCCAGCGGCAGAGCTGCAATGGCATAGAACCATGCTGTGAGTGCGATCACGCCGACCACGCTGCGCCAGAAGTGCATCATGGGCACGCTGGTGCGCAATGAAATTCCGCGCATCTGCGTAAGACCAATCAGAAAAAGCACGCCCACCAACCCACGGTAGGCGACGATCTCGAAACTGTTGAAGTGGGTCGACGCGAACTTGATGCACACACCCATGGTGGCAAAGAAAAGCGACGCCAAAAGCATCCACAGGGCTTGCACGAGTTATTCGCCCCCACGCTCCGCCGCTGCGCGGGTCGCTGCCCCCCGATGGGGCTGAGCCTGCCTTCGGGCGGCCCGGCGGTAGTCTCGATGACCCCCACGCTTCGCCGCTGCTCGGACAGCGTCGTCCAGAGTCATCGCGGAACCGGCTTTGCCGGGCCGCTGATGGCGCCCCCCCGGGGGGGTGACGCCGAAGGCGGCACAGGGGGGATTCAGCCTCATCGCGGAACCGGCTTTGCCGGGCCGCTGATGACGCCCCCCTGGGGGGGTGACGCCGAAGGCGGCTCGGGGGGGCTCATCCTCGCCCTGTACCATTCGTGGAAGTGCTGCATGCCGTCCTCCATCGGGCTCTGGTACGGTCCCACTTCGTTGTCGCCACGTGCCAGGAGCGCCTTGCGTCCGGCGTCCATGCGCTCGGCAATCTCGTCGTCTTCAATGCAGGTTTCCATGTAGGCCGCGCGCTGAGCTTCCACAAAACCCCGCTCGAAGGCTGCGATGTCTTCCGGGTAGAAAAACTCCACCCGGTTCAGCGTCTGGTCCACGCTGATGGGATGCAGGGTGGATACCGTGAGCACGTGCGGGTACCACTCCACCATGATGTGCGGGTAGTAGGTGAGCCAGATGGCGCCGTGCTCGGGCATCTTGCCCTCGCGGTACTGCATCAGCTGTTCATGCCAGCGTTGGTACACGGGGCTGCCGGCCTTCTTCTCCAGATTCTGGGCGCCCACCGTCTGCACGGAGAACTCTGGCTTGAACTCCCAGCGCAAATCCTCGCAAGTCACAAAATTGCCCAGGCCTGGATGGAAGGGCCCCACGTGGTAGTCCTCCAGGTAGACCTCGATAAAGGTCTTCCAGTTGTAGTTGCAGGTGTGCAGTTCGACATGGTCGAGCACCATGCCGTCGAAGTCCAGCGCAGCGCGCGGCCCCAGGCCCGCAAGATCGGCTTCGATGTCGCGCCCGTTGTCTTCGAACAGCAGACCGTTCCACTCGCGCAGGGGGTAGCGATTCAGGTTCAGACAGGGATCTTGCGCAAAATGGGGTGCACCCAGCAAGGAGCCGACTGGCGCGCTCTGGCCTCCGCTGTAGGTCCACCGGTGCAGGGGACAAACGATATGCCCGCCTGCGTGCCCGGGTTTCTGCTCGGCCAGGTTGCCTCGGCCCTTGAGCATCACGGCCTGACGATGGCGACAGACGTTGGAGACGAGTTCAACGCCCTTGGCCGTGCGCACCAACGCTCGGCCTTCACCTTCGTGCTGCAGAGTCTGGTAATCGCCCAGGTTGGGCACCGCGTTGGAGTGCCCCACGTAGCGGGGCCCGCGCTGAAAGATCGTTTCCAGTTCGCGCTCGAACAGCGCCTGGTCAAAATAGCTGGAAACCGGGAGTTGGCTTCTGGCCTGCTGAAATTGAAGACTTAAATCAGACATCGTGGTCGTGACCTAGAGACTCCCCCTATGAAGGGGCAGGGTAAGCGCTGGTCGAAGATCGAATTCGCGCGGGAAGGGTGAAGTGGTGCGTCCCTCCGGACAATGCTTGTCCGTCAGTAGAAGAAAAAAGGGCGGATTGTACAGGTGGGGGCGAATACTTCCAGCAAGAAGCGCGCCCGACAGGCGGGTGTCTTTGTCGTGGCAAGGTTCGATGGCGGCAGAGGGATAAAATTCCTGAGATCGCGACCAGGTGAGATCCACCCCGGTTTTACCTTGGTTGGCGCTCACGCGGCCCTTGCCCCGTTTGAAAACCCCCCGATGACCACAGCTCCTTCGACCAAAACCCCAAAAACCCCCGCCAGACCAGCGCAGGCGCCCGAACCCGCCTCGAGCTACGAGGCTGCGCTCGCAGAGCTGGAACAACTGGTGGCGCAACTGGAAGCTGGGCAGTTGCCGCTGGATCAGTTGCTTGAACGTTACCAGCGGGGAGCCGCCTTGCTGGCTTTTTGTCGCGATCGGCTGGAGGCGGTGGACAAGCAGATCAAGGTGCTTGAAGGTGGGGAACTCAAGCCCTGGGACGCTGCGTGAACACCGCGATGTCTGAACCCGCAGTTTTCGTTGCATGGCGTGCGCAATCCCAGCGCGCAGTGGAGCAGGCTTTGTCAGACTGGGTGCCGCCCGGAGCGCCGGCAGGCCTGGGCGATGCCATGCGCTATGCGGTGCTCGACGGCGGAAAACGACTCCGTCCTTTGCTGGTGCTGGCCACCAGTGAGGCCGTGGCTGGCGATGCCACCGCGGCCATGCGTGCCGCCTGCTCGGTTGAACTGATCCATGCCTACTCTCTGGTGCACGACGACATGCCCTGCATGGACAACGACGTGCTGCGACGCGGCAAGCCGACGGTGCATGTGAAGTTCGGCGAGGCCCAGGCCTTGCTGGCCGGCGACGCCTTGCAAGCGCTGGCTTTTGAGCTGCTTGTGCCTGGCGACGCCAGCGTACCGCTGGGCATGGCTGTCTCACTTTGCCGTTTGCTGGCGTTGTCGGCTGGCGCTGATGGCATGGCGGGGGGCCAGGCCGTCGACCTGGCCAGTGTGGGCAAGGCGCTTGATCTGCCAGCCTTGGAAGCCATGCACCGACGCAAGACGGGTGCATTGTTGCAAGCCAGCGTGATGATGGGGGCGGCCACCGGGCAGACCAGCGCCAACGGGGTCACACAATTGCAGCGTTTCGGTGCCTGCCTGGGCTTGGCGTTTCAGGTCGTTGACGACATACTGGATGTGACGGCAGACTCCGCCCAGCTGGGCAAGACGGCAGGCAAGGATGCTGCCAGTGACAAGCCCACCTTTGTTTCACTGATGGGGCTGGAAGCGGCCCAACAATACGCCGACCGCTCCTTGGCAGAGGCCCATGACGCCTTGAACCAGTCCGGCCTGAACCATTGCGATGTTCTTCACGCGCTCGCCGACTGGGTCGGTCGGCGCGATTGTTGATCCTCCACCCGAACAGCGACACCCATGCCGCCCATGACTTCTTTGTTGTCTTCCATTCAATCGCCTGCAGACCTGCGGCAACTCACCCGCGCCCAGTTGCACCCGCTGGCCGATGAGCTGCGCAGCTATCTGCTGGACAGTGTCGCACGCACCGGTGGCCACCTGAGCTCGAACCTGGGCACGGTGGAGCTCACGGTGGCCTTGCACTACGTGTTCAACACGCCCGACGATCGCCTGGTGTGGGACGTGGGACACCAGACCTATCCTCACAAGATCCTCACCGGCCGGCGCGACCAGATGCACACCCTGCGCCAGCTCGGCGGCATCAGCGGGTTTCCACGTCGCAGTGAGAGTGAATACGACACTTTCGGTACCGCCCATTCGTCCACCAGCATCTCCGCTGCGCTGGGCATGGCGCAGGCCGCACGGATCAAGGGCGAAGACCGCAACGCGGTGGCCATCATTGGCGATGGCGCCATGACCGCAGGCATGGCGTTCGAGGCCTTGAACAACGCTGGCGTTGCCGAGGGGCGACTGCTGGTGGTGCTCAACGACAACGACATGTCGATCTCGCCGCCCGTTGGTGCGTTGAACCGCTACCTTGCCCAACTCATGAGTGGGCAGTTTTACGCTGCAGCCAAGAACGTGGGCAAGCAGGTTCTCAAGAATGCACCGCCGCTGTTCGAACTGGCCAAGCGGCTGGAAGAGCATGCCAAGGGCATGGTGGTGCCAGCCACATTGTTCGAGAAGTTTGGCTTCAACTACATCGGACCCATTGATGGCCATGATCTCGAATCCCTGATTCCCACGCTGGAGAACATCAGGCAACTGCTTGCAGCGGGCAGTGGCCCCCAATTCCTGCACGTGGTCACCCGCAAAGGTCAAGGCTACAAGCTGGCTGAAGCCGACCCCATCGCCTACCATGGCCCAGGCAAGTTCGACCCGGCGGTGGGCTTGACGCCGCCAGCGATCGTGCCCAAGACCACGTTCACCCAGGTGTTCGGTCAATGGCTCTGCGACATGGCAGCCGCCGACCCCAAGCTGGTGGGCATCACGCCGGCCATGCGCGAAGGCTCTGGCATGGTGGAATTCGAGCGACGTTTTCCTGAGCGCTATTTCGATGTGGGCATTGCCGAACAGCACGCAGTGACCTTCGCTGCCGGATTGGCCTGCGAAGGCTTGAAGCCGGTGGTGGCCATCTATTCCACGTTCCTGCAGCGTGGCTACGATCAATTGATCCACGATGTCGCGCTGCAGAACCTCCCGATGGTGTTCGCACTGGACCGGGCTGGTCTGGTGGGCGCCGACGGTGCGACCCATGCGGGTGCCTATGACATCGCCTACCTGCGTTGCATTCCCAACATGGCGCTCGCATGCCCGGCAGACGAAGCCGAGTGTCGCCAATTGCTCTCCACCGCGCACGCACAGAACCACCCCGTGGCGGTGCGGTATCCACGGGGTGCAGGCGCTGGCGTGTCCGTTCCCTCCAGCCTTGAGGGCCTGCCCTACGGCAAAGGCGAAATTCGGCGCCAGGGCCGGGGTGTGGCCATTTTCGCGTTCGGTACCTTGCTCCATCCCGCACTCAAGGCGGCGGAGAAACTGGGGACGAGCGTGGCCAACATGCGCTGGGTCAAGCCGCTCGATCTGGATTTGCTGCGCGAAGTGGCTCGCACGCATCAGGCGATCGTCACGGTCGAAGAAGGCTGTGTGCAGGGCGGGGCCGGCAGTGCGGTGCTCGAAGCCTTGCAGAGTGAAGGGTTTTTGCTGCCGGTGCTCACGCTGGGTTTGCCAGACCAGTTCACCGAACATGGGGATCCCGCCAAGCTGTTGGCCATGGTGGGCCTGGATGCTGAAGGCATCGAGCGTTCGGTACGCGCGCGGTTTTCTGCACTTCTGGATGCATCTCCTGGGCTCAAAGTGGTGGCTTGAGGGATCAGGGCGGCTGACATTCCACGCACTGCCGCCGCGCTTGATGGGTCAGGCGGGTAGGTCGTCGACTGTTCAGTTTTTTGCCTGCACCGCAAGAGTGCAATTTCCGGACTTCTGACAGCACGTGGCCGTGAGACACGGCCTGGCTTTGCATCGAACCTTGCAAGAGGCTGAATACCCGCAGTCAAACCGCTGCTTTCGAGGGAAAACCCCCAGCGATCACGGTGACCCCGTTCCTACAATTCTGCTTGACCCATAAAGTCACCTGCCTGGATCACCGGGTCGGGTTTTCCCATACCAACCACGGAGTCAATCGATATGGATCGTCGTTCACTCATCAAGCACGCGGGCATCGCCGGTGTGCTCACGGCAGGAGTCGCACCAGCGGTTCACGCCCAGGCCGCCATCCGCTGGCGTCTTGCTTCCAGCTTTCCCAAGGCGCTGGACACCATTTACGGCGCAGCAGAGGTGTTTGCCAAGAAGGTCGGCGAAATGTCCGGCGGCAAATTCGAGATCTCTGTGCACGCTGGCGGCGAATTGATGCCGGCTTTCGGTGTGGTCGATGGTGTCCAGGAAGGCACCGTGCAAGTGGCCCACACCGCTCCCTACTACTTCTTTGGCAAGGACGACACCTTTGCCATGGGTACGGCCATTCCATTCGGTTTGAACAGCCGCCAACTCACCTCCTGGTTCTACGACGGCAACGGCTTGAAGCTGTTCCGCGAGTTCTACGACAAGTACAACATCGTGAACTTCCCAGGCGGCAACACCGGTGCCCAGATGGGTGGCTGGTATCGCAACGAGATCAAGAGCCTCGACGATATGAAGGGCTTGAAGTTCCGCGTGGGCGGGTTTGCCGGCAAGGTCATCACCCGCATGGGCGGTGTGCCGCAGAACATCCCGGGCGGCGAAATTTACCAGGCGCTGGAGCGCGGCACCATCGACGCGGTCGAGTGGGTCGGTCCTTACGACGATGAAAAGCTCGGCTTCCAGAAGGTTGCCAAGAACTATTACTACCCAGGCTGGTGGGAAGGTGGCGCACAGCTCGACTTCTACGTCAACAAGGCCGCCTACAACGGGCTGTCGGCAGAGAACAAGGCCATCGTGGAATGCGCTGCCTCGCATGCGCACACCACCATGCAGGCCATGTACGACAACCGCAACCCGGCCGCTTTGAAGCGTCTGGTGGCTGGTGGCGTCAAGGTGCTGCCATTCCCGCGTCCCGTGATGGACGAGGCCTTCAAGCAGTCCATGTCGCTCTACACGGAGCTCAGCGACACGAACCCGGCATGGAAGAAAATCTACGCTGATTACTCAAACTTCCGTAAAGACCAGAACCTTTGGTTCCGGTTCACGGAAGCTCAGTTCGACCGCTACATGCAGGCTGCCACACTGTAAGGCCCCCGGCCTTGCGGAAAAAAACCCCGCTCCGGCGGGGTTTTTCGCTACGTTCCACATGAGTTTTCATCTGATGCCCAGCACCCTCACAGTCAGCTGGCCATCAGGTGTCGGGCCAGACTCCCACTAGACTGGGTCCGTTTTCTGTCCAGCCCCTTGTTGCGGGTACATCCCATGTCTCTACTGCTCAAACTCTCTCGCTTCATAGACGGTATCAGCAGCCTGATCGGAAAAGTGGTCATGTGGCTCATTCTTGCCGCGACCCTGATCAGTGCCGGCAACGCGGTCATCAGAAAGTCGTTCAGCATCAGTTCGAACGCGTGGCTGGAAATCCAGTGGTACCTGTTCGCTGCTGTCTTCATGCTGGGTGGGGGCTACGCGTTCCTTCGCAATGCGCATGTGCGAATCGACTTCATCTCCAGCCGGCTGAGTCCCCGCACGCGCAACTGGATCGATGTGGCAGGCATCATCGTGTTCCTTTTGCCCCTGTGCTATTTCATGGTCACCCTGGGCTGGCCGTTGTTCGAGCGCGCCTGGATATCGGGCGAAATGTCCTCCAACTCGGGTGGTCTCATCCGCTGGCCTGTCTACGGGATGATCCCGCTGGGCTTCGCGCTCCTGTTCGTGCAGGGCATATCCGAACTCATCAAACGCATTGCCTTTCTCACCGGACATGGTCCAGACGTGCTCGACCACAGCGGCCCGAGTGAGACCGAGTTGCTGGCCAAGGAAATTGAAGCCCAGGAAAAGGCCCGCAAGGCCGGAGCCCAGTCATGAGCGAAATACTTTCGAACAACTTTGTGCCCCTGATGTTTGGGGGCTTGATCGTCTTTTTGCTGGCCGGGTTTCCGGTCGCGTTTTCGCTCGCAGCCACGGGCCTTTTCTTCGGCCTGATCGGCATGGAGATCGGTCTGTTTCCAGCCAACCTGTTTCAGGCGCTGCCGCTGCGCGTGTTCGGCATCATGCAGAACGACACGCTGCTCGCCATTCCCTTCTTCACGCTGATGGGCATCATCCTGGAGCGCAGCCGGATGGCTGAAGACTTACTGGAGACCGTGGGGCAGGTCTTTGGCCCCCTGCGTGGCGGGGTGGGCATTGCTGTGGTCCTCGTAGGTGCGTTGCTGGCTGCGACCACTGGCGTGGTGGCTGCCTCCGTGATCTCCATGGGCCTGATCGCCATGCCCATCATGCTGCGCTATGGCTACAACCGCGCCATCGCCACGGGCACGATCACCGCTTCCGGTACGCTGGCGCAAGCCCTGCCGCCTTCGCTGGTGCTGATTGTTCTTGCAGACCAGCTGGGCCGGTCGGTTGGCGACATGTATTCCGGCGCCCTGATCCCTGGCCTGATGCTGGTGAGCCTGTACCTGCTGTTCATTGTGGCGGTCGCGATCGTGCGCCCCAAATGGGTGCCAGCCCTTCCGCCCGAAGCGCGCATTTACAACCAGCCGAATGGAAGCAGCGGCCATCGCTCGCTGCTGATACTGATGGCGATTTCGGTGGGAGCGGCCTTGTTCTGGGCGCAGATTCACGAATCCGTCCTGAATCCGTGGATGGGGCGTTCGAGTCCGGCGCCAAGCGACGAGACGTTCATTCTCTCGTTCACCATCGGCACCTTCGTGGCGTTCGGGCTGGCTGTGGTGAACAAGGTGTTCCGGATCGGGCTGCTGTCCCGTCTGACCGAGCGCGTCACCTTTGTGCTGATTCCGCCTCTGGTGCTCATTTTCCTGGTGCTCGGCACCATCTTTCTGGGCATTGCCACGCCCACCGAGGGCGGTGCCATGGGGGCCATTGGCGCCATCGTGATGGCAGGCGTGCGCCGCACACTGAGTTTCAAGCTGCTGCAGCAGGCCCTGGAAAATTCGACCAAGCTGGCCATCTTCGTGATGTTCATCCTGATCGGATCCACCGTTTTCAGTTTCACGTTCAACGCAGCCGATGGACACATCTGGGTCGAGCATCTTTTCGACAAGTTGCCCGGTGGACAGTTGGGCTTCCTGCTGTTCGTGAACCTGCTGGTGTTCGTGCTGGGCTTCTTCATCGACTTCTTTGAAATCGCCTTCATCGTGATTCCGCTGCTGGTGCCGGTGGCACAAAAGCTCGACGTGAACCTGATCTGGTTCGGGGTGTTGATCGCCATGAACCTGCAGACTTCTTTCCTGACGCCTCCGTTCGGCTTTGCGCTGTTCTATTTGCGCAGCGTGGCCGCCCGCAACGACTACGATGATGTGGTGACCGGCAAGCGCATCAAGGCGGTGACCACGGGCCAGATCTACCAGGGCTCGATTGCATTCATTGCGCTGCAGATCATCATGGTGGCTGTCATTCTCTTCAACCCCACCCTGGTGACGGGCAGTCTCAGCAAGCCGATCGTGGTCGACGAGTCGTCGGTGCGTGACATGCTGCTCAACATGCCAGGGCTGGATGATCCGTTTGGCGACGACAACGACAAGCCTCCGAGCATGGAGGGATTTGGCCCGAGGCGGGATGCCGAGGAGGTCGATCCGGCCAAGGCGTTGGAAGACGCACTCAAGTAGGCTGAATACAGTCATCCGATCCCGCCCAACAAGCAAGTCGTTTCCAACATGCAAGTCGATGTCAAAGTGATGGATCCGCGCATGTCGGATCAACTGCCCAGCTACGCCACGCCGGGTAGCGCGGGGCTTGATCTCAGGGCTTGCCTGGATGAGCCACTGACGCTGGCCCCCAACGCCTGGCAACTCATCCCCACCGGATTGGCCATTCATCTGGCCGATCCGGGTTTCGCGGCCATGATCCTGCCGCGATCGGGGTTGGGTCACAAGCACGGTATCGTGCTGGGCAATCTGGTGGGTCTCATCGACAGCGATTACCAGGGCCAACTCATGGTCAGCGCGTGGAATCGCAGCGATGTGCCTTTCACGATCGAACCCATGGAGCGCATTGCACAAATGGTGATCGTGCCTGTGGTGCAACCGAACTTTCGTTTGGTTGAGGACTTTGCAGAAGCCAGCTTGCGCGGCTCTGGGGGCTACGGTTCAACAGGACGGGGATAGAAAGCCGACCTCGCAGGGCGATGAGCCTCGTGGCCTGCCATGGGCTTCGTCCCAGACAACTGGCTGGCGTCGTGGTCGGCGGTGCGGCAGCGTTGTGACTGGCTTCAATGAAGCGTGTGGGATCCTGGTGGAGTGTCTTCGTCTCCCACCGCCGGGTTGCTGGAATCGACCTGCATGCGGAAGAAGCCCGTGCCCAGGGTTCCGAGGCCGATTTCGTTCAAAGTGGCCTCGCGAACAGCATGCACTTTCATCTTGATACGCAAGGCAATGCCGGCCAGAGGGTGGTTGCCATCGAGCACCACGTGATCGGGGTAGATGTCGCTCACGAAGTACAGTCGATCCTTCGGCGCTGCAGGATTGCCGCCTTCCGGCAGACCTTCGAACCCCATGCCTTCTTCGATCTGTTCAGGAAACAGGTGGCGGGGCTCCAGAAACAGCAGTCGGTCGTCATAGTCGCCGAATGCGTTCTGAGGTTCCAGATGCAGATCGATCGTGTCGCCAGCGACGTGGCCTCGCAACGCGTTTTCAATCTTGTCGAGCAGGTCGGTTCCGCCCACCAGGAACTCGACCGGATCGTCGAGCGTGTCGAGTTCTTCACCCAATGTGTCCTTGAGCGTCCAGGTCAACGCGACCACGCATTGTTCAGAAATTTTCATCCGACAATTGTCCCATGACACCCGCCCGAGCCACCAGCCCATCCATCCCATTGCCTCACGAGCCAGTCGCCTTGCTGGGCGGGCTTTCTCCAGCCCGTTTCATGCAACGCCATTGGCAGAAGAAACCGCTGCTGATTCGCAACGCGCTGCCCGACTTTGTCCCCTTGCTGAGTCGCAAGGCGTTGTTTTCGATGGCTGCGGACGACGCCGTGGAGTCGCGACTGATTGAACACAAAGAGCCAGGCTGGACGCTCAGACACGGTCCCTTTTCAACACGGGCATTGCCGCCACTGAAGAGAAAGGGCTGGACGCTGCTGGTCCAGGGCGTTGACACCCACCTGGACGCAGCCCACGACCTGCTCCAGCGGTTCCGTTTTGTGCCCGACGCGCGCCTGGACGACTTGATGATCTCCTGGGCCAGTGATGGGGGAGGCGTTGGACCTCACTTTGACAGCTACGACGTGTTCCTGCTGCAGGTCAGCGGGCAGCGCCGCTGGCGCATCGGTCGACAAAAGGACCTTTCGCTGGCGCCGGGTGTGCCATTGAAAATACTGAGTCGGTTCGAGGCCGAGGAAGAACACCTGTTGAACCCGGGTGACATGCTCTACCTGCCACCTCGTTGGGCCCATGACGGTGTGGCTGAGGGCGGGGACTGCATGACCTATTCGATCGGGTTCAGGGCCCCACAACGCGGCGGTCTCGCGGGAGAGCTTCTGCAGCGCATGGCTGATGAGTTTGAAGACGCCACACTCTATGCCGATCGGAGTCAGCCTGCCACTTCCACACCTGCGGCTTTGCCGCCGGCACTGGAGGCATTTGCCGCTGATGGCCTGCAACGCTTGCTGGCGCAACGCCAGACACTCGCGTGTGCGTTGGGTGAAGTCATGACGGAGCCCAAGCCGCGCGTCTGGTTTGATCAGCCAGAAGGAGTTTGGTCAATCGGGGCCTTGCGCCTGGACCGTCGTACCCGCATGATGTACGACGATCGTCATGTGTTCATCAATGGTGAGGGGTTTCTGGCAGGAGGTGCAGATGCACGCCTCATGCGCCGTTTGGCCAATCAGCGGTGTCTGGTCGCCCGTGATGTGGGCAAGGCGAGCGGAGCTGCGCTGGCCTTGCTTCAGGACTGGTTTGAGGCAGGCTGGCTAAAGCTGAATGAACCAGGCTGATTCAGTCCCTTGCGCAGATCAGGGCTGGTGAGATCAGCTCTTATGAATATGAGGTTTGTCCATGGAAACCACTGCTGACCCGTCTCCGAACCCCATCTCCCTGCCGGAAGGGCGCTTGCTGGGGCGCAATGCATTCATCGACCTGGTGCGACAGGCCATCGCCACCGCGGCCAGTCGCGGATGGGTGAAGATGGTGTGGTGCGATCAGGATTTTTCCGATTGGCCACTTGGTGAGCGATCAGTGATTGATTCGATCCAGGCATGGTCCGCCAGCGGGCGGTCCCTGCATCTGCTCGCGCAAGACTTTGCCCCGCTTCGCCAAAAGCACCCCCGGTTCGTCCAGTGGCGCGTGGCCTGGTCGCACCTGGTGGAGGCTCGTGCCACAGGCAGAAGCTCAGGAGGCGAAGTGATGAGCGCCATCTGGACCCCGGAATGGACCATGGAGCGGCTGGACTTGAAACACAACGTGGTGGTGGCCACGTTCGAGCCGGCACGGCGCGTCGCCTTGGGAGAGCGTCTCGAAGCAGAGTGGCACAAGGCGGCACCTTCTTTTCCGGCGAGCACGCTGGGCTTGTAACTCGCTGTGCTGCGTATTGGAGCGAAGGTTCGCTGCATCCCTTTCCGTCGTTTTTCATCTTCTTCGTTGTTGCGTTAATGGGTGCGATGGCAAACCATTTCCACAAGGGAGCTTGCTTCATGAAAACCAGCAGCCGTGCACTGGTACGGTACCAACCCCATGAAAAATGCCGCCCGAGGGCGGCATTTGTCTGGACGCAGAGAGCGCTTTACTTGAGGTCGTCTGCCAGAAGCTTGAGGATGCGCTGAGCATTTTCGGAGTTGTCTGGCTGGCCCTCGGAAGACAACACCGACACAGAAGTGATGTTATTGGTGCTGACCACCGCAACGCGGTAACGCACTGGCGTCGCTTCATTTCTCGAAGCGCCAAACATGCGACCGATCAGACCTGGCTGGCCCGAGGCGGCTCTGGGTTCGACATACCGGACGAAGTAAATCCCCTGACTGCGATTGCGATCCTCGACGGTAAAACCGGTACGGTCCAGCGCCAAACCCACCCGGCGCCAGCCGCGGTCAAAGCCATCTTCAAATTGCATCACAGGCACATTGTTCACCGTGGTCAGGCGCGCAGCAGCGACTGACGGGGCTGTGGCTGCAATGGCCTGGGATTGCGCTTCGCTCACACCCAGTCGAACCATCAGGCGACGCAGGAACTCGGTTTCCAGCTCAACGTCGGCTGGTCGGGGTTGCCAGCGGGTTTCTTCCTTCTGTGTCGTGGTGTAGACCTCGATCATGCCGCGGTGGCTGATGTAGATTTCCGTACCTCCCGAAGGTGTGCGTTCCAGACGCGTGCGGAAACGGTCGCGCTCTGCAGTGGAGTAGACCGCGTCGAGTACCCGTCCCAGCGCGCGCCGGATGAAATCCTGCGGCAGCTTGGCGCGGTTTTCCGCCCAGTCGGTTTCCATGATGCCGAGCGCTTCCTGATCGAGCTCCAGCACAAAGCCGCTCTCTTGCCAGAACGACCGCACCGGCTCCCAGAGCGCATCGGCAGGGCGATCCACCACCAGCCAGCGTTGGCTGCCTGCGCGCTCGATGCGCACATCGCCGACGGTGGTCGCGGCTGTGCTGCCGCCAGGCTGAGCAGGTTGCCCCGCTTCAAAACCGCTGGCAGTCACCGTCGCGCCCGGCACAGCAAAACGGTTGTCCCGATTGAGCTGGGTCAGATCGGGGGGGATTTCCAGTGTGCTGCCGCGTTGGGCGCTCTTGTAGTCGATCTTGTCTTCCTGAAGCACGGTACACCCGCCGAGCAGGGCAGCCGCGGTGATCGCAATCATGGTGAAGCGCAGGGGAGCGGCACAGGTGACCACCTGGGCGCGAGAAAATAGCTTGGACGCGTTCAATGGGAGCATGAAAGGACTCTGGTTGTTCGGGGGGTGGCAGGTAGGAGTCTGACAGGTCGCAGAGGTTCAGGCGATCAGGCCGCTGTCCTGCAAGGCACCTTCCACGACGGATTCGTGGGCGGCGGCCATTGGGGTGAGGGGCAGTCGCATGGCCGGGCCACACAAGCCCATGCGTGCCATCGCCCACTTGAGGGGAATCGGGTTGGGTTCAATGAACAGGTGCTTGTGCACGGGCATCAGGCGAAACTGGATGTCCATGGCACGCCGGACGTCGCCGGACATGGCCGCCACGCACAGCTCGTGCATCAGGCGTGGCGCTATATTGGCCGTCACGCTGATATTGCCTTTGCCGCCGCACAACATGAGCGCCACCGCAGTTGGATCGTCGCCGGAGTAGATGGCGAACCCCTCAGGCGCTTCGCGAATGAGCCATTGCGCCCGTTCGATGTTGCCGGTGGCGTCCTTGATGCCGACGATGCCATCAATCAGAGCCAGGCGCAGGGTGGTGTCGACCGACATGTCGGCCACGCTGCGACCGGGCACGTTGTAGAGCACGATGGGCAGGTCACCCGTCGCCTCTGCGATGGCCTTGAAATGCTGATACTGACCTTCCTGGGTGGGCTTGTTGTAATAGGGCACCACCTGCAGTTGGCAGTCAGCGCCCACGCCCTGGGCAAACCGGGCCAGTTCGATGGCTTCGGCCGTGGAGTTGGCGCCGCAGCCCGCCATGATGGGCACGCGCTTGGCGGCCTGTTCGACGGAAACGCGGATGATTTCGCAATGCTCTTCCACGGTCACCGTGGGCGACTCTCCGGTGGTGCCGACCACGCCGATGCAGTCGGTGCCTTCGGCAATGTGCCAGTCGATCAGTTCGCGCAGGGTGGGGTAGTCCACACTGCCGTCTTCCAGCATGGGTGTGACCAGGGCAACGGTGCTGCCGGTGATGGTGTTCATAAGCCAGTTGCTCAAAGAATGCGTGTCCTGCGGGCCAGACCACGTTTGATCGGCGACTTGCGGGCACGAAGATGATGCATTCTACCCAGTGGCCGTCAGGGGATGGCGTGCGGGCAGGGCGGGCGGTTCGGTCGGTTTTCGTACCGCCGTGATGCGTTGAACGAAGCGCGCTGGCTGGTCGCAGAACCCGTCTTCAAATGCAACCACGTGCATGAGCTGGCAGACCTGAAGCAATTCACCAGGCTGAAGCAGGAAGTCGGGGCGAGAAGGCTTTCCCACCGTTTCATTGCCGGCCGCGAAGGTTTCGTAAATCAACACCCCCCCCGGAGCCACGCTTTCCAGCAAGGTGGACAGCAGCGGACGCCACAGGTAGTTGGTGACCACCACTGCGTCGAACCGTTCTCCCGCGAACGGCCACGCCCCATTTTCAATGTCGGCCTGCACCGCGCGGCCCAGCGGTTGGACCGCGGCAATGGCCTCAGGCGAGCGGTCCACGCCCGTGACGCGGTGGCCCGCGTCTGCCAGCCATCGCATGTGCCTGCCATGGCCACAGGCCACATCCAGCACCGACCCACCGGGTGGAATCAGATGCGTCCAGCGCTGGACCCAGTGCGAGGGCGTTTCGTTGTTATGCATGTCTGTGTTCCATGGTGCCGGGGCGCAAACCGTTGCGCATGATAGGAGTCTGTCCAGGGACACCGAGGAACCGCCCTTCGACAAGCTCAGGACGGGCCTCTGGTGTCGCCCCCCTTTCAGGGGGGAGGCGCCGAAGGCGACGCAGGGGGTGTTCCATACCTAGAAACAGCTCCAGAACTGGTCGGCCAGGTTCACCAGAAATCCTGGCTGGTTGTAGAGCATGAGCGTACCCAGAAGGGCCAGCGCAATGGTCGCCCAGATCATGAGCCGGGTGACGGTCATGCCGGCGCTCCCACACGCTGCGGGCCACGGGCAATCGGCGATTCGCGCACCGGCAGGTTGATCAATGCCGCAAACACGCCGAGCACGATGGCGATGTACCAGACCACGTCGTAGCTACCGGTGCGGTCGTAGAGCACACCGCCCAGCCACACACCCAGGAAGCTCCCAATCTGATGGCTGAAGAAGACAAAGCCGCCCAGCATCGACAGGTGCGCCACGCCGAAGATCTGCGCCACCACGGCATTGGTGGGCGGAATGGTGGAGAGCCAGAGCAGGCCCATGACACTGGCGAACACATACACGCTCATGGGCGTGAGCGGCGCGATCAGGAAGATCGTGATCACCACGGCGCGGGCGAAGTAGATGAATGCCAGGATGTGGCGCTTGGCCAGTCGCTGTCCCAGGGCGCCTGCCGCATAAGTGCCGATCACGTTGAACAGGCCGATCAGCGCCAGCGCGTAGCTCGCGACCTGGGGCGACAGGCCGTTGTCCTTGAGGTAGCTGGGCATGTGCACGCCGATGAAAACCACCTGAAAGCCGCAGACGAAGTAACCCGCCATGAGCAACTGGAAGCTGCGGTAACGAAGCGCTTCGCGCAGCGCGCTCATGATGCTCTGGTCGCGCACCGGGGCACCGCCGCCGGCAAAGCCCGGCTCGCGCAGGCCCAGGGCCAGCGGCATGATGAGCAGCACCGCCGCGCCCAGGAACAGCAGCGCTTCCTGCCAGCCGAAGCTGCTGATCAGCCAGCCTTCCACCGGCACCATCAGGAACTGGCCAAAGGAGCCGGCCGCAGCGGCCACGCCCATGGCCCACGAGCGTTTTTCGGCCGGTATCTGACGCCCGATCACGCCATAAATGACCGCATAGGTCGTGCCGGCTTGCGCAGCACCAATCAACACACCGGTGGTCATGGCAAAAGCGATCGAAGATGTGGACAACGCCATGCCCACCAGCCCAGCGGCGTACAGCACGGCGCCCACCAGCAGCACCCGGAAGGCGCCGAACCGGTCGGCGGCCATGCCGGCGAAGATGCCGAAGGCGCCCCACGAGAGGTTCTGGATGGCCATGGCGAAGGAGAACGTTTCGCGGGTCCAGCCCTGGGCCATGGTGATGGGTTGCAGCCAAAGCCCGAAGCCGTGGCGAATGCCCATGGACAGTGTCACGATGGCTGCCCCGCACGCGAGCACCTGCCACATGCTCAGGTGGGGTGCGGACTGGCTGGGGGTGGATATGGACGTCGAAGGCATCCGGCGACTTTAGCGAATTGCGGGGGCGCGCGCTTGTCGCACGGGTGGGCCTGCACTGACATTTGGCGGAGGCATTGATGCGCAAGTTGCATCAGCGAGACGCGTCAGCTTGCAGACATGTGATTTTGTACAGTATTTTGAGGGTTCGGCGCTTACAATCCGCCCCCATGGCAAGCAAACCTCTCTCAGACTATTCCGAAGGCTCCATTCGCGTTCTCAAAGGACTGGAGCCGGTCAAACAGCGCCCGGGCATGTACACCCGCACCGACAACCCGCTGCACATCATTCAGGAAGTGCTGGACAACGCGGCCGACGAGGCGTTGGCCGGGCACGGCAAAAAAATCAAGGTCACGCTGCACACCGATGGGTCGGTCAGCGTGGAAGATGATGGTCGAGGCATTCCCTTTGGCCTGCACCCGGAAGAAAACGCGCCGGTGGTCGAGCTCGTGTTCACCCGCCTGCACGCCGGTGGCAAGTTCGACAAGGGCAAGGGCGGTGCGTACAGCTTCTCCGGCGGCCTCCATGGTGTGGGTGTGAGCGTGACGAACGCCTTGTCCACCCGCCTGGAAGTCACGAGCTACCGCGAAGGGCAGGTGGCGCGCCTGGCGTTTTCTGGTGGCGACGTGGTTGAGCCACTGGTCATGACCTCCAAAGGCGAGGGTGACCGCAAGCAGGGCACGACCGTGCGCGCCTGGCCGGACGCCAAGTATTTCGAAACCGCCGCGCTGCCCATGAGTGAACTCACCCACCTGCTGCGCAGCAAGGCCGTGCTCATGCCCGGGGTTTCGGTGACGCTGGTGAACGAAAAGACCAAGGATGCACAGAGCTGGCTCTACAAGGGCGGGCTGCGCGACTACCTGCAGCAAACGCTTCATGGCGAACCCGTGATTCCGCTGTTCGAGGGCGAGGGCTTTGCCGATGCGAAGGACGACAACTTCGCCGAAGGCGAGGGCGCCACCTGGTGTGTGGCCTTCACAGAAGACGGTCAGCCGGTGCGCGAGAGCTACGTCAACCTGATTCCCACCAGTGCCGGTGGCACGCACGAAAGCGGTTTGCGCGATGGTCTGTTTCAGGCGGTGAAGAGCTTTATCGAGTTGCACGCGCTGTTGCCCAAGGGGGTGAAGCTGTTGCCGGAAGACGTGTTCGCCCGTGCCTCTTATGTCCTCTCAGCCAAGGTGCTGGACCCGCAGTTTCAGGGCCAGATCAAGGAGCGTTTGAACTCACGCGACGCGGTGCGCCTGGTGTCCAGTTTTGTGCGTCCTTCGCTGGAACTCTGGCTCAACCAGCATGTGGACTATGGAAAGAAGCTCGCGGAACTGGCCATCAAGGCCGCCCAGTTCCGCCAGAAGGCGGGGCAGAAGGTCGAGAAGCGCAAGGGCTCCGGCGTGGCCGTGTTGCCAGGCAAGCTCACCGACTGCGAAAGCCGCGACCTGGCGCACAACGAGGTGTTCCTGGTGGAGGGGGACTCCGCCGGTGGCAGCGCCAAGATGGGGCGCGACAAGGAATGCCAGGCGGTGCTGCCACTGCGTGGCAAGGTGCTCAACACCTGGGAGGTGGAACGCGACCGCCTGTTCGCAAACAACGAGATCCACGACATCGCCGTGGCCATTGGTGTGGACCCGCACGGGCCGAACGACACCACCGACCTCAGCGGCCTGCGTTACGGCAAGGTATGCATCCTGTCGGACGCCGACGTGGACGGCTCACACATCCAGGTGCTGCTGCTGACCCTGTTTTTCCGCCACTTTCCCAAGCTCATCGAGGCCGGTAATGTGTACGTGGCGCGTCCGCCGCTGTTCAGGGTGGATGTACCCGCGCGCGGCAAGAAGCCCGCGAGCAAGCAGTACGCGCTCGATGAAGGCGAACTGCACGCCATCCTGGACAAGTGCGCCAAGGACGGGGTGCCGGCTGACAAATGCCAGGTGAGCCGCTTCAAAGGGCTTGGCGAAATGAACGCCGAGCAGCTTTGGGACACCACACTCAACCCCGACACGCGCCGTCTCATGCCGGTGCAACTCGGCTCCATGGACTTCGCGAGCACCGAGGCGCTCATCACCAAGCTCATGGGCAAGGGTGAAGCCGCCTCACGACGCGAGCTGATGGAGCTGCATGGCGACTCGGTCGAGGTGGATGTCTAGAGCCACCCCCGCGCCGCTGCGCGTCACCCCCTCCAGGGGGCAACACCAGCCGTCTGGCAAAGCCAACCCGGCGGTGTTTCTGGACAATACACGTGAAGCGCGGCACCCGAACCAAAAAAATGCCTGAACACTGATGAACGACACACCTGAACTCGATCTCCGACCGGCCGACGCGCCCGGAGAAGACAACCTGGCCACCTACGCCCAGCGCGCCTATCTGGAATACGCGCTGTCGGTGGTGAAGGGCCGTGCCTTGCCCGATGTGTGCGACGGCCAGAAGCCGGTGCAGCGGCGCATCCTCTACGCCATGGACCGCATGGGTCTGGGCTTCAGCGGGAACACCGCCGCCAAGCCGGTCAAGAGCGCCCGCGTGGTGGGCGACGTGCTGGGCAAGTACCACCCGCATGGTGACAGCGCGGCCTACGACGCCCTGGTGCGCATGGCACAGGACTTTTCACAGCGTTACCCGCTGATCGATGGCCAGGGCAATTTCGGCAGCCGGGACGGTGATGGCGCCGCTGCCATGCGCTACACCGAAGCACGCCTGGCCAAGATCACAGGCCTGCTGCTGGACGAGATCGACCAGGGAACGGTCGACTTCATTCCCACCTACGACGGCTCGTTCCAGGAGCCGAGACAACTGCCTGCTCGCCTGCCGTTCAATCTGCTTAACGGCGCCAGCGGCATCGCTGTGGGGCTGGCCACCGAAATTCCCAGCCACAACCTGCGTGAGGTGGCCGACGCCTGCGTGGCGCTGATCAAGTCGCCCAAGCTCAGTGACGAAGATCTGGCTGCGATCATTCCCGGCCCGGACTACCCCGGAGGTGGCCAGATCATCAGCCCGGCCAGCGACATCGCCGACGCCTACCGCACCGGCCGCGGCAGCCTCAAGGTGCGTGCGCGCTGGAAGATCGAAGATCTGGCGCGTGGCCAGTGGCAACTGGTGGTGAACGAACTGCCACCTGGCGTGAGCACGCAGCGTGTTCTCGAAGAGATCGAAGAAATCACGAACCCCAAGGTCAAGGCTGGCAAGAAAGCGCTGAGTCAGGACCAGACCCAGCTCAAGGCCAGCATGCTCATGGTGCTGGACGTGGTGCGTGACGAGTCGAGCAAGGACGCGCCCGTGCGCCTGGTGTTCGAACCCAAGAGCAGCCGCATCGAGCAGCAGGAACTCATCACCACACTGCTGGCCCACACCAGCCTGGAAAGCTCAGCCCCCATCAACCTGACCATGATCGGTCTGGATGGCCGTCCGACTCAGAAAAGCCTGCGGCTGATGCTGAGCGAATGGATCGAGTTCCGCCAGTCCACCATCATCCGCCGCACGCAGCACCGCCTGGGCAAGGTGCTCGACCGCATCCACATCCTCGAAGGGCGGCAGCTGGTACTGCTCAACATCGACGAGGTGATACGCATCATTCGCCACAGCGACGAGCCCAAGCCCGCGCTGATCGAAGCCTTCAAGCTCAGCGAGCGACAGGCCGAAGACATTCTGGAAATCCGTTTGCGCCAACTGGCGAGGCTGGAAGCCATCAAGATCGAGCAGGAGCTCAAAGAACTGCGCGAGGAGCAGGGCAAGCTGGAAGACATTCTCGGCAACCCGGCCAGCCTGAAGCGCCTGATGGTCAAGGAGATCGAGTCCGACGCCAAGACTTTTGCGGACCCTCGCCGCACCTTGATCCAGGCTGAGAAAAAGGCCATTGCGGAGATCAAGGTGGTGGACGAGCCGGTCACGGTGGTCATCTCCAGCAAGGGCTGGGTGCGCGCGCGCACCGGCCACGGCCATGAGGCCGCCAGCTTCGCTTTCAAGGCAGGCGACGGCCTGTACGGCACATTTGAATGCCGCACGGTGGACACCCTCATCGTCTTTGGCAGCAACGGCCGTGTCTACAGCGTGCCAGTGGCCAGCCTGCCCGGCGCCCGTGGAGATGGCCAGCCCATCACCACGCTCATCGAACTCGAAAGCGGTACCCAGCCGCTGCACTACTTCGCCGGACCGGCCAACGCCACGCTGCTGCTCAGTGGCACCGGGGGCTATGGCTTTCTGGCCAATGTGGAGAGCCTGATATCGCGCCAGCGAGCCGGCAAGGCCTTCATCAGTGTGGGCGAAGGCGAAACCATCTGTGCACCCTCGCATGTGGCAAACACCAGTGGCAGCCAGACACTGCTACCCGCCACGCACGTGGCCTGCGCATCCACCGGTGGTCGCATCCTCACTTTTGAGATCGGTGAGCTCAAGTCCATGGAGAAAGGAGGTCGCGGTCTGATGCTGATCGACCTCGAAGCCAAGGACACGCTGGCCGGTGCTGCGGCCTACACCCGCAGCGTGAAGATCGAAGGCATTGGCCGGGGCGGGAAGGACCGTGACGAGACACTGGAGATCCGGAGTCTCAACAATGCTCGCGCCGCACGCGCCCGCAAAGGCAAGGCGGCTGACCTGGGCTTCAAGCCCAACCGGATCACCCGCGTGGAGTGATGGATATCAACCTCTTCGGTGTGCTGGTGGCGTTGGTCAGTGCCGCCATCGCCTTTGCTGTGGCTCGCGCGATCACGGGCGCTCGGCACAAGCGCAAGCAGGCAAGCAAGACGGCCAGTGCGCAGGTCTCGCAAAGCCGTCAGGTGCGGCGGGCGATGGCGCGCAAGGCCAGGCGCTGAACGATGGCGGGCGGGAAGGAAGTGCAGCCTCGGTGAGGCTGGTACCGGGACCGCTGAGGGTGACCCCTGCCGCTCCAGTATTCAGATGCATATCGGTGATGGCAATTCCGTGCTGCGCCTGCCCGTTGGAGTTTTTCAGACCCGGAACAGGATATGCCCTGGATTGGTGATATGTCTCTAGATTTGCTGCATCGCAGCAAAAACACTTGCTCTTGAACAAATTCTCCGTAAAATCGGCGTCATGCTGCACTGCAACATGAATCGATGATGCGATTTCTGTTCCGCTGGCGGCTCCTCAGTCACCCCACTTCAAGGAAACCGAAATGAACAACCCAACCGAACAGATCATCGCCACCAACAAAGCCAATCTGGAAGCCTTGGAAAGCGCCGCCAAGAAGGCCTACACCGGCGTCGAAAAGCTGGTCGAACTCAACATGGCTGCTTCCAAAGCTGCCATGGGTGAGTCCTTCAGCTTTGCGCAAGCCGTGATGTCGGTCAAGTCGCCACAGGAATTCATGTCTGTGCAAACAGCCTTCTTCCAGCCCATGGCTGAGAAGTCGGCTGCTTACTTCCAGCACGTGCAAAGCATCGCCACCGAAGGCGGCGCCGAATTCACCCAGCAGATCGAAGCCCAGATGGCTGATGCACAGAAGGCGATTGGTGCCTCCGTGGACCAGATGGTGAAGAACGCACCTGCGGGCTCCGAAGCCGCCATGGCCGCTTTCCAGAGCGCATTGAGCAACAGCCAGAAGGCGATCGAGTCTGCTCAGGCCACCATCAAGAAGGCCTCTGCCACCGCCCAGGCCAATTTCGAGACGGCTTCCAAGCAAGCGACCGACATTGCCAAGAAGGCTTCCAAGGCCGCTTGAGCCTGCATTGACGCGCCGCCAGCGGCGGTCGTGCTCTGTGAAATACAAAAGGCTCCTTCTGGAGCCTTTTGTTTGGGCGATGGCGATTTACGTGGTGCGTTTGCGCGGCGACAGCCAGCCCATCGCCGTGTAAGCCAGCACGACCGTTGCCACCAGGCCTGCCCCGTAGACCAGCACAATCAGGAACCAGTCGGCAGGGCCACCAGCATCGGTGAAGCCCGACGATGAGACCTTGGCCATGATAAAAAGCGCCACGCCGCCACCGAGAAGTCCAAGCAGTTCGGCGTGAATCAGGCGCCGTGGCACCAGTTGGCGTTCACGCAACAGCAAGGCAAGGAAAGCCACTGCGCACAAGGCGCCAGCAATCAGCATCAGCCACAGCCATAAGCCCAGCATTTCTTGAAACACCGACAGGAAAACCAAAGGGTCAAGTTCTTTCATGATCGTTCTCCAGAAGGGTCAGGCGCGGCCGCGCAACATGCTGAGGTAGGTGGGTTTCAGGGCCATGGTCTTCATCACCCAGCTGATCCAGAGTTCCTCCAGCGGCGCAATCACGCCGGGGAACGATGGCACAAGGTTGTCCTGATAGTCGAATTCAATCAGCATCGCCTGACCCAGTCGGGTGATCAAGGGGCAGGAGGTGTAGCCGTTGTAGGTTTCTCTGGAGGGCTGGCCGGTGATGTCACCGATCAGGTGTGCCACGGCCACCGGCACCTGCCATTTCACACTGGCGGCCGTCTTGCCTTTGGGAACACCGGCGATGTCACCCACACCGAAAACATTGGCAAAGCGCTTGTGGCGCAAAGTGTTGCGGTCCACCTCCATCCAGCCATCGGTGGCGAATGGGCCTTCGGTCCAGGGCAGGGGGCTGTTGCGCACCACGTCGGGCGCGCGCATGGGCGGTACCACATTGATGAAGTCGTAGGACTGCTCGGCGGTACCGCCCGGTGTCCTGTATGTAGCGATGCGCCGCCCCAGGTCGATGGACTGCATCACGTGCTCGTGCTGCACCTTGACCCCCCGATCCTGGAACAGCATGCGCACCTTTTCGGCCACGATCGGCACGCCGAACAAGGACTTGCTCTGCGCCATGTAGATCAGTTCCGCTTTGCTGCGCTGGTTCCGGCGGCGCAGGTGGTCGTCGGTGATAAAGGTGTATTTCAGGGGCGCGCCAGCGCATTTCATTTCGCCGGCCGGGCGGCCGAACAGGCCCACACCGCCGGTATCGGCAAAGCGCGACATCGCAGCCCAGGTCGAAGATGCTGCCTGCGGGCTGTGGTAGATGCTGCCCAGACCGTCTTCACCAATGCGTGCGGTCTCCATGCCCTCGATGGCGGCATAGTTCAGTTCCAGCCCGGTGGCGACGATCAGATAGTCGTAGGGAAGTACCTTGCCGCTGGCGGTCACGACCTTGTTGCCTTCGGGGTCGATTTCTGCCACCGTCTCGTTGATCCAATCCACACCCTTCGGAAGGTAGTCCCGGGTGTCCGACACCACATAGCTCTGCGGTTTGATGCCCGCTGCGACCAGTGTGAAGCCAGGCTGGTAGTGGTGCTGCGCTTTGGCATCCACCACGGTGATCTGCGCGCCTGTGAGGGCGGCGGCCAGGTGGGAAGCGGCGGTCAGCCCCGCAGCACCGCCGCCCGCAATCACGATGCGCGCGCTGGTTTTCACGGAGCTTCGACCAGCCGCAGCTTGAGCAGGCTGGGTCACCGCCGACAGCATGCCGGCAGCCACAGGCAGGGAGGCCATCTGTGTCAGAAACCGTCTGCGGTCTGGAGCGGTGGCCTGAAGCGTGCGAGAAAGCCTGGAATTGCTGGGCATGGGTTGTCTCCTGTTGCCGGAAGTGCCTGAAATAGGGTTCGCTCTGCATACCCGTGGGGGTTTATTAATATAGGCCGCAACACCCCGGGGCAGTCTTGACATTTGTCAATGGGTGGGGCCTGTATCTGACTGCCGACCTGCTTCTGGTTTCCATGCATCATGAGAACGCCCGCTGACAGAACCGACCCCCAAGAAGTTGCACCGTTGCAGGTGCTGGGTGAGCGCGCACCGGGACTGAAATGCAGGCGTGCTTTTCACCTCACTTTGAGGTGCTTCGGTGCGGCAAATGCTTGTCTGGCCCGCGTTCAACTTCGAAAGTCTCGGGCGCGCTTGAATGCGCCATCCGGTCATCGAGCCGGTTCAGGGACTTTGTGGCGTCAGGCTGAGGGTGTTCCGACGGTGCGCTGCGAAGCCTGGAGCTCAGCTGCCGGAGAACCATGCGCTGGCGCTGCGCATGCCGGCCCAGGTGAGCAGCAGCGAGCCGAACAGGTGCAGGCTGGCTGTGGTGCAGGCCACCAGCCAGCGGCCCTGCTGCAGCATGGTCACGATTTCCACTGAAAAGGTGGAAAACGTGGTCAGTGCCCCCAGCAAGCCGGTGACGATGGCCAGGCGCCAGACCGGGTCGATCTGGGTCTGGGTCTGAAAGAACACCACCGCAAGACCCACCCCGTAGGCACCGATCCAGTTCGCCGCCAGGGTGCCCCAAGGCAGCAGCACGGTACCTTGGCTGAGCCAGAGCCCCAGCCGCCAGCGCGCGAGGGCACCGACGCTGGCACCCAGGCAGATGGCGAGCACGCTGGGCAGGGAATTCATGGGGGTCGAGCCTCGAGTTCCGTTTGCAATGGGTTCAACGAACGATGGTTGACGTGTCGCGGAGGGGCCATGGCGGCCTCAGTACGATCGGGCGGGAGAATCAGAATGGCGGGCCTTCATCGTCGGCGGTGACTGGCTCAGGCAGGGACGTGGTGGGGGTGGCGGCGCTCGCGGTGTCGACGGCCCCTGCCGTGGCGGCGGCATCAAATGCCATTTCCCCGCCCAATGCCTCGATCAGCTCGGGAATCAGCTTCTGCAGCTCGCCCGTGGAAAGCGCCACGTCGGTGTCGAATCCGCTTTCGCCGTCGTCAGATCGGTCGTCGAACACGCCTTCGAGAAAGACCAGTTTCTTGAGCTGCAGCGACTCGGTGAGCACGAACCCAATGCGGCCTTCCCAGCTCAGTGCCAGGCGGGTGGGCAGCTTACCTTCGACGATGTGTTTGCGCACCTCGTCGGTGGCGAGGTTGTGCCGGGTGAACTTCACCACAGACTTCTCTTCATCGCCCGACTTGAGTTCGCATTCGCGCTCGATGGCGAAGCCGCCGGGCACGGCGCCTTCATCAGGGTCGGCGGAGGTGGCCGACAGCCACCGCGTCATGGCGGTTTGTGGCGTGACCTGGGTTTGCAGCAAGGTGATGGCCAGGCCGTCAAAGGCCCGCACCAGCGCCGTCACCACTTCGTCGAGCTTGCCCTGGCTGCTGGCGTCGGTGACCAGCCAGCCGTTTTGCAGGTCGATCCACACCCACACGGTCATCTGTCGTGCAAAGGCTTGTGGCAACAGGGCCAGCAAGGCGTCTTCGCGCAAAGCCTTGGTTTCTTTCTTGCCGGGCTTGCGGCCGGTGCTGGCTTCGATGTGGTCCGCCGCTTCCTGGGCCTTTTCGCGCACCACCGAACCGGGCACACCCTTGGTTTCGATCTTCAGCTTGAGGATGCGCTGGCCCGCCACCGATTCCACCAGCGGTCCGTGCGCTTCACCGCGAGGCTCGACCCAGCCCATCGCCTTGTCCTGCGTGGCGCCGCAGGGTACAAATCGACTGGCATCGAGTGCCGCTTCCATGGCGTCGAGGGTGAGAGCCCAGCCGGGCTGCATTCGGTAAATCGTGAGGTTCTTGAACATTTGATTTGTGTGTGGCGCCGTTTGATGTTGGTGTCATGGACTCGAGGTATTCAAGCATCGTGCGGCATCGCGTTCGAGGCATCAAGGTCGGGGTGGATCTTGGAATGCAATCGGACAAGTTTAGCGGCAGTCATGCTGCTTTCTTGGCTTTGACATGGGCGAGCGGATGCGCCACACGGGTGGTAACATCCCCCGCGGCGGAGGGAACTGGCCGGCCGTGCTGAGGACATGTCAACGGGGGATTCTCAATGAGGGTGTTGGATAGGCGATGGCTCGCCGCGATGCTGTTTCTCGTTGTGGTGGTGGGGGCATTTGGGCTTGGGCAGCGTTCTGTCGTCAAGCGCGACAAGGCTTACTACCTGACCCGCGATGCCCGCGCCTACCTCTCCCACGAGTGGCGAATGCTCGTGGGCGCCTTCCGTTTGCGCAAGGAATCCGACATCGAGGAGGGCAAGGAAACCATTGTCCAGAGCAATGACTTTGAGGTGCACTTGGTCATGCTGACAACACTGGGCAACACGGAGAAAACCGCCGGTTTCGTCAGAAATGGTGACGGCATGCTGCAAAAGTTCGAGCAGTTGCATGTGTTCGATCTTTGGAAGCGTTACCGCGTGTCGGAGTTTTTGCCAGACGCAGAGCCCACCACCGTACACGGAGGTGGCCTCAAGCAGGTGATGTCCTATGAAGGGAGTTTGATCGGACTGGTGTCAATGAAGGCCGATGAATGCTTCTTCGCAGCACTGATCAACTTTGATCAACGCGCCGAGCTGTTTCGATCACCCTGCATTCCCAACAACGATTTTGTCGACTTCAACAGTCTTGGTGGCGCCCATGTGGTGGAGGATGATGGCATCCTGATGTCGCTGGGCTCTCCCGCGTCCGACGAGCAGACCATTTCCAATCTGGCTCAGGACCCGAGCTCGCCTTACGGAAAAATCCTTCGTTTTGACAAGGCGCGACTGCAGGGGGTCGTCGCAGAAAAGAGTGCGTTTGAGATCCATTCCCGAGGTCACCGGAACCCTCAGGGCATGGTGCGGATGGGCGACAAGATCTATGCGGTTGACCATGGCCCCAAAGGCGGCGACAAGATCAACCGGATCCAGCCTGACAAAAACTACGGTTGGCCTCTTTACAGCCTCGGTTCCCGCTACAGCGGACAACCCTACCCCACCGCTGGGGATCCGGCGCTGTTCGAACCCGCTTTGTTTTCCTTCGTACCTTCTTTGGCGCCCAGCGACATTGCTGCGTGTCCGGAGCCCCTGGCCAGCAGATATGCGCCGTTTCAGTGTGTGTTGATCACCACGTTGCGAGGCACATCTTTGTTGATCGCGCTGATTGATGGTCAGGATCGGGTGGTTTCGATCGAACAGTTGCAGGTGGACATGCGTCTGCGTGAATTTGTACAGTTGGAGGACGGGCTGGCTGTTTCCACGGATGGCGAAGGCGTCTATCGGCTACTTTTCAAGGAAGACTTCTCGCGTTATTGAGGGTTGACATTTCGATCGTGGTTCACATGCGTCCGGGCAACCAGGTCGCAATCTGCGGGAACCACCACAGCAGCGCCAGTGCCAGCACCATCAGGAAAAAGTAGGGCATGGTCACGCGGGCGATCCAGGTGATTTCGCGCTTTGTCATGCCTTGCAGCACGAACAGGTTGAAACCGACCGGGGGCGTGATCTGCGCCATTTCCACCACGATGACCACGAAAACCCCGAACCAGATCAGGTCGATGCCGGCGGCGGTGACGGTGGGCAGGATCACACCCATGGTCAGCACGATCATGGAAATGCCATCCAGGAAACAACCCAGCAGCATGTAGAACAAGGCCAGCGCCATGATGAGCACCACGGGCGAGAGGTTCATGCCGGTGACGAATTCCGCCAAGTGTCTAGGCAGACCGATGTAGCCCATGGCCAGGGTGAGAAAGGCTGCACCGGAGAGGATGAGCGCGATCATGCAGTAAAGACGCGTGGCACCCAGCAGCGACGCGCGAAACGTGCTGGCGCTCAGCGACCCTTGAGCGGCTGAAAGAATCAGCGCACCCACCACGCCCACAGCGGCGGCTTCTGTGGCCGTGGCCACACCGCTGTAGATGGCGCCAATCACACCCCCGATCAGCAGGATCACCGGCAGGAGGTGGCGCGATTCCCGCAGCTTTTCGATGAACGAGACTTGGCCGTCGGATCGCGGCACCTGCGATGGATTGAGCAAGGCCCACACCATGAGGTAACCACTGAAGAGGGCTCCCAGCATCAGGCCAGGCAGGACACCGGCCATGAACAGCTTCGCAATCGACACCTCGGCCGCCACACCGTAGACGATCATGATGATCGAGGGAGGAATGAGCAGCCCCAGCGTGCTGGCACCACCGAGCGAGCCGACGATCTTGTCGGCCGGGTAGCCGCGCTGGCTGAGTTCCGGAATGCTCATCTTGCCGATCGTGGCGCAGGTGGCGGCCGATGATCCCGAGACGGCTGCGAAGATGGTGCAACCCAGGATGTTGGTGTGCAGCAGCCTGCCAGGCAAGGCATTGACCCAGGGTGCAAGGCCCTTGAACATGCTCTCCGACAGCTTGGTGCGAAACAGGATCTCACCCATCCACACGAACAAGGGCAGTGCGGTCAATGTCCAGCTGCTGGCAGAGCCCCAGATGGTGATGGCCATCGCATCGCCCGCCGGGCGAGACGAAAACAGCTCCATGCCGATCCATGCCACGCCCGCAAGTGTGAGTCCGATCCAGACACCGCTGCCCAGCAGAGCGAACAGCGACACGATCAGCAGCGTGGTGATGACCATGTCACTCATGACCGCGCTCCTCAGTCGCCGGGGTGCGGCGGCGTTGCAGCTCCAGCATCCACTCGTCAATGAATGCGATCAACAGTACGGTGGTGCCCACGCCCATGAGAATCTGCGGAATCCACAGCGGTGTGGCGTCGGCGGATGTGGAGATGTCGTGAAACTGGTGCGATTGCCACGCCAGCCGCCATGAATACAGCGCGAGCAGAGCGGCCAGCAATACAGCAACCGACAGCGACCACATCTCCAGTCCACGACGTGCGGCCCCTGTGAGCTTGCCGATGATGAGTGTCACGCGGATGTGCTCACCGCTTTTGAGCGTGTGTGCCAGAGCAAGAAATCCGGCACCGGCCATGGCATAGCCGGCGTATGCGTCGGTTCCCGGGACATAGAAATGCAACAGGCGACCGAAGATGGACAGCAGCACCATGACCAGCACACCGATCATGAACAGCGCAGCCAGCCAGGCCGAGCCAAGGTAGAGCGCATCGAGGAGTTTTCGCATGAGTGGGCTTCACACCGTGAGGGTGGAACGGATTGGAAGGGGAAGTGGCGCATAGCGGGTCGGCATGAGCAGAAGCGCTGCCGGCGCGAAGTGCCTTGTTCCAGAGACACCGAGGAACCGGCTCTGCCGGGCCTCTGGTGTCGCCCCCTTGAGGGGGTAGCGCGAAGCGCTGCGGGGGTGTTACTTTCTATACGCGTCGAGCATGGCCTGGCCTTCAGGCCCGGCTTTCTCCAGCCATTCCTTGAGCATGGTGTCGCCCACCTTCATCATGTCGGACTTGAGCGTGGCAGAAGGTGGCTCCACCGACATGCCGTTCGCCTTGAGCACGGCGAGTGTGTCGGTGTTGACTTTCTGGGACGCGGCCCACCCGCGCGTTTCGGCTTCTGCGGCGGCCTTGAGCAAGGCGTCCTGGGTGGGCTTGTCAAGCGCGTCAAAGGCGCGCTTGTTGACGATGACGGCGTTCTTGGGCAGCCAGGCCTGTACGTCGTAGTAGAACTTCAGGTGCTCGTAGAATTTGCTGTCCACACCGGTGGCGCCAGAGGTCATGTTGGTTTCAACGGCGCCTGTGGCCAGGGCCTGTGAGAGTTCAGCCGCCTGCACGGTGACCGGCTGCGCACCCACCAGTTCGGCAATGCGTGAAGTGGCCGGGCTGTAGGCGCGCCACTTGCTGCCCTTGAGGTCGGCGGCACTGGCCACCGGGTTCTTGCTGTAGATACCCTGCGGTGGCCATGGCACGGTGTACAGCAACTGCATGCCTTGTTCACCCAGCTTTTTTTCCAGCATGGGCTTTTGCGCCTCGTAGAGCTTCTTCGATTCGGCGTAGCTGGTGGCGAGGAAGGGCAGGCCGTCTGCGCCAAACATCTGCCATTCGTTCTGGAAGTTGGCCAGCAGGATTTCACCTGCCTGCGCCTGGCCACCTTGCACCGCGCGCTTGATTTCGGGCGCCTTGAAGAGAGAGGCCCCTGGATGCACGGTGATGGTGAGTTTTCCGTCGGTGGCCTTGGCCACGTCGCTCGCGAATGTGGCGAGGTTGACCGAATGGAAGTTGGTGGCCGGGTAGGCGGCCGGGAGGTCCCATTTTGTCTGGGCGTGGGCAGCGGTGCCAAGGGCCAATGCGGCAGCGAGCATTCCAAATTTGAACTTCATGGTTTCTCCGGGACAATGGTTGGATGATGGGAAGCAAGAGCATAAATGCAAGTAGCGGGCCAGGCATCAGGGTGTTTCCCCCTGTGCCGGAGTGCATGCACGCCATTCGATTCCAAGAAAGAATCATGTCGTGAACCTGCGTTTCGTTGAGGCTTTCTACTGGGTGGTCTCGCTCAAGAGCGTGACGCGCGCCGCGGAGAAGCTCTATCTGACGCAGTCGGCCATGTCCAGTCGCATCGCAGCGCTGGAAGATGAGCTGGGCGTGTTGCTGCTTGACCGGCGGGACAAGCAGTTCCGCCTCACCGTGGCAGGCACCCGATTCTTCACCTACGCGCAACGCCTGCTCGAACTCCAGCGGGAGGCAAAATCCGAAATGGGTTCTGGTGCGTCACTGGCAGTATCCATGCGCATCGGTGCCATCGAATCGGTGCTGCATTCATGGTTGATTCCATGGATTGAAAAGCTGCGTGGCGATCACCCTGAGCTGGCGCTGGAGCTGACTGTTGAGACCACGCCCATTTTGGTCGAGCAGGTGCAACGTGGCACGCAAGACCTTGTCTTTGCGGCATTGCCAGCGGCCGCCGACGGGGTGCGCAGCCGAAGCCTGCCGCCGATGGACATGGTCTTCATGGGCCACAAGCAGATGCATCGCAAACGCCGTTACAGCCTGGCCGAATTGGGCTCATTCGAGATACTGACGTTTCAGCGCGGTTCGCTTCCTCATGTGGCCCTGCTGGATGTGTTCCGGCAGGAAGGGGTTGAGCCCAGGCGCATACACACCATCTCGTCCATCTCGGCCATGGTGCAACTGGTGCAAGGGGGGTTTGGTGTGGCCACGCTACCGCGCAAGGCGATGGAGCGCATGCAGAACTACCCGAATTTGCGCCAGCTGAGTTGCGACGCGACATTGCAGCCCCTGCCCATTCACGCCAGCTACCGGACCGACCCCAATACGGATGCAGTCGAGACGGTCGTGAAGTCGGCGCTGGCATTCCAGACTTTGCATGCGGGTTCTGGTGGTCGGGCAAAGAATGCACCATCAACGCGCACTGTGCCCCGTTCTGAAACATCGAAAAAATCGATGAAGTGATAGAAATATTTTGAGTTTGAACTGAGGCGCCACGCACTCCACAATCCGCCCAACGTCATCACGGTGACATGTGCGGATTTCAGGAGATGCAGTGAAGAACGAAAGTGAACGGGCGATCTCGGTGTTCGGTGCCGCAGGCGTGCAGAACGCAGCGCTGGTCCGAAGCCGGATCCGGACAGGATTGTGGACCTCGCACACCAGCGGCCTTGCCGATGAGCACGTGCAGGGCAACCTGGTGGTCCTGCCCAAGGCGCAGGCCGACGATTTTCTGCTTTATTGCCAGCGCAACCCCAAGCCCTGTCCTGTTCTGGCGGTGTCCAACCCGGGGCAGCGCAGCCTGCCTACCTTGGGAGCAGACATCGACATCACCACCGATGTGCCGCGGTACCGCGTGTGGCACCACGGTGAATTGGTGGACGAACCCACCGACATCGCGTCGCTGTGGCGCGACGATCTGGTGAGCTTTGTGATCGGCTGCTCTTTTTCTTTCGAGCAGGCCTTGATGGAAGCAGGTCTTCCCTTGCGACATGTGGAGCAGGGTCGCAACGTGGCCATGTTCCGTACGAATATTCCCACCGAGGCAGCAGGTCCATTCTCCGGACCACTCGTGGTGACCATGCGTCCCATGCGCGCCAGTGCCGTGATCCGTGCTGTGCAGGTCACCTCGCGCTTTCCCAATGTTCATGGTGCACCGGTGCACATCGGTGATCCCTCCCTCATCGGCATTGCCGACCTCGCTCGCCCCGACTACGGCGATGCGGTTGACGTGATGCCCGATGAACTGCCGGTGTTCTGGGCTTGTGGCGTCACGCCACAGGCTGCGATCCAGCAGGCCCGTCCCGCGTTCTGCATCACACACGCCCCAGGCGCGATGCTGATCACCGATCTTCTCAACCACCAGCTAGCCAGTTTTTAACAAGGAGCCACCCATGAAAAAATTCCTGTTCTGCCTCTCCGCCGTCGCCTTTGCCTGTGCCGCATCAGCCCAGACGAAATGGGACTTGCCAACGGGCTATTCTGCCAACAGTTTCCAGACCCAGAACGTCCAGCAATTCGCTGACGAGGTCGACAAGCTGACGAACGGGAAGCTCAAGATCACGGTTCACGCCGGTGGCTCGCTGTACAAGGCCAATGAGATCAAGCGCGCGGTGCAAACAGGGCAAGTCCCTGCGGCCGAGTTCATCCTCTCTGGCGCAGCCAACGAGAACCCGTTGTTCGGCGTGGACTCCATTCCCTTCCTTGCCACCAGCTATGCAGGCTCCAAGCGCTTGTATGAGGCGGCCAAGCCGGCGCAGGACAAGTTGCTCGCCTCGCAAGGCATGAAGGTGTTGTTCACCGTACCGTGGCCTGGTCAGTCGCTGTACTCCATCAATCCCGTGAACAGCCCGTCCGACTTTGCCGGCACCAAGATGCGGGCATACAACCCTGCCACCACACGCATTGCACAACTGCTCAAGGCACAGCCGGTGACCATCCAGTTGGCCGAGCTGCCACAGGCCCTGGCCACTGGTGGTGTGCAGAACTTCCTTACTTCCAGCGCCAGTGGCGTGGAAAGCAAGCTGCACGAGCAGGTCAAACACTTTTACCCGGTCAGCGCATGGCTGCCGCGCAACGCCACCGTGGTGAACCAGAAGGCGTTTGATGAGCTGGACAAGACCACTCAGGACGCTGTTCTGAAGGCGGCGATGAACGCCGAACAGCGCGGCTGGGTCACCAGCGAACGGCTTGATGGCGAATACATCAAGGAGCTGGGCGCCAAAGGCATGACCATCGCCCAGCCGTCCGAAGCCATCAAGAAAGAACTGGCAGTGATTGGCGAGACCATGACCGCCGAATGGCTCAAGACCGCCGGGCCTGAGGGGCAGGCCGTGATCGACGCATACCGCGGCCGTTGAGTCCCTGCAGTGCGGCGGGCGAACCGGTGAGCCGGTCGCCTCGCTGGCTGCTCTCTTGTTGTATTGCAGACCGAACCAGGAGCGTGCGGTGTCCAGACTCGTCTATGCGTTTTATCAGGGGCTGCTGGCGCTGTCCTGCCTGTCCATGTTGGCCGCCTTCGGCTCCGTGGCGCTGGGGGTGGTGGCGAGGCAGGCCCGGTGGGACATCCCTGGCCTGGACGCCTATGCCGGCTACGCCATCGTCTGCGGCCTGTTCCTGGCGCTGCCCGCCACGCTGGCCAGCGGCGACCACATCCGCGTGACCCTGGTACTGGACCGGTTGACCCCTTCAGTTAGAGCCCCCATGGAGTGGTTCTGCCTTGTCATGGGGCTGGTGGTTGCGGGTGTCATGGCCTGGTTTTCCATTCGGCTGGCCTGGTTGTCCTGGGTCACGCACGACGTGTCGCCGGCCGCCGATGTCACACCACTGTGGATTCCCCAGATGGGCGTGGTGCTGGGCAGTATCGGCTTTGCAGTGGCATTTGCTCACGCCCTTGTTGTGCGTTGGCACGGCGGCGACCTCATGGCGAAGACCGGTGGCGAAGCCGCACGCGCCGAATGACAGCAGCCAGCAGCGCTGAAACAGAAAGAACAATATGGACGTCGTGATCGCCTTGGCACTGATGGTGCTGCTGTTTGCCATTCTCGGCTCGGGTCTTTGGATCGGCCTATCGCTCATGGCGGTGGCCTACATCGGCATGGAACTGTTCACCTCCCGTCCGGTGGGCGACAGCATGATGCTCACCATCTGGAGCCACACTTCCAGCTGGACCCTCACTGCTCTGCCGCTGTTTCTTTGGATGGGTGAAATCCTGTTTCGCAGCAAGCTGACAGACGACATGTTCAAGGGCCTGGCCCCCTGGCTCGAGAGCCTGCCGGGGCGGCTGCTGCACACCAACGTGGTGGGCTGCACCATCTTTGCTGCCATCTCCGGCTCGTCGGCCGCCACCTGTGCAACAGTGGGCAAAATCACGCTGCCCGAGCTGGAGAAGCGCGGTTACCCGGAGGAGATGTCGGTGGGCACGCTGGCCGGCTCCAGCACGCTGGGCCTGCTGATTCCGCCTTCCATCATCCTGATCGTCTATGGCGTGGCGGCCAACGTCTCGATTGCCAAGCTGTTCCTCGCGGGGGTCGTTCCCGGGCTGCTGCTGGCGGCGCTGTTCATGGGCTACATCATGGTTTGGTCTCTGCTCAATCCCACCAGGATACCGGCTGCCGGCTTTCGCATGAGCTTCCTGCAGAAGGTTCTGGCCGCGCGCCACCTGATTCCGGTGGTGGTGCTCATCGGGCTGGTGCTGGGTGGCATCTACAGTGGCGTAGCGACCGCCACCGAAGCCGCAGCGGTGGGCGTGGCAGGTGCACTGGCACTATCGGCGATCGAGGGTTCGCTGAACTGGAGCCGTTTCAAGGAAGGACTGGTGGCGGCCTGCAAGGTGTACTGCATGATCGGACTCATCCTGGCAGGCGCGGCCTTCCTCACGCTGGCCATGGGCTTCATCGGGCTGCCGCGGCACGTGGCGGAGTTCATCGGCGCGCTGAATCTCTCACCCTTTGTGCTGATGCTGATGCTGATCGTGTTCTTCATCGTGCTCGGGTGTTTCCTGGATGGCATCTCCATGGTGGTGCTCACGATTGCTGTGCTGCTGCCCACGGTGGAGGCTGCTGGGTTCGACCTCATCTGGTTCGGCATCTTCATCGTGCTGGTGGTTGAGATGGCTCAGATCACGCCGCCGGTGGGCTTCAATCTGTTCGTGCTGCAGGGACTGACGCGCCGGGAAGTGACCTGGATCGCTCGCACCGCACTGCCGTTGTTCCTGTTGATGGTGTTCGCGGTCATCACCAGCTATTTCGTGCCCGACCTGGTGCTCTGGCTGCCGAATCGGGCCTGACCCTCCGCGACTCAGGAGACACCCATGAAATGGATTGTTCTGGCTGCGCTGGCTGCAGCATCGGTGGCGCACGCCCAGACCCAGTGGAAGCTGGCCACGGGTTACCGTGCGGAGTCCTTCCATACAGAGAACGTCGCGCAGTTTGCGCGCGATGTGGACCGGACCACCGCAGGCGCACTGAAAATCACCGTGCAACCGAACAACACACTGTTCAAACTGGGCGACATTCGTCAGGCTGTGGAAGACGGCAAGTCGGAGGCTGGTGAAACCATCATGACCAGTCTGGTGGGTGAGATGCCCATCACCGGGGCCGATGCGATCCCCTTTGTCGTCAGCAGCTATGCCGATGCCCGCCGTTTGTGGAACCTGCAACGTCCATTGATCGAAAAGCACTTTGCTGCGCGCGGGCTTGTGCCGCTGTACGCCGTGCCCTGGCCGCCGCAGGGTCTGTTTGCCAGCGCGCCTGTGCAGTCGCCAGCGGACTTTCGTGGCACTCGCATGCGCACCTACAACCAGTCCACCCAGCGTATTGCGCAGATGCTGGGCGCCACACCGGTGGATGTGCCCATGGTAGAGGTGAATCAGGCACTCGCCAGTGGCAAGATGGACAGCATGATCACCTCCGCTGTCACCGGCGTGGAAAACAAGGTGTGGGGCCAGATCGGCCACTACTACACCATCAATGCCTGGTTTCCCAAAAACATCGTTTTTGCCAACCTCAAGGCGGTTCAGTCACTGTCCCCTGGGGTGCGCCAGGCCCTGCTGACGGCCGCCGTCGAGGCTGAGGAACGTGGCTGGGCACTGAGTGAGCAGGTCGCCGATGCCTCAACCCGGGAGCTGACTCAGCAGGGTATGAAGGTTGGCCGTGTATCGCCCAGCTTCGAAGCCGAGCTCAAGCGCATGGGTGAACGGTTCTCCCGTGAATGGGTGCAGTCCGTGGGCAACGAAGCGAACGTCATTTTCGTGCCCTGCCATTTTCAACGCTAAAGTCCCGTCATCATGCAAGACACACCCTCTCCCACAGACAATCGCTGGCAGTTCTGGATCGACCGGGGCGGCACATTCACCGACATCGTGGCAAAGAAGCCTTTGCCCGATGGCAGCTTCACCTTGATCACCCACAAACTGCTTTCCGAAAACCCCGAACAGTACCGCGATGCGGCCGTGGCCGGCATCCGCCACCTGCTTGGGCTGAAAGCAGGTGAGCCTGTCACACCCGACCTGGTCGAATGCGTGAAGATGGGTACCACCGTGGCCACCAATGCGCTGCTCGAGCGCAAAGGGGAACCCACCTTGCTGGTCACCACACGCGGTTTCCGCGATGCACTGCGCATCGCCTACCAGAACCGCCCACGCCTGTTTGATCGCAACATCGTGCTGCCTGAATTGCTTTACACCGAGGTGATTGAAGCCCAGGAGCGCATGGGTGCCGTGGGCGAATTGGTACAACCCCTGGATGAAGCCGCATTGCGTGACGACTTGCTCGCGGCGTATGGCCGAGGCCTGCGCAGCGTGGCCATCGTATTCATGCACGGCTACCGTTTCACCGAGCACGAAAGCATGGCCAGCCGCATTGCGCGCGAGGTGGGCTTCTCGCAGGTGAGCACCTCGCACGAAACCAGCCCGATGATGAAGTTCGTGAGCCGGGGCGACACCACAGTGGTCGACGCCTATCTCTCGCCCATCCTGCGCCGCTACGTGGACCAGGTGGCCGGTGAAATGCCGGGCGTGAAGCTGTTCTTCATGCAGTCCTCTGGGGGGTTGACGGACGCCAGGGCCTTCCAGGGCAAAGACGCCATTCTGTCCGGTCCGGCCGGTGGCATCGTGGGCATGGCACGCACAGCCGGACTGGCGGGGCACGAGAAGGTTATCGGCTTCGACATGGGCGGCACCTCCACCGACGTCTCGCATTACGCGGGTGCGTTCGAACGCGAATTCGAGACCCAGGTCGCCGGAGTGCGCATGCGCGCACCCATGATGAGCATTCACACCGTGGCTGCAGGCGGGGGCTCCGTGCTCGCGTTTGACGGTGCGCGTTTTCGCGTCGGGCCGCAAAGCGCGGGTGCCAACCCTGGACCTGCGAGCTACCGTCGTGGCGGTCCGCTTGCGGTCACCGACGCCAATGTGATGACCGGCAAGATCCAGCCGCACCACTTTCCCAAAGTGTTCGGGCCCGGTGCCAACGAGCCGCTCAGCCTCGACGCCGTGCGAGAGAAGTTCGAGGAATTGGCGACACGGACCGGGCGCAAGCCTGAAGAGGTGGCCGAAGGCTTCATCAACATCGCGGTGCAGCAGATGGCCAACGCGATCAAGAAGATTTCGGTGGCACGGGGCTACGACGTGACCCGCTACACCCTGCAGTGTTTCGGTGGAGCAGGTGGGCAGCATGCCTGCCTGGTGGCCGACGCCCTGGGCATGACGCGGGTGTTCGTCCACCCGCTGGCCGGTGTGTTGAGCGCCTATGGGATGGGCCTCGCCGACCAGAATGTGATCCGTGAGCAGGCGGTGGAACTGCCCCTGGATGCAGCTGCGCTGCCGGTGGTCGCCGATCAACTCGACAAGCTCGCCGCCACCGCCCAGCGGGAGCTGGAAAGCCAGCAAGTCAGCGCAGGGCCGGTGACCCTCCACCACCGGGTGCACGTGCGCTACGAAGGCAGCGACGCGGCTCTGGTGGTACCGTTTGGCGATCTCGCCACCATACAGGCCGGATTCGAGGCGGCCTACCGGCAGCGGTTCGCGTTTCTCATGCAAGGCAAGCGCCTGGTGATTGAGGCTGTGTCGGTTGAAGCGGTGATCGCAGGCGATGCGCCGGACGAGCCTCGCTTTGACACCTTCGAGGCACGCGAAGTCCCCCGTCGGGAGACCGTTCGCATGTATTCGGGCGCCCAATGGTTCGACGCCGCGCTGGTGGTGCGCGAAGACCTGCGGCCCGGCGACGTGATCCCCGGACCGGCCATCATTGCGGAGAAGAACGCCACCACGGTGGTGGAGCCGGGCTGGGAGGCGGTGCTCACCGCCCTCGATCACCTGGTGCTGGACCGCCGCATCCCGCGCAATGCGTCGTTTGCCGTTGGTACCACGGCCGACCCGGTGCTGCTCGAGGTGTTCAACAACCTGTTCATGAACATTGCCGAACAGATGGGGCTGCAGCTGCAGAACACCGCCTATTCCGTCAACATCAAGGAACGGCTCGACTTCAGCTGTGCGCTGTTTGACGCCGAAGGCAACCTGATCGCCAACGCACCCCACATGCCGGTGCATCTGGGCTCCATGGGCGAAAGCATCAAGACCGTGATCCGCGAGAACGCGGGCAAGATGCAGCCGGGCGATGTGTACGCCCTCAACGACCCTTACCATGGGGGCACCCACCTGCCCGATGTGACCGTCATCACACCGGTGTACCTGGGGGCAGGGGGGCAGGACAAGCCGCTGTTCTATGTGGGCAGTCGCGGACACCATGCAGATATCGGTGGCACCACGCCAGGCTCCATGCCGCCGTTTTCCACCCGTATTGAGGAAGAGGGCGTTCAGATCAACAACGTCAAGCTGGTGGACCGAGGTGCGTTGCGCGAAGCCGAAATGATCGCGCTGCTGCAAAGCGGCGAATACCCTTCACGCAATCCGCAGCAGAACATGGCCGATCTCAAGGCGCAGATCGCCGCCAACGAAAAAGGCGTGCAGGAACTGCGCAAGATGGTGGACCAGTTTGGCCTGGACGTGGTGCAGGCCTACATGGGTCATGTGCAGGACAACGCCGAGGAGTCGGTGCGCCGCGTCATCACGCGCTTGAATGACGGCGAGTTCACCCTGCCGCTGGACAACGGCGCGCAGATCCGCGTGGCCATCCGTGTGAACACCAAAGCCCGCAATGCCGAGATCGACTTCACTGGCACCTCTGCCCAGCAACTCAACAACTTCAACGCGCCCACGGCGGTCTGCATGGCCGCCGTGCTCTACGTGTTCCGCACGCTGGTGGACGACGACATCCCGCTCAACGCAGGCTGCCTCAAGCCGCTCAAGGTGATCATTCCCGCAGGCTCCATGCTCAACCCGAACCCGCCAGCCTCGGTGGTGGCCGGCAATGTCGAGACGTCGAGCTGCATCACCAATGCGCTGTATGGCGCCCTGGGTGTCATGGCGGCCAGCCAGTGCACCATGAACAACTTCACCTTCGGCAACGCCACCCACCAGTATTACGAAACCATCTCGGGTGGCAGCGGTGCTGGTGACGGTTTCGACGGCACCAGCGTGGTCCAGACCCACATGACGAACTCAAGGCTGACCGATCCGGAAGTGCTGGAATTCCGCTTCCCTGTGCGGCTGGAAAGCTACGAAATACGCGACGGATCAGGTGGGAAAGGGCGATGGCAAGGCGGGAATGGCGGCGTTCGCCGCGTCAGATTCCTCGAAGACATGACGGCCAGCATCCTCTCCAACGGCCGGGTGCACGGTGCCTTCGGAATGGCGGGCGGGCAGCCCGGCCAGGTAGGGATCAACCGCGTGGTGCGCAGCGACGGTCGCATGGAAGAACTCGCCCATATCGGTCAAGCCGAAATGAAACCCGGTGACATCTTCGAAATTCACACGCCAGGCGGCGGCGGGTATGGCACACCATAGCTGGGCTATCTCTTCCGGGGCGGAATGACCCATCCCAGAGATACCGTCGGGCCGGCTTTGCCGGACGACTGGTATCGCCCTTTTGAGGGGGTGACGCGCTGACAGCGCGGCGCAGGGGTGGGCCAATCCTTCCGGAGCGAAGTGCCACATTCCAGAGATACCGTCGGGCCGGCTTTGCCGGACGACTGGTATCGCCCCCTCGAGGGGGTGACGCGCGAAGCGCGGCGCGGGGGTGGGCCAATCCTTCTGGGGTGGACCAATCCTCTACAGCTCTTCGACCCGACGGGCCGGGTAGCTGTCCCAGGTCTGGCATCCGGGGCAGTGCCAGAAATGTTGCTGTGCTTCAAATCCGCAAGCTGCGCACCGGTAGCGTTTGAGCGGCATGCTGGCTTGGGCTAGTGCTGCCTGCACAGGTGCCTGGGCGGCAGGGTTGGAGAGTTGTTCACCGGCCAGCCACTGGGCCGCCAAAACGAGGGAAGACTCCCGAGCCAGATGGGTCAGGTACTGTGTCCTCGCGCGTTCCGAGTCTTCGCAGAGGCTGGCCAGAGCTTCGGTCACGTCAATCGATGGCGCGCGCTGGTCGCTCGCCATGAGCAACTGCCTCGCCTCATCCTGTCGCCCGGTCTGTCGGGCCAGATCGGCCAGTGCGTGGGCGGCGAGGGGTGTGGCAGCGGGTGCCCGTTTCTGCATCTCGCGCAAGGCATTGAATGCAGCATCCAATTGGCCGGATTGTGATTTCAAGGAAGAAAGCGCAAGCCATCCACGCGCCAGTTGCGGTGCCCGGGCCACGGCATCGTTCAACATGTTCAGCGCCGCCTCTGTGTCGCCGGCGCGCAGCGCCTGTTCGGCTTCTTCACACAGGTAGTGCGCCAGGCGGTTGGCGAAACTGCCCTGTTCAGCGGTTTCGAGCTTTTCGGCAATCAACTTGGCTTGCGGCCAGTCTCGCGAGCGTTCGTAGATGGATAACAGCGCGAGCAAGGCTTCGGCTTCAAAGGCAGAGCCTGCCAGGCGATGCAAGGCAGACTCTGCGCGGTCCAGCAGACCGGCTTTCAAGAAATCCAGTGCAAGGGCGTGTTGTGCCCTGTCGCGCTCTTTGCGACCGATATCAGCCCTCGAAAGCAGGTGCTCGTGAACGCGTACTGCCCTGTCGTAATCGCCCCGGCGGCGAAAAAGATTACCCAGTGCGAAGTGCAGTTCGGCGGTGTCCGGATCGCCTTGAACCGCTTCAATGAACGCGTCGATGGCTTGATCCTGCTGCTCGTTGAGCAGGTGGTTCAGGCCTCGAAAGTAGGCCTTGGGTGCCTGTCGGCCCTCTATGCGCCATTGACGCAAATCCAGCCGGGATGCGATCCAGCCCAGGGCGAAGGCAAGGGGCAGGCCCCACAACAACCATGTGAAATCAAAGTCCATGCCGCGGATCGTGGGGCTCTGGGAACTGGCTCAACTGGCTTGCGTCCATGTCGGTTGGCAGTGCGGCAGGTGGCAGCGCCTGTCTGGCTTTGCGTGCGCGCAGCCAGAGGGGCAGCATCACGGCAACGCCGAGGAACACGCCAGCGATCAATGCCAAAAGCAAGATGAGCACCAGCGGTGCCTGCCAGCTGGCGCCAAAGAAGAGTCGCAGTGTGACATCGTCCTGGTTGTTCAGGGCGAAGGCGAAAAGTGCAAAAAAAATGGCTGCGTTGAGCAGCCACATCAGGTATCTCAAATCGTCCCCTTTGTGGTGAGACGATTGTAGCGATCCGGGCACAAGGCCGGATCGGCTATCAGCGCACTACGCGGCCTTCTGTGGCTCACGCCCCAGAATTTCCGCCGTTCTGGCATCCACATGTTCGCGCAGAGCTTTGCCTGGCTTGAAATGCGGCACCCGCTTCTCCGGGATCATGACGCTTTCGCCCGAACGCGGATTGCGTCCGATACGGGGAGATCGCCGGTTGACGGAGAAGCTGCCAAAACCACGGATCTCGATTCGGTGCCCTTTGACCAAAGCATCACCCATGGCGTCCAGGATCGCCTTCACGGCAAACTCGGCATCGCGATGGGTCAATTGGCCAAAGCGGTTGGCCAAAGCTTCAACAAGGTCTGATCGGGTCATTGTGTGGTGATTGAGCGCTGGACTTGAGGCGTTCGGCATGCATGCATCGGGCGGGGAAAACCCACCCGATGCATCAAGTCGAACGCCGAGCCTCGGCTATCAGTTGTTGTTGTCCAGCTTGGCGCGCAGCAAGGCGCCAAGGCTCGTGGTGCCGGCGTTTTCGCGGGACGACTGCTGGCTCAGGCTGCTCATGGCTTCCTGCTGGTCAGCGGCGTCCTTGGCCTTGATGGACAACTGGATGTTGCGGGTCTTGCGATCCACATTCGTCACCACAGCGCTCACTTCGTCACCTTCCTTGAGCACGTTGCGTGCATCTTCCACGCGGTCGCGGCTGATCTCGCTGGCGCGCAGGTAACCCAGCACGTCTTCGCCCAGGTCGATCTCGGCGCCCTTGGCGTCCACGGTCTTGACCTTGCCGGTCACGATGGAGCCCTTGTCATTCACCGACACGAAGGTGGTGAACGGGTCGCCGTCGAGTTGCTTGATGCCCAGGGAAATGCGCTCGCGCTCCACGTCGATGGCCAGCACGATGGCTTCCACTTCCTGGCCCTTCTTGAAGTTGCGCACGGCGGCTTCGCCGGTTTCGTTCCAGGACAGGTCGGACAGATGCACCAGACCGTCGATGCCGGCAGCCAGACCGACGAACACGCCGAAGTCGGTGATCGACTTGATCGGGCCCTTGACACGGTCGCCACGCTTGGTGGCTTCGGCAAACTCGTGCCACGGGTTGGCGCGGCACTGCTTCATGCCCAGGGAGATGCGGCGCTTGTCTTCGTCGATGTCGAGCACCATGACTTCGACCTCGTCGCCCAGCGACACCAGCTTGTTCGGTGCCACGTTCTTGTTGGTCCAGTCCATTTCGGAGACATGCACCAGGCCTTCGATGCCGGGTTCGAGTTCCACGAACGCGCCGTAGTCGGCGATGTTGGTGATTTTGCCGAACATGCGGGTACTCTGTGGATAGCGGCGCGAAACGCCCATCCACGGGTCATCACCCATCTGCTTGAGACCCAGCGAAACGCGCTGCTTCTCGGTGTCGAACTTGAGGATTTTCGCGGTGATCTCCTGGCCGGCCTGAACGACTTCGCTCGGGTGGCGCACACGGCGCCAAGCCATGTCGGTGATGTGCAGCAGGCCGTCGATACCGCCCAGGTCAACGAACGCACCGTATTCGGTGATGTTCTTGACCACGCCGTTGACGATGGCGCCTTCCTTGAGGGTGTCCATCAGTTTGGCGCGCTCTTCGCCCATGGAGGCTTCCACCACGGCGCGGCGGCTCAGCACCACGTTGTTGCGCTTGCGGTCGAGCTTGATGACCTTGAATTCCAGGGTCTTGTTTTCGTAAGGAGTCAGATCCTTGGTCGGACGGCTGTCGACCAGCGAGCCCGGCAGGAAGGCGCTGATGCCGTTGACCATGACCTTCAGGCCGCCCTTGACCTTGTTGCTGGTGGTGCCGGTCACGAAGTCGCCGGATTCCAGCGCTTTTTCCAGAGACATCCACGAAGCGAGGCGCTTGGCCTTGTCGCGAGAAAGCAGGGTGTCGCCGAAGCCGTTTTCGACCGAGTCGATGGCCACGGAAACAAAATCGCCCACCTGCACTTCGAGTTCACCCAGATCGTTCTTGAATTCAGCCAGTGGCACATAGGCTTCCGACTTCAGACCAGCGTTGACCACCACATGACTGTGTTCGATACGAACAACCTCAGCGGTGATGACTTCGCCCGAGCGCATTTCTGCGCGTTTGAGGGACTCTTCGAACAGGGCGGCAAAAGATTCAGACATTGAATTTCCTAAAACCGCTCAAAGCCGGGCACAGCAACGCGCAGGACGTGCGAAATGCGGATCGGCGAATGGGCGGTGTTGACGTTGCGGGCCGAAGCGCCGCGGGGTTAAGGGTCAAGAACCATCGGGCCTGCGGGCTGTGAATACCCGGCGGGGCCGTCTGGGCCAAGTGCACCGGCAAGCTCAAACCTTTGAGAATGCCGATCTGTCTTGCCACCAGATCAACATCTGATCGATCGATTGCTCGATGCTCAGACCGGAGTTGTCCAAGTGCAAGGCGTCTTCGGCGGGCTTGAGCGGCGCGTGACTGCGGGATGAATCCCGCTCATCGCGTCGGAGCAAGTCCGCCAGAAGGTCGTTGATATTAGCAGCAAATCCTTTTGAAATCAACTGCTTATGTCGCCGTTGCGCGCGCTGGCTGGCGCTGGCGGTCAGAAACACCTTCAGGGAAGCATCGGGAAAAACAACCGTGCCCATGTCACGCCCGTCGGCCACCAGGCCCGGGAGCTGGCGAAAGTCATGCTGGAGTTTCAGAAGTGAAGACCTCACCTGTGGCACTGTGGACACCCGCGAGGCGGCCATACCTGCAGATTCGCTGCGCAGGTCCTCGGTCACATCGTCGCCGTCGAGCAGGATCTGATCCCCCAAGAAACGCACCTGCATGCTTGAAGCCAGTTCGCCCAGCAGATCGGCGTGGGAAGGCTGCATCAGCACTGCTTCGTCTGTTGAAATGCCAGATCTTTCCGCTGCCAGACCCACGAGCCGATACAAGGCTCCGGAGTCCAGCAGATGGTAGCCCAGCCGCTGTGCCAGAGCGGCTGCCAGTGTGCCTTTGCCAGACGCGGTGGGACCATCAATGCAGATCACAGGGATGTTGGCTGGCGGAGCCTGGCACACCTGGAACAAGGTCTCGAAGTAGTCGGGAAAGGTCTTGCCCACGCACTTGGGGTCTTCAATGCGCACCGGCAGTCCGGCCGGGTTGAACGCCGCCAGCGAGAAACACATGGCAACCCGGTGGTCGTCGTAGGTGTGAATGCTGGCGGGGAGCCAGGCATCGGTGGTCGCTGGGGGCGTGATTCGAATGAAATCCGGACCTTCCTCCATCGATGCACCCAACTTGCGACATTCATTGGCCATGGCAGCGATGCGGTCGGTCTCCTTGACACGCCAGCTGGCAATGTTGCGCAGCGTGGACGGACCATCCGCATACAGCGCCATCACTGCCAGTGTCATGGCCGCATCGGGGATGTGGTTGCAGTCAAGATCGATGGCCTTCAACGGCCAGGTGCCTCTTTTGATGTGCAGTGCGCTGTCGTCACCGCTGATGTCGGCGCCCATGAGCCTCGCTGCTTCAATGAACCGGATGTCACCCTGAATCGATGCCAGCCCCACGCCTTTGATCGTGATGCCGTCGTTACCTGGCGAGCAGGGCGCGATGGCGCCCAGCGCAATGAAATAGCTGGCCGACGAAGCATCACCCTCCACAGGGATGCGCCCGGGAGACTGGTATTGGCTACCGGCTGCAATGGTGAATCGTTTCCAGTCATTGCGCTTCACTTCCACACCGAAGCGCTGCATCAGATTCAGCGTGATTTCGATGTAGGGACGGGAAATCAGCTCACCCACGACATCGATTTGAATATCGTGGGAACGGGCGGCCAGTGGAAGTGCCAGCAGCATCGCCGTGAGGAACTGGCTGGAGACATCGCCCCGGATCTGAATGGGCGCGTGAATCGACAGTTCGGTGGGCTTTCCGGTGCCCAGGCGCAAAGGCGGATAGCCTTCATTGAGCGTGTAAGCCACTGGGCAGCCCAACTGGCGCAAGGCATCCACCAGGTCCCCGATGGGACGCTCGTGCATGCGCGCGACGCCGCTGAGCTCGAAGCGACCGCCATGTTGGCAGGCCAGCACGGCCAATGCTGCTGCGAGAGGACGCATTGCTGTGCCGGCGTTGCCCAGAAACAGCGCTGCCTTCTTGACTGGCAATGCGCCGCCCAGGCCATGTACCCGCACCACACCGTCTGCAAGCCGATCAACACGGCATCCCAGGGCCACAAGCGCCTGAAGCATGACCTGCGTGTCGTCTGAGTCCAGCAGGTCGATGATGTCGGTTGGGCCGGTACTCAGCGCAGCCAGCAGCAGCACGCGATTTGAAATGCTCTTGGAGCCTGGCAGTTGCACCCTCCCGCCAGCGCTCACCAGGGGTGGAATGTCGAGGTGGTCAATTGAGTACATTCGCGCAATGGAGCCGTGCGTGGCTCGTTGGGTCAATCAAGTGGGTGGGGCAGACCCTGTATTTCAGGCTTGGGACTTGATTGCAGTCATGCGCCAATGCGATCGGGCAGAACTGGCACCGTCAATCAGGGCCTCCAGCGCATCAGGGTTGCCCGCTGCGATGGCGGTTTCCAGCGCGTGCAGGGCGCGTTGAAAGTGCCTGGATTGCGCGATCAGCTCTTCCCGGTTGGAGATGAGGATGTCGCGCCAGATGCTGGGGTCGCTGGCCGCAATGCGGGTGAAGTCCCTGAAACCGGGCCCGGCCAGAGAGAGGAAAGTGTCGCCATCGGCCTGCCCCTTGATGGAGTTCATGAGCGCAAACGCGATCAGGTGGGGCAGATGGCTCACGGCTGCGTAGGCGGCATCGTGCGCTTCGGGCGACATCTGCCGCACGTGGCAACCCAGTGCCGTCCACACCTGATTGGCCTTTTCCAGCTGGGCCGTGAGGGTGCGCTCAATCGGCGTCAGAATGACCTGGCGTCCGCGATACAACTCGGCGTCGGCATGCTCCACACCTGCCAGCTCCTTGCCGGTGATTGGGTGAGCGGGAACAAACACCCCCACCTGATCGCGCAGCACCCGGCGCGCGGAGTCGATCACTTCGCGCTTGGTCGATCCGACGTCCATGACGAGGGTGTTCGGTGTCACCAGATGGCGAATGGCCTTGAAGGTGGCCTCCGTGGCAGCCACGGGCACGGCCAGAAGCACCAGATCTGCGCCTGATACCGCCAGCAGGGCCGATGGCGCCTCCACATCGATCACGCCCATCTGTCGGGCGCGCTCAGTGGTGGAGGGCGATTTGCTGTAGCCCACGACGCGCTTCACCAAGCCGGCCTTCTTCAGAGCCAAGGCAAATGAGCCACCCATCAGGCCGCAGCCAATCAGGCCAAGTTGTTCAAACATACAGATTCTTCAAATGAGGGCGGTTGGGTGTCATTCTGTGACCGGGTAGGCGCCCAGAACCTTGTAGAAGGCGCAAAGACTCTGGAGTTCCGCCAACGCAGCTGCGACGTGAGGCTGGGAAGGATGTCCTGCGATGTCGATATAGAAGTAGTACTCCCACTGCCCGGATTTGGCAGGGCGGGACTCGAACCGGGTCATGGACACGCCGTTGTTCTTCAGCGGAACGAGCAGATCGTGTACGGCGCCCGGCCGGTTGGGCACCGACACCACGAGGCTGGTGCAGTCCTTGCCGGACGCTGGCGGCATGGCAAGCGTCTGCGGAAGGCAGATCACCGCAAACCGGGTCCGGTTGTAGGCTTCATCCTGAATGGCATGGGCCACGATGTGCAGACCAAACTGAGCAGCCGCTCGTTCACTGGCCAGGCCGGCCCAGTTTGGTTGGGTGGCGGCCAGTCTGGCGCCCTCTGCGTTGCTCGAAACTGCACGCCGCTCGGCATTCGGCAGGTGTTGCGACAGCCAGTTCTGGCACTGCGCCAAAGCCTGTGGGTGGGCCATGACCACTTCGATGCCGTCCAGGTTGTTGATTTGCCGGAGCAGGTTGTGGCGGACCAACAGGCTGACTTCGCCCACCACGTGCACGGGTGAGCGCAAGAATAGGTCCAGCGACCTGGCCACCACACCCTCGGTTGAGTTTTCCATGCCCACCACGCCATACTGTGCAGTGCCCGCCGCAGTGGCGTGAAACACCTCATCAAAGTTGGCGCAGTAGATCAGATTGGCGGCACTGCCAAAAAACTCGATCGCCGCCTGCTCGCAAAATGTGCCCTGCGGGCCGAGCACTGCCACGCGCTGCGGCGCTTCGAGCGCCAGGCAGGCCGACATGATCTCTCTCCAGATTGAGGCCACGTGCTGGTTCAGCAGAGGGCCCTGATTGGCCGCCTGGATCTTCTCGATCACCTGTGCAACCCGGTCAGGTCTGAAAAAGGGTGAGCCTTCCTGGCGCTTGATCTCGCCGACCTGTTCCGCCACATGGGCGCGCTGGTTCAGCAGCGAGAGCAGTTGCTGGTCCAGGGCGTCGATCTGGACGCGCAACGCGCCGAGCGAGTCCGATTGTTTGGGTTGCGTCATGCTTGTCAAGCCTGGGTTCGTTCGAAGTCGCGCATGTGGTCGACCAGCGCCTGCACGCCTTCCATCGGCATTGCGTTGTAGATGCTGGCCCGCATGCCCCCCACAGACTTATGTCCCTTGAGCTGCAGCAAGCCGCGGGCCTTTGCTCCCGCCAGAAAGGCGTCGTTGCGTGTTTCGTCGCGCAAAAAGAACGGCACGTTCATGCGCGAGCGGCAATCCCTGCGCACCCTGTTTACATAAAAATCGGATCCATCAATGAACCCGTACAGCAACTCGGCTTTGGCCACATTGCGCCGTTCCATCTCAGCCACGCCACCCTGCCTTTTTATCCACTGGAAGGTGAGGCCTGCCATGTAAATGGCATAGGTTGGCGGGGTGTTGTACATCGACTGGTGTTTGGCCACCGTGGCGTAGTCGAACGCGCTTGGGCAGGTGCTCATCGATCTGCCCAGCAAGTCCTCTCGCACGACCACCAGGGTCAATCCTGCGGGGCCCAGGTTTTTCTGGGCGCCACCGAAGGCCAGGCCGACCCGGGTCCAATCGACCGGACGAGATGCCACGTGCGAGGAGAAGTCGACTACCAGGGGTGCGTCGCTGCCCAGTGCTTTCAGATCCGGGAGTTCATGGAACTCGATGCCGTTGATGGTTTCATTGCTGCAGATGTGCAGGTATTGCGCGTCAGCGCTCAATTGCCATTGGCCAGGAGCAGGAAGGGCGGTGTGCTTGTCCCGAACATTGCTGGCGGCCTCATGGACCCGGCAGTACCGCTGTGCTTCGATTGCCGACTTCTGGCTCCAGCTACCCGTGACAACGAAGTCGACGGTGGAGCCTTGCGACAGGTTCAGGGGCACGATGGCGTTTTCGGCCAGGCCTCCGCCCTGCATGAACAGTACCTTGAAGTGGTCGGGAATTGCCAGCAGCTCGCGCAGATCGGCCTCTGCAAGATCCCGGATCGACATGAACTCTTTGCCGCGATGGCTCATTTCCATCACGCTCATGCCGCTGCCATGCCAGTCCAGCATCTCTCCAGCAGCCTCTTGCAGGACTTCGGCAGGCATCGCGGCTGGACCCGCCGAAAAATTGTACGGGCGCATCATGGGGCGTCGCTGTCCGCCTCTTGCGCACCGTCCGCCTCCGGCGTGTCGGTCACGTTGGCATCGTTTTCCACGATGCGCTGCAATCCGGAAAGCTCGGACCCTTCGTCCAGTGCAATCAGCGTGACGCCCTGGGTTGCCCGCCCCATTTCCCGGATTTCGGAAACACGGGTTCGCACCAAGACGCCCATGTCGGTGATCAGCATGATTTCGTCATCGTTGTGCACCAGCGTGGCGGCAACAACCTTGCCGTTGCGCTCACTTTGCTGGATGGCGATCATGCCCTTGGTGCCGCGCCCATGCCGCGTGTACTCGGAAATGGACGTGCGTTTGCCATAGCCATTGACGGTGGCGGTCAGCACGCTTTGTTCTTCATCTTCGGCCACCAGCATGGCGATCACGCTTTGCCCATCTTCGATCATCATGCCGCGCACGCCGCGTGCGTTGCGTCCCATTGGACGCACGTCGTTTTCGTCGAAACGAACCGCTTTTCCTCCATCGCTGAACAGCATGACATCGTGCGCTCCGTCGGTCAGTGCGGCGCCCACGAGGAAGTCGCCCTGATCGAGGTCCACCGCAATGATGCCGGCTTTGCGCGGGTTGGAGAACTCGTCCAGCGCGGTCTTCTTGACCGTGCCCATGCTGGTCGCCATGAAAACATAACGGTCAGACGGGAAGGTGCGCATTTCTCCCGTGAGAGGGAGCACCACATTGATCTTTTCACCCTCTTGCAGCGGGAACATGTTCACGATGGGCCGGCCACGTGAGCCGCGTGAACCGGCGGGCACTTCCCATACCTTCAACCAGTACAGACGGCCCCTGTTTGAGAAGCACAGAATGTAGTCGTGTGTGTTGGCGATGAAGAGCTGGTCGATCCAGTCGTCTTCCTTGGTGGAAGTGGCCTGCTTGCCTCTGCCGCCGCGCTTTTGTGCACGGTATTCGGCCAGTGGCTGGCTTTTTATGTAGCCACTGTGGCTCAGTGTGACCACCATGTCGGTGGGTGTGATCAGATCCTCCGTGCTCAGGTCCTGTGCACTGTGCTCGATTTCACTGCGGCGCGCGCCCAGTTTGGTTTGACCGAATTCCAGCTTCACCTCGGTGAGTTCTTCACCGATGATGGTAGACACCCGCTCAGGCTTGGACAGGATGTCCAGCAAGTCGTCGATTTCACTCATGACCTGCTTGTATTCGGCAACGATCTTGTCCTGTTCCAGACCGGTCAGGCGCTGAAGGCGCATTTGCAGGATTTCCTGCGCCTGGGTCTCGGAGAGCCGGTACAGCCCGTCTGAACCCATGCCGAATTCGCGCTCGAGCGACTCCGGACGGTAGTCATCTGCATTGACCACACCGCCATCCTCCCTGGCGCGGGTAAGCATCTCTCGAACCAGCTGGCTGTCCCATGGCCGGGCCATGAGCTCGGTCTTGGCCACAGGTGGCGTCGGAGCGCCCCGGATGATGGCGATGAACTCATCGATGTTGGCCAGTGCCACAGCAAGACCTTCGAGCACATGCCCTCGCTCCCGCGCCTTGCGAAGATTGAACACTGTGCGGCGGGTGACCACCTCGCGCCGGTGTTCGAGGAAGACCTGGACAAGTTCCCGCAGGTTGCAAAGCCGGGGTTGCCCGTCGACCAACGCCACCATGTTGATGCCGAAGGTGTCCTGCAACTGGGTCTGTTTGTAAAGGTTGTTGAGCACCACCTCGGGTACTTCACCGCGCTTGAGCTCAATCACCAGCCGCATGCCGGACTTGTCCGACTCGTCTTGAATGTGGCTGATGCCCTCGATCTTTTTTTCGTGAACCAATTCGGCGATGCGTTCCTGCAGCGTCTTTTTGTTGACCTGATAGGGCAGTTCGTCAACGATGATGGACTGACGCTGTCCCTTGTCGATATCTTCGAAATGGCATTTGGCACGCATCACCACCCGGCCACGGCCGGTGCGATAGCCGTCCTTGACGCCATTGACGCCGTAAATGATCCCGCCTGTCGGGAAATCAGGTGCGGGAATGATTTCCATCAATTCGTCAATGGATGCCTCGGGGTTCCGGAGCAAGTGCAGACAAGCGTCCACGACTTCATTGAGGTTGTGGGGCGGAATGTTGGTGGCCATGCCCACGGCAATTCCGCCGGATCCATTCACCAGCAGATTGGGAAGCCGCGCGGGCAGGACCAGCGGTTCCTTTTCAGAGCCGTCGTAGTTGGGTCCGAAGTTGACCGTTTCCTTGTCGATGTCTGCCAGCATTTCGTGGGCAATCTTCGACATGCGAATTTCTGTGTAACGCATCGCAGCCGCGTTGTCGCCGTCGACAGAGCCGAAGTTGCCCTGCCCATCCACGAGCATGTGACGCAGCGAAAAATCCTGTGCCATTCGGACGATGGTGTCGTACACCGCGCTGTCGCCGTGAGGGTGGTACTTACCGATGACGTCACCCACAATTCGGGCCGATTTTTTGTACGGACGGTTCCAGTCGTTGTTGAGCTCATGCATGGCAAACAAAACGCGTCGATGCACAGGCTTGAGACCGTCGCGTGCATCGGGGAGTGCACGCCCCACGATGACGCTCATGGCGTAATCCAGATAGCTTCTCCTCATCTCCTCTTCCAGGCTGATGGGCAGGGTCTCTTTGGCAAACTGTGTCATGGGTGGCGTCGGGTGTACGAGATCAAGCCAAAAGGCAACCTGACATTTTAGGGTGCTCAGCCGACCTGCCGCGATCGACGAGTGTGTTGCGGTTCAACAACGAATCGGTCTGCGAAGCCAAAAGTGGTTACAACAGGTGCTTCATGCGTCGCATTGGCCCCCATAGGCTTGTGGCACAATGAATTCAACGCTTTGGGTGGTGGTCACTTCAAGCGTCAATTTCTGTAACGCAGCAAGTCTGCGGCTCACTAAGAGGAATACCATGAAAAAACTGAATAAAGTGGCAATGCTGATTGCAACCGCCGCCATGGCAACTGCTGCGGGTGCCCAAACCGTGGACAACTGGCGCGCGGCCGATGGCACCGTCTGGAAAAACGGCACCAATGAACTTTGCTGGCGCAATGCCGGCTGGACGCCAGCCACCGCCGCCGTTGGTTGCGATGGCGCGATCGTGCCTGTTGCCGCACCCGCACCCGCACCTGCAGCTGCACCAGCACCTGCACCAGCGCCTGCACCAGCACCTGCACCAGCGCCTGCACCAGCCCCCGCTGCTGCCAAGGTGACGTACGCAGCCGATGCCTTCTTTGACTTTGACAAGGCCGTGCTCAAGCCTGAAGGCCGGGCCAAGTTGGATGATCTCGCCAGCAAGGTTGGCGGTATCAACCTGGAAGTCGTCATTGCCGTGGGACACACCGATTCCACCGGCCCTGCTGGCTACAACCAGGCGCTGTCTGTTCGCCGCGCTGAAGCTGTCAAGGCTTACCTGGTGAGCAAGGGTATCGAAAGCAATCGCATTTACACCGAAGGCAAGGGTCTGACCCAGCCCGTGGCTGACAACAGCACCCGTGAAGGTCGTGCCAAGAACCGTCGCGTTGAAGTGGAAGTTGTGGGCACCCGCGCCAACTGATCACCGGGCAACCGATAAAAAAACCGCGCTTCGGCGCGGTTTTTTTGTGTCCTGACGATAATCGTGCCATGAATCCAAACATCAATGCCGACCCTGCCGAACTGGCCAAGTTTTCTGATCTGGCACATCGCTGGTGGGATACCGAAAGCGAGTTCCGACCATTGCATCAGATCAACCCGTTGCGTCTGGCCTGGATTGATGGACTTGCAGACATTGCAGGAAAACAAATACTTGACGTCGGTTGCGGCGGCGGCATTCTCGCGGATTCCATGGCTCGCAAAGGAGCCAAAGTCACCGGGATTGATTTGTCTTCCAAGGCCTTGGGCGTCGCACAATTGCACGCTCTGGAGGCTGCAACGCCCAATGTGAGTTATGAAGAAATCAGTGCAGAGGAGCTTGCCAAGGCGCGACCGGGCGCCTTCGACGTGGTGACTTGCATGGAAATGCTGGAGCATGTACCCAACCCCTCTTCGGTGGTCAGGGCATGTCGTGCACTGGTCAAGCCGGGCGGGTGGGTCTTTTTCTCAACCATCAATCGAAGCCCCAAGTCGTTTCTTTTTGCGATCGTGGGCGCTGAGTACATTCTGAGCATGCTGCCCAGGGGAACGCACGAATACGCCAAATTGATTCGGCCGACCGAACTCGCGAGCTATTGCCGGGAAGCAGGCCTTGAGCTTGAGCACACTCGGGGCATGGAGTACAACCCCCTGACAAACCGCTACTGGCTCAGTGGAGACACCAGTGTCAACTACATGTTCGCCACCCGAAGGCCATGAAGTTTCAACCCATCGCCGGCATCAAGGCGGTTTTGTTTGATCTGGATGGAACGCTCATAGACAGTGCGCCTGATCTCGGATCGGCGGCGGATCTGATGCGAACCCGCAGAGGGCTTCCACCGCTTCCGCTGGAGCACTACCGACCGTTCGCGGGGTCTGGAGCGCGCGGGATGCTGCGAGTGGCGCTGGAGAGGGTGCCTGCGGATCCGGACTATGAGGCACTCAAGGTGGAATTTCTGGGGTTGTATGAGTCATGCATGTTTGAGCGCACGAAGCCTTTTTCCCAAGCCGCCGAATTGTTGCAAGCCTTGGCGGAGAGGGGGGTGCGCTGGGGCGTGGTGACCAACAAGGCAGAGCGATTCGCGAAACCTCTGACGGCCTCCATGAGCATGTTTGCGGATGCAGGTACCCTCGTTGGAGGAGACACCACACCATTTGCCAAGCCGCACCCCGAACCTTTGTTTGAGGCGGCTCGGCGGCTTGCCTTGTTGCCCAGTCAATGCATGTATGTGGGAGATGACGAGCGCGATATCGTGGCCGGCAAGGCTGCAGGCATGCACACGGTGGCTGCAAGGTACGGCTATTTGGGCCATGGAGCGACGGTTTCCGGGTGGGGCGCGCATGCGGAAGTGAACAATCCGCTGGAGGTCTTGAAATTGATCGCTTTGCCTTAAACTAGAGGCTTCAGGGGCTGCACTGGTTTCGACGTGGGTTCGGACACGCAGCAGGGCATGTCGAGGTTCTGTCACCTCGTAAATCCGCAGAAAAAAACTAACTGCAAACGACGAACGTTTCGCACTCGCTGCTTAATTGCCAGTGAGCTTTGCAACAGCAGGCCTATGTGCTGGGCAAGGGTCCCTCGGGTGCAAGCCCAAGGGGTCCAGGCTGCAAAGATAATTCAATAGGCTGGTTGTGCGTCGGGTAACTTGGCGTGCAATGAGATCCAAGGTTGCTGGCGTCCTGCATAGCGTGCCACTGCGCGATGCGGGAAGTGAGACTCAAACCAGATGGCTACACATGTAGAACTGCTCGGATAAGGCTTGCGGACGGGGGTTCAAATCCCCCCAGCTCCACCAATACTGAAGCCCCAACTGTTATCAGTTGGGGCTTTTTCCTGTCTGTTTGCGCCAGTTCCCGCGTGTTGTTGGGGGTTCCTGCGGAAGCCTGCGGACTTCGCCAGCCGACCGAACTGGACGTTCCTGGCCACATTCCACTCTCTCCTGGCCATTCCTCGCTCCGACCTCGCTCCGTTGAACTGGCCCGAAGTCCGCAAAGGCCGCAACGCAGTTCTATACAGATCAAAGCGTTACGTGCGGAAGTTCAACCGCAGTGTGCGAATGACAGTTGAGTAGCGTATCGCGGACTCTCAGGTCGCCAAAGGTTCTGGATTTTGGGTGGCCGTAGATCTTGATCTTCAATTTCAATTTTCGCGCTGAGTATGTCCCTGTTCTTCTCACGGAAGGCAGAAGGTGTGAAGCATCCCTGCCTCAAGTAAATTGCGCTTTGGCGCCCTTTCCACAACGTCCGACGCGTGTGTTCCGGTGGTCGAAGGCACGGAGTGACGGTAATCGGTCGGTCAGCATCGGCGTTGGTGCTATGGGCTCGATGCCGCCTCTGAGACGAAGCGGTTCTCGATATGGCCCAGTTGATCGATCTCTGCGCGAACGACGTCACCGTGCTTGAGAAAAAACCCCGATGCGATGCCGACCCCAGCGCAGGTGCCGGTAGCGATCAGATCGCCGGGCTCGAGCGTCATCACCTGCGAAAGGTGATGAATCTGCTGCCAGATGTTGTAGATCATGTTCCCCGTGTTTTGCCGCTGCCGAATCTGGCCGTTCACAAACAGTCGCATCTCAAGTTCGTGAGGGTCGGCGATTTCATCCGGTGTCACGATCCAGGGACCGATGGGTCCGTGCGTGTCGAAAGACTTGCCCAGAGTGAAAGTCGGACTCGCTTGCTGCCAGTCTCGTGCGGTCACATCGTTGACCACGAAGTAACCGCCCACCACCGAGCGTGCATCATTTTCAGCGACGTACCTGCAACGCTTGCCGATCACGACGCCCAACTCGATTTCATAGTCCACCTTGTCGGACACGCGCGCAATCAAGACCGCATCGAACGGGCCATTGATACAACTGACCTGCTTGTTGAACCACAGCTGCGTCTTGGGGATGGGTACCCCGGCTCGGCGTGCCTCCTCCGCATGGTCCTGATAGTTCATGCCGATGGCGAGGTACTTCGAAGCATCGTGAATCGGTGCCTCCAGTCGCACAGCCACCAGAGCGTGACCGAACGGTGCCAGGTGCAGCGCTCCCTCGATCCGGCGCAGCAGTGCCGGACCAGCCTTCAGCACTTCGCGAATGGTCGAAGGGGCTTCGGGCAGGACCGATGCAAGCTCCACCACCCGATCACCACGCACGACGCCGATTGCCGTGCTTCCATCCACCGTGAAACGCGCAAGCTTCATATGAGGCTCCTCAAGCCGCTTCGCTCATCACCGGCTGCGCATGGATGCGATCGTGCTCCTGCGTCTTTAGCAGGTCCAGCGCGACGTCAACGATCATGTCTTCCTGTCCGCCGACCATGCGGCGCTTGCCTAGCTCGACGAGGATGTCCACCGCCTTCAGGCCGTACTTTTTCGCGGCCACTTCGGAGTGGCGAAGAAAGCTGGAGTACACGCCGGCGTAGCCGAGCGCCAGCGTCTCGCGGTCTACCCGCACCGGTCTGTCTTGCAGCGGACGCACAATGTCGTCGGCCGCATCCATCAGCTGGTAGAGGTCGCAGCCGTGGTTCCAGCCCAGGCGGGCCGCGGAGGCGATGAACACTTCCAGCGGCGCGTTGCCCGCGCCCGCACCCATGCCAGCCAGGCTGGCGTCCACGCGGTCGCAGCCTTCTTCCACCGCCACGATGCTGTTGGCCACGCCCAGGCTCAGGTTGTGGTGGGCGTGCATGCCAGTCTGGGTCTCGGGCTTCAGCACATCCTTGAAGGCGCGGAAGCGGTCGCGCACGTCGTTCATGCTGAGTGCACCGCCCGAGTCCACCACGTAGCAGCAGGTCGCGCCGTAGCTCTCCATCAGCTTGGCCTGCTCGGCCAGACCCTGCGGCGTCTGCATGTGGCTCATCATCAGGAAGCCCACAGCCTCCATGCCGAGGTGGCGCGCGTACTCGATGTGCTGGCGCGCGATGTCGGCCTCGGTGCAGTGGGTGGCCACGCGCACGATGCGGGCACCGGCGTTGTAGGCCGCCTTCAGGTCGTGCACGGTGCCGATGCCGGGCAGCAGCAGCGTGGCGATCTTCGCGTGTTTGACCACGCTGGCCACCGCTTCGATCCACTCCACATCGGTGTGGGCGCCGAAGCCGTAGTTGAAGCTGCCGCCCTGCAGACCGTCGCCGTGCGCGACTTCGATGGAATCGACCTTGGCTTCGTCCAGCGCCTGTGCAATCTGCCTGGCCTGCGCCACGCTGTACTGATGCCGGATGGCGTGGCTGCCGTCGCGCAGCGTGACGTCGGAGATGTAGATCTTCTTGGTCGTCATGTGGTTCTCCTTCAGGCGGCTACGGCAGCCAGCATGCGGGCGGCCATGTGTTCGGCGGTGCGCAGCGCGGCGCTGGTCATGATGTCGAGGTTGCCGGCGTAGGCGGGCAGGTAGTGGGCAGCGCCTTCGACTTCCAGGAACACCGAGGTCTTGAGGCCATTCAGTTGCTTGCCGACGCCCGGAATGTTCAGGCCCTCGATGCGGTCGAACTGCACGGTCTGCTTCAGGCGATAGCCAGGCACGTAGGCCTGTACGTCGGCGGCCATGCGGGCCACCGAGTCGGCAATGGCCGCTTCATCGGCGAAGTCGCTCAGCGTGTAGACCGTATCGCGCATGATCAGCGGCGGCTCGGCCGGGTTGAGCACGATGATGGCCTTGCCCTTGGTGGCACCGCCCACCACCTCGATGGCCTTGGACGTGGTCTCGGTGAACTCGTCGATGTTGGCGCGCGTGCCGGGGCCGGCGCTCTTGCTGGAGATGCTGGCGACGATCTCGCCGTAGTGCACCCTTGCCACGCGCGAGACCGCTGCGACCATGGGGATGGTGGCCTGGCCACCGCAGGTGACCATGTTGACGTTGGGCGCGTCGAGGTGGTCTTCACCGTTGACCACCGGGATGCAATACGGGCCGATGGCTGCGGGCGTCAGGTCGATCAGGCGGATGCCGGGCTTCAGGCTGCGCAGGAAGGCATCGTTCTGGACATGGGCGCTGGCGCTGGTGGCGTCGAAGACGATGTCGATGTCGGCGAATTCGGGCATGCGGGTGAGGCCGGCCACGCCTTCGTGCGTGGAGGCCACGCCCATGCGAGCGGCGCGCGCCAGGCCGTCGGAGGCGGCGTCGATGCCGACCATGGCGCCCATTTCGATGTGTTGGCCGTGGCGCAGGATCTTGATCATCAAGTCCGTGCCGATATTGCCGCTGCCAACGATGGCCACTTTGAGTTTGCAGGTCATGAGAATTCCGGGTAAAGAGTGTCAGGCCATGCGGCAGCTCACGCAGCCCAATGCGCCCATGGAAGCGTGGACCGCATCTCCAGCCTGAAGAGGGACCATTGGGCCGAGCGCTCCGGACAGAATGACTTGACCGGCCTTGAGCGACTGGCCACGTTCGGCCATGGTGCGCGCCAGCCAGTACGCAGCCCGCAGCGGATGCCCCAGGCAGGCTGCGCCCGCACCCACCGACACCGTCTGGCCGTTGATGCCCATCTGCATGCCCAGGGCACCGAGGTCCAGCCGACCCACGTCCACCGGCTGGTTGCCCAGCACGTACAGCGCTGAAGACGCATTGTCGGCCACGGTATCGACCAGCGTGATCTTCCAGTCCTGGATCACGCTGTCGACGATCTCCAGCGCGGGCAGGGCGTAGGCGAGTCCGCGAAGAAACTCCGACCAGCTAAGCGTCTCACCTGCCAGATCGGTGCCGACGATCAGAGCCACCTCGGCTTCGACTCTGGGCTGGATCAGCCGCGCCATCGGGACGGTGTCGTTGTCCATGTGTTCCATGTCATCGAACAGCACCCCGAAATCTGGCTGGTCCACGCCCAGCTGCTGTTGCACGGATTTGGAAGTCAGGCCGACTTTCAGGCCAACGATGCGGCGCCCTGGCTCTGCAAGACGCGCCAACGTGTTGATCTCGGCCACCTTGTAGGCTTGGGCCAACCCGGTGATGCCGTGGGTTTCCGAGATCCGGGCGATGGTGCGCCGCTGCGCGCGAGCTTCGCGGATGGCCTGTGCGGCCTCGTGCTTGGTGTTCATGCCGAGGGAACCTCCAGACCGGAACCCTGGGCTGCTGCAACAAAGCGGTCGGGGCGCACCGCCAGCACCTTGGTGCCGTAACGGCGCATCCATGCCAGTAGGGACCCGTCGAGGTCGATCACGTCGTCGCTGCCATGGCCCTGCTGCTCGGGCGACAACACACAGAGATAGCGCGCGCCGAGGGCATCCCACGCCGCCTGTTCTTCGGCCGTCAGCTCGGTGCGCGGGTTCATCCCGTCGCCCAGCAACACAAAGCCGTCGCCCAGCAGCTCGTCGAGCCAGCACAGCCTGCCGCGCGCGTCGGCCACGCGGGGCTGCGGGATCATCTTGCCGACCGCGCTGTCTGGTGCCGTGGCGCCGCGGAACCAGCCCGCGTCGTACCAGGGATTCCACAGCAAGGGCGGCTCCGGTGGCGGCTCGCCTGGCTTGGGCGCCATGGCCGCCATTTCTTCGTCGCTGAGTTGCTGCTGGATGATGCAGCCCAGTTGAATCGCCACGCCGGTGTAGAAGGCCACATTCGGCTCGCGCTCTGCCTGATAGGTGTCGAGCAGCGTCTCGGGCAGCCGGTCGCGCAGCACCTCGCGCAGTTTCCAGGCGATGTTGAATGCGTCGCGGATGCCGGACTGCATGCCCGACCCGGCCCACGGCGGCATCAGGTGGCCAGCGTCCCCCACCAGAAACACCCGCCCTTCGCGCCAGCGCTCGGCGTGGCGGATGTGGTGGCGGTAGAACGCGTGCTGGTGGATCTCTACGTCGTCCTGCGTCACGCCCAGTGAGTTCAGCAGTTTCCACAACTGCTCGTGCGTCTTGAAGTCGTCTTCCGACTCGTGCGGCTCCAGCGGGAACTCCCAGCGGTGATTGCCCTGTGCCAGCGCAATGTCCACCACAGGCCGTTGCTTGTCAGACCAGAAGGTCAGGATGTGCCGCTCGGGCCACCAGCGTTTCACCCGCGCATCGATCACCACCCACTTCACCTCCCGCGTCTCGCCGATGAGCCGGATGCCCATCCGCTCGCGCGTGGTGCTGCCACCACCGTCGCAGGCGAGCACGTAGCGCGCACGCACTGTCTTGGTATCCCCGGTGCCAAGGTCGCACGAGGTCACCGTCACGCCGTCGCTGTCCTGCACCACGTCGGTCACTTCCACGCCGAAGCGCACGTCAACGTGCTCGGCATGGCGTTCGTTCGCGCGGCGCAACACCTCTTCCATCGCGGGCTGGTAGATGGCGTAGGACGTGGGGTGCCGCCCCAGACGCGAAGGGGGGAAGTCCATGCGCGTGATCTGGTGCCCCTCGTGGGTGATCCAGCGCAGCGCTACGGTCGGGTCCATGGTGCGCGCCAGTTCTTCATCCAGTCCCAGCGACTGGAAACAGCGCATCGTCCAGTCGTTCACCGTGACCGCGCGGGCTCGGGGATAGATCGCCTGGTCGCGCTCGAGCGCGATGGTGCGGATGCCGTAGTGGCCCAGGCACAGGGCGGCGGCCAGACCGCTGGGGCCATAGCCGATGATGGCCACGTCGGCGTCAAAGTGGGCTGTGGTGTTCATGTCAGGCCACCTCCACCGCAGCGGCCGGCATGGCCGGGCCTTCACCGGGCATGGCGCCATACGGGCGGTGCCCCCAGTTGCTCACGCGGTCGTAGGCCTCGGCCTTCCACGTCGCATCGTCCACCTTCACGCCGCCCCAGCCAAACTCGAACAGGAAGCCCGATGGCGTGTGGGCGTAGAACGAGATCATATGGTCGTTCGGGTGCTGGCCGATGTCCATCACCACCGGCAGGCCGAAGGTCAGGCAGCGGTCGCGTGCACGTCCCACGTCGGCCACCTGTCCCGCCTCGACCATGAAGTGGTGGATGCGCTTCTTCGGTCCGGGAATCGGTGCGCGCGGGGCGACGGCCACCGAGTGATGCCGCTCGTTGGCGTGGAAGAACGACACCTCGATCTTCACGCCCGGCGCCGGTTCCAGGTAGATATGGTCGCTGAGCCTGACTCCCAGCACATTGCGAGCAAACGCAATGGTGTCCGGGTAGTGATCGGCTTCGAATACCACGTGCCCCACACCGCCGGCGCCCGTGACGAAGCCGGAAGCCACCACTTCCGACCGGAACACCACCTCCTTCGATGGCGCTGCGGCATAAACCTCGTGGCGGTTGCCCTCGGGGTCGATGAAGTACAGCATGCGATCGGCATGGCGGACGTCCAGCTCGTCATCGGATCCAAAGGTGCCTCGAAGGCCCTTGCTCACCAGATGGCGCGCAAATGCATCCACCTCGGCGGCGGATCCCACTTTCCAGCCAGCAAACGCCAGGTCATCAGCGGGGCCCTCGCTCAGGATGAAGCGCGCGGGTGCGGCGTCCATGCGCAGACGCCGGGTGTTCTGGGGACCGCTGCTCACGCCCAGGCCCATGACCTCGGTGGCGAAGCGCTCCCAGCGCGGCATGTTGGACACCTCGAGTCCGAGGTAGCCCAGTTCTTGGATGGTGGGGGTCATGTCTGTCTCCTGTTGGGGTAAAGGAAGCCCCACACCGGGTCCGCGAAGACCCGATGCAAGGCGGGGAAAAATGGGTTGGGCGGCGGCAGGGAGGTCGCCGGGTCAGGCGGTCAGCCGTCGTGCAGCAAGAAGCTGGTCACCACGTCGTTGAAGCGCTGCGGGTGTTCCCACTGCGCCCAGTGGCCGCAGCGAGAAAGCAGCAGGTAGTCGGCGTTGGGCATCACCTTGAACGGCGCCAGTCCGGCCACCAGATTCACCCGGTCCTGCAGGCCCCAGATGAACAGCGTGCGGTTCGATACCGAGGCCAGGCGCGGGTCCAGGCTGATGAAGGTTTCTTTGCCCGGGCCGCCGGGTGGCGGCACCAGCGGCGGGTTGGCACGAATTTCGGGGTCGTTGCTGGCCTCGAAGCGCAGGCGGATCAGTTCGGGGGTCAGCAGGCTCTGGTCGTGCACCAGGTTGCCGATGAAGCTCTCCAGCTTTTCTAGCGATGGTCCATCTCCCAGGTAGTAGGTCAGCAGCTGCTTGATGCCCTCAGTCGGGCCCGTGGCGCCTGCCACCACGCCACCGCCCGGCCCCATCAGCACCAGCTTGCCCACCCGTTCGGGCGCATCCATGGCCAGGCACAGCGCCGCTGAGCCGCCAAACGAGTTGCCAATCAGGTGCGCCCGCTGGATCCCCATCGCGTCCATGAAGGCCAGCACCGCACGGCCGCCGTTGTGGAACGGGCCGAGCCCGCCGAAGGCATTCAGGTTCTTGGAGCTGCTGCCCCAGCCCGGGAAGTCGATCACCCAGCAGCGGAAATGCCGCGACAGGGCTTCGATGTTCTTGCTGTAGTTGCTCGCGCCGGTGGCACCCGGTCCGCCGCCGTGCAGCAGCACCACGTCTTCACCCGCGCCGGACACCTGATACCCGATGCGCCACGCCGCGCCGGTGCTGGTTGTCCCTTCAACAAACTGGGCTTGCGCCATCTCGACTTCCTGGTTGCCTCGTCGCGCCTGTGGGCCGTACCCGGTGTACATGGAGCGGTGCCCCACTCGGGCACTGCTTCAGAGACGATGGCGGAAGTCTATCTATATTGACATTAACGTCAATGACATAAACGTCAATATTAGTGTAAACACCTGCTAGGGATTACCCGGAGGTGCCGGGGGAGGCAAGGGAACCTGCATGGCCTGATCAATCAGCCTGGGGTCTGCCCCCAGGGCGTTGAGAATGGCGCGAACCACCTCGCGGGCCCGCTCCGGACCGCCGGCCTCGACGTTGGAGGAGCGCAGCGCAAACACCATCAACCCGAAAGAGATTGCCTCCGCCAACTCAATGTCCTTCACCTTGATCAGGTCCTTCGCAATCGCTTCCTCCAAGTCGGCATGCGCGCGCGTGACGGCCAGATTGCCCACCCCGGAAACCGAGCCAAGAAACGCGCGGAACACAGGGTCGAGCCGTGCCTTCCTGTAGAACAGCCGTGCCGCTGTCGCCAGCCGGATCACCGGATTGTTTTCGTGGGCCACCGCCGGGATGATGGTCTCGATCAGGTCGTTCGAAATCTGCTCCATCGTCGCGTCCAGCAGGTCCCGCGTGGTCTGGAAGTAGTTGTAGAAGGTGCCGCGCGACACCCCGGCGGCCTTCACGAAATCGTCGATCACCGGAATGTCCGGCCCATGATGGGCAAACACCGGAATAGCCGCCCGAACAATCGCGGCGCGCGTCCGGGTCTTCTGGGCTTGCCCGCTGGCTGTCCTCGGGTGAACCTCCCTGGGGGACTTGGGCTTGGGCTGGTAGGGCATGTATGAATGGGGGCTGCGGGGCAAGAAAGTGTTGTTTTTGTCAGCTTAGCGCATTCAATGCACTACCGGACAACACGCGTGACGCGCTGCCTGGCGTTTGCGCAGCCTTCGCCAAACCCCATTGCATGCATCGGCGACGACTGGCGTTCGGCTTGGGCACCGCAGCTCCGCACAGTCTGTGCAACTCATCCTGAATGATCGCCTCATACTTCGAGCGGATACACGCTGGACTGGCTTGTAAGTCTGAAGATGGCCGAATTCTGCCAATGGCCCAGCTGATTGGGCCGCAGCATCGTGCCCATAGGTGAAGTTAACCTGCAGCCAACAGAACCGTCGAAGGCTGGTGGAGCCCTTCACAATCAAGACCTCCCTCGCTTGTTCGAGATGCCTACCTTTCATCATGGATAAATTCTTGCTGCAGCAGCAGGTGCTGGAACGGCTCGCCGAAGACCTGCTGCAAGCCGAGCAGGCAGTGCGGGCGGCCCATGAAACGGCGACGCACAAAGAAAACATCGCCGAAAACAAATACGACACATTGGGACTCGAAGCCGCCTACCTGGCCACCGGCCAGGCTCGGCGCGCCGAAGCTATCCGCCAGGCGATGGCCAGTTGGCGCCAATTCCGCCCGCGCCCCTACGACGCCAGCAAAGGTATACAGATCGGCGCGCTGGTCTGCCTGGTCGATTCCGACGAAAAGCAGCAACTGCTCTTTCTCGGCCCGGATGGGGGCAACATGAAGTTGATCAGCGGCGCTCAGCTTGTTCAGGTCATCAGCAGCAAAGCCCCTTTGGGCAGGGCGATGCTGGGTAAATGCGAGGGTGATGAGGTGTCGATACAGATCGCTCCAATCCGACAGCAGTTTGAGGTGCTGCGGGTTCAATAAGCCGCATGCAAGTTCACGCCGAATTGGTCGAGATCAGCGGACGTTCAGGCGTCATGCACGTACCGGCTGGCTTGCAAGATCAACAGTACTTTGAAACCGGCCACTGGGTCCGGGATGTCACTGGCGCATGAAGGAGCGCTGTGTGGTCCAGACCGTGAACTCAGAGGGCCGGCATCACCGGCATCACCGGCATCAATCGCTGCCTATCGGTCCTTGGGTTCGGATGGCAATGGACAGCCCACAATTCGCTTTCAATACAGGCCATCTCCGCACTGCGTTGTCAAGCGGCTTGACAGATTGGGGCTTGGTTACCGGGCATTCCCTGCGTCGTCTTTTCTTGATTGGACCTGCCGGTTGGCCACGCGTCTTCAGCCTTGGCATCGAGACCTTGCGCCGCTTCTGGCACTTCCGGTTTGAAGTCCCGTTTGATGCCGAGCAGCGTCATCAAATGCTGCGCGCTGCTGTGCTCGAACTCGAGGACGTCGGCCTCGTGGTAACGGACGTGGCGGTACAACTTGTGCCAGACCGGCCCTTCGCTATCGAGCCGCCAGCGCCGCAGCGTCTTGAGACTGACCTGCCAGCGGTCGGTCACATGCTTTTCGGTCATCACGGGGTAGCGCATCTTTTTCTCCTGAACAGATGACCCCATGACAACGCTGTTCACCGTAGAAGCCAAGCTCAGTGTTCGCTGATCACCTTGCAGCCGTCTCCGCAATCAGCACATCGGCCGGGATGCCCAGGCTCTTGTGCAGTCTGCGGATCATGGCCAGCGTCAGCGGGCGTTTGCGGCTCAGGACTTCGTAGACGCGGTTGCTTTTGCCAATGATCGGCTCAAGATCTTTGACGGACAGACCACTCTGATCCATCCGGAATTTGATGGCTTCCACTGGATCTGGCGCGGTGATGGGCACGTGCTTGGCCTCGTAGGCTTGCACCAGCGTGGCCAGGATGTCCAGGCGATCCCCCTCTGGCGTGCCCAGATCAGGGTCGGACTCCATCAAGGCCGAAATCTCTTTGAGAGTGGCCTTGTAGTCTGCTTCGGTGTGGATAGGGCGGATGTCCATGTTTTCCTCCGTGGCCGGTCAGGCCGACTCGATGGTTTCTGCGTCCACTGCGTCGTACTCCTTGTGGGTGCCGACAAACTTCACGTAGACGATCTGTAACTTGTACGCAATGGCCGCGATCAGCTGGTGGTCATTGCCTTTGATGTTGAAAACCACGCGACGGTTCTTCAGTACGCTGGCGCTGCGGTATTGCGCCTTGATGTCAGAGGGCTGGGTCCAGCTCGCACTGGTGGCTTCCTCGTACCAAGCCTTCAGCGGCTGCTCGGCGTCGGGGTAGCGCTCCCAGAAGGCCCGAAGGCTAGACACGGCAATCACTCGCATAGGTCGAAGTGTAGTCCCAAAATGGGACTTGAGCAGGTGGCATCCAGGCCGGGCGGGTGATCAGCGCGTCCAAGAATGGGTGTGTGTATGGTTGTCAGGCTTGGCGCAGGGTGCGTCAGCCGGATTTCCGAAAAGCTCGTTTCGTACAGGTGGGCACCTGCAATAGGCTGCTTTCGTATCTGGTTCAGATGACGGACGCGGATTCGGTTCCGTGTTCCACCACCATACCCTGTGACAAAGGCCGCTAGGAACATACACCTAGCGGCCTTTTTCTTTGGAAAATCAAGGGTTTGTTTATTGGTGGACGCTCACGCCGAGCGCGGTTGCGGCGCAAGTGATGCTGCAATGGCGCCGATCTCGGCGACTTTGCGCAAGTGTGGTTGGCCGCCGGGCTACAGGGTCAGCCCGACCCGACACGAGTGAGCACGGTCACGGCCAGCATCACGAACAGCAGCACTACGCCAGCGACCGACCAGCGCGACAACGCCCGCTCAAACGCCTGCCAGTTTGTCGCCTGTTCGAGCCAACGGCGCATTCGGCGCGCGTGCTGTGGTCGTTCGGCCATGGCGCGCACCGTGACCGCGCGCACCACAACCAGCACGGCGCGTTCCAGCGGATGCGCCAGATCGCCTTCGGGCAGGGTTGGTGGTTTCATGCGCCGTCGCAGTGCCACCGCTGCGAGCGCGCCGGCCAGCAGCAGGGGCCACACGCCGCTCCAGAGCGTGCCCGGGGCAAGCGCGTACCCCGACGGCATGCCGGTGTAGTAGGGCACCAGTACCCAGGGCAGCAGCAGCGCGCTGCCCAGCAGCGTGATCCATGGCAGCAGCAGGCCCCAGGGCACACCGGACTGATTGCCGGTGTGCTCGGCCTTCTTTGCGCGCAGCAACAGCCAGAAGCGCAGCAGCAGCAGCGCGGTGCCGGTGGCCGACAAGGCCAGCAGCCACTCCACCACCTCGATGTCAACCGGCGCCTTGAGCGCCGCCTTGGCCCAGGCCCCTCCCGTCAGTGGCAGGCCAGCCACCGACAGCGCAGCCAGCGCGGTCAGTGCCAGCACCCAGTGCCGTGGCCGTCCTGTGGTCGCGAGAGCCACACCGACCGCGAGGAACAGCGCGCCCTTGGCCAGGCCATGGTGCACGCTGGCCAGTGCGGCTGCCGTCAGCGCTGGCGCGGTGTGCGCTTGCGTCATGGACAGGCCGATCAGTGCAATGACCAGCCCCATCTGGCTGATCGTCGAGTAGGCCAGTACGGCCTTCACGTCGGATTGCGTCAGGCCCAGGAGCACGCCGCCGTACGCGCTGAGCAGGCCGGCGACCAGCAGCAGCCAGCCCCAGTCCATGGCCTGCGCGCCGCCGGGCAGGAAGGCCATCAGGCCGAAGATGCCGGCCTTGACGATGGCGCCGCTGAGCACGGCCGAGGCCGGTGTCGGCGCGGCCGGGTGGGCCAGCGGCAGCCAGATGTGCAGCGGCATCAACCCTGCCTTGAGGCCGAAGCCCAGCACCAGCAGCGCGATGATCACGTGGCGAGACGGCGCCTCGCCAAGCGCCGCGCGCACGTCGATGATGCGCGGGCTGTCGGCGGCGTGCGCACCCATCAGCAGGCCACCCAGCAGTGCTGCCTCGCCCAGAAGGGCAAGGATCAGGTAGATGCGTCCGGCGTGCAACGCGCGCTCGGTGCCGTCGTGAACCACCAGGACATAAGCAGCCAGCGACACCGTGGCGAAAGCCAGGTAGAAGGTGGCCACGTCCTGCGCCATGAACACGCCAAGGTTGCCCGCCAGCGTCATGCACCAGAAGCTGGTGAACACCGCGGGTTTGCGGGTGTTGCGCAGGTAGGTGGCAGCGTAAAGGCCGGCCATCAACCACAGCCAGGCGGTCAGCAACAGGAACGGGCGGGCGCTGTCGTCCAGGCCCAGGTGGACGCCCAGCAGCAGGTCCGGAACCGTGGTGGCGTCGGCGAAGGTGCCGACCACCGCCAGCGGCAGCGCTGGCAGCGGGGCCAGCGGCAGCAGCAGCAAGGCATGCTGGCGCACCCTCGGCAGCCCTGCCAACGCCGCTAATGCCAGCGGCGTGGCCAGTGCCAGCAATGGCCACCATGGTCCCGCGATGAGTGTGGTCGACGTCATGCTCGGGTCATGGGTAGTAGCCCTCGACGATGCGCGTGGCCCAGCCCAACGGGCTCAGCGCCGAGGCCGCCAGCAGCCCGGCGGCCAGACAGGCCAGCGCCGTGATCACCGGTGGTGCGATGAGGCCGAGCGGACGCTCCAGCGGGCCGTCCGCCGTCAGGGCGGGCGCATCCTCTCTGGGCTTGCCGTACCAGATGCGGTAGAGCAGCGGCAGGAAGTAGGCGGCGTTGAGCAGCGCTGAGCAGATCAGCACCGCGACCACCCACGGCGCGCCGACCTGCAGGCCGCCCAGCCCCAGGTACCACTTGCTGACAAAGCCGGCCAACGGCGGCATGCCGATCATGCCCAGGGCAGCCAAGGAGAACGCCGTGGCGGTCCAGGGCATACGTTGGCCGATGCCGTCCAGGTGCCGGATCTCGACGATACCTGCGCGCTCGGTGAAGATGCCAGCACAGAAGAAGAGGGTGATCTTCATCAGGCCCTGGTGAACCAGGTGCGCCAGGCCGCCAATGGCCGCGATAGGCCCGCCCAGCGCGATTCCCAGGATGACGTAGGACACCTGGCTGACGGTGGAAAAGGCGAGCCGGCGCTTGATGTCGGTCTGCGCCAGCGCGCGCGCGGAGCCATAGATGATGGTGGCCGATGCGAGCATGGCCAGCAGCAGGCCCATGCCCAACTCCTGCACGAGCGAGATGCCGAACACATCGTGGACCACCCGCACGATGCCGAAGGCCCCCGCCTTGACGACGGCCACCGCGTGCAGCAGCGCGCTCACCGGCGCGGGTGCGGCCATGGCGCTGGGGAGCCACCCGTGTAGCGGGAGCAGCGCAGACTTCGCGCCCAGGCCGACGATGAACAGCACGAAGATCATGCGCAGGCTGTGGTCACTCAGCGCGCCCAGGTCCGCCGGTTCGGCGAACGCCACCGGGCCGGTGCTGCCCTCCAGCCAGACGATGGCCACCAGCAGCGCGGCACTGGCCGGCAGGCTGTAGGCCAGGTAGCTGGTGCCGGCCTTCAGCGACTTGTCGTCGCCTTTGTGCACCACCAGCGGCCAGGTCGACAGCGTCAGCAACTCGAAGAAGATGAAGAAGGTGATCAGCGTACCGGACAGCGCGATGCCGGTGGTCGCGAACACGCACAGGCTGAAGAAGCCGAAGAACCTCGACAGGTCCGGCTTTCGGCCGAAATAGGCAATCGCGTAGATGGTGGTGAGCAGCCACAGAAAGGCCGACAGGGTAAGGAACAGCAGCGACAGCGCGTCCACGCGAAGCAGCAGGTACAGTCCCGGCGCCAGATCCAGGCGCACCTCGTGCAGGGTGCCTTGCGCCACCTCGCTCAGCATGAAGGCGATCAGCCCAAGCTTCAACACCGCGCCGCTCAGGTTCAGCGTGTTGCGCAAGCGGTGCTGATCCTGACGCAGGAAGAAGGTGAACAGCGCCGGCACCAGCGAAGTGAGCAGGATCAGTACGGGCAGCGCGGCGGTCATGTCAGTGGCGCCCAGCCGCCCGAAGACGCTGACGTACCCTCTCGGGGGGCAGTGAACGAAGTGAACGTGGGGGCTGTTTCATCCCAGTCCCTCATCGGCGGCGACGGGGCGGCCGATCTGCAAGAAGTCGTAGGGCAAGGCGGAGGCAATACCCAGCAGGATGGCAGTGGCCGCCAGCAGCACCGGCACCACTTGACGCCCACGTTTCACGACTTGCAGGTCGCTCGATTCGATGCCGCCCTTCGCGAACGCCAGCGTCAGCGGGCGAAACAGGTACATCGCAGCCAGCAGGCCGCCGAGCAGCATGAAGACCGCCCACACGATCTGTCCACCGGCAAAGGCGGCGGTCAGCATCAGGTACTTGCTTATGAAGCCGCCACTGGGGGGCAGGCCCATCAGCGACACGGCGGCCAGTGCAAACGCGAAGGTGGTCATCGGCATGGTGCGCGCGATGCCCTGCAGACCGCTGATCCTGTCGTGCCCGATGGCCTGCACGAACAGGCCGGCACACAGGAACATCGCGGCCTTCGCGCTGGCGTGCGACAACGCGTGGAACACGCCACCGGTCCATGCGCCGGCGTACCAGGGCTGCGCTGGGCCGCCCCCACCCGCCAGCGGAAACAGCAGGAACAGGTAGCCGATTTGTGCGACGGTCGAGTAGGCGATGAGCAGCTTGAGCCTGTCCTGGCGGACCGCCAGCACCGAGCCATAGACGATGGCCATCGCACCCATGGCGCCCAGCAATTGCGGCATCCAGGCACCAGCCGCTTGCGGCATCACGTCGAACCACAGCCGCAGCACGATGTAGAACGAAGCCTTGGGCACCAGTGCCGACAGCATCGCACTGGCCGGTGCCGGTGCCCCGGCGTGCGCCGGCGGCAGCCAGGCGTGGAACGGGAACAGCGCCGTCTTGGCGGCCAGGCCAGCGGTCATCAGCGCGCCTGCGGCCAGCGTGGCCGCGTCGGGTTCGCCGATGCGCTCTCCCAGCAGTGCGATGTCGAGCGTGCCGTGCGCCGCATACAGCAGCGCGGTTCCAAGCAGATAGAGCAGCGACCCCGGCAGCGCGAACAGTGCATAGCGGATCGCAGCGGCGACCGTCGGGGGCTTGCCGTCGATTGCCACCAGCGCGATGGCGCCCAGGGTCAGCAGTTCGAGCCCGACGTACAGGTTGAACAGGTCACCGGAGAGGAACACCGCGGTCAGCGCCGCCCATAGAAACCACGTCAGAGGCCAGAACGCAAAAGCCGCGCGCGTCTCCTTGCCGCGCTGCACAGGAAAGTCCGAGCGCGCCTGCCACATCACTGCCGCCATCACGATCGCGGCGGTCAGCACGAAGGCGCCGGACAGGCCTTCGACCACCAGGGCGATGCCCAGGGGCGCGTCCCAGCCGCCGATCTGGACGCGCATCGGCCCACCCCGCCACACGTGCACAGCCATGCCGGCGGCCAGCACCAACATGCCCAACATCGCGGGCACAAGCAGCAGGCGCGCGGCGCGTGGCAGGCACACCGCCAGCAGCGCAAGCCCCAGCGGCAGTGCGATGCTCAGCACCGGCCAGACCTGCGCAGTCAACAGTGTGTCCGTCACGGCTCAGTCCCTGCCATCGTCTTGCGCTGCTGGCTCCTCGTCCGCTTCTTCGGGCAAGGTGGTTTGCCCGGACAATTCCGCGTGCCGGGTGATCAGCGTGACGACCAGCGCCGTCGCGGCCAGCGCCACCACGATGCCCGTGATGATGAGCGCCTGCGGTACGGGGTCGGATCCCAGGTCCGGCCGGCGCCAGGCCGTGGCGCCGAACAGCAGAAAGATGCCCGAGCCGGTCACGTTGAACGCGATCACGCGGCGCAGCAGGTGGCGCCGCGCGACAAAGCCGTAAAGCCCGATGCCGATCAGCGCCGCGCCACACAGCGCATAGAGGTTGGCCGCGCTGATCATGGCTCTTCTCGTTGCGGTGGACCCATCAACAGCAGTGCCAGCGTCACGGCGATCGACAGCGTCAGCCCCACCTCGATCCCGACGATGATGGTCTTGGCGTGGGCTGCGGGCCAGCCGAGAAAACTGCCTGCCGCCGCACCGGCCACGCCCGCGAGCAGGAACAGCGCCGGTCCGGCCACCAACGCGCTGCGCAAGGGCACGCTGGACACGCCAGGCGCCCGCACCAGTGCGGCCATCGCCAGCAGCAACCATACAGCGGCCAGCACCGTTCCGCCCTGGAAGGCACCACCGGGTTGGTCGGCACCAGCCCAGACGAGGTAGACACCCACCACCAGGCCCAGTGGCGGCAGGAAGCGCCCGAAGGTGGCCAGCACGCCATCGGCGCGCACGCGTTGCGGCAGGCCCGGTACGCCACCCCAGTGGTCGTCCTGCGCCAGCGACCAGACGCCGATCAGTGCAACCAGCAGCACGATGCTTTCGAGCAGGGTGTCGTAGGCACGGAAACCCAGCAGCACGGCGGTCACCGGGTTGCCGACGCCGGTCTCCTGCAGGCGGCTTTCGGCGAGTTCCGTCAGTCCCGCACCCGCTGGATCCATTGCCAGCACGGCGTGACCGATGACACCGGCGAGTGCCGCGCAGGCGGCGGCTGCGAGCATGCGGGCCAGCCGGCTGGCATCGGGCACGTCGTGTTCGGCCAGCCGGGCGACGCGTGCGGTGGCCCCCATCACCAGCACGCCGGTGAGTCCGGCGCCGATGGCCGCCTCGGCCAGTGCGACATCCACAGCACCCAGCCGGACCCAGGCCATCGCGGCCAGCAGCCCGTAGACGATGTAGAACACCACCGAGCCGAACAGCTCGCGACCGGCCACCGCTGCGATCGCGGTGCCGAGGATCAGCACGCACAGCAACAGGTCGAAGGCCAGCCCTGTCAAGCTCGACCGCCTTGCGTGTCGTGCGGACCGGACTCGGGCGCGTCGCGCAACTCGCGCGGCAGTGCGGCACGCGCGATCAGCTGCGAGGTGGTGCCCGCAGCCAGGATGGCCAGCGCCCATACCAGCAACAGCTTGACCGCAGTCCAGACGCTGTCGGTCTGGGGCAGCAGTCCGAGCACCATCAGGCCCAGGCCGAGGTTGTCCGCCTTGGTCAGCGCATGCAGCCGGCTGTGGACGTCGGGGAAGCGCAGCAGGCCCACGGTGCCGGCGATGAAGAAGGCAAGCCCGAAGGTGGTGAAGGCGATGGTGAAGACGTTGGCGAAGGAGAATGTCATGGCCCGTCGTCCGCCTCCGGTTCCCCGCGCCCCTCGCGGCTGATCGCCTTGACGAAGGCCACCGCCGCGAACGCCGCGAGCAATGCCAGCACCAGCGCGACATCGACGATGGCCCAGCGGCTCTCGGCGGCTGCCAACAGCAGCAGCACCGCCACCCCACCGGTGCCGATCAGTTGAGCGCCCATCATGCGGTCGGCGGCGTGTGGTCCTTGGGCGACGCGCCACAGTGCACCGGCCAGGGTCAGGAGCAGCACCGCCGCGCAGGCCAGGTACCAGTCCGTCATGACGGCTCCGTACCTGGTTGCACGATGGTCTTCATGCCGTGTCCTTGCGCTGTGGGTTGGTGGGCGTCGTCGAACCGGTGCAGGCGGCTATTTCGCGCTCTGCCCGATGGATGTCGGCTTCGAGGACTTGATCGGTGTCCAGGCAATGCACCAGGAACCGTCCATCTCGGGTGCCGGCCACCAGCGTGCCGGGCAGCAGGCTGAACTCGCCACCGAGCAGCACGCGTCCGCCGCCGGCCGGCAGTGTGCTGGGGCACGTTTGCCAGCCCGGGCGCATGGGCAGCCGGGGATGCAGCGCGCGCCAAGCCACATCGGTCCCTCCCACCACGGAGCGCCACAAGAAGCCCGGCGCCATGCGCAACAGCGGCCAGAGCCGTATGGACCGACGATCAGGGGGCAGCAGGTGCAAGCTCAGCCAGGTGCCAGCCAGCACCGCCAGGGCCCCCGGCAGCAGGCCGCCGGGATCGGCACGCGTCAGGGCGAGCCAGACGACAGTGAGGATGAGAAAACGTTTGATCGCGATAGGAGCCATGCGTGTGTGCAGCGTGTTCCTGTGGATACCAGCGACGGGGCTTGACCGGGGCGTCGCCGTGTGTCCGTGTGCGGGCGGGTAGGACATTCAACCGTATGAGCCAAAGTATGGCACGGCATGGGGCATGCAGGACCTGTTGACCCGTCCGCTTGTGACCTGCCAGCCCGCCTCATGGTGAAGTCGCGGGCCTTGGGTGGTCAAGTAACAGTTCGTCAGGGGAGCAGCTTGGTCATGGCCATGGCCATGGCCTTCGCCAGCTGGAGGGCAGCCCACGCGCCAGACCCAACCTCAGGGTTTGCGTTCTGCCGGCTGTGGCTGAGGCGGTAGCCGGGCTGCGCGGTCTCGAAGTCGCTTGTTTCTGCTCCACCGTGTCCTCAGCACCCAAATCCCACTGGTCAGGAAATACACGGCAATTCCGCTCGCGCTTGCAACGATGGCCAAGCCCACGACCAGAGGCTTTCCAACCGTACCGAGGTGCGTGGCCCAATAGGTCACGCGGTCGGTCAGGCCCTCGATCTCTGGTGGTTCAACCTGTGCGTCTTCCAGCGCCTTGATCGCTTCTTCCTCAGAGATGGGTCGCTCGCCCAGCACCACTTTGCCGAGTCGATAGGCCCCGTAGTAGACCGGGCCAAAGGTCACCGGATTGGTCACCAGCGTGCTGGCAACTGCCATCGGAAGATTCGCGCGGAGCAGAACAGCCAAGGTCGCCGAGAAAGGTATCTGGGCGAACGGGATGAGAAGACCGAAAAAGATCCCCAAGGCCAGGCCAAGGGAAATACCCTTGCGGCTGAAGTGCCATAACCTTGGATGCCGCAGCGCAGGGCCCAACCACTTCAGCCAGCGGTTCTGAAGCAGCGTCTCCGGCTTGGGTAGCCATGACTTGATTCTTTTTTTCATTCGTTCTCAGATGCGGATGTCTCGGCGTCAATCAACTCCTTATTTTCGCCGAAGCAGATGACAGCAACCTCCGAGAAGCGACAATTCCATCACGATGATGCAGTTGCAAGATATTCTGTTTTCACAAGGCTTCGGCACGAGACGCATATGTTGCGGGCTGGTTCAGCAGGGCCTTGTTGCATTGGGAGAGTCACGGGAGTCGTGTAGCGATCCCCTGACTCTCGTTTCGACCGAAGACCTGGTTTTCTGGGTTCAAGGTGTCCGTTGGCACTACCAGGAGCGGGCTTATCTGATGCTTCACAAACCCGCAGGCTTCGAATGTTCGCAAAAGCCGGGTACCTACCCCAGCGTTTACACCCTTTTACCTGGCCCACTGCGTCAGCGTGGGGGTGGTGCCGCTGCAGGTGTGCAGGCCGTAGGTCGACTGGACCAGGACACCACCGGACTGCTGCTGTTGTCTGATGACGGCAAGTTCATTCATCGAATGACGTCTCCCCGCCATCATGTGCCGAAGGTCTACGAGGCTGAGGTCAAGCACCCGCTCGACGATGGCATGATCTCCCGCCTCATGGAGGGGGTGGTTCTCGATGACGATCCCAAGCCTGTGCGGGCCCAGGCTTGCAAAGCTGTCAATGATCACTGCCTTCAAATGACATTGACCGAGGGGAAATACCATCAGGTCAAGCGAATGATCGCGGCGGTGGGCAATCGGGTGGAAGCGCTGCACCGGTCAGCCATCGGTCCGCTGGTGCTTTCCGATGAATTGCCAGAGGGCCAGTGGCGCTGGCTGACACCGGCTGAGATCGAGATTCTGACCCAGAAGGTCAAGTGAGGTGCGCGCTGATGACACTTGGGCGGAGGGAGCCTCGGAAGTCAGAGCAGGTCGCCCTTGCGGCTGTCCAGTGGCATGAGAAATGAGTTCTCGTCTTGCCACTGGGAGTGGAAGTCGCTGCGGATTCCTCCGGTCGTGCTGTTCGACCAGTTCGATATCGGACTGAAGTCGCTGTTTCGGGTACTTCTCTGGCGGTTCAGCGCGGTGCGCAGATTCGCCTGGGCTGCAATGATGGCCCGCTCTTCCTGCTCGCGTTCACGCATCGCCTGACTGGTGGGTGATTCACCCAGGAATTCAGCGCGGATTTCGACCACCGAGGGCAGGTTGTTGGACCTGACCACCCAGTAGGGCAGACCACATTGCGTCAGGAGTGAGTGTTTGAGCATCCGGGTGCTTCGGGGCAGACCTGCGGACCCGGGCACATCCAGGCAACCCACAACCCGGCCGTCTGGTTGGCATATGGTGAAGGTGCAATAGACACTGCCCAGCAGCCTGTACCAGTGCATGCCTTGTTCCCGGTCCCTTGGCAGCGTGAATCTCGTCACCGGCAGCTTGACCATGACATGGTGGTCATAGAAGGTGCGAGAGAGCCAATGCCAGACCCTGGCTTCCTCGCTGTTGGTCAGCGCACGTGTGCTGAGCGGCCAATGCTTTGGGATGCGGCGCTGATTGCGGGCGACCCTTGCCACCCATGCGCGGTTCAGCCACGCCCCCAGCGCCATCAGGAGCGGTGCGAGGGCTGCCAGCAGCCAGGGGTTGTGCCAATCGGTCATCGGTATGCGTTGAGGACGAGTTGTATCAAAGTGTAGACAGTCAGGTCGTGCGTCGGCAGAGTTTGGGTTTTATTGCCACACCAAAGTGTGCATTCTTTGGGGAAATCAGCCAAAACGCATTCACCGGAGCACCCATAAGTAGGAGGCAGGGGCGGGTTTCAAGGCTCATGTCGTTGACTGTGGTCGGTCTCAGGGGCGCATCGGTCGGTCCTGTTCGGTGTCATTTCAAGGCAGTCCAGCGAGAAACGGCACCACGGAACCGGTGAGGATGTCTGGCTGGTCCCTGTGAGGGGAGTGGCCGCATCCTTTGACCACCACCTGCAGTGCCTGCGGTGCGGCATCCTGCACCCACTGCAACTGCATCAGGCTGCCGTATTCGTCTCCGTCCCCCTGAACAAGGAGCAGGGGGGCCTTGATTTGCTGACAGTTGCCCCTGATGTCGAAATGCCTGAACGCCTCACTGAGCCAGACATCGTTCCATTGCCAGAATGCGTTGTCGACATCGCCATGGTGTCTGGCCAATCGCTGGCGGAACCCCTGACTGGATGAAGGCTTTTCAAACATTTCTTTGGCCTGGGCAATGGCTTTGATGGCCATTTCTTCCACTGCGACATGCGGTGCCATGGCGATACACGCTGTCACCGGATGGCGGCTCGCGTGGAGCAGCGCGATGGTGGCACCATCGGAGTGCCCGACCAGAATCGGGCTTTGCAACCCTGCCTTCTGGAGCAGAACGGGAAGCACCTGCCAGGCCTCCAGATGCATGTAGTCCGGTTCGTGGCGTCCGGTGTGCCAGAAGCCGTCCCATCCAGGCGCACCTCGCACATGGGGCACCGGATCGGACTGGCCGTAGCCGCGTCTTGAATACACCATGCCCGGACGGCCTGCGGCTGCGCACAGTTCGGTGGGCCAATCCCGGCCGCGCTGGGTCCACATGGACACACTGCCAAGGCCTTCGTGCAAAAACACAAGTGGTGCGCGATCCTGCGGACCAGCGATCTCTCGCACCTCCAGGCAGACGCCTTCAATCTCAAGTCGGTTCATTCAACCATCCTAGCGCGCGGCGCAAGCTCACTGCAAACCATCAGTGATCGCAGCCCCACTCGTGATATGGCGCGTCCGATTCGCTTGGGTTTGGTTGTATTCTTCGCCGCATGGGCCTGCTTTTTGATTCGTTCTGGCGTGCTGTCGCCTACTGCGTGCACCCCCGTGTCATCGCACTGTCTGTGCTTCCCCTGTTGTTGATGGTGTTGTTTTCGTTTGCCCTGGGTTACTTTTTCTGGGCCAATGCAGTCGCCACAGTTGCAGCCTGGTTGGACGGGTTGGCGTGGGTACAGACGTTCCTGGGATGGCTCGACAGCGTTGGCATGGGGCCGCTTCGAGCGGTTTTTGCTCCTTTGCTGGTGCTGATCCTGGCGACACCGGTTGTCGTGCTCATGTGCCTTTTGCTGGTGGCAATGTTCATGACGCCTGCCATGGTCGATCTGGTGGGGCAGCGCAGGTTCGGTCGGCTGGAGCGCAAGCATGGCGGCTCCTTGCTGGTGAGTGTCTTGTGGTCACTCGGATCGACTCTGCTGGCCTTGGTGGCGTTGATCGTGTCCATGCCACTCTGGCTCATTCCTCCCCTGGTGTTGATACTGCCGCCCCTGATCTGGGGCTGGTTGACCTACCGGGTGTTTGCGTTCGACGCGCTCGCCACCCATGCCAGTCGCGAGGAAAGAAGGTCCATCCTGAAAGAGCATCGCACAAACCTTTTCCTGATGGGCGTGCTCACCGGCTATCTGGGTGCTGCCCCAAGCTTGTTGTGGGCTTCGGGGGCGATGTTCATTGCGATGGCACCGCTGCTTGTGCCGATGGCGATCTGGATCTATACGTTGGTGTTCGCGTTTGCTTCCCTCTGGTTTGCCCATTACCTGCTCTCCATCCTGGAGCGCTTGCGTGCCACGCCCTCGGTGGAAGTGCTTGACGCAGACCCCGAATACGTTCCTGGAGGGCAGCCGGCGCTGCGAGAGAATGCTGTTGCCGAACCCGATCCGTATGCCTTGCCGCCACCTGGTCACCAGGGGAACCCTTCATGAGTGAATCCACCTCATCACCTCCCACCTTTGGTCTGATCATCATCGGAGATGAAATCCTCTCAGGTAAACGCAGCGACAAACACCTGCCAAAAGTGATTGAGTTGCTTGGGACCAGAGGGCATTCACTGGCCTGGTCGCGCTGCGTGGGCGACGACCCGCGGCGGATCACGGCGGTGCTGCGCGATGCGCTGGACGGCGGCGACGCCGTGTTCTGCTGCGGCGGCATTGGCGCCACACCGGACGATCACACCCGGCAGTGCGCCGCCGCAGCGTTGGGCACGCCGCTGGCGCTGCACCCGGTGGCCAGAGACCTGATTTTTGAGCGCATGCAGGAAGTGGCCGCAGAGCAGGGCACAGCCTTCGACGCGGAGCGTCCTGACAATGTTCACCGTCTGAACATGGGGGTGTTTCCCGTGGGCTGCGACATCATCCCCAACCCCTACAACCGCATTCCTGGGTTCAGTTGCACGGGTGTGGCGGGTGGTCGGGTCCATTTTTTCCCCGGATTTCCCGTGATGGCCTGGCCCATGATCGAATGGGTGCTGGACAACGAATACCAACATCTGCATCGTCCAGGCGAAAGACTGGAACGTTCGGTCATCGTCTTCGGCGCCATGGAGGCGGCATTGACACCGCTCATGGAGCAGATCGAACGACAGCATGCGGTCAAGGTGTTCAGCCTGCCCAGCGTGGATCACCCTGTTTATGGAAGGCACATTGAACTGGGTGTGAAAGGCGAAACCGCCGCTGTGGGGGCTGCCTATGCTGACCTGCTGGCGGGGCTTCATGTGCATCGCGCCCAACTGGGCCCCGAAATGGTGCGATCTTGAACGCACTCTAATGGTGCTTTTCTGGGTAATTCCCGCAGAATGTGTTAATTTGGTGCACCAAAGATGGCTGGCAGTGCACTTGTACGAGCAAGATGGTGCGGAAATAGGGTTTGAACCGTTTTGATGCAGGGCTGCGCCATAATTCCGGCGGAGCTTGCCGATGCCTGTCAAGGGTGTGTCAGGCCGTCAATTGGCACAGATACTGCTTGTAGGCATCGACTTTTCTTATTCACTCACCCACCCAGCTACAGGAGTATTTGATGGCCAAGACCGTCGCAGACGTGATGCAAATGGTGAAAGACAACGAAGTCAAGTTCGTTGACTTGCGTTTCACCGACACCCGGGGCAAGGAACAGCACGTCACCGTGCCTGTGTCCCACTTCGACGAAGACAAGTTCACCTCGGGCCACGCCTTCGACGGCTCTTCAGTGGCCGGCTGGAAGGGCATCGAAGCATCGGACATGCAACTCATGCCCGACCCGAACACCGCCAACATCGATCCCTTCTTTGAAGAAACCACACTGTTCATTCAGTGTGACGTGATCGAGCCGGGCGATGGCAAGGCTTACGACCGCGATCCACGTTCCATCGCCAAGCGCGCCGAGGCATACCTCAAGGCCTCCGGCCTGGGCGACACCGCCTACTTCGGACCAGAGCCAGAATTTTTCATCTTCGACGGCGTTCGCTGGAGCAACGAGCCCGGTCGTGTCATGTACGAAATTGAAGAATACGAAGCCCCATGGAACAGCGGTGCCAAGCTCGAAGGCGGCAATCGCGGCCACCGTCCAACGGTCAAGGGTGGCTATTTCCCCGTGCCACCGGTCGACAGCATGCAGGACATGCGGGCTGAAATGTCCCTGATTCTGGAATCGCTGGGTATTCCGGTCGAGGTGTTCCACCACGAGGTGGCGGGGGCAGGTCAGAACGAAATCGGCACCCGGTTCAGCACGCTCGTCGAGCGCGCCGACTGGACCCAGGTGCTCAAGTACGTGGTGTGGAACGTGGCCAATGCCTATGGCAAGACCGCCACCTTCATGCCCAAGCCCTACGCGGGCGACAACGGTTCCGGCATGCACGTCCACCAGTCGATCTGGAAAGACGGCAAAAACCTGTTTGCTGGCGACGGCTACGCTGGTCTGAGCGACTTCGCGCTGTATTACATTGGCGGCATCATCAAACACGCCCGTGCCTTGAACGCCATCACCAACCCAGGCACGAACTCGTACAAGCGCCTGGTGCCCGGCTTCGAAGCACCGGTGAAGCTGGCCTACTCGGCCCGCAACCGTTCGGCCTCCATCCGTATCCCGTATGTGGCCAATCCCAAGGGTCGCCGCATCGAGGCACGATTCCCTGATCCTTCAGCCAACCCTTATCTGGCATTCTCGGCCTTGATGATGGCCGGCCTGGACGGCGTGGAAAACAAGATCCATCCGGGCGAAGCCGCCTCGAAAGATCTCTACCACCTGCCGCCGGAAGAGGACAAGCTGGTGCCGACCGTGTGCCACAGTCTGGATCAGGCGCTGGAGTACCTGGACAAGGACCGCGAGTTCCTGACCAAGGGTGGCGTGTTTACCGACACCATGCTCGATGCCTACATCGAACTGAAGTCGGCCGAGGTGACGCGTTTCCGCATGGCACCGCACCCGGTGGAGTTCGACATGTACTACAGCCTGTGATGCCTGTGCCTGGCAAAAGCCAGGCCCAGACGCGGGAGAGGCTCACACCAGACTGTGGGCCAAAGGAAGAAGGGATACCAAGAGGGTGTCCCTTTTTTTCGTTCACGCCAGCGATTTCGTCGCGCCACGGCTGCGATCCGTCGCGCAACCGTGGCGATCCGGGCACTTTTGGGGTGCTTTTGGTTCATACTGCCCAATGGTTTGACAGGCGAGCAGGTGCCGCCGCGCAACCCGTGTCCACGGAGTAAACAGTGCTTTTGAACTCGACACCCATTTCAACGATTCGCTGGATGGCCATTTTCATGGCGGGTCTAGGCCTGACCCAGGTTCAAGCTCAGGAGCGCATCTACCGTTGCCCCGGGACGCCTGTCGAATACATCAACAACGCAGAGCAGGCGCGCAGCAGGGGCTGCACGCTCATGCAAGGTGGCAATATCACTGTCATTGAAGGAACCAGGCCGCAGACGGCGAGCCCGTCGACACCACGCCGATCTCCCGCGGCCTCCCCTGCACGCGATGGTGCCGAACGAGTGGATTCGGCTGCACAGCGCGCACGAGACAGCGATGCGCGAGCGATTCTGGAGACCGAACTTCGGCGCGCCCAAGACAGGCTGGCCGAAGCCCAAAAGGCCTATGCCGGTGGTGAGCCCGAGAAGCAGGGCATTGAAGGGCGCAACCACCAGCGCTACCTTGACCGGGTGGCTGAACTCAAGGAGGCTGTGGGGCGTGCCGAAAGCGATGTGGCGGGCATTCGTCGGGAACTGGGGAGGTTGCCCCCTGCGCCCGGCTCGACACCTGCTTCGAACCAATGAGTGGACGGAAGACGCCCTCGAAGTTCTCCCCCGACCTGTTGGCACGGCCTGGTACCGTTGCCAAACGCAAGCTCACCGAACTGCTGATTCCGGCAGCGCAGCGCTTTCAGTCACTGGACATGCTGGCCACGCTGGTGGCGGTGGTGTCTTCCAATGGTGGGGTGTTGTACGCCAATGCGGCGCTGGAGGATGCACTGGGCATGTCGCGGCGCAGCATCTCTGGGACCCCGCTTCAGGAATGCTTCACAGATCCGGTGCTGCTTGAGAACGCGCTGTCCGGCGCGCGAAGCAATGAATTCGCCGCGCTTCGGTACGATGCCTTTCTCAAGCGCTCCAACCATGAGCCTTTGCCTGTGCATGTGGTGGTCGCGCAGACCGAAACCACGGGCGAAGTGATCGTCGAGCTGCTGCCTCTGGAACAGCAGACCCGCCAGGAGCGCGAAGAGCGCCTGCTCGACCAGGCGCAGGCCAACAAGGAGCTGATCCGCAACCTCGCGCACGAAATCAAGAATCCGCTCGGCGGCATTCGCGGCGCTGCGCAGCTGCTTCAGATGGACCTCGAATCCAAAGAGCTGATCGAATACACGCAGGTCATCATCCATGAGGCCGATCGCCTGCAATCGCTGGTCGACCGCCTGCTCGCTCCGCACCGGCGGCCCCATGTGGTGGGCGATGTGAACATTCACGAGGTGTGCGAACGGGTTCGCTCGCTGATACTGGCGGAGTTTCCAAAGGGCCTGCGCGTGCTGCGCGATTACGACGCATCGATCCCCGAGTTTCGCGGCGACCGCGAGCAACTCATCCAGGCGGTGCTGAACATCGCTCACAACGCGGCGCATGCCTTGTCTGCGGGCATTGCGTCAGGCGAAGGTGAGATCACCTTCAGGACACGTGTGGGTCGGCAGGTGACCTTTGGCAAGCAGCGCTACAAGCTGGCACTGGAATTGCATGTGATCGACAACGGGCCCGGCGTACCGGACTCGATCAAGGACCGCATATTTTTCCCATTGGTATCTGGGCGCGATGGCGGATCTGGACTCGGACTCACGCTGGCACAGACCTTTGTCCAGCAGCACCATGGCCTGATCGAGTGTGAAAGTGTGCCGGGGAACACGGACTTCAAGATCTCGATTCCGTTGCCTTGATTTTCGAATTCACACTGCCTCGCTGCACGAAGGGATGACTTACCAATGAAGCCGATCTGGATAGTGGACGACGACCAATCGATCCGATTCGTGCTCGAAAAAGCGCTGCTGCGTGAGAACCTGCCCACCCGCAGTTTCACCAATCCCCAAGAAGTGCTCAGCGCCCTGGCAGACACGCCCGAAAGCGAAGGCCCTCAGATTCTGGTGAGCGACATTCGCATGCCCGGGGGATCGGGTCTGGAACTGCTGGAGAAGGTCAAGGAGATGCTCCCCGGCTTGCCAGTGATCATCATGACGGCGTTCTCTGATCTGGACAGTGCGGTCTCTGCCTTTCAGGGGGGTGCCTTCGAGTACCTGCCCAAACCTTTTGATCTCCCCAAAGCCGTGGAGCTCATCCACCGCGCAGTGGAAGAAAGCCAGCGCGAAGAGGTTGCCGAGGAGCGCATGGCGGCTGCCCCGGAAATGCTGGGCCAGGCGCCGGCGATGCAGGATGTGTTTCGGGCCATCGGTCGCCTGAGCCAGAGCCAGGTGACCGTATTGATCACGGGCGAATCGGGATCGGGCAAGGAACTGGTGGCGCGCGCGCTTCACAAGCATTCACCCCGTGCGGGAGGTCCTTTCGTTGCCATCAACACTGCTGCGATACCGAAGGACTTGCTGGAGTCCGAATTGTTCGGACATGAGCGCGGCGCGTTCACTGGCGCGCAGACCATGCGCCGTGGCCGCTTCGAACAGGCAGATGGCGGCACGCTGTTCCTTGATGAGATCGGCGACATGCCGTTCGACTTGCAGACGCGCCTCTTGCGCGTCTTGTCCGATGGACACTTCTACCGCGTGGGTGGGCACAGTGCGGTGCGCGCCAACGTGCGCGTGATCGCTGCCACCCATCAGAACCTGGAACAGCGTGTCAAGGAAGGCGTGTTCCGTGAAGATCTTTTTCACCGGCTCAACGTGATCCGGCTGCGTTTGCCGGCCCTGCGCGAGCGCCGTGAAGATGTGCCCATGCTGACGCGCTTCTTCCTGCAGCAAAGCGCCAAGCAACTGGGCGTCGAACCCAAGCGCATTTCGGAGTCGGCGCTCAAGCTGCTGGGCACTTTCGACTTTCCGGGCAACGTGCGACAGTTGGAAAACGTCTGCCACTGGCTGACCGTGATGGCGCCTGCGCAGATGATCGAACTCAAGGACCTGCCACCAGAGGTGTTGCTGGCTGCAGGGGCTGAGGGTGTGACCGCTGTGAAGGCGGCTGTGGATGGCGTGTCGCACACAATTGAAGCCCCTGATGTGAGCAATGGGGCGGCTTCCGAGAAGTTGCTGCGTGAGGCCTCTGAAGACGATGTACCTGTCGGAAGATCGGCTCTTTCCGCCGCATCCGTGGTCGATCAGCCCAATTCCTGGGAAGCCGGGTTGCAGGCGGAGGCCATGACCTTGCTGGAAGGGGGACGAACCGATGTGTGGGACGTGCTCACGCGGCGTTTTGAAACGAGGTTGATCCAGACCGCATTGGTCAACACGCGCGGGCGCCGCATAGAGGCTGCTCAGAAGCTGGGTATCGGGCGCAACACCATCACGCGCAAGATCCAGGAACTTCATTTGGAATAGTGGAGCCCCCACGCTCCGCCGCTGCGCGGGTCGCTGCCCCCCAAGGGGGCTGACCTTGCTTGGGGCGGCCCTGCGCCGGATCTGGAGTCCCCCACGCTCCGCCGCTGCGCGGGTCGCTGCCCCCCAAGGGGGCTGACCTTGCTTGGGGCGGCCCTGCGCTGCGGTCCTGGAGCCCCCCGCGCGCCGCTGCGTGTCGCCCCCTGGGAGGAGGGGCAACATCTGCGGCCTGGCAAAGCCGGTTCCGCGATGTTTCTGGGTGAAGACCTTTCAGGCCAGCGTCACCACCACGGGCGCATGATCGCTGGGTTGGGGGTTCTTGCGGGGCGCGCGGTCGATGGTGCAGGCTGTCACTTGATCTCGCAACGCATCGCTCACGAGGATGTGGTCGATGCGCAGTCCGCGATTTTTCTGGAAACCCAGCATGCGGTAGTCCCACCAGGAGTAGCTTTTTTCGGGCTGCTCGAACATTCGGTAGGCGTCGGTGAGGCCCAACTTGAGCAAGGCCTGGAAATGGGCACGCTCTTCCACCGTGTGGTGGATGGTGTCTTTGAGGCCCACCGGGTCGAATGAGTCGCGGTCTTCAGGTGCCACGTTGAAGTCGCCCATCATCACCAGCCTGGGATGGGCCTGCAGCTCTTTGCTTATCCATTTGTGAAGTGTTGCCAGCCAGCTCAACTTGTAGGCGAATTTTTCGCTACCCGGCTCCTGTCCATTGACGAAGTAGCAGTTCACGAGCCGCAGTGGTCCCTGTGGTGTGTCCACAGTGGCGGCGATCACCCGTGACTGTTCGTCGCCGTGACCCGGGATGTTGCGCACCACATCGCCAATGGGGTTGCGGCTCAGGATGGCCACACCGTTGTAAGTTTTTTGACCAAAAGAGGCCGCGTGGTAGCCCACCTCCTTGAACGCAGCGTGGGGAAACTTCTCGTCCACCAGTTTGAGCTCCTGCAGGCCAAGGACATCGACAGGGTTGGTTGCGAGCCAGTCCAGCACCTGTGGCAGGCGCACGGTGAGGGAGTTGATGTTCCATGTGGCGAGTTGCATGGCTTCAGTGCTCCTGGGTGTAGGTGACGAAGGCAAACGGCAGGCCGCTGGAACTGGTGTGGCTCTCGCGTGCGGTTTCGCGCCATGCGGGGCCGAACGGCGGCGCGAAAGCATCGCCTTCGAAGTCCTGGGCGATCTCGGTGACCACGGCCGAGTGTGCCAGTGGCAGGGCGGCGGCGTAGATCTGGGCGCCGCCAATCACCCAGGCATCGGAGCCTGGTGGACACAGCGCCAGGGCGTCCGCGAGTGAGGCCGCGCGTGATGCACCATCGGGCTGCCAGCCTGTGTTGCGCGTGACGACAATGTTGAGCCGGCCAGGCAGGGGCCGGAACCTCGGCGGCAGAGAATCCCAGGTCTTGCGGCCCATGATCACCGGGCAGCCCAGGGTGGTACGCCTGAAGTGAGCCAGGTCTTCAGGCAGGTGCCAGGGCAGGGCGTTGTCCTTGCCGATCACACCATTGGCGGCGCGCGCGTAGATCAGGTGAAGCCGGGTGTGTTCCTTGGGCATGGCTCTATTGTGCAGTCAGGGGTGGAGCTGCCCTTCGGGCTGGCCACAGCACGCTGGCGATGGCCATCATCACGAATCCCATGGCGATCCAGTCTTGCCAATGCGGCACCTCTCCCACCAGGGCGGTGGCGCTGAGAGTGCCGACCAGTGGAATGGCCATGACACTCATGGCACTGGTGGCTGGCGGCAGGTCGCGCGCCATGCCGAACCAGATCAGCTGTGCAGCTCCGTAGTTGATCAGCACACCATAGGCCAGACTGACCCACATGGCTGGTGTGAACGATACCGGCGCCGGCACGGGTTCCAGTGCAATGGCCAATACCCCAACCGTGAGGCTGCCCAGAAGCAGCATCCAGACCGTGACCACCAGGGCGGAAAGGGTCAGGTGCGCGCGGCGGAACATCAGGGTGCCGATGGCCCAGGAGATCGCAGCCGCGATCATCCACGCCACGCCGACCGGCCGCCCGGTCATGCTCTGCAGCTCGTGCCAGAGCAGCAGTCCCACGGCGATCGCAGCAGATACCACCGCCACGCGTACACGCGGCGTGATGCGCTCGCCAAAGAAAGCGGCGCCAATCAGCACGGTGAAGATGGGCATGGTGAAGCCGAGGATGGCCGCCCTGCCCGAGGCCAGCTCCTGCACACCGAAGATCGAGAGCGTGTGCCAGCCCAGGATGTTCGGCACGCCCAGAGCGGCGATGGTCATCAGCTCCTTGCCTGTGGGCCACATGCGCTCTTTGCGGGTGGCCATGTAGGCAAACAGGCACAGGGCGCCCAGAAACATGGTGCTGGCGCGGAAGTACAGCGGCGTGAGCTGTTGTAAAGACAGCTTCATCATCGGCCAGTTGACGCCCCACATGAGGGTGAGGGCCAGTAGCCCCCAGAGTTGGCGGCGCGAAATCACGCGTGGCGACCCGAGGCGACGAACGCCTGTTGGCAGGGCTCCAGCTTCACGAAGAACGAAGGCACGCAGTTCATGCCCTCAAACCGCGACGGGTGCTTTGATGGCCGGATGACATTCGTAGCCCTGCACCTCGAAATCTTCGTACTGGTAGTCGAAAATGGAATCGGGTCGGCGCTTGATGTGCAGCGTCGGGTACGCAAACGGTTGGCGACTCAATTGCTGTTCGACCTGCTCGTGGTGGTTGCTGTAGATATGGCAGTCGCCACCGGTCCAGATGAAGTCACCGACGTCCAGATCGCACTGCTGCGCCACCATGTGCGTGAGCAAGGCATAGCTGGCGATGTTGAATGGCACGCCCAGGAAGATGTCGGCGCTGCGCTGGTAGAGCTGGCAGCTGAGTTTGCCGCGCCCCCCGGGTTCGGTGGCGGGTGCCACATAGAACTGGAAAAACGCGTGACAGGGCATCAGCGCCATCTTTGTGAGATCGGCCACGTTCCAGGCGCTCACGATGATGCGGCGCGAATCCGGATTGGACTTGAGCGTCTGCATCACCTCGGCGATCTGGTCGATGTGACCGCCATCGGGCGTGGGCCAACTGCGCCACTGTACGCCGTACACCGGCCCCAGGTCACCATCTTCACGGGCCCATTCGTCCCAGATGGTGCAGCCGCGTTCCTGCAACCATTTCACATTGCTGTCGCCGCGCAGGAACCACAGCAGCTCGACAATGATGGCTTTCAGGAAGACCTTCTTGCTGGTCACCAGTGGGAAGCCTTCGTTGAGATCAAAACGCATCTGATGACCGAACACGCTGGTGGTGCCGGTGCCTGTCCGGTCGGTCTTTTGCACGCCGGTGGTGAAGACATGGCGCATGAAGTCTTCGTACTGGGATCGGATGGGGCGGGTGTCGGGCGGATTCATTCGCAAGGTGGAGTTCTTGAAGGCGCAGGGCCCTTGGCAGAGACGTCGTGGCACTGCAGAGAATGCGACGTATCTTAAGTTGTTCTGGTGTTTTGCAGCCGAAGGAGTATCCCGCGCTCATGGGCCGTTTGGCGTCCAGTTGGGGCGTACTGTGTTGCCGAGGTGATCGCATTGTCGGCGTTCTTCTTGAGCGCCTTACAATTAAGTTTCCATTCGTCTATGAAACAAAGGATCCACTGATGGCTTACAACCGGGCTCAAGCGCAAAAGTTGTGCAATGCGACCGAACTCGATCTCTTCATCGCCTCGCTCGCCGATGAGGTCACAAGATTCACCGCCGCCCAGCTTCGCAGCAAGATTGCCCGGGCCCGGACCCTGCGCGACAAGAACGCCGATCTGTTTCGGCGCCAGACGGTGACGACCCGTACTTCGACTGCCGCCAAGCGCGGCAACACCGGTGTGGCCAATGTGCGCACCGAACAAAAGGCCGCCCTGTTTGGCCAGGTGCTCAACCGTTTTGAGCAGCGCCTCACCAAAGTTGAGAACCAGATAAACAAGGCCGCAGTCAAACCGGTTGTCGCCACCAAATCGCCCACCCAAGCGGCGGTGGTCCGAGCACCTGCGACGCCAGCCCCGCCAAAAAAATCCGCTGCGAGGCGGGCTGCCCTCGTCGAGACCAAGACAGCCAGGTCCGCACCCACCAAGACCACCGCGCTGAAGAAAGTTTCGGTGCAAAGCGCAGTGGCCAAAGCCCTGGTATCCAAGTCCCCCGGCAAGCCCGAACTGCCGAAGCGTTCTGCCAAGGACACTTCCGCTGTTCCCGCCGGCAGGGGTCCGGCGGTCAAGCGTGCGACCGAGGTGTCCAAGGCTGTTCAGGTGCGGGGCAAATCCATTGGTGCCCACGCACGCTCTGCCAACGCCCGTGGCGAGGCCAAGCGCGGCAGCCGCTGACCTGACGCTGCCCCGCGCGGGCACTCAAACGGCAACCCGCCTCGGCTCACTGGCCCTGGCGGGTTTTCTGTTGGTAACGCGCTCACTGCGCCCAGGGGGCGGGAATCCCTGACAATCGCCCGATTGGATCACCATCGCCGAGACAACCATGCCACCGAATCCGACAGATGCCTTGTTGCTTCACGAGCGCGATGATCGCGGCGTGCATCGCATTTCGCTGAATGCCCCGCAACGTTTCAACTTGCTGAGCGAGGCCATGTTGGCGGCGCTCCAAAAAGCGCTCGATGACGTGGAAGCCGACAAACAGGCCCGGGTGGTGGTGGTGGGTGCGGTGGGCAAGGCTTTTTGTGCGGGTCACGACCTCAAGGAGATGCGTGCGCAACCCGATCCTGCCTATTACCAGGCGTTGTTTGCCCGGTGTACACAGGTGATGCTGTCGATTCGCCGACTGGAGGTGCCCGTGGTGGCACGCGTGCAGGGACTGGCAACCGCTGCAGGTTGCCAACTGGTGGCCCAGTGCGATCTGGCAGTGGCGGCGAGAGAAGCCACTTTTGGCGTCAATGGCATCGATGTGGGCCTTTTCTGCGCCACGCCCAGTGTTGCGCTTTCTCGCAATGTGCTGCCCAAGCAGGCGATGGAAATGCTGCTCACCGGTGACTTCATCTCCGCACAGGAAGCGGTGGCACGTGGGCTGGTCAACCGGGTGGTACAGGCCGAGCAACTGGACGCCGAAGTCGAGCGTCTGGTGGAGCGGCTGCTCTCCAAACCCCGCGAAGCCCTGGCCATGGGCAAAGCCTTGTTCTATCGGCAACTGGAGACGGGCATCGAATCGGCCTACCAGCTCGCAGGGCAGAGCATGGCTTGCAACATGGTTCATGCCGTTGCACAGGAAGGCGTGCAGGCCTTCATTGAAAAGCGCGAGCCTGCCTGGCGCAACTGATTTTTTTCCGCTATTGCAAATGACGACTCACAGCACCGGCAGTGCCAAACCTATCGATGACCTGGATCTGTGGTTGAGTGGCTTCACGCAGCCTACCGTGTTGCTGGAGTTGGGTGCGTTGGGCGCGTGCGTGTTGCTCGCCTGGGGTCTGACCTGGCTCTTGCGCCGGGCCGTTGGAGCCAATGACGACAAGGCTTCGATCACTTTCGGCAGACGCATTGTGGACGGGGTGATGTTCCCGCTCCTGTTGCTGGTGCTGGGTTATGTCGTGCGCACCCTGCTGCTCATGGTGATGCCGCTGGCGGCCTTCAAGCTGGTGATCCCGGTGCTGGTGTCGCTGGTGGTGATCCGGGTGGGAGTGAAGGTCTTGCAGGTGGCGTTCGCCACCGCACCATGGGTGCGTGTGCTGGAGCGCACCATTTCCTGGGTGGTGTGGCTGGCAATGGTGCTGTGGGTGAGCGGTCTGCTGCCCGTGGTGCTGGCCGAGATGGATCAGATCACCTGGAAGGTTGGCTCTGCCTCGCTGAGTCTTCGCACCATGATCGAGGGCGTGCTGACCGCTGCTGCGGTGCTTATTTTCGCTTTGTGGGTGTCATCTGCCATCGAATCCAGGCTGCTTCGCAAGGCCGTGGGCAGCGAACTCTCGCTTCGCAAGGCCGTGAGCAACGCCACGCGCGCGCTGCTGATGTTTGTGGGCCTGATCGTGGCGTTGTCCGCGGTGGGTATCGATCTCACCGCCCTGTCCGTCCTGGGTGGCGCCATCGGTGTGGGCATCGGTTTCGGCCTGCAGAAGCTGGCGTCCAACTACGTCAGCGGCTTTGTGATTCTGGCCGAACGCAGCATGCGCATTGGCGACAACGTCCGTGTGGACAACTTCGAAGGACGCATCACCAACATCAATGCCCGGTACACCGTGATTCGTGCCTTGAATGGCCGCGAGTCCATTGTGCCCAACGAGGTGCTCATTACCAATCGTGTGGAAAACATGTCGCTGGCAGACAACCGGATCTGGCAGTCGACCATTGTTTCGGTGGCTTACGACAGCGACGTCGAGCAGGTGATCGCGTTGTTGCTGGATGCGGCGCTCTCGCAGGAGCGCGTGCTGCGCGACCCGGGGCCATCTGTGGCCCTGTCGGCATTTGGTGCCGACGGCCTGGAGTTCACACTGGGCTACTGGATCGGCGACCCTGAAAACGGTCAGCTCAATTTGCGATCCCTGATCAACCGCAGCATTCTGAGGGCGCTGCGTGAGAACCAGATCGAGATCCCTTACCCGCAGCGGGTGCTGCATCTTTCGGCGACCGACCGCGCGGAGCTGGGCGCGCGGCTCAATTCGAGCGAATCCCCAGGGAAATCAGCGTCCCATCAGGCCGGGTAGCCAGAGCGCAATGGCCGGCACCGCGATCAGGATGCCCAGGCGCACAATGTCGGCCATCACGAAAGGCAGTACGCCCCTGTAGATGGCATTGAGCTTCACATCGGGCAGCAGGGAGTTGAGCACGAAGAGGTTCAGGCCCACCGGCGGCGAGATCATGCCGATTTCCACAATCGTCACGATGAGGATGCCGAACCAGACCGGGTCGAAGCCCAGGCCCGTGATGATCGGGAAGAACACCGGAATGGTCAACAGCACGATGGCGAGTTCTTCCATCACCATCCCCAATGCCAGGTAGATGCCCATCATCATGACGACCACCATGATGGGGTTGGGGCTGAACTGCAGAATGAAGTCGCGCAGATCGCCAGGCATGCTGGTGAAGTTGATGAAGTTGGTGAACACCATGGCCGCGATCAGAATGGCGAACAGCATGGCCGTGGTGCGCGTGCTTTCCACCAGCACGTTCATCAGCACTCGAGGTGTGAGCGCGCCCCTGAACAGGGCAAACAGGAATGCGCCCGCTGCGCCCACGCCAGCGCCTTCGGTGGCGGTGAACACGCCGCCGTAGATGCCGCCGATCACCAGAGCGAACAAGACCGCCACACCCCAGATGCCACGAATGGCTTTCAGGCGCTCGGTCCAGCTGAAGCGCTCGGCGGGCGGACCGGCCTGCGGGTCGCGCCAGGTCACGAACACCACAGCCATGCACAGGCAGATGATGGCCACCACGCCGGGCAGGATGCCAGCGACGAACAGCTTGCCGATGTCGGTCTCGGTGATGATGCCGTACACCACCAGAATGGTCGACGGCGGGATCAGGATACCCAGGGTGCCGCCCGATGCGATGGCGCCGGTGGCCAGCGTGTCCTTGTAGCCGTGTGCCTTCATCTGGGGATAGGCCACGCGTGACATGGTGGCGGCGGTGGCAATCGAAGAGCCGCAGATGGAGCCAAAGCCGCCAGAGGCAATGATGCTGGCCATGGCCAGGCCTCCGCGCTTGTGCCCCACGAAGGCGTTGGCGGCGGTGAAGAGTTCCCGGGCCAGTCCGGCCTTGGCCACGAAGTTACCCATCAGCACGAACAAGGGAATCACCGACAGCACGTAGTGAAAACCGGTTTCGAAAATCACCTGGCTGGTACTGGCCATTGCGGGCACCCAGCCCCGCATCAGGAGCAGGCCACCAAAGCCCGCAATGATCATGGCCACCGCCAGCGGTATGCGCATGAAGGCCATGACGAATACGGCCAGAAAGCCCAGAAACGCTTCCGTCATGATGCGCTCCCGTCGATGTGAGCGGCACCATGGCCTGGTGGGTGTTTCACGATGGCCCGTACAAAGTGGGTCGCGGCGGTCAGGAAAAGCAGTGCTGCCATCAGGTAAGCCACCGGTGCGACCGGCAGCAGGAGGTGGGCGGTGGTGTCTCCGTACTCTCTGAAGCGCTCACCGCGCAGCACCATCAGGTACCCGAGGAAGGCAAACACCGCACCGCACAGCAGGTCTATCAGGCGGGCCTGCAGATGTCTGAGCCAGTTGGGAATGAATGCGTCAAACGAATCGAAGGTGACGTGCTCGTTGTGCCAGGAGACCAGGGGCAGAGCGCCGAAAATCACGATCACCATCAGGATCTCGGTGATCTCCAGTGCGCCGGGCACCGAGTTGCTCAGAAATTTTCGACCGCTCACGTCAATGAGGGTGAGCCACATGATGGCGAACAGTGCCATGGCGGCCATCAGGCCGGTCGACCAGTACAGCAGGCGGTCCAGGATCTTGTGCATGTCGGTGCGGAATAATCTGGCAAAAAAAGGGCTGGCGGGGCAGCGTCGACTCGGGCTGCCCCGCCAGCCGGTGCCAGCAGGGTTGGGGAATGCCTTGGTTTACTTCAGCTTGGCGATTTCAGCACGAAACTCAGCCAGCACACCCTTGGCGTTCTTCAGACCCTTGGCCTCTGCCGCAACGACCCAACGGTCTTCGAGTGCGGCTTGCTTGGCCCGAACTTCGTTGATGAAGCTCTCACTGGCCTGCACGCGCTCCACGCCCTGCGCTTTTTGCACGGTATCACGGGAAGCGGCGTCAACCTTGTCCCAGCCTTCACCGAAGACCCGCGCTGCGGTCTCGCCCGAAAGCTTGTCGACCACGGCCTTGTCTTCAGCTGACAACGCGTTGTACTTGCCGGGGTTCATCATGAAGACGAAACTGGTGTTGTACAGACCGCCAGGGAAGGTGGTCGCGTGCTTGATCATTGAGAGCCGGAACGAGGCAATCGATTCGTCCGGGAAAAAAGTGCCGTCCATCACGCCCGTGGACAGCAGTTCAAACGATTCTGGCGCTGGCTTGAGTGTGGTGTTCCAGCCCATCGCCCGGGAGAGTTCATTGATGTTGCCACCGCCAATACGGAACTTCAGCGAGGCCGCGTCGGCCGCAGAGGTGACGGGCTTCTTGGTATTGAAAATGATGCCAGGTCCGTGGGTGAAAACCCCCAGGACCTTCACGCCACGGTGCTCACCCAGGGGCGCGAAATACTTGCTGTAAATGCGCTGGTATGCCACTGATGTAGGCACTGCACTGTCGCCCAGGAAGGGGAACTCGGCCACCTGGGTGTTGATGAAGCGCCCTGGTGTGTAGCCGTCCACGGTGAAGGAAATGTCGGCCAGCCCGTCGCGCACGGCGTCAAAGGTGCCTGGAGCGGCTGATACGGCTTTGGGCAGGGCATTGCATTTCATGCGGCCGCTGCTTTCTTTTTCCAGCATGTCGCACCAGGTGGCCTGGGCCACGCTAAGGGTGTGCGTGGGGGGTACCCAGCTGGAAGTGTTGAACACCGTCTGTGCCGAAGCCAGTCCGCTGACCATGACCGAGCCGGAAAAGACCGCGCGAAGCGCAAAACGTAGGTTCATCAACTGTCTCCTTCAAGAACACAAATAAGGTTATTCAACATAAATAAAAGCCGCAAAAGTGACTATAGGCGAATACGGTTGGGTACCGTCTCCATACTTACCCGAATTAGCCGACCGACGGGTTGGTTAATTTGGGGCTGGTGGGTGCGTCGCGCACGTTTCTCCGCTTGTGGATGATTGCACGTATAATTCAAAAAAAGCACGGTCGTTCTATTTTCTTGCTCGCAGCACGACCTGAGGTCTATCAGTGTTTTGGGGGCCCCGGCTCTACAATCTTGCAGTTGACGTGAACGTCAACAAGAATCTTTTCACTACGTATCAGGAGCAACCCAGCATGAAGGTCATCGTCCCCGTCAAACGAGTGGTGGATTACAACGTCAAGGTGCGCGTCAAGAGCGACGGTACGGGCGTGGACATCGCCAACGTCAAGATGAGCATGAACCCGTTTGACGAGATCGCGGTGGAAGAAGCGGTTCGTCTGAAGGAGAAGGGCGTGGTCACCGAGGTGATCGCGGTTTCTTGCGGCGTGGCCCAGTGCTCCGAGACCCTTCGCACCGCCATGGCCATTGGCGCAGACCGCGCCATCCTGGTGGAAACGGCGGAAGAGCTGCAGCCCCTGGCCGTGGCCAAGCTGCTCAAGGCGCTGTTCGACAAGGAACAGCCGGGCCTGGTGATCCTGGGCAAGCAGGCAATTGACGACGACTGCAACCAGACCGGCCAGATGCTGGCTGCGCTGGCCGACCTGCCCCAGGGCACGTTTGCGAGCAAGGTGGAAGTGGAGGGATCGATGCCGGGGGGCAAGGTCAAGGTCACCCGCGAGGTCGATGGCGGCCTGGAAACACTGAGCCTGAGCCTGCCGGCCATCATCACCACCGATCTGCGCCTGAACGAGCCGCGCTACGTGACACTGCCCAACATCATGAAGGCGAAGAAGAAGCAGCTCGACGTGCTCAAGCCCGAAGACCTGGGTGTTGACGTGAGCCCGCGCATCAAGACGCTCAAGGTCAGCGAACCGCCCAAGCGCGGTGCGGGCATCAAGGTGCCGGATGTGGCCACGCTGGTCGACAAGCTCAAGAACGAAGCCAAGGTGATCTGACCCCCCGCGCAGGAAACACGCTCCCCCCGCGCCGCCTGCGTCGTCACCCCCCAGGGGGCGAACCCTGAGACCTGGCAAAGCCAGTTCCACGGGTTCCTCGACCAAGACACTTCAAACGATCCGAATCTGGTTTCTTAAGGAATTCAAGTCATGACCGCACTCGTCATTGCCGAACACGACAACGCCACCGTCAAGGGGGCCACGCTCAATACCGTGGCCGCTGCCTCGCAAATGGGGGGTGATGTGCACGTGCTCATCGCCGGCCACAACGCAAGTGGCGCCGCCGCCGCTGCCGCCCAGATCGCCGGCGTGAGCAAGGTGATCCATGCCGACGCCGAGTACCTGGCACATGGCCTGGCCGAGAACATGGCGGCCGAGGTGCTGAACATCGCGTCCGGCTATTCGCACCTGGTGTTCCCCGCCACCGCCAGCGGCAAGAACATCGCGCCTCGCGTGGCCGCCAAGCTCGATGTGGGCCAGATCAGCGACATCACCAAGGTGGAAAGCCCCGACACCTTCGAGCGCCCCATCTACGCCGGCAACGCGGTGGCCCTGGTGCAGAGCACCGACGCCACCAAGGTGATCACGGTTCGCACCACGGGCTTTGATCCGGCGGCTGCCACTGGCGGAAGTGCAGCGGTCGAAACCGCAGCCGCACAGCCTGACAGTGGCAAGAGCACGTTCGTGGGCAGCGAGATTGCCACCAGCGACCGGCCCGAGCTCACCGCAGCCAAAGTCATTGTCTCCGGTGGTCGTGCACTGGGCAGCGCCGAGAAGTTCAACGACGTGATGACGCCGCTGGCCGACAAGCTCGGTGCCGCCCTGGGCGCCAGCCGCGCTGCGGTGGACGCGGGCTACGCGCCCAACGACTGGCAGGTGGGCCAGACCGGCAAGATCGTGGCACCACAGCTGTACATCGCTGCCGGCATCTCGGGCGCCATCCAGCACCTGGCCGGCATGAAGGACAGCAAGGTCATCGTGGCGATCAACAAAGACCCCGAGGCCCCGATCTTCTCGGTGGCCGATTACGGTCTTGAGGCCGACCTGTTCGAGGCTGTGCCTGAATTGATCAAGGCGCTCTGAGCCCATTGACACACCCAAGGGCATCGTTCGCGATGCCCTTGTCGTATCTGAATCGCTGAATCCCGTGGAGAGAAGAGAATGAGTTACACCGCCCCCCTCAAAGACATGCTGTTCGACATCGAGCACCTTGCACGCATCGACCAGGTTTCACAGATGCCGGGCTTTGAAGACGCCGGACTTGAAACCGCACAGGCGGTACTCGAAGAGTGCGCCAAACTCAACGAAGGCGTGATCGCCCCGTTGAACTGGGAGGGCGACAAGAACCCCTCGTTCTTCAAGGACGGCAAGGTCACGACCACGCCCGGCTTCAAAGAAGCCTTCAAGCAGTACGCCGAAGGCGGCTGGCAAGGCCTGCAGCACCCGGTGGATTTCGGTGGCCAGGGCCTGCCCAAGACCATTGGCGCGGCCTGCGGTGAAATCCTCAACAGCGCCAACATGAGCTTTGCGCTCTGCCCATTGCTGACCGACGGCGCCATCGAGGCACTGATCACGGCGGGCAGCGACGAACTCAAGGCCACGTACCTGGAGAAACTGGTGAGCGGCCAATGGACCGGTACCATGAACCTGACCGAGCCGCAGGCCGGCAGTGACCTGGCCGCTGTGCGAAGCCGCGCCGAGCCGCAGCCCGACGGCAGCTACAAGGTGTTTGGCACCAAGATTTACATCACCTACGGTGAGCACGACATGGCCGAGAACATCGTGCATCTCGTCCTGGCCCGTGTCACCGGCGCCCCCGAAGGCGTGAAGGGCATCAGCCTGTTCGTTGTACCCAAATTCATGGTCGGCAAAGATGGTTCACTGGGTGCGCGCAACGACGTGCACTGCGTGAGCATCGAGCACAAAATGGGCATCAAGGCCAGCCCGACCGCCGTGTTGCAGTACGGCGACCACGGCGGTGCCGTGGGTTACCTCGTGGGACAGGAAAACCGCGGCCTCGAGTACATGTTCATCATGATGAACGCCGCGCGTTACGCCGTGGGTGTTCAGGGCATTGCGATCGCAGAGCGTGCTTACCAGAAGGCTGTGGGCTATGCGAAAGATCGCGTGCAGAGCCGCCCTGTGGACGGTACGCTGTCGGCCGCCGCTCCCATCATTCACCACCCCGACGTGAAGCGCATGTTGATGACGATGCGCGCTTTCACCGAAGGTTGCCGCGCCATGGCGAGCGTGGCCGCCGCCGCCTACGACGCCGCGCACCACCACCCCGATGCAGACACGCGCAAGCAGAACGCGGCCTTCTACGAATTCCTGGTGCCGCTGGTCAAGGGCTACAGCACCGAGATGAGCCTGGAAGTCACGAGCCTCGGCGTGCAGGTGCACGGCGGCATGGGCTTCATTGAAGAAACGGGCGCGGCGCAGTACTACCGCGACGCCAAGATCCTCACCATCTACGAAGGCACCACCGCCATCCAGGCCAACGACCTCGTGGGCCGCAAGACCGCGCGCGACGGTGGCACGGGCGCAAAGGCGATCGCCGCGCAGATCGAGAACACCGAAACCGAACTGGCCCAGCGCGACAGCGCCGACGCCAAAGCTGTGCTCAAGCGCCTGAAGGCCGCGCGCGAAGCGTTTGTGGACGTGGTCGAGTTCATCGCCGCCAACACACGCAGCAACCCGAATGCGGCATTTGCCGGCAGCGTGCCTTACCTCATGCTCGCCGGCAACCTCATGGCCGGCTGGCAACTTGCTCGTTCGCTGATGGTGGCCGAGGATCTGTCGGCCAAGGGACAGGACACGGCCTTCATGCAGGCCAAGATCACCACCGCGCGTTTCTACGCCGACCACATCCTCAGCCGCGCCCCGGGCACGCGCGATGCGATCGTCGAAGGCGCCGAGGCCGTGACCGCGCTGGCCATCGAATCGTTTTGACCGTTCGCAACACAAATCAGCCGTTCGGGCTGAGCCTGTCGAAGCCCTCGCCAACACCTGGGCAGGCCCTTCGACAAGCTCAGGGCGAACGGGGGCTTCCTTTATTCCCACAGGAGACAAAATGACCGCACCCGCCCGCAGCCTGCCCCCGGTTCTCAAGAACATCAAGTTCCCGGTGATCGGCTCGCCGCTGTTCATCATCAGCAACCCCAAACTCGTCATTGCACAGTGCAAGGCCGGCGTGGTGGGCGCCATGCCCGCGCTCAACGCGCGCCCGGCCTCGCAGCTCGACGAGTGGCTGGCCGAGATCACCGAGGCCCTGGCCGCGCACGACGCCGCGAACCCGGACAACAAGGCCGCACCGTTCGCCATCAACCAGATCGTGCACAAGAGCAACGACCGGCTCGAGCAGGACATGGCACTGTGCGCCAAGTACAAGGTGCCAATCATCATCACCAGCCTGGGGGCGCGCGAAGACGTGAACCAGGGCGTGCACAGTTGGGGCGGCGTGGTGTTGCACGACGTGATCAACAACGTGTTTGCCCACAAGGCGATCGAGAAGGGGGCCGACGGCCTGATTCCGGTGGCGGCTGGCGCTGGCGGCCACGCCAGCGTGAAGAGCCCGTTTGCGATGATCCAGGAGATTCGCGAGTGGTTTGGTGGCCCGGTGGCACTCTCGGGTTCGATCTCGTCGGGCGGCGCCATTCTGGCCGCGCAGGCCATGGGCGCCGACTTTGCCTACATCGGCTCTGCCTTCATCGCCACCGACGAGGCACGCGCTGTGGATGGATACAAGGAGATGATCACGAAGTCCAATTCAGACGACATCGTGTACAGCAACTTCTACACCGGCATTCACGGCAACTACCTCAAAGGCAGCATCCAGAACGCTGGCATGGACCCCGACAATCTGCCGCAGAGCGACCCGAGCAAGATGAACTTCGGCACCAGCGAAGGCGCAGTGGCGGCCAAGGCCTGGAAGGATATCTGGGGCTGCGGTCAGGGTATCGGCGCCATTCGCGAGGTGGTGCCGGCGGCCGACCTGGTGGCCCGATTCAAAAGGGAATACGCAGAAGCCAAGGCGCTCATCTGCGCACAGTGAAGCAGCCTGAGGCGTCAAGCAAAACACCGGTTCAAATGCCGGTGTTTCTTTGTCCGGGTTGTTCTTCGGGTGATGATGCCGCTCAGGGTCTCGAATCGCTGGGGAACATGCTCTGCGGTTCGCTGGGCAGGCTGCGAAGGTTCCAGAAGAAGCCCGGTGGAGGCGCGTACTGAACGTTGGCCGGGTCTGAAATGTGTGACACCCAGCCGCCCTCCCGCCACTCGCTGTAAAGCCAGTCGTCGCCCTCCCTGACAAGGCCGGGTGGTGGAGAACCCTGCGGCTTGTTCGGCACGCCCTTGAGCGCAGCGGCCATGTAGTCAATCCAGATGGGCAGCGCCGCCCTCCCGCCGGATTCGCTGTTGCCCAGGCTGCGCGGTTGACTGTGGCCCATCCAGACCACGGCGGCCAATGAGGGGTGATGCCCGGCAAACCAGGCGTCGTGCACGTCGTTGGTGGTGCCGGTCTTCCCGTAGATGTCGCTGCGGTTGAGCAGGGCCTGCGCACGGGCGGCAGTGCCGGAACGGACCACGTCATTGAGCAGGCTGTTGGTCACAAAGGCATTGCGCGCCGGGATGACCCTGTTGTCTTCCGTGTGCGCTGCCGGCGCCGGAGCCTCGAACAGCACCTTGCCCTGGGCATCGGTGATTCTTTCAACCACCACCGGTTCCACATGCCAGCCGCCATTGGCCAGCGTGGCGTAGGCCTCGACCATCTGAAGCGGTGTGGTGCTGCCGGTACCCAGGGCCAGCGTGAGGTCGGTGGGGTGGCGCGCGGCGTCCATGCCGAAGCGGGTGGTCCAGTCGCGGGCGCGCTGGCTGCCCACATGCTGCAGCACTCGCACGCTGGCCAGGTTGCTCGACTTTGCCAGTGCCGTGCGCAGCGTGATGGGACCGGCGAACTCCCCGTTGCTGTTGGACGGACTCCAGCCGTTCTGGGTAGTGAGAGGAAGGTCGTCAATCATCGTGGCGGGCATCACGCGTGCTTCCAGCGCTGCGGAGTAGAGCAGGGGTTTGAAAGCGGATCCGGGTTGGCGCCAGCTCTGGGTCACATGGTTGAACGGCTGGCGAGAAAAGTCGAAGCCACCCACCAAGGCGCGGACCCGGCCAGTCCTGGCGTCCATCGCGACCAGGGCCGCCTCGACTTCTGGCCATTGCGAAATGGACCAGTTCTTACCACTGCTCACCAGGCGGATCACCGATCCGCGCGCCAGTTTCATGGGAGGCTTGGCACCCGCAGCCAGCCCGCGCTGCACCCAGCGCAGTCCGTCGCCCTGGACGCGTACCTGTTCCCCGCTGGCCAACTGGACCAGCACTTCCTTCGCGGATGCGGTGAGCACAATCCCCACCCGCAGTGTTTCGTCATCGCGGTGGTCTCTCAGCGCCTCTGCCGCCGCCCGTTCGAGCTCGGCGCCGCTGCCTGAGAGCGCTTCAAAAGCCTCGGGGCCACGCCACGCACCCCGGCGATCGTGCGCGATCACACCGCGTTGCAGCGCCTCGTGTGCAGCCTTCTGATCGGCAGACTGCAGCGACGTGGTCACCTTGAGGCCGGCCGAGTACGCTTCTGTGCCGAATCGGTCCACCACGACCCGCCGGGCCATTTCAGCCACGTGGGCGGCGTTCACGCCGCGTGGTCCCCGAGCACGCAACTGCAGCTTTTCGGCCTTGGCGGCGGCCAGTTGCCGTTCGTCAATGGCACCCACCGATCGCATACGGTCCAGCACCACGCGCTGGCGCTGTACGGCGCGATCGAGGTTGGCGACCGGATTGGCGTAGTAGGGGTTCTGAGGCAGCCCGGCCAGCATCGCCGTTTCCGCGAGCGTGAGCTTGTCCAGCGGCTTGCCGAAATAGGTCTGCGCGGCCGCAGCAAACCCGTAGGCGCGTTGACCCAGGAAAATTTCGTTGAGGTAGATCTCCAGGATGCGGTCCTTGGAAATCGCCTGCTCCAGCCGCAGTGCCAGAAGGATCTCCTTGGCCTTGCGCTCGGCTGACAGTTCGCGCGTGAGCAGCATGGTGCGAACCAACTGCTGCGTGAGGGTGGAGGCGCCCTGTTTTCTGCCCCCGGTGATCATGGCCACAGCCGCGCGGGCCATGCCTCTGGGGTCAACGCCCGAGTGCTCATAGAAGCGCGCATCTTCCACGGCGAGCACGGCATCTTTCAGCTGTTGTGGCGTTTGCGCCAGGGGCACGTAAACGCGCCGCTCGGTGCCGAACTGTGCAATTTCCACACCGTCGGAGGTGAACACCTGCAATGGCAACTTCGGCTGGTAATTGACAATCCGGTCGAGGGGAGGGAGTTCGAACGTGGAAGAGTGAACCGCTGAAGGGGTCAACAGCAGCGAAGCAGGGATGACGAGCGCCAGGCCGAGGGCCAGATGGCGTGATGGAAGCAGTAGCATGAACCGGATTATCGGGCGCTCAGCCATACCACCATTGGCGGTTCGTAACTGAGTGTGCCGTCGTGTTTTTCGACACACTGGGTGCTGGATCTGCGCTTCACAATGGGTGCGATACGGCAGACTAAGCTTCCATGACAGAAACGGCTTTCAGGGACGGCGGGCACGAGGCGCCGAGCGAACTACCGGCCAAACCTCGTCGGCCCGGGCGTTTTCGGCTGCGCTGGCTGGCATGGGGCTTGCTGATCGTGCTGGGCAGCTTGGCGGCGGTGCTGTTGTCTTACGAGGCGCGCACCTCCCGTCTGCAGGCCTGGGCACTGGAACGCTACGCTGCGCCGCTGGGTTTTGAGGTGGCGCCGGGTCCCAGCGAGCAGATCCGGTTCCCCCAGCATGGCCCGTTCGACGAGCGCCTGGGTTACACCCGCATTCCTTCTTATGTCGCCAGCCTCCAGCCACGCGGTTTCGAGGTCACGCGGCAAGCCCGGCAAAACGAAGCCCTGCTCGTGTATCTGGATCGCGGTTTTCACGCGCCCTACACCGAAAAGACCCAGGCCGGCCTGACCGTGCTGGACTGCCACCGAATCCCGATTCACCGTTTCGTCTATCCCTACCGGCAGTTCGATCAGTTGGAGAGCGTGCCTCCAGTCGTCGCGCAGGCGTTGCTGTTCATCGAGAATCGCGATCTGCTCGATCCTGATCGACCGAAACTGAACCCGGCGGTCGACTGGGTGCGGTTCACGCGCGCCGTGCTGGGGCAACTGGGCCGCCGGATCGACGCCGATGTCGACACGCCAGGGGGCAGCACCCTGGCCACGCAGATCGAAAAATACCGGCATTCGCCCGCAGGCATCACCCACAACGAGCGCGAAAAGTTGCGCCAGATGGTGTCGGCATCGGTGCGCGCCTACCAGCAGGGCCAGGACACGCTGCCGGTGCGGCGCCAGATCTTGCTCGATTACCTCAACTCCGTGCCGCTGTCGGCCGCGCCGCGGCATGGTGAAGTGCACGGCCTCGCCGATGGCTTGTGGGTCTGGTTCGGGACGGAGCTCGACCGGGCGCGCTTTTTACTGACGTCCGGAGACGGGCTTGGCGAGAACGGAAACGGCACCGACCACAGCATCGAGCGTGGCCAGGTCCTGCGCCAGGTCGTGGCCCTGATGGTGGCGCACCGCCGGCCTTCGTGGTTTCTTTCGCAGGGGCGGCAGAACCTCGACGAGCTGACTGACGCCTACCTGCGTTTGCTGGGTACCGAGGGCATCATCGACGCCGGCTGGCGCGATGCCGCTCTGCAGCAGCGGCTCGGCTTTCGTGACATGGTCAGCGATCCGCCTTTGCTGCCCGCCGCACATGGCAAAGGGAGTACAGCCGCGCGAAGCCGCCTGGCCGGTTGGCTCGGCACTTCGCTGTATGGGCTCGACCGGCTCGATGCCAGCGTCGACACCACGCTGCATGGTGAGCTTCAGGATACCGTCAGCGACTACCTGGGCCGCCTCACCGATCCGGCCTTTGCGCGCTCTCAGGGTCTGATCGGGGAGCGCCTGCTGCAACCCGCCACGCTGGGCAATGTGCGCTACAGCTTCACCCTGCTGGAGCGCACTTCCCAGGGCAACATGGTGCGCGTGCAGACCGACACCACCACCCAGCCGCTTGACATCAACGAAGGCAGCAAGCTCGAACTCGGCTCCACCGCCAAGTTGCGCGTGCTGGCGAGCTACCTGGAGCTGGTCGCCGAGCTGCATGCGCGCCTTGCCCTGCTGGATCCGGCCAGCCTGCGCGGTATCGCATTCGACCGGCAGGACACGCTCACGCGCTGGGCCGTGCAGCACCTCACTGGCGCGCAGGACAGAAGCCTCGATGCCATGCTCCATGCCGCGCTGGAGCGCCGGTTTTCGGCCGATCCCGGTGAGCAGTTCTTCACCGGTGGCGGCATCCACACCTTCAACAACTTCAGTGCCGACGACAACGCCCGCTCGCCCACCGTGCGAGAGGCGATGCAGGCTTCCATCAACCTGCCGTTCGTGCGCGTGATGCGCGAAGTCGTTCGCCACACCATGTACCAGGTGCCTGGCAGCACCGCCCGGGTGCTCGAAGACGACAGCGACCCTCGCCGGGAGGTGTACCTCGCCCGCTTTGCCGACCGCGAGGGGCAAACGTTCCTGCGCCGCTTCTGGCGCAAGCTCGCACCGCGCAACCCAGCCGAACTGCGCTCCATGCTTCTCGAAGGCCTGCGCCCCACACCGGAACGCCTGACCGCTGTCTTTCGCTACCTTGAACCGGACGCATCCTCCGAGGCCCTGAGCCTTTTTCTGCGCGAACGGCTCGGCGAAAGAGCGCCTGACGGCACCCGCCTGGAGCGTCTGTACCTGCGTTTCGCACCGGACGCCCTCGACCTGCCCGACCGCGGTTACCTGGCCGGTGTACACCCGCTGGAACTCTGGCTGGTGGCCTACCGCCTGCAGCACCCCTCCGCCACCCTGACCGAGGCGCTGGAAGCAAGCAAGAGCGAGCGGCAGGCCGTATACGGCTGGTTGTTCCGCACCCGTGTCAAGAGTGCACAGGACACCCGCATCTACACACTGCTCGAAGTGGAGGCCTTTCTGGACATTCACCAGCGTTGGGCCCGTCTCGGCTATCCGTTCGGTCATCTGGTGCCCTCCCTGGCCACGGCACTGGGCAGCTCCGGAGACCGCCCGGCGGCGCTGGCCGAACTGATGGGCATCATCATCAACGATGGCGTGCGGTTGCCGATCCGCCACCTGACGGGCGTGCAGTTGGCTTCCGACACTCCCTGGGCCACCTCACTCGCCATTGGCCCCGTGGCGGGTGAACGCGTCATGGCGCCAGAGGTGGCGCACGCGCTGCGACAGGCCTTGTCTGAAGTGGTTGAGCGCGGCACAGCCCGCCGCCTGGCAGGCAGCTTCCGCAGCGACAGTGGCGAAGACCTGTCGCCGGGGGGAAAGACCGGTACCGGCGACAATCGCGTGGTCGTGCGCGGGCGCGCCGCGTTTTCGCTCAACCGAACCGCCACTTTTGTGTTTCACCTTGGTCCGCGTTATTTCGGCAGCCTGACCGCCTATGTGGTCGGCTCCGATGCCGCACGTTACCGTTTCACCTCTGGTCTGCCGGTACAGATCCTGGGTTCGATGGGGCCTGCCTTGATGCCGTTCCTTGACATCTCGAAGGCGCAAACCTGTGCTCCTGCGCCATCCTGAAGCGCGGGCGCGCATGGCCCCGGTTACCGCAAGTACCGGTCGACGCCAGCTGGCGGCTCCTGGTGTGTCTGGTCTGGCCCCTTCAGGTGCTGGCGCGCACCATCAGTTCGAAGCCGAGATCCGTTGAGTTGTGGGCCGGTGTTTCACCCCGCATCAGGCTGAGCAGCATCAGCGCGCTGGCCACTCCGATGGCACTGCGCGGTGTGCGCACAGTGGTCAGCGGCGGCAGCATCTGGTCGCTGCCAGATAGATCGTTGAAGCCGGCGATGGCCATCTGACCGGGCACGTCGATGCGAAGCCGCAGGGCTGTGAGCAGTCCGCCCTGGGCAAGATCGTCGTTGCAAAAGAACACGGCGTCCACATCCGGGCGCGTGCGCAACAGGTCTTCGAACAGTTCGCCGCCCAGACGCATCGAAGAAGGCTGGGGGCTGAGCAGTTCGAGCCGAGGGTCGTAAAGCCCATGTTCGCGCAGACAGGTGCGGTAGCCTTCGGCACGCTGCATGGTGCGCGGGTCGAGCTGGGCAGCCACAAAGGCGATGCGTTTGCGCCCGCGTTGCACCAGGTGTTCAGTCAAGTCGTGTCCGGCATCGTGCTGTGAAAATCCCACGCAATAGATGCCGCGGGCCTGGGTCAGCTCCATCAGGTGCACACAGGGCACACCGCTCTGCGTGACGAGTTGCCTGGCGGCCTCGGTGCGATCGAAGCCGGTGAGCAGCAGGCCGGCGGGGCGATGCGCCAGATAGGACCTGAGCAATTGCTCCTCCTGATCGGGGTCGTAATGGGTGACGCCGATCATGGTCTGGTATCCGTGCGGCTGAAGGGTGCTGTGCACCGCCTCCAGAACGTCCACAAAAAGCGCGTTGGACAGCAGCGGCACCAGCACCGGTACCTGAGCGCTGCGTTGCGATGCCAGCGCGCGCGCTGCTGGGTCGGGTACGTAGCCAAGATTCTCGGCTGCCTGCTTGACGCGCTCCACCAGTGCGGCGGCCACGCCGCGTTCGCCCCGCAAAGCGCGCGAAGCCGTGATCGGACTGACATCGGCCGCTTTGGCCACTTCGGCAAGGGTGATGCGGCCACTGGGGCGGCGACGGCGTTCGGTCGATGTCAAGGGTATTCCCTGATGAGGTGGCGAGAGGTTTTGCTTAGGATAGCGCTATCCAGACAGTCTCACAAGTTTTCTGATTCTCCACAGGATCCACTGACCCTGGCACAAGTTGCCCGATCAGGATCCTGATTTTTTTCCCTCTCTTGGGATAGCGCTACCAAAATGACAATGTCATCCGGAAATGCCTTTGTGGTGATCATGGGCGTCGCTGGCTGCGGCAAGTCCAGCCTCGGGTCGCGGTGCGCCCAGGCACTGGGTGTGCCCTTGCTCGAAGGCGACGATTTTCATTCTGTCCAGAGCATCGGGAAAATGCGCAGCGGCGTGGCGCTGACCGATGCCGACCGCCATTTCTGGCTCGATGTGTTGGCCAACGAATTGCGGACGCGAAAGTCGGTTGGCTGCGTGCTGACCTGCTCAGCGCTCAGACAGCGCTACCGGGACCACCTGCGCCAAGCGGTACCCGGTCTGCGCTTCGTGTTTCTGGCATTGACGCCAGCCCAGGCCCGGGAGCGTGTGGCGGCGCGCCCCGCACATCTGTTTCCCGTGAGCCTGGTGGCCAGCCAGTTCGAAGCGCTTGAGGACCCCAGCCATGAGCCCGGTGTGCTCAGGCTGGACGCCACCGCCCCACTTGAAGCGCTGGAGGCCGACGTGGTGCGCTGGGTCCGGGCGGGCGAGCCGGTCGGGCCGGTCAAGGCAGCGCCATGAGTGCTTCGCCGGGCCGTTCCCAAGCAAGCTCGCACCGCAGCCCGAAGGGTGGAGGTACTCCAATGAATCTCGCGAAGGCACTGCGTCATACGGTGGAAGCGCTCATGGCGTTGTGCATGTCCGGCATGGTGCTGGCCGTATTCGGCAACGTGTTGTTGCGCTATTTCTGGGGCACGGGCTGGGTGGTGTCGGAAGAGCTTTCGCGTCTGCTCTTTGTCTGGCTGGTGTGCCTGTCGGCAACCCTGGCCTTCGGCGAGGGCAAACACCTGGGCTTTGATCTGCTCACGGCACGCATGAGCGGTACCAAGGCGGCATTGCTGCGCTGGTTGTCACGCGGGCTCATCGCGCTGGCGCTTTGGTACCTCGTCCGCGGATCCTGGGAACAGGTGCTGGTGGGCATGGACAGTCGAAGCCCCGTCATGAACTACCCGCTGGCACTCGGCGCCGCAGGTACCCTGGTCATGGGCTTCTGCATGGCCGTGCTGCTGCTTTTGCAGAGCTGGCAGGACCTTCGAGGCGACGGCCCGGGCGCCAACGCGGCCGAGCCGGGGAGGGTGCGGACATGACCATCGCCATCTTCCTGCTGGTGCTGTTCGCCACCATGACGGTGGGCGTACCCATCGCCTTCGCACTCATGCTGACTGCGCTGGCGCTCATGGTGCACCTGGACTTCTTCGACGCACAACTGCTGGCGCAGAACGTGCAGGCGGGGTTTGACAGCTTCCCGCTGCTGGCGGTGCCGTTCTTTATCCTTGCGGGTGAACTCATGAATGCGGGCGGGCTGAGCCGCCGCATCATTGACCTGGCGCGCTCACTGGTGGGACACATTCCCGGCGGCCTGGGCTACGTGGCCATCGGCGCATCGCTGATGCTGGCGTCGATGAGCGGCTCGGCGATTGCCGACACCGCCGCATTGGCCACGCTGTTGCTGCCGATGATGCGCAAGCAGAACTACCCGGCTGGTCCCAGCGCAGGCCTCATCGCATCGGGCGGCATCATCGCGCCCATCGTGCCGCCGTCGATGCCCATGGTGATCTATGGCGTGACCACCAACACATCCATCAGCAAACTGTTTCTGGCCGGCATCGTGCCCGGCATCATCATGGCCATCGGCCTGGTGCTGGTCTGGCGCGGCATTGCGCGCGGCAAAGACCTGCCAGTGGCGGAGAAGACCACCTGGGTCGAGCGCCGCAAGGTGCTCAGCGGCAGTGCGTGGGCGCTGATGATGCCGGTGATCATCATCGGGGGCTTGCGTTTCGGCTTCTTCACACCCACCGAGGCGGCAGTGGTGGCGGCCATGTACGCGCTGCTGGTGGCCACGCTGATTTACCGTGAGTTGAATCTGCAGCGGCTCTACCGCGTGCTGGTGGATGCCTCCCGCACCACCGGCATCGTCATGTTCCTCTGCGGGGCAGCAACAGCCGCCAGCTACATGATCACGCTGGCAGACCTGCCGAACCAGCTGGCGCAGAGCATGGGCCCGCTGTTGCAGAGCCCCATGCTGTTCATGGCCGTGGTCTGCCTGTTCCTTCTGGCGGTGGGCATGGTCATGGACCTCACGCCCACCATCCTGATTCTGGCCCCGGTGCTGGCTCCGCTGGCCGCCAAGGCCGGCATCGACCCGGTGTACTTCGGCTTCGTCTTCATCTTCGTCGGCTGCCTGGGCTTGCTCACACCGCCTGTGGGCACGGTGCTCAACGTGGTGGCCGGCGTGGGCGGCTTGCGCATGGAGCCGGTGATCAAAGGCGTGACCCCTTTCCTGCTTGTGTATTTCGCCATGCTGGTTCTGCTGATTCTTTTCCCGGCCATCGTGTTGTGGCCTCTCAAGCTGATGTTCTGACGAACAGCATTTCCCGTTTCCCCGCGGCGCAAGCCGATTCCACCCCCTAGGAGATAAACCATGAAGATCCGACAACTCACCATCGCCGCCGCCGTGGCGCTGGCCACGCTGGGCACCGGCCTGGCCCAGGCGCAGGACATCAAGAACCGCATCATCCGCTTTGGCTACGGCCTGAACGAAATCAGCAACCAGGGACGCGCCACCAAGGTGTTTGCCGAGGAAGTGGAAAAGGCCTCTGGGGGCAAGATGAAGATCCGCGCCATCGGCGCCGCTGCGCTGGGCTCCGACGTGCAGATGCAGCAAGCTCTCATCGGTGGCGCACAGGAAATGATGGTGGGCTCAACCGCCACGCTGGTGGGAATCACCAAGGAAATGGCCATCTGGGACACGCCTTTCCTGTTCAACAACGGCAAGGAAGCTGACGCCGTGCTGGACGGCCCGGTGGGCCAGAAGGTGATGGACAAGCTCCAGGAAAAAGGTTTGGTGGGCCTGGTCTACTGGGAGAACGGTTTCCGCAACCTCACCAACAACAAGCGCGCGGTCACCAAACTCGAAGACATGGACGGCATCAAGCTGCGAGTGATGCAGAACAACGTCTTCATCGACAGCTTCAAGACCCTGGGCGCCAACGCCGTGCCACTGCCATTCTCCGAGCTGTTCACCGCTCTGGAGACCAAGACGGTGGATGGACAGGAGAATCCCTTCAACACCATCCTGTCCAGCAAGTTCTATGAGGTGCAGAAATACCTCACCGTCACCAACCACGTCTACAGCCCCTGGATCGTGCTGGTCAGCAAGAAGTACTGGGACGGTCTGAGCAAAGACGAACAGAAAGTGCTGCTGGATGCCGCGAAAAAAAGCCGTGACTTCGAGCGTCAGGATACGCGGGCTGAAGCCGACAAAGCACTGGCCGATCTGCGTGCAAAGGGCATGCAGGTCAATGAACTTTCGTCTGTCGAGGCGGGCCGCATGCGCGACAAGCTGAGCGCGATCAACACCTCGATTGCGGTCAATGTGGGCGAGTCGCTGTGGAAAGAGGTGCAGGACGCGGTGGCACAGGCGCGCACGGCCAAGTGAACTCGCAGCGCTGACGATGAGCGCCCGACAAAACAAAGCCGGCCCTTGGGCCGGCTTTGTTTATGGGGCCGTAGGTATCAGCACACGTGTTCACGAGGGATTCAGCGCGGCGCCAGGCGGATGGCCCCATCCAGCCGGATCACCTCGCCATTGAGCATGTCGTTTTCGATGATGTGCTGGGCCAGCTTGGCGTAGTCGGCCGGTGTGCCCAGGCGGCTGGGAAAAGGCACGCTGGCCGCCAGCGCGTCCTGTACTTCCTGGGGCATACCGAACAGCATGGGTGTGCCGAAAATGCCGGGCGCGATCGTCATGTTGCGGATGCCATTGCGTGCCAGATCGCGAGCGATCGGTAACGTCATGCCCACCACGCCGCCCTTGGAGGCCGCGTAGGCCGCCTGGCCAATCTGACCATCGTAGGCCGCCACGCTTGCGGTGCTGATCATCACGCCGCGCTCACCAGTGGCCTCGGGTTCATTCTTGCACATGGCATCTGCCGCCAGGCGGATCATGTTGAAGCTGCCAACCAGGTTGACCATGATGGTCTTGGAATAGACGGCCAGGCTGTGCGGTCCGCTTTTGCCCACGGTTTTTTCAGCGGGCGCAATGCCTGCGCAGTTGATCAGGCCCATGAGTTTGCCCATCGAAGTCGCCTGTGCCACCACCGCCTGCCCATCCGCCTCGTTGCTGACATCGCACTTGACGAAAACGCCGCCGATGTCTTTCGCAACGGCCTGGCCTTTTTCTTCCTGCATGTCGGCAATCACCACCTTGCCGCCGTTGGCAGCCAGCATGCGGGCCGTGCCTTCGCCCAGACCAGACGCGCCGCCGGTGACGATGAATACCTTGCCTTGAATTTCCATGATTTGCTCCTCGGGTGGGGATGAGTTGACGTTGACGTAAACGTCAATTATGAACCAGGGTCGTAGAGGCCCGCTCTGTCACCGTCATGGCATGTGATTTTCATGAATTTGTCACGTATGGCGCGTAGCCTGAGGCGATTTTCCGCTTCCGGAATGGAGTGCATTCATGATCGACAACCAGGACGAGCTGCTGCGCCGTATCCACAACGATTTGATGGATGGCTATGACGAAGAAATCGAGATGGAAATCGAGGACCGGCACATTGACGAGTTGTCCAGTGGCCTGGATCCTGCGGATCTCGCCAGTCAGAAAGAGAGTCGCCGCGTCTATTTTCGTGAGTTGTTTCGCCTGCAGGCCGAGCTGGTGAAACTGCAGGACTGGGTGGTGGCCACGGGGCACAAGGTGGTGATCGTGTTCGAGGGGCGCGATGCGGCCGGCAAAGGCGGCGTGATCAAGCGCATCACCCAGCGCCTGAACCCCCGGGTGTGCCGTGTAGTGGCGCTGCCCGCGCCCAATGATCGCGAACGCACGCAGTGGTACTTCCAGCGCTACGTGCCACACCTGCCAGCGGGCGGCGAAATCGTGTTGTTCGACCGCAGCTGGTACAACCGCGCCGGTGTGGAAAAGGTGATGGGCTTCTGTACCGACGAGCAGTACGAAGCGTTCTTCCGCGACGTGCCCGAGTTTGAAAAAATGCTCACGCGGTCTGGCATCCAGCTGATCAAGTACTGGTTCTCCATTTCGGACGAAGAGCAGGAACTGCGCTTCCTGGGCCGCATTCATGACCCGCTGAAGCAATGGAAGCTCAGCCCGATGGACCTGGAGTCACGCCGCCGCTGGGAGCTCTACACCAAGGCCAAGGAAGTGATGATCGCCCGCACCCACATTCCAGAGTCACCCTGGTGGGTGATCCCGGCGGATGACAAGAAGAAGGCACGCCTCAACTGCATCTCACACCTGCTGTCACAGATGAATTACAGCGAAATCGAGCGCCCGCCGATCACGTTGCCAGAACGCGTGCGCCACGAAGGCTACCGCCGCCACCAGGTGCCGGGCGAGATCTACGTACCCGAGCTTTACTAACCACCCCCGCGCCGCCTTCGGCGTCACCCCCTCCAGGGGGCGATGCGAGTGGCCCGGCAAAGCCGGTTCCACCGCATCTCTGGACAAAGACACTTTGCTCCGACTGGGCGATGGGAACAGACAGCTTGCAGAGGGAACGTGCTGAGTCTTTCCGAAGCGAAGTGCCTCGATCCAGGGGCAGCAAGGGACGGCTCTGCCGGCCCAAGATGCCGTCCCCCCCTCCAAGCGCCCGAAGGGCGCGCCAGAGAGGGGGGAAGCCGCGTCAGCGGCGCAGGGGGGAGATCATTTGTACCCGACGCGATCCAGCATCTGCTGCACCTTGGTCAGGTTCTTGGCGACCACCCCGAGGGGAATGGTTTCGGCCTTGAAGCTGTCGCCCCCCATGGCCTTCAAGGCAGGGTTTTCGACCTTCACGCCCTTGGCCGCCGGGAACTCGTTGTTGCCGTTCGCAAAGTAGTCTTGCGCGAAGGGGCTGGCCAGGAACTCCATGAAGACAATTGCGTTTTCACGGTTCTTGGCGTGCCTGGCGACACCCGCACCCGCGATGTTCACGTGCGTACCGCTGGTGGACTGGTTGGGGAAGACGACCCGCACCTTTTCCATCACGGCTCGGTCTTCGGGCTTGGTGGATTTGAGCAGACGGGCGGCGTAGTAGCTGTTGGTCACGGCCACACCGCACTCACCGGAAGCGACCGCCTTGATCTGGTCGGTATCGCCACCTTTGGGTGTGCGTGCCATGTTGCCCACCACACCCTTGAGCCAGGCCTCACCTCTTTCGTCACCCATGCGCTCTATCACGGTGGCGAACAGCGAAAGGTTGTAGGGGTGCGAGCCGCTGCGAGTGCAAACCATGCCCTTGAGGGCAGGATCGGCGAGCTGTTCGTAGGTTGCCACGGCCTCGCGCTTGACGCGCAGTGGGTCATAAACAATGACACGTGCGCGCGTGGAGAAACCGGTCCAGGTCACACCCCCTTCGCCATTGTCTGCACGCAGATGGGCGGGAATCGCTGCATCGAGCTTGGCAGACCTGATCGGTTGAAAGAGACCTTGGCTTTCAGCAGAGGCCAGGCGGGCCGCATCCACCAGCAGGATCACGTCTGCAGGAGAGGCTGCGCCTTCGGCGCGAAGTCGGGCAAGAATGCCGGCATCGTCCGCATCGACCCGATTGATCTTGATGCCCGTTGTCTTGGTGAAGGTGTCGTACATGACCTCGTCGGTCTGGTAGTGACGGGCAGAGTAGAGATTGAGTACCTTGTCCTGTGCATGCACTGGCAGGCAGAGGGCGCTGGCCATCGCGGCGATGGCCAGAGGGAGCTTGGTAAACGAAGTCAATTGGGGCCTTTCGATGCGTCGGTGAAATCAGATGCCAACGTGTTGCCCACGACGCAGTCAAGTGGGACGGTGAGTGGAGTGGTTGAATGTGAATGCTACCAGAAATGCGAATGGTTCGTAATAAGAATATTGGATTCTTGCGTACGTCTGTCGGATGCTGAACGGGGATGCAAGGCGCATCAACGTCCTGTTCCTGAAGTGAGCCTGAGCCCAGACTGTTGCCCTGAGGGCTCGTGTGCCAAAACCCAAAGCGCGAACGCAACCAAAGCGGTGGGCAGTGCCGAGAGTCACCAGGCGAGGCACATAAAAAAAGCCCCCGCTTTGCAGCGAGGGCTTAAGGGGTCCGATGAAATCGAATTTCGAAAAGGACCCGAGGAGACAACCAGAAAAAACGGGCAATTGCGATAAGTGCCGCCTTTGCAAGGCTGGGCGGATCGCGCAGTGTTTCAATTGTGGGTGACCTGATCAAAATCAAGTCATCCGATCAACCATGCAATCCAGGTTCAGTTCAACGCTTTTTGGTGGCAGCCTTGGTGGCGCTCACAGCTTGCGAGGTCACGGTGTTGAAGTTGGCTTCGGCCATTTCGGTGGCTTGCTTGACAGCCTTCTGTACCGATTCCAGAGCATTGTTGCTGGCAGAAATGGCGCTTTTCATCACGGCCACGGCGGTTTCTGAGCCGGCGGGGGCGTTCTTGGCGGCATTGTCAACCAAGGCATTGAACTTCTTCTGCGCGTCGGCAGCCTGGGCTTCAGCGGCCTTGCCGAGTTCGGTGCCTGTGCCCGAAGCGATGTCGTACAGGTGGCGGCTGTAGGCCACGGTCTTTTCAGCCAGTGGTTGGAAAAGGCTGGCCTGCAGGGTCAGCAGTTCCTGGGCGTCTTTGGCGCTCAGCAGCGCTTGCGTGCTGTTGGCGGACTCGGACAGGGCGGCCTTGGTGGCTTGCACGTTGAGTTCAACCAGCTTTTCCACGCCTTCGAAGGCTTTGGTGGTCAGGCCGAAAAGGGTTTCAATGTTGGCTTTGTGGGCGGCGACGATTTGTTCAGCGGTCAGCATGTTCATACTCCTGATGTGGATGACGAGGTCGGAATGACGGGTCAGTTGAGGGCTGCTATGGAACACCGCGCTGTCTGGACGCTGTTGTTATCGTTCGATTTGCTGCACTGCAACATGGTTTGAATTATAGGCACTTCGCGGCAGCTTGCAAGCCCTGTTTGCTGCGGCGCACCATTTTAGATGGTCGGTTCTAAATCCCGTCCGATGAACACCGGTTGGCAGCAATGTGAAAATCAACGCTGCTCTTGTCCGGGTCTATCAGTGCACGCCTATTACGCCGACCAGTTTGTTCTGCCATTGCCCAGCGGACACCGCTTTCCCATGGCGAAATACCGCCGGTTGCGTGAGCGGCTCGCCACTGAGTTGCCTCAAGTGCGCATGCTGGAAGCGTTGCCGGCCAGCGCAGGCGAGTTGGCTCTGGTGCACACGCCCGATTACATCGCAGCGGTGGGAGACGGTACGTTGTCGCCAGCGGCCCAACGCGAAATTGGTTTTCCCTGGAGCCCTGCCATGGCCGAGCGCGCGCGTCGCTCGGTGGGTGCCACGCTGCAGGCTTGCCGCGAGGCCATGACTGGCGGGGGCGTATCGGCCAATCTGGCCGGAGGCACGCACCATGCCTATGCCGACAGGGGCGGTGGCTTCTGCGTCTTCAATGATGCCGCCGTGGCCGCCAGACTCATGCAGGCGGAACATTCGCGCAGGGATCGCACCAGCGGACCCTTGCAGGTGGCCATCATCGATCTTGATGTGCACCAGGGAAATGGTACCGCACGGATCTTTGCACGGGATGCTTCGGTTTTCACATTGTCCATGCATGGTGCCAAGAATTTTCCTTTTCGCAAGGAGCCCAGCGACCTGGATGTCGACTTGCCCGATGCATGTGGAGATTCGGCCTACCTGGAGGCACTGGACCATGCGCTCGATGAGCTGGAACGGCGCTTTACGCCCGGGCTGGTGATTTACCTTGCAGGTGCAGACCCGCACGAAGGAGATCGACTGGGGCGACTGAAGCTCAGCTTCGACGGACTGGAAGCGCGCGACCGTCGTGTGATGGACTGGGCATGGCAGCGCCGCATGCCGCTGGCGTTTGCCATGGCAGGCGGCTACGGCGTTGACATGGAAACCACCTTGCAGGTGCAGATGCACACCTACCGCACGGCAGTCGAATACCAGCAGCGATGGCAGGCCATGGCATCGCGCCCACCAACGGCCACCGCTGTGACAGCGACTGGCGCCCCTCACTGGCAAAATGCCGGCGCATGAGTTCAGACAACCGACCCACTCGCGCCCAGCCCCGGCAGCGCAGCGCCTACCGCGTGTTCCGCCCGATCGGCACACGATGGGCCGACAACGATGTCTACGGCCACGTCAACAACGTGGTGTACTACAGCTGGTTCGACACGGCGGTCAACGCCTACCTGATCGAACAGGGCGCGCTGGATATTCATGCTGGCGCGGTCATTGGCCTGGTGATCGAGACCCAGTGCAATTACTTTGCACCGCTGGCTTTCCCGGAAACGGTAGAGGCGGGCCTTCGGGTGGCGCACCTGGGTCGTTCCAGTGTTCGTTACGAAGTGGGCCTGTTCGCACAAGGCCAGGAAACGGCGGCGGCATGCGGCCATTTCGTTCATGTGTATGTTGACCGTGAAACCCGCCGGCCTGTGCCTTTGCCTGCAGCACTGAAAACCACCCTGGAGACCCTTCTATGAGCCACAACCCTGCACCGCATGCATCCGTGATCGACGGGCATTCGGTGGATGCCGCCATCACCAGCCGGATGTCTGCGCGAGCATTTCTCCCGCAAGCGGTGGAGCGTGAGGTGATCGAGCACATCCTGGGGGTCGCGAGTCGCGCGCCTTCCGGCACCAATACGCAGCCCTGGAAGGTGTATGTGCTGCAGGGTGAAAGCCGCGATGCGCTGGTTCAGAAGGTGTGTGCTGCACACGATGCCTTGCGCGCCGATCCGTCGCTGGCGAGTGAATATCGCGAGGCCTACGACTACTACCCGGAAAAATGGGTCAGTCCCTACATCGATCGCCGACGCGAAAACGGTTGGAGCCTGTACGGCCTGCTCGGCATCACCAAGGGTGACAAGGACAAGATGCACGCGCAGCACCAGCGCAATTTCCGGTTTTTCGACGCACCGGTGGGGCTGATGTTCACGATTGATCAGGTCATGGGCCGGGGATCGCTGGTGGACTACGGCATGTTTCTCCAGACCATCATGATCGCCGCCCGTGGCCAGGGCCTGCACACCTGCCCCCAGGCGGCCTGGAACGGTTTCGCCAGGATCATCCTGCCCCACATCGGTGCCGGCGATCAGGAGATGCTGGTTTGCGGCATGGCCCTGGGCCATGCCGACCCTGGCGACAAGGTCAACAGCTTTCACACCCCACGGGAGCCCGTCGCGTCTTTCACACATTGGGTGAGATGAAACACCCCCCGCGCCGCTTCGCGTCACCCCCCTCAAGGGGGACGGCACTGGCCGTCTGGCAAAGCCAGCCCGGCGGTGCCCCTGGGGTGGCGTTTTTTCACTCGTCGCGGGTGGCGCTCCGGCGCCATGAATCACTGAAATGAAACAACTTCGCGCCGGTTCGCATCACCCCCAAGGGAGTGGCGCAGGCCGTCCGACCGATCCGGCCCGTTGGTTTCCGGGACTGGACCGTTTCATGCCTCGTGGATCGCGCGCTTCGCGGTGGAGCAGCAGGCTGGGAGCTGTGAGGCCAATCCGGAGCCCGCCTGAGCCCCTTCAGTACGGATCTGGCGCAAAGCCTGATCGACCGCCCGGGAACGGGTTGGGATGGTGGTCAAACCGGGGCCGCCTGCGGGGCGGTGGGGCAATGCCCCTGGCCACCAGGTTGGCGTGGCTGTCGTATCGGATCAAGATGGTCTCATCGGGGCTTTGACTGCGCCGAACGAATTCGGTGGAGCCCACAAAGTCCCGCTCCCGTTCCCCATGGCCGGTACCGAGTTGCGGGCCGGCTCCCCAGGGGGCAGATTTGCCCTGGGCTTCTGGTACCGATCGTCCCTGAGCCGGAGGCACATCGCCATAGGGACGCCAGGGTGGGCGTGGCGCTGGCCGGGCGGGTTGTTCCCGGAACACCGCCACGCCGATCACACCCACGTCGTCTGGGCGCCCGGTGCGGGCGGCGTACGACCGCGGCAGATCGGTGAACCGGAAGACCGCCACTTCGCGGTGGCTCTTGCGCCACCCATTGACTTCGTAACGTTGCCCCGGCGCCAGTGCGTAACCCGACTGATGGAAGGCTGCGGTCTCTCCGGTGATCACGTTGATACCGTCAACCGACACCACGGTCAGCAAGCGTTCGCCACTCTGATTGAACAACTCCACGGCATAGCGAGCACCAGGCTCCCCTGGGAGCCAAAGCTCACCCCGGTGCGGGTACAGGGGAAGCACCCGATTGCGGTCCCGGTCAACGACGCGCACGTGCGCCAGGCTGCCCAGCGCCTGGGCGGGCAGGGCGCTCAGCAACGCGGCGCCGGTGAGCGCTCCGAGTGCCATGCGGCGGGTCAGCTGCAAGTCGGATGTTTCCATGAAGAATCTCCTGAAGAGAGGGTCGATGTGGAAACCACAGTAAATCTTGCTCACATCAACGCCACGTGGCGCCATTGCAAAGCACTGGTAAACGGTGCTGCCGGCTGTATCAGACGCAGCGTTGGCGGTCGATTTTTGAGGCGGAGATAATCGGGTTTGCCCATTTCATTTCAAACCCGAGGAAACACCATGATCACCACCCCCAGCGGCCTGCAGTACGAAGATTCTGTGGTCGGCAATGGCGAAGTCGCGCAGGCCGGTCGTCCGGTGCAGGTGCACTACACAGGCTGGCTCTACAACGACGGCGTGCAAGGTGCCAAGTTCGATTCGAGCAAGGACCGAGGCCAGCCCTTTGAATTTCCCCTGGGCGCCGGTCATGTCATCAAAGGCTGGGACGAAGGCGTGCAGGGTATGGCTGTGGGCGGCACCCGCCGGCTGGTGATTCCGGCTGAGCTGGGCTACGGCGCCAGGGGTGCTGGCGGCGTGATCCCGCCCAACGCCACGCTGTTGTTCGAAGTCGACCTTCTGGCGGTCTGAGCCCATGGCCAGCACCACGGGCCGCCCGGCCATTCTCGTCGCGCGCAAGGTCTTCCCCGAGGTGGTTGACCATTTGCGGGCGCATTTCGACGTCGACCTGAACGACACCGACGACGTGCTCTCGCCCCAGCAACTGGCTCAGCGGCTACAGGGCAAGGTGGGTGTGCTCACCACCGGCAGCGAGCGCGTGGATGCCGCCTTGCTGACCGCGAACCCGCAGCTGAAGATCGTTGCCAACATCGCGGTCGGCTACAACAACTTCGACATGGCAGCGATCAACGCTGCCGGCGTGCTGGCCACCAACACCCCGGACGTGCTGACCGAAACCACGGCCGATTTCGGCTTTGCACTGCTGATGGCCACCGCCAGGCGTTTGACCGAGAGCGAGCACTTCTTGCGGGCGGGCCTTTGGAACCGGTGGAGTCTGGACATGTTTGCGGGCGCCGAGGTGCACGGCAGCACGCTGGGCATTCTGGGCATGGGGCGAATCGGGCAGGCCATTGCACGACGCGGCGCCCATGGCTTCGGCATGAAGGTGATCTACCACAACCGCTCCCGGCTGGATGCCGCGCTGGAAGCCGATTGCAAGGCGTGCTATGTGGACAAGGCCGAGCTGCTCAGGGAGGCCGACCACCTGATGCTGGTGCTGCCCTACAGCCCCGAAGTCCATCACACAGTGGGTGCGGCCGAGATCGCGCAGATGAAGCGCACCGCCACGCTGATCAACATCGCGCGCGGCGGGATCGTGGACGATGCGGCCCTGGCCGTGGCCCTGCGAGAAAAGCGCATCGCAGCGGCCGGACTGGATGTGTTCGAGGGTGAGCCCAAGGTGCATCCCGACCTGCTCACCGTCCCCAACGTGGTTCTGTCTCCCCACATCGCCAGCGCCACCATGGGCACGCGCATGGCCATGGCCATGCTCGCAGCCGACAACGTCATCGCCTATCTGACCCAGGGCAAGGCACTCACCCCGTTGAACCCTGACGTGACGAGTGCATGAGTGTGGAAGCGCTGAACTGGGTGTTGCTGGCGCTGCTGATCTGCAATCTCCTGATCGGGATTTGGCTGGTGATACGACGGCGCCCGATTGACGCCGACGAGCAGGCGCATCGCCAGCAGCAGCTGGCACAGGGTCAGGCCATCAGCCAGCGCGTGGAGCGTGTGGAGAGTGAACTGCGCAGGGAGATGGCGGACAACGCGCGCAGCGCGCGCCAGGAAATCCAGCAGACATTGACCACGTTCCAGGAAACGCTGTCCCGACAGGAGGCCGAGGCCACGCGCACCCAGAACGCCCAACTCGACGCCTTCGCACAACAGTTGATGCAGCTTCGCGGCACGCTGGGCGACACCTTGACGGCGCAACTGCAGGCCCTGGGTCTGAATCTGAACGCCCAGGCGGCCGAAGCCACCCGCACCCAGAACGCCCAGATCGACGCTTTCGCTCAGCAACTGGTGCAGCTGCGGGGCACGTTGGGCGACACACTCACCCGGCAACTGCAGGACATGAGCGAAGGCAACGCGCGGCGGCTGACCGAGATCCGCACCACGCTGGATGGCCAACTCACACAGCTGCAACAAAGCAACGCCGCCAAGCTCGACGAAATGCGTGCAACGGTGGATGAGAAGCTGCAGAGCACGCTTCAGGCGCGCCTGGGCGAGAGTTTCAAGCAGGTGGCCGATCGCCTGGAGGCGGTGCACAAGGGCTTGGGCGAGATGCAGACGCTGGCGCAGGGGGTGGGCGATCTCAAGCACCTGCTGACCAACGTGAAGACTCGCGGCATGTTTGGCGAGGCGCAACTCGCCGCCTTGCTGGAGCAGGTGTTTGCACCCGATCAGTACGCCACGCAGGTCATGACCAAACCGGGCAGCCGGTTCACGGTGGATTTCGCCATCAAGTTGCCGGGCCGGGGCGACGACGGCGCGCCGTGCTGGCTGCCGATCGATGCGAAGTTTCCCAATGAAGATTACGAACGCCTGCTCGACGCACAGCAGCGGGCCGACGCCGAGGGCGCCGAGGCGGCAGGACGGGGTCTGGAGCAGCGTATCAAGCTGGAAGCCCGGTCCATGGCCGACAAGTACCTCGAGCCGCCGCACACCACCGACTTCGCGATCCTGTTCCTGCCCACGGAAGGGCTGTATGCGGAAGTGCTGCGCCGCCCGGGATTGATGGAAGTTCTGCAGCGCGAACACCGCGTCACACTGGCCGGGCCGACCACGCTCATGGCCATGCTCAATTCCTTGCAGATGGGCTTTCGCACGCTGGCGCTGGAAAAGCGCTCCAGCGAGGTCTGGCAGGTGCTGGGTGCGGTCAAGACCGAGTTCGGCAAATTTGGTGATGTGCTCGCCAGGGTCAAGAGCCAGACCCAGACCGTGCTCAATACACTCGACAACGCCGAAACGCGCAGCCGGGCGATGGGCCGCGCACTCAAGGCGGTGGAGGCGCTGCCTCAGGATCAGGCCAGCGCGCTGCTGCCCCTGGATACCAACGACACCTGAATCCCTTGAACCCCGGTTTGCGTACACAGCTTGCGCGGTTCATCGCAGCGCAAATCTGCCTTCACGCTTGCATGACGGGTTTCCGCATGGCCGCACCGCTCATGGCGTTGCGCGAGGGCTACAGCCCTGCGGCCGTGGGCGTTCTGCTCGCGCTGTTTGCGCTGGCCACCGTGTTCATCGCCTTGCCGGCGGGGCGCTACGCCGACCGTCGCGGTCTGCGTAAACCGGTGGCGATCGCGGTCGGGGTTGCCTCGGTGGGCGCGGCGCTGGCGGTGACCTTTCCCGTCTTTGGCGTGTTGTGCGTGACCGCATTCACCTGTGGAGCGGCCACGGGCCTGGCGATGATCGCGCTGCAGCGTCATGTGGGTCGGTTGGCACACGGGCCCACCGAGCTCAAGCAGGTGTTCAGCTGGATGGCCATTGGCCCGTCCATCTCCAACTTTCTGGGTCCCTTCGCCGCTGGCGTGATGATCGACAGCTTTGGCTTTCGCGCCGCCTTTCTGTTGCTTGCCCTGTTGCCCTCGTTGGCCTGGTTCTGTGTGCGCCACACGGTGGAGCACGAGCCTGTGGCCCCCGAGCTTCGGCAGTCCAGCGGCTCGTCCTGGAATCTGCTGCGCGACAAGGGATTTCGGCGTTTGATGGTCATCAACTGGCTGCTTTCCTCGTGCTGGGATGTGCACACTTTCCTTGTGCCGGTGCTGGGTCATGAAAGGGGTCTGAGTGCCACGGTGATTGGTTCCATCCTGGGTGGTTTTGCCCTGGCCGCCACTGCCATCCGGCTGGTCATGCCTTGGCTGGCCGCTCATCTGCGCGAATCGGTGGTGATTGGTTCGGCCATGCTGACGACTGCCGTGCTGTTCGGTCTCTACCCCTTTGCGCAGGCGGCCTGGGCCATGGCCTCGCTTTCTGTTCTGTTGGGTGTGGCGTTGGGTTCGGTGCAGCCAATGATCATGAGCACTTTGCATCAGATGACGCCTCATCACCGTCACGGCGAAGCGCTTGGACTGCGTGCCATGGCCATCAATGGGTCAAGTGTGGTCATGCCCCTGCTGTTTGGGTCAGCGGGTACCCTGATTGGCGTCGGCGCGGTGTTCTGGCTGGTAGGCGCAGTGGTGGGCTCGGCTTCTCCACTGGCCTGGACTTTGCAGCAGCCGCCTCAGAAGCCGGAGCGCGATTAGGCCAGGCCTCGCTGCTGAGCAGGCGTGCCTTTCACACCAGAAGGGCTGTCAGCCCGCTGGAGCCAAACCAGGGGCGACATAGAGACTGGCTCAGTCAACGAAGCAGGTAAACCAGTCCGTAGAGCGACGCAATGCCGACGGTCCACAGGGTGGTTGATCCGATGCCCCAGGGGCGCCCCAGCAAGCCATCGGTACCAGCGAGACCTTTAAGCCCGTTCCAGATGCTGCTCAGCAGGCCTTGCAGGGCAGCCATGAAGCCGCGCCAGGTCGATCGAACGGCCGCCGCTGTGGCCTTGATCAGCAACGGACCGGCCTTTCGGTAGACCCAGTCGGTGTCCACACTCAGTTTGGCCTCGCCACCCAGGTGCTTGAGCATCAGGAAGAAGCCCAGGCCCGTGAACAGCAGCAACTGCAGTTCCCAGAACAGGTGCCCGGCGGAGTAGGCGTTGTACTCGACCGGGTTTGGCATGAACTGGTACAACCACGCCGGGTTGACCCCGATGAACACACAGAAGAACGCGGAGATGCCCATGGCCAGCAACATGTTCCAGGGGGCTTCCTTGGGCCTGAGTCCGGCATCTTTACCCAGGAAGGTGAAGTAGGGCAGTTTCAGGCCGGTGTGCAGGAAGGTGCCTGCCGAGGCCATGGACAGCAACAACCAGATCCAGGCGCGGTGGTCGACCGCAGCGGCCTCGACCACCATGGTCTTGCTGACAAAGCCGCTGAACAGCGGGAAGGCCGAGATCGAAAAGGCCCCGATCATGTACAGCAGGAAGGTGATGGGCATGTACTTGTAGATGCCGCCGAGTTCGGTGAGCTTGCTCTTGCCGGTCATGGCGATCACCGCGCCCGCACCCATGAACAGCACCGACTTGTAGAGGATGTGGGTGAAGGCATGTGCTGTGGCGCCATTGAGCGCGATGGCCGTGCCCATGCCCACCCCGGCCACCATGTAGCCGACCTGACTGATGATGTGGTACGCCAGCAGCCGGCGGATGTCGTTGGCCAGCACCGCGTACACCACCCCCCAAAGCGCCATGGCGGTGCCCAGGTAGACCAGGAACTCGGTGCCCGGGTAGCCGCGGATCAGGGTGTAGACGGCGGTCTTGGTGGTCAGCGCACTCAGAAAAATGGCGCCGGTGATGGTGGCTTCCGGGTAGGCGTCGGTCAGCCAGGCGTGCAGGGGGGGCACCGCCGCGTTGATCAGGAAGCCGATCAGGATCAGGTAGCTGGCCCAGCTGTCTGCCTGCATCTGATCGAACGTCAGGCTGCCGGTCTGACCGTAATACATGACGATGCCACCGAGCAGCATGACGCCGCTGACGGCATGCACCATCAGATAGCGGTAGCCAGCGGCATAGGCCTGGGCTGTGGCCCTGCGCCAGATCAACCAGACCGACGCCAGCATCATCAGTTCCCAGAATACATAAAGGGTGATGAGGTCGCCGGCCAACACCACGCCAACGGCCGCAGCCGCGTAGAAAAGCCCTGCCACGTGCTGGATGTTGTCGCGCACGTGGAGCGAGTAGATCGTTGCGATCAGCGTGATGAGGGCAAACACGTAGGCAAAGGCGAGGGCAAGTTTGTCTGCCCGGCCGGCCACGAGTTCAAGGCCTCCAAAAGCGATCTGGGCGTGGGTGCCCTGTTCGATCTGGAAGACCACATACAGAAACAGGACCGCCAGCACCACGCGGTACACCTGTTGCGCCACACCCTTGAACAAGGGCAGCAGCACGGCACCGGCAATCAGTAGCACCGAAGGGTGGAGCCAGAAACCGCCGGTGATCATTGAGAGATCAATCATGCCCAGCCTCCCGGGCTTTCGGATCACCGATCAGGTCGTTGCCCTCTTGCTCGTTGTCGAAATAGTCCTCAGGACGGTAGAGCAGCTGGTAGCCGAGGAATTTGGAGACCACCACGATGACAACGCAGGCAAACAGCCCGTAGACCGCACCCGCGCCCCCCAGTCGTTCCCAGAAAAAGCGGTCGTATCCGGTGGGGATGGCAATGTCGGCGATCACGAGCGCAGCCATGATGCCCAGCATGATGCGGCTCAGCAGGCGCGAGCGATTTACCAATGCTTCCAGAAACCGACCCAGTCGTGTCACTTCCATTTCGGGCTCCATCTTCGCAGCGGGGGCGGCGTCGGGGGTTTCGGTCGTGTTCATCGGCGGCCTCATGACCCCACTCCCACAAATACAGACCACATCAGATTTCTGACGGGATCGGCCATGAAGAACAGCAGCAGTGCGCCAAGCGCGGTCAGAGACAACGGGATCAGGCACATCAGGGGAGCTTCTTCAATGCCCGGGGATGTGCCCTTTGGCGGCGGAAGAAGGAAGGCGCGCACCACCGGAGGCAGCAGGTAGGCGATATTGAGCAGCGTGCTGATCAGCAGCACACCAATCATGATGGCATGGCCGGCATCCACCGAGCCCAGCAGGATGTGCCACTTGCTCCACAGCCCGCCCAGCGGGGGCGCACCGATGACCGACAGGGCGCCGAGCAGGAAGGCAAACATGGTGATGGGCATCTTGCGACCCAGTCCGTCCATTTCGTGGATCTCGGTCTTGTGCGCGGCCACGTAGATGGCGCCTGCACAGAAGAAGAGCGTGATCTTGCCAAAAGCGTGCATGACGATGTGCATGCCGCCACCCACCACGGCGAGCTGGTTGGCCAGCATGGCCGCCAGCACGATGTAGGACAGCTGACTGACCGTGGAGTAGGCCAGTCGCGCCTTGAGGTTGCCTTTCTGCATGGCCACGATCGAGGCCGACAGCAGCGTGAAAGCCGCGACCCACATGACCAGGTCGCTGGCCCAGAGGCTCTCCAGGTAGTCCAGACCAAACAGGTAGGTGCTGACCTTGAGCACCGAGAACACACCGGCCTTGACCACCGCCACCGCATGCAGCAGCGCGCTGACAGGTGTTGGAGCCACCATGGCGGAAGGCAGCCATCGGTGAAACGGCATGAGTGCGGCCTTGCCGATACCGAACATGTACAGCAACAGCAGCAGCGACCCCACGATCTGGCCGACCTTGCCCTGCATGATGCCGCCCGGCTGGAATTCCAGGGTGCCAGTCAGCCACCAGGTGGCGATCATGGCTGGCAGCAGCAAACCGATCGATGTGCCGAGCAAGATGCCCAGGTAGATCCGGGCACCTCTCTTGGCTTCCTCGGTGCCCTTGTGGGCGACCAGCGGATAGGTCGAAAGCGACAGCACCTCGTACAGGATGAACAGCGTGAACATGTTCTGTGCGAAGGCAATGCCGATGGCAGCGAAGATGGCGATGGAGAAGCAGGCGTAAAAGCGCGTCTGATTCTTCTCGCCGGCACCGCGCATGTAGCCGATGGCGTAGATCGATGTCAGGATCCAGAGCCCGGAAGCCACCAGGGCGAAGATCATGCCCAGTGGCTCCACCTGGAAGGCCAGGTCCAGTCCTGGCATGACCGTCAGCAGGTGAGCTTCGGGTCGGCCACCGGCCTGCACCGCCGGCAGCAGGCTGAGCACACAGCCAAAGACGACCACCGCCGACGCGATCATGAAGCCATCGCGCAGCAGGGGCGAGCGGCCTGTGAGTGCAATGCCCAGGGATCCCAGCAAGGGAACCAGCAGACTCACCAGAATCATGGTGGCGTCGCTCATCGCTGGCCCCCCAGAAGCTGCGTGGCCTCCATACTGGCCAGCCCCAGCGGAAGACGGGTGTCCAGGCCGAACCAGAAGTTGGCTGCCACGACCAGCCAGAGCACGATCAGCATGCCCAGGGGTGCTTCGCTGCGTTGGCCTGCCTTGCCGTCAGCTGTTTCAGCGGGAGCATTTCGGAAGTAGGCCACTTCCACCACCTTCCAAACGTACACGACCGCCATCAGGGAACTGACCAGTATGGCGACCAGCAGCATCCAGCCCAGCACACCGTGTTCGAGCACGGCGGTGATCAGGTACCACTTGCTGATGAAGCCAGCGGTGAGGGGGACGCCGATCAGCGACACCCCTGCGAGACAGAAAGCCAGGGTGGTCAGCGGCATGGTCTTGCCAATACCCGCCAGATCGTCCAGCCGCGAGCTTCCCGTGCGCAGCACCAGGGTACCGACCGCCATGAACAGCGCGCCTTTGATCAGGCCGTGGTTGAACAGGTGCACGATGGCGGCGGTCAGTCCCGCAGGGCTGAGCAGGCTGAACGCCAGCACGATGTACCCGATCTGGGCCACCGACGAGTAGCCCAGCATGCGCTTGAGGTCGCGTTCGAAGATGGCCACGGCCGACCCGACCAGCATGGCCGCCACGCTCAAGGGCATCAGCACCGAAACGAGCATGTCGGCATGACCGGGCAGGTTGGGCATGAGCACCAGGAAGTCGAAGCGGATCAGCACATACAGCGCGACCTTGGTCGAGCAGGCTGCAAAAAACACGGCGACCGGTGTCGGCGCGAAGCGGTACGCATTGGGCATCCAGGCGTGCATCGGGAACAGGGCAGCTTTCAGCGCCAGGCCCATCAGGATGAATCCGCTGGCGATCAGCACGGGCGCGGTGGACGAAACGTCGGCCAGACGTGTGGCCATGTCGGCGAGATTCAAGGTGCCGGTCATCATGTACAGGTAGCCAACACCGATCAGGTAGAAGGTCGCCCCCACGGTGCCGGTGATCAGGTACTTGAATGTGGCTGTGAGTGCCTGCCGGTTGGGGCCGGCAGAAACCATCACGTAAGAGGCCAGCGACGAGATCTCCATGAAAACGAAGATGTTGAAAGCGTCGCCCGAGACCGCAATGCCGACCAGGCCGCACAGCGCAAGAAGCCAGCTGGCATAGAGCAGCGACTGGTGCTCTTGGCCAACCTCACTGTTCATGCTCAGCGGACCCCAGAGCAGCGCCATGAACGAAGCGCCGGTGATGACCAGCACCATCAGGGCCGACATCGGGCTGACGGCCAGCCCGATGCCAAAGGGCACCGGCCAACCGCCCAGCTCGTAGGTGAGCGTGCCGTTTGCAAACACCTGGGCGACCATGGCCATGGCCACCACGAAGATCAACAGGCTGGTGATCGTGGCGATCAGCCAGGGCAGTTGCCCGCGGCTAGGGATCGCTGCCAGCAGTGGTGCGACGAGCATCGGCACCAGCACCACAAGGATGGGAAAGTGTTCGGTGAAGCTCATGCCTTGAGATCCATCTCTCGGGTTTCAGCTTCCTCGATGGTTCCGTATTCTTCCTTGATGCGGATGGTGATGGCCAGCCCCAGTGCCGTCACGGCGATGCCAACCACGATGGCTGTCAGTATCAGCACCTGGGGCAGAGGGTTGGCAAACAGGTCGCCTGGCTGCGGCGGTTTCACGAAGATAGGGCCAGTGCCTCCTTCGATCTTGTCCATCGTGACGTACAGCAGGAACACCGCTCCCTGAAAAATGCCCAGGCCGATCATGCGCTTGACGTAGTTGCCCTTGACGAGCACCGCATACAGCCCGACCACCAGCACAAAGATATAGACCCAGTAGTTGTATAGCCCAAGAAAGCTCATTGGCGTGTCAGTACGTGCTGCGGTTGGCGATGGCGTTGAATATCATGATGAGCACGGTGGTAACGGTGAGCCCCACCCCGAACTCGACCAGCAGGATGCCCAGTTGTTGTCCGGCAACCGGGTTGGCAGACAGCACGCTGTAGTCGAGAAAACTGCCCCCCAGGAACATGCACACGATACCCACGCCGGTGTACAGGGTGGCGCCGAGTGCAGCCAGGCGCAACATCCAGTCCTGTGGCATCGCTTTGGCCGACCGATCGGCACCTTCGAGAATGCCATACAGCATCACGGCAGCGGCAAACAAGGCTCCTGCGGAAAACCCGCCGCCTGGCGAGTATTCACCGTGGAACTGCACCAGCAGGCCAAACAGCATGAGCACCGGGATGATGAGCTTGCCAACCACACGCAGAACAGCGTGATGCTGCACACCCCGGATCTTCTCTGCCATGACTTCGCCTGATAGACGTTGCCGCTTCTTGGGTCGGAAGCTCAAAACCGAAAGCACGCCAATGCCTGCGGTGAAGACCACCAGCACTTCACCCAGCGTGTCATAGCCTCTGAATGAAGCCAGCACGGCGGTCACCACGTTGGGTATGTCAATCAGCCTGGGTGTTTCGCTCAGGTAGTAGGGAGCCACGTGCTGGTGCACAGGTGCCATGGGATCGCCGAGCAGGGGCTGGTCAAAACTCGCGGCAAACAGCACGGCAAACAGCACAGTCAGCACGGCCAGGGGTGCCCAGCCGAATTTCTCGTGCACGTGCTCGTGGCCTGCGGTGAGCGACAGCGCGCCCATGAAAAGCACGGTTGACACGCCCGCGCCCACAGCCGCTTCGGTCAGTGCCACATCGGCCGCGTCGAGAATAAAAAAGTTCGACGCCATCATCAGGCTGAAGATGCCGAACCACATGCTGGCCACGAACAGATTGCGGGTATGCACCGTAGCGACAGCTGCCACGGCCAGAAAAGTCAGCGTGAAGAATCCGAGAATGGTGATCATGGGCGTGGGACCTCGGGCTCGTCTGCAGCGGAGCTCTTGGCATCCAGGCGCGGTTTGACGCCAGCGATCAGGGCCGTGTTGGCCACGGCGTAGGCGGCCACGGGCCCGGTGAAGAGAAGGAACATCAGGATGGCGAACAGCTTGAAGCTCGCCAGGGTCCAGCCGGTCAGGACCATGAGACCGACCATGATGAGCAGTGTGCCCATGGTCTCCGCGACGCTGGCGGCGTGCATCCGGGTGTAGAGGTCGGGCATGCGCACCACGCCCACGCCGCCAACCAGCACGAAGAAACCCCCCAATGCCAGAAACAGGCCTGCAACCAGTTCGATCGGGCTCATGCCTTGCCTTTCTCTTCGGCGCGCTCGCTCTGGCGGCGTGCTTCCCGGTTCTGGACAAACTGGAGAATGGCCAGAATGCCGATGAAGTTGATCAGCGCGTAGGCCAGCGCAAGGTCCAGGAAGTCGGGTCGGCCATACAACAGTGCCACAACCGCCAGCAGCAGCACCGTCTTCGTGCCAATGATGTTGGCGGCAAGCACGCGGTCGTAGATTTCCGGACCTTTGATGCCGCGAATGATGGCCAGGGCCATGGTGATCAGAACAGCCAGGCCGGCACCCATCAGCACGTTGTTCATGGCTTCCCTTCCAGTCGGCCGACACGCCGGTTCATCTCCCCCGAGAGCACATCCTCGGCACTTTCGTTCGTCAGCGCATGCACTGTGATGATGCCGTTGTCATCAATGTCTGTTGTGAGTGTGCCTGGCGTGAGGGTGATGGAGTTGCCGAGCACGACACGAGCCACCTCGCCGCGGGGAATGGCCACCACAGTGATCAAACGGGGGCTGATTTGCAACCGGGGCGACAGAATGATGCGAGTCACCTGCAAGCTGGAAAACACAATCTCCTTGATCAGCCAGAACCAATAGGTCACGATGCCCTTGCCGGGATGCATTGGCACAGACGAATGGCCGAATCTATCGAAGCGCCGAACCAGAAGCACCACCAGCACACAAGAAGCCAGGCCCAAACCCAAGAGCAGGGGCAGATACAGGCCCGACCACAGTACCCAGAGCACGGCCATTACAAAAAACAGGACCAACGATTTCAATGTTTGATCTCTCTTGATAAAGAAGGGGTTCTGAAGCAAGGAGCTGCCGTGGGCAGGAGCGAAACAGGTACGCGGCACAGTGAGGAGTTCAGCGCGCAGGCAGAATTGTAGGGCAGCCCTGTTTCGGCTCGTGACATGCTGCAGAGATGTCCCAGCGCGGCATCCGTTTGTTTCTGCGTTCTGCCGCACCCACCATAGAAGTCACGCAAAGCGAAACGTGCAAAAAAACCGCAGATGCCGCGGCGGGATCGATCAGCCCAATGTGGGGCCCCGGACGCGAGAGATCAGCCCAGCGTCAATGGGTTTGACGTGCGTTGCGCCCGATGCCCCTTGCTGCGCTGGCAGTCACTCTTTCAGATCAAAGCCCAGACCGGCAAAGTAGACATCCACCGTACCGCGACCACATGTTTCCAGATCGAAGGCCTCTGGCGCCAGCAGCCAGTTCTGGATCAGGCCGTCAATGATCACGTGCAAACCCAGTGCCGCAATGGGCAGCGGTATGGGGAGCTGTATGCCTTCACGGATGACTGCCTCACGCAAGGCTTTTTCGGTCATTGCCACGCACTCGTTTCGCACTTGCAGGTGACGGTCCCGCACCGCCTGCATCTCCGTCACGTATTCCACTTTGTGCGTGGCCACTTCGAAGACCCGACGGGTCTGATCGTCGTTGGCGGTCTGCTTCAGCGCCCCCATCATCGAGTCGCGGAGCAAAAGCAATGGGTTGACGTTTGAACTGGCGTCGCGCGCTGTGCTCTCCAGTGTGGACTCCAGAGGCATGGTCACCCGCTCCATCATGGCGTTGAACAAGTCGGCCTTGTCTTTGAAATGCCAGTAGATGGCGCCGCGCGTCGTGCCTGCCGTTGTCGCGATCTCATTGAGCGAAGTGCGCGAAACGCCATTCGCCTGAAACAGATGTTCTGCAGCATCCAGCAGGCTGTTGCGAGTGGCCAGTGCGTCGGCTTTGGTTCGTCGAACCATGGTCTTTGTCTCCAGAATCATTGCCCTTGGGGGTATGGGGGACTATACATACATTCCTGTATGTATATATACTTCGCCGCTTTGCGACGGCACAGTCTGTCAGGGTATTCCCTGAACAAGTGCCACTTTCACCTGCTATCCCAAGGACTCCCATGCCTGCCCTGAGCTCCATCAAGACGGTGCCTTCCCTGCGCACCTGGTCTGCTCCTCTGTCTCTGCCCAGCATGGCACGGGGCTTGTCTGTATTGGCCCTGGCGGCCGTGCTTGCGGCTTGTGGCCAGAGTGATGCACCAGCAGGCGCTGCGCCAGCGGGTGGCGGCATGCCGGCGCCCGAGGTGGGCGTTGTCACGGTCACACCCGGTGACGTGGGGCTGGTGACCGAACTTCCTGGTCGGCTTGAAGCCTCTCGAGTGGCGCAAGTGCGGGCCCGGGCCGCTGGCATTCTGCAGCAGCGCCTTTTTCGCGAGGGCAGCGACGTGAAAGCGGGCCAGGCCTTGTTCCGAATCGATGCGGCGCCCTATGCTGCAGCCCTGCAAAGTGCGCAGGCATCCTTGGCCCGTGCAGAGGCCAACAGGGCGCAAGCCACGGCGCTGGCCGAACGCTACAAGCCCCTGGTGGCCGAAAACGCCATCAGCCAGCAAGAGTTTGCCAACGCCGAGGCAGCGCAAAAGTCGGCACAGGCCGATGTGGCGGTGGCCCAGGCCGCCGTGCAGACCGCCCGGATCAACCTCGGTTATGCGAATGTCACCGCGCCCATCTCAGGGCGCATTGGTCGCGCGCTGGTGACCGAAGGCGCGCTGGTGGGGCAGGGTGAGGCCACACCACTGGCGGTCATTCAGCAGGTGGACCCGATGTTCGTCAACTTCACGCAATCGGCGGCCGAGGTGATGGCTTTGCAGTCGGCCATGCGCGCAGGGCAGATCAAGGCCGCTGGCGCCGACGCAGCCAGCGTGCGAGTGATGCTGGAAGACGGAAGCGAGTACGAACAAGAAGGTCGCCTGCTCTTCTCGGACTTGACGGTGGATGCCGCCACGGGGCAAATCACCTTGCGCGCCGAAGTGCCGAATCCCGGTGGCACCCTGTTGCCGGGTCTGTATGTGCGCGTGCGCCTGGAACAAGCCACGGCCGGCAATGCAGTGACCCTGCCCCAGCAGGCGGTGACACGAACGGCTCAGGGCGACTCGGTCAGCGTGGTGGATGCAGAAGGCAAGATTTCCCGCCGCTCCGTCAAGGTGAGCGGACAGCAGAACGGCCAGTGGGTGATCCGGGAGGGCCTTGAGGCTGGTGAACAGGTCATGGTCGACGGTTTCCAGAAGCTGCAGATGATGCCGCCCGGCACGCCCGTGAAGGCGGTGCCATGGAAGCCGCAAGGTGGCGCGACCTCCGCACCAGCCCCGGCTGGTGCGACCAGCTAAGGAGCGCCCCACATGGCGAAGTTTTTTATTGACAGGCCCATCTTTGCGTGGGTGATTGCACTGTTCGTCATGGTGCTGGGTGGTGTGTCCATTACCCAGTTGCCGATCGCGCAGTATCCGCCGGTGGCACCACCCGCGATCGTGATCAACGCGACCTACCCGGGTGCAGCGGCTTCCACGCTGGAAGACAGCGTGCTGTCGGTCATCGAGCAGGAGATGAACGGCTCCCCCGGGCTGATCTACATGGAGTCGGTGGCGCAGGCCAACGGCACTGGCAGCATCACGCTGAGTTTCGAAACCGGCACCAACGCCGATCTCGCCCAGGTGGATGTGCAAAACCGCCTCGCACGCGCCACGCCGCGGCTGCCGGCTGCGGTGACGCAGCAGGGCGTGCGGGTGGACAAGTCGCGCAGCAACTTCCTGCTGTTCGCCATTCTGTCCAGCGACGATCCGGCCTGGGATCCGGTTGCGCTGGGCGATTACGCCTCTCGAAGTGTCGTGCCCGAACTTCAGCGCCTGCCCGGTGTGGGCCAGGCCCAGCTGTTTGGCACCGAGCGCGCCATGCGGGTCTGGATCGACCCGACCAAGCTGCTCGGCTTCAACCTGAGTGCCGCCGACGTGACAGCAGCGATCCGGGCACAGAACGCCCAGGTGTCTGCTGGCGAAATCGGAGCATTGCCCAACGTGGCAGGCCAGAGCATCGCCGCCACCGTGGTGGTCAATGGACAGCTTGGCAGCGTTGAACAGTTCGGCAACATCGTGCTGCGGGCCAGCCCTGACGGTTCCACCGTGCGTCTCAAGGATGTGGCACGCATCGAGCTCGGGGCTCAGGCCTATGCCACGTCAGCAAGGCTCAACGGCAAGCCCTCCACCGGTATCGGTGTGCAGCTCTCGCCCAGCGGCAATGCGCTGGCCACCGCCGACGCCGTACGCGCCAAGATGACCGAGCTGGAGCGCTTCTTCCCCGAAGGCATGACCTGGCAAATTCCTTACGACAGCTCGCGCTTCGTGAAGATCTCCATCCAGCAGGTTGCCATCACCCTGGCCGAAGCCGTGCTGTTGGTGTTCCTGGTGATGTTCCTGTTCCTGCAGAACTTCCGCTACACAATCATTCCCACCATCGTGGTGCCAGTGGCGCTGCTGGGCACCTTCTCCGTGCTGCTGGCGATGGGCTTTTCCATCAACGTGCTGACCATGTTCGGGATGGTGCTGGTGATCGGCATTGTGGTCGACGACGCCATTGTGGTGGTCGAGAACGTTGAGCGCATCATGAGTGAGGAAGGCTTGCCACCGCTGGAAGCGACGCGCAAGGCCATGGGCCAGATCTCGGGCGCCATCATCGGCATCACCGTGGTGCTGATTTCGGTGTTCGTGCCGCTGGCTTTCTTCGCTGGTTCGGTGGGCAACATCTACCGTCAGTTTGCCGCCGTCATGGGCGTGTCGATCGCATTTTCGGCATTCATGGCTCTCTCACTCACGCCGGCCCTGTGCGCCACCTTGCTCAAACCGGTCAAAGCGGGCCACAACCACGAAAAGAAAGGCTTCTTCGGCTGGTTCAACCGCGGCTTCACACGCACGGCCAAGGGTTACGAGCGTAGCGTGGCGGCATTGCTGCCACGCGCCGGGCGCACTCTGATCGTCTACGCCGCGATCATTGGCGCTGCGGTGGTGGTCTACAACCGCCTGCCCACGTCGTTCCTGCCTGGTGAAGATCAGGGCACCATGCTGGTCAACGTGCAGTTGCCGCCTGGCGCAACCCAGGAACGCACCCTGGAGGTGATGAAGCAGGTCGAAGGCTTCATGCTGCAACAGCCCGAAGTGCAGAGCATGGTCGGCGTGCTGGGCTTCAGCTTTTCCGGACAGGGTCAGAACGCGGCACTGGCCTTCGTCACACTCAAGGACTGGTCCGAGCGCACCGGACCCGGCAGTTCCGCCTCTGCTTTGGCTGGTCGCGCCTTCGGCGCTTTGTCGGGCGTTCGCGATGCGTTCATCTTTCCGCTGAGTCCGCCGCCGATCCCGGAGCTGGGCGCCTCGTCGGGCTTCAACTTCCGCTTGCAGGACCGCGCCGGTCTGGGTCGCGAGGCACTGCTGGGCGCACGAAACCAGTTGCTGGGCCTGGCCTCGCAAAGCAAGGTGCTGACCCAGGTGCGTCCCGACGGGCTGGAGGATGCACCCCAACTGCAAATTGACATCGACCGCGACAAGGCCAATGCCCTGGGCGTTGGGTTCGACGCCATCGGCAGCGCCATCGGCACCTCGCTGGGTTCCAGCTATGTGAACGATTTTCCGAATGCCGGGCGTTTGCAGCGCGTGGTGGTGCAGGCCGATGCGCCAGCGCGCATGCAGCCCGAAGACCTGTTGCGCATCAACGTGCTCAACAACCGGGGTCAGGCGGTGCCGTTGTCGGCGTTCGCCACCACCCACTGGGTCACCGGACCGATGCAGACCGTGCGCTACAACGGCTATCCCTCGATGCGCATCAGCGGCAGCGCGGCGCCAGGCGCCAGCACCGGTGACGCACTGGCCGAGATGGAAAGGCTTGCCAGCCAGTTGCCTCAGGGCATCGGCTTCGAATGGACCGGTCAGTCGCGAGAGGAAAAACTCGCTGGCTCCCAGGCCATGGTGCTGTACGCCTTCGCCATTCTGGCGGTGTTCCTCTGCCTGGCTGCCTTGTACGAGAGCTGGACCATTCCTCTCTCGGTGATCCTGGTGGTGCCACTGGGTGTGCTGGGTGTGCTGCTGGCGACGTTGCTCAGAGGCTATTCCAACGACGTGTACTTCCAGGTGGGACTGATCACCATCATTGGTCTGTCGGCGAAGAATGCGATTCTGATCATCGAATTCGCCAAAGACCTGCAGGCCCAGGGAAAGAGCGTGATCGAGGCTGCGCTTGAAGCGGCCCACCTGCGGTTCCGTCCCATCATCATGACCTCGATGGCGTTCACGCTGGGCGTGCTGCCGCTGGCCCTGTCTTCCGGCGCTGGCTCGGCGAGCCAGCGAGCCATCGGCACCGGCGTGATCGGTGGCATGGTCACCGGCACCATCCTGGCGGTGGTGTTTGTACCGATCTTTTTCGTGGTGGTGCGCACGCTGTTCAAGGGCAGCGACCGCCAGCGCCGCCTGCACGCGGCCGATGCCGAACACATGGGAGTGCACAGCGATGCATGAATCCACCCGTCCTCTGCTGCGATCCGCGCTCACCTTGCTGGCAACAGCCGTGGTGACCGGTTGCTCCTTCATCCCGACTTATGAGCGCCCTGTCGCGCCTGTGGCCACCGGTTTCCCCACCATGGGCTCGACCACCAGCCCGCAGGCTGCGGCCGCCGACATGAGTTGGCGCGCGTTCGTGGGCGATGCCCACCTGCGCGAGCTGATCACGCTGGCACTGGCCAACAACCGCGACCTGCGTGTGGCCACGCTCAATATCGAGCAGGTGCGTGCCCAGTACCAGATCCGCAGGGCCGACCTTTTCCCCACCCTGGGAGTGGCCACCACCGGCAATCGCCAGCCCGACGGCAGCGGCGGCACCAGCAGCGTCTACAGCGTGGGGCTGGCGATGAGCAGCTGGGAGATCGATTTTTTTGGTCGCATAGCCAGTCTGAAAGAAGCAGCACTGGCGCAATACCTCGCCAGTGAAGAGGCTCGTCGCGCCACGCAGACCAGCCTGGTGGCAGCAGTGGCCAGCACGTGGCTCAGCCTGCAGAGCAACGACCAGTTGCTGTCGCTGACACAGCGCACGCTGGCCACACGCGAAGACTCTCTGCGTCTGACCCAACTGCGTTTTGACAATGGCGCCACCTCCGCGCTTGATTTGCGGCAGTCCGAATCGTTGACAGCGGCGGCCCGCGTCGCTTTCGCCCAGCAGCAACGTCAGCGCGCGCTCGATGTGAATGCGCTCACCTTGCTGGTCGGGCAGGCGGTGCCGACCAGCCTGCTAACGCCTGGTACGCCGGCTGTCGGCAGCGAGCCCCTGTTGCGCGATGTCCCAGCCGGTTTGCCTTCCGATCTGCTGGAGCGCCGGGCCGACATCCGTCAGGCCGAGCAGCAACTGATTGCCGCCAACGCCAACATCGGTGCGGCGCGCGCCGCGTTCTTCCCGCGCATTTCCCTCACCGCCAGCGCCGGTACGGCCAGCAGCTCGCTGTCGGGGTTGTTCAAGGACGGATCATGGGGCTTCACGCTGGCGCCGCAGGCCCTGCTGCCGATCTTTGATGCCGGACGCAACCAGGCTTCGCTGGACTCGGCCAACGTCGGTCGCGAACTGGCCGTGGCCCAGTATGAAAAGGCGATCCAGACCGCCTTCCGTGAGGTGGCAGACGCTTTGGCGGGACAGGCAACGCTGGTCGAGCAACTGCGTGCACAGGAAATGCAGACCGCCGCCGAGGCCGACCGTTTTCGGCTGGCCGAACTGCGCTACCGCAATGGCGTGGCCAGTTTCCTCGACGTGCTGGATGCGCAACGCTCATTGTTTGGTACCGAGCAGGCGCTGCTACAGACCCGCCTGGCGCAACAGCAGAACCAGGTGGCGCTCTACCGCGCATTGGGCGGCGGCTGGTCTGAATAATCGCGGATCACGTTGCCCCGACACTGTGTCCACAATGGCCACTGCCTGATGTTTAAGGTCAGCGGCCATCGGGATGGAAGCAGATCCACCGCGAGTGACGCCAGCCTGCCTTCAAACCTTGGGCAGATCGTAGAACTGCTGGATGATCGCCCAGGCGGTCTGCGGATCGTCCACATAGTGGAACAGCTGCAGGTCTTCCGGAGAAATGGTGCCTTCTTCCACCAGCACATCGAGGTTGATCAGGCGCTTCCAGTAGTCGCTGCCGAACAGCACGATCGGTACCGGTTTGGCCTTCTTGCACTGCACCAGGGTGATGACCTCGAACAGTTCGTCCAGCGTGCCGAATCCGCCCGGGAATGCGAGCAACGCCTTGGCGCGCATCATGAAGTGCATCTTGCGCAGCGCAAAGTAATGGAACTTGAAACTCAGTTCGGGTGACACGTAGGGATTGGCCGCCTGCTCGTGTGGCAAGGCGATGTTCAGCCCGACGTTGAGTGCGCCTTCGTCGTGCGCGCCGCGGTTGGCGGCTTCCATGATGCCGGGGCCGCCACCGGTGCAGATGAAGAGCTTGTCCTCGGGCGGGCAGGCCTTGCTGTAGCGCGCCACGTGGCGTGCAAATTCGCGCGCCTGGTCGTAGTAGTGGGCGTTGCGCACCAGGGCTCTGGCGCGCGCGATGTCTCTGGGTTCGCCGCTGCGCTCTGCCCGCACCAGTTGCTCGGCCGATTCTGCGGCGTCGCGAAAGCGGGCGCTACCAAAAACAACCACAGTGTTTTCAATGCCGTGATCTTGCTGGGCGAGGTCGGGCTTGAGCATTTCCAGCTGAAAGCGGATGCCGCGCGTTTCGCGGCGCAGCATGAATTCCGGATCGGCGAAAGCGAGGCGGTAGGCGTCGGCCTGCAGAGGGTGGCCATCGTTGGCGTGGGCCTGCAGCTCGGCCCAGGCGTCTGCCAGGCGGCGTTCGGTGATGTCCTGTGTGGCTTCCATGAATTGACTCCTGATGTTGTGTTGGGTGTGAGGGAGCGCAACTCAAAGACTGAGTGCGAGCGCCAGCGGCACAAAGACGATCGCCAGCGCGTTGCCCAGCATGATCATCGCACCGACTTTGTCGGGCTCCTGGTGGTAGCGCTCGGCCAGCATGAACTGAACCACCGCGGGTGGCAGGGCCGCGAAGAGCAGAAGCTGGCCTCGGGCAGCGCCTTCCAGCCCCAGCGCCCAGGCCAGCGGGATGCCGATCGCCAGTCCGATCAGGGGACGTGCCAGCGCGCCGAGCAAGCCCAATGCCAGTCCGGACCGTGTCAGCGCGGTCAATCGCACGCCCAGCGCAAACAGCATCATGGGAAGCAGGGCATCACCGAGCAGTTTCAGCCCCGCCAGAGCCACATCAGGTGGCCTGACATCGGTCATTGCGCTGAGGAAGCCGAGCGCCGTGCCGATCATGAGCGGGCTCAGCAGCAGGTCGCGCGTTCGGGCGTGGCTGCTCGTGATGCGCGCGCCAAGGGAAAAGTGCAGCAGGTTGCTGATGGAAAACAGCGCCACCGCAGCCCCGAAATTCGAGGTGCCAAACGCCAGCAGCGCCAGTGGAAGCCCCATGTTGCCGCAGTTGTTGAACATCACCACCGGCACCAGCGTGCGTGGCTGTGCGCCAAAGGCACGCGCAAGCGGCCAGGCGATCAGGCCGCTGCCCAGAATCAGGATGGCGCCACCGATCAGCAGTGTGATGTGCTCGCCGATCTGAAAGTCCCTGTCTGCCAGCGCCGAATACACCAGCACGGGCGCGAGCACATCGAGCGCCACCCGGTTGAAGGTGGTCATGTCAGGAACACTGCGGCGGGCATAGCCGTAGCCGATCGCCACGATCAGAAACACCGGGATGATGACGTCGGTGATGCGGGCGATCAGGTCCATGTGGTCAAGCTGTTGAGGGAAAAAATCAAAAGGCTCCCACAGGAGCCTTTTGAGTGTTGATTGCGAAGAACGCGAAGTTTGCGATCAGACGCGGCGGCGGTATTCACCTGTGCGCGTGTCGATTTCGATCTTGTCGTCCTGCGCCACAAACAGGGGCACTGCCACTTCGAAGCCGGTGGCGATCTTCGCTGGCTTGAGCACTTTGCCAGACGTGTCGCCCTTGACGGCGGGTTCGGTCCAGGTGACCACACGCTCCACGCTGGTGGGCAGTTCCACAGAGATTGCCTTGCCGTCGTAGAACACCACTTCCACGGTCATGCCGTCTTCGAGGTAGTTCAGGGCGTCACCCATGTTCTCGGCTTCCACCTCGTACTGGTTGTAGTCGGCGTCCATGCACACGTACATGGGGTCGGCAAAGTAGGAGTAGGTGCATTCCTTCTTGTCCAGAATGATCTGGTCCATCTTGTCGTCGGCCTTGCACACGACTTCCGTGGCCATGTTGTTGAGCAGGGCCTTGAGCTTGAGGCGCACGGTGGCAGCACCACGGCCGCCCCGGCTGTATTCGGTTTTCAGCACGATCATCGGGTCCTTGCCGTGCATGATGACGTTGCCGGCGCGGAGTTCTTGAGCGATTTTCATAAGGGGTTCCAACGTTGGGGCCGCCAGTTCCGTGCAGGGATTGTGCGTACCGGGACTGTGCTGATGATGGCAATCTGTGCGGCAAAGCAGATGGCTGGCAGGAAGCGCCCATGCCGTTCGGGATGGGCGAATTTCCGCAAAGCCTTGAATTTTATCGGTTTTTGAAAGCGAACTCGATAAGCTGGGTGCCCAGGTCGCGCTGGCTCCACAGACGACTCCGGGCGGCCTGGACACAGCCCTGCCATTCGTTCACCACGTCCCAGCCAGGCCAGTGGGAAGCGGATGCGTTCATGCCATTCCACACGTGGTGAAACCGCCGCAACGACAGGGGTGCCTCCAGCCAGTCCAGAAAGGCGTCAAGCTTGGCATGGTGTGCGTTGTCGTGCTGGGGGTAGATGTGCCACACAAAAGGCTTCCCTGCCCAGATGGCGCGCACCAGCGAATCTTCGCCTCGCACGAGGTTCAGGTCGCAGGCCCACAGCAAATGGTCGAAGGCCTGCTGCGGCAGTGGCGGCAAATAATGCAGGCAACCCGCTGTCTGGAGCCCTTCGGTTGCCGGTGACTGGTGTACGGCCAGTGCAGACCTGCCGGGCGCCACCAGCCATTGCACGGGCCTGTTCGTTTCGGAGGCCTGACACAGCAGATCGTCCAGCGCCGCTGGCTCGTAGCAAAACACGCTGACCCGTTTCGCCGGGCTGGCTGGCAGTTTCATCTGCCGCAACCAGACGGTCGCGTCGAACCCGGCTTGACGCGAACCCAGATCGGCTTCACGCAGCAGGCCGCCTGTGGCAGAGGTGAACCCAGGATAAAAAAACCACTTGCCGATCCCCTTCAGTGGGCCGCTCATCACAGGTGAGGGCAGGCCATGCGAGCGTTCCACATACGATTCGGCACTGAGGTACTCGAGATTGATCCACACCGGCGACACCGCGCCACTCGCAAGCTGCTGCTTCAGCGCGTGCTGAGCCTCATCAGGCGGGTGGCAGCCGAAGGCCTCCACCCAGACATGAGCCGGCGCCAGCGAATCACACAAGCCCGCAGGCAACGGCGTCTTCCACGGGATCACCTCAATCCACGGGATCGTGCCGTCCAGCGCGCCAGGCGCCATCCAGCGCAGCGGTTCGGGCTGGTCGATCCAGAGGCGCACCTGCTGCCCCCGGTCCGCCAGGTTGGCGGCGAGGCGCCAGCACACACCGATGTCGCCCAGGTTGTCCACCACGCGGCAGAACACATCCCACAAAGGGCGATCGCGGTTGGCTTGAGGGGCAACGGTGGGTTGGTGCATGGCCGTGATCTTGCCGCATTCTTGCAGCGATCCCTTTCAGGGGCAGGCCTTGGCGGGTCGGTACAAAATGGAGCCCATGTCCGAGTCCCATTCCGAACAACTGCTCAGCGAAGTCGCTGCACTGCCAGGCCTGCCCGGCGTTTACCGCTATTTCGATGTCCAGGGCCAATTGCTCTACGTGGGAAAGGCGCGCAACCTGAAAAAGCGCGTGGCCAGCTACTTCCAGAAGAACCACGACGGCACCCGCATCGGTCACATGGTGAGCCGGATCGTTCGCATGGAGACCACGGTGGTGCGCTCCGAAGCCGAGGCGTTGCTGCTTGAAAACAACCTCATCAAGACGCTGAACCCGCGCTTCAACATCTTGTTCAGGGACGACAAGAGCTACCCCTACCTCAAGATCACGGGCACGCGCGAGACCTTTCGCACCGCTGCGCGGATACCCGTGCCGTCGATTGCCTTTCCCCGCATGGCCTACTACCGTGGCGCGGTGGACCGGCGCCACAGCTACTACGGCCCTTATCCCAGCGCCTGGGCGGTCAAGGAGTCGATCACCTTGCTGCAGAAGGTGTTTCGCCTGCGCACCTGCGAAGACACCGTGTTCGCCAACCGCACGCGGCCCTGCCTTCTGTATCAGATCAAGCGCTGCAGCGGCCCCTGCGTGGACCTGGTGGACAGCGAAGCCTATGCCCGTGACGTGGCAGATGCCGAAAGGTTCCTGCGGGGCGAAACCCAGGCTGTGCTGGACGCCCTGGAGCAGCGCATGATGGGTCACGCTGAAAAGCTGGAGTTCGAGCAGGCGGCAGAGATACGCAACCAGATGTCGGCGCTGTCCCGTGTGCTGCACCAGCAGGCCATGGACACCGTTTCCGACAGGGACGTGGATGTGCTGGCCGTGAAAGTGCAGGGTGGTCGCGCCTGTGTGAATCTGGCCATGATCCGGGGTGGGCGCCACCTGGGCGACCGGCCGTACTTTCCAGCTCATGTGGAAGATGCGTCGGCCATCGAAGGTGCACTTGCTGACGAGGAAGCACCGCAGCAAGGGGAGCCCGGCGAGCGCGTGGCGAAGCAGGTGCTGGCGGCGTTCATTGCTCAGCACTACCTGGGCATTGCCATGCCACACACGCTGGTGACCAGCCACCCTGTGGGCAGGCCGCTGCTGGATGCACTCTCCGAGCAGACGGGCGCCAAGGTCAACGCCGTGCACCAGCCGCGCGAACACCGCCGCATCTGGCTGGAGATGGCCCAGAAGAACGCCGAGATCGCGCTGGCGCGCCTGTTGGCGGAAGAGGGTTCCCAGCAAGCCCGTACCCGCGCGCTGGCCGATGCGCTGCAACTGCCCGACGACCAGCTCGACGTGCTGCGTATTGAATGCTTCGACATCTCCCACACGGCGGGGGAGTCCACGCAGGCTTCGTGCGTGGTGTTTGAAGGGCACAAGATGCAGAACAGCCAGTACCGGCGCTACAAGATCGAAGGCATCACGCCGGGCGACGATTACGCCGCCATGCGCCAGGTGCTGTTGCGCCGCTACGGCAAGATTGCGGAGGCGATGAAGGATGACGGTGTTGAGGAGCCGGAGGCAATCGATCCAGAAGTCCCGCTTCAGAACCCACCCGCCACAGTCGTTTCGGAGCCGGATTCCGCCGACGTCGCGTTACCCGAACCCACTGTCGAAGCCACCTCAGGCCCGCGCATGCCCGATCTGGTGCTCATCGATGGCGGCAAAGGCCAGGTGAGCATGGCGCGGGAAGTGTTTGAACAACTGGGGCTGGACCTGTCACTCATCGTGGGTGTGGAAAAGGGGGAAGGCCGCAAGGTCGGTCTGGAGGAGCTGGTGTTCGCCGACGGGCGCGAAAAGGTCTATCTGGGGCACGATTCCGCCGCACTGATGCTGGTGGCGCAGATCCGTGACGAAGCCCATCGCTTTGCCATCACTGGCATGCGCGCCCAGCGGGCGAGGGTGCGCACCGGGGGCAGCCGATTGGAAGACATCGCTGGCGTCGGCCCCAAGAAGCGCGCCCGTCTGTTGCAGCGCTTTGGCGGTGTTCGTGGTGTGGCGTCGGCCAGCGTGGAGGACCTTTGCACCGTGGATGGCATCTCGGCCGACTTGGCCGACGCCATCTACCGGGCGCTTCACTGACAGGTTTCGAATGGCAGGGTCCGGACCATCAGTCTGTGTCCTGTCGCGATTCTTCGCGCGCCTGGATTGGCGCTGTCTTCAACACACTCGCACTTGGAGAAACAGTGTGAGCGGGTCCTGATTCGTGGGATGAAGGTGCCGGCGCGGCATCAACGCATAATCGCGTCATGTTTTTCAACCTTCCTACCTTACTGACCTGGGCTCGCATCGTTGCGATTCCCTTGATCATCGGGGTGTACTACCTGGAAGGCATGAGCATTGCCCAGAAGAACCTGATCGCCACCGTCATGTTCGTGGTGTTCGCAGCCACCGACTGGGCCGACGGCTATCTGGCCCGCAAACTGAACCAGACTTCGGCCTTCGGCGCCTTTCTGGATCCGGTGGCCGACAAGTTTCTGGTCTGTGCCAGCCTGCTGGTGCTGGTCCATCTGGACCGGGCCGACGTGTTTGTGGCACTGATCATCATTGGTCGGGAAATTGCCATCTCTTCTCTGCGGGAATGGATGGCGATCATCGGAGCCACCAAGAGCGTGGCGGTGCACATGCTGGGCAAAGTCAAGACCACGGTTCAGATGGTGGCGATTCCATTTCTTCTGTTTGACGGCATGGTTCTTGGAGTCATCGATACCCATCTATGGGGCACCTGGCTGATCTGGGCTTCGGCGGTGCTCACCGTCTGGTCCATGGTTTATTACCTGCAAAAAGCCTTGCCGGAAATCCGGGCCCGCGCGCGTTGATTCATTGTCCGACGCGAACATGGTGAGCACACCCAAGGACAACGCGTGGCTGCGAGCCATGCCCTGGGTGTTCGTGCTGATCTGGAGCACGGGCTTCATCGTGGCGCGCTATGGCATGCCGCACGCGCCGCCCATGAAATTCCTGGCCGTGCGGTATGCGCTTTCCATCCTGTGTTTTCTGCCCTGGATCTGGTTCTCCGGTGTCAAATGGCCTTCCAACCGAAAGCAGTGGCTGCACCTCTCGGTGACCGGTGTGCTCATGCATGCGGGCTATCTCGGTGGGGTCTGGGCCGCGGTCAAGGCCGGCATGGGATCTGGTCTTTCTGCGCTGATCGTGGGTATCCAGCCGGTGCTCACGGCCATCTGGCTCTCAGGCACTGGATCCAAGGTGTCAAGGCGGCAATGGCTGGGTTTGCTGCTGGGGTTTGCGGGCCTGGTGCTGGTGGTCTCGCGCAAGTTTGGTGCAGGCGGTCCTGGCGATCAGGCCAACTGGCTCAATCTGTCGTTCGCCGTGATGGCCCTGTTTGCCATCACGATCGGCACCCTGTACCAGAAGCGCTATGTGGCCGCGTGTGACGTGCGCACCGCCAATGCTGTGCAGTTGCTCGCGGCCCTTCTGGTGACGCTTTCACTGGCGCTGCTGGAGTTCGAGGCCATGCGCTGGACGCACGGCGACGCTGGCGTGAACTGGGAACTGACGGGTGCCATGGCCTGGTCGGTGCTGGGCCTCACTCTAGGCGGCAGTTCGCTGCTCTACATGCTGATTCAACGCGGGGCAGCGGCTTCGGTCACCAGCCTGATGTACCTGGTGCCTCCCTGCACGGCGCTGATTGCCTGGGTGCTGTTCGACGAACCCATCACCCTGGTCACCGTTGCCGGTATCGCGCTCACCGCTTTCGGCGTGAGCCTGGTGGTGCGGCCCGCGAAGCGGGCCTGACCTTCCAGGGTTCCTCACGAAAGCGATCCGCCAGAAAATCCACCAGCAGGCGCATGCGTTTGGGGTTCTGCGGCCGGTAGGGCGCCAGCCAGTGGATGTCGGCATCCGGCATCGCGTAGTCGGGCAGGACGCGCACCAGCTCTCCGCTGGCCAGCTGGGGTCCGATGTCCCACAGGCTTCGCAGCATGATTCCCTGGCCTGACAGGCACCAGTCGCGCACCATCTCGCCCGAATTGCACGACATGCTGCCGCGCGCCGGCAGGTGCCGCACCTGGGGTTCGTCACCTCGCTGGAGGCGCCAATGGTCAAAATGCCGATCGACCGCGCCGATGTTCTCGCGCACGACCAGGCAGTTGTGGGTGGCGAGGTCTTGTGGTGTCCTGGGCGTGCCATGGGCCTGGAGGTAGCGGGGTGCGGCCACCAGCACGCGCTGGTTGGGGGCCAGTCGTTTCGACACCCACTCGGCTGCGCGCTCGCCAGGCGCGTTCCAAAGCCAGATGGCACCATCGTATCCCTCTACCGCCAGATCCGGCAGACGCTCGGTGAGCTGCAGGTCTACGGACACGCGAGGGTACCGATGTTGAAAGTCGGCCAGGGCTGGGCCCACCCAGAGTCGGCCAAAACCAAAGGTTGCCGCGAGGCGGACCGGACCGGCGGGCTCGGCCTGGCGCTCCCGCAGTTCGGACTCCAGTTCATCAAAGGCACTCAGGATGCGGCTGGCGCGCTCGCAGAGCACATCGCCCTCGGCGGTCGGGCTCACGCGCCGGGTCGTGCGCTGAAATAGGCGAAGACCGAGTTCGGCTTCCAGGGCTGCCAGGCGCTTGGTGATGGCAGAAGGCGCGACGTGAAGGGCTTGGGCCACCCTCACCAGACTGCCGTGTTGTCGCACGGCCGTGACGAGTTCCAGATCGGAGCGTTCCAATTGTTTCCTTTATGGAAATAGTTGATTATTCGATTGTTGCCTATATGAGGGCTATGCTGCGATCCATGTTCGATCACCTTCCATCCCGCCGCGTTGAACGTGAGGGTGTGTCGTTGCACACGCGGTGCCTGGGCAATGGCCCTCCGCTGCTGTTGCTGCACGGCCATCCCCAGTCCATGGCCATGTGGCATCGCATCCTTCCCGCACTGGCCGGGCGCTTCACGGTGGTGCTGATGGACCTCCGGGGGTATGGCGATTCGACCCGTCCGGCGCCCGGTCCGCAGCACACCGCACACAGCAAGCGTGAGATGGCCCGGGACGCCATCGCCGTCATGGCGCACCACGGTTTTGACCGGTTCGATGTGCTGGCGCACGACCGTGGGGCCCGTGTGGCGCACCGGCTGGCAGCCGATCACCCAAAAGCCGTACGACGCCTGATGCTGCTGGACATTGCGCCCACCCTGTCGATGTATGAACAGACCACCGAAGCCTTTGCGCGGGCCTACTGGCATTGGTTCTTTCTGATTCAGACCGGCCCCCTGCCGGAAGCCCTGATTGCTTCCGACCCGGTGCGTTATGTGCGATCGGTGATGGGCAACCGGCACGCCGGTCTGGCCGCCTTCGACGCCGACGCGCTGGCCGAGTACGAGCGCTGTGTGGCCCTGCCGGGCACTGCGGTTTCCATTTGCGAGGACTACCGGGCCAGCGCAGGGATCGATCTCGAACACGACCGTGCAGACGTCAATGACAAGGTACTGCTGGCGCAACCCCTGCATGTGTTGTGGGGCGAGCATGGCGCTGTGGGGCGTTGTTTTGACGTACTTGCGCATTGGCGCGCGCGGGCCGGTCAGGTATCAGGCCGCTCGCTGCCCTGCGGCCACTACATCGCCGAAGAACTACCCGACGCCGTTGTCGAAGAAGCCTTCAGATTTTTTACCTGATTTCAAACCAAGGAGACCACCATGAGCAAACACCGTATCGCTGTCATCGCTGGAGACGGCATTGGACAGGAAGTCATGCCCGAAGGGCTGCGTGTGCTGGAGGCTGCGGCCTCGCGTTTCAACATCGATCTGCAGTTTGACCACTTCGATTTCTCAAGCTGTGATTACTTCGAGCGGCACGGCAAGATGCTGCCCGACAACTGGAAGGACCAGATCGGCGGTCACGAGGCCCTCTACTTCGGCGCGGTGGGATGGCCCGACAAGGTGCCTGACCACATCTCGCTGTGGGGTTCGTTGCTGCTGTTCCGACGCGAGTTCGACCAGTACGTGAACATCCGTCCGGCCAAACTCATGCCAGGTGTGACCGCACCGGTGGTGCGTCGCGACGGCAGCCCCCGTGCGCCAGGCGAGATCGACATGGTCATCGTGCGCGAAAACACCGAAGGCGAATACTCCAGCATCGGTGGGCGCATGTATCCCGGCACCGAGCGCGAGATCGTGGTGCAGGAGACCGTGATGTCGCGCATCGGCGTGGACCGGGTGCTGCGCTACGCGTTCGAAGTGGCACGCTCGCGCCCCAAGAAACACCTGACCAGCGCCACCAAGTCCAACGGCATCGCCATCACCATGCCTTACTGGGACGAGCGCGTGGCCGAGATGGCCAAGCAATATCCGGATGTCAGGGTCGACAAGTTCCACATCGACATCCTGACCGCCCACTTCGTCCAGCGCCCTGACTTCTTTGACGTGGTGGTTGGCAGCAACCTGTTTGGCGACATCCTGTCGGATCTGGGCCCTGCCTGCACCGGCACCATCGGCATCGCGCCCAGCGCCAACCTCAATCCGGATCGCACGCACCCCTCATTGTTCGAGCCTGTTCACGGTTCTGCGCCCGACATTGCCGGGAGGCAGATTGCCAATCCGATCGGACAGATCTGGTGCGGCGCCATGATGCTGGATTTCCTTGGATACCGTGCCGCGCACGACGCCGTGATGCAGGCCATCGAGGCCGTCCTGGCGCCCGGTAGCGGAGCGCCGAGAACGCCCGATCTCGGAGGCTCCGCTCAGACCAGTGATATCGGAAAGGCCATCCAGCAAGCACTGTTGGGTACTTGACGGCGCAGCCCATGCAGTGCCTCCCAAGAGGTCCACGGCGCATTTGCCGGATGAGGGCTTCTATCTGTGCAGTCTGTGAGCCGGACGGCCTGCGCGGACACGTTGCGAAAGCGACTAGAATCTCGCGTTTTGTGATGTCAGGTGGCCCGGGACGTTGCGCGCGTATTGACAGCGGCGGTGGCCCGTGGGTCTAATCACCCGGCGCTCCGGCGCGGCCAATTGGGTTGCGCAAGTGCCGAACGGAGCTCACAGGGTTTGCCTTCGGTGTGAACAGCACTGGCGGCCTGCACCATTCCACACGGATTCATTCAATCAATTCAAGAGGGGCTATTTGTGAACAAAACCGAACTCGTCGAACACATCGCCAAGCACGCCGACATTTCCAAGGCGGCCGCTGCGCGGGCGCTGGATTCCACTATCACCGCCATTCGTACCACGCTCAAGAAAGGCGGTACCGTTTCGCTGGTGGGTTTTGGCTCGTTTGCCGTCACGAAACGTCCCGCTCGCAAGGGCCGCAACCCACGCACTGGCGCTGAGATTAAAATCAAGGCCGCCAAGGTCCCGAAGTTCCGCCCGGGCAAGGCCCTTAAAGATGCGCTGAACTGATCTGATGCGATCTGCAGGTTTTCGGTGGGGTGCTTAGCTCAGTCGGTAGAGCGGCGCCCTTACAAGGCGTAGGTCGGCGGTTCGACCCCGTCAGCACCCACCACCACTGAAAAGGCGAACCAGGGTTCGCCTTTTTTTTATGTTGCCGCAGCAGCCAGACTGGCGACTCCGGCGTTTTTGATTCAGGGTATTCAGGCATGTTCGATTCCATCCGCAATCACAAGAAGTACCTCATGGGCTTCTTGATGATCCTGATCATTCCGGCGTTTGTGTTGTTCGGTGTGGAAGGTTACAGCCGATTCAATGAAGGCGGTGAGGTCGTGGCCACGGTCGACGGGCAAGAAATCACCAAGCTGGAATGGGATCGGGCGCACCAGAACGAGTCGCAGCGCCTGCGCGAAGCCATGCCTGCGCTGGACGCTCGCCTCCTGGACAGCGAAGCCGCGCGCTATGCCACCCTGGAGCGCCTGGTGCGCCAGCGGGTTCTGGCTACCGCAGCGCAGAAGCTCAACCTCTACACCAGCGATCGGCGGCTTGCACAGGACCTGCAGGCCAATGAAACCATCGCTTCCTTGCGTCGACCAGACGGCACGCTTGATGTGGACGCCTACCGCACGCTGTTGGGACGACAGGGTCTGACGCCAGAGATGTACGAGGCGCAGGTCAGGGCCGATCTGTCGCAGCGGCAAGTTGTCCAGGCCATTCAGGGAACCAGTTTCGCCACCACTGCCCTGGCAAATGTGTCGCTGAATGCCTTTTTTGAACGCCGCGAAGTGCGGGTGGCCCAGTTTCTTGCGCAGGATTTCGCTGCCCGGGTGACGCCAACCGAAGCCGAGATCGAGGCGTTTTACAACAGCAACGCCCCGCTGTTCCAGGCGCCTGAACAAGTCGATGTGGAGTATCTGGTGCTTGACGCTGCCGCACTGGAACAGTCTGTCGTGTTGGCTGAGGCCGATGTGCGGGCCTACTACGACCAGAATGCATCCCGTTTGTCCGGGTCCGAAGAGCGTCGCGCCAGCCACATTCTGCTCACCGTGCCCCAGGGGGCTTCTGATGCCGACAAGGCAGCCGTCCGTGAGCGAGCGGCTGCGCTGCTTGAACAAGTCAAGGGCGCTCCAAAGACCTTCGCTGACGTGGCCAGGGCAGAGTCCCAAGATCCGGGCTCGGCGCCTGGAGGCGGCGACCTTGATTTCTTTGCCCGTGGCGCCATGGTCAAGTCCTTTGAAGATGCGGCGTATGCACTGCAAAAGGGCGACATTTCTGATCTGGTGGAAACGGAGTTTGGGTTTCACATCATTCAGCTCACCGACATCAAGGCACCGCCCCTGAAGAGCTTTGAAGAGATGCGCGTCGAGATCGAAAAGGACCTGAAGCGTCAGCAGGCACAACGTCTGTTTGCGGAATCCGCCGAGGCCTTCAGCAACCTGGTGTATGAGCAGCCTGATTCACTGCAGCCGGCGGTGGCGCGTTTCAAACTGAACCTTCAGGAGGCCAAAGGGTTGACCCGTCAGCCTGCTCAAGAGGCTGGCGTGCTCGCCAATCCATCATTGCTCGAAGCGATTTTTTCCCCAGAGTCCATTGAGCGAAAGCGCAACACCGAGGCCATTGAAACCGGCTCTGGTCAATTGACTTCGGCTCGCGTGGTTTTGCACTCACCGGCACGCACCCTGCCACTGGCCGAAGTCCGCGGCAGCGTACAGGGACGGCTGGTGGCACAGCGCTCCGCTGAAATGGCGCGGGAAGAGGGGGAAAGGAAGCTGGAAGCCTGGAAGGCAGGAGGCGACACTGCAGGCCTTGCTGCGGCCGTCACGATTTCTCGTGATAACCCTCAGGGTGTCTTGCCCCAGGTGCTCGCCGCTGCCCTCAGTGCCGATCCCAAGGCCCTTCCGGCCTGGGTTGGCGTGAGCCTGGGCGGGCAGGGTCATGCGGTGGTCAGGGTAGACAAAGTTCTGCCTCGCGAAGCAGGCGATGAACAGCGCCTTGCGCAGGAGGTGCAGCAGTACACCCAGTGGTGGTCTGCTGCTGAAGGGCAGGCGTACTACGACATGCTCAAAGAGCGGTTCAAGGTCCGCATCCTGGTCCCTGAGCCTGCTGATGCACCTGTCTTGACTCGCTGATTGGCATCGCCCTGCATGACGGCAAAACGTCGCGGGTTCTTCGAGCTATAATTCGATACTTGCGGTGGCTGTAGCTCAGTTGGTAGAGTCCAGGATTGTGATTCCTGTTGTCGTGGGTTCGAGCCCCATCAGCCACCCCATATGAACACTGAGAAGCCCGCTATCGAAAAGGTAGCGGGCTTTTTTCTTGGGTGGGGTCTGTAGGCAATCTGTAGGCAATCTGTAGGCAACTCGCACGATTCAACAGCCTGTAGGCCGCCCATTTCATCACTGCTGGGCACCTGGCGGCGAGGACTCCAAACGTCTGAAGACCTTAGCATTTCTCAACATCTCAAGGGCTTGGGTTTTGCTTTGGTCTACCTCCCAGCTTGCCGTTCTCTCGTGAGACCGCTTTGCCTGCTTTACTGGTCGGCCCAGTGGAGAGACCACCATGCAGCTTGCAGCGGCCATTGATGAAAATGGCTGTCAGCTTGCAGGGTGTGCCGGCGCGAGTCTTGGCACCACAGCAAAGGCCGCGCAAACTTTCCGGCAGGACCGGAAACCCGGGCGGCGGATAGGCATAGCCACGCAAGGCCCACTCGTTGGCAATGCGCTCGTGTGCTTCGATGTACCGTCGCCATCGAGTGCGCTTTTCTTTGTCGGTCATGCCTTTTCCTTCATCGCTCTGCTTGCAGAACTGCACCAACAGATGGCATCTCTAGATGGTGTCCGTGTGGCGGTACAGAGAGAGGCTCGGAAAGAGCCCTGATAGGACCGTGGGACGGTACAGGCGGCGCGCTCCCTGTACCGTGGGGCGGTCCAATGGGCAGCCCCTCTGTTCCGCGTGGCGGGCTAAGGCTCGCGTTTTTCAGCGGCATGTCTTGCTGGTAGGCACCTCGACGGAATGTCTCCACCGCGCCAGCGTCATAACCCGGATGGCGGTCCAAGGTCTGCCAGGTGATGGCGTACCAGCTCGCTTTGTTGGGCCGATGGCCTTTCACCGTTTCGTGAATGAAGCCCCCTTCCAAAAGCTCGCGCTTGGCCTTGCTGAGCATGTCCGACGACTTCCAGCCCCGGCCTTCCATGTAGGCGCGCGACAGCAGCAAGCGCCCGTTGTTGTCGCGCACAAACTGCCGCGCCACTTCCAGCAGCAAGGCACGCGCGTGCATGGACAAACGACGATAGGCAGGGCAATCCAGCACGGACCAAGGCAGTGCGGTGAATCCGCCGGGGTCGCGCCCTGAATTGCCCTTAAGCCCCTTATTGCGCCCGTTCGCCATCGAACAACCCCCATTGCTCAGGATGTGGGCGGCGCTTTCGTGTGGCGTTCTGTCGCGCGGCTTGTCGGCGGGCCTCTACGGCCTTGGCGCGCAGCGCGCGCCGGGCAGCACGAACCTTGGCGCACCAGTTGGCGGCACCAGCGGCCATTGCGCGGGCCACTGTGTCGGAGGGCAAGCTGTATTCCGCCACCCATGCCACGCGGCCTTCACGGCAGCCTGCCGCCTTGTCGGCGGCTTCGATGTTCCATCCGTAGTTTTGGGCCAGGTAATGCACCACGGCAGACAGGCGGGTCGTGCTGGCCTCTTGTACCGCGTCCAGGCTGGTCAGGCGCTCGCGGTTCAACAGACGGGCCAGCACTTCGGCGCTCACGCTGGCGTGCCTGGGCGGAAAGCCACCAGGGGCGATAATCTGCGCACCTTGGCGGGGGGCGCTCGATTCGGCATTGCTGGGTCGGGCGTTTTTCATTTGGTGGCCCTCCACCAGCGCTGTCGCGCCAGGATGTAGAAGTTGGAGCCCCACATCACTGCACGCCCAGAACGCGTCGAAGTTCAGCCACAGGCCATGCAAGTCTGCCGTTGATGCGAATAGGGCGAAGCGGGCCGTTCTCAAGGCAAGCCCAGCCGCGCAGTGTTTGCGGTCGGCGACTTAGGTAGTGAGCTGCGGCGGCTGTGTCAACAACAGGGCGTGTTTCATGCGCCAGCGGGGGAAATTTCGAGACGGGCGCGAGTTCGCGGTCGTCCATAGCGTGAAGGGCTTGCATCGTAGTGTGCTTTCAACCTAGCAGCACAGGCCAGGTGTGGGCGTACTGTGAAAACCCCGTATCTCCACGAATAACCCCGGGGTTTTGGAATCAAGCCTCCATGCGGGTCAGCGGTCTACAGCCGCTATCTTTCGAGGTTCACCCTCGTGGTTCTGGAGGCGTCCTATGACGCATCGAAGTGATTGGCCTCGTAGGTTTTCCATGCCTCAAGCCATGGGGCCAATTCCGGCCTAGTTTGAAACTTGGCGCGTACGCTGTTCACTGCTGCGTGGCCTTTGTACACCAGAGCTGCTCCAATTTTGACGGGGTTCCAACAGTGCTCACGAACACCTCGCTGCCCAGGCGCCACGATGCAGTCCCGAAGCCACTTTGGCGGACTTCCAAGCTTCTTTTTCCACATCCCAGCATTCCACCCTCGAAGACCAGCAAGTGCGTGCGCAACAGCACCCGTTGTGACCGGCTCCGGCAGGTTACAGCCGTCCGCAGCCACCACGGGCGCGACTGGCTGATTTTGGTGAGCTTCATCCCTTGTCGACTCTGTGCTCAGACTAAGAACCGACATGAGAGGGATAGGAATCCCCTGTTCTTTTTTTGCAGCCCAAGAACACACTTCAAATGGCGATGCCGGAAAACTCAGCACGCCCATCTCAGATGCCCGCAATAGACGGTCATTGATTCCAACATAGCCGCATGACTGGAGGTCTGGCTTGGCTACATGCGGGTCCGCACCCAACACTTCGATGCGCTTCGGATTCGCTCCGCTCAACAAGAGCGCAGACTCTTCCAAAGTCCATCCATCCATCGCAATCCAGTGGGCGGCGCCCATCTCCGTCAACTCGAAGAGCGGGCAGTTCAGGGGCATAACATAGGAATCTGGAGCGGGCGTCGTCCTCTCCTCGTCCCCTGCGATGTAAGAGTCCTCACCTTCTTGTGCAGGTGTAGACGCCCTTCCCACTGGAACTCTGATGGCCATATTTCGCACTCCTTCACGGTGCCCTTCAGTGGATGCCCCAGCAGGCGGGTGAAGGTGTCCCGCTCTTCGGTTCGCGGGCCTAGCTGGGGCGAACTTACGTCAGCCAGACCTTGACTTCATCTCAGCCAGGGGCTGCCGCTTTTCCGGCATGGACAGGGCTGCATCGTTCTCAAACCAATTTCCTGGGCGCATACATCACGCCAACAAGGTCCCGCTCTTCGTCCCAAAGCCAGACCTCACAGCCAAGGTCGCCAGGTTTGAATCGGGGGGGCTCTCCCCACATGCCCACAAGCAACCCGGCTGGCGAACCATCGGCATGCTCACAGTACGCCGAGACACGGCCATCCCAGCCAATGAGCAACCCTGTAGAGGGGTCCAACTGGCACCCGTCGGGGCAGCCAGGAAACGGTATTTCCTCATTGACTCGAAACTCTGCCAACCATGGCGCTACTCGCCAGTTGAGGGCAGCCGCCCGGGTCAGCACTTTTGACAGCAGCCGTGCGACGCGGAATGCCTGAATGCGGAAAGGTTGAGCCGGGTTTTTGTAGAAGCACCGTTCTATTTTTCTTCCACAGTCAGTATTGCCATGCGTCCTTCACGAGGGTGCAGTTCAATCTTTACAGTTGCTTTAAAGGAGGTTGTAGACCAAATCGCCGGAGCTGATAATAAATCTGAGTTGTCTGGCAAGCCCCACCTTTCTGTCAAGTGAGCAAGAAGCATTCTGGTAAATTTCTCGGAGGCGTTTGGCTGGAAAGCAAATGCATAGGAAACATATTTAGTCCTCGAACGACTGTCCATTACAGTGACGCTAGGACTTGAGTCGGTCGCCTTTTTCACGAGTGAAAGAGCGTCTGGCTCGAACCTTTCTTCTGACATCAACTCTTCGAACGTTTTGCCAATATATTGGGCCACATTCGACCATCTAGAAAAATTATGATTATCTGTGTCGCTGGGTGCGTTGCCAAAAAATTTTTCAAAAGCTTCAAATCGACTGCTTTCCTCCAGCTTGGCCTTGCATCGTATTTCTTCGCTCTGCTTTTCTAGTTGTGCATAAACATGCAACCTCAAAGAAGGGGGAAGTGTTCGATTAACAAGCTGAGGGCTTAATCTCTCCAGTTCAGCAACTTCAACGGCACTTAATTTCGCACATTTCGCATTTCTCCACTCTTGCCGATATGGCGATGGACCCCAAAAGTGCGCCCTTACAATCGAATCGTCCAAGACAAAAACTTTTTCTGATGGAGTGCTTAAAACCACTTCGACGACTGACTCAGGTACTTTCATTTCCCGCATGTACTCCTTGGCCAAATTCTGCAACTTGTCGAACTCCGCGCTTGCACGCCTTTCATCAAGTTGACCGAAAATCTTCGGTTCTATGACAGGTCTATGGACCGCCAAATAGGTGCCCCCTCTGTGTGCAGCACCGATGTGAATAAAGAAGCCCGCACTAGCTGCATTGCAATTATTGCGGTCGCGCGGAAATGGCTCTTTGTCACACACTGGAGTCCCGCGCACAGACTGCATTGGTACTTGCGAGGACAGTTCTAAATCGCGCAATGCTCGACCTATCTTCATTGCTTCCACGAAGTCACCACCAAGCGTATAAATATATACTCCGCCAACGAGTCCGTTGTTGTCTTTCACCATTTTAATAAAACGCTCGTAATCACCTTTCTCTATAGGCCCCTCAATTGTGATTGTTCGATACGTCGAATTGTTGGCGTTCAGGCTTAGCTCAGCTCCTTGTGCGATGCCAAAAAAGAGAATACCGAGAAATGCGCTTAAAAGAGACTTACAGCAAAAATATTTCATGCCGAATCCCTGATCATCGTTGACTCACTCATGGAATGATTGGCTATCAGATAAAGCTTGTATTTGCCGGTCTTTACGGATATCTTTTTAGGCATATATATCCACAGATGGAGTCAATACGAAGGGCCTTGAATTTGAATCACTGCACTTGGCCCCTTCTGCATGTGAGGCTCCTTGTATCTTGGGTCATTTTTGTCCAAACATGAATAGACAATCTGCGCTTCCGCGCATCCACCTCGAAGCATGCATTCACTGCTCCTTAGGTCACCGAGAAGCATCGCCTTACCCTTCGATTCGCAGTCAGCACTGGCCGTTGCAAGCGCTTCAGTTTTTGCGCCCGTGATACCGCTCCACGCCACTCGCACTGTTGTCATGTAGGTATCCTTTCCGATTGAGAGCGCCCCACTGTTGGCACACCCCGTCAGCGACAGAACAAGAAACAAGGTCAGCAGTTTCATTTGATTTCACTCCTTCGAGCGCCGCAAGTTAACACGTGCTTCTGACCCGCTGCTAGGGCTACCACCACGCGTGCGCAAAATGGTGCCGAGGTCGTGAGAAACGACACGACGATATGCGCCAACCCTTGCGGATCCAGGCATCAAAAAAAATCACTCTCGCGCGAAATGCCTGCACGTTCGGCCAACGAGGCCATATCAAGCAACATGCTGAGCGAGAACAGATTGACCGCGCCCCGTCTCAGGTCCGATATGCGCGGCTGAGTCACACCGAACACTGCTGCAGCCTGGGCCTGCGTCATGCCTTGCTTACGGATGACTTCGGCCAGATTCATCATCAGGTCCGAGCGGGCGCGCATGCTGGCCGCTTCCTGCGGTGTGTCTTCGATGGCAGACCACACGCTGGCGAATCGTTTTTGCTCAGTCATGGCGCAAGCTCCTTCATCACTGCCTTGCCATCGTCAGGTATGGGCGCTGTCGTGTCGTGCCACGGCTAGGTGCAAGCCAGCAGCACCCAGCACAGCGAGCAGGGTTTTGATGGTGGGATTCCCCTTGGGACTCAGGGCACGGTAAAGGCTTTCACGCGGAATGCCCGCGCGCTCTGCCACTGCGGCCATGCCTTGCGCTTCGGCAACGTGGCGCAGGGCCGCCAACAGTGCAGCCTGCCCACCGGGTTCGTCGGCCTCCTCAAGGGCGGCGGCCAGATACTCATTGGCAAAGTCGGGATCTGCTCGCAGCATCTCCACCACGGCGGCATCATGCGGGCGGCTTGTGGGTAGCTTGTTTGCGGTCATGTCGGTCTCCTTCGCTGTTTCCAGTCGTTCCAATTCGCAAGGGCTGCGGCGACATCGGCTTGCTGGGTGCGCTTATCGCCACCGGCCAGCAGCAACACAAGCCGCTTTCCCGCCTGGGCGTAATACACACGGTAGCCCGGCCCCCAATCAATGCGCAGTTCCCAAACGCCTTCGCCAATGGGTTTGCAGTCCCCGAAGTTTCCAGCGGCCATCCGGTTGACGCGAACCAGCACACGGGCTCTGGCTTGCCTGTCCGCCAGCGCAGCAAGCCACCGCGCATAGGGGTCTTGCCCATTGGGGCTCAGGTAGGTCTGAACTTCAAACATTGGCTTTGTGAATTATAAGTTACATCACAGCTCGCAGCTTGCCCGGCTCTGCCTTCGGGTCGAACTGCACGCCAGCCTGTTGCAGAACCCACGCCTCTATGCGCTCATGATGTAGGCGCAACAGGTCAAGCGGGCGGACGGTGTAATGTTTTTCAGCGGTCGCGCTGGGCTTGTGGCCTTGGATCTGCGCCACCACCCCCACGGGCACTTCCAGCCACTCAGTCAGGCTCTTGAATGAACGGCGCAGGCCATGCAAGGTAAGCCCCTCCAGCCCGGCGGCCATGCATGCTCGTGTGTGCGGTGTGTTGGGCTCGGTGAGCCTGCCTTCCGCGCTGCGGTTCTTTACGTCGCCCTCTGGTGCGTCTGTGCCCTTGTTGGCTGCCTTCACGGCGCGGCGCTTAATGTTGTGGGCGCTCATGTCCAGGGCGTAAGCGCTTGAGAACACCCATTCATTGCGGCGGGGCAGGGCGGCCAGCAGGGATGCGACATAGGGAGTCAGCGGAATCTCACGGGTGCCTTCCACCTTGTCGCGGAAGGAGATTCCCTTCCATTGCGTGTTCAGGTCTTCCCAGCGAAGGCCCATGACTTCACCGGGCCGCGCGCCTGTCAGCAGCATCACCTGCAGGGCAGCGGCAATGCAGGGGTTCTGAATCTGGCGTACCTGGGCAAACCATGCGGGCAGTTGTTCGCGGGTCAGTACGTCAGACTTCACGCCGGGCCTTCCCAGCGCCTCACGTGCTTTCTTCGTCTTCGCCGGGTTCTTCGCAGGCAGGATTCGGGCGTACTGGGGCTGTTCACCGCACCACGTCAGAAACACCGTCAACAGTCGCCATGCCAGCCGGGCAGATGATGGTCGGGTTTTGCCCTCGGTGGCTGCCCAGCGCTCTATCGTGGCTTGGTCAAGGTCTTTCAGCGGCAACGGCATTAAAGCGGCCAGCGGGCCAGGCTGGGTTTTGGCGTCCTTGTCTGCCCCTCGGCGCTTTGAAGGTTCGCCACCGGCTTTGGCTTTGTCCAGATGGTCGCGGTAGTGCAGCTCACCCCAGAAAGGGCGGCGCTCGGTCAGGTAAGCGGCCCACACTTCGCCCACGGTCACGGCCTCTTGTTGAGCGGCAAGGGCGCGCGCATCGGCGGCAACGGCTTGGGCGGCTTTGTCTGCCTGTTGTTGGCGCTCCACTTCGCGCGGGTCGATGCCTGAATCCACCATGACGGCCAGCGCTGTGGCTTTGGTGCGAGCTTGCTCCAGGGTAGCGGCCAGCGTGCCGATGTTGATGCGCAGCGAAGCCCCGTTAAGGCGCGACTCGAAAACGTAGGTTTTGCGTCCGGTGGGTGTGGCTCGCAGGGCCAGGGTCGGGGCTTCTGTGTCCCACAGAAACGCCTGTGATTTGCCGGGCGGACAGGTGAACGACTCGACACGGCCAGCGGTCAAACGAACCCGGTTCTTTGTTGCTGCCACGGTGGCCTTTTTGAATCTGTAGGCAATCTGTAGGCAAATTCATCGAATATTGCCGAATATCCATCAACGCGGTAACTGTTCACGCATCCAGCGAAATAACCGTAAGTCGTTGATTTGTATTGATTGTATCTACTAGATTCAACGCAGGCGAATGCTTATTTTTTAGGATTGTGATTCCTGTTGTCGTGGGTTCGAGCCCCATCAGCCACCCCATATGATTCAAGCACTTAGCCCGGTTTCGACCGGGCTTTGTCGTTTCTGAATGTTGCGTGCAGCCACTGCTCCAGAACCAGATTGACTCGCTGATGGCATTCCAGAAAGAGGCATCAGTCCATACGCCAGAGTGCGTTGTTTTCGGGGCCTCGCCTTCCCAGGGAGACCATCTGCTGTCGACAGACCATTGTTTCCGCCGTACCGCATCTACCTGCATTCGTCTCCAAGGCTCATGGACAGGTACCGAGCCGAAGCGACTGTCATTGCCCAAACAGTCTAACAAACGCTAGAATGTTCGCATGAGAGAACTCAAGAACCAACTTTATGAGCAGGTCGCCCGCATTGGCAAAGCGGTCGCCAGCCCGAAGCGTCTGGAGCTGATCGAGCTGCTGTGCCAAGGCGAGAAGACCGTAGAGATGCTGGCAGCGCAGGCAGAGATCAGCGTCAAGCTCACCAGCGCTCACTTGAAGGAGTTGCGCCTCGCGCGCTTGGTCGATACGCGCAAGGATGGCAAATATGTTCTGTACCGGCTGGCCAGCACCAGCGTGGCCGACCTTTGGGTCAACCTGCGTTCAGAGGCCGAGGAACGCCTGGTCGAGTTGCAAATGGCACTCACTTCCATCGTCGAGCACGGCGATGAACTGCAAGGCGTGAGTCGAGCCGACATCCTGCGTCGGGCGGCAGCCGGAGAGGTTCTGGTTCTGGACGTGCGACCTGAGGATGAATACGCGGCGGCACACCTTCCTCATGCCCGCTCGCTGCCCGTTGATGAACTGAAGAAGCGCATCGCCGAGTTGCCCAAGAACATTCCGGTCGTTGCGTATTGCCGGGGTCCCTTCTGCCTCATGGCCAAGGACGCGGTCGAGTTGCTTCGAAAGAAGGGGTATCAGGCCTTCCACCTGACGGACGGTGTGGCCGAGTGGCGCGCCCGCGGACTGCCCGTTGCAGATTGAACCGAGGTCAACATGAAAACGCTTCTGATCTTGAACGATGCACCCTACGGGAGTGAGCGCACCTACAACGGCGCCCGCCTCGCCGGCGCCCTGTCGTCACAGGAGGAGCACGAGGTCAGGGTTTTCCTCATCGGCGATGCTGCCGCAGCAGCGCACAACAAGCAGAGGGTGCCCACCGGTTTCTACAACCTTGAGGTGATGCTGGGCTCCCTGGTCCGCCACGGAGGTGGCATCGGCGTCTGTGGCACCTGCATGGACGCCCGAGGCATGGCGGCCGAGGACCTCATCCCCGGTGCGCACCGCAGCACGCTCGATGAACTCACCCAGTGGACCGCCTGGGCCGACAAGGCGCTGGTGTTCTGACTCAGGAGACAACCATGTTCTTTCGCCAACATCCAGCGGCCAACGCCACGCTTTCCTATTTCTTTGGTTGCGCTGGCCTGCAAAAGGCCGTTGCAGTCGATGTCGTCGCAGGCGATGAAGACTGGTTCATCGAGGAGGCCGAGAAGGCGGGTGTGCAGATCGCCCATGTGATCGACACGCATGTGCATGCGGACCACTATTCAGGCGGCCCCGAGCTGGCACGTCGAACAGGTTCTGCCTACTGCCTGCATGAAAGCAACCAGGGGCGCGTGGATTTTGAGTTCCTGCCGCTTCGTGATGGCCAGCGGCTGGAGGCGGGCAATGTGGTCGTGGATGTCGTGCACACGCCAGGGCACACGCCCGACAGCATTTGCCTGGTTGTGCGCGACCTGCGCCGCGGCGATGAACCCTGGTTTGTCATCACCGGCGACACGCTTTTCGTTGGTGCCGTCGGCAGGCCCGACCTCGCCGGACGCGAGCACGAGATGGCGGCCCAGCTGTACGATACGTTGCAGTCCAAACTGCTCACGCTGCCGGCGGAACTGGAGATCTATCCGGGCCACCAGGCCGGCAGCGCCTGTGGGGCGGGGTTGTCTGGCAAGCCTGCGTCGACCATCGGCTTCGAGAAGCGGTTCAACCCCATGCTGTCGATGAGTCGCTCAGACTTCGTAGCGGCGCTGACAGCAGACATACCTCCCCAGCCCGCCGACATGGCTCTGATCGTCGCCGCCAACCTGCGGGGCACGGTGTCGGCAGCGACCGCTGCCTGAAACCCCGATGCACTTCGGCATCCGCGCCAACCTGGGTCAGTTCCTGCAGCAGCTGCTGCAGGTGCTGCTCGTGGGGATGACCATCGGGATGATGCGCAACGTGGTACCGGCGCTCGCTGAGACCGAGTTCGGCGTGCCACGCGGCTCGTTCATGCTGCTGGTGGCCTTCGTCGTCGCGTTCGGGTTCGTCAAAGGGGCGATGAATTTCGTCGCAGGGCGCATGGCAGAACAGTGGGGACGCAAGCGTGTTCTGCTGCTCGGTTGGCTGGTCGCGTTGCCCATTCCGGGACTCATCTACTTCGCTCCGAGCTGGTCGTGGGTCGTGTTTGCCACGGTGCTACTGGGCATCAATCAAGGGCTGACATGGTCCATGACGCAGACGGCCAAGCTGGACTTCACCCGGGCCGACCAGCGCGGCCTCGTCATTGGTCTGAACGAGTTTTCTGGCTATGTCGGCGTCGCCATCGCGGGCGTGGTCACGGGCTACCTGGCCTCGATGCTCGGCGCGCGAGAAGGACTGCTCTGGTTCGGCATGGTCGTCATCGGGCTGGCCGCTGTGCTGGCCTGGCTCTCGGTTGAAGAAACCCTGCCGTGGGCACACGACGAGGTGAAGCGCCACGCCGTCCAGGGTGCGTTGGCTTTCCGACCGCGCTATCCCCAGTCGGTCAGCGAACGCCCTTCAACGTCCGAAATATTCGCCCTCATGAGTTGGCGAGACCGACGCATGGCAGCCATTTGCCAGGCGGGCCTGGTCGAGAAGTTCGTCGATGCGTTGGTGTGGGCGTTCTGGCCGGTCTACCTGCACCAACAGGGCGTGAGTCTGCCGGGCATCGGCTGGATCGTCGGCGTTTACGGCTTCACCTGGGGTGCGGCGCAGTTCTTCACCGGTCGGCTATCCGACCGCGTCGGGAGGCACCTTCTCAACGCGTGGGGCATGTGGATATGTGGTGCAGGCGTGGCATTGATGCCACTGGGCACCGGCTCGCTGTGGTGGAGCACATCGGCCGCCATCGCCGGCCTTGGCATGGCCATGCTGTATCCGAACCTGAGTGCCGCAGTCGCCGACATCGCTCACCCCAACTGGCGCGCCTCGGCCATCGGGATCTACCGCTTCTGGCGCGACCTGGGCTACGGTATTGGCGCGCTCGGCCTGGGTGCAGCCGCCGCCTGGGGCGGCCGGATCGAGAGCGCATTCTGGTTTGTCGCGGTCGCCATGCTGGTGTCTGGCGCCGTGCTGTTTCGCTGGGGTGAGGAAACCCACCCCAGGCTCAATCCCGCCACCTGAGTTTTATTAATCCATGGAGACAACCGTGTACCCACGTAGAACAACCATCATCCTCGCCTTCACCGCGGCTGCCTGCCTGCCCTTCGCGGCACAGGCCCAAGCCGACAAAGCCACTGTCAGTGCCCTTGAGGGCTACTTCGACTTCGCCGATGCCAACGGAGGCACCATCATGGCCGAGCAACTGGCGCCCGAGGACTATAAAAAACTGTACGTGCTCGACGTACGCGACGCCGCTCAGTTCTCCAAGGAACACATCCTGGGTGCGGTCAACATCGAGTGGCGCCAGGTCTTCGCGCAACGTGCCAAGTTGCCCAAGGACAAGACCATCCTCGTCTACTGCAACACCAGCTCCTTCGCGGGGATGGTTGCCGTGGCGCTGCGCCTGGACGGGTTCGAGAACGTGCGCTTGCTGCACGGTGGCTACAACGAATGGAAAGCCACTGGCGGAATGGCCGCCAGTTCACGCGCCGGGAAGAAGAGTTGAGATTTCACGGTACAAATATCCGTACATTCGCATGGTTGGTTTTGTTGTTCAACGCTCCAACCTTCTCTTGGGCTCCGGCGGCCCCCCACTGAATGAAATCTACTGGACGCAGGTACCTGTTCGCCGCATCTCTATCGGTCACTCTGCATGTCCTGGCGTTGTTGGTTGCCGGTCTCTATCCGTTTCAGACCAATACAGAATTCAAGGCCCAGGCACCCAGAGAAAGGGTCTTGTTTCTGGAGGTCATGCCAACGACTCAAGAGAAGGCCGGTCCTGTACAGCGTCCCCCTGCCACCAAGCCGACGCTTGATCCGGCACCAACGTCCGCACCCGTTGCAAAGTCGCCGCCAGCAACAACAGACCTGGCTTTGCCGAGTGAGCGTGCACCGGCATTCATGGAAGCTCCGCCCGCTCCCTCGGCCGAGGAATGGGGGCTCGCGGCCGGCTACTCACTGAAAAACAGCAAACGCTACAGGTACACCTGGGGGCAGCAAGTGCGAAGCATGATGGGCACAGCGATCGAAGGACCGGACCAGGGCGTCGTCCGTTTCAGAATTGAAATTGCGCCCAATGGCGCGCTGGTGCAACTGGAGACGCTCTGGACCACCTCGGCCAAGGCGGAAGCGCTGGCGCGCAAGGCTGTGGAGAGCATGCCGCCGTTGCCACCGACACCCAACGGCAAGCCCCTGATTTTCGAGAAGACGATCTCGTTTCAACCGTTCGCCCAAGATGACGCCCCGATCTACAAATACGACTGCGAGCCTGATCGCCCCGGGTTCAGCAACCCGTTCGTGTTTGACGGCAGATTGCCTGCGGTACCGAAAGTGCAAGCACCCACCGAAGAGTTGGATTCTCTGGCCTTGGAAGAATGCCTCAAGCAACTTCCGGAGGACTCATTCGAAGGGGAGCGCGCGCACGACCAACGGCAACTCAAACAATGGGGGTCCAGCAAACTGGTTCGCTGACGGATGGATGGACGGGCGCCGCCGCCGCTCCGTCCATATTGACTTTGCACGTCCTGTCTGCGGCCCAATGGGAATACCTGAGGTAGTCCCCAGACACATCTCTTTGTCCTGCTGCCACCGTCGCGAGGGGAGCCAATGCGCCACGCCCGCCGATGCCCAAGTAGAGCGTCGGCACCACCTTCGTCACCAGACGTTCGAGCCTGAAGCGGATGGTAGGCGGGATGACTGCAGAGGGATCAGCACGCCAGTTCGAGACATCGCCCGTCATCGGCAGCAATCGCTGCAAAACGGCTGGCCAGCGGGCGCCAGGCTGCTCATGCTCGGTGCTCCAATTCCCGGCGGTCATGACCGCCGTGCAGGTAGATGATCACTACGACCAACTCTGTGAGCGCAGCCATTTTCGGCTGGCAGACGCAATCCAATGGCTGGAGTCCAGGCGCCCGACTTGGACTGCGAGTGCTGCTGTAGATTTTGTGTAGTTGGGGGAGGGCGGTTTGTTTGTCCAGTAAAGTCCGGTGAATTGTGTCGACGACTACGGTGTCACGAGCAAGTGTCACGAACTTGTAGGCACAATTTTTCGCTTGTTCAAATTAGTCTCGTTAAATCAACAGCTTACGTGGACTGGGTTCGAGCCCCATCAGCCACCCCATCGATCAAGAAATAGCCTGGCGGGATCGCCAGGCTTTTTTGCCTGAGCAATCGATCAAAGGTTCGATTGAGCCAAGAACATGAAATTCACGTACGCCGCGAAAGGCGTGGCACCAGGGGCGGCCTTGAACAGTGACCGGTTTTCTGGAAGCGCGGACCTTTTGTCTGGCCGAGCGTTAGATAGCGCACAGACAGATTGCAGAACCGGTTCAGAATGCACTTCTTTCGCTTGGTGCCGGAACACCGGCAGCACTCGCTACAGCCCCTTTGACGGAGAACCCATGAACCTGAATTTGAGCATTGGCCCCCTGATTTCTTTGATCGCCGGCATCCTGATCCTGATCATGCCGCGCATGCTGAATTACATCGTCGCCATTTACCTCATCGTCATCGGTTTGGTCGGGCTGCTGGGTGGCAGCTTCAACTTGCGATAGCGCCGCGCATCGCGTTTCTTCTGCAGGATTGAATCGCGGCAGAAACGGAAGCGCAACCAACGGGATGCGGGCCATCGAACCATCATGGTTCGATGACTGCTCAGTTCACGAGCACCAGCTTGCCCTTCACCGATCGCGAGCCCATGATCTCGTAGGCTTTGTGCAACTCGCTCATGGGAAGGGTCTGGTCGATCACAGGCTTGATCTGGCCATTGGCGTACATGCCGGCCAATCTTTGCATCATCTCGGCATTGGCCTTGGGTTCGCGGCGGGCAAAGTCACCCCAGAACACACCCACAATGCTCGCGCCCTTGAGCAGGGTCAGGTTCAATGGCAATGAAGGAATCGGGCCACTGGCAAAGCCAACCACCAGGTAGCGGCCTCTCCAGGCGATGGACCGGAAGGCCGGCTCGGCGAATTCCCCGCCCACAGGGTCGTAGATCACGTCCGGACCCTTGCCATCCGTCAGTTGCTTGATCGCCTCGCGCAGGCCCTTGGCAGGCGTGTGTTCGCTGTAGTTGATGGTTGCGTCGGCACCCAGTTGCTTGCACAGTTCGCATTTTTCTTCAGTGGATGCAGCGGCAATCACGCGCGCGCCGGCGGCTTTGGCGATCTGGATCGCTGCGGTACCAACACCTCCGGCCGCTCCCAGAATGAGCACGGTTTCGCCGGCCTTCAGAGCAGCTCTGTCCATCAGCGCATGCCACGACGTGGCGTAGATCATGATGAATGCCGCAGCGTCCACAGGAGGGAAGCCAGGGGGCAGTGGGATACAAAGCGCGGCAGCTGCCAGCGTGTGGGTGCCGAAGCCGCCCGTGCCGCTCAGGCATGCCACGGCCTGGCCCACTTGGAGATGGGTGACGCCTTCACCCAGTGCCTGTACCACCCCGGCGTACTCAGACCCCGGCACGAAGGGCAGGGCCGGCTTCATCTGGTATTTGTTCTGCACGATCAGGAGATCGGGAAAATTCAGGCTCGCTGCCTGGATCTCGATCAACACTTCGCCTTTTTGTGGCACCGGGGTCGGCAATTCTTTCCAGACCAGGGCGTCGACGCCCACCGGGTTCTCGCAAAGCCAGGCTTGCATGGGGATTCCTATGTTGGGGGGCACTGCATGTGGGCGCGCAACTCGATGTCATGACAAGCTGCAAGGGTGTGAGCGCCTCCATGGGGGGCGAGCTCGCACGCTCAAGCTTTGATGCACCCATTCTTCAGGACCAGGATCAAAGCCGATCATGATAGGGACAGAGTGCCACCGAAAACAACAGGGTAGGCCCACCGTTTGTCCCCCGCGCGACCCTTTTGCCGCCAAGAGCCGAAGCCGAACAGGGCGGCCATTCACCTAGAATCTGGTCAATGAAAATCCTCATCTCCAACGACGATGGTTACCAGGCGCCGGGCATCGTGTCCCTGTACGAAGCGCTCAAAGGACTGGCCGAGGTCGAGGTCGAGGTAGTGGCGCCGGAGCACAACAACAGTGCCAAATCCAATGCTTTGACCCTGCATTCGCCGCTATATGTGCACACGGCTCCCAATGGCTTCCGCTACGTCAATGGCACGCCGGCCGACTGTGTGCACATCGCCCTGACCGGCTTGCTGGGCTACCGCCCGGATCTGGTGGTATCCGGCATCAACAACGGGGCCAACATGGGCGACGACACAATTTATTCGGGCACCGTTGGTGCTGCCATGGAGGGGTACCTTTTTGGCATTCCCGCCATCGCGTTTTCACAGACCGAAAAGGGGTGGACCCACCTGGATGCGGCGGCCAGCAAGGCCAGCCAGCTGGTGGCTCAGTTGCTGCCTTCGTTGGTCGAAGCGGCACAGCGGGCAGCCCCGTGGTTGCTCAATGTCAACATCCCCAACCGGCCGTTGTCGGAAATCAGGGGATTCAAGGTGGCGCGCCTTGGAAGGCGCCACGCGGCTGAGCAGGTGATTTCCCAGACCAATCCAAGAGGAGACACCATGTACTGGATTGGCAATGCGGGGCCAGCAAAAGACGATGCCGAAGGAACCGACTTCCATGCCACGGCGCAAGGTTACGCCACGATCACACCCTTGCAGGTGGACTTGACCGATCACGACAGACTGCCGTATTGGGCACCAGCGGCAGCCCAGCTTTCCCAGGTGTCGCCATTGGCAAGGTCACAGGCCTCAGAAGCGCATGCGGCGACAGATCAGGGGGACTCGTTTTGAAGCGGGAAGCTGCCGGGAAGTTGGCGAAGCCCTCCATTCCCGGCGCAGAAGCGAGGCCACGACCTTCGTTCCCGGTCAAGCTGACGAGCGCATCGCCGGCACCTCAAGGCCGCAGTGTCATCAGAGCGGCCAGTCAGAGCCTTCGCATTCCAGCGACGGGCAAACCCAATGCGATGGCTGCAGTCCAGCTGGGGGGGGTACTGACTCGTCCAGACCGAAGCGCCACTGGATCAGAGTGGCAGGCGGCTCGTTTTGCCATGGTCCGCAAGCTGGAGGCGCAGGGCCTTCGGCACGAGGCGGTGCTTGCTGCCATGCGTTCGGTGGAACGACACCGGTTTGTGGATTCGGCACTGGCCAATCAAGCATACGAAGACACCAGCTTGCCCATTGGCCTGGGCCAGACCATCTCCAAACCCAGTGTGGTGGCGCGCATGATCGAACTGCTGTGCCATGACCGGAGTGAAAAACTGGGGCGTGTCCTTGAGATCGGCACCGGATGCGGTTACCAGGCTGCTGTCCTGAGCTCGGTGTCGATCGAGGTCTACAGCATGGAGCGATTGCGCGGATTGCATGAGCGAGCCCGCGCGAACCTTCGCGCGTTTCGCCTGTCCAATCTTCATCTTTTGATGGGGGATGGCATGTTAGGGTATGCCAAGGGCGCGCCCTATGCAGCCATCATCGCTGCGGCGGGGGGAAACGACATTCCCCAGGCCTGGATTGAGCAACTGGCCGTGGGTGGGCGGCTCGTGGCGCCGACGGTAACGTCTGCGGGGAAGCAGAATCTGGTGGTGATTGACAAGACCGCCAGAGGTGTGGTCAGGACCGAGTTGGAAGCGGTGCACTTCGTGCCACTAAAATCCGGTATCGGGTGAAACCCTGGGCTTCATCGGTGATCGAACATTTATTTGAGCATCGCCTCGTCAGGCCGTGCTCGCGCATAAAGGTGCAATTGGTGGGAGCTTTCATGATCAATCGCGATTTCCTTGTGTCGGACCCAGCGGTCCATCCCGGGCGGTCCTCATGGCAGGGTGCTGCGGTGGTGGGCCTCATGGCTGTGATGCTGCTGACTGCGGGTTGTGCCACCCGCCGTGCAGCAGCACCTGCACCGGTAGAAGATCGCACCACGGGTGTTGTGACAGACGCCAAGCCACTGCCGGGTGCTGAGAATGCTGGCAAAGCCGGCTTCTATACCGTCAAACCGGGTGACACCTTGTTTCGCATCGCCCTGGACAGCGGTCAAAGCTGGCGCGACGTGCAGGCCTGGAACAACCTGACCAATCCGAATATTCTGGAAGTGGGACAGGTCTTGCGCGTGCAGCCACCTGGCGCTGCGCCAGCTGCGGTGGCCGCTGTGAGCCCTCCGGCAGGTGCACCCGGCACGGCGTCGGCCACCCCCGTGGCCCCTTCAGGTGTGATGTCGCGTCCGCTTTCTTCGACCGAACCGGTGCCTCTGGCCCCAGCCGCACCAGCCACCACCTCGCCAGCCCCGTCATCCATGGCGGCCAGTCCAGAATCTGTTGGTGCCGACGAGCTGAATTTTGTATGGCCCGCCCAAGGTTCGGTGATCGCCGGCTTTGATGAAGCCAAGAACAAGGGCGTTTCCATCGCCGGACGCGTCGGCGACCCCGTTGTGGCAGCGGCAGATGGTCGCGTGGTCTACGCAGGGGCAGGCTTGCGCGGCTACGGCAATCTGGTCATCCTGAAACACAACAACACCTACCTCACCGCATACGCGCACAACCAAGCCTTGATGGTGCGCGAGGACCAGGCTGTTCGTCAGGGGCAGAAGATCGCCGAGATGGGGAGCAGCGACACCGATCGCGTGAAGCTTCACTTTGAGGTCCGCCGGCAGGGCAAACCGGTGGATCCGCTCAACCACCTGCCGCGGCGCTGAGCCTGGCGCTTTCTTGTCGAAGGCACAGAAAACCATGACCTGGCCCGTCATGGTTTTCGACATCGAGACCATTCCCGATGTCGATGGACTTCGCGCCTTGCATGCCGCACCGCCCGAAGTACCCGATGCCGAGGTGTATGCCGCTTGGCAGGCCGGGCGAAAGGAAAAAGGGCAGAGCGATTTCATGCCCTTGCATTTGCAGCGGATACTGGTCATCAGCGTGGTGTTTCGCAACTCCGAGGGGTTGCGCATCCACTCGTTTGTGGACCGCGACGGCCAGAGTGAAGGCAAGGTGGTTCAGACCTTCTTCAATGCCATCGAGAAGCACACACCCCAACTCGTGAGCTGGAATGGCAGTGGCTTTGATCTGCCGGTGCTGCACTATCGGGGTCTGCGTCATGGCGTGGAGGCCGGCAAGTACTGGGACCTGGGCGAAGACGACCGCGAGTTCAAGTGGAACAACTACATCAGTCGCTATCACATGCGCCACCTCGATCTGATGGATCTGCTGGCCATGTATTCGCCCAAGAACAATGCGCCGCTGGACGCATTGGCCAAACTCTGTGGCTTTCCGGGCAAGCTGGGCATGGACGGCTCGCAGGTCTATGCACAGTACCTTGGTGGCCAGTTGGAGGACATCAGGCGCTACTGTGAAACCGACGTGATGAACACCTATCTGGTGTATTGCCGCTTCCAGAAGATGCGCGGTGGCTTCACCGAAGCCGAGTATGAAAAGGAGATGACCTACGTCAAGGAGACCCTTGGCCATCTCACACCAACCGAGAGCCATTGGGACGAATACCTCAGGGCCTGGGGCTGAGACACCACCCCGGGTCGACTTCGGCATGTCTTGCAGGCCGCAGCCGGACGGAGACGATGCTTCCGGGCTGTCCAGGGACAGTCCCTGGCTACGTAATGGTTGCCTGCGTCCACTCAGGGCAGTGTTGCTGTCCGGACCGCCTTTCGCGTCCTGAGACAATCGCGGGATGACTGCACCCCTCGCTCACGAAAACAGCCTGCTCACCACCGCGCGCGACGACGCGCCCTCCGCTTCTGAAGCCTCCTTGCCTGACGGCTGGCTGGCGGTGGAATCCCTTGACATCGATGCCCAAGGCATTGCCCGTCGACCGGATGGCAAGGTCGTCTTCATTGAAGGAGCGTTGCCCTTTGAAGTGGTCAGCACCAGCGTGCACCGCAAGAAGAACAACTGGGAGGCGGGCGTCGTCACCGCCATTCACCGTGAGTCTTCTCAGCGGGTTCGGCCGGGCTGTCCCCACTTCGGCCTGCATGCGGGCGCCTGCGGGGGCTGCAAGATGCAGCACCTGCACCCATCTGCCCAGGTGGCGATCAAGCAGCGCGTGCTGGAAGACAACCTCTGGCATCTTGGAAAAGTGAAGGCCGAAACCCTGTTGCGCCCGATCGAGGGACCTTCCTGGGGCTACCGCTACCGCGCCCGGCTTTCAGTGCGCCACGTGCACAAGAAAGGCGTGGTGCTGATCGGATTCCACGAGCGCAAGAGCCGCTATGTGGCCGACATGGCCATCTGTCCCGTCTTGCCTCCCCACGTCAGTGCGATGTTGCTGCCGTTGCGGGAGTTGATTTTCGGCATGGACGCACGCGAAACCTGCCCCCAGATCGAACTCGCCAGCGGAGACGACGTGACGGCGCTGGTCCTTCGGCATCTGGAGCCTCTCTCGGTGGATGACGTAGCTCGCTTGCGGGCGTTCGGCGTTCAGCATGGCGTGCAGTGGTGGCTGCAGTCCAAGGGACCTGATACCGTGAAGCGGCTGGAGGAGGGTGGGCCAACGCTCTCCTACTGCCTGCCGGAATTTGGCATCACCATGCCATTCAAACCGACCGACTTCACACAGGTGAATCCGTACGTGAACCGTGTGCTGGTTTCGCGGGCGATCAGACTGCTGGATCCCCAGAAGAACGAGCGGGTGATCGACTGGTTCTGTGGCCTGGGTAATTTCACTTTGCCGATCGCCACGCTGGCGGGCGAGGTGCTGGGCATCGAGGGCAGCGAAACGCTGGTTGCCCGGTCACGTGAGAACTTACAGCTCAATCAGAACGACCGCACAGCACCACTGAGCCAGACGGCCTTTGTGGCGCGAAACTTGTTCGAGATGACGACCGATATGCTGGTGAATGATGGCGTGGCAGACAAGTGGTTGGTTGACCCACCGCGCGAGGGTGCATTTGCTTTGGCGAAGGCGCTGGCAGACCTGCATCAGCAACCAGGCTTGCGCGGCAAGTGGACAGCGCCCCGGCGTATTGTTTACGTGAGCTGCAACCCGGCCACCCTGGCACGCGATGCCGGCCTGCTTGTTCACCAGGCAGGTTATCGGTGCACGTTTGCGGGGGTTGTCAACATGTTCTCGCACACGGCTCACGTGGAGAGCATGGCCGTTTTCGAAAGGGACGCTTGAGTTCCCGTCCGGCCTTGCTGCGTCGATTGCATCAATGACGCAAGAAGCTCATGAGCTTTGCGAACTGCTCTTGGCTGGACCGGATGCCCCGGACTCACGGGTGTCTGCCGAGTCTGAGCGACCTGTCGAGCCTTCTGCAGGCATACCAACAATGGCGTTCTCGCGCATGTATTCGTCCATTTCGCGCCAACCTGCAAACACGGCCGCCTTGCCGGCCCGGGGGTAGCTGCCAAAGCAGTCCTCGATGCTGCGAACAGCATGGCGACAGGCACTGCCAATGGCCTTGGCCTCGGCCTCTTTCTTGGCTGCAATCTGGGTGGCGGTTTCGATCCCCAAGGCCTCGCAGCCAGCGAGCAGGCTCGCTGCGCTGACCAGACAGATGGTGAAGACGGTGTGTCGCATGGTGTGGGTTGGCTTGTTGGTAGTTCTTTCGGCATTCCACGCCGCAACTTGAAGGTCTATTGCATCGGTGATGAACCAGAAGGCACAAAAAAAGAAAAGGACCCGAAGGTCCTTTTCTGAAGTGCCTGGAAGATCAGGCTGAGCGAGCGGGTCAGTCCCGATCACCGCCAAAAATGCCCAGCAGCGCCAGCAGGCTCTGGAAGATGTTGAAGACGCTCAGGTACAGGCCCAGCGTGGCCGTGATGTAGTTGGTTTCCCCACCGTCCACGATGCGCTTGAGGTCATACAGCAGATACATGCTGAACACCAGGATCGCCAGGGTTGCAATAGCGGCCATGCCGGCTGTGCTGCCAACGAACACGTTGATGATGGCGCCGGCCATGATGGCCAGTGCGCCTGCGAAAAGCCACTTGCCCATGCCGGAGAGGTCGCGCTTGATGATGGTGGACAGATTGGCCATCACGAAGAAGACGGCAGCGGTACCGCCAAAAGCGGTCATGATCAGGCTGGAACCATTGCTGAAGCCCAGCACCGCCCCCAGCAGACGCGACAGCATGAGGCCCATGAAGAAGGTGAATGCCAGCAAAACCGGCACGCCCGCTGCAGAGTTTTTTGTCTTCTCGATGGCGAACATGAAACCAAAGGCGCCGCCAAGGAACACAATCAGACCCAGGCCGCCCGTGAGACCCGCCGTGATGCCGGTCTGAACGCCGATCCAGGCGCCCAGCACGGTGGGCACCATGGACAAGGCAAGCAGCCAGTAGGTGTTGCGCATGACCTTGTTGCGCTCGACAGAGGACGAGACGGCGGTGCCGAAACGACCGCTGGTTTGGATGTGGTCGGACATGGTGGTGGACTCCTTCAATATCTGACTCGGATGGGCAAGACCGCGTACGGGACGCGACATTGTCGAAACTTCATTGTAGACGGCTGTGAATCAACCCGTGACTTCTGGCATCAAGACCCCATTGGGTATGCTTCGCCTATGCCGTCGGGCGCCTGATGGTCGGGTCAACTGACTGCCCCATCCATTTTTGCCGCCCGTTCTCAGACAGCCTCACAAAGGAAAAGTTCATGAAAACCAAAGCCGTGCTCGAACTCGTCGATGTCAAAGCGATTGCTGCTGCAGCCGAAGCGGAGGCCTTGCACAACAACTGGGCGGTGACGATCGCGATTGTTGACGATGGCGGGCACATGCTGTGGTTGCAGCGTCTCGATGGCGCTCCGGCCATTTCTGCCCACATTGCCCCTGCAAAGGCCCACACTGCGGCACTGGGTCGTCGCGAGAGCAAGGTTTATGAGGACGTGATCAACCAGGGTCGCGTGTCGTTTCTCAGCGCCCCGGCGGTGTCGGGCATGCTGGAAGGCGGGGTGCCGATCACAAAAGACGGGCAGACCATCGGAGCGGTCGGGGTAAGCGGTGTGAAATCGACCGAAGATGCGCAGATTGCGCGCGCTGGGATCGCTGCGATTGGTCTGTGAATCCAGGGGGGCCAAAAAATGCCTGGCTAACGGATGCCTTTGAAGGCTTCCCTGGCTGGCGAAAAACGACGTCGGGGTGGTTGAGTTCCCCGAGTCGCCCCACGATGAACAGGATGAGGTTTCCAGCAGATGACCAATTACTTGGTCAAGATAAGCTTGCCCGCCCGTGTGCTTTGCAGGCGGTACAGCGCACCGTTGTGTTCAATGGCAACCGCCTTCTGCCCACGCAGCAGCGTTGCGCTGGGCAACGGCTGGGCAATCTCCGATGGCGCTCTGGCCGACAAGTCGCGCGCCCAAGTGGGGATTTTCAGGCCGTCGTCATCGGCTGGGTGTGCTGTTTTCATGGCAATGTCCCTTTAGGCTGAGGTGCAATCACTGCGCTGCTGGCTCGGTGATGAATCCAATCTTGCGAACACCGGCCCGCTGCGCGGCGGCCATCACCTGCGCTACGCGTTCGTAGCGGACCGCCTTGTCGCCGCGGATGTGCAGCTCCGGCTGCGGTTCCTGACTGGCAGCGACCACCAGTCGCGCCTCGAATTCCGCGTCGTCGATGCGTGAGTCGTTCCAGAAGTAGATCCCGTCTGCATTCACGGCGAGGCGAATGTTCTCTGTCTTGTCGACTACCTTTTCGTTGCTGGCGCGTGGCAGCTCGATGTTGACCGCGTGTTTGATCACCGGGACGGTGATGATGAAGATGATCAAAAGCACCAGCATCACGTCAATGAACGGGATCATGTTGATCTCGCCCATCATGGTGTCGCTGTCTTCCTGGGTTCCTATGGCCATGATCTGCTTTCCTTGATGGGTCTCAGGCTTTCTTCATGGGAAGCACTTTTCCGTCGCCACCCGCCGTGACGCGCGCGCCCGTCACAAAGTAGGCGTGCAAATCGTGTGCGAATCGGTTGAGCTGGTGAATCACGCCCTTGTTGCCGCGCAGCAGGGCGTTGTACCCCAGCACGGCAGGTATGGCCACCACCAGACCCAGTGCCGTCATGATCAGTGCCTCACCAATGGGGCCAGCGACCTGATCGATGCTCACCTGGCCGGCAGCACCGATACCGATCAAGGCGTGGTAGATGCCCCAGACCGTGCCGAAGAGTCCCACAAAAGGCGCTGTGGAAGCCACCGAGGCGAGCACCGATAATCCCCCTTGTGCGCGGGCCTGAAAGTCGTCAACGCTCTTGCGCAGTGAGCGTTCGACCCAGTCGCTCACGTCCAGCGTGTCATGCAACTGGGTTCCGCTGCGCCCATCCTTGTGAAGAATGTGGCGGGTGGCTTCCCGACCCTCCAATGCCACCGCCCGGAACGGGTTGCCTTCCGTCGGGCCCAGCTTGTCAAGGCCCTCGGCAAAATCCGCGCTGTGCCAGAAGCCTTCAATGCCTTTGGCCTGGGCCCGTTGAGCGCGCTGGTCCAATGCTTTCCAGAAGATGATGATCCAGGTGGCGAGTGACATGACCAGCAGCACGAGGGCAACCGATCGGGTGACCCAATCGCCTTGCTGCCAGACGTGTACCAGTCCGGTGGACGCGAAGTGTGAATCCATTGCGCAAAACTCCTCAAAGACGGTTATTCAAGAACAAAAGTGATGGGCACGTTGAACCACATGGCCTCGGGTACGCCATTGCGTTTGCCTGGAACATAACGCCACCTCTGCACCGTCTGAAGGGCGGTCTGATCGAGGCGTTCGTAGCCACTGGAACTGCCGATTTCGGCCCGCGTGGCAGAGCCACTGGCCTCGATGAATACCCGTACGACCACCTTACCTTGTTCACCGAGGCGCCTTGAAAGGGCGGGGTATGCCGGCGCTGGATTGCTCAGGTAGTCGGCATCACTTGAAGGAAGCTCAATGCGTGCAGCCGCGGGCTCGGCTTTGACCACGGCTTGGGCAGGCGACGACTCAGAGGCGGGTGCCTGCGAGATTTCAGGCATGAGCACAGGCGCAGTGATCGCAGCCGCCGCATCGGTTCGCGGCAGGGGCTCGACCATGGGCTGGGGCACACGCGGCGGAGGGGGCCTGACCACCGGACGAGGCTTGTTGATCACAGGTTGCGGCGTGGGCACGGGCGAAGGAGGCGCTGGTGTGATCTCGGGCTGTGGGGCCTCGATGATGTCTGCGATGACTTGCACAGGTATCACCAATTCCACGGCCCGGGAAAGCAATCCACTTTGCATGGCCCAAAGACCCAGCACATGCAGTCCGACCACTGTGCCGACGATGCTCATGCGTTTGGTGATGTGGGAGGCGAAGGGCATGGAAGGAAGTGGCAGTACGGATGCCGAGCGGGCGGCGTTCATGTATGGGCGGCTCGGGCAGGTGGCACTCTGGCGAAGCGTTCTTTCAGCAACGAAACACCCACCAGATGGCGGCAAGCACGGCGACCAGGCAGAGGCCCAACATTGTGACTCCCGTGATCATGGTGGTTCCTTTCAGGTGCAATGTTCGAAGATATTTCAGAAAAAACTATAAACGATAATGAGTCGCATTAACATTAGATTTATAGACCCGCAAAATTCGAGACTTCTGCTTTCAGGTTTGCCCAATGTGCACAGATGGGACGACGAGAGATTCGTGCGCTGACGACAACGAGGTGCAGCCGGTGAGTGCCATTGTCATTTCCAGCTCGTCGCGCAGAAGTCGCAACACATGAGCAACACCCACGGCCCCGGCATTGGCCAGCCCGTGCAGAACCGGGCGTCCCACCATTACCGCGCAGGCGCCCAGTCCCAAGGCCTTCAGAATATCGGTGCCTCGGCGGATGCCGCCGTCGACCAGAACGGGCAAGTCGCCTTGAAGGGCCTGGGCCACAGCGGGCAACAAGGCTGCCGAAGGTGGTGTGGTGTCGAGTACGCGGCCGCCATGATTGGAAACGATCACCCCCGCAGCGCCGGACCTGTGCGCCTGGAGTGCATCGTCCGGATGGCCGATGCCTTTGAGCACAATGGGCAAGCGCGTGACGCAGCGCAGCCATTCGATGTCGTTCCAGGTCGGCGTGTGTTTCAGGTGGGCGTCAAACAGGGCGCTCTGGCCGGGCAGGAGAGCTGCTGGGGAAGGTGGTTCATGGCCATCGAGATGCACAGCTCTCACATGGCTGGGTAGTTGAAAGCCTGCTCGGCGCTCACGGTTTCTGGCGCCCTGCACGGGTGCATCCACCGTGACCACAAGCGCTTCGTAGCCTGCATCCTCGGCCCGGCGCACCAGTTCGCAAGTGAGTGCCCGATCGCCTTGCAGATAGAGTTGAAACCACAAGGGCCCCCGGCCATTGTCGGCCAGGGTCAGCCGGGCAACGTCTTCCATTGAGGTGCTTGACTGCGTGCTGAGCACCATGCCTGCTCCCATCGCGGCCGCAGCCAGTGCCGTGGCCTGCTCGCCGTGGGGATGCGCCAGACATTGGTATGCCATCGGTGCGACAAGAACGGGGTGGGACCATGTCCGTCCCAACAGGGTGACCCGCGTGTGTGCTTCATGCATGGGTCGCAACACGCGTGGGTAAAGGGGGATTTGCTGCCAGGCAGCGACGTTGGCGCGGAGTGTGATCTCGTCAGCGGCACCGCCGTTGAAGTAAGCCCAGGTGGCCGCATCCATCAGGCCCTGGGCGTGCTTCTCGTGATCTGCGAGACTGCAAACGCCCTCTGGTAGCTGGAAGCGGTCCGGGACGGTGGAGGAGGGTGCGGATACAGCGGTCAAGTGTCTGCCCACATTCGCAAGAGGTTGTGGTAGCAGCCGGTCAGCGCAGTGGTTTCGGCCGTTTCGCCTTGGCGCTCTCGCAGCTTCAACAGATTCATGTCAAGGTCAAACAGCAGTCGACGCTGCTCGTCGCTGCGCACCATGCTTTCGATCCAGAAAAAGCTGGCAATTCGCTGGCCTTTTGTGACGGCATCCACCTGGTGAACGCTGGTGCCCGGGTAGACGATCAGGTCGCCGGCTGCGAGCTTCACGCGTTGCTGACCGAACGTGTCATGAACGACCAGTTCGCCGCCTTCGTATTCATCCGGTTCAGAGAGGAAGAGGGTGCAGGAAATATCGCTGCGCACCCATTGCTGTGTGGCGTTCGAACGAAGTACTGCGCCGTCCACATGAGCACCGTAGTGGTTGGCGTGGCCACCGTAGCGGTTGAACAGCGGATTGAAAATCTTCTTGGGGAGCGTGGCAGAAAAAAAGAGCGGGTCGCGCTGCACGGCGGACAGCACCATGGTCTGGAGTTGCCTGGCGTGATCGCTGTCCTGCGACAGCTGGTGATTCTGCTTCTGGATCACTGCCTGCCCGCCTGCGCTGCTGCGTCCGTCCAGCCACGGCGCGTCGTCGTTCAGCAGCGCACGTGCGATGCCGATTTCCTTGGAGGAGAAGATGTGTTTGAGGTGCAGCAGCATGGCAGGCGGGCTGTTTTTCTTCAGAACAAGGTCTTGAGCGTCAGTTGAACCGTGCGAGGCGCGCCTGGCGCGTAAAAGCCGCGGTACAGAGAGTCCGCATAGAGCTTGTCGGTCAGATTGCTGACATTGAGCTTGAGCGAGGAGGCTTCGGTGAGGCTGTACTCCACCATGGCGTCCACGGTGGTGAAGCTCTTTGCCACCAGATCGCGACGCCCTTCGGGGTGTTGCTTGCCTCGGTGGTTCAGTCCGCCACCCACGCGCAGATTCGGCAGCACCTGATAAGTGGTCCAGAGACTGGCACTGTGCTTGGGCGTGAGCCCTGGGCGATCGCCTTTTCGCTGAGTCGTGTTGGCATTCACCTGGCCTTGTTGGTTGACCGTGAACGCAGGCACATTGCTTGCGTCGATACGGGCATCCGGGATCCAGGTGTGGTTGTAGAAGATTTCCCATTTGGGCGTGATGCGCCCTGCGAGGTTGAACTCCATGCCACTGGCGTGGCGCTTGCCGGACAGCAGGTTCTGCTCCGCCGCCGTGTCGGGATCTGTATTGCGTTCGTTGTACTTTTCAGAGCGGAACAGGGCCACACCCAGTGATGCGCGCTTGTCGAACAGTTCGAACTTGCCGCCCACTTCCAGGTTGCGGCTTTTTTCCGCTGGCGTGTTGGCGTCGCGACCATTGGGGTTCCCGGGCGTGAACTGGTAAGTGTCGCCCGACGTGTTGTACGAAGTGCCCAGCGAGACGTAGTAGGACTGGGTGTCGGTTGGCTGGTAGATCGCGCCCACGCGAGGGCTCCAGAGCGAATCCGAACGCTCGAAGCTGGTGCCGGGTGTGACCGCACCGTTTTGGCCGGAGGTGGGCAGGGTGTCGTACGAAGCTTCGAATCGGTCGTGGCGCAAGCCTGCGATCAGTTTCCAGACGCTGTTGAGCTCGATGGTGTCCTGAACATAGATGCCCATGTTGCGGGTTTCGAAGGTGTTGAACGGCGCGGGACCGCGTGTGTCAGGCCGAGCGTCGCCGTTGTTCGGTGTGCCCACCGTGCTTTCCAGCCCGCTGGGCGTCCCTGCGAAGTTGTTTGCACGGCGGGCATCTTCCACTGACACGTCCACACCCGCGATCAGGTTGTGTTTCTTGCCCAGCCAGTCAACGCGGTTGGTGTAGTCGCTCTGGATCTGTGTGGCCTCGCTGATGCCGATGCGGCCTTTGGGGGTGCGCGTGATGGGCGTGTTCGGATTCAGGGTGGCGGCCGTGGTGGCGCTGCCGTTGGTCTGGCCGAAGCGGATCACGCTGGCCCAGAGATCACGCTCAAAACGACCGTGACGCACGCGCGTGGAGAGCTCGCTTTCGTGGCTGAAGCGGTGCTTGTGCGTGAAGGTGGCGTAGGTGGCCGAGGTGTCCTGGTGGTCGCTGGCCAGGCCGTGGTAGGCGCTGGCAGGCAGTGTGGGCTGGATGACACCGTTTTCCAGGAACCAGGGGTGGTTGAAGTTGGGGCGGCCTTCCACCTCCAGGTGGTAGAGGCCGACGGAGAATTCGTTGCGCGTGCCGATGCCCCAGCGGTAGGTGTGTGCCACGCCACGTTTCTTGACTTCGGCGCCGTCGTTTTCGGCGTCGTGCACCATGGCATTGAGCCGGAATGCGGAGTCTTCGGAAAGGCGGAAGTTGAAGTCGCCGGTCAGGCGGTGTTCGTTGCCGGTGCCGATGGTGTAGTTGGCTTCGTGCTGGTCCAGCAGGAACGGAAACTTGCTGACCTGGTTCACCACGCCGCCGGTGGAGCCCTTGCCGAAGAGCATGGAGGCCGATCCCTTGAGCACTTCGATGCGGTCCTTGTTGAAGGTGTCACGCTCGTAGAGTGCGCCGTCCCGAATGCCGTCGGTGTAGATGTCGCCGGCCTGGCCGAGCGAGAAACCACGCAGTCGAACGTCTTCTTCGCCGGTTTCACCGGCCTGGAACGTCACGCCGGCGGTGGTGCGCAGCACTTCGCGGAAATCGTCGAGGTTGCGGTCGTCGATCAGGCGCTCCGTCATCACCGTGACAGATTGCGGAATATCTCGCAGCGCCTGCGTGCCTTTGCCGATCTGTGTGTCGGTGGCTTGCACGCTGTTCTTTGCTGCGGGGGATTCGGCCTTTTCTCGCACGACCACGGTTGAAAGGGTTTTCGCTTCTGGGGCGGGGGCGTTCTGGGCCATCGCCCCCATGGTTGTGGCGAGCAGCATGGCGCCCAGGGGCAGCAGGGCCGCTGAGGATGCGAATGGCTGCATGCCACCTGTTGCTTTGTTGTGGAGGACAAAGTGGGGGCGGGTGACAGCAATGGTGGGGTTTGAAGGCATGGATGCGCGGTTCACAGTCGATGGGTTTTCGGCTGGCTGCGGCGCAACATCTGGCACCTCTTGGCTGGCTGGAAAATGAATTGTATTGCAAATGAGAATGACTCGCATACAGTAGAAGAAATATTTTGTAGCGCACTACCCAGCAGCACACGGGTCTGACGGCTCACCCGCATGCATGACTTGCCACGCATGGGGGTTAACCACTACGATGCAAAAACCATGTTGCATGGCAACAAAATCTATGTCTGTCATAGCATCTATCAATAGTTAAAAGCAATAGTTATCGACTATTATTCAATGGTCGCATTCGGCGAAGCATCCTGTTTTTTCAAACCCCCACCAAGGAAATCCCATGTCTCTGATCAACACCAAGGTTCAGCCATTCAAGGCCCAGGCTTTCAAGCAAGGCAAATTCATCGAAGTGACCGAAAAGGACCTGCAGGGCAAATGGTCTGTCCTGATCTTCATGCCAGCCGCCTTCACCTTCAACTGCCCGACCGAGGTGGAAGATGCAGCTGACAACTATGCTGAATTCCAGAAAGTGGGCGCCGAGGTCTACATCGTGACCACCGACACCCATTTCTCGCACAAGGTCTGGCACGAGACTTCTCCCGCCGTTGGCAAGGCCAACTTCCCTCTGATCGGTGACCCCACCCACCAGCTGACCCGTGGTTTTGGCGTGCACATCGAAGAAGAAGGTCTCGCCCTGCGCGGTACCTTCATCATCAATCCGGACGGCGAAATCAAGACGATGGAAGTTCACGACAACGCCATCGCCCGCGATGTCAAGGAAACCCTGCGCAAGCTCAAGGCTGCCCAGTACGTGGCCAAGAACCCAGGTCAGGTCTGTCCTGCCAAGTGGAACGAGGGCGAGAAGACCCTGACCCCTTCGCTGGATCTGGTCGGGAAGATCTGAGCCCACTCCCGCGCCGCGCCAGCGGCGCGTCATCCCCTCAAGGGGGCAACGCGAGCGCCCCGGCAAAGCCGGTTTCGCCGTGTTTCTGGACGAATGCCATTCGCTCCGGAGCCGCTCCCTTGATTTGCAGTCCCGCTGCCCGATGGGCTTGTTCGCAGGCCCATCCAACAGCGGCACTGATCCCTTCAGTGCCCACCCCGTTTCACCATTCAGGAGTCCGCCATGCTTGACGCCACCCTCAAATCGCAGCTTCAGACTTACCTTGGCATGCTTCGCCAGCCGATTCACCTCATCGCCTCATTGGATGAGAGCGCTACTGGAGTGGAAATGCGCGGGCTGCTGGAGGACATCGTCAGCCTGTCCGACAAAGTGACCCTGGACACGACGGGAAACGACAGACGCAAGCCGTCTTTTGTGGTCGCCCGCTCAGGTGAAAGCACCGGTGTGCGCTTCGCCGGGTTGCCGCTGGGGCATGAATTCACTTCGTTGGTGCTCGCGTTGCTCTGGACCGGAGGTCATCCGCCCAAAGTGGAGCAGGATGTGATCGATGCGATCAAGTCGTTGGACGGGGAGTTCAGTTTTGATGTCTACATGTCCCTGACCTGCCACAACTGCCCGGACGTGGTACAGGCGCTGTCACTCATGGCGATCGTCAACCCGAAGGTGAAAACCGTGGTGATCGAAGGCGGCGCTTTCCAGCAGGAAGTGACCGAACGCGAGATCATGGCCGTACCAATGGTGTTTCTGAACGGCCAGGTGTTCGGTTCCGGTCGCATGACAGTCGAAGAAATCGTGGCAAAACTCGACACCAAAGCCGGTGAGCGTGATGCCGCGAAGCTCAACGCCAAGGATCCGTTTGACGTGCTGATCGTGGGCGGTGGTCCCGCTGGCGCAGCTGCTGCCGTGTATGCGGCTCGCAAGGGCATTCGTGTGGGCGTGGCGGCCGAGCGCTTTGGTGGGCAGGTGAACGACACGATGGCGATTGAAAACTACATATCGGTGCTGGAAACCGATGGTCCTAAGTTCGCGACCGCCCTCGAAGCGCAGGTGCGCCACTACGAGGTGGACATCATGAATCTGCAGCGGGCGGAAAAGCTGATTCCAGCCGAGGAACCGGGTGGTCTGGTCCAGGTGCAGATGGCCAATGGCGGCGTGCTGCAGTCGCGCAGCGTGATCCTGTCCACCGGCGCGCGCTGGCGCAACGTGAACGTGCCTGGCGAAGAGGAATACAAGAACAAGGGTGTGGCGTACTGTCCACATTGCGACGGCCCGTTGTTCAAGGGCAAGCGCGTATCGGTCATTGGTGGGGGCAACTCGGGTGTTGAGGCAGCGATCGACCTGGCCGGCATCGTGCAGCATGTCACCCTGATCGAATTTGCCGACGAGCTCAAGGCCGATGCGGTGCTGGTCAGCAAGCTCAAGAGTCTGCCGAACGTGACGGTGCATGTGAATGCCCAGACCACCGAAATCACCGGTGCCAACGGCAAGGTCACTGGTCTGTCTTACAAAGACCGCGTCAGCGCGGAGGCGCGTCACATCGAACTCGAAGGCGTCTTCGTCCAGATCGGCCTGGTGCCCAACACAGAATTTCTCAAAGGAACGGTCGAGCTCAGCCGTTTCGGCGAAATCGTGGTGGACGCGAAGGGGCACACCAATGTGCCAGGGGTGTTCGCAGCGGGCGATTGCACGACGGTACCGTACAAACAGATCGTGATCGCGGCCGGTGAAGGGTCGAAGGCCGCTTTGAGCGCCTTTGATTTTCTGATTCGCCAACCGGTGCTGGAACCATTGGAGGTTGCAGCCTAAAGCGCACACTATGCGCATTCCTGCTGTTCGCAGGCGTTCATGAAGGCGATCCTCAAGGGTCGCTTTTTTTTTGCCTTACTCGAATCTTGCTATCACTTTGAAAGCTTGGCGTCAGATGATCTGATGGAGCTTAGGGGAATACCCTCGATGTCGCCTGAATTGGGCTGTTGCGCAATTTTCGCGTAAGCGAGTCTCACGACATTGGCCCCGTAGTGGCAGGAACCGTGTGTTTCAGCCGTGCAAGTCGAACCGGTCTGAGCGCTGGTTCGTGGAACAACCTTCCTTCGAGGAGACAACTTTCATGAGTAGCGATAGCAACGCAAAGGCCTATTGGTCTGCAACGCTGGGGCTGTTGACCAAGGTACTGGTCATCTGGGCCCTGGTCTCTTATGGAGCCGGCATTCTGTTCGCGCCCCTGCTCAACAACATCAGTCTCGGCGGCTATCCGCTGGGTTTCTGGTTTGCACAGCAGGGCTCCATCTATGTGTTCATCGCGCTGATCTTCTGGTACGCGCACAAGATGGGCCAGATCGACCGCAAGTTCGGCATGCAAGAAGACTGATCAAGAGGACACATTCATGGAACTTCAAACCCTGACCTACCTGGTGGTGGGCTTCACCTTCGCGATCTACATCGGCATCGCCGTGTGGGCCCGCGCTGGCAGCACCTCCGAGTTTTACGTGGCTGGTGGAGGTGTGCACCCCATCACCAACGGCATGGCCACCGCAGCTGACTGGATGTCTGCTGCATCTTTCATCTCGATGGCCGGCCTGATCTCCAACATGGGCTACGGCGGCGCCGTGTTCCTCATGGGCTGGACCGGCGGCTACGTGCTGCTGGCGATGTTGCTGGCGCCGTACCTGCGCAAGTTCGGCAAGTTCACCGTGCCAGAATTCATCGGCGACCGCTTCTACTCGAAGTCGGCTCGCAACGTGGCCGTGCTGTGTCTGCTGGTGGCCTCGCTCACGTACATCATTGGTCAGATGACCGGTGTGGGTGTTACCTTTGCGCGCTTCCTGGGCGTGACCAGTGCACAGGGCATTTACATCGGCATGGCGATCGTGTTTGCCTACGCCGTGTTCGGTGGCATGAAGGGCATCACCTATACGCAGGTGGCACAGTACATCGTGCTGATCCTGGCGTACCTGGTGCCTGCCTTCTTCATCTCGCTGAACCTGACGGGCAACTTCCTGCCGCAACTGGGTCTGGGCTCTTCCATTGCCGGAACCGATGTGTCCCTCCTGACCAAGCTGGACCAGGTGGTGACCGACCTCGGCTTTGGCCAATACACCACCACGGCTGCAGGTTCCACGCTGAACATGCTCTTCTACACGATCTCCCTGATGATCGGTACAGCCGGTCTGCCGCACGTGATCGTGCGCTTCTTCACCGTGCCCAAGGTGGCAGATGCCCGTGCCTCGGCTGGCTGGGCGCTGGTGTTCATCGCATTGCTCTACACCACCGCACCTGCCGTGGGCGCCATGGCCAAGTTGAACCTGCACGCCACGGTCAACAGCGCCGTGGGTCTGACGCAGGACGCTGAAGGCCGCCTGGTGGTCGACTCCGATGCGGTGAAAGCCAACCTTGACATGTACGCGCCTGAAGCCAGCCTGGTCTACGAGAACAGGCCTGACTGGATGAAGCGCTGGGAGCGCACCGGCCTGTTGAAGTGGGAAGACAAGAACGGCGATGGCCGCATCCAGTACTACAACGAGAGAACCGCCAATGAAGTCGCCAAAGGCAAGGCCGAAGCGGCCGGCTGGAAGGGCAACGAGCTGACCGTGAACGCCGACATCATCGTGCTGGCAAACCCGGAAATCGCACTGCTGCCCAACTGGGTGATCGCCCTCGTGGCAGCCGGTGGCCTGGCCGCTGCGCTGTCGACCGCTGCTGGTCTGCTGCTGGCCATCTCCTCTGCCATTTCGCACGACCTGATCAAGGGCGCCATCAAGCCTGACATCAGCGAGAAGGGCGAACTCATGGCCGGTAAGATCGCCATGGCGGTCGCCATCTTCGTGGCTGGCTGGCTGGGCTTGAACCCGCCCGGGTTTGCGGCAGGCACGGTGGCCCTGGCCTTCGGTATTGCGGCTTCCACCATCTTCCCGGCTCTGATGATGGGTATTTTCAGCCGCACCATGAGCGACAAGGGCGCCATCGCGGGTATGTTGGCAGGTCTGGCTGTGACGCTGTTCTATGTGTTTGCGCACAAGGGCATCTTCTTCATCCCGGGCACTTCGTTCGTGGACATGGTGGGTGGCGTCAACGGCTTCTTCACCATCACGCCGGAAGCCTTCGGTACCGTGGGTGCGATCGTCAACTTCACCGTGGCCTTCCTCGTGAACAAGATGACAGCGCCTGCGCCTCAGCACATCCAGGAACTGGTGGAGTCGGTGCGCATACCCAAGGGTGCGGGTGTGATCTCCGGCGCTCACTGAGGTCGGATACCGCTGAAGTCGGTGGAAACTCCGACTTCAGGTTGAACACGGCCCCGTCGGTTCGCCGGCGGGGCCTTTTCGTTCCGGGCGCACAATCAGACGCTTGGAGCCCATTCATCGCCGCCCACGTGGGTTGCGCACAGACTTTCCTGCAGGAAGACTGTGCAGAGCCCAAGCCGCTCATGTTCATGCCCCGTTCCAGTTTCAGGGACCGGGTCTCTCAAGGATCGACGGTATGCCATTGCCCAGTGTTTTCATCCTGAACTGGATCTTTCTGATCGCCCTTTTTCCGGTGGCCTTCTTCTGGTTGCGCCGTGCCTACCGCATCCTTGTCAAGCGCGACTTTTCCGAGGTGGCGCTCAAGAAAGGCGTGCCACCTCCCAATGTTGAAAAATACGCGCCCTACGAAATGGTGATCAACCTGGTGGGTGGCGTGGTGATGGTGGGCGTGCTGGTGGCAGTGCTGGGTTTTCAGGCCATGACGTCAGAAGACTGGATTGCCACCGCCGGCGTGACCCTGTGGTGCAAACTGCTGGCCTCGTTCGCACTGAGCCGCCAGGCACATGGCCTGGGGCCCAAGAAGAAACAAGGCAGCTGAGCACCTCTGTGTGAGCGCGCGGCAGGAGCGTCCGCTCCCCGCGAGGAAAGAAGTGCCTCCGACCAAGGCACCCGAGGAACCGGCTTTGCCGGGCCTCTGGGTGCGTCCCCCCTCTGGGGGGAAGCCGCGTGAGCGGCGCAGGGGGAGTCCATTGCCAACGAGGAGAGAAGTGCCTCCAACCAGGGCACCCGAGGAACCGGCTTTGCTGGGCCTCTGGGTGCGTCCCCCCTCTGGGGGGAAGCCGCGTGAGCGGCGCAGGGGGGAGTCAATACTCCAGCCGTTCCGGGCGAATTTCCTGAAGGATGGTGGTCGCGATTTCTTCGATCGACTTGGTGGTGGTCGAGAGCCACCGTATGCCCTCGCGGCGCATCATGCTTTCTGCCTCGCTGACCTCCATGCGGCAGTTGTCCAGATTCGCGTAGCGGGAATTGGGGCGGCGCTCATTCCGGATTTCGCTCAGCCGCTCGGGCGCAATGGTGAGGCCAAAGATTTTCTTCTTGTGTGGCGACAGTGCAGGCGGCAACTTGCGCCGATCGAAGTCTTCCGGAATGAGGGGGTAATTGGACGCCTTGAGTCCGTACTGCATGGCCAGATACAGCGAGGTGGGTGTCTTTCCGCTGCGGCTCACGCCCACCAGAATCACGTCGGAGCCTTCCAGGTCCCGGTGGCTCTGACCGTCGTCGTGCGCCAGCGAAAAGTTGATCGCCTCGATGCGATCGTTGTAGGACTTGCTCTTGGAGGCATCCGAGAACCGGCCGACCCGGTGGTTGGATTTGATGCCCAATTCTTGCTCCATGGGTGCCACGAAGGTGCCGAACATGTCAAGCACCATGCCGTGGCAGTGGGGGCTCGTGAACACGGCCAGCACGTCCATGTTTACCACCGTGGTGAAGACGAGGGGGCGCTTGTTTTCCACCGCTGCGGTGTGGTTGATCTGCCGCACCGCCTGGTGTGCCTTGTCCACACTGTCCAGGAAGGGCAGACGCACCCGGCGTACCGTGGTCTCGAACTGGGCCAGAAGCGCGTTGCCGAAGGTCTCCGCCGTGATGCCTGTGCCATCGGAAATGAAAAAAACCGTTCTGTTGGGCATGGTGGGTACTGACCAGGGTTGGGGCAGGAGATGCATGAACACGCTGTGCTTTTTCACAGTCGAAATATGCGTCGGACTTGGCCGGTCTTGGAAAATGCGTCAGCGACCTACAATCACAGACCAAGGAGGACCCCATTATCCCGGTTCTGCCTGCACCCGATTTCCGCCCCGATGCCCGACGCTCGACCCACAACACAACCACAGGTCACGAGCCTCGCGCATGGAGCTCCCGGTTTTTTAACTTGAGCGGAGTCTTTCCATGTCCAACCTGTTTTCCCCGACCGATCTGGTCGTGCCTTTCGAACATCTACGGATGAGCGATGTCGAGTCTGTCGGGGGCAAGAACGCCAGCCTGGGCGAGATGATCTCGCAACTGCCCAGCGGAGTGAAAGTACCCACGGGCTTTGCCACCACAGCGCATGCCTTTCGGGAGTTTCTCCAATACGACGGCCTGACCGAGCGAATCAATGCGCGGCTTGACGCACTCGACACAGAAGATGTGCGCGCCTTGGCCGAGGCCGGCGCAGAGATTCGCGCCATGGTGGAAAACCAGCCATTTCCCGCCGATCTTGAAAAGGCCATTCGCGATGCGTTCACCACCCTGGTGGGTGACAACGATCAGGCTACTTTCGCCGTGCGATCGTCTGCCACCGCCGAAGATCTGCCAGACGCGTCTTTTGCTGGTCAGCAGGAAACCTTTCTCAACGTGCACGGTATTGACGAGGTGCTGCACAGGATGAAAGAGGTGTTCGCCTCCCTGTACAACGACCGCGCCATCAGCTACCGCGTACACAAGGGCTTTGCACATGCCGACGTTGCGCTTTCTGCTGGCGTGCAGCGCATGGTGCGTTCCGATACTGGCGCCGCCGGTGTGATGTTCACCATCGATACCGAGTCCGGCTTCGAGGATGTGGTCTTCATCACCTCCAGCTACGGACTGGGCGAAACGGTGGTGCAGGGCGCCGTGAATCCTGACGAGTTCTACGTGCACAAGCCCATGCTCAAGGCTGGCAAGCGTGCGCTGATCCGACGCAACCTGGGCTCCAAGCTGATCCAGATGGTGTTCAGTACGGCTGAAGAAAAGGCCGCAGAGGGTCCGTTGAAAGGCAAGCTGGTGAAGACGGTGGACGTACCGGTTGAGCAGCGCAACCGTTACAGCCTGACCGATGCCGATGTGGAGCAACTGGCCAAATACGCCCTGGTGATCGAGCAGCACTATGGCCGCCCAATGGACATTGAATGGGGTAAGGACGGTACCGACGGTCAGATCTACATCCTGCAGGCACGCCCGGAAACCGTGAAGAGCCAAAGCGCTGGCAAGACCGAAGTGCGCTACAAGCTCAAGGGCAAGGGTCCTGTTCTGGCCACAGGGCGTGCCATTGGCCAGAAGGTGGGAACCGGGCCCGTGCGTCTGGTACACAACATCAGCGAAATGGACAAGGTTCAGCCCGGCGACGTGCTGGTGACCGACATGACCGACCCGAACTGGGAACCGGTGATGAAGCGCGCCAGCGCCATCGTGACCAACCGGGGTGGTCGCACCTGCCATGCGGCCATCATCGCACGGGAGTTGGGTATTCCGGCCGTGGTGGGGTGTGGCGATGCCACCGACAAGCTCAAGGACGGCACCCTGGTCACGGTGAGCTGCTCCGAGGGTGACACAGGCCACATCTACGACGGCTTGCTGGAAACCGAGATCACCGAAGTGCAGCGTGGCGAAATGCCTCCGCTGGATGTGAAGATCATGATGAATGTGGGCAACCCCCAGCTTGCTTTCGACTTTGCGCAGATGCCCAATGGCGGTGTGGGTCTGGCGCGTCTGGAGTTCATCATCAACAACAACATTGGCGTTCACCCGAAGGCGATCCTGGACTATCCGAACATCGACGCCGACCTGAAGAAGGCGGTGGAATCCGTGGCGCGCGGTCACGCATCGCCTCGCGCGTTCTACGTCGATAAAGTGGCGGAAGGCGTGGCCACCATTGCCGCCGCGTTCTGGCCCAAACCCGTGGTCGTTCGCCTGTCGGACTTCAAGAGCAATGAGTACCGCAAGCTGGTCGGTGGCTCGCGCTACGAGCCCGATGAAGAAAACCCGATGCTGGGTTTCCGTGGCGCGGCGCGCTACATCAGCGAGGACTTCCGCGAAGCCTTTGCCATGGAGTGTGAGGCGCTCAAGAGGGTGCGTGAAGACATGGGCCTGAACAACGTGCAGGTGATGGTACCTTTCGTGCGCACCCTGGCTCAAGCCGAGCGTGTGACCGGGCTGTTGGCCGAAAAGGGACTCAAGCGGGGTGTGAACGATCTCAAGGTCATCATGATGTGCGAGATCCCCAGCAACGCGGTGCTGGCCAAAGACTTTCTCCAGTTCTTCGATGGCTTCTCGATCGGATCGAATGACCTTACGCAGCTCACGCTGGGTCTGGACCGCGATTCAGGGCTGGAACTGCTGGCGCACGATTTTGATGAGCGTGACCCTGCTGTAAAGGCCTTGTTGACCATGGCCATCAGCGCGTGCAAGGCAGAAGGGAAATACGTGGGCATCTGCGGCCAGGGGCCCAGTGATCACCCGGACTTTGCCCAGTGGTTGAGAGATGAAGGTATCAGCTCGATTTCGCTCAATCCGGACTCGGTGGTGGACACCTGGCAACTGCTGGCGGCATCTGCCAAAAAGGCAGGTTGATTTCAGGGTGGGATTGTCAGAATCCCCATTGGAAGGCGAGGCGATGACCTCGCCTTTTTTGTGCCCGCTTGCGTAAGCGCTGGGTCAGTGCCTGGGGCACAATGAACGGAATGGGCCACGGCAATGTACCGGGCCCCGTTGAACGAGGAGACGCACATGTTTCAAGGCCTGGACGCACAACGGCTGGTGGCCCTGTTCCTGGCAGGCTGGGCCCTGTTCAATTTTCCGTTGCTGGCCCTTTGGGAGCACGACGCATACGTGTTCGGCTTGCCGCTCTTTCCCCTGGCACTGTTTGGGATCTGGGCGATGCTGATTGCAGCGCTGGCCTGGGTGATGGAGCGCAGTGCATGGCGCGAAAAGCGGGCCACCGCTGCACACCCGGACAGGTGAGCATGCTGGAGGCCACTCTGATGCCTGTTCACCGCTTCGTGCCAATGCCAATGCACATGCAGGTGTTCTCTCGTGCCGTGGCTGTGCGCTGCGCGAACGGCTGGATCGAAGTGGTGTGGTTTCAGAACGCTACTGACCAGCACGCGCTCGATGAAGGTGGCTAGGCATGCTATCCGGGTCGTTGGTCATCGGAGTTTCTTTCGCCTACCTCTTGGTGCTGTTCGCGGTGGCCTACTGGGGCGACTGGCGTGCGGCTCAAGGGCGATCCATCATCGCCAGCCCCTGGGTGTACGCATTGTCCATGGCGGTCTATTGCACCGCCTGGACCTATTTCGGCAGCGTCGGGCGGGCGGCCAACTCCGGGGTGTGGTTTCTGCCGATTTATCTGGGTCCCATGCTCGCGATGATCCTGGCCTGGATGGTGGTGCGAAAGATGATCCGCATCGCCAAGACCTACCGCATCACTTCGATCGCTGATTTCATTGCGAGCCGATACGGCAAGAGTCCGACGCTGGCCGGGCTGGTCACACTCATCACTGTGGTGGGTATCGTGCCCTACATAGCCCTGCAGCTGAAGGCCATTTCAAGTGGTTACGCGGTGCTCACGTCGCCTTTGGGCCAGCCTGCGGTACAGAGCGCTCAGTGGTGGAGCGACAGCACCCTGTATGTGGCGCTGGCGCTGGCTGGCTTCACGATCGTGTTCGGGGCGCGCCATCTTGACAGCACCGAACGCCATGAGGGCATGGTGGCAGCCATCGCTTTTGAATCTGTTGTCAAGCTGGTGGCTTTCATGGCGGTGGGCCTGTTTGTGAGCTTCTGGTTGTTCTCAAGCCCTGCGGCGTTGTTCGATCAGGCTCGCGCCGTGCCCGAGTTGCGTGCGCTCCTGCAATTCGGGCAAGGCCAGCCGTTTGCATACGCCCAGTGGCTGGGACTGACCTTGCTGGCCATGTTGTCAGTGATCTTTTTGCCACGCCAGTTCCAGGTGATGGTGGTGGAGAACGTGGACGAGCAGCACCTGCGTCGGGCGGCTTGGGCCTTTCCGCTCTATCTGTTTCTGATCAATCTGTTCGTGCTGCCGATCGCAATTGGCGGCTTGCTGCATTTTGGTCCTGGCGTCATGGACCCGGAGGCTTTCGTGTTGTCGCTGCCCTTGTCACAGGGTTACGCCTGGCTGGCGCTGTTCGTCTTCGTGGGGGGGCTCTCTGCCGCCACCGGCATGGTGATCGTGGAGGCGATCGCTGTATCCACCATGGTCTGCAATGATCTGGTCATGCCGATCCTGCTGCGCATGCGGCGATTTGGTGCCCGTGCCAGCGGCGATCTCACCGGTCTGCTGCTGGGCATCCGGCGCCTGGCCATCCTGGGCATTCTGCTGCTTGGCTATCTGTACTTCCACCTGGCTGGCGAGGCCTATGCCCTGGTCAGCATTGGCCTGATCAGCTTCGCAGCGGTGGCCCAGTTTGCTCCGGCGATGCTGGGAGGCATGTACTGGAAGGGGGGCACACGGCGCGGGGCACTGGCTGGCCTGTTGCTGGGATTTTTGCTCTGGGCCTACACGCTGATGCTGCCCTCGTTGGCCAAGTCGGGCTGGTTGCCTTCTGCCTTTCTGGATCAAGGTCTGTGGGGTATCGAGTTGCTCAAGCCAGAGGCTTTTCTGGGCTTGACCGGATTGGACAACCTCACGCATTCGCTGTTCTGGAGCCTGCTGGCCAACATCGCAGCGTATGCGGGCTTGTCCCTGTGGCGATCCCCTACCGCGTTGGAGACGAGCCAGGCGCTGCTGTTTGTGGATGTGTTCCACCGCACCACAGCTTCCCACCCTGTGTTCTGGCAGGGCAAGGCGCAAGTGTCCGCCTTGCTGCCGCTGGTGGGGCGCTTCCTGGGGCCGGAACCCGCTCAAAGGCTTTTTGAGGAATACGCCCGCCGCATGGGCGCGGACCGCATTGAAGACATCTCGGCAGATGCCCGTCTGGTGCAGTTCGTGGAAACGCAGCTCGCAGGGGCCATTGGCAGTGCGTCTGCCCGTGTGATGGTGGCCTCGGTGGTGGAAGAGGAGGCGCTCGATCTCGACGACGTCATGCGCATTCTGGATGAGGCCTCCCACCTGCGTGCCTATTCCCATGCACTGGAAGACAAATCGCGTTCACTGGAGCGAGCCACGTCCGAGCTGCGCAAGGCCAATCAGGCGCTCAAGAGCCTGGACCGCATGAAAGACGATTTCATGTCCTCTGTTTCACACGAGTTGCGCACGCCGTTGACTTCGATCAGGGCGTTGTCTGAGCTCATGCGTGATGATGACCACATGGAGTTGGCCCAGCGTCAGCAATTTCTGGACATCATCGTCACCGAGGCCGAACGACTGAGTCGCCTGGTGAACCAGGTGCTGGACATGGCCAAACTGGAGGCAGGGCATGCCGATTGGCACCCCACAGACGTGGACATGCGAGCCTTGCTGACGAAGGCCTCGGGTAGCATGGCCGAGTTCTTTCGGGAAAAGGGCATCACATTGACGTTGCGCATGCCCGAGCAGGTGCGCAGCTTGCGGGTAGACGCCGACAGGATCACGCAGGTCGTGCTGAACCTGCTGTCCAATGCAGTCAAGTACGCTCCGAGAGGCACAGGCCTGGTTGAGTTGTCGCTGAGTGAGAGTGCAGAGGGCGTCACGGTCGAGGTGCAGGACAACGGACCGGGCATTCCCGAGGACCAGCAAGCCATGGTGTTCGAGAAATTCCGGCAGGTCGAAGGCGACGAACACTACCGCCCTGGTGGCACGGGGCTTGGATTGCCAATCAGCCGACAGATCGTGGCGTACTTTGGCGGGCGTATGTGGCTGCGTTCAGTAGCAGGGCACGGTGCCAGCTTCGGATTTTTTCTGCCTTGGCGCCGTGATGTGCCTGACGATCAAGATGAGTCCCTGAACCGGAGCAGTGAAACATGAACCAGAAGATCCTGATCGCAGATGACGAGCCCAACATCCTGATCTCACTGGAGTTCCTGATGAAGCGGGAGGGTTATGAAGTGGTGGTGGCCCGCGATGGCCAGGAGGCCATTGATGCCATCGAACGCGAGCGGCCGGCGCTCGTGTTGCTTGACGTGATGATGCCGATCAAGACGGGCTTTGATGTCTGCCACGAGGTGCGCGCCAGCGATTCGCTCCGCGACACGCTCATCCTAATGTTGACTGCCAAGGGACGCGACACCGATGTGGCAAAGGGATTGGCCCTGGGTGCCAATGCCTACATGACCAAGCCGTTTTCTACCAAGGAACTGGTACAGAAGGTTCGTGAAATGCTGGAGCAGACGCCATGAGCGCCGCGCCGGGCCGTTCCCAAGCAAGCTCGCACCGCAGCCCGCGGGGCGAAGGTACTGCAGTGAGTGCCGCTTGGTCGTTCCGAAGGCGCTCAGCTTCGCAGTGCGTAGCACGGAGGGCAGTCCGGTGAGCCGTCGACCGCTGGACCGACGCGTCTTGTGGGGTAGCGGCCTGTTGCTGGGGGCGGTCGTGGTGTGGCTGCTCGCCGCAGCGGGGTTGTTGTGGTCCACCTTGAACGCTGTCCAGCGCGATAGGTTTCTGCTGGTCTGGGCCGAATGGGGCTTTTCGGCCATTGCCCTGCTTGTGATGATGTGCCTGGTCCTGGCCATGCTGAGCGGGTTTGCCCTGCATGCATTGATACAGAATTTCCTGGCGCCCGCCGCCCAACTGGCCGAAGAAAGTGGTGCGGTGGCGCGCGCAGACGTGGCGAGAGAATTGCCGGAGCGCGGCAGCATCGAGAACCGGGCGTTGGCGCGCGTGATCAATCTGTTGGTCGAGCAGCGCGGGCGATTGCGCCACGACATGGACGAGCGCGTGAAAGAGGCGAGCCACAACATCGAGCTGGAAAAGAGCCGTCTGGCAGCGCTCATGTCGGAGCTCACGCAAAGCGTGGTGGTGTGCAATCTGGATGGGCGCGTCATTCTGTACAACAACCGCGCACGCATTCAGTTTCGCGCGTTGTCCTCCACGCCGGTGGTCGCCGGTGGCGCCGAACTGATCGGCTTGGGCCGATCCATTTACAGCGTGTTCGATCGCAAGCTGGTGGCACACGCGCTGGAGAACATTCAGCAGCGCATGCTGCGTGGTGCGGACCAGCCATCCGCACAATTCGTGACCAGCACCACCGCCGGGCAATTGCTTCGCGTGCAAATGGCGCCGGTGCGTTCCGTGCAGGCTCAGGTTGCTGAATCTCCCGCAGACCGGGTCGAACTGACCGGTTTTGTGTTGATGTTGGAGAACATCACCCAGGACTACGAGTCGGACTCCGCCAGAGATCGGGTCCTGCATGCGCTGACCGAGGGAAGCCGGTCGGCTTTGGCCAGCATGCAGGCTGCTGTGGACATGCTGGACTTTCCCGATCTGGACGCCGCCACCCGAGAGCGATTTCTTCGGGTGATCCGGGAAGAAACGCAGATGCTCACCCGCCGCATTGCTGATGCGGAAGCTGGTGCCATTGCTCACATCAAGAGCCGCTGGCCGCTTGAGGACATGCTGGGGACCGACTTGCTGCAGGCGGCGCTTCGCCGTATCGAGACGGTGACGGGCCTACCGGCCTCGTCCATCGAGGTGGACGCATCACTGTGGCTCAAGGTGGAGAGCTTTTCACTGCTTCAGGCACTGGTCTATCTGTCGGGTCGATTGGCAGACGAGTTTTCGGTGCGGTTCGTGCAACTGCGCCTGACCGCCGCACCTGCAAGTCCCGGCAAGGGTCAGCTGGACCTCATCTGGGGCGGTGGTGCAATGAGCACCGAGACCGTGATGAGCTGGGAGATGGACACGATGAAGGTCGGGGCTGAAGCCACGCGTCTCTCGGTGCGCGATGTGGTGGAACGCCACGGGGGTGCCTTCTGGTTTGAACGCGAACGGGTTCGGCACCAGGCCTTCTTCCGCTTTTTGCTGCCATTGGCCAACCCACAGGAGCAACTGGATGTGGCCACCATTGTTCGAAACCAGGGCCGCCCGGAATACTACGACTTCGATCTCTTCCAGACATCCGAATTCACCCGGTCGCTGGACGACCGCAAACTGACGGAGCTGGTCTATACGGTGTTTGACACTGAAACCACGGGATTGAATCCCCTTGAGGGTGACGAGATCATTCAGGTGGGCGCCACGCGCATCGTCAACGGCAAGCTGCTCAGGCACGAGTGCTTCGATCAGCTCGTGGACCCGAGGCGAAGCATCCCTGCGGCCTCGATTCCCATTCACGGTATCCGGCCTGAGATGGTCAAGGGCCAGCCCACGATCGAAGTGGTTTTGCCTGCCTTCTACACGTTTGCCCACGACACCGTTCTGGTGGCACACAACGCGGCCTTCGACATGCGGTTTCTGCAGATCAAGGAGCGCCAGACGGGGGTGGTCTTCGACCAGCCGGTGCTGGACACGCTGCTTCTCTCGGCGCTCATCCATCCGCAGCAGGACTCCCATCGCCTGGAAGCGATAGCCGAACGTTTGAACGTCACGGTCATTGGACGCCACACCGCCATTGGCGACGCCATGGTCACTGCCGAGGTGTTTCTGAAGCTGATTCCCTTGCTGGCCGAGATGGGCATTCACACGTTGGGGCAGGCCCGCGAGGCCGCGCAGCGGACGTTCTACGCCCGCTTGAAGTATTGACCCCCCGCACCGGCCTGTCGGCCGGCACCCCCCCAGGCTGCGATGCGAGTGACCTGGCAAAGCCAGTTCCACCGCATCCTGGATTGAGGGGCAGGCTCTCCGTAAATTGCGCTGCTGGAATCAGAGGCGATGGCGAGACAGAGGGGGAGTCGCTCCAGGGCACCGCGGAACCGGCTTTCCGGGCAGTGCCGCCCCCTGGGGGTGGCGGCCGCAGGCCGTCGCGGGGGCAACGGCTAAAACCTGAATCGCTGGCCCAGCACGCTTTGCATGGATTTCACCACCGTGAAGGCATCCTTGAGCTGGGTGCGCTCGAAGTTGGAGATTTCTTCCAGCCGCATGTGGTTGTCGGGAGGCTGGCCGTTGCTGATCTGACGGGTCTGGTGCTGGATGCGCAAGAAAGCCAGAAATTCCAGGGCATCGCGCAGGTCCCTTGCGCTTTGTTCGCCGATGGCGGCACCTGCCACGCTGGTGGCGAGCCGGTCATGGGTGTTGACCGCATCGTCGCCGCTGGAAAGTGCATGGACACGGGCCAGATCGACGATGGGAACGATACCTCCATGCTTGAGATCGATCGTGCCTTTGTGCTCGCCACTTCGGATGGTCGTGATGCGATTGAACACGCTCAGGGGTGGAAAGTGGGTGAGGGCGTTGCCCACCATGTGTGCCAGGAAGAGGGTATTGCCCTTCGTGCGCAGCAATACATCCTGGCGCAATTTTTCCAGCAACTCTGAGCGACCGTAGATGGCCCTCAGATCGAAGAACACACAAGTCAGCATGAGCGCCTTGGGATCAGGTTGCCCGGTCCAGCGGGCGAAATACTCTGCCCACCGGCTCACGGGCTGTCGCCATGTGTCGGTCATCGCCATCATTTCGCCTGGGCAATAAATGTAGCCACAGGCGTCCAGGCCATCGCAAACAAACTGTGAAAGCGACTTGAAGTACGCCCCATGGGTTTTTTCGTCGAAGCTGTCGTCCAGCAACATGCAGTTGTCCTGGTCCGTTTTTGCCGTTTGCTCACTGCGGGCCTGGGAGCCGGCCGCTACCCAGACGTAGTCCACTGGAGCTGGACCGAGCTGGGCCTCACCCAGTTGCAGCAAGCGGCTGGTGATGGCGTCGGTGATCGTGGTGATGATGTGGCCGGTGCTGTAGGCGGACGCATCGGCCGAAGCCAGGCTGTGTTGCAGTGCCTTGATCTTGGTGCTCGCCTGCTGCAGGCCGCTCACCGAGGATTGCTTGTAGATGTCGCCAGCCAGGTACACCGCTGATGTGCTGTGCTGCTCGGTCAGATCGGTCGCCGTGATCATGCCCACGACCAGCTGACCGTCAAGTACCGGCACGTGATGAATGTTGTGCCGTGCCATCAATAGCAGTGCATTGAATGCCGGGTCATCCACATCGACTGACAACGGCGCCAACGTGGCAATGTCCATGATGGGGCGCCCGGTGTCCAGCCCGGTGGCGATCACGCGGTTGCGCAAGTCGCGGTCGGTGATCAATCCGAAGAGCAGGCCTTGCTCGACGATCAGGATGGAGGAGACGCGCTGCTCGCTCATCAATTGCGCGGCCGCCCGGATGGTTGTCTGGGGCGGCAGCGAGATCGGCTCCCGCTTCACTAGCGCCCTCACAGGCGTCGTCATGAGAGTGAGTGCCGGATCGTTGGCAGAGCCCGAGACATCACTGGGTGACTGGGCAGGCAATGCGGGGTCGAGGAAGTGGCTGGTCATCAGAGAGAAGAAATCGGGAGCTCGAAAGCGACACTTCATCCTAACCCTTGTGATCAGTTTGAGATGCGGGTAAATCCTGAGAGGGTTTGACCTGAGTCAGGGCAGAGATGAGTCAATTTGTAAGAACTTGGTAAGGTGCAAATCCAGAATGGCACCAACTCACACGAGGGCACGATGCTCTTATTCATCTCATCGATCAAACTGATCGCCGAAATCGCACTGCTGGCCTTGTTTGGCCAGTGGGTGCTTGGGTTGCTTGCCGGGCAGCGCAAGCAGCAGAACCTGTTCTATCAGGTGCTGCAGATGGTAGGAAAGCCTTTCGTGCAACTGGCCAGAGTGATCACCCCCAAATTTGTACTGGAGCGCCACCATCCATTGGTGGCGTTTCTGGTTCTGGGCTTCGTCTGGGTAGCGGTGACCATTGCCAAAATCAACCACTGTCTCAAGATCGGGGTGGCGCTGTGTCAATGAGCCAATCCCTCAATCGCCGCTTCATTCAGCTCCAGATTCGCGCCCTGGTTCTGTTCGGACAGCGACAGCGGGCGCTGGACAAAGTGGACCAGGTGCTCACGTCCAGTGCTGCTGACGCGCATGCCTTGGCCACACGCGCCCACCTGCTGGCCGAAATGGGCGACCAGGCCGGCGCACAGCAGAGTTTGAAAACCTTGGTGACCATTCAAGCAGACCAGCCTGCGGCATGGTTCAACCTGGGCTATCTCTGCGAAGAAATGGGTCAGCTGGAGGAGGCCGAATCGGCCTTTCGCCGTGCGACCGAACTGGATCCCAAACTCGACCGTGCCTGGTACGGCCTGGGTCTGAGCCTCATTCGCCAGCATCGCTTCGAAGAAGCCATTGAAGCCCTGCGCAAGAACACCGAACTGCAACCCATGAGTCCTTATGGCTGGTACCAGCTGGCCCGGGTTCATGTCGACCGGCACGAGCCCGACGAGGCGGCGAAGATCATTCGCCACCTCCGAAAGTTCGAGCCCAAAGTGGCGGCACAACTGGAGCGCGAGACCGGTCTGGTGCAAACCCAGGCCTGAATTGGCGCTGCCGCTGCGCAGCCATCAAAAGGGGGAGCTGGCGCAAGCGGGTTCCCGAGAAACGCGGACGGGTTGCAGGGCTGCCGGGGGGACATTGGCAGCGTCCGCGACGTGCCCGAAAGGGTGTTGTTGACTGGAGGTCGATCGCATGGAACTGTCTGACAAGCACCGCCGTTATTGGCGGAAAAACCTCAACATCACCGCCATATTGCTTGCAATATGGTTTGTGGTGACGTTCGTCGTGGGCTATTTCGCCAGAGAGCTGAGCTTCAACTTTTTTGGTTGGCCCTTCAGCTTCTGGGTGGGAGCCCAGGGCGCCTTGGTGGTGTACTGCGTGATCATTGGGTACTACGCCTGGTACATGAACAAACTCGACATCGAGCACGGTGTCGAAGAGACCGAGGAATAACACCATGGCTGGCATATTCGAAACCAAAGCCGGCATGAGTGCCGGGGACTCCAATCGGGCGTTCAAGAAGCAACTCAATAAGGTGTACAAGTGGTACACGGGCGGCTTTTTCGTCTTCGTGGTGGTCTTGGCCATCCTTGAGCAGATGGGGCTGTCCCGAGAGTGGATTGGCTTCATCTTTCTGCTTGCCACCATCGGCTTGTACGCTGGCATCGGCATCATGAGCCGCACCACCGACGCGGCCGAGTACTACGTGGCAGGAAGGCGGGTCCCGGCGGTCTACAACGGAATGGCCACCGGGGCAGACTGGATGTCCGCTGCGTCCTTCATCGGCATGGCCGGTACGCTCTATCTGACCGGCTACAGCGGTCTGGCCTTCATCATGGGCTGGACGGGTGGCTACTGTCTGGTAGCACTGTTCCTGGCACCCTACCTGCGGAAGTTCGGTCAGTTCACCATCCCTGACTTCCTGGGTGAGCGCTACGGTGGCAACTTGCCGAGATTCATCGGCATCTTCGCTGCCATCCTGTGTTCGTTCACCTATGTGGTGGCGCAGATCTACGGCGTGGGCCTGATCACGTCTCGGTTGACTGGTGTGGCGTTCGAGTTGGGCGTGTTCCTGGGGTTGGGCGGCATTCTGGTGTGCTCTTTCCTGGGTGGCATGCGTGCGGTGACGTGGACGCAGGTGGCGCAGTACATCATTCTGATCATTGCCTACATGATCCCGGTGGTATGGCTCTCTGTGAAGCAGACCAGCATACCTGTGCCGCAAGCCATCTACGGCTTCCAGCTGGAGAAGGTCTCGGCCAAGGAAAAGCTGCTGACGCAAGATCCCAAGGAGCTGGAGGTGCGCGGTATCTTCAAGGCGCGTTCCGATGCGCTGGCCGAGAAACTCAAGGACCCAGCAGCTGCACTGGTGGCGGACAAGGCCGCTGCCGAAGCCAGGCTGGCCGAATTGCGTGCTGCCAATGCGCCATCCGTCGATATTGCCGCAGCGGAGAGGGCGGTCGCCGACGTGCCCAGAGACGAGGCCGCCGCCCGCGCGGCCTGGACGAGGGCAAAAGCGGCTGCAGATGCCAAGGCACGACCGCTCAACGGCATGCCGCCACACGCGCAGCAGTTCGCGGGTGACCCGAACGGTGATGCGGCAGCGGTGGCGGCCTACGACACCTCGCGTCGCAACTTCCTGGCACTGATCTTCTGCCTGATGATCGGTACCGCCGCGCTACCCCACATCCTGATGCGCTACTACACGGTGCCCAGCGTGAAGGAGGCGCGTCAGTCGGTGACCTGGTCGCTGTTCTTCATCTTCCTGCTGTACTTCACTGCGCCGGCTTTGGCCGTGCTGGTGAAATACGAGGTGTTCCATGTGCTGGTCGGCACGCCCATCGATCAGCTACCGGCATGGGTGGCCTCGTGGAACAAGGTGGATCCTTCGCTGATGTCAATCACCGACATCAACAGGGACGGCATTCTGCAGCTCAATGAGATGACCATCGGTGGCGACATCATCGTGCTGGCAACCGCTGAAATTGGCGGCTTGCCTTACGTGATCTCAGGCCTGGTGGCCGCAGGTGGCCTGGCAGCTGCGCTGTCGACCGCCGACGGCCTGCTGCTGACGATCGCCAACGCGCTGTCGCACGATCTGTACTACAAGATGATCGATCCGAACGCATCAACCGCTCGTCGCGTCACCATCTCCAAGATGCTGCTGCTCATCGTGGCCCTCGCAGCGGCTTACGTGGCGGCGCAGAAACCGGCGGACATCCTGTTCCTGGTATCGGCGGCGTTCTCGTTCGCGGCAGCGGCGTTCTTCCCGGCCCTGGTACTCGGCATCTTCTGGAAACGAGCCACTGGCATTGCGGCATCCATCGGCATGATCGCCGGCCTGGGAATCACCTTCTACTACATGGCGACCACTCAGGTCTGGATGCGCGGACTGTTTGGCATCACCTCCCCGATCGAGCTCTGGTGGGGCATCCAGCCAATTTCGGCTGGACTGTTTGGTGTGCCCCTGGGCTTCGCCGTGATCATCCTTCTGAGCCTGGTCACCCCGGCGCCCAACCGCAAGATTCAGGAACTGGTGGAGCATGTTCGCTACCCCAATCTGAGGCCTGCATGAGGCGCGGAACTGCCTGACCTGAGCTGATGCGACCGGTGCCTTGATGCCGGTCGCACCACCTGAACCCGGCCAGTCTTGCGACTGACCGGGTTTTTTTGTTAGAATCGCGGGCTTGCCTTGCTGCACCCCAATCGACGCTGGGGGTAGCTTTCATCCAGTCCCGCCGCTGAAGTCGGTGGGCGAATCCACAAGGAGAGTCTATGCGTCACTATGAAATCGTTTTGCTGATCCACCCGGATCAAAGCGAACAGGTTCCGGCCATGCTGGAACGCTACAAGGGCATGATCACCACTGGCGGTGGTCAGATTCATCGGGTAGAAGACTGGGGTCGCCGTCAACTGGCCTACCAGATCAACAAGCTGTCAAAGGCCCACTACCTCTGCGTCAACATCGAGGCTGACCAGGCCGTGATGGCCGAACTCGAGCACGCCTTCAGGTTCAACGACGCCGTGCTGCGTCACCTGACCGTGCTGCGGAAAAAGGCCGAAACAGGCCCTTCGTCCATGATGAAGTCGGTCGAGCGCGAAGAAGCCCGCAAGTCCCAGCAACAACCGCAGGAACAGGCCGCAGCTTGATGCTGCTGCGTGACATCGTCAGCGGGTGAACCAACTCCAGTTGTCCGCCTTGGTGGTGCAGGTGCAGAGCATGCGCTACACCCCGGCAGGCATACCGGCCGTCAATCTGGTGCTTGAACACGAGTCCCAGATCGTCGAAATGGACACACCCCGGTTGGTGAAACTGCAACTGAAGGCCATTGCCTTTGGTGCCCAGGCCGAAGTTCTGTCCCGACAGGGGCTCGACGCGGTTTGTGAGTTTCACGGCTTCATGGCGAGTGCACGCAACGGCAAAGGCGTAGTGTTCCATATCCAAGATTTCAGCAAAACATAGGAAGGCCCATCATGGCTGCACCCAAACGTTTCAACAAAGACAAGCGCCCCAAGCGCAACACCCAGTCGCTGCTGTTCAAGCGCAAGCGCTTCTGCCGCTTCACCGTGGCAAACGTCGAAGAAGTCGACTACAAGGACGTTGATGTCCTGCGTGACTTCATCGCCGAAAACGGCAAGATCATTCCCGCGCGCCTGACCGGCACGCGTGCCTTCTACCAGCGCCAGGTCAACACCGCCATCAAGCGTTCACGCTTCCTGGCCATGCTGCCGTACAGCGACCAGCACCGCGTCTGAAAGGGAGCCTGACATGCAAATCATTCTTCTCGACAAAGTTGTCAATCTCGGTGCGCTCGGCGATGTGGTCAAGGTCAAGGACGGCTATGCCCGTAACTTCCTGATCCCGTCTGGCCGTGCTCGCCGTGCCACTCAAAACGCCATCGCTGAATTTGAAGCCCGTCGTGCCGAACTTGAAAAAGTGGCCGCCGCCAAACTGGCTGAGGCGCAAGCCCAGGGTGAAAAGCTGGGCGCTGCTACGGTCAAGCTCTCGCAAAAGGCCGGTGTGGATGGACGCCTGTTCGGCTCCGTCACCAACCACGACGTGTCCGAAGAACTCAACAAGCAGGGCTTCAAGATCGCCAAGTCGCAAGTGCGCATGCCCAATGGTCCCCTCAAGAACGTGGGCGACTACACGGTGAGCGTGAACCTGCACACCGACGTCACCGTTGAGGTGGCCGTGACCGTTCTCGGCGAGTCAGCCTGATCCTCTCCTGCCGGCGCCCAGGCGCCTCGCAAGAAGCCGCCGCCCTTGAACGGGGTGGCGGCATTTTTTTTGGACTGGTGGATCACATCAGGCAGACCGCTGGTCGGTGCCTTGTCTTAAACCGCGTGTTCACCAACTCTGCACCGGTTTTCCACAGGGTTGTCCCATGACTTCCGGTGCCTCAACGCGTACCATCACCAATTGTCCTTGGAAGCAGCGGTTGACCGCGCTCTATCCGCTGGAGAAGCCATCGGGCATTGGGAATGCTGGCCACGAAGTGGCTCACCACAGGGGTGAGGGCGCTACAGACCCGAATGAGCTGCCAGAGAGGGCGCTGGACGCGTTGTTCTCCCTTGCGGGCGGGGCCGTAGCCCGTTGCCTCGCGCGCTTTGTCAGAGCACCCCTGACTGCCCACCAGGGTCCGTCCAACTGCCGTTTCTAGGCTGACCAAAGAGAGCCCATGTCCGCCGTATTTTCCAGTCCGTTTCCGCCATTTGATTCGGGTTTTGATGACCCTGCGCTGGGCGACCGTCAGATCGCGCAGCTGCGTGTTCCTCCCCATTCGATCGAGGCCGAGTCCAGTGTGCTTGGGGGACTGCTGCTCGACAACGGCGCCTGGGACCGCGTGGCCGATCTGGTCAACGACTCCGACTTCTACCGTTATGAGCATCGCCTGACCTATTCGGCCATCGCCACACTGGTCAACGCCAGCAAACCCGCTGACGTGGTCACGGTTTTTGAGCATCTGCAGAACCTGGGCAAAGCCGAGGACGCCGGCGGGTTGGCGTACCTCAACTCGCTGGCGCAGTACGTGCCCAGCGCAGCCAATATCCGCCGCTACGCCGAAATCGTCCGTGAGCGAGCCATTTTGCGCAAGCTGGTGGCGGCCAGCGACGAGATCGCCACCGCCGCATTCAATACCCAGGGTCGTCCCGTCGACAAGATTCTGGATGAAGCCGAGCAGAAGATCTTCCACATCGGGGAAGAGGGCTCTCGCATGAAAGAGGGTTTCCAGGGCATGGACACGCTGGTCGTGGACCTGCTCGACCGCGTGCAGGAAATGGCCGACAACCCGAACGACATCACCGGCGTGCCCACAGGCTTCGTGGATCTCGATCGCATGACGTCCGGGCTGCAGGCCGGCGACCTTGTTGTGCTGGCCGCCCGTCCTTCCATGGGCAAGACCGCTTTTGCAATCAACATTGCGGAACATGTGGCCCTGAACGAAGGCCTGCCGGTCGCTGTGTTCTCGATGGAAATGGGTGCATCCCAGCTGGCTGTGCGTATCGTCGGCTCCATCGGGCGGATCAACCAGACCCACTTGCGCAACGGCAAGCTGACCGACGACGAATGGCCTCGACTGACCGAGGCGATCGAGAAGCTGCGCAATGTGTCTCTGCATATCGATGAAACGCCTGGGCTGACCACCAGTGTGCTGCGCGCCAATGCCAGACGTCTTTCGCGACAGTGTGGCAAGCTGGGCCTGATCGTGGTCGACTACCTTCAGCTCATGAGCGGCAGTGGCTCAGACGGCGACAACCGGGCCTCCGAACTGGGTGAGATTTCCCGTGGCCTGAAGATGCTGGCCAAGGAACTGCAATGCCCGGTGATTGCACTGTCCCAGCTCAACCGCAGCGTCGAGACCCGCACGGACAAGCGCCCCATGATGAGCGATTTGCGCGAATCCGGTGCCATCGAGCAGGATGCGGACATCATCATGTTCATCTACCGCGATGAGTACTACACCAAGGATGCATGCAAGGAACCCGGCGTGGCAGAAATCATCATCGGCAAGCAACGAAATGGCCCCACAGGAACGGTGAAGCTGGCGTTCCTGAACATGCTCACCAGGTTCGAGAGCCTGGCGGGGGGCGGGGACTACTGACTGACCACGCAGGGCAGGCTGGGATCTACTTCTTCTTGACCAGACCGTAAACAAACAGCAGCAGGATGGCCCCGATCACTGCGGCCACGAAGCCGGCGGGCTGTCCTGGCTGGTACAAGCCCAGCGCCGCACCCAGATAGGTGGCCACAAAAGAGCCTGCCACACCCAGCAAGGCGGTCATGATCCAGCCCATGCTGTCGTCGCCCGGTTTGAGCGCTCTTGCAATGAAACCTGCAATCAAGCCGATGAACAGCGTTCCGAGAATGGACATCATGTGTTGTTTCCTTTGGCCGCAATAGGGCCAATCGCCGGATTGACGAGCCGTTCAGGATAACCCAAGGCCGTGACGGCGTTCAAGGTCGGCTCATTTCCTCAAGCGATTCGTGCAATTCGAGCCAACGCGCTTCGAGCGTTTCGGTTTCATCGCTCAAGGCCTTCAGGCGTCGCCCCATGTCCGCGATGTCGCTCTGGCTGCCGGGTTGGGCCATGGCCGCTTCCAGGGTGGATTTCTCCTGCGACACTTGGGCCATGCGCTTTTCGTTCTGATCAAGCTCTCTCTTCAAGGGCTTGGTCTTTTCGGCCAGCTGCTGGCGCCGCTGGGCGTCAGCCCGCTTCTGCTCGGGCGTTCTGCCGGGCTCCGTGGGGTTCTTGCTCACTGCCGGGGCCTGTGCTTCGGCGGGTGTCGCTACACGCTGTGCACCTCGCTGTTCCTGGCGCTGCGCTTCTCGCGACTGCTTGGCCATGTCGAGCAGATAGCGCTGGTAATCGTCAAGATCACCATCAAAGGGCTCGATGCCACCTCTTGAGACCAGCCAGAACTCGTCGCACACTGCGCGCAGCAGGGCACGATCGTGGCTCACCAGCATCACGGTGCCCTCGAACTCGTTGAGCGCCACCGACAACGCCTCGCGCGTGGCCAGGTCCAGGTGGTTGGTCGGTTCATCCAGCAGCAGCAGGTTGGGGCGCTGCCAGACGATCATGCAGAGTACCAGCCGTGCTTTCTCGCCACCACTCATGCTGCCCACAGACTGTTTGACCTGATCGCCTGTGAAGTTGAAGTTGCCGAGAAAGCTGCGCAGATCCTGTTCGCGGGTGGCCTGGCCGCTCAGGCGCCCCTCTGCCGTGCACTCGCGCACCAGACGGATCATGTGTTCCAGCGGCGTGTCGGCCGGGCGGAGCACATCCAGTTCCTGCTGTGCGAAATAGCCGATGTTGAGGCCTTTGCCCTCGGTGATCTGTCCGGCAAGCGGATGCAGGTCGCGGGCGATGGTCTTGACCACGGTGGACTTGCCTTGCCCGTTGGCTCCGAGAATGCCGATGCGCTGACCCGCCAGCACGGAGCGGCTGATGTTGCGCACGATGACCGTCGGTTCGCTGCCCTCGTCGGGCGGTGGGTAGCCGAAACTGGCATCGCTCATGGCCAGCATCGGGTTGGGCAGATTTTGTGGCTCTGCGAACTCGAAGGTGAAATCGGCATCGGCGAGCACGGGGCCGATTTTTTCCATTCGCTCCAGCGCCTTGACCCGGCTTTGCGCCTGCTTGGCTTTGCTGGCTTTGGCCTTGAAGCGGTCGATGAACTTTTGCAGGTGCGCCATTTTTTCCTGCTGGCGCGAGTAGGCGGATTGCTGCAGGGCCATTTGTTCGGCGCGCATGTCTTCAAACCGGCTGTAGTTGCCGCCGTAGCGCGTCAACTGGGCGCTGTGGATGTGCAGCGTGACGTCGGTCACGGCGTCCAGGAATTCACGGTCGTGGCTGATCACCAGCATCGTGCCTTCGTACCGCTTGAGCCAGGCTTCCAGCCAGACCAGGGCGTCCAGATCCAGGTGGTTGGTGGGCTCGTCCAGCAGCAGGAGTTCGCTTGGGCACATCAGGGCCCGCGCCAGCTGAAGGCGCATGCGCCAACCGCCGGAGAAGCTGTTCACCGGGCGTTCGAGTTCGTCGGTCCGGAATCCGAGACCCAGGATCAGTGCCTGCGCCCGTGCCGGTGCGTCGTGCGCACCGGCGTCGTGCAAATCCATGTAGGCGTGGGCCATGCGTTCGCCATCACCACTCTCTTCCGATGCGGTCACTTCCTGCTGTGCAGCAAGCAAGGTCACATCTCCGTCAATCACGAACTGGGTGGCTGACTGGTCGGTTTCCGGCATGTCCTGGGCCACCTGGGCCATGCGCCATTGCGGCGGCACGTAGAAGTCACCTTTGTCTTCATGCAGGGTGTGGTTGAGCAGGCCAAACAGGCTGGATTTACCCGCGCCGTTCCTGCCGACCAGACCGACCTTTTCGCCAGGATTGATGACGCAGGAGGCGCCATCAAGCAGGACCTTCACTCCGCGGCGAAGTACAACATTTTTGAGGGTGATCATGACTACAGGGAAAAATTCAAAAGGTGGTTGTCGCAGCGCAATGGCGGCGCTGGTCGATGCCAATTCAGCGAATGTCGTGCCGGCTCAGATTCAATGGGCAGAACGGCCGTGAAGCCAGGCGGTCATGGCAACAGGTCGTCTCGGGTCAGCAACAACACCTGATCGTCGCCCGCACTGGTGCTGAGCCATATGGCTTCCAGTTGTGGAAAGGCGGCTTCAAAATGCGGCCGCTCGTTGCCAATCTCCAGAACGAGCACGCCTTTTGGGCTCATGCGGGCCGGCGCATCTGCCAGCAGATGCCGCACGAAGTCCATACCGTCTTGGCCGCCGGCCAGCGCGAGTTCGGGCTCAGCACGGTACTCGGCTGGCAGCGACTTCATGCTTTGTGCGTTGACGTAGGGCGGGTTGCAGAGCATGAGGTCGTAGGGCCCGGTGCAATTGCGGAGCCCGTCGGACAGGACCAGCTGAATGCGACCCTCCATGTTGTGTTTTTCGATGTTGATGCGCGCCACTTCCAGCGCATCGGTCGAGAGGTCGGCCGCGGTCACATTCACCTCGGGCCACGCCATCGCGGCAAGGACCGCCAGGCTGCCGTTGCCCGTGCACAGGTCGAGCACCGATTGCGTGTGTGATCCCAGAAAGGGGTCGATGCCGCCATCGGCGATCAGTTCGGCAATGAAGCTGCGAGGAACAATCGAGCGCTCATCCACATAGAACGGAACGCCTTGCAGCCAGGCTTCACGTGTGAGGTAGGCCGCAGGTTTTCTTATTTCAATGCGCTCTGCAATCAGCGCTTTGGTGGCAAGCACGGCTTCCGGGCTCACCTGCAGGTTGGCGTGCTGATCAAGGTCGGTGTCGAGTGGCAGTTCAAGTCGCCAGAGCACCAGCCACGCGGCCTCGTCACGCGCGTTGGCGGTACCGTGCCCGTAGGACAACCTGGCCTCGTCGAGCCGGGTGTGGGCCCAAGCAATGAGATCTTTCAGGATCATGAGCGTTCAGCGCCTGCCATCGGTACCGGCAGCCAGGTTCTCCAGCGTGCGTCGGTAGATGTTTTTCAGGGGCTCGATATCGGCCAAAGCCACATGCTCGTCGATCTTGTGAATGGTGGCATTGGGGGGGCCGAGTTCGATCACCTGGGGGCATACCTGTGAGATGAAGCGCCCATCGCTGGTGCCGCCGCTGGTCGAAAGCTGGGTGGTGATCCCTGCTTCAGCTTCGATGGCCATGCGCACCGCATCGACCAGATCACCTGGCGGCGTCAAAAAGGGCAGGCCGCCTACCGTCCAATACAGGTCGTAGTCGACTACCCTCTCGAGTCCGTGCCCTTGCAGGATGGAAACAGTGCGTTGCTGCAGGTCTTCAGGCGTGGATTCGGTGCAGAAGCGGAAGTTGAAATCGATCACCACGCTGCCAGGAATGACGTTGCTGGCACCGGTGCCGCCATGGATGTTGCTGATCTGCCAACTGGTGGGGGGGAAGTAGGCGTTGCCCTGGTCCCATTCGGTATTGGCCAGTTCAGCCAGCGCCGGTGCGGCCATGTGAATGGGGTTGCGCGCGAGATGGGGGTAGGCGATGTGTCCCTGCACACCCTTGACCGTGAGCTTGCCGCTCATGGTGCCGCGCCGTCCGTTCTTGATCATGTCGCCGGTGCGCTCAACCGAAGTGGGCTCGCCCACGATACACCAGTCCATGCGCTCTTGGCGCTTCTGCAATTCGCGGCAGACAATCACCGTGCCGTCCAGCGCTGGTCCTTCTTCATCGCTGGTGAGCAGGAAGGCGATGTCGATGGATGGCTTGGCGCTCAGCGCAAGGAATTCTTCGCAGGCCACCACCATGGCCGCCAGCGAAGTCTTCATGTCGCTGGCACCTCTGCCGAACAACTTTCCTTCTCGATGCGAGGGTGAGAACGGCGGGCTGCTCCACTGCTCTTGGGGCCCGGTGGGTACCACGTCGGTGTGCCCGGCAAATACGAGGGTGGGGTTCTTGCCCTGGCCCAGACGCGCCCACAGGTTGGTGACTCGAAACTCAGGTGGTCCGCTCTCGATGGTTTCACAGGTGAAACCCAGCGCGGTCAAGCGCTCGGCGATCAAGGCTTGGCAGCCTTCGTCCAGCGGGGTGACGGAAGGTCTTGAAATGAGTTGTTCGGTCAGCCGAAGGGTGGCGGTCATCAGAATTTGACGTCGAGCGTGAACTCGGTAAAGGTCGCGCTGTCGCTGTGCTCTTCTTCGGCAGGCGTGGCAGACAGATTGGACTTGCTGGCGTTGAAGTCGTTTTGCAGGCGCCACATCAGGTTGTTGGGCGAGTCGGCATGGGCTAGGCCTTCGTTGCGGGCGATCACGCCGTCGTTCACGAGGCGGGCAATGTCCTGCTCGAAGCTCTGCGAGCCCTGGGCCAATGACTTCTCCATGGCCTCGCGCACGCCAGAGAAGTCGGCTTTCTGGATCAGGTCGGCGATCAGGGCCGTGTTGAGCATGACCTCCATGGCAGGCACCCGACCACCGGTGTGGGTACGCAAAAGGCGCTGTGAGACCACCGATCGCAGTGCCGCAGCGAGATCGCCCAGCATGGTCGGGCGCACTTCGACAGGGTAGAAGCTCAGGATGCGGTTGAGTGCCTGGTAGCTGTTGTTGGCGTGCATGGTGGCCAGGCACAGGTGGCCAGACTGGGCGTATGCGATCGCGGCCGACATGGTTTCCCGGTCGCGGATTTCGCCAATCAGGATCACGTCGGGGGCCTGTCGCAACGCGTTCTTGAGCGCGATTTGCAGCGAAGCGGTGTCGGAGCCCACCTCGCGCTGGTTCACCACCGACTTCTTGTTGCGGTACATGTATTCGATGGGGTCCTCGACGGTGAGGATGTGCCCGGTCGCGCGCTCGTTTCGGTGATCGATCATGGCCGCCAGCGTCGTGCTCTTGCCGGCACCCGTGGCGCCCACCATCAAGACCAGGCCCCTTTTTTCCATCACCAGATCGGCAAGCACCGGCGCGACGTTGAGCGAGTCGAGCGTGGGGATTTCCCCGGGTACGAAACGCATCACGACAGCGTAGTTGTTGCGTTGGCGGAAAGCGCTGACCCGGAAGTTGCCCACCCCATCAAGCGGCACGGCCATGTTGAGTTCGCCCGTTTCCTGCAGTTCTTCAATCCGGGTGGGTGGCACGATTTCGGCCAGCAGATTGCGGGGCGCTTCCGGCGGCAGCACCTGGCTGTTGATGGGGATGGTCTGCCCATTGATCTTGATCATCGCCGGCGCATGGGCCGACAGGTAGACGTCGGACGCCTTCTTTTCGGCCATCAGGCGCAGAATGCGCTCCATCGTTCCGCTGCTCATGGGTTGCCTTTCAGGAAGCTGGAAAACGGTCTGTCTTGGATGCGCCCAGTCAGGATCTGCTCGCCAATGAAAGACCCTCTGTGCGGCGACATCATTTCAGGGACGCAGGAGATCGTTCAGGCTGGTTTTGGCGCGGGTCTGCGCATCGACGCGTTTGACGATGATCGCAGCATACAGGCTGTACTTGCCACCGTCCTTGGGCAGACTGCCGCTGATGACGACCGAGCCCGCCGGAATGCGGCCGTAGCTGATTTCGCCGGTGGCACGGTCATAGATCGGCGTGCTCTGGCCGATGTAGACACCCATGGAAATGACCGAATTCTCTTCCACGATCACACCTTCGACCACTTCTGAGCGCGCGCCGATGAAGCAGTTGTCTTCGATGATGGTGGGGTTGGCCTGCAGGGGCTCAAGCACACCACCCAGGCCCACACCGCCTGAGAGGTGCACGTTTTTCCCCACCTGGGCGCACGAACCCACGGTTGCCCACGTATCCACCATGGAGCCTTCGTCCACATAGGCGCCAATGTTCACGTAGCTGGGCATCAGGATGGCCCCTTTGCCGATGAAACTGCCGCGGCGCGCGACCGCAGGTGGCACCACCCGAACCCCGGTGGCTTTCATTTCCGCGTCGGACAGGTGAGCGAATTTGGTAGAAACCTTGTCATAGAAGGCGAGGTCGCCGCTGCGCATGATCTCGTTGTCCTTGAGGCGGAACGACAGCAGCACTGCCTTCTTGATCCACTGGTGCACGGTCCACTGGCCGACCGATTCCCGCGTGGCCACACGCAGCTTGCCTGCGTTGAGTTCGGCAATGACATGTTCCACGGCGTCCATGACTTCCTTGGGCGCAGTGGATGGCGAAAGCTCTGCGCGGTTGTCCCACGCGTTGTCGATCAGTGATTGCAGTTGTAGAGTCATAAGGCTTGTACAGAGGGTGAAAAAAGTCGACGTGCGCCACTCAGGTGTTGCGGGCGACAAAGTCAGCGATGCGGCGGGCCGCCTCAAGGCATTCCGCGGTTTCGGCCACCAGGGCCATTCGAACGCGCCCCTTGCCCGGGTTGACGCCACCAAAGTCACGCGCCAGATAGCTGCCAGGCAGAACCGTCACATTGTATTGAGCCAGCAGGGCCTGCGAAAAGGCCTCATCCGCGCTCAGCCCAGCCACACGTTGCTCAAAGGATGCGGGCACACCGGCCCAGAGGTAGAAAGAAGCGTCCGGCAGCGCAACATCCAGCACCTCCGCCAGCACAGGTGTGACCTGCGCGAACTTTTCCCGGTACTGACGGCGGTTGTCTTCCACATGGGTTTCTTCGGCCCAGGCGGCGGCGCTGGCAGCCTGGATGGCTGGGCACATGGCGCCACCGTGGTAGGTGCGGTAAAGCAGGAAAGGTTTGATGAGCGACGCGTCGCCGGCGACAAAACCGCTGCGAAGGCCGGGCACGTTGCTGCGTTTGGACAGGCTGGTGAAGCACATCAGGCGTTTGAAATCGGCTCGCCCGAGCCTGTTCGCGGCCTCCAGGCCGCCCAGCGGGGGTTCGTCGCGGAAATAGATTTCGCTGTAACACTCGTCGGACGCGATCACAAACCCGTGGCGGTCGCTCAGTTCAAACAGCGTGCGCCATTCGTTCAGCGGCATCACGGCGCCCGCCGGATTGCCCGGCGAACACACGAACAGCAATTGGGTGCGTGCCCAGACGGCTTCTGGAACAGCGGACCAGTCGGCTGCGAAATTGCGCTTCGGGTCGCTCGCCACGTAGTACGGTTCAGCGCCACCCAGCAGCGCCGCGCCTTCATAGATTTGATAGAACGGGTTGGGAAACACCACCGTGGCGCCGGGTAGGGTGGGATCCAGCACGGTCTGGGCAAATGCAAACAGCGCTTCCCGCGAGCCGTTCACAGGTAGCAACTGGGTCGACGGGTCCACGCTCACGCTGTAGCGCCGCTTCAGCCAGTCGGCACAGGCCTGCTTCAGGGCGGGTTGTCCCGCTGTGGCCGGGTAGTTGCTCAAGCCGGTATCCAGCGCAGCAGACAGCGACCGTTTGAGGAACTCAGGCGCGGCGTGCTTGGGTTCGCCAATGCCCAGGCTGATGGCATCAAACTCGGGGTTGGGTGTGATGCCTTCGAAAAGCTTGCGCAGTCGTTCAAACGGGTAGGGCTGGAGGCGGGAGAGAAGCGGATTCATGCCCCGATTATCTGTGGGGTGGACAAAACGCTAAGCCCACCCCCTGGAATCCGTCGTGTATCGACTCACCTCGCTGAGCGCATGGCCCGTGAAGCGTCTCTGGAGGTTTTGGCGACAAGCCCTTGAAAAAACTGATGCATACCGAGCAAGGCCACCATCAGCACGGTGGACACAATGACCAGGGAAGGTAGGCGGAAGGCACTGACATAGCCTGGACCTTGTGGAATGGCTACCCGATTTTCTGTGGTGCAAATGAACTCGGCAGCGTACATGCCGGTGTAGTGCATGGCGCACACCGCCACGCCCATGGCAAGGGAGGCTGCAAAACGACGGAGGAGCGTGGGGCTGTTGAAGGCCAGCCAGAGGGCTGCAGTGGCGGCCACGATGGCAATCACCATCGACAGAACGACGATGCCGTAGTCCCAACGGATGTAACCGTTGAATTTCAGCCCGAACATACCCAGATAGTGCATCACCACCACGCTCATGCCCAGCAGGGAGCCAGCTATTGCCAGTCGAACGAGGTTGTCGGGTGACTTTGCCGCGTAGGCCACAGTGAGCGATGTCGCCACCACCACCACGGCGAGTGACGCGAGGGTTTCGATCATGGAATAGCTGCTTCCCACGTCCATGTTCAAGGCCAGCATGCCGATGAAATGCATGGACCATACCCCGACGCCACCCAGTGCGATTCCGATTGTTGCCAGGTTGATCAGACTGGGCCTGCCATTGCCTGGGCTCAACCGTGAAGCAGCCGTGAGGGCAACAAATGATCCGATCACGGCAAAGGCGAATGAGAGTGCAACAAGGAGGGGGTCATATGAGGTGCTGACTTCAGGATTCATGTGGATAGCCTGGAAAGATGGATTTTGAACTAGGCAGTATTTAAATGTACCGGTAAGTAAATGTAATCGGCGGCATATAGCCCCTGGTATGTTGTGGGCATGTCAGGTGCAGCTTCAACCGCTGCTGACTGTGCGGCTCGCTTGCCCAGGCCGAATGCACGATTTCGCAGGGTGGGGGGCGGGTATCATTTCCCGGTGTCGGCGGCCGGGACCGGGCGTCTTCTCTTCAGTCAGTCATCGGGCAGCGTCGTGCGTCTCAACTCCATCAAGCTCTCCGGCTTCAAGTCTTTCGCCGAACCCACCAATTTCATGTTGCCTGGCCAACTGGTGGGCGTGGTGGGGCCCAACGGATGCGGCAAGTCCAATATCATGGATGCGGTACGCTGGGTATTGGGCGAGTCCAGAGCGTCTGAACTGCGTGGTGAATCCATGCAGGACGTGATCTTCAATGGCACCAACACGCGCAAGCCAGCCAGTCGATCCAGTGTGGAGCTGGTGTTCGACAACAGCGACCACCGCGCCGGCGGGCAGTGGGGCCAGTTTGGCGAAATTGCGGTCAAGCGCGTGCTCACGCGCGACGGCACCAGCAGCTACTACATCAACAACCAGCCGGTGCGCCGCCGCGACGTGCAGGACGTGTTCCTGGGCACCGGCCTGGGACCACGGGCCTACGCCATCATCGGTCAGGGCACCATCAGCCGCATCATCGAGAGCAAGCCCGAAGAGCTGCGCCTGTTCCTCGAAGAAGCCGCCGGCGTTTCCAAATACAAGGAACGCCGCCGCGAGACCGCCCACCGGCTGGCCGACACGCGCGAGAACCTCACCCGGGTCGAAGACATCCTGCGCGAGCTCAACGCCAACCTGGACAAGCTGGAAAAGCAGGCCGAGGTGGCGGCGAAGTACAACCAGCTGCAAGCCAGCGTCACGCTCAAGCAGCACCAGCTGTGGTTCCTGAAGCGCAGCGAAGCCGAGGCCGATCAGGTCAAGGTGAAGACCGACGCGGCCCAGGCGGTGAATGATCTGGAGGCGCGCACCGCCGATCTGCGGCGCATCGAATCCGAACTGGAGACCATCCGACAGGCGCATTACGCCGCGGGCGATCAGGTCAATCAGGCGCAGGGCAAGCTCTATGAAGCGAGTGCCGAGGTGGGCAAGCTCGAAGCAGAAATCCGCTTCGTCGTCGAGGGGCGCACCCGGGTGGAACAGCGTCTGGTGCAACTGAAGGAACAGATCGCCTCTTGGGCCACGCGCAGCGAAGATGCCGCTGTTGAACTGGAACAACTGGCCGAAACCATGGTGGCAGCAGAAGACCAGTCGGTCGTGCTGGCCGCACAGGGCGAAGAACAGGCTGGCGCCTTGCCTGCGCTGGAAGACAGCCTGCGCCAGGCCCAGGCCCGCGCCAACGAGCAGCGCGCCAGCGTCGCGCAGGTGCAGCAGCAGATCCAGGTGCTGGCCGCTGAGCAGCGCAACATCGAAGAACAGAGCCGCACGCTCAGTCAGCGCCGTGAACGTCTGAACGCGGACCGCAATACGCTCGCCGCGCCAGATGAAGCGCGGCTGCTGGACGCGCAAGGCCAGCTCGCCAGAGCGCAAGAGTCGGCGGAACTGAACGACGCCGTGCTGCATGAACTGCAGGACAGCGTGCCCCAGCTCGACGATGCGCGGCGCGCGGCGCAGCAGGCGGTCAACCAGGAATCCGCCAGGCAGGCCGACTTGTCGGCCCGCATGGAAGCGCTCAAGGCACTGCAGGAAAAGGTCAAGACCGACGGCAAACTGAAGCCCTGGCTGGCCAAGCACGGGCTCGACAGCCTGCAAGGGCTGTGGAGCCGCATTCACATCGAAGCCGGCTGGGAAAATGCCCTGGAAGCCGCGTTGCGCGAGCGCCTGGGTGCGCTGGAAGTCTCGCGACTGGACATGGTGCGTGCCTTTGGCGCCGACGCACCGCCGGCCAAACTGGCCTTTTACAACCCGCCAGCGGGCGGCGCAACACCCGCTTCCACCGTGGGTCTCAAGCCTCTGTCCGCCTGGCTGCGACTGAGCGACGCCGGGCAACAGGCGTTGCTGGGTGAATGGCTGCACGGCTGCCTGACCGCACACAGCCTGGAAGAGGCCATGGCACAGCGCGACCGGTTGCAGCCCGGCGAGGTGATCTTCGTCGCCAGCGGCCACGCTGTCACGGCGCACAGCGTGAGCTTTTACGCCCCGGACAGCGAACAGGCCGGCCTGCTGGCACGCGCGCAGGAAATTGAGAACATCGAGAAGCTGCTGAAGGCCCAGGTGCTGATCAACGAACAGGCGCGCTCAAGCCTGGTGCGTGCCGAGGCCGCTTACACCGATGCCTCTCAGCGGCTGGTGAGCGCACGTCGCGAGGCCGCCGAATCGCGCAGCCGGGCACACGAGCTGCAGGTGGAAGCCCTGCGCCTGACACAGCTGGCCGAACAGACCCGCGCACGCAGCGAGCAGATCAGCGCCGACCTGTCCGAGGTGGACGCCCAGCTTGACGAACTGCAGGAGCGGCGCGTGACCGCTGAAGCGCGTTTTGAAGAGCTCGACATGCAGTTGGCCGACAGCCAGGAGCGGCACGCCCAGCTGGACGACACCGTGATCGCGGCCGAACGCGCATTGAATCAGGCCCGTGAGCAGCAGCGCTCCCTGGAGCGCACCGCACAAGAAGCCACCTTTGCCCTGCGCAGCCTGCAGGCGCGGCAAGCCGAACTGCAGCGCTCGCTGGAGACGGCTGCCTCACAGGAAAAATCGCTGGCCGACGAAGAGCAGCGGGCCGCCGAAGAACTGGCCCGTCTGAACGATGCCGCCGCTCAGGCCGGGCTGCAGAACGCCCTGGCCATGAAGCTCGAACGCGAGCAGGCGCTGGGCGCGCTGCGCAGCCAGTACGACGACCTCACCCTCAAGCTGCGCGCCAGCGATGAGCGTCGCCTTCAGCTTGAACGTGAACTGGAGCCCCTGCGATCGCGCATCACCGATTTCCAGCTCAAGGAGCAGGCTGCCCGGCTGGGTGTGGAGCAATACAGCCAGTTGCTGGACGAAGCACAGGCCGACCTGGCCGCCGTGGCGCAGAGCGTGCAGGAAGGCAATGTGCGCATGGCGGGCATGCAAGGCGAGATTGACCGCATCCACCGCGAAATTCAGTCGCTGGGTGCGGTGAACCTGGCCGCATTGGACGAACTCACATCCGCGAGCGAGCGCAAGGTGTTTCTGGACGCGCAGTGCGCCGACCTCAACGAGGCCATGACCACGCTGGAAGACGCGATCAAGAAGATCGATAGCGAGACCCGCGACCTGCTGGGTAGCACCTTCGCCACGGTCAATACCCACTTTGGCAAGATGTTCCCCGAGCTGTTCGGCGGGGGCAATGCCAAGCTGGTGATGACGGGCGAAGAAATTCTGGATGCCGGCGTGCAGGTGATGGCTCAGCCACCGGGCAAAAAGAACCAGACCATTCATTTGCTGTCAGGTGGGGAAAAGGCGCTGACCGCCATCGCCCTGGTCTTCGCCATCTTCCAGCTCAACCCCGCGCCGTTCTGTCTGCTGGACGAGGTGGACGCGCCGCTGGACGACGCCAACACCGAACGCTATGCGAAACTGGTCACCACGATGTCAAGAGAAACGCAGTTCCTGTTCATCAGTCACAACAAGATCGCCATGGAAATGGCCGAGCAACTGATCGGCGTGACCATGCAGGAACAGGGTGTTTCCCGTATCGTGGCGGTGGACATGGAGTCTGCCGCGGGCATGCTTGAATCCACCTGACCAATGGCGAAAGCACCATGAGTTCACTTCAAATCAGTCTGGCCATCATTGGCGGCCTCGTGCTGGCGGGGGTGGTGGCCTACAACGCCTGGTTGACCAGCAAGAGTGCGCCCCGCACGGCCCGCGAATGGCCGCAGGACACCCCGGGTGCCGAGCCGGGCCATCAGAGCGCACGCGTCTTTGCCGAGACCGACCCGCCTGAGGACATGCTGGGTGACCGGATTGAACCCGTTCTGGACGACGTGTCTGTGGATGAAGCCATGGGACTTGCCAGCGCACGGCCAGGTGCTGCGGCTCCGCAGCACCTGGCTGCAGTGGCGCCCGTCACTTCTGTTCCACCTGCTTCACCTGCTCCGCCAGCTGTACCGGTCACACTTCACCATGTGATTTCCGCTCCGGAAAAGCGACCCGGCCTCGACGCGCTGATCGATGTCATCACCCCCCTGCTGCTGGAAAACCAGGTTTCCGGCGATGCGCTGCTGGCTGCGATGCCTGGCACACGCCGTGTGGGCAGCAAACCCTTTGCGGTGGAAGCCCAGTGCGAAGAAACCGGCGAATGGGAGGCGCCGCGACTGGGGCAGCGCTACCGCGTGTTGCAGGCGGGAGTGCAACTGGCCAACCGGGCCGGGCCTCTCAATGACATTGAGTTTTCGGAGTTCGTGGTGAAGGCACAGGCCTACGCTGACGCGGTCGGCGCCACACCGGATTTCCCCGACATGCGCGCAGAGGTGGCCCGCGCGCGCGAGCTCGATGCTTTTGCCAGTGGGCATGATGCACAGCTCGGATTCACCTTGCGTGCCCGCAGGGCTGCCTGGAGCCCTGGCTACCTGACGCAAAACGCGGCGCAGCTCGGTTTCGTGGCCGGCGTTTTGCCGGGGCGTATGGTCTTGCCTGGCAGTGAAGGCGGCAAGGCACCCATTCTGAGTCTCACATTCGACTCGCAGGCGGCCATGGCGGAAGACCCGGAGCAAACGGCCTTGCGCGAAGTGGCGCTGGCGCTGGAAGTGACGCATGTGCCGCGCAGCGAGCAGCCGTTCCAGCGCATGCGCCAGGCGGCAGTTGCACTGGCCCAGGCCATGGATGGTGTGATCACCGATGACGCCGGCCAGCTGTTGTCGGTTGAGACCATGGACAGCATCGGCGCCGATCTGGAAAACCTCTACGATGCGCTCGACAGTCGCGATCTGTCTGCGGGTTCCCCGCAAGCCCGGCGACTTTTTTCCTGACACTTCTGAGAAGCAGTTGAAGCGCTTCGCAACTTCTGCGGTGTGAAAGGCGCGTAGTACCTACCAATCACAATGCGTTGGTTTGCCCGCACCGGGTCTATCAGGTCGGCCTTACCCGCAACCGAAGCGTGATCTTTTCGCATGAGCACATCTGATCTCTTTTCTTCTGACGTGTCGACAGCGGCTCGGGCCGCCGCATTGCGTGAGCAGCTCCATCACCACGCCGACCGGTACCACACGCTCGACGACCCGGAAATTCCCGACGTCGAATACGACCGACTGTTTCGTGAGCTACAGGCGCTGGAAGCGCAGCATCCCGAACTGCTCACCCCCGACTCGCCCACTCAGCGGGTGGGTGGACGCGTGCTTGACGAGCTGGTGGCGGTGCGGCACCGGGTACCCATGCTCTCCATCAATACCGAGACCGACACCGAGCCCAGCGGGGCTCTCAAGTTCGACAGCCGTGTGCGTCGAGCACTTGGATTGAAGGAAACAGATCCCCCGGTGGCGTATGTGGCTGAGCTCAAGTTCGACGGCCTGGCCATGAGCCTGCGCTATGAGCAGGGTGTGCTGGTGCTGGCGGCCACCCGTGGCGACGGCGAGGTGGGCGAAGACGTGACGCACAACCTGCGCACCGTGAAGTCGGTGCCGTTGCGGTTGCCGCAAGATGTGCCACCGGTGCTTGAAGTGCGTGGCGAGGTCTACATGCGCCGCGACGATTTTGATGCGCTTAATGAACGTCAGCGCACCCGCATCGCTGCGGGCGCCAAGGGCGAAAAGACCTTTGTGAACCCGCGCAATGCAGCAGCCGGCGCGGTGCGCCAGCACGACTCGGGGATTGCCGCACAACGCCCCTTGAGCTTTTTCGCCTACGGCCTGGGCGAGGTGACGCCGCCGGATCAAGGCGGCCCCGAGTTCGGCACCCACTTTGACATGCTCATGAGCCTCAAGGTCTGGGGATTTCCTGTGGCCGAGCAGACCACCCTTTGCACTGGCGCAGAAGAGCTGGTGGCCTTCCACCAGCGCATCGGCGCGGTACGCGACCAGTTGCCCTACGACATCGATGGTGTGGTCTACAAGGTGAACTCGCTGGCCTTGCAGCAGCAACTGGGTTTCGTCTCCCGCGAGCCGCGATGGGCGGTGGCGCACAAGTACCCTGCACAAGAGCAGCTCACCACCGTGCTGGCCATCGACGTGCAGGTGGGGCGCACCGGCAAGCTCACACCCGTGGCCAAGCTGGCACCCGTGTTCGTGGGCGGCGTGACAGTCACCAACGCGACCTTGCACAACGAAGATGAAGCGCGTCGCAAGGACGTCCGGGTCGGCGACACAGTGATTGTGCGCCGCGCGGGCGATGTGATTCCGGAAGTGGTGTCGGTGCTCGTGGACCGCCGCAACAGCGCAGACGCCGCAGTCTTTTCCATGCCCAGGCAGTGCCCGGTGTGCGGCAGCGCCGCCGTTCGCGAAGAGGGTGAAGCCGACTACCGCTGCACCGGTGGCCTGTTCTGTGGTGCCCAGCGCAAGCAGGCCATCCTCCACTTTGCCCAGCGGCGAGCGGTGGAGGTGGAAGGCTTGGGCGACAAGTTGGTGGAGCAGTTGGTGGACGCTGGCCTGGTCAAGACCTTGCCCGACCTTTACCGGCTGGGCTTTGCGGCACTTGCGCAGCTTGAACGGATGGCCGACAAGTCGGCGCAGAACATCGTCGCTGCGCTGGAGAAATCCAAGCAGACCACGCTGCCGCGGTTTCTGTTTGGTCTGGGTATTCGGCACGTGGGCGAAACCACTGCCAAGGACCTCGCGCGGCATTTTGGTGGCCTGGACCGCATCATGGACGCCAGCACGGAACAGCTGCTCGCAGTCAACGACGTGGGGCCGGTGGTGGCACAGAGTGTGCGCACCTTTTTCGACCAGCCCCACAACCGAGAGGTGGTGGAGCAACTGCGCGCGTGCGGTCTGCGCTGGGAAGAGGGCGAACCCGCGGAGCGCGCGCCTCAGCCGCTTGCCGGCAAAACCTTTGTGCTGACGGGCACGTTCCCCAATCTGAGTCGCGATGCGTCCAAGGACCTGCTGGAAGCCGCAGGCGCCAAGGTGGCCAGTTCTGTAAGCAAGAAAACCGACTACGTTGTGGCTGGCGCAGAAGCCGGCAGCAAGCTGGAAAAAGCGCAAGCCCTCGGTGTCACCGTGATCGACGAGGCGACCATGCTCGCCCTGCTGAGGAGTTGAATTCGACGCCGGGCTGCTGCAAGTCGAATTCGCCGCCTATGGGGGCAACAACCCGCTTCAGAGACGGAGTGGAGAGGCCAGGATTCGGCCTACTTGAACTTGTAGTGATCCCGGTTGAGAACCGCAGCCACAGCGCTGACATCCTCAGGGAACATGCCCATGTTCATGGTGGTGTTGCACATTTCCACCATGCCGCGAAGCAGGCCAGCAGTATTGATCTTGCCCAAGGGTTTGTAGATGGCGCTGCCGTCACCGCCCACTTTGCTGACATGGCAGGCAACGCATTTGTGTTCGGCGATCAACTTCTCGCCCAACGCCATATCGGCATCCTTGAAGATCTCTGCGCCCTGAGCCCGGGCGCCTTGCACGCCGGCCAGTGCAAGGACCAGGAAACCTATCCCGAAAAGGCGCGACCGCAGAAGTGCCCGTGGGGGCGTGTACGGGGTGCAGAGGGAGCGGGAGGAAGAGGGGGAGGTCGACAAAGCGAGACGCTTGGAGAAAAATGGCATGGTAAGCAGCCTCCTGAAAGGGATTAGGGCCGGTCATGGCATCGCCCGGGTGTGCGAAGCAATTTACACCGCTTCTTGCTTTCGCCATCATCCGGGTAAACCATCGCTTGGCCGCAGTTCGCATCTATGCCTGAGGGAGAATCGGAAATCTCCACCACTGGTCTGACGCGCCGCCCCTCGATCGACACGAACCAGCCGTGTTCCTCGGCGAAGCTCTCGCTGGTTTTGCGGTCGCCTCACCTTGCAGCTGCCACTTTCCCCGCCAATGGAATGCGCCATGCAGCGCAGACGTGAGGGAATCGATGATGTTCTGCCGATTGCGGCCGAATCTGGCCGTTCCGGGCACTGCCGGGAGGCGTTTGATGCACGCCGTCACTGTTTGTGAATAGGCAATTGCGGTGAATCGAAACAGGAACCGCCCTATCATCGTCTGCTCCGAATCCACCCGAGCAGTTCCCTTCGCCATGACCCGCCACGCCATCCTGAAAATGGGCGACCCGCGTTTGTTGCGTGTGGCCCGCCCTGTTACCGAATTCAACACCCCAGAGTTGCATCGTCTGGTGACAGACATGGAGGAAACCATGACGGGCGCCAGTGGTGCCGGATTGGCGGCACCCCAGATCGGTGTCGATCTCCAAGTGGTGATCTTTGGTACCGGGGGTCTGAACCCGCGTTACCCCGAGGCACCGGTTGTGCCGCGCACGATCCTGCTCAATCCGGTCATCACGCCGCTGGGTGACGAGGAAGAAGAAGGTTGGGAGGGCTGCCTCTCGGTGCCTGGACTGCGTGGCATCGTGCCCCGGTGGCGGCGCATTCGTTACCAGGGTTTCGATGTGGCGGGGTCGCCGATCGATCGCGAGGCGGAGGGTTTTCACGCCCGCGTGGTGCAGCACGAGTGCGATCACCTCTGGGGAAAGCTGTACCCGATGCGCGTTCGGGATTTTGCCCGGTTTGGATTCACCGATGTGCTGTTTCCCGGCCTGACAGTACACGACGACTGAAGTCTTGCCGGCGACCTCTTCGGACAGGTCAACCGGGCCTATCCTTCCAGCGTCTCCAGCAGTTCGGTTTCGATTTCTATCTGGCGGCGGTTGACCTGCAGTTGCGGCCCGCTGATGAGGAATGTGTCTTCAACACGCTCGCCCAACGTGGTGATTTTGGCCAGTTGCACGCTGATGTCATGGCGTGCAAGCACCCGCGATATGCAGTACAGCAGGCCCGCCCGGTCGCTGGCCGAGACACTGAGCAGCCAGCGCTGGGCCTTGTCGTCGGGCCGCAGGTCGACCCTGGGATTGACGGGAAAGTTCTTGACCCGGCGCGAAAGGCGACCCTTGGTGGGCGTGGGCAAGGGGCCGCGTTCGTCAATGGTGCGAGCGAGGTTGTTCTCCACCATGGCGATCAGTTCGCGATAGTGGTCGGACAGCGTGGATGCCACCACCTGAAAGGTGTCAAGCGCATGTCCGTCCCGTGTGGTGTGCACCCGTGCATCCAGAATGCTGAAGTCGGAGGTGTCGAAGTAGCCGCAGATGCGCGCGAACAGATCATGCTGGTCGGTCGCGTACACCAGAACCTGCAAGCCTTCCCCGGCCGGTGAGAGGCGGGCGCGAACGATGGCTTTGCTGTTCGTATGGGCGGAGGGGGCTGCGGCGGTCTGGGCTATCTGCCGGGTCAACACCCGTGTGTGCCAGGCGATTTCATCGGCCTGGTGGCGCATGAAGTAGCTCACGTCCAGCGTGTCCCAGAGCGCCTTGTGTGCCTGGTGCGGCAGTGCGTGCAATGCCAGGATCGAGAGCGCTTCGCGCTTGCGTGCCTCGATCATGGCCCCGGGATCGGGCGCCCGTCCGCCCAGGGCACGCAGGGTGTAGCGGTACAGGTCTTCCAGCAGTTTGCCTTTCCAGGCGTTCCATACCTTGGGGCTGGTGCCCCTGATATCTGCCACCGTCAGAAGGTAGAGCGCGGTGAGGTAGCGCTCGTTGCCTATGCGCTGGGCAAACGCATCGATCACCTCCGGGTCGCTGAGGTCTTCTTTCTGGGCCATGCGGCTCATGATCAGGTGCTCGGCAACCAGAAATTCAATCAGGCGCGCATCCTCGCGCGCAATCCCGTGCTGGCGGCAGAAGGTGCGCACATCGCGTGCGCCCAATTCGGAATGATCACCGCCCCGACCTTTGGCGATGTCATGAAACAGCGCCGCTATGTACAGCAGCCACGGTTTGTCCCATCCGGCCGCCAGTTGCGAGCAGAAGGGGTACTCGTGTGAATGCTCGGCAATGAAAAATCGGCGGACATTGCGCAGCACCATCAGGATGTGCTGGTCCACCGTGTAGACGTGAAACAGGTCGTGCTGCATCTGTCCGACGATGTGGCGGAACACCCACAGGTAGCGTCCCAGCACCGAGGTCTGGTTCATGAGACGGATGGCGTGCGTGATGCCTTCGGGTTCCTGGAGGATACGCAGGAAAGTCGAACGGTTCACCGGGTCGCTGCGGAAGCGTGCATTCATGACCGGGCGGGCGTTGTACAGGGCGCGCAGCGTGCGTGCCGACAACCCCTTGATACCCACGGTGGTCTGGTAGATCAGAAATGTTTCCAGAATGGCATGGGGCTGCTGCACGTACAGGTTGTCGCTGGCCACTTCCAGCATGCCGCTCTTGTCGAAAAAACGCTCGTTGAGCGGCCGCAACCGGTCCACACCGGCGTCGTCGCAGCTGAGCCGCTCTTCGATATTGAGCAAGAGGATCTGGTTGAGCTGGGTGACGGCTTTGGCCGCCCAGTAATAGCGCTTCATGAGCGCCTCGCTGGCCCGGCGGGTCCCCCGGGCAGTGGGTGCTGCATGCGATTCGGGCGCTGCACCGGTCAGTACCGCAGGCACGTGAGCCCTGAAGCCGAAAGACTCGGCCACCGACGTCTGCAAGTCGAAAACCAGGCGGTCTTCACGGCGGCTGGCCAGCAGGTGGAGCCGTGCGCGAATGAGGTTCAGCATGGCCTCGTTGGCCTTGATCTGGCGCGCTTCCAGTGGCGTGGCCAGTCCCTTGCGCGCGAGTTCGTCCCAACTGCGGCCCAATCCGGCGGCCTTGGACACCCAGAGAATGATCTGCAGGTCACGCAACCCACCCGGGGACTCCTTGCAGTTGGGCTCCAGTGAATAGGGCGTGTTCTCGAATTTGTTGTGCCGCTGGCGCATCTCCAGCTTCTTTGCCACGAAAAACGCTTTCGGGTCCATGGCTTCGCCCAACTTGGCCACCAGGCGGGTGAAATGCGATTTGCTGCCGCAAAGCAACCTGCATTCGAGCAGCGATGTCTGGACGGTCACATCGCGGAGCGCCTCATCCACACATTCCGCGACGGTGCGCACGCTGGAACCGATCTCCAGACCCAGATCCCAGCAGGCGCCGATGAAGCCTTCCAGACGCACCTTCAGGACTTCGTCCGAGTCCGGCGTGCTGCCATCGGGAAGCAACACCAGTACGTCGACGTCCGAATAGGGAAACAGTTCGCCACGCCCGTAGCCGCCTACCGCCACCAGCGAAAAACCGGGGCCGAAACCCGACCGTGCCCAGAGCTCCCGCAACGTCTGGTCGGTCAATTTGGATAGCCGTTGTAGTGCGCTGCGCACACCCCGGGTCGAAGAACCCTCGACGCCCAACTGGGCCAGCAGGGCCGCTTTTTCGTGACGATACTGCAGGCGCAGTGAGCCAAGGTCGCTCACACCGGGGGCGAGCACGGGCGCCGACATGGCGTCAGGCGCTCACGGTGGCGGTGGCTGTGGCGGCTTCGGACGCAACGAAGGCGGGTACCGGCGGATTGCCGGCAGACAAGGTCAGCACTTCGTATCCCGTGGGCGTGACCAGCACGGTGTGTTCCCACTGTGCAGATAGTGAGCGATCGCGCGTGACAATGGTCCAGCCGTCGCCCATTTCCTTGATTTCGCGTTTGCCGGCGTTGATCATGGGCTCTATGGTGAATGTCATCCCCGCCTTGAGTTCTTCCAGCGTGCCGGGGCGGCCGTAATGCAGCACCTGAGGGTCTTCGTGGAACCGTTGTCCGATGCCATGGCCGCAGAATTCGCGTACCACCGAGAAGCCGCTGGCCTCGGCGTAAGTCTGGATCGCATGGCCGATGTCGCCGAGGCGAACACCCGGCTTCACCATGGCAATGCCTTTCCACATGGCCTCGTAGGTCACCTGACAGAGCCGCCGCGCCTGGATCGTGCAGGCCGCTTCGCCGCCGATCAGGAACATGCGGCTGTTGTCACCGTACCAGCCGTCCTTGATCACGGTCACGTCCACATTGAGGATGTCGCCCTTCTTCAATGGCTTGTCACCTGGTATGCCGTGACAAACCACCTGATTGACCGAAGTGCACAGGTGACCAGGATAGGGGGGGTAGCCGCTGGGCTGGTAGCCAATGGTGGCCGAAACCGTTCCCTGCTGCTTCATGAACTCGGCGGCCAGCCGGTCGATTTCGAGCGTGGTGACGCCCGGTTGGATCAGGGGCGTGAGGTAGTCGAGCACTTCGGATGCGAGGCGCCCGGCCACGCGCATGCCGGCAATGCCCGCTTCGTCTTTGTAGGTGATGCTCATCACACAATTATCCTAGAAACCGCGACTGGACGGGCCCGGGAGGGCTGTCAGGGCGTGCGCTGGAAAAGCGAAACCTTTCAGTCCGCGGTCTCTTCAGATCAACCTGTTCGGTAGCGCTTCGTCAGCCATCCCATTTGGCGTAGGCTCACCTCGCACAGCCGGTCGACCCACCGGTCAGGAGCGGGGCAGTGCCCGCTCGGCCGATTCGAGCGTGTTCACCAGCAGCATGGCGATGGTCATGGGGCCCACACCACCGGGCACCGGTGTGACCCAGCCCGCCACCTGTTTCACGCCTTCGAAGTCCACATCGCCGCAGAGCTTGCCTTCGTCGTTACGGTTCATGCCCACGTCGATCACCACCGCGCCGGGTTTGACCATGTCAGCGGTCAGAACGTTGCGCCTGCCCACCGCCGCCACGATCACATCGGCCTGCAGGGTGTGGGCTTTGAGGTCGGTGGTGGCACTGTGGCACACCGTGACCGTGGCGTTGGCTTGCAGCAGCAACAACGCCATGGGCTTGCCCACCGTGTTGCTGCGACCGATCACCACAGCGTGTTTGCCGCGCAGATCGATGCCGGTGCTTTCAATGAGCTTCATGCAACCGTAAGGTGTGCAGGGCAGGAAACCTGGCAGGCCGGTCATCAGGTCGCCTGCGCTCTGGACCGAATAGCCGTCCACATCTTTGGCTGTTGAAATGGTTTCGATCACGCGCTGTGGGTTGATGTGCCTGGGCAGCGGCATCTGGACCAGGATGCCGTGAACAGAGGGGTCGCTATTGAGGGCCAGGATGCGCTCCAGCAAGGCCGATTCACTCAGATCGGCTTCATAGCGTTCCAGCACCGAATGCAAACCCGCTTCAGCGCACGCCTTGACCTTGTTGCGCACGTAGACGGCGGAAGCGGGGTCGTCACCGACCAGAATCACCGCGAGTCCGGGCTGCACACCTTTGGCCACGAGTGCGGCGGCACGGGCGGCAACGTCGGAGCGGATATTTTGCGAAAGGGTGGTGCCGTTGATCAGTTGGGCGGTCATCGGAGGTTCGAGAAAGGAGATGGATGCCGTCAGGCGGCTCGACAGTGCCTGCCTCTGCGCGAATGGCGCCCTGGAGGCGGTCAGATTGTCTGTGTCAGACCTTGGCTGGCGTCTGACCCAGGGCAATCTTGAGGAGGTCGGCCACGGTGTTGGCACCGAGCTTTTCCATGATGTTGGCGCGATGTGCCTCCACGGTCTTGATGCTGATGCCGAGATCATCCGCAATCTGTTTGTTGAGGCGACCTGCGACGATGCGCTCCAGAACCTGGGCTTCGCGGCTGGTGAGCTTGGACAGCAGTGCGTCCCTGCTGGCGGCTTGCTGGGAAGTTGCAAACGCGTCTTTGGCGTGTTCGAGCATGCGTTCAACCAATGCCACGAGCTGGTCTTCCTTGAATGGCTTCTGAATGAAGTCCAGAGCGCCCTTCTTCATGGAGTTCACTGCCATGGGCACATCGCCGTGACCAGTGATGAACACGATCGGCAGCGGAGACTGACGCTCGATCAACCGTTCCTGCAGATCCATGCCGCTCATGCCACCCATGCGAATGTCTGCAATCAGGCAGGCAACCTCTCGCGCGTCGTACCGGCTAAGAAATGCTTCCGCTGACTCGAAGCAGCGGACGCGGTAATCCTTGCCTTCAAGCAGCCACTGGAGGGAGTCGCGCACGGCCTCGTCGTCGTCGACCACGTAGACGGTACCTTTTTTGGGAATCAAACTCATCTCGCTCTTTCTGTGTCCGTCAACGACCTGGAAGGGGCGCTTTCACCAGTGCTGTCGGCACGAAGCCGCGAAACCACTGGGATCCAGAAGCTGAAGCAGCACCCCGAAACCTCGTCACCATTGTAGATGTTCTGAACTTGCATCCTGCCGTTGTGGGACTCCACGATGCTGCGGCACAGTTTCAGTCCAATGCCCATTCCCTCGCTCTTGGTGCTGTAGAACGCCTCGTAAATGCGCTCGATCATTTCGTCGGGCACCCCGTTGCCGGTGTCCATTACTGAAAACTCGATCACATCCTGGTCTTCCTGGCGACGCGGCCCGACTCTCAGTTCGATGGAACGATTGCCTGGCGGCCGGCCAGCCTGCGCAATGGATTCACCCGCGTTCTTGAGCAGGTTGATCAGCACCTGCTCAATGAGAATGGGGTCCACCATCAGTAGCGGCAGCCGAGCCGCTACGTAGGGAGTCAGGCGAACCTGCTGGCGGCGCAATTCGATGTCCGCGAGTTCGATTGCATTGCTCACCATCTGGGGCACATCCGAGAGGGTGGGGTTGGGTTCGCTTCGCTTCACGAACGCCCTGATGCGCTGAATGATCTGTCCGGCACGCTGGGCCTGCCGCGCGGTTTTCTCCAGTGCCCCGAGCAGTTCGTCGGGGCTGATCCGCTGATCCTGCAAGCGCGAGATCATGCCGTTGCAGTAGTTGCTGATGGCCGTGAGAGGCTGGTTGAGCTCGTGAGCGACGCTGGACGCCATCTCGCCCATGGTGATGAGCCGGCTCGCGGTCTGGGCGCGTTCGGTCTGTCGTGCGGCCTGTTCTTCCGCCAGCCGGCGTGGCGTGATGTCGCTGGCGATCACCATCTGTGCCAGTCGGCCATCGACCCATGTGAGGTAGCGCGTTCGCACTTCCAGCCAGCGATCGAGTTCCTCGGCAAACACCTCTGCATTTTCGGCCCCCGCGTCGGTCAAGGTCTCGGTTGGCATGCCTGCAAAAGCGTCCACCGCGTCACCGTCGTCGGGGCTGGGTGTGGGCTGGTTGCCGGCAAGATCAACAAGGTGCCGGTGACCTTGTCCGCGGGTGCCAAACCAGAGCCGGTACATCTTGTTGGCGAACAGCATTTCATCGCTGCCCAGGGGGGCAACCGAAACGGCCGAGTCCAGACTCTCAAGAACGGTGGTGAAGCGTTCGTACGAAGCGGACAACTCTTCGCGAATGCGCTTGGGCTCGGTGATGTCGGTCATCGACGTCATCCACCCTGTCTGGTGCCCATGGGGGTCTATCAGCGGCGAGACGTACATGCGTGCATCAAAGATGCTGCCATCGCGGCGCCGCACCCGGACCTCAAAGCCTCCCGGGGTCGAGCGGCCATTCAATTCGTCGTCCAGCCTGGCGGCCAGGAGGTCGTGGTCTTCTTCAGGCCAATAGGGGAAAGGCGCCGTTCTTCCCACCAGCTCGCCTTCGGTCCATCCGGTCATGGAGCAGAAGGCGGGGTTGACATAGGTGATCCTGCCCTGCAGGTCGAGTGCCCGCATGCCGGTCAGCATGGAGTTTTCCATGGCGCGTCGGAAGTTGGTCTCGGACACCAGCGCCTGCTGTGCCTGCACCCTGCGCCGGGTGTGGCGCCAGGTTCCCAGAAGCATCCAGACCGTCAGTGCGCTCAACGCACCAATGACCCAGAAGAAGCCACTGCCGACGACATCTTGTGAGGTGCGGTAGCCGTGCGCTTTCAGGATCAACCCATTGCCCACGGGCGATACGGGGACTTCATGTCCCATGGGCTGGTCGGACCAAGGCAGCAGTTGCAGCACTTCATTCGGCGTTTGCAGACTGCCAGCCAGCACCCGTCCCCGGTCATCCACCAGCGCGACCGCATACCGCGCCATGATCTCGGGCGGTATGCCGAAGCGCAGAAGCCCATCGACCGAGTACTCGCCCATCACGGTTCCGGCGAATCGGCCCTGTTCACTCAGGGGAACCTGAAGCATCAGCACCGAGTTGCGTGGGTCTTCTCCCATGGGGCGGGAGTAGATGGGTTGACGAAGGTCTCGCGCCAATTCGAACGAGCCATCTGTATCACCGGCATCGAGCGTGCTGTCCACCGGACGCATGAGGTTCACTGGCGCACTGGGTGAAGCGTAGGTGGCCAGGACGTTGCGCCGGGCGTCGATCCAGCTGATGGCCATCAACTCCGGGAACTGGCTGATCAGTGACTCGACCTGGAATTCAAATTCGTCCTTTTCGATTTCCTTGTTGCTCACTTCTCGTGCCAGACGCATGAGTTGCTCCTGGCGCTCCAGCAACCGCAGGCGAAGGCGCTGCTGGGCGTATTCCACATCTCGCGTGACCGCTTCCTGGTCGCGCTTCAGCTCTTCAAATCGAAGGTAGGTGATGGCCACTGCGATGGCCGACAGGAACAGCAGCACCGCCAGCAGCGGCCCGAGCGTGGCAAACCGGTCTTGCCTTGACGGCGGCAGGCGTCGCCACCAGCGTTTCCACCACACGGTTTGTGGGCGCCGGGGTTCTTGTTTTGTGCTGGACTGGAGCTGAGTCGACATTGCTAGGCAGAGTCTACGTGAGTGCGTGAGCATCTTCTTGTGAATGACGGCCGGACACACGCTTGGACCCTGGCATCAAGATCCTTTCTGTGTGGACGAAAGAAGGATCGATGGAAGCGCGATAACCACAATATGAAATATGCATGCACATATTGAAATCATGAAAACATTGTGGGAAAATCCGTGACACGGTGGATAGCCCGCCTTAAGCTTGATTTCAAAACCCAGAAGGAGACAAAGATGTCAGTGATCGACCCGCACAACGGCCAGGGTGCTGTAGACGTGGACAGCCAGGAAACCCGGGAATGGATGGACGCACTGGCTGCGGTCATCGAGCGCGAGGGGCCTGAGCGGGCGCATTTTCTTCTGGAGCAGTTGCTGGAAGAAGCGCGACAGAACAGCATCGATTTGCCGTTTTCTGCGAAAACCGGCTACGTCAACACCATTGAACCGATCGAAGAACAGCGCTGCCCCGGCAACATCGAGATCGAAGAGCGCCTGCGCGCCTACATGCGCTGGAACGCCATGGCCATGGTGGTCAAGGCGAACCGCCATCACCCTGAAGACGGCGGAGACCTTGGCGGTCACATCGGTTCGTTCGCTTCGCTGGCCCACATGTTCGGTGCCGGTTTCAACCACTTCTGGCACGCCGAGAGCGAAAACCATGGTGGCGACTGTCTCTACATACAGGGCCACGTATCGCCCGGCGTGTACGCCCGGGCTTACCTCGAAGGCCGTCTGAGCGAAGAGCAGCTGCTGAACTTCCGCCAGGAAGTCGACGGCAAAGGGCTCTCGAGCTACCCGCACCCCAAGCTCATGCCCGAGTTCTGGCAGTTCCCGACGGTGTCCATGGGCCTGGGCCCGCTGATGGCGATCTACCAGGCGCGCTTCCTGAAGTACCTGCACGCGCGCGGCATCGCCAATACCGAAAACCGCAAGGTCTGGGTGTTCTGCGGCGACGGAGAAATGGACGAGGTCGAATCCCTGGGGGCCATCAGCCTGGCCGCCCGCGAAAAACTCGACAACCTGATCTTTGTCGTCAACTGCAACCTGCAGCGCCTGGACGGCCCGGTGCGCGGCAACGGCAAGATTGTTCAGGAACTTGAAGGCGAGTTCCGTGGCTCGGGCTGGAATGTGATCAAGCTGCTCTGGGGCAGCAATTGGGACCCGCTGCTGGCGCGGGACAAGGACGGCGCCCTGCGCAAGATCATGATGGAGACGCTGGACGGCGACTACCAGGCCTTCAAGGCCAATGACGGCGCCTACGTGCGCAAGCATTTCTTCGGTCGCGACCCCAAGGCACTGGAGCTCGTCGCGCACATGACCGACGACGAAATCTGGAACCTTCGTCGCGGTGGACACGATGCGCACAAGGTCTACGCGGCTTACCACAAGGCGGTGAACCACAAGGACCAGCCCACCGTGTTGCTGATCAAGACCGTGAAGGGTTTTGGCATGGGCAAGTCGGGCGAAGGCAAGAACACGGTTCATCAGACCAAGAAGCTCACCGACGAAGACATCAAGATCTTCCGCGACCGCTTCAACCTGCCCATTCCGGACAGCGAGTTGCCCAAGATCCCGTTCTACAAGCCGGCCGACGACACGCCAGAGATGCAGTACCTGCATGAGCGCCGCAAGGCCCTGGGCGGCTACCTGCCCAAGCGCCGCACCAAAGCCGACGAGAGCTTCACGGTACCTTCCATCGAAACCTTCAAAGCCGTGATGGAGCCTACCGCCGAAGGTCGCGAGATCAGTACCACACAGGCTTACGTGCGCTTCCTGACGCAGTTGCTGCGCGATCAGGCCCTGGGTCCGCGCATCGTGCCCATCCTGGTGGACGAAGCGCGCACCTTTGGCATGGAAGGCCTTTTCCGCCAGATCGGCATTTACAACCCTGCAGGACAGCAGTACACCCCGGTCGACAAGGACCAGGTCATGTACTACAAGGAAGACAAAGCGGGGCAGATCCTGCAGGAGGGTATCAACGAGGCTGGTGGCATGAGCAGCTGGATCGCGGCGGCCACGAGCTACAGCACCAGCAACCGCATCATGGTGCCGTTCTATGTGTATTACTCGATGTTCGGTTTCCAACGTGTGGGCGATCTGGCCTGGGCGGCCGGCGATATGCAGGCGCGCGGCTTCCTGCTGGGTGGCACGTCTGGGCGCACCACGCTCAACGGCGAAGGCCTGCAGCATGAGGATGGCCACAGTCATATCCTGGCTGGCACCATTCCCAACTGCATCAGTTACGACCCCACCTTTGCGCATGAAGTGGGTGTGATCCTGCACCACGGCCTCAAGCGCATGGTGGAGAAGCAGGACAACGTCTTCTACTACCTGACGCTGCTCAACGAAAACTACGCCATGCCGGGCCTGACGCCTGGCACCGAAGATCAGATCATCAAGGGTATGTACCTGTGCAAGCCCGGTGCCCAGGGTGACAAACGGGTGCAACTACTGGGTTCGGGCACCATCCTGCGCGAATCCATCGCAGCCCAGGCGCTGCTGGAAAAGGACTGGGGCGTGGCCGCCGATGTGTGGAGCTGCCCCAGCTTCAACGAACTGACCCGCGACGGCCAGGACGCCGATCGCTGGAACCTGCTGCATCCCACCGAGCCGCAGCGCGTTTCGTTTGTGGCGCAGCAGTTGGAAAAGCATGCGGGCCCGGTGGTGGCATCCACCGACTACATGAAGGCTTATGCCGAGCAGATTCGACCCTTCATTCCCAAAGGGCGCATCTACCGTGTACTCGGCACCGACGGCTTTGGTCGCAGCGATTTCCGCAGCAAGCTGCGCGAGCACTTCGAGGTAAACCGCCATTACATCGTGCTGGCGGCGTTGCGTTCGCTCGCTGATGAAGGCGCGATCCCGATGGCCAAGGTCACCGAAGCGATCCAGAAGTACGGCATCAAGACCGACAAGGTCAACCCGCTCTACGCATGAAGTGGGCGCACCCCTGCAGCGCCTTCGGCGCTTCCCCCTTTGAAGGGCGAAGTCAGCCGGCAGGCCTTGCCCGCGCGGCGGTTTCCCGGGTTGAAGGCATGACCTTCGGCGCATTGAACATCTGATTGGAGACAGACATGGCATTGGTAGAAGTGAAAGTCCCGGACATCGGCGACTTTGATGAGGTGGCGGTGATTGAACTGCTGGTCAAGGTGGGAGACACGGTCCAGGCCGAGCAGTCGCTGATCACGGTCGAATCCGACAAGGCCTCGATGGAGATTCCGTCGAGCACGGCAGGCGTGGTCAAGGAACTCAAGGTCGCACTCGGCGACAAGGTGAAGGAGGGCTCTGTGGTGCTGGTGGTGGAGGCTGCGGGTGATGTAGCCGCTCCTGCGTCCGCTGCAGGCCCGGTTGCTGCCGCGCCCGCTGCCCCTGCTGCAGCACCGGCGGCCGCTGACGCTCCTGCCCCAGCGCCCGCCGCCTCTGGCCCGGTTCAAGTCCTGGTGCCCGACATTGGCGACTTCAAGGACGTGGCCGTCATCGAGGTGCTCGTGAAGCCTGGCGACCCGATCCAGATCGAGCAGAGCCTGATCACAGTCGAATCCGACAAGGCTTCGATGGAGATTCCTTCGTCGCATGCTGGCGTGCTCAAAGAGCTCAAGGTCAAGGTTGGCGATACGGTCAACATCGGTGACTTGCTGGCTATCCTGGAAGGTGCTGCAGGCAGCTCAGCGCCGGCGCCTTCTCCGGCCGCCGCTCCAGTCGCGGCCCCAGCCGCTGCAGCTTCCATCGCCGCACCCACCGCAGCCACTGCATCGCCAGCTGCAGCACCGCCCCACAACCCCGGCGGCACACCCGCACTGGGTCTACCGCACGCCTCCCCGACCGTGCGCAAGTTCGCACGCGAACTCGGCGTGCCGCTGGAAGAAGTGCAGGGAAAAGGTCCCAAGGGCCGCATCACGCTGGACGACATACAGGGTTTCACCAAGTCGGTCATGGCCGGCGCGGTGCAAACCGCCGCACAAAAGGCCAAGGCCCCTGCTGCCACCGGTGGTGGCGGCTCAGAGCTGGGCCTGATCCCCTGGCCCAAGGTGGACTTCGCCAAGTTCGGCCCCATCGAACGCAAGGAGATGGGCCGCATCAAGAAGATCAGCGGTGCCAACCTGTTGCGTAACGCCATCATGATTCCGGCCGTCACCAACCATGACGACGCCGACATCACCGATCTCGAAGCCTTCCGCGTGTCGACCAACAAGGAAAACGAGAAATCCGGCGTCAAGGTGACGATGCTTGCCTTCCTGATCAAGGCCAGCGTGGCGGCGCTCAAGAAGTTCCCCGAGTTCAACAGCTCCATTGACGGCGACTCGCTGGTCTACAAGCAGTACTGGCACATCGGCTTTGCGGCCGACACGCCCAATGGCCTCATGGTCCCTGTGATCAAGGACGCCGACAAGAAGGGCGTGCTGCAGATCAGCCAGGAAATGGGCGAACTCGCCAAGAAGGCGCGCGAGGGCAAATTGAGCCCCGCTGAAATGAGCGGCGCCACCTTCACCATCTCTTCGCTGGGTGGCATCGGTGGCCGTTACTTCACGCCCATCATCAACGCGCCCGAAGTCGCCATCCTCGGCGTCTGCAAGAGCCAGATGGAACCGGTGTGGGACGGCAAGGCTTTCGCCCCGCGCTTGATGCTGCCGCTGTCGCTCACCTGGGACCACCGCGTGATCGACGGCGCTGCTGCGGCCCGCTTCAACGCCTATTTGGGCCAGATTCTCGGCGACTTCCGCCGGGTATTGCTGTAAAGGAACCGGACCATGGCATTGATTGATATTCAGGTTCCAGATATTGGCGACTTCGACGAAGTGGCCGTGATCGAGTTGCTGGTCAAACCCGGCGACACCGTCAAGGCCGAGCAGTCGCTCATCACCGTGGAGTCCGACAAGGCTTCGATGGAGATTCCTTCCTCGCACGCGGGTGTGGTGAAAGAACTCAAGGTGGCGCTGGGCGACAAGGTCAAGCAAGGCTCGGTGGTGCTGGTGCTGGAAGGTGAGGGCGCCACCAGTGCTCCCGCCGCAGCGCCCGCGGTCGCCGCGGCGCCCGTTGCTGCTGCGCCGGCACCAACTCCCGCTAGCGCGCCGGTGGTGGCGCCCACCGCGTCCAGCTTTGGTGGCAGCGCCGACACCGAGTGCGATCTGCTTGTGCTCGGCGCCGGCCCTGGCGGCTATTCCGCTGCCTTCCGAGCGGCCGACCTCGGCCTCAAGGTCGTGATCGTTGAACGCTACGCCCAACTGGGTGGCGTGTGCCTGAACGTGGGCTGCATCCCGTCCAAGGCGCTGCTGCACGTGGCGGCGGTGATGGACGAGGTCAGTCACATGGCAGATCTGGGCGTGGAGTTCGGCCGGCCCATCGTGAACATCGAGAAGCTGCGTGGCCACAAGGAAAAGGTGATTGGCAAGCTCACTGGTGGCCTGGCGGCCATGGCCAAGATGCGCAAGGTCACCACCGTGCGTGGCTATGGTGCCTTCGTTGGCCCCAACCACGTGGAAGTGGAAGAAACCACCGGCACGGGTCAGGAAAAAACCGGTAGCAAGAAGGTGGTGGCTTTCAAGAAATGCATCATCGCGGCCGGCTCACAGGCCGTGCGCCTGCCCTTCATGCCGGACGATCCGCGCGTGGTCGACAGCACCGGCGCACTGGCGCTGAAGGATGTGCCCAAGCGCATGTTGATCCTGGGTGGCGGCATCATTGGCTTGGAAATGGGCACGGTCTACAGCACGCTGGGTGCACGCCTGGACGTGGTGGAAATGCTGGACGGCCTGATGCAGGGCGCCGACCGCGACCTGGTCAAGATCTGGCAGAAGATGAACGCCAAGCGTTTCGACAACATCATGCTCAAGACCAAAACGGTGGGGGCCAAGGCCACACCTGAAGGCATCGAGGTGACGTTCGAGAGCGCCGAGCCCGGTGGCACCGCACCCGCGCCCCAGGTCTACGACCTGGTTCTGCAGGCTGTGGGCCGCACGCCCAACGGCAAGAAGATCGCCGCCGACAAGGCTGGCGTGGCCGTGACGGACCGTGGCTTCATCAACGTCGACATCCAGATGCGCACCAACGTGCCGCACATCTTCGCCATCGGCGACATCGTGGGCCAGCCCATGCTGGCGCACAAAGCGGTGCACGAGGCGCATGTGGCGGCCGAGGTGATTGCAGGTGAACTGCAGGGCAACAAAGAGCTGGCTGCAGCCGCCTTCAACGCCCGTGTGATTCCGAGTGTGGCCTACACAGACCCCGAGGTTGCGTGGGTGGGTCTCACCGAGGACCAGGCCAAAGCGCAAGGCATCAAGGTCAAGAAGGGGTTGTTCCCCTGGACCGCTTCAGGCCGCGCCATTGCCAACGGCCGGGATGAGGGCGTGACCAAGCTGCTGTTCGACGATTCACCCGAGGCCCATGGCCACGGGAAGATTCTTGGCGGTGGCATGGTGGGCACGCACGCGGGTGACATGATCGGCGAAGTTGCGCTGGCCATCGAGATGGGTGCCGACGCAGTGGACATCGGCAAGACCATCCATCCGCATCCCACGCTGGGCGAGAGCATCGGCATGGCGGCGGAGGTGGCGCACGGGTCTTGTACCGACTTGCCGCCGAGCAAAAAGTAAGCGGTTTCCATCTCACCCGAGAGCAAGCCCGGCCTGGCATCAGCCCGGGCTTTTTTCTGCTTGATTGAGCCGCTGCTTACTTATCTGAAAACGGCGCAGCACTTTCAAGTTCCTGTGCCTTGCGTTGTTCCCGCTCGCGGATGGCCTTTTTGACGTCGTACAGCTGCCAGACGCCAAAAAGCAGAACCACAAGAAAGACGCCCAGTTCCAGCCAGATACCCATGACATTGCCTCATTGAAACAAGCCCATCACACAGAGTTGCCATGTTGCCTGACGCGATGGGCGGGCGCAACAGAGTCCCTTTTTTCGGCAGACACCATGCCCGCTCGCCAAGTGCCGGTGGCATCCCTTGCCAATGTCAGGTGCGAGCACCCGTCTGTGCGCGCAGCCAGAACAGCGCCGCCACTGCACTGACCCCGATGCCGGCCGACACCCAGAGCGCGCCCGAGCCCCAACGCTGGATGCACAGGCCGAACAGCAGCGGCGCAAAGGCCTGTGCCACGCGAGAGGGCGCCATGAGAATGCCTTGACGCTGTCCATAGCCCCGCGGACCAAAGTACACCAGCGGCAGAGTGCCTTTGGCAATGGTGAGAATGCCGTTGCCTGCGCCATGCAGCAGGGCAAAGACCGCTCCGGCCGTCGGCCCGATGAGCAGCCAGCAGACCACCCCCAGCGGGTGCAGCAGCGCTGCGACCCGCGCCGAAAGCAAAGGGTGGAACCGCTGCAACAAGCCGAATTCGAGCAGTCTGCCCGCCACTTGCGCAGGCCCCACCAGTGCGCCGATGGCCACCGCTGCGGCCAGCGTGGCGCCGCTGGCCACCAGCAGTTGCGGAAGGTGGGCCGCCATGGCCGTGCTGATGAACCAGGTGGCCGCGAACACATACGACAGCAGCCACGCTGTGTGACGATGAGGTGGTGTCGCCGGCGTCTGCGAAACCACAGGTGAATCGTCAGATTGCAGCGGCTGCGGAGCCGCTGGCGCGGCACCAGCGCGGGGGATGCTGGCATTGAGCGGCAGCCCCACCAACAGATGCAGCGCGGCCCAGCTCAGGCACGCGCCGCGCCACCCCAGTTCGGCTTCCAGCCAGCCACTCAGCGGCCATCCCACCGTGCTGGCAAACCCCGCAATGAGCGTGATGCCGGTGATGGAAGCGCGCGCTCCGGTGCCTTTGAGCCTGACCAGCGCCGCAAACGCGGCTTCGTACAAGCCGCTGCCCATGGCCACGCCGAGCACCAGCCAGGCCAGTATCAGGCCGCCTATGCCCTGGGCCTGAGACAGCGCGGCAAGGCCAGTGGCGAACAACACGCTCGTGCCCATGAGCACGGGCCGGCCACCCAGACGGTCGATGGCACGGCCTGCAAACGGACCCAGCGCGGCTGATGCGAGCAGGGCCAGCGTGAAGGCGGCCCAGATGGTGGTTTCCGGCAGACCCAGTCCTGCAGCCATCGGCTTCGCCAGGAGGGCGGGCAAGTAATAGGTGGAGCCCCACGCCAGCGTCTGCGCAGTGCCCAGTGCAAGCACCAGAGGCCAGTCACGCTGCAATTTCATGGTTCAGCAGGCTTGCAGAAGACGCCGGCTATGCGATATCAAAAGCGTGAAATTCGAAACGGCCCTGGCGTCTGTCAGCAAAGTGGTGCTCAAGCGTTTCCCGCACGGTGCGAAACGCAATTTCGTCCCAGGGAATCTCTTCTTCGGTGAACAGGCGAGCTTCCATGGTTTCATGACCCGGCAGGAAGTGGTCGCTGAGGAGCTTCGCGTGGTAGTAGATGTGAACCTGTCCGACGCGGGAGACGTTCATCAGCGTGAAGATGCCGCCCATTTCGAAACGGGCGCCGGCTTCTTCATCGGTCTCACGCGCCGCGCCCTCGGCGGTGGTCTCGTTGAGCTCCATGAAACCGGCGGGCAGCGTCCACTTGCCCCTGCGGGGCTCGATGTTGCGTTTGCACAGCAGCACGTACTGGCCAGCGTCACCCCAGACCGGCACTGTACCCACGACGAGCAGCGGGTTGTCGTAGTGCACGGTGTGGCAGGCAGGACATACCGCGCGGGTTTTTGTATCGCCATCGTCGGGCAGTCGCAATTCGACGGCGGTTCCGCAATTGCGGCAGTGTTTGGCTGGGGGGCGAATCATGCGGGCAGTTTAGCTGGCCGCGATGACCCCAAAAAGAAACCGGGCCATGGCCCGGTGTTCTGGTGGGTTGAAGCAAGCCCTCAGGCTATCGGCTTCTTATGCCTTCTTGCCGTGTTTCTCGATCAAAGCCTTTGCGGTGTCGAACAGCTGCTTGCCGTTGAAGCCGCGCTTGTCCATGTCCTGCATCCACTCCACCTCGACCAGGCGTGCCTTGCGACGGAATTCCTGGGCTTCTCCGGCCGCAATGGTGTAGATGCTGTTGCCTTGATCCACGGCCGCCTTGCGGCCGGCGGGGTCGCCACCTTGTTGCACCTTGCCCAGCCAGCCGGAGGTCTCCATGCCGGAATTCTTGTCGATGATGGCTTTCAGATCAGGTGACAGGCTGTGGTACTTGTTCTTGTTCATCGCCATCACAAAGGTCGTGGTGTACAGGGCGCCGCCGGCGGGGTCGAACTCGCTGTGGAATTTGGTGAGTTCGTGCACCTTGACCGACGGCACCACTTCCCACGGAATCACGCAACCATCGATCACCCCCTTGGAAAGCGAATCGGGGATTTGCGGCAGAGGCATGCCCACGGGCGTGGCACCCAGATAGCCCAGCATCTTGGTGATCTGGCGGGTTGGGCCGCGCACTTTGGAGCCGCGCAGGTCTTCTGCCGTTTTGATCTGCTTGGTGCGCATGTGGAACATGCCTGGACCATGCACTTGCAGGGCAATGGGCTGCACGTCCTTGAATTCGTCCTGGGCCACGGTATGCACGTATTCCCAATAGGCCTTGGAGGTCGCTTCCGCGTTGTTCATCATGAACGGCAGTTCGAACACCTCGATGCGCGGGAAGCGACCGGGCGTGTTGCCGGGCAGCGTCCACACCACATCCACGATGCCGTCGCGCGCCTGATCGAACAGCTGCACGGGCGAACCGCCGAGCTGCATGGCAGGGTAGGCTTCAAATTTGATGCGTCCTCCCGAGTCTTTCTCGACCTTGTCCATCCAGGCCTTGTGCATGTTGAGCCACACGTTTGACTGTGGTGACATGAAAGTGTGGAACTTGAGGGTGACGCTTTGCTGGGCAAAGCCCACCAGGGCGGGGGCGCCCAATGCGATGGCAGCACCGGACTGAAGCAGGGTTCTGCGTTGGATCATGGTCGGGATCTCCTGTGGTTGTTCAAAGAAAGGCGTTGCTGTACCCGTTGCGTCCAAGGTAACGGTTTTGCTGGGCGTCGGGAAAGAGGTCAAACCCGGAGACGCGTCGCTGGACTGAAAATTGTGGATTTACTCTTGTGAAATGAATTTACTCAAATGGAAGTATAGAGAGATGGAGTCCGGGGAAAACCCTGGGGGACCAATCAAATCACCCGTACCTTGATGGGCGTCAAACCTTCAACCATTCCGTGCAGGGTGTCACCCCTCACCACCGCCCCCACGCCTTCGGGCGTACCCGTATAGATCAGGTCACCTGGTTGCAGTTCCCAGGCCCTGGACAGGTGCTCGATGGTTTCCGCCACGTTCCAGATGAGTTTGTCGATGGAGCTGCTCTGGCGATCTGCACCGTTCACAGTGAGCGCAATGGCCGCTTTGTGGATGGCGCCCGCATCTGCAGCGGGCGTGATCGGACCGATGGGCGCGGAGTGGTCGTATGCTTTTCCGATGCACCAGGGCCGGCCCTGCTTCTTCATGTCGGACTGCAGATCGCGGCGCGTCATGTCCAGGCCGACGGCGTAGCCAAAAATATGCTCGTGGGCCTGGCCTGCGGCGATGTTGCTGCCCCCCTTGCCAATGGCGACCACCAGTTCGATCTCGTGGTGCAGGTTGTTGGTGAGGCTGGGGTAGGGTATGGATGCGGTCTGACCCGCCTCGCACACCACCACCGTATCGGCTGGCTTCAGGAAAAAGAAAGGTGGTTCACGGCCTGTGAAGCCCATTTCCTTGGCGTGTTCTTCGTAGTTACGGCCCACGCAGTACACGCGGTGCACGGGGAACCGTTCGGTGCGGCCGAGCACGGGCACGGCGACTGCGGGTGGTGGCGGGAAAAGGTAGTCCATCTGTTTCCTTTGTTAAGACAAGATCAGAAGCAGCAGGCGGCAGGCGTGCCGATGTCTGACGGCATTGTCAGTGCTGCGATGCGGGCAGGTGCACCACCAGGCCATCAAGTTCAGGGGTCAGGCGAATCTGGCAGCTCAGACGGCTCGTTGGTTGCACCGGGCTGGCGGCGAAGTCGAGCATGTCGCGTTCGTCGGAACTGGCAGGGGGCAGCTTCGCGGACCAGAAAGCGTCCACCATCACGTGACAGGTGGCGCAAGTGAGGGTGCCGCCACAGTCGGCTTCGATACCCTTCACATTGGCATCGACGGCGGCTTTCATCAGGCTCTGGTCGGTTGAGGTTTCAATCTCCTGGTGGGATTGATCGGTCGCGATGAAACGGATGCGGATCATGGTGATTGGCCTGGGAAATGGGGAGGGTGTCAGGTTCGAGCAAAGTATTCGCGACGCTCAAAGTCGGTCCGGTCTTCCGCCTGTGCGCAGCGGTCGATTTCGCTCTGCTTGATGCGACAGAAATAGCGCACGAAGTCGGGGCCGAGGCTCTCGCACAAGGCGGCGTCGGCCTTGAGGGCCTCGAGGCCCTCAGCCAGCGTGCTCGGGATTTTTTCGCCCTGACCGCCATACGGCCTTTCACTGCCACGCGGTGGCTGTAGCGACCTTTCAAGACCATCCAGCCCGGCATGAATCTGCGCGGCCATGTAGAGGTAGGGGTTGGCGGCCGGTTCGCCCACGCGGTTTTCGATGCGGGTGGCGGTGTCTCCTGCCGCGCCCACCACGCGCAGCATCGCGCCCCGGTTGTCACGGCCCCACAGCACCGCCTGAGGGGCCAGCGCGTTGGGGCGGAAGCGGTCAAAACCGTTGATGGTCGGGGTGCAGAGCGCGGTCATGCCGCGCGCGTGTGCGAGCAGGCCGCCCAGCCAGTGCGCGCCCGCGTCCGACAAGGTGTGCGTGGCATCGGTCGGTTCACTGCCATGGGCAGCGGCCTCGCGCACGCATGCGTTGCGGCCAGATGCGAGATCCAGAAGCGACTGGTGCAGGTGCCAGCCGCTGGACATGATGTTGGGGAACGGCGGGCGGCACATGAAGGTGGCGTGGTAGCCCGCTCGGCGCAGCGCCTGGCGCACACCATTGCGGAACAGCACCATCTGGTCGGCCGCGGTCATGGCGTCGGTGGCGTCGAACACGGCCTCCACCTGGCTGGGGCCGAGTTCGATTTCGAGCGACTGCAGGGGCAGGCCAAGGGCTTGTGCGGTGTGCTGAACGATACGCAAGGGCTCGTCGGCCATGTCCATCATGGCTTCGGCCTGAAGGTTGTAGCCGGGGTGGATCATTTCCACGTCGGGCGGCAGGCCGGGCCAGGCGGCGAGTTCGGGGTTGAGCTGGGGGCGGGTGCTGGTGATGCGGTAGATGTGAAACTCCACCTCCAGGCCGGTTTTGAGGCCGTAGCCTGCGCTGTTCAACCGGGCCAGCGCATCTTGCAGCACGCGGCGTGTGTCCAGTGGCACAGGCGTACCGTCACCAAACCAGGGCTGGCAGCGCAGCCAGCCTGTGCGGGGCAGCCAGGGCAAGGCGATGAAGCTGCCCGGGTCGGGCAGTAGCATGAGGTTGGCCGCGCCCGCAAAGCCCGGCAGGTCGCTCACGCCGTCGGGCTCAAACACCTTCCAGGCTGTGCGATCGGCGGTGTCCTTGAGCATGAGCGTCCCCACCATGCCCACGCCATCGCGCAGCGCACGGATTGCGGCTGCGGCGGTCAGCGTCTTGCCGCGCAGCATGCCGTGGGTGTCGCACCAGCCCATGCGCACCAGTTCAATGCCGCTGACTTCGATCAGCTTGGCCAGATGCAGGCAGGCCGCTTCTCTTTCGGCCGAATGGACGCCGCAGCGTGCCGCGAACGCCATCAGATCACTGCCTTTTGCCCTGATTCTGTCGCTGCGCTGGCCTCCACCTGCGGACGGGCTTCGGCCGGCCCAGCCCGAACGGGCAGCAGCGAACGCCATGGTGCACCCTCGCGTTTGGCGCGCACGCTGGCCTGCCACCAGACTTGCCAGTCCTGTGCGGGCGCGATGCCATCCACCGTGTCGGGACCACCGATCTGGTCGTGCAGTGCAGGGTCGGCCAAGCCGGGTGCGGTGCCACCTTGTTCGACAGCGTCGATGGCCTGTTGCAGCAGGCGTCGGTTGGCCATGATCACCTTGTCGGTGGTGCCCAGGTGCTCGCGTGTGCGGTCCTGAATGGCACCCATGCTTTCGCAGGCCCACTGGTCGTGCACGTTGATGTCGTCCTCGCCCATGCCCAGGTAGGTGCGATTCATTTGTTCTTCGGGATTGAAGCCCCACTGATTGTGGCGGCCAGACTTGGGGATGTAGTCGGGCAGGGTGACGGCATCCAGTCGCTGGTTGCGCATGGCCGACTTGTCCACCGGGCCGGCAAAGCTGGTGAAGAAGGCGAACCAGTGGTTGTGCGTGTCGTCCACTGGCACGTGCATCTGCGTGATGGTCATGGTTTCTGACAGGGGGATCACGAAGGTCTGGGGAAACACCGCATTGGTGATGCGCACGTGTGTCAGGGCTTCGGTCATGGGTCGCAAAGCCGTGAGCTGCAGTCCGTAGGGCTGGCTGGTGAAGGAAATCTGGGGCTGTCCGAACTCGCGCATCACCCGGGTCATGGGCCAGCGTTCGCCACCCACATCCCCTGCGCTGGCACCACGGAACTGTTTGCCATAGCTGTCTTCCAGCGAGGCGTCGTTGAAGAAGCGGTGCAGGTACGACGCATGTGCCGGGTCGATGCCCACCTCAAAAGCCTGCAGCCAGTTGCAGTTCCAGAGCCCCTTGAAGGCAAAGGTGTGGGTGTCCGGTGCAACGAAACAGTCCAGATCGGGAAAGGGAGGAGGGGTCTGTCCCTCAGGGCCAATCCAGCCGAAGAGCACACCGCTCCTTTCAACCAGTGGGTAGCTGCGCTGGCGGATGCGCGTGCACAGCGTGCTGCCCGCTGGTTCGGCCGGGGTGTCGATGCACTGGCCAGTGGTGTCGAACTTCCAGCCGTGGAACGGACAGCGCAGGCCGTCGCCTTCATTGCGCCCGTAAGCCAGATCGGCCCCACGGTGGGGGCAGTCGCGGTCGAGCAGGCCGAAGGTGCCCTGTGCATCGCGAAACAGCACGAAGTCCTGCCCCAGTATCCGCACCGCCTTCACCGGGCGCACCGCCATGCGCGGGTCCAGTGCGGGGTCGAATTCATCAAGCAGTGCCACCGGCTGCCAGTAGCGACGCAGCAATTCACCGCCCGGTGTGCCGGGTCCGACCTGGGTGAGGCGTTGATTGAGTTCGGCTTTCATGGGGCGTCCTTGCAGGTTCGGATGCTGGGGGTCAAACGGTATACCATTTTCTCCATTCAGTGTACATTTTGCTTCATGAGCCTGCAAGACACCGTTTTGATGCAATTGCGCGATCTGATTCTCAGCGGTCAGTTTGAGCCTGGTCAACGCCTGGCCGAGCAGCAACTCGCGGAGCGCCTGGGCGCCTCCCGAACGCCGGTGCGCGCGGCCCTGGTGACGCTGGAGCAGGAAGGCCTGGTGGAAGCGAATGACACCGGCAAGTACCTGGTGCGTCAATTCACCGCGCAGGAGGTGACCGATGCCATCGCGGTGCGTGGCCATCTGGAGGGCATGGTGGCGCGACTGGTGGCAGAGCACGGCCTGACCCGCCAGCTCCAGGGCGAGCTGCAGGCTTGCCTAGACGAAGGCGACCGCCTGCTGGCTGACAACCCGCTCACGCTGGAGAGCTACGCGGCCTACGCCGCCATGAACGACCGCTTTCACGCACTGTTGCTGGAGGCCTGTGGCAACCGCGCCTTGCAACGCGCCGTGGCTCTGAATGACAAGCTGCCCTTCGCGCCAGCGTCTGCCATGCTGCCCATGCAGGGCACGGTGGCCATGGACCGCGACTGGATGCTCTACGCCCACCGCCAGCACCACATGCTGTTTGATGCGATGCGTCGCGGTGAGGGCGCGCGCGCCCAGGCCCTGGCGGCGGAGCACACCGAAGTGGCGCAGATGAACATGCGTCTGGCGCTGGAGCGGCGCGCCGAATCGGAGCGCGTGATGCCGGTGATGCGGCTGGTGGTCGGATAAGAACTGGTCCACCCCCGCGCCGGCCCTGCGGGCCGTCACCCCCTTCAAGGGGGCGCCAGCAGCGGCCCGGCAAAGCCGGTTCCGCGCTGGCCTTGGTATGGAGTCCAGCGCGCACGATCAGTCGCGGTGTATTGTGTCGACCATGGAGACACCACAAATGCCCGAATCGGGAACCAGCCTGTCGCTGCGGCGGGTGGCCATTGACACTTACCACGAGAATGTGGCTTACCTGCATCGAGACTGCGCGGTGTACCGGGCCGAGGGCTTTCAGGCGCTGTCCAAGGTTGAGATCCGGGCCAACGGCCGGCGCATCCTGGCCACGCTCAATGTGGTGGACGACACCAGCATCGTCGGTTGCGACGAGCTCGGCGTCTCTGAAGATGCGTTTGCGAGGCTTGAGGTGGCGAACGGCCATCCCGCTTCGGTCTCGCAGGCCGAGCCGCCGGAGTCCATTCCCGCGCTGTTTCGCAAGATCAACGGCGAGCGTCTGTCCCGTGAGGACTTTCATGCCATCGTTCGCGACATCGCCGACCTGCGGTACTCCAAGATCGAACTGACCGCTTTCGTGGTGGCCAGCAACCGCAGCGAGCTTGACCGCGAGGAGGTCTACTTTCTCACCGAAGCCATGGTCGCCAGTGGGCGCCGGCTGGACTGGCACGAGTCGCTGGTGGTGGACAAGCACTGCATCGGGGGCATTCCGGGCAACCGGACCACCATGCTGGTGGTGCCCATCGTCGCGGCCTATGGCCTGGTCTTTCCCAAGACGTCTTCCCGTGCCATCACTTCGCCTGCGGGCACGGCCGACACCATGGAGGTGCTGGCCAATGTGGAGCTGCCTTTCGAGCAGCTCACCGGTATCGTGCGCGACCACAAAGGCTGCCTGGCCTGGGGCGGCACGGCGCAACTGTCGCCGGCCGACGATGTGCTGATCTCGGTGGAGCGACCCTTGAACATCGACTCGCCGGGGCAGATGGTGGCCTCCATCCTTTCCAAGAAGGTGGCTGCTGGTGCGACCCATCTGGTGCTGGACATACCGATCGGTCCCACGGCCAAGGTGCGTTCCATGCCCGAGGCGCAGAAGCTTCGTCGCCTGTTCGAATACGTGGCACAGCGCCTGCACCTTTCGCTGGATGTGGTCATCACCGACGGGCGCCAGCCAATCGGCCGTGGTGTGGGGCCGGTGCTGGAGGCGCGCGATGTGATGCAGGTACTCGAAAACGACCCGCAGGCCCCTGACGACCTGAGACAGAAGTCACTGCGCCTGGCAGGCCGAATCATCGAATGCAGTCCTGATGTGCGCGGAGGCGATGGCTTTCGCATTGCGCGTGACATTCTGGATTCCGGCCGTGCGCTTGCACAGATGCAGGCGATCATCAAGGCGCAGGGAACGCGCGGGTTCGATCATCACCATCCGCAGTTGGGTGTGCTCACCCTGGAGGTGCTGGCCACCGACAGTGGCGTTGTCATCGGCATCGACAACCTGCAGATTGCACAGGTGGCGCGGTTGGCGGGAGCGCCCAAGGTCAAAGGTGCTGGCGTGGATTTGTTGCGCAAGCTGGGCGATGCGGTGTGCGCAGGCGAACCGCTGTACCGCATTTATGCCAGCTTCCCTGCCGACCTGGAGTTTGCCCGTCTGGCCAGCGTGCGTGCCAGCGGGTTCAGCATCGGTAGCGAGGCCGACGTACCGCGCGTTTTCGTGGAGTTCTGATGAACGATGCTCGGGTCAATGCGGGGGGGTGCCTGCTGTGTTTCGACGATGAACATGCCATGGCACAGTCGGCCGCCGATCAGGCGGATTTGTTGTGTGCCGTGATCGAGCGGCATCGCTTTCCTGATGGCGAATTGCGCCTGCGGCTGCCCGAAGCGCTACCGAATCGTGTGGTGCTGTGGCGCAGTCTTCATCAGCCCAATGAAAAGCTGGTTGAGCTCTTGATCGCCGCACGCACGGCTCGCGAGCTGGGTGCGAAACACCTCACGCTGGTGGCACCTTATCTGGCCTACATGCGGCAAGACATCGCCTTTCGACCGGGAGAGGCCGTCAGCCAGCGCATCGTGGGCGGTTTTCTGGCCAGCCTGTTCGATGCCGTGATCACGGTCGATCCGCACCTGCACCGCGTGGCCACCCTCGAAGAAGCCATCCCGGTACCCGATGCCATCGTGCTCAGCGGCGCGCCGCTGTTGGCCGACCACATCGCAGCACATCGCCACGATGTGCTGCTGATGGGCCCGGACGAAGAGGCGCTGCAATGGGTGGCCGTGGCCGCGCAGCGCCATGGCTGGGATCATGCGGTGTGCCGAAAGACGCGCCATGGTGACCGGGATGTGGATATCGAGCTTCCGGCGCTGTCTGTGGCGGGGCGGGCCGTGGTGCTGATTGATGACATGGCCAGCTCCGGCCATACGCTGGTGCGAGCCATCGAGTTGCTGCGCTCTGCGGGAGCTGCGTCGGTCGACGTGGCGGTGACACACGCCCTGTTTGCATCGGACGCGCTCGCGCGGGTGCGAGCCGCCGGTGCGGGGGCGGTCTGGAGCACGGACTGCGTGGCCCATGCCAGCAACGCTGTGAGCATCGTCCCGGCGATCGCCGGGGCTTTGTGCGACCTGCAGGCCCGCCGGGGCTGAAAAGCCCACAATCGCGGCTTTCCGTTCACCAGGCTCCTATTTCATGTCTACCTTGTTTGAACCGGTCGCCGTTGGCGACCTGCAACTGGCCAACCGCGTCGTGATGGCGCCCCTGACCCGCAACCGTGCGCCCGGCGCCGTGCCCACGCCCCTGATGGCCACCTACTACAGCCAGCGGGCCACCGCTGGCCTGCTGGTTACCGAAGCCACCCCGGTGAGTCATCAAGGTCAGGGCTATGCCGATGTGCCTGGCCTGTACGCACCCGAACAAATTGCAGGCTGGCAGATCGTCACCAAGTCCGTCCACGATGCAGGCGGCAAGATCGTCGTGCAGCTCTGGCATGTGGGCCGTGTGTCGCACAACGATTTGCAGCCCGGGGGTGGCGCACCTGTGGCGCCCTCGGCCATTCGTGCCCAGACAAAGACCGTGCTGATCGTGGATGGCGTGCCCACCTTCGTGGACACCTCGGAGCCTCGCGCTCTGGCACTGGACGAACTGCCCGGCATCGTGAAGGACTTCCGTCAGGCTGCGCTCAACGCCGTGGAAGCCGGTTTCGACGGCGTGGAAATTCACGCGGCCAACGGTTACCTGATCGACCAGTTCCTCAAGACCGGCAGCAACCATCGCACCGACGCCTATGGCGGAAGCATCGAAGACCGTGCCCGTCTGCTGATCGAGGTGGTGAAGGCCGTCACCGATGCCATCGGCGGAGGACGCACCGGCATCCGCCTTTCGCCGGTGACGCCGGCCAATGATGTGGTGGATGCCGATCCCCAGCCGTTGTTCGATCACGTGGTCCGCCAGCTCGCACCCATGAACCTGGCCTACCTGCACCTGATTGAAGGTGCCACCGGTGGCCCGCGAGAAATTGCCGATCGTCCATTCGACTACGCCGCGCTGCGGGCCGCCTACCGCGCCGCCGGGGGAAAGGCCGCCTGGATGGTCAACAACGGTTACGACCTTTCACTGGCTGAGCAGGCCTTGAAAGACGGTGCCGACCTCGTCGCCTTTGGCAAGTCCTTCATCGCCAACCCCGACCTTGTCGAACGCCTGCGGCGCGGCGGACCCTTCAACACGCCCGACCGCAACACCTTCTACGGAGGTGGCGAACAGGGCTACACAGACTATCCGGCGCTGGCCTGACGCATTGCGCGGAATTGCGGGCCGCCCGCGGTGCCTCGGCGGCCCTTCGGCGGCCCGTTTCTTGATGTGGGTCAGTTTTAGACCGATTGATCAGGCAGTGGACTGGACAAGCCACGTTTGATTGGGGACCATGTGCCTGAACAGAGGGTTCTGGAGCTTTCGCCAGACCCGGAGACAGGAGACAGGTCTTGCGCCACGGTCCCTTTATCGCTTCTGCATCCCGTCAAAAGGGAGGCCCGTTCTGGTGCCTGCTGACGGCCCGACTGTTCGCGTTTCTGCTCGGTCTGGCGGTGGTGGCTTCGGTGCCCGCCAGAGCCGCCATCGTGCCCGTGCTGACGGTGGATGGCGCCATTGGCCCGGCCAGCGCCGACTATGTGGTGCGAGGCATTGCACAGGCGGCCAGCGACGGCGCTCCCCTGCTGGTCCTGCAAATGGACACGCCCGGCGGGCTGGACCTTTCAATGCGGCACATCATCCAGGCCATCATGGCCTCATCGGTGCCGGTGGTGACTTACGTGACACCTGCAGGGGCACGCGCCGCCAGCGCCGGCACCTACATCCTGTACGCCAGCCACGTGGCGGCCATGGCACCGGCCACCACGCTGGGTGCTGCCACGCCAGTGGCCATCGGCATGCCGGGTGTGCCGCAGCCTGTCCGCGAACCGGCCCCGGCAGGTGTCGGCAAGGAAGGTGAGAACAAAAACGAGTCCGCACCAGCAGCCCCGGCCGATGCCATGACCGCCAAGCAGGTCAACGATGCCGCAGCGTTCATTCGTGGGCTGGCCAAAGAGCACGGACGCAATGCCGAATGGGCCGAACGGGCCGTGCGCGAAGCCGTCAGCCTGACAGCGGCCGAGGCGCTGGAGCAGGGTGTGATCGACCTGGTGGCACGGGACCTGGCCGACTTGCTGGCGCAGATCGATGGCCGCACGGTGCGCACCGCCAGCGGTGAGCTGAAACTGGCCACCACCGGTCTGGCCGTGGTCATGCAGCCGCCTGACTGGCGGCACCGGCTGCTCGGTGTCATTGCCAACCCCAGCTTCGCGCTCATTCTCCTGATGATCGGTGTCTATGGGCTGATGTTCGAATTTTCGTCGCCGGGCTTCGGGATTCCGGGCACGCTGGGTGCGATCTGTCTGTTGCTGGCCATGTTCGCGCTGCAGTTGCTGCCGGTCAACTACGCGGCGCTGGCCCTGATCCTGTTGGGGTTTGCCTTGCTGGCAGCCGAACTCCTGACACCGGCGTTCGGCGTGCTGGGCGTGGGCGGCGTGATCGCCTTCATGGCCGGGGGCTTGCTGCTGTTCGACAGCGATGTGCCTGGGGTCGGGATCCCCTTGCCGCTGCTGTTTGGCATTTCGCTCACTTCGGCTGCGGCCGTCCTGCTGGGTGGAAGCATGGCTCTGCGGGCCCGCCGGGCACGGGTGGTCAGCGGCAGTGAAGCCCTGGTGGGGGCCACAGGCCGGGTCACGGCAGTGGATGGTCCCAGAGCCTGGGCTCAGGTGCAGGGCGAGCGCTGGCAGGTGGCCGGTGAGCACCCGTTGACCCTTGGGCAAGCCATTCGCGTGCGGGCAGTCGAAGGATTGGTGCTGCACGTGGAACCCCCGGACGATCAATCGGTGCAGTCACACAAGGAGAACGCATGATGCTGGATTTCAACATTGGACTCGGGGGCATCCTGCTGCCGGTGGTTCTGGTGCTTCTGGGTGCCTCGATCCGCATCCTGCGAGAGTACGAACGTGGCGTGGTGTTCCAGCTCGGTCGCTTCTGGAAGGTCAAGGGGCCCGGTCTGGTGATCGTGGTGCCGGGTCTGCAGCAGATGGTGCGGGTTGATTTGCGTGTGGTGACCATGGACGTGGAACCGCAGGACGTGATCTCGCGCGACAACGTCTCGGTCAAGGTCAATGCGGTGGTTTTCTTCCGGGTGATCGATCCGCAGAAGGCCATCATCCAGGTCGAGAACTTCCTGATGGCGACCAGCCAGCTGGCACAGACCACCTTGCGGGTGGTGCTGGGCAAGCACGAACTCGACGAGATGCTGGCCGAACGCGAACGGCTGAACCTGGACGTGCAGCAGATTCTGGATGCACAGACAGATGCCTGGGGCATCAAGGTCACGAACGTGGAGATCAAGCACATCGACCTGAACGAGTCGATGGTGCGCGCGATTGCGCGCCAGGCCGAGGCCGAGCGTGAGCGGCGCGCCAAGGTGATCCACGCCGAAGGTGAAAAGCAGGCCGCGGTATCGCTGCTGGAGGCGGCGCAGATGCTGGCCCGGCAGCCTGAGGCCATGCAACTGCGGTATTTGCAGACCATGACCCAGGTGGCCGGCGATCGGGCGTCCACCATCGTGTTCCCGCTGCCCATGGACCTGCTGGGGCGTCTGCTGGACAAACCACCGGGCGTGCAGGCACCTTCGAAGCCGGAGGATTGAGGCATGGAGACGATTCGAAAGAAGCCGGCATCGCAGGTCGTCCAGCCGAACCTGCGCGATCACAGCGAGGCAGCGGCCAGCTTCACCTGGGAAGCCGCCGCTCGCGACCTGGACGGTCTGCCCGAAGGCCGGGGTCTGAACATCGCCCATGAGGCGGTGGACCGCCACGTGCAACATGGCCGCGGCGAGCGCGTGGCCATCCGCTGGTTGGGCAAGCGTGGCGACCGGCGAGAGTTGAGTTATGCCACGCTGGCGCAGGAGACCAGCCGTTTCGCCCATGCGCTGGAGAAGCTTGGGCTGGCGCCAGGCGAGCGCGTGTACGTGCTGATGGGCCGCCTGCCTGAGCTCTACGTGGCGGTGCTCGGGGCGCTGAAGGCGCGCTGTGTGGTATCGCCGCTGTTTCCCGCCTTCGGACCAGAGCCGATCGCCACCCGGGCCGAAATGGGCGACGCCCGGGTGCTGGTGACCACTCCCGAGCTGTACCGGCGCAAGGTGCAGGCTCTGCGGGATCGGCTGCCCGGCCTGCGCCATGTGATCCTGGTCGGTGATGTGGACGACAAGCTCGCCGCCGAGCCCGGGGTCCACCGGTGGTCTGCCCTGGTGGAGGGCATGCCGACGCAATACGTGATCGGCCCCACCACGGCAGAGACCATGAGCCTGCTGCACTTCACCAGCGGCACCACCGGCCGGCCCAAGGGCGCGGTGCATGTGCATGGCGCGGTGCTGGCCCATCTGGTGACGGGCCGCTACGCGCTGGACCTGCACGACGAGGACGTGTTCTGGTGCACCGCCGACCCGGGCTGGGTCACCGGCACCAGCTACGGCATCATTGCGCCCCTGGTGTGCGGCGTCACCAATGTGGTGGTGGAGGCCGAGTTCGACCCGGCCACCTGGTACGGCGTGCTGGAAACCGAGCGGGTCAGCGTCTGGTACACCGCGCCCACGGCCATCCGCATGATGATGAAGCTGGGCACCGAGACCCTGCAGGGGCGTGACCTGTCGGCCCTGCGTTTCATGGCCAGTGTGGGCGAACCGCTCAACCCCGAGGCGGTGGTCTGGGGCGTCAAGGCCTTTGGCATGCCGTTTCACGACAACTGGTGGCAGTCGGAAACCGGCGGCATCATGGTCTCGAACTACGCTGCCATGGACGTCAAGCCTGGCTCCATGGGCAAGCCGCTGCCGGGTATCACCGCAGCGGTGGTGCGGCGAGAGGCCGATGGCATCCTGACCGTCATCGGCGAGCCCGATGTCGATGGGGAGCTGGTCCTGCGCGCGCCCTGGCCCTCGATGATGCGTGGTTACCTTCACGAAGAAGAGCGCTACCGCAAGTGTTTCGTCGACGGCTGGTACCTGACCGGTGACTTGGTGCGCTGCGACGCCGACGGTTATTACTGGTTCGTGGGCCGGGCCGACGACGTGATCAAGTCGGCCGGGCACCTGATCGGCCCCTTCGAGGTCGAGAGCGCGCTGATGGAGCACCCCGCCGTGGCAGAGGCCGGCGTGATCGGCGTGCCCGACCCGATGGCGGGCGAGGTGGTCAAGGCCTTTGTGGCGCTCAAACCCGGCTTCGGGGCCAGTGAGGCACTCAGCCGCGAGCTGCTGGGCCACGCCCGCCAGCGCCTGGGGGCTGCGGTGGCGCCCAAGTCGATCGAGTTCAAGGCCAACCTGCCCAAGACGCGCAGCGGCAAGATCATGCGCCGCCTGCTCAAGGCGCGCGAGCTCGGCCTGCCAGAGGGCGACCTGTCCACCCTGGAAAGCGATGACCTTCCAGCCAAACAGCCATGACCAGCAAGATCCATCTCGACCGGGCCCACCTGCACCACCTGTGGCACCAGATGCTGCGCATCCGCCGCTTCGAGGCCAAATGCGTTGAGCTCTACCAGGCGCAGAAGATCCGGGGCTTTCTGCACCTGTACGACGGCGAAGAGGCGGTAGCGGTGGGCGTGGCCGCTGCCCTGGAGCCCCGTGATGCCATCGTGGCCACCTATCGCGAACACGGCCAGGCCCTTGCGCATGGTGTGCCCATGCGGCCACTGATGGCCGAGATGCTGGGCAAGGTGGAAGGCTGCTGCCGCGGCCGTGGCGGCTCCATGCACCTTTTCAGCTGCGAGCACCGTTTCTATGGCGGTAATGCCATCGTGGGCGGTGGCCTTCCACTGGCGGCCGGCATTGCCATGGCCGACCAGCGCCTGCGGCCAGGCGCAGTGACCGCCTGTTTCTTCGGTGAGGGCGCCGTGGGCGAGGGTGTGTTTCACGAGACCATGAACCTGGCGCAGCTGTGGAGGCTGCCGGTGCTCTTTGTCTGTGAGAACAACCTGTATGCGATGGGTGTGCCGTTGGCCCAGTCGGATGCGGAAACCGATATCTGGCGCAAGGCAGCGGCCTACCGCATGCCCGCCGAGCAGGTCGATGGCATGGACCCGGTGCAGATGGAAGCCGCCGCGCATCGCGCGGTCGCGCACATCCGCCAGGGGGAGGGTCCGTTCCTTCTGGAAGCGCGGACCTACCGCTTCCGGGCCCACTCGATGTTCGACACCCAGGCTTACCGCAGCCGCGACGAGATCGACGACTGGCGGCAGATCGACCCCATCGAGCGCCTGCGCCGCTGGATGCTCGACAACCACCAGATCACCGACGAACAGCTGCAGGCGATCGAAGCCGAGGTGGCTGCAGAGATCGACGATGCTGTGGCCTTTGCCGAGGCGGGCAACCTGGAGCCTCTCGACGAGCTGGAGCGCTTTGTGCTGATGGACAGCGTGGTGCAGGAGCAGGGCACGGAGGTGAGGTCATGAGCGCCGCACGGCCGCTCCGAAGGCGCTCAGCCCCGCAGGGCGTAGCACGGAGGGTAGTCCAGTGAGCGCCGCACGGCCACTCCGAAGGCGCTCAGCCCCGCAGTGCAAAGCACGGAGGGTAGCCCGGTGAACACCTCGCAGCGTATGACCTACCGCGAGGCCTGCCGACAGGCCATCCGCGATGCCCTGACCACCGATCCGCGCGCTTTTGTGATGGGCGAAGACGTGGGCCGTTACGGCGGCTGCTACGCCGTGACCAAAGGCCTGCTCGAAGAGTTCGGTCCTGAACGCATCATCGACACCCCACTGGCGGAGAACGCCTTCACCGGCATCGGCATTGGCGCCGCGCTGGCGGGCCTGCGACCCATCGTCGAGATCATGACCTGCAATTTCAGCCTGCTGGCGCTGGACCAGATCATGAACAACGCGGCGACCCTGCCGCACATGACCGGCGGACAGTTCGCGGTGCCGCTGGTCATTCGCATGGCCACCGGAGGGGGGCGGCAACTGGCGGCCCAGCACTCGCACAGTCTGGAGGGCTGGTACGCCCACATCCCCGGCCTGAAGGTGCTGGCGCCGGCCACGGTGGAAGACGCCCGCTTCATGCTGGCGGCCGCCCTGGCCGATCCCAATCCGGTGCTGGTCTTCGAGCACGTTGTGCTCTACAACACCGAAGGCGATCTGGACCCGGCCGTGCAGGCGGTGGATATCGCACGGGCCCGTGTTCGCCGGGACGGACGCGACGTGTCCCTGGTGACTTATGGCAACAGCCTGCCCAAGTGCCAGACCGCGGCTGACGCCCTGGCCAGGGAGGGCATAGAGGCCGAGGTGATCGACCTGCGCGTGCTGCGCCCGCTGGACATGGAAACGGTGGTGGCCTCGGTCTGTCGGACACGTCGCGTGGTCATCGTGGACGAAGGCTGGAAAAGCGGCTCGGTCTCGGCCGAGATCGCGGCGCGCCTGGCCGAAGACGCGCTGTACGAGCTGGACGCACCGGTTCGCCGCGTCTGCAGCCGCGAGGTGCCAGTGCCCTATGCGCAGCACATGGAAGATGCCGCATTGCCATCGGTCGATGGCATCCTGGCGGCCGTGCGGTCCATCGTGCCGGTCAGGAGCTGAGCATGGCCGATTTCACGATGCCGGCCCTTGGCGCCGACATGGAGTCTGGCAAGGTGGTGCAGTGGCTGGTCAAGCCGGGTGACCGGGTCAAGCCGGGCGATGTGGTGGCTGTGGTCGAAACCCACAAGGGCGCCATCGACGTCGAGTGTTTCCTGAACGGCGTGATTGATGATCTGGCGCCGCTGGGCGAGTCGCTGCAGGTGGGCGCCGTGCTCGCCCGTGTGCAGCAGGCAGGCGAGGGCGACATGGTCAAGGAAGGGCCAGTGGCGAGAGGCCCTTTTGCGTCCGTTCGGGCCAAAGCCGCTGCCAGAGTTCCGAAGGCAGGCATCGCACCTCCTTTGCCAGCCGCGCAGCCGGTGTCCCGCCCGCTGCGTACCCGCGTGAGTCCTGCGGCTCGACATCTGGCACAGACGCAAGGCCTGAACCCCGACACGCTGCAAGGCCATGGCGCCGACGGGGCGGTGATCTGTGCCGATGTCGAACGGGCCATCGCGCTGGCTGCCGCGGTGCCGGTGACCCAGTCTGCTGCGGCAGTCACCGCGCCACGAACCCGGCCAAGCGGCTTTGACCCGACACAGATGCGCCAGGCCATCGCGGCCGCCATGGCACGTTCCAAGCGCGAAATCCCGCACTACTATCTGGAAGAGGCCATCGATTTCGGCCCGGCCACCGACTGGATCGAGGCCTTCAACCGCGACCGCCCACCCACGGAACGACTGCTGCCAGCGGTGCTCATGCTCAAGGCGGTGGCGGTGGCCCTCAAGGCCGCGCCCCAACTCAACGGTTTTTGCATCGACGGTCGCTTTGAGCCGGTCCCGGACATTCACGTCGGCTGGGCGATTGCCCTGCGTGGTGGCGGTTTGGTGGCGCCCGCCATCCACCATGCCGATCGGCTCGGTCTGCCAGCCCTGATGGCGGCCCTGCGAGACCTGGTGCAGCGTGCGCGCGCCGGTGGTCTTCGCAGTTCCGAAATGACCGATCCGACCATCACCGTCACCAACCTCGGCGACCGGGGTGCCGAACGCGTGCAAGGTGTGATCTACCCGCCGCAGGTTGCCATCGTCGGCTTCGGACGTGTGGTGCAACGTCCCTGGGTGGTGGGCCAGACACTTGCCATGCGACCGCTGGTGCACTGCAGTCTGGCGGCCGACCACCGCACCAGCGACGGGCACCTGGGCAGCCAGCTGCTCGCCGCCATCGCCCAGAACCTGCAACAACCCGACCAACTCTGATCTCACCTCGCGACACACGCCATGACACCCGAAGACATCCGCCAACTGGCCAGCGACGTGCTCGCCGGCATCGCCCCCGAAGCCGATTTGGGCACGGTCGCAGACCATGAAGATCTGCGCGAGGCATTGGATCTCGACTCCATGGACTTCCTGAACCTGATCATCGGCCTGAGCCAGGGCAGCGGAGTCAACATTCCCGAGAGCGATTACCCCCGGTTGTTCACCCTGGCCGGCATGCAGGTCTATCTGGGCGGGGAGGCCTAAAAATCCTCAGGGTCGCTGCGCGCGGCGGTTTTCGCGCTGCATGAACAGGTACAGGCTTTCGGTTTTCTCACGCGCCCACGGCGTGCGCCGCAGGAACTTCAGGCTTGAGCCCACACTGGGCTCGTGTGTGAAGCAACGCACGGGGATGCGCTGACCCAGGCCTTCCCACCCATAGTGATCGGCCAGTTCGGTCACCATGCGTTCGAGCGTGACGCCGTGCAGCGGGTTGCGCGGCTGGTTGGCCGATGCTTCTGGGGGTGAGGTCGGTGAAGAGTCAGACATGCTCGACATTGTCGGGCTTTCCGGTGCGCTTCAGTGTGGATGACCCATGCGCAGGGCAATTCGGACGGAATAGGCAGTGGGCCCTGCAGTTGGCCGCTGTGGCTCTAAACTGGTCGCCTGTTTCGGCAACGGCGCTGGTCGCCTCCACTGGTCATGTCCCTGTTTCCCCAGAATGCCCTGAAGCCTGGTGTGCGCAAACGCGAGGTGTTTGGCTGGGCCATGTACGACTTCGCCAACTCAGGCTACACCACGGTGGTTCTGACCGCGGTGTTCAGCGCCTACTTCGTGGGCGGGGTGGCTGGTGGCGAGGCCTGGGGCACCCTGGCCTGGACCAGCGCGCTGGCGGTGTCCAGCCTGATCGTCATGCTCACCATGCCCGCCATTGGTGCCTACGCCGACCTGCGCGCGGCCAAGAAGCGCCTGTTGGTGCTGTCCACGCTGGGCTGCGTGGTGGCCACCGCCGCGCTGGCCGGTGCCGGGCCGGGTGACGTGGCCTGGGCGCTGGTGGCGATCGTCCTCTCCAACGTGTTCTACACCTATGGCGAATCGCTGATCGCTGCCTTTCTGCCCGAGCTGGCGAGCGAGGACCGCATGGGGAGCGTGTCGGGCTGGGGCTGGGGTTTCGGTTACCTGGGCGGCATGCTCACACTGGGATTGAGTCTCTGGTATGTGCTCTGGGCGCAAGGGCAGGGCTTGCCCGCCTCGCATTTTGTGCCGGTGACGATGCTCATCACCGCCGGTATCTTCGGTGCGTCGGCCCTGGTGACCTTTGCCCTGCTCAAGGAACGGGCCCAGCCGCAGGTCAAGGCAACGGAGGAAGCCGGCGTGAAGGCCTCGCTGGCTCGGCTCAAGCGCACCTGGCGTGAGGCGCGCTCCTTTCAGGATTTCTCCGCCTTGCTGGCCTGTTCGGTGGCCTACCAGGCCGGTATTTCGGTGGTCATCGCGCTGGCCGCTGTCTACGCAGAACAGGTGCTGGGCTTTCAGCAGACCCAGACCATGATGCTGATCTTTCTGGTCAACATTGCAGCTGCAATGGGCGCCTTTGCCTGGGGCTATGTACAGGACGGCATCGGTCACCGGCCGGCCCTGGCCGTCACGCTGGCCGGCTGGATCGTCATGATCGTGCTGGCCGCATTGGCCACCGGGCCCGGCCTTTTCTGGGTCGCTGCCATCATCGCCGGGCTGTGTATGGGCAGCAGTCAGTCGGCCGGCCGTGCGCTGGCCGGTGTGCTGGCACCCGAGTTGCGCCGCGCCGAGTTCTTCGGTCTGTGGATGTTCGCTGTGCGTCTGTCGGCCATCATCGGTCCGATGACCTATGGCCTGGTCACCTGGCTGACCGATGGCAATCACCGACTGGCCATTGTCTCGACGGGGGTGTTCTTCGTGGCGGGCCTGGGCCTGCTGACCCTGGTCAATGTGCAGCGGGGCATCGCGGCGGCCGCCGCTGCCAACGAGCAGGGGAACGGATCGTCAATTTGACCGGAAATGCACTTTGGCAACGCCGGCCAGTGAGTGAGCTCATGTTTCGGTGAAGGCCAAACCCCGGGTGATCACACGGCGTGCCTTGTCGCGCAATTGAACCGCGGCCGCAAACGGCGTCAGCGAAGGGTCGGCCAACAAGGGCGCACCGACGCGCACCGTCAGCGTGGTTTTGCGTGGCCACCAGCGATCAGCGCCCAGCAACTGCCTTGTGCCGCCGAGCGTCACCGGCACCACCGGCACCCCGGCATGTGCCGCTGCCAGGAAGCCGCCGAGCCTGAAAGGCAACAGGCCTGGCGCCGCCACGAAGGTGCCCTCGGGAAACACCAGCAGCGGCGCACCGGACTGCGCCGCTTTGGTCATCTGCTGCGCATCGGCCACGCTGCGTTTCGGATCAAACCGCTCCACAAAGGCCACGCCCAGGCGCTTGAGAAAACGTCCTGCCACGCGCTGATGTTCCAGCTCCCGCTTGGCCACGAAGGTATGTGGGCTGGGCAGGGCTGCCACCAGCACAAGTCCGTCCAGGTAGCTCGCGTGGTTGCACACCAGCACGCAGCGGGCATTCGCCGGCAGGTGCTCCAGCCCATGCAATTCGAGCCTCACGCCCGCCAATCGCAGGAGCATCCGGGCTGCCTTGTGGCAGAAGTGCCAGGCCGCGGCCGCGGTCGACAACCGCACGGTGATCAGCCATGCGACAGGCACCATCAACCCGAAAAGGGCCAGGGCGCGCAAGGCAAACCATACGCCCGAAATGGCCTGCAGTGCGTGGGACAGTCTCAGCACCAAGGCGCCGCCGGCCAACCTCAGCCACTGTGTCCGGACACTCGCCGAGGCTGTTCCCAGGCCGCCTTGTTCAACCAGGGTCCGGCAGGCCGAGCGCCGCACTTTGCCGCTGGAGGTCTTGAGCACCGTGTGGGGCGGGGCCAGCAGGATTTCGTCGGCCGGCTCGCCAATGGCCGACAGCACCGCCCCTGCCACCGCCTTGCGCAGGGCCGCAGTGTCGCGATTGGCGCGCGGACTGACCTCGGCCAGCACGACCAGACGCTCGGTACCGGTCTTTGCATCGCGCCGCCCGAACACGGCCACGCAGCCCTTGCGCACGCCAGGAACCTCGCCCACTACCTGCTCGATCTCCTGCGGGTAGAGGTTGCGCCCGCCACGGATCACGATGTCCTTGACCCGCCCGGTCACGAACACGTCGCCCTCGGCCACGTAGGCGCGGTCGCCGGTGTCCAGCCACTGGCCCTGGTCGTCCGTGTACAGGCGGGCGGTCAGTTCCGGAGCACGCCAATAGCCCGAGGTGGCCGATGGACCACGAAACTCCAGCCGGCCTTCGACCCGTTCGGGCACTGGGTGGCCCGTGTCGTCCACGATGCGGACCTCGTGCCCGGGCAGTGCCCGTCCACACGCAACAAAGCGCAATGCCGAGGCGTCTCGACTTGACACGGCACGCCGCTCGGCCTCGAAGGTCTCGCGGGCAATGCTGTCGATGCGCGGGCCTCTGCCCAGTGGTGGAAACAGAAGGCCCACCGACGACTCGGCCAGGCCGTACACCGGGGTCATGGTCGTGGGGTGCAGTCCACAGGATGCAAAGCGTTCTGCGAAGCGCGTGACCGTATCCGGGCTCACCGCTTCCGCCCCGTTGAAGGCCAGGCGCCAGCGGCTCAGGTCCAGGCCCTGCAGCGCGGCGTCGTCGATCCGGTTCAGGCACAGCTCGTACGCGAAGTTGGGACCTGCCGACAGCGTGCCGCCGTGGCGCGAGAGCGCTTCCAGCCAGCGCCGGGGTCGCCCCAGAAAGGCCAGCGGCGACATCACCACCAGGCGAAAGCCCACGGTGAAACTGCCGAGCCAGGCACCGATCAGACCCATGTCGTGGTAGAGCGGCAGCCAGCTGACGAACACGTCTTCTGGCGTGGCGTCGATGGCTATCACCATGGCGCGGATGTTGGCCAGCAGATTCGCATGGGTCAGCGCCACACCCTTGGGCTGCCCGGTGCTGCCCGAGGTGTACTGGATGAAGGCGACGTCGTCTGCGGTGATCGCGACAGGGGCGGTTGGGTGTCCCTGACCCGATGCCATCAGGTCTTCGGGCGTGTGCAAGGCATGCAGGCCAGGCACCCGTGCCTGGAGCAGACGGGCCACCTGCATCGCTTCGGGCACACTCACCAGCAGGGCCACCTGTGCATTGGCCAGAATGCCTGTGTGGCGTCGCACGTGGTCTTCCAGTTGCGAGGGGCGTGCCGGAGGGTAGATCGGCACCGGAATCCCGCCGGCACGCAGGATGCCCAGGTAGGTAAAAAAATAGGCAGGCGATGTGGGCAGCATGATGGCCACCGTCTGTCCCGGCTTGAGCCCGGCCTGCTGCAGACCGGCCGCCAGCGCCGCCGATCCGTCGTGCAGCTGCCGGTAGGTGAGGGGGGTCTCCGTGTCGTTGGTCAGGTACACAATCTGGACCTGATCCGGATGAACCGCCACATGGCCATCGAATACCTCAAGCAGGGTCTGCGCCGGGCGTTCCCCATCCATGTTCGCGATGGATGGAGCAGACGATCCGGAAAGCGCAGGCGCTTCAGGCAAAGACCGTCCGGCCGCCGTCCATGTGCGTCCCCGCTGGACGGCACGCCAGAGGTCTTCCACGGTCTCGGCAGTTTCCAGTGTGTCTTCAGGCAGGGTCAGGCCGGTCGCCGCCTCGATGCGCAACAGCAGCTCCATGCGCCCCAGGCTGTCAAAACCAAGGTCGCGGTCGAGCGAGGCGGACAGGTTCACGGGGCGATGGCACTCGCTGCCCTCCGGGTACAGATCTTTCTGCGCCCGCAGCACCAGCTCGCACAAGCTGGCCTCGCCCCAGGCTGAATGGCGGTGGTGGGTCTGCGGGCGGGTCATTCTGCTGCCATCTGCGGTGGTGCGCGGCGTCCTGGTCGGGGTGGTTGCCCCCGGGCCAGAGGGTTGCCGGTTTTGAGCATTGTCATACAGCAGGTGGCTGTACGGGATATGCTTCCAGCATGAAGCTCTACAACTACTTCCGATCCTCCGCTTCCTTCCGTGTGCGCATTGCGCTGGCAATCAAGGGCATTGCCTACGAATACCTTCCAGTGCACATCGCCAAGGGCGAACACCGGCAGGGCGCTTTTGCCGACGTCTCGCTGGAAGGTCTGGTGCCTGTGCTCGAACTCGACGACGGAACCCGTCTGACCCAGTCGATGGCCATCATCGAATACCTTGAAGAAGTGCAGCCTGAGCAAGCCTTGTTGCCCGGTGATCCTTTGGCCCGTGCCCGGGTGCGCGCCCTGTCCCAGATCGTGGCGTGCGAGATTCATCCCATCAACAACCTGCGCGTGCTGAAGTACCTCACCAAGGAACTGAAGGTGGAAGAGGAGGCCAAGAACACCTGGTACAGACACTGGGTGCGCGAGGGGCTGGAGTCTTTTGAGCGCCAGCTCGCGGCCGTGCCTGCGTCACCGTACTGCCACGGGGACACACCGACGATGGCCGACTGCTGCCTGGTACCGCAGATCTTCAACGCGCAACGGTTCAAGACCCCGCTGGACGGCCTCCCGAGAACCATGGCAGTGTTTGACGCCTGCATGGCGCATCCGGCATTCCAGGCAGCCCAGCCTTCGGCTTGTCCCGACGCAGAGGCCTGATGGGCGGGTCTGGAGATCACATGGTTCCCGACTGGCCCGCTCCTGCGGGTGTGCGAGCCGTGTTCACGACCCGCCGTGGCGGTGTGTCCCAGCCACCATTCGACAGCTTCAACCTCGGCCACCACGTGCGCGACGATCCTGCCTCGGTGGCTCTCAACCGAGCCAGCCTGCGTGCCATCACATCACCCGCAGCGCCCGTCTTTCTGCAGCAGGTGCACGGCAACCACATCGCCTGCCTTGACGCCAACGCGCCCGATGGCATCGAGGCCGACGCCTGTGTGGTGCAGGCGGGTACAGGCGTGGCCGCCACCATCATGGTTGCGGACTGCATGCCGGTGTTGTTCGCGTGCGTGTCAGGCGCGGCTGTGGCGGCTGCACATGCCGGATGGAGAAGTCTGGCGGGTGGGGTGATAGAGGCCACAGTGCACGCGCTTCGTGAGGCGGGGTCTGTCACCACTCCCTCGTCGCATGGCGGGCATGCAAACATCGTTGCATGGCTCGGCCCCTGCATCGGGCCGCAGGCTTTTGAGGTCGGGTCAGAGGTCGTGGATGCATTTGTGGCGCTTGATGCCGGCGCGATCGAATGCTTCAGCGCGCAGTCTGCCAATAAATTTCTTGCAGATCTGCCAGCGCTGGTCAGGCGTCGGTTGCAGGCGGTCGGCGTAACGTCGGTGTGGGGCAACGACGGTTCGCTTCCCTGGTGCACCGTGAGCCAATCAGCCCGGTTCTTTTCCCACCGGCGCGACGCCGTCCGTCTTGGTAGCACTGGCCGCATGGCCGCCTGCGTCTGGTTCGGCTGAATGCGCCTGCGCATGAGGTTCACTTTGTTCCGATTGGCGCGCACGGTCCTCCTCGACTTCGCGCGCCTTGATGGCCTTTCTTCGCTGTGGCGTGCGCATCAGGTAAACCACCAACGTCACCGGCATCAAACCGTAAAGAAAAAAGGTCACAATGGCTCCAAGCACGGTACCGGTGGTGTTGGAGGCTTCCGCCACCGACATCATCAGAACCACATAGAGCCAGCCAATCACAACCAGATACACGTTTCACCTGCAGCCCGAGTCAATCTGTCAGGTGACTGGAAGCCAGCCACCCGACACTAGGGAAAACCCGGAATGCGGCCCTAGACCCGAAATCATAAGTCTGCGGCCAAAACACAGGAGACAAGCATGACATCAGGGAAAAATCCCCAGCAACCCTGGCTGGAAGCGGCGCAGCAGTTTCAACAGAATCTGGTGGCCCAATGGACGCAGATGGCCCAGGCCATGCCGGGGGCTGCGGCCCAGGCCGGGGCCAATGGCGGCGCCGATCCCTTCGCGGCGTTCAAGGCCTTCATGCCGCAGAGTGGCGCAGCCAATCCGTTTGGCATGAACATGGCAAACATGGCCAGTGGCATGCCAGGCATGCCTGGCATGGGCGAGCTGTTCAGCAATGCCAACGGTCAGCAGGTCTCTTTCGACTCCGCAAAGTTGCTGGAAATCCAGAAGACCTACATGCAGGAAATGGCAGGCCTCTGGAACCAGGGGCCCCATGTCAAACCCGCGGGGGACCGGCGGTTCGCTTCCGAGGCGTGGGCGAGCAACCCCGTGGCCGCTTTCGCTGCGGCTTCGTATCTGCTCAATGCACGTACCCTCATGGCCATGGCCGATGCGGTACAGGGCGACGCCAAGACCCGCAGCCGCGTTCGCTTTGCGGTGCAGCAGTGGATCGACGCCAGCGCGCCCAGCAACTTCCTTGCGTTCAATGCCGAAGCCCAGAAGAAGGCCATCGACACCCAGGGCGAGAGCATCGCCAAGGGCGTGGCCAACCTGCTGCACGACATGAAGCAAGGTCACGTGTCCATGACCGACGAAAGCGTGTTCGAGGTTGGCAAGAATGTGGCCACCACCGAAGGCGCGGTGGTCTTCGAGAACGAACTGTTCCAGCTCATTGAATACAAACCCCTGACTGCCAAGGTCTATGAGCGGCCCTTTCTGCTGGTGCCACCCTGCATCAACAAGTTCTATATCCTCGACCTGCAGCCCGAGAATTCGCTGATCCGCTACTGCGTGGAGCAAGGTCACCGCACTTTCGTGGTGAGTTGGCGCAACCCTGATGAGTCGCTTGCTCAAAAGACCTGGGACGACTACATCGAAGATGCGGTGATCAAGGCCATCGATGTGACGCAAGACATCACTGGTGCCGAGACCATCAACGCGTTGGGCTTCTGCGTGGGTGGCACCATGCTGGGTACGGCGCTGGCGGTGCTGGCGGCACGTGGCGAAGAGCCTGTGAATTGCGCCACGTTTCTCACCACACTGCTGGACTTCAGCGACACCGGCATCCTCGACGTGTTCATCGACGAGAACTTTGTCAAATACCGCGAGATGCAGTTTGCGCAGGGCGGCCTCATGCCAGGGCGTGACCTGGCGACCACCTTCAGCTTCCTGCGTCCGAACGACCTGGTGTGGAACTACGTGGTGGGCAACTACCTCAAGGGCGAAACCCCGCCGCCTTTCGATCTGCTGTATTGGAACTCCGACAGCACCAACCTGCCCGGTCACTACTACGCGCACTACCTGCGCCAGATGTACCTGGAAAACAACCTGGTGAAACCCGGTCACATGGTGGTCTGTGGCGAGAAGGTCGACTTCCGCAAGGTCAAGATGCCGGTGTACATCTACGGGTCGCGTGAAGACCATATCGTGCCCATTGGAGGCGCTTACGCCAGCACCCAGGTGTTTCCGGGCAAGAAGCGCTTCGTCATGGGTGCTTCCGGTCACATCGCTGGCGTGATCAACCCTGCATCCAAGAACAAACGCAGCCACTGGATCGGCTCTGCCACCAAATACCCGGCTGACGTGAATGACTGGATCGAAAGCGCCACCGAACACCCCGGCAGCTGGTGGACCGACTGGGCCGCCTGGCTCAAGCCGCAGGCGGGCAAGCTGGTGGCGGCGCCCAAGAGCTACGGCAAAGGCAAGACCTACGCTGCGATCGAGCCCGCGCCGGGCCGGTACGTGAAAGCAAAAGCAAAAGCCTAGAGATGACCCACTGCTGCAGCGCTTCGCGCTACCCCCTCAAGGGGGCGATGCGGTGCGGCTCGGCGAAGCCGGTTCCGCCGCATCCTGGGTTCGCACAGTTCGCGCCGGACAGATTTTGATTTTTTCTCACTATGGAGACACACATGGAAGACATCGTCATCGTTTCAGCCGCCCGCACCGCAGTGGGCAAGTTCGGCGGCTCGCTCGCCAAGACACCCGCCACCGAGCTGGGCAGCATCGTCATCAAGGCCTTGCTGGAGCGCAGTGGCGTGCCCGCAGACGCCATCGGTGAAGTGATCATGGGTCAGGTTCTGGCAGCAGGCGTGGGCCAGAACCCGGCCCGCCAAGCCATGATGAAGGCCGGCGTGGCCAAGGAAACGCCCGCACTCACCATCAACGCCGTGTGTGGCTCGGGCCTGAAGGCCGTGATGCTCGCGGCTCAGGCCGTGGCCTGGGGCGACAGTGAAATCGTGATCGCTGGTGGCCAGGAAAACATGAGCGCCAGCCCACACGTGCTGAACGGTAGCCGCGACGGTCAGCGCATGGGCGAATGGAAAATGACCGACACCATGATCGTGGACGGCCTGTGGGATGTGTACAACCAGTACCACATGGGCATCACCGCCGAAAACGTGGCCAAGGCACACGGCATCACCCGCGAGATGCAGGACGCCCTGGCTGCTGGCAGCCAGGCAAAGGCCGCCGCTGCGCAGGCCGCTGGCAAGTTCAATGACGAGATCGTCGGCGTGAGCATTCCGCAGCGCAAGGGCGATCCGGTGCTGTTCAACAGCGACGAGTTCATCAACGCCAAGACCACCGCCGAAGTGCTGGCCGGTCTGCGCCCCGCCTTCGACAAGACAGGTTCGGTGACCGCCGGCAACGCATCGGGCATCAACGACGGTGCCGCCGCCGTGATGGTGATGAGCGCCAAGAAGGCCGCTGCCCTGGGCTTGACGCCACTCGCGCGCATCGCCGCCTTCGGCACCAGCGGCCTGGATCCCGCCACCATGGGCATGGGCCCGGTGCCCGCATCACAGAAGGCACTGGCCAGAGCCGGCTGGAAGGCCGCCGACGTGGACCTCTTTGAACTCAACGAGGCCTTTGCCGCGCAGGCTTGTGCAGTGAACAAGGCGCTGGACATCGATCCGGCCAAAGTCAATGTCAACGGTGGCGCCATTGCAATCGGGCACCCGATTGGTGCGTCGGGTTGCCGCATTCTTGTGACGCTGTTGCACGAGATGCAGCGCACGGGCGCCAAGAAGGGCCTGGCCGCCTTGTGCATTGGTGGTGGCATGGGGGTTTCCCTTGCTGTGGAGCGCTGATTTACTGGTTACAGTGAATCAGCCGGATCACAGGGCGTGATCTGCTATCGAATTCATATCAACTGCCAGCAAGGCACACTTCAGAGGAGCAAACAACATGAGTCAAAAAATCGCGTACGTCACCGGCGGCATGGGTGGCATCGGAACCGCCATCTGCCAGCGGCTTCACAAGGAAGGCTTCAAGGTCATTGCCGGTTGCGGCCCCACGCGCGACCACCAGAAGTGGATCGATGAGCAGAAAGCCCTGGGCTACACCTTCTACGCCTCGGTGGGCAACGTGGGTGACTGGGATTCCACTGTGGAAGCATTCACCAAGACCAAGGCCGAGCATGGTGTCATCGATGTGCTGGTCAACAATGCCGGCATCACCAAGGACCGCATGTTCCTGAAAATGACGCGCGAAGACTGGTCGGCCGTGATTGAAACCAACCTGAACTCCATGTTCAACGTCACCAAGCAGGTGGTGCCCGACATGGTCGAAAAAGGCTGGGGCCGCATCGTCAACATCAGCTCGGTCAACGGCGAAAAAGGACAGGCCGGGCAGACCAACTACTCGGCCGCCAAAGCCGGTATGCATGGTTTCTCCATGGCACTGGCGCAAGAGTTGGCCACCAAGGGTGTAACGGTCAACACCGTGAGTCCCGGCTACATCGGTACCGACATGGTCAACGCCATTCGTCCCGACGTGCTGGAAAAGATCGTGGCTACAGTGCCCGTGAAGCGCCTGGGCAAACCCAGCGAGATCGCATCCATCATTGCCTGGTTGGCGAGCGAAGAGGGCGGTTATGCCACCGGTGCCGATTTCTCGGTCAACGGTGGATTGCACATGGGCTGAATGTGCCCACCCCCGCGCCGCGCCTGCGGCGCGTCACCCCCTCAAGGGGGCAACATCTGCGGCCCGGCAAAGCCGGTTCCGCGATGTTCTGGATCGAGGCACTTCGCCTTTCCCAAACCCGCTTCGGCGGGTTGTTTTTTGATGGCTGGGATAATCGCCGTCATGTCATCTGAACCTGCTTTGTCTCCCTGGCGCCTGTCCGTCGCGCCCATGATGGACTGGACCGATCGGCATTGTCGTTACTTCCACCGTCTGCTGACCAAGAAAACACTGCTTTACACCGAGATGGTGACGACGGGTGCGCTGATGCATGGCAGTGTGCAACGGCACCTGCGGTTCAATGAGGAAGAGCATCCGGTGGCCCTGCAGCTTGGTGGGAGTGATGCGGTGGAGTTGGCCGCAGCGGCAAAGCTGGGCGAGCAATGGGGCTACGACGAGATCAACCTGAACTGCGGCTGTCCCAGTGACCGGGTGCAGCGCGGTGCCTTCGGCGCCTGCCTCATGGCGGAGCCTGCGCTGGTGGCCGATGGGGTCAAGGCCATGGTGGATGCGGTGTCGGTACCGGTCACCGTCAAGCACCGCATCGGTATCGACAAGACCGAGAGCTATGCATTCGTGCGTGACTTTGTGGGCACGGTCAGCGAGGCAGGTTGCTCGGTCTTCATGGTGCATGCGCGCAATGCGTGGCTGCAGGGCCTGTCACCGAAGGAAAACCGGGAAGTGCCCCCGCTGCGCTACGAACTGGCCTACCAGCTCAAGCGCGACTTTCCTCAACTCACCATCGGCGTGAACGGCGGTATCACGACCAACGAGCAGATCGACATGCACCTGGCTCACGTGGACGGTGTGATGGTGGGGCGAGAGGCGTACCACCATCCCTGGCTGATGACTTCATGGGACGCGCGATTCTGGGGGGCGGCCGCTTCCGAGGTGACGCGCGATGAGGTGGAGGAGTGGATGGTGGCTTACATGGAGCGCGCCCATGCCGAGGATGGATGCCCCTGGTACGCGATTGCCCGGCACATGCTGGGCCTGCGGCACGGTTTGCGCGGTGCGCGACTTTGGCGGCAGGTGTGGAGCGACCACCGCCTCAAGCCCCTGCCTCCCCGGGAGGTCTGGGCCTTGGCAAGGGCTCATGTGGTGGCAGAAGAACACCGCTCGCCTGAGTCGGTGGCCTCGGGCGTGGTGACGGCATGAGCGAAAAGGCGCGGCTCGAGCCCTTGCCTTGGCCATTGGAGTCCGTGCACATTTACCTGGACTCGCCTGCAGGTCGTCTGGCTGTCTATGCAGCGAACGACGTCATTGGCGGCTCGCGGGTGCCACTGTTGCTGGTGCACAGCGTCAATGCAGCGGCATCGGCCATCGAAATGGCCCCGTTGTTCGAACACTACCGAGTCAGCCGCCCGGTCTGGGCGTTGGATCTGCCGGGATATGGGCATTCTGATCGCGCCGACCGCCTGTACACGCCCAGGCTGATGACCGATGCGGTGCTGGCCGTGGTCCAGCACATGGTGGAGAGAGCCGGCTGCAGCCGCGTCGACGTGCTGGGCCTCTCGCTGGGCAGCGAGTTCGTGGTCCGCGCGCAGCTTGAGTCGAAGGGGTGTATCCGCCGTGTGGCCTTGGTGAGCCCTACTGGCTTCAACGCACGAAAGCCGCGTCGGGGGCCACCCGGCAGCACACTCATGGTGCCGTGGCTGTACCGGTTCTTCACCAAGCCGTTTTGGGGTGAGCGTCTCTTCCGGCAACTGACCCGCCCCGGCGTGATCCGTTATTTCCTGCGCCGCACTTTCGGACGAAAAGAGATCGATGAATCGCTCTGGCGCTACGCCGCGGCGACGGCGCGCCAGCCTGGTGCCCATCACGCGCCGATCTGTTTCCTGTCTGCGGTGCTGTTCAGTGGCGACATTCAGAATGTTTACGAAGCGCTGAAATGCCCTGTCTGGGTGAGCATGGCGACCCGGGGTGATTTCACCCGCTATCAGGGCAGGCACACGCTGGATGGACGCACCAACTGGCAATTTCACGAAATAGAAGGCGGCGCCATGCCATATTTTGAAGATCTCAAGGGTTTCACAGATCGGCTAGATCCATTCTGGCGCTGAGCTACACCGCCCCGGCGCGGCAGGTCGATCCACATTCGAGTGAGCGATCCGGGTGCTGTCTGCCCTGCTTCAGGTTGCGGCTTCGAGGCCGTTCTGAAAATGCTCACGCATGCGGGCCATCGCCAGTTCGCCGTTGCGGGTGCGCAGTGCCTGCATGACCGCCCGATGCTCAGCCAGCGAGTCGCTGATGCGCCCTGCCTTGAAGAGCGAATGGTGGCGGTTGAGTTTCATCACCTTGCGCAGGTCGCCCACCATCTGCTGGCGCCAGCGGTTGTCGGCGATTTCCAGCAACTTCAGGTGGAAGCGTTCATTGACGGAAAAGAATCGCTCGCGCTCGGCTGTGGCAGACTCCAGTTCGTCATGCAATGCCTGCAACTCGATCAGCTGGGCATCAGTGGCCTTCGTGGCGACCACGCCTGCCGCATCGGATTCGAGCAGCGACAGCAGGTGGTAGACATCACTGAGGTCTTTCTCGGACACTTCAGTGACGTAGGCGCCTCTTCTCACCTTCATGGTCACCAGGCCCTCGGCGGCCAGCACCTTCAATGCTTCACGCAAGGGCGTGCGGCTGATACCGTAGGCTTCGGCGAGCTTGAGTTCGTCGATCCAGCTGCCAGGTTCGAGCTCCCGGCTGAAAATGCGCTGACGCAGGAGCTCCGCCACTTCTTCATACAGTGCGCGGGGGGCAAGTGACTGGACAGGCATGGAAAGGTGGATGGTTGTTGGTGCGTGTGACGGACCAGATTGTAAGCCGGTCGGAATATTCTGCATCAATAATTATGAATCATGTAAAATCCGTGCCGACATTGCCACGGCCTTCCTGATACCTTTCACGCCACGACCATGACCTCCAAGCACCCTGAATTCGCACCCGTCAACCTGGACGCCTGGACGCAGGCGGCGCGCAAATCGGCCCCAGGGGGCGACCTGCAGGCGCTGAACTGGGTGACCCCTGATGGCATCACAATCAAGCCGCTGTACACCGCTCAGGACACGGCCCACCTGCTGCACACCGATACCTTGCCAGGCTTCGAGCCTTTCCTTCGCGGCCCGCAGGCCACGATGTACGCGGTGCGCCCCTGGACGATCCGCCAGTATGCAGGCTTCTCTACCGCCGAAGAGTCCAACGCTTTCTACCGCAAGGCGCTGGCAGCGGGTGGACAAGGCGTGTCGGTGGCGTTCGACTTGGCCACCCATCGCGGGTACGACAGCGACCACCCGCGTGTGACGGGTGACGTCGGCAAGGCCGGTGTGGCCATTGACTCGGTGGAGGACATGAAGGCCCTGTTTGACCAGATCCCGCTGGACAAGGTCAGTGTTTCCATGACCATGAACGGTGCGGTGCTGCCGGTGCTGGCCGGCTATGTGGTGGCGGCCGAAGAGCAGGGCGTGGCCCAAGACCAGCTCAGCGGAACCATACAGAACGACATCCTCAAGGAGTTCATGGTTCGCAACACCTACATCTACCCGCCTGAGCCGTCGATGAAGATCATCGGCGACATCATCGAGTACACGGCGCAGAAGATGCCGAAGTTCAACTCGATCAGCATCAGCGGCTACCACATGCAGGAAGCCGGCGCAAATCAGGCGCTGGAACTGGCCTTCACGCTGGCAGATGGGCAGGAGTACGTGAAAACGGCGATCGCCAAAGGCATGGACGTGGATGCCTTTGCCGGACGGCTGAGTTTCTTCTGGGCGATCGGCATGAACTTCTATCTGGAGATTGCCAAAATGCGCGCAGCCCGGCTGCTGTGGACGCGCATCATGAAAGGCTTCAACGCCAAGAACCCCAAGAGCCTGATGTTGCGCACGCATTGCCAGACCTCCGGATGGAGCCTGACCGAGCAGGACCCTTACAACAACGTCGTGCGCACCACCATTGAAGCCATGGCTGCGGTGTTTGGCGGCACGCAGAGCCTGCACACCAACAGCTTTGACGAAGCCATCGCACTGCCCACCGAGTTCAGCGCCCGCATCGCGCGCAACACGCAGCTGATCATCCAGGAAGAGACTCACATCACCAGCGTGGTAGACCCCTGGGCGGGCAGCTACATGATGGAAAGCCTCACACAGGAAATGGCCGACAAGGCCTGGGAGATCATCGAAGAAGTGCAGGCCATGGGCGGCATGACCAGGGCCGTGGACAGCGGCTGGGCCAAGCTCAAGATCGAGGCTGCGGCCGCCGAGAAGCAGGCGCGCATCGACAGTGGCAAAGACGTGATCGTTGGTGTCAACAAATACAAGCTCAAGACCGAAGACACCATCGAGGCGCGCGACATCGACAACGTGGCGGTGCGGGATGGGCAGATTGCCCGCCTGCAACAGATCAAGGCCAGGCGCGATGCTGCCAAAGTGCAGGCCGCGCTCGAAGCGCTCACGGCCGCCGCCGAAAGTGGCGAAGGCAACCTGCTCGATCTGTCGATACAGGCGATCCGTTTGCGCGCCACGGTGGGCGAGGTGAGCGACGCGCTGGAGAAAGTCTACGGGCGCCACCGCGCCGATACACAAAAGGTGACCGGTGTGTACGCTGCTGCCTACGATTCCGCCGAGGGCTGGGACGCCCTCAAGACCGAGATCAATGCCTTCGCTGAAGCGCAGGGCCGCCGACCGCGCGTGATGATCAGCAAACTCGGCCAGGACGGCCACGACCGCGGCGCCAAGGTGGTGGCCACGGCCTTCGCCGACCTCGGTTTCGACGTCGACATGGGTCCGCTGTTCCAGACGCCCGAGGAATGCGCGCGCCAGGCCATCGAGAACGACGTGCATGCGGTGGGCGTGTCGACGCTGGCCGCCGGCCACAAGACCCTGGTGCCGGCCATCATTGCCGAGCTGAAGAAGCAGGGCGCTGACGACATCATCGTGTTCGTGGGTGGTGTGATACCGCGCCAGGACTATGAGATGCTGTATGAGGCTGGCGTGAAGGGCATCTACGGCCCAGGCACGCCGATTCCGGCCAGTGCGAAGGATGTGCTGGAGCAGATCAGGAAGGCGCTGCGTGCAGCTTGAGTATGCGCCTCGAACACAGGTTTGTTTGGTCGCGCAGAGTCAAATGTTGTTTGAGCTGAGCCAATGTCCGTTCGGGCTGAGCCTGTCGAAGCCTTCACCCACACAGTCCGCGTGAAACCCTTCCACGTCTATCTGTTGCTGTGCCGCGATGGCACCTACTACGTCGGCCATACCGACGAACTGGAGGCGCGCCTGTCGCATCACGAAACCGCGAACGAGGGGTACACCGCGACGCGCAAGCCAGTCCAGCTGGTATGGCAGGGCCAGTTTGAGTCGCGTGAAGGTGCCTTGGCTTTCGAGCAGCAGATCAAGGGATGGTCGCGGGCCAAGAAAGAAGCGTTGATTGCGGGCGACTGGGAGCGGGTTCAGGCGTTGGCGCGTTCGAATCAGGGCCTGGATGGGCTTCGGCCAGCTCAGCCCGAACGGAGCGTGGTGCCGTCCGAATGGAGTGAAGCGCAGGCCGAACGAATTGGAACGCAGCTCAACCGGGGTAGCGCACCGCCCGAAAGGAAAGTTTTCCCTCGCGAACCCACCATTCCCGTTCGTCCTGCGCCTGTCGAAGGGCTTACCCACAAGGTGGCGTCCATTCTCGACGCGATCGTCAGCGGTCAGGCCATGCTCCAGCGCCGTGCTATCGCCAAGGCCATCACATTGCTGGAGTCCACCCGCGCTGACCACCGCGCGCAGGGAGACGAGCTGCTCACCGCCTTGCTGCCCCACACCGGCAATGCCTTTCGCCTGGGCATCAGCGGGGTGCCGGGCGTGGGCAAGAGCACCTTCATCGAGGCGCTCGGCCTGTACCTGATAGAGCAAGGCCACCGCGTCGCGGTGCTGACCGTCGATCCGTCCAGCACGGTCTCGGGCGGATCCATCCTGGGCGACAAGACGCGCATGGAAAAGCTCTCGGTTCATGAGCAGGCCTATATCCGACCCAGCCCTAGCAGCGGCACTTTGGGTGGCGTGGCTGAGAAGACTCGCGAAGCCATGCTGGTGTGTGAAGCCGCCGGTTACAACATTGTGATCGTTGAGACCGTGGGAGTGGGCCAGAGCGAAACAGCGGTGAGTGGCATGACCGACATGTTTGTGCTCATGCAATTGCCCAACGCGGGCGACGACCTGCAGGCGATCAAGAAGGGTGTGATGGAGCTTGCCGATCTGGTGGTCATCAACAAGGCCGATCTCGATCCCGACGCCGCAACACGTGCCCGTGCGCAGATCACGTCGTCGCTGCGCCTGCTCGGGCTGCAGGGCCACCCCGAGCATGCCCACCACGACGAACGCATCTGGCACCCGCAAGTGATCCAGCTCAGCGCATTGAAAAACCAGGGTGTCGAAGCGTTCTGGAGCGAAGTGACCCGATTTCGCCAACTCAGGAGTGCCGGCGGACAGCTCGCTGCCCGTCGCCAGCAACAAGCCCGCGCCTGGATGTGGGAGCGCATCGACGCAGGACTCAAGCACCGCTTCCGCACCCACCCGGCTGTGCGTTCCGCGCTGGATGCCACCACGCAGCAGGTGCTGGCGGGTACATTGCCAGCGAGCACCGCAGCGCGTCAACTGCTTTCCGTTTACGAATCCGACGCCGTTCGGGCTGAGCCTGTCACAGCCCTTGAACCACCCCCACTCCGCCCATCGACAGGCTCAGGGCGACCGGAGATTTGAGCGACCCTCACCATGCAAGACATCCTTCAACAACTCGAAGAAAAGCGCGCCCGGGCCCGATTGGGTGGCGGGCAGAAACGCATCGACGCGCAGCATGCCAAAGGCAAACTCACGGCGCGCGAGCGTCTCGATGTGCTGCTGGACGAAGGCAGCTTTGAAGAATGGGACATGTTCGTCGAACACCGCTGCACCGACTTCGGCATGCAGGACAACAAGATTCCCAGCGATGGTGTGGTCACCGGCTACGGCATGATCAATGGCCGTCTGGTGTTCGTGTTCAGCCAGGACTTCACCGTGTTTGGCGGCGCCTTGTCCGAGGCCCACGCTGAAAAAATCTGCAAGATCATGGATCAGGCCATGAAGGTGGGTGCCCCTGTGATCGGTCTCAACGACTCGGGTGGCGCCCGCATCCAGGAGGGTGTGGCGTCGCTGGGCGGGTACGCCGAAGTGTTTCAGCGCAATGTGATGGCCAGCGGCGTCGTGCCGCAAATCAGCATGATCATGGGGCCGTCGGCCGGCGGTGCGGTGTATTCGCCTGCCATGACCGACTTCATTTTCATGGTGAAGGACTCGTCGTACATGTTTGTGACCGGCCCCGAGGTGGTGAAGACCGTGACGCACGAGGAAGTGACGGCAGAAGAACTGGGCGGTGCCATCACGCATACCACCAAGAGTGGCGTGGCAGACCTGGCGTTCGACAACGACGTTGAAGCGCTGCTCATGCTGCGCCGGCTTTACAACTACCTGCCACTCTCCAACCGAGAAAAGGCGCCGGTGCGGCCCAGCGGTGACCCCATCGACCGGGTGGAGGTGAGCCTGGACACGCTGGTGCCCGATAACCCGAACAAGCCATACGACATGAAGGAACTGATCGTCAAGACGGTGGACGATGGCGATTTCTTCGAGTTGCAGCCCGAATACGCGAAGAACATCATCATCGGCTTCGCGCGCATGGACGGCCAGACCGTGGGCATTGTGGCCAACCAGCCGCTGGTGCTGGCCGGGTGCCTGGACATCAAGAGCAGTATCAAAGCCGCGCGCTTCGTGCGCTTCTGCGACGCCTTCAACATCCCAGTGATCACTTTCGTGGACGTGCCAGGCTTCATGCCCGGTACCTCGCAGGAGTACGGCGGCATCATCAAGCACGGCGCCAAACTGCTTTATGCGTACGCCGAGTGCACCGTGCCCAAGATCACCGTGATCACCCGCAAGGCCTATGGTGGTGCCTACGACGTGATGGCTTCCAAGCATCTGCGAGGTGATGTGAACTTCGCTTGGCCCAATGCAGAGATCGCGGTCATGGGCGCCAAGGGGGCGGTGGAGATCATCTTCCGCGAGGACAAGGGCGACCCCGAAAAGCTCGCGGCGAAGGAAGCCGAATACAAGGCCCGCTTCGCCAACCCGTTCGTGGCCGCCAACCGGGGCTACATCGACGACGTGATCATGCCGCACAACACGCGCAAGCGCATTTGCCGATCGCTCGTGATGCTCAAGGACAAGAAGATCGAGAACCCGTGGCGCAAGCACGGAAACATACCGCTTTGAGATGGCCCACCCCCGCGCCGCGCTTCGCGAGTCACCCCCTCAAGGGGGCATGCCAGCGGCCCGGCAAAGCCGGTTCCGCGGCACGCCTGGAATTGCGCTCCGGAAATGACACGGTATTGAAATGACTGGACAAATGATGTTTACCAAGATACTGATTGCCAACCGTGGCGAAATCGCCTGCCGCGTGATCGCCACTGCCAAGAAGATGGGCATCGCCACCGTGGCGGTGTATTCCGAAGCCGACAAGGAAGCGCGCCACGTGCAACTGGCCGACGAATCCGTGCTGCTGGGCCCGGCGCCTTCGCGCGAGTCTTACCTGGTCGCAGACAAGATCATTGCCGCAGCCAAGGCCACGGGAGCGCAGGCCATCCACCCGGGCTACGGCTTTCTGTCAGAAAACGAGGCCTTTGCCAAACGCTGTGAGGACGAGGGCATTGCCTTCATCGGTCCGCGCCACTTCTCTATCGCGGCCATGGGCGACAAGATCGCCTCCAAGAAGCTCGCCAATGAGGCCAAGGTCAACACCATCCCGGGCTGGAACGACGCCATTGAGAGCGCTGAACGCGCCGTGGAGATCGCCCGGGACATTGGCTACCCCGTCATGATCAAGGCCAGTGCCGGCGGTGGTGGCAAGGGCCTGCGTGTGGCCTTCAACGACAAGGAAGCGCTCGAAGGCTTCACCGCGTGCCAGAACGAAGCGCGCAACAGTTTCGGCGACGACCGCATCTTTATCGAGAAGTTCGTGCAGGAGCCGCGCCACATCGAGATCCAGGTGCTGGGCGATTCGCATGGCAATGTGATCTATCTGAATGAGCGCGAGTGCTCCATCCAGCGTCGCCATCAGAAGGTGATCGAAGAGGCGCCGTCGCCCTTCATCAGTGAAGCCACCCGCAAGGCCATGGGCGAGCAGGCCGTGGCACTGGCCAAGGCCGTGAAATACCAGAGCGCCGGTACGGTGGAATTTGTGGTCGGCAAGGATCAGGACTTCTACTTCCTGGAGATGAACACCCGCTTGCAGGTGGAGCATCCGGTCACCGAATGCATCACCGGGGTGGATCTGGTGGAACTGATGATTCGCGTGGCGGCTGGCGAAAAGCTGCCACTGACGCAGGCGCAGGTGCAGCGCAATGGCTGGGCCATCGAATGCCGGATCAATGCCGAGGACCCGTTCCGCAACTTCCTCCCCAGCACGGGTCGCCTGGTGCGTTTCAATCCGCCACAGCAGACCATGCATCAGGCAAACACCGCGAACCTCTATGGCGTGCGGGTGGACACCGGCGTGCAGGACGGTGGCGAAATCCCGATGTTCTACGATTCAATGATCGCCAAGCTCATCGTGCATGGCAGCGACCGGAACGACGCCATTGCCAAGATGCGCGAAGCGTTGAATGCTTTTGTCATTCGAGGCATCAGCAGCAACATCCCCTTCCAGGCGGCGTTGCTTGCTCATCCGAAATTTGTGGCGGGGGACTTCAACACCGGCTTCATTGCCGAGCACTACGCCCAGGGGTTCAGGGCAGAGGACGTCCCGCACGATGATCCGGACTTTTTGGTGGCTCTGGCCGCGTTCGTGCGGCGCAAGTCGCGTGAGCGCGCCGCTGGTCTGTCGGGGCAGTTGCCAGGTTACGGGGTGAAGGTCGGCCACGACTACACCGTGATCAGTCTGGCGACCGACGGTGCTCACCGCTACACACCTGTGCACGTGGACGAAGTCGTCGGTGAAACCGGTGCTGCGCAAGTGCTGGTGTCGGGCAAGCGGTACCAGATTTCATCGCCTTCACGATTGAACGACGTTGTCATTACCGGTGAGTGCAATGGCAAGGCCTTCACCGCGCAAATGGAGCGAGGTTCGAAAAAGAATCCACTGGCCCTGGTGGTGCAGCACAACGGTACCCGGTTGGAGACCATGGTGGTCTCTCCCCGCATGGCGGAGTTGCATGCGCTCATGCCGTTCAAAGCGCCCGCCGACATGAGCAGGTATGTGCTGTCGCCCATGCCGGGCCTGCTGGTGGATGTGGCGGTTCAACCGGGCCAGAAGGTGCAGGCAGGTGAACGGGTGGCGGTCATCGAAGCCATGAAAATGGAAAATGTGTTGTTTGCCGCTGCCGACGGCATCGTGGGCAAGGTGCTGGCAAGCAAGGGCGAGTCTTTGGTGGTGGATCAGCCCATTGTCGAATTTGAATGAGCATTTCGATACCTCGGCATTTGACACACGATGCGCGCTGCCCCGGATTTAGGCTACGCTCTGCCGCTTGACGACAAGCAAGGAATCCGCATGAGGCAACGACTGGCTTTTGCACTCGGGTATTTGCGCAACCCGCGCCATGTGGGCGCCATTGCGCCCGCGTCCCGCGCGTTGGCACAAGCCATTCTGGCCGAGGTGCTCCGCAATGACGCACAGGTGTTGATTGAAGTGGGTGCTGGTACGGGCGCCATCACACGCGCTTTGATGCCTGCTCTGGATCGCCTCGACAGATTTTTGGTCATTGAGCGCGACCCTGGATTCGCACGAATGCTCAGCGCCCATTTCCCTGAGCTGGAGGTGCTGAACTGCTGTGCATCCAGTGTGGACCAGCTTCCTCTGGATGCGTCGGCTCCTGTGACTCTGGTGTCGTCCCTGCCGTTGCTGTCCATGCCCAAGGCGGAGGTCCAGAAGTGCGTCTCTGCCATGCTGTCCCTGATGACCCACCGGCCAGGATCGAAATTGATCCAGTACACCTACGCCGCTCCACATCTGCGTCCGTTCGCCAACATTCCCTATGGCTGGCGCTGGCGGAGGGTGGTCTCCATCTGGGCAAACCTTCCCCCCGCCACGGTCTGGTCGCTGGAGCAGACGCCGCGCGGCGCCAGCATCGTTCATTGACACCGTCCCATCTTTCGCCATGCAAGACATGCAACGCCCATTCAAGGTGCTGGGTATCCAGCAGATCGCCATCGGCGGACCTGACAAACAGCGCCTGAAGGCCCTCTGGGTCGATATGCTGGGCTTGGAGGTCACCGGCACCTTCCGGAGCGAGCGTGAGAACGTGGATGAAGACATCTGCGCCATCGGCAGCGGGCCGTTCAAGGTCGAGGTCGACCTGATGCAGCCACTGGATCCCGAGAAAAAGCCAGCGGTTCACACCACGCCACTCAACCACGTGGGCTTGTGGATCGACGACCTGCCCGCTGCAGTGGAGTGGTTGACCGCACAAGGTGTTCGCTTCGCACCCGGTGGCATACGCATGGGCGCTGCGGGGTTTGATATCTGCTTCCTGCATCCCAAGGCCAACGAAGCCTTTCCGGTGGCAGGAGAAGGTGTGCTGATCGAGCTGGTGCAGGCGCCGCCCGATGTGGTGGCGGCCTTCTCCAAACTGGCAGCTCACTCCGTGATCATGTAGGTATTGGTGAGGTGCTCGAGCACCTTGAACTCACCTGCAAAGCACGACGGAAAGTAGAGCCCCTCGCCAGCGCCCACCTCTTCGTACCCACCCTGAGCGTCGTGCACCCGGCAGCGCCCAGCCAGAACGGTGAACAACTCGCGTTCCGACGCACCCATGGCAATGCTCCAGCGAGCTGACTCGCATCGCCACACCTCGCTGTAGATATTGTCTTCTGGCAGGTCTGTCTCCTCCCTGTTTCAGGTTTCGCGCAGGGGATTGCCGTGAGTGAGCCGGTCTGGTCGAGGGCGGTCGATCTCAGGCGCTGTGTTCGCCAGGGCGACCCGTTTGATCAGGCGTGCGGTGTTGGTGGTCATCAGCAAAATTTGCCGAAGCGGACAAAAACCAGGGAGCTGCCCGGTATTTCACCCGCTGTTCCAGCCTATGCCCGCGCCGAAGCGTCCTACGATTCAGGCACTGAGCAAACACGTTCCACCAGACCTGCACCACTGATTGCAGCCCTACCGTTCACAGGAGCCCGCCATGCGCCAGGTCTCATCGCCACAGCCGATGGATTCCGCATTCCATGCGCATCGCGTCGTCGATGCGTCGACCAGGTGCCGCCAGCCAGCTCCGGCACAAGCCTGGCCGGCCGATCTTCTGAAAGCCTTCTGCCTGCGCATGTCGAGTCAGGGCATGTGCGTGAGCCAGGTGCTGATGCAGAACGACCGCCGGTACGGACTGGAACAGCTCTCGCACGCGCACAACATGGCCGATGACACTCTTCGCGCAATGGCGGTGCAGTTGTTCCGACATTTTGAAGCCTATCAGTCGGGTATCTCCGACCCCCATTGAGCGATGTCTGCGCCTCAAGATTCGGTTCCGGCGGTCGATACAGACACCAATACGTAGAGGAGCGAGAAACCCATGTCAAGAATTCACCCCCTTTCGCCAGGTGTCTGGCTGATGAGACGACTGCACCTTCGCAGCAAGCTCTTGTTGCTGGTGGTGACTTCAGCCGTTCCGCTTCTGCTGGTCTGGGCCATCTCGGGCACCCCCTCGGCTGCCCGCTGGACAGCGATCACCACCGTTTTGGGGATCGGCTTGCTTGGTTATCTCATGCTGAGCTTCTACGCCAGCTTCATGGGTGATTTCAGGCAGGTGCTGGCCAGCATGGAGCAGACAGCATCGGGGAATCTGCGCACGGTCCTGAAGGCGAACGGCAACGATGAGCTGGCCGAGCTCACCCGGCTGCTTGACCGCATGATCGGCAACCTTTCGTCCATGGTGGCCGAAGTGCGATCAAACTCGGCACTGGTGGCACATGCAGGCAAGAGCCTGGCCATGGGCAATCGCGACCTGGCAGACCGCACCGAACAACAAGCTGCCAACCTGGAGCAGACGGCCGCGAGTGTGCACGAGTTGTCGAGTACCGTTCACCAGAATGCGGAAACGGCGGGTAATTCTGACCAGCAAGCCGCGCGCGTGCGCGATGTGGCCGAGTCGGGGGCCCAGTCCATGGGCCGGGCTGTGAGTTCGGTCGAAGTGATTCAGAAAAGCGCTCAGCAGATGAACGAAATCATCGGTGTGATCGACAGCCTGGCATTTCAAACCAACATTCTGGCCTTGAATGCAGCTGTGGAAGCGGCGCGTGCGGGTGAGCAGGGCAGGGGATTTGCAGTGGTGGCCAATGAAGTGCGTACCCTGGCGCAGCGTTCTGCCGCATCCTCAAAGGAAATCAGGCAGTTGATTGAAACTTCCCGCATGCAGGTGGACGCCAGCGTTTCGCAGATCCGCACCGCCGGCAGCAGCATTGCTGAGATTGTCAACGGTGTGCGCGGCGTGGCGGCCAACATGTCGCTCATTTCTGCCTCCAGCGCCGAACAGAGCAGCGGACTCTCTGAAATATCTTCTGCCGTGACGCAACTTGATCAGATCACCCAGCGCAACGCACAGATGGTCGAGCGGGCCGTGGTTCAGGCCAATCAGCTGGAACACCGGGCCGCCCATCTGTCGAAGGCGGTGTCCTCTTTCATGTTGCAACAAGGCACCGCCGAGGAGGCGATGGTGCTGGTGGACCGGGCGATCGAGCACCGCAACCGCTGCGGTCGCGATGCCTTTGTGCGGGAGCTGACCGAGCCTGCCAAAGGTTTTCACGATCGGGACATGTACGTCTTCGCGCTGGACCGTCAAGGCGTCTACCGGGCTTTCGGTGGCAAGCCCGAAAAGGTCGGCAGCCGGGTTCAGGATATTGCAGGTGTGGACGGCCAAGCCTTGCTGGAGAACATCGTGGCGCAGGCAGAAGTGGAACCCGGCTGGGTGGAGTACGACATTGCCAACCCGGTCACTGGCGCCATCCAGGGAAAGATGTCCTACGTGGTCAAGGTGGATGACCTCTACGTGGGCTGCGGTGTGTACAAAACCGTGGCCGCTCGCGCAGCCTGATACCCCAGGAGCCGCTCACAGCGCTCACTCGTTGCGCCTGGCGCGCGCCCGGGTCAGGGCGGCTTCGATGATGGCCCGTTTCTTGTCCAGTGTCGCCGGATCGGTGTGCAACGAATGCGCCGGGAGGTCTGCCAGTTTCTGTTGGGCTTTCGCTTCCAGCCGCGCCTCGTTTTCCATTTTCTCCCGCTCCAGGCGCTGCTGGCGCAGAAGGTAGCGTTCCTTTGCCTGTTCCGCCTGTGCAGTGGTCCATGCCTGCCAGCCGCTCACGGAGGGATCGACGACCTCCAGCGTGATGCAGTCCACCGGACAAACAGGCAGGCACAGCTCGCAACCCGTGCAGTGCGGCTCGATCACGGTGTGCATGCGTTTGTTGCTGCCCAGAATGGCATCGGTCGGGCAAACCTTGATACACAAGGTGCACCCGATGCACCAGTCTTCGTCGATCACCGCCACCGTCACAGGACCCTCGATGCCGCAGGAAGGGTCCAGTGGCTCGACGGGGCTTCCCGTGATGACCGATAGCCTCGCTATGCCCTCAACGCCGCCTGGCGGGCACTGGTTGATTCGTGCGTCCCCATCGGCGATGGCTTGTGCGTAACTGGCGCAATCCGGGTAGCCGCACCGTGTGCACTGGGTCTGGGGCAGTGCGGCATTGAGCCGCTGAGCCAGGTCGTTCATGGGCAAGCGAGCAGACTCTTCGAAGCCTACGCGTCAGCTCTCAAGGCTGCCTCGTTGGCTCAGCGCCATTTCAGAGTCCGGCTCAGGTGGTCTGCTTGCGGGCGCGTGGCTTCGCAGGCGCTGACGTCTTGGCAGGGCGCTGAACGATCGCGCGATCGCTCGCGGCGGGCGTCGTCTGGGTGGCTCCCTTGCCGTTGACCGCTGACAACTTCGTGGTGATGGTCTGTGACTTCGCTTGTGCTGGAGCGCTTGCGCGCGGTGCCGGCTTTGGTCTCACCCCAGCAGCGGCGACCGTACCTGAGGGTTCAGCCTCGGTCACTTTGGGTTGGTGGGCCAGAAGGAAGGCCTTCATCACCGGGTAAACCATGTCGCGCCACCGGCGACCGCTGAAAATGCCGTAGTGGCCTGCGCCCTTGGCCTCGTAGTGCATGTGCTGCGCCTTGGGCACCCCCGTGCACAGGCCATGCGCGGCTTCGGTCTGTCCAGATCCCGAAATGTCATCCAGCTCACCTTCTACAGTCAGCACGGCCGTGGTGGTGATGTCCTGCGGACGCACGCGCTCGAGCTTGCCTTTCGGGTTCTTCACATCCCACGTGCCATTGATCAGCTTGAAATCCTGGAACACCGTGTCGATGGTTTCCAGGTAATAGTCGGCGTCCATGTCGAGCACGGCGTTGTACTCGTCGTAGAACTTGCGATGACTCTCGGCGCTGGAGTTGTCGCCCTTGATCAGATCCTTGAAATAGTCGTAATGGCTGGTCGCATGGCGATCGGGGTTCATGGCAACGAAACCGGTGTGCTGCAGGAACCCGGGGTAAACCCGGCGACCTGCACCGGGAAATTTGTCAGGCACCCGGTAGATCACGTTGTTTTCGAACCAGCTGTGACTGCGCTGGACGGCCAGGTTGTTGACGGCCGTGGGTGAGCGCCTGGCGTCGATGGGGCCACCCATCATGGTCATGGAGTACGGGGTGGTTTCTCCCCTGCTGGCCATCAGCGAAACCGCAGCCAGCACGGGAACCGTGGGCTGGCAGACGCTGATCACGTGGCAGTTGCCATAGGCACCTTGCAGGTGGCGGATGAACTCCTGCACGTAATTGACGTAATCATCCAGGTGAAACTCACCTTCCGACAGCGGCACGAGACGGGCGTTTTTCCAGTCGGTGATGTATACCTTGTGGTCCTTGAGCATGGTGCGGACCGTGTCGCGCAGCAGCGTGGCGTAGTGGCCCGACAAGGGCGCCACCACCAGCACGACCGGCTGCCCTTTTAGTTTGGCAAGGGTGTCTGTGTCGTCCGAGAAGCGCTTGAACCGGCGCAGTTCACAGAATGGTTTGTCGATCTCGATGCGTTCGTGGATGGCCACGTCGACACCGTCCACATCCACCGTGCGAATGCCAAACTCCGGCTTTTCGTAGTCCTTGCCCAGCCGATGCATCAGGTCGTAGGCGGCCGACACACGCTGTGCAATCGGAAACTGCGACAACGGCAGCATGGGATTGGTGTAGAGCTTGGCTGCGACTTCGGCCAGGTCAGCGAACGGCTCCATGATGGAACGCTGGGTTTCGTATATCTGGTAAAGCATGGTGGTGTAACTCGTTATGTTGCAGTGCAACAATATAGCAGCTTGCTCCATTCCGTGAGCAGGTGAAAACACCTAATTTCACCCGGGTATTGTCACGTTGGCGAAAGGTTCGGGCAGCGGGAGGCGAAATGTTAGCCGCTGGTCGAATCCCTGAACTGATTTGCTGGTGTCTGGCGGCGGACAGGAGACCTGAAAAAAGAGCAAGGGCCCGCATCGCCACGCGGACCCCTTTGCGCCAGTTCAGAGTGACCGGCTTCGGGTCAGACCACCTTGGCAATGGCTTGGCAGACGTGGTCGATGTTCTTGCTGTTGAGGGCCGCCACACACATGCGACCTGTGTCGGTGCCATACACACCGAACTCCGTCCGGAGCCGCACCATTTGCTCTTTGGTGAGCCCGGAGTAGCTGAACATGCCGATCTGGCTGGTGATGAAGCTCATGTCCTGCTTCACTCCCGCCGACTTCAGGCCATCCACCAGTTTCTGGCGCATGGCCTTGATGCGCACCCGCATCTCTGCCAGTTCGTTCTCCCAGACGGCGCGCAGTTCCGGATCGTTGAGAACCGCCGCTACCACCGCACCACCGTGAATGGGTGGGTTGGAGTAGTTGGTGCGAATCACGATCTTGAGCTGTGACAACACCCGCGCAGCTTCTTCCTTGTTCTCGCAGAGCACAGACAGGGCGCCCACCCGCTCGCCATAGAGGCTGAAGCTCTTGGAAAAGGAGGTCGAAACGAAGAAGCTCAACCCAGCGGCCACGAATTTTCCGATCACCGCGCCGTCTTCGGCAATACCGTGTCCGAAGCCCTGGTAGGCCATGTCCAGAAACGGAGTCAGGCCGCGTGCCTTGACCACAGCGATCACCTGATCCCACTGCTCGGGCGTGATGTCGTAGCCGGTGGGGTTGTGGCAGCAGGCGTGCAAGACCACGATGGTTCCTGGCGCGGCATTGCTCAGGCTGGCCAACATGCCGTCAAAGTTCACTCCTCGTTTGGCGGCGTCGTAATAGGCGTAGGTCTCGACGGTGAACCCGGCATTGCCGAACAGAGCGCGGTGGTTTTCCCAGCTGGGATCGCTGATCATCACCTTGGCATCGGGGTTCAGTCTTTTCAGAAAATCGGCTCCGATCTTCAAGCCGCCCGTACCGCCAATGGCTTGCACCGTGGCCACCCGACCGGAAACCACTGGTTCGCTGCCAGCACCGAACACCAGGCTTTTGACGGCTGTGTCATAGGCCGCAATGCCGTCGATGGGCAAGTAGCCACGCGCGGCTGGCTTTTCCATCATGGCCTTTTCCGCCGCTTGCACGCATTGGAGCAAAGGCAGCTTCCCGTTGTCGTCAAAGTAGACACCGACACCCAGGTTGACCTTGTTGGGTTTGTCATCACTGGCGAACTGTTCGTTCAGCCCCAGGATGGGGTCGCGTGGCGCCATTTCGACGGCTGAAAAAAGAGACATGCTGAAGTTCCGTTGGTGAGATACAAGAAGGCTCAATTTTACTGGCTCTGATGTGGCTCACCACCGGCCACTGCATGCCTTCTCTTCATCTGTAAGATCGCAAAATTTCGATGGACGCCTGCGTCCGAGGGTGCGCAGTGGCGGCATCCCGACCGAAAGTCGGTATTGAACGGAGCGTGTGTGGAACAGGTGGATGTGGTCGTGGTGGGTGCGGGCGTGGTCGGGCTGGCCATTGCCCGGGCTTTTGCTTTGCGTGGACGCGAGGTGCTGGTGCTGGAGCGCGAAGCAGGCATCGGCATGGGAACGAGTTCGCGCAACAGCGAAGTCATTCACGCTGGCATCTACTATCTGCCGGGCTCCCTGAAAGCCAGGCTGTGCGTTCAAGGCAAGCAGATGCTCTACCGTTATTGCCAGGAGCGGCGTATTCCCCATCAGCAATGCGGGAAGCTGATTGTTGCCCTGACAGATTCGCAGCGCATGGCCTTGCCTGATCTTGTGAGGCAGGGCGCCATCAATGGAGTGGACGACCTGGTGGTGATTTCCCGCGAGGAGGCCATGGCGCTGGAGCCCAGTCTGGCGTGCATGGGCGCCGTGAAGTCGCCTTCCACCGGCATCATCGACAGTCACAGCCTCATGCTCGCCTTCCAAGGCGATCTTGAACACAAAGGTGGACTGGTCGTTTGCCACACGCCGGTGTCCGGTCTGCGCGCTCTCGATGGAGGCTTGGAGGTCGGTTGCGCGGACGGCACCCTCCTGCGGGCGAATTGCGTGATCAATTCCGCCGGTTTGGGCGGCTGGAACCTTGCGCTGCAGACGCACGGGTTACCGGCATCGTTTGTGCCAGGCGCCTGGTACGCCAAGGGAAGTTACTTCACCCTGGAGGGGCGCTCGCCCTTCAAACAACTGATCTACCCGGCGCCAGAGCCCGATCGCCACCTGGCCGGTCTCGGCGTGCACCTGACCATCGACCTTGGAGGACAGGCCAAGTTTGGCCCCGACGTGCAATGGACGACGTCGGCCGATGATCTGGACGTGGACGCTGCGCAGGGCGAGCGCTTTTACGTCGAAGTCAGAAAGTACTGGCCCGGCTTGCCTGACGGCGCACTGCATCCCGGCTATGCGGGCATGCGACCCAAGATCAGCGGGCCAGGGCAGCCGGCCGCCGATTTTTTGATTCAGGGTCCCGAAACACACGGGGTGCCGGGCCTGATCAACCTGTTCGGCATTGAGTCGCCCGGCCTCACCAGCTGCATGGCCCTTGCCGAGCATGTGACCCATCTGGCGTGATCAAAGGCTCGGCTTGCATGCCTTGATCGCCAGCGCCGATTCCCTCACCAGTGCCGCGCCTTTGTAGATCAATCCAGTGTAGATCTGGACCACGTCGGCACCTGCGTCGATCTTGCTCACAGCATCTTCGCCGCTCAGGATGCCACCCACGCCGATGATGGGAAAGGCCTTTCCCAGCCCGGCGCGCAGTTGCCGGATCACCTGATTGCTGGCTGCCAGCACCGGGGCACCAGACAATCCACCCGTTTCGGCGCCATGAGGCAGGTGGGCCACCGCCTCCTTGTTCAATGTGGTGTTGGTGGCAATGACGCCGAGTGCGTTGTTGGGCGTGCCCGAGCTGTCTGCGCCGTACCGGAGCAGCGTCTTTGCGATGATCTCGATCTGGGTGGCGTCGAGGTCCGGGGCAATTTTCAGGAACACAGGGGTGCGACGCTCGAGGCGCTGGGCCAGATACTCCCGCCGTTCCATGACAGCCCCCAGCAAGCTGTCGAGTACCTGATCACTTTGCAGGCTGCGCAGGTTCTGGGTGTTGGGACTCGAAATGTTGACGGTGACGTAGTCGGCGTGCGGATACACCGCATCCAGGCAGATCAGGTAGTCATCCGTCGCCCGCTCGATCGGTGTGCTGGCGTTCTTGCCGATGTTCAACCCCAGCAACATGGGGTGCTCTGCGCGGGTCTTTCTAAAGCGTGCGCGCTGCACATTGGCCAGAAACACCTCCAGCCCTTCGTTGTTGAAGCCCAGGCGGTTGATCAGCGCGTGGGCTGCAGGCAACCGGAACATGCGCGGTTTGGCATTGCCCGGCTGCGCTTTCGGCGTGACCGTTCCCACTTCCACAAAACCGAAACCCATGGCAGCAAGCCCGTCAATGCAGCGGGCGTTCTTGTCCAGACCAGCTGCAAGTCCAACCCGGTTGGGGAACGTGAGGCCGGCCAGAGAGACTGGATCATCCACGCGATCCTCACCGTAGAGACAGGTCAGAGGTGAGTGTTGAAATCTGGCGATGGCGCCGAGCGTCAGCTCGTGTGCCGCTTCAGGGTCCATGCCGAACAGGACGGGACGTGCGAGGGCGTAGGGCAGCAGGGACATTGGATAATCGATGGTTTAGTCTTTAGCTCGATTGTCTCAAATGACCCAAGATGAACTCAAAACCCTGGTCGGCCAGGCGGCCCTGAAGTACGTTGAGCCAGGTGAAATCGTCGGGGTGGGCACGGGCTCAACCGTCAACAAGTTCATTGACGCGCTGGCCAGCATGCGCGATCGCATTCCTGGCGCTGTCTCCAGTTCAGAGGCGACAACGGCCCGCCTCAAGTCCTTGGGCATTCCGGTGTTCGAAGCGAACGATGTCGGCGAACTGGCCGTCTACATCGATGGCGCCGATGAAATTGACGAGCGTGGCCACATGGTCAAGGGCGGTGGCGCTGCCCTGACACGAGAAAAAATCGTTGCCGCGCAGTCACGGCTGTTTGTCTGCATCGCGGACGAATCCAAACTCGTGAAAGTCCTGGGCGCGTTTCCGCTGCCTGTCGAAGTGATTCCGATGGCCGCAGAACGCCTGAAGCGCCAGTTTGCAGCGAAGGGCGGTCAGGCTGCCATTCGGCTCAAGGACGGGGTACCCCTGGTGACAGACAACGGCCAGTTCATTCTGGACGTGACCGGTTTGCACATTGCAGATCCGCTGGCCTTCGAGGCCGAAGTGAGTCAGTGGCCCGGTGTGGTCACGGTGGGGGTGTTTGCCTACCAGAAGGCCGGGGTGTGTCTGCTGGGCACCGCATCTGGTGTGAAAACACTGGAACTGTGACGCGCGACCGCAGGGCGTCGGATCGACCTCGCCAGTTCAGAACCGGATACCGGATGGGCTGCTCACCGGGGGGGCAACCGGGACGGCTGGCTCAGGGCTCGGGGGTTGGCCATTGGCAGAGGGTGTAGCCGTTCTGTCACCAGCGGCAGGGGTTGCCGCCTGGGCGCTCACCAGCGGGCTGGGGTCTGGCCGGCGGTAGCCCGCTGGCAAGGCAGACTGAGCGGGGTACCCCGCGGCATTCAAAAACTGCGTCCATTCGGTGTCCGAATAGCCTTTGATGTGCTGGCTGCCAATGGTCAGGAACGGCAACGATGCGTCACCGCTCAGCCGTTTCAGGGCGTCGGCGTCGTTGTTGGTCGTGATGGTCTTCTCGGCATACGGAATACCCCTGGCATTGAGCAGATTGCGCCCACTGTTGCAAGGGGCGCAATCTGCACTTGTGTAAAGAGTGACCGGATATCGAGTGACCACCTGTCTCAGCGCAAAGGGCAACTGAGCGTTGCCAGTGGTCGACGGCGCTGCTGCCGTTGGGGTGCGAGGTGCAGCGTCTGCGGCAGGTGGCTGGTCTGAGAACGTCACGCGGCCATCCGGACCAACGATCCGGTACACGCCCTGCGCGAGCGCCGGCGCCATGGCCATGACCAACAGCACGCCTGCAGCTCGCTTGCACCAAGCGGGTGCCGACGCGGAAGCATGTTGCGACGAAAAAGGGACGACGTTCATCTCAGCTCCTTGAATCGGTTGCCGAGGGTTCTCTGAAAACCCCCTGTCAGCAATCATGCCATGCCCTGGTGGCGCATCAACGCTTCAATGCTGGGTTCCCTGCCACGGAATGCCTTGAAGGATTCCATGGCCGGGCGACTGCCTCCCGCTTCCAGAATGGCTTGCCGGTAGCGTCGCCCGGTGGCCACATCCAGGGTGCTGCGACCGTTGGCCTTGGCAGCTTCTTCAAACGCGGCGTAGGCATCGGCAGACAGCACTTCGGCCCACTTGTAGCTGTAGTAGCCGGCAGAATATCCGCCGGCAAAGATATGGCTGAAGGTGTTTGGCGTGCGGCTGTAAGGGGGAGGGTTCAGCACGGCCACTTCTTCTCTGACCTTCTGCTGCAAGGCCAGAATGGCTTCAGGGGTGGTGGCGGGCTCCGGCAGGCTGTGCAGAAGCATGTCGAACAACGAGAACTCCACCTGGCGCAGGGTTTGCAGTCCGCTCTGGTAGTTCTTTGCTGCCAGCATCTTGTCAAAAAGCGCACGAGGCAATGCCTCGCCGGTGTCTACGTGGGCGGTCATGTGCTTGAGCACATCCCATTCCCAGCAGAAGTTTTCCATGAACTGGCTCGGCAGTTCCACCGCATCCCATTCAACGCCACTGATACCAGAGACGTCGCGTTCATTGACCTGCGTGAGCATGTGGTGCAGACCGTGCCCGAACTCATGGAACAGGGTGATCACGTCATCGTGCGTCAACAAAGGCGGGCGCACGATGCCGTTTTCTGCCACGCCCTCAGCGAAATTGCACACAAGGTGTGCCACTGGTGTCTGCAGGGCCCCCGTATCGGGGCGCAGCCAGCGGGCCCGCACATCGTCCATCCAGGCGCCGCCGCGTTTGCCTGTGCGTGCCGATGGGTCCAGGTAGAACTGACCAACCAGCTGTGTCCCTTCGGCGGTCTTGCGTTCGATGCGGTAGAAAGCCACGCCATCGTTCCAGACCGGTGCGGAATCAGGCCGGATGGCCACTTCAAACAAGGTCTCGACGATCTGGAACAAGCCTCCCAGGACTTTTGGAGCCGTGAAATACGGCTTGACTTCCTGTTCGCTGAAGGCGTAGCGGGCTTCCTTGAGCTTTTCGCCGATGTACGGCCAGTCCCATGCCTGAGGATCGTCAAGGCCGAGCTCAGCAGCGGCAAAGGCGCGGAGGTCAGCCAGGTCCTTCTCTGCAAAGGGGCGGGACTTCACCGCCAGGTCGCGCAGGAAGGCGATCACCTGTTCAGGCGATTCGGCCATCTTGGGCACCAGTGAAACATCAGCATGGTGTCTGTAACCCAGCAGTTGTGCTTCTTCGTGTCTCAGTTTCAAGAGCTCGCCCATGATGGCGCCGTTGTCAAACCTGATCGCGTCGCCCGGCGCCTGGTCGCTGGCCCGGGTGACGTAGGCCCGGTACAGCGTTTCACGCAGCTTGCCGCTGTGAGCGAACTGCATGACGGGAAGATAGCAAGGCATCTTCAGCGTGAGTTTGTGGCCCGACTTGCCCTCTGCCACTGCCGCCGAAGCGGTTGCTTGAACCACATCGCCCGGCACACCGGCCATTTCCTCTGCGGTTGCAAAATAAGCGAATGCGTCGGTGGCATCCAGGGCGTTTTCGCTGAACTTCTGAGCCAGTTCCGCCTGTCGTTCCTGCAGCCAGGCAAACCGTGTCTTGGCTTCCCCTACCAGGTCTGCGCCACCCAGTACAAATCCCCGCATGGCGTTCTTGTGTGCCTGTGCCTGTTCCGACGTCAAGGCACTGGGGTCCATGGCCTTGTACTTGGCGTACAGGCGTTCGTCCGCCCCCAGACGTGTCCAGAATTCGGTCACTTTGGGCAGGGACGCGTTGTAGGCGGCCCTCAGCTCGGGGGAATCGGCGACGCTGTTGAGATGGCTCACTGCACCCCAGGCCCGAGACAGACGCTCAGCGGGTACGTCAAGCGTCCTTGACAGCAGTGCCCACTTGGCAGGAAAGGACGCTTCCGTCACTGTTTCCAGTGCCTCGCTCGCCTGCTGAATCAGCTGATCGATGGCGGGCCCCACACACTCCGGTGTGATGGCGTCGAACCTGGGCAGGTCAGGCGAGCCCAGCAGGGGATTTCGGTCCAGTGTGGCGGTGTTGGCGTTCATGCAGGCTCAGATAGGGCGCTGGGTCGTAAGTTCAAGACAGCGGGGTTTGACCTCGACAGAAAACCAGCGCCTATTGCGCCGACTTCTTGATGCTCTTCTTGACGACCTTGGCCCGCTTGACCTGGCCGCCTGGGGTGAGGCGCTGATTCCCCAGCACTCTGACCACTTTCACCTCTGGCCGCTGCCCGCCTCGCTTGCTGAATTTCAGCACCTTCACGTCCCGAGGTCCTGGCTTGCGGTCTTCGTCGACCGCTCTGACTTTCTCGGGCATCTCGCGCCACAACACCAGCAACTTGCCAATGTGCTGGATGGGTGCGGCATTGAGTTCGTCGGTCAATGTTTGCAGCATGGCTTCTCTGGCGGCTCTGTCATCGCTGAACACACGCACCTTGATAAGGCCATGAGCGGTCAGAGCGGCGTCGACTTCTTTCTTGACCGCAGGGCTGAGACCGTCGCCTCCAACGAGCACGACCGGGTCGAGATGATGTGCGTCGGCACGGTGAAGTTTGCGCTGGGCGGGGGTGAGTGTGATCTGGGGCATGGGACAATTATCGTTTAGTCAGCCCGAGAGTGTCCCCATGGGAATGAAAGTCAAGTCGCAGAGCAAGAAGGTCAACAAGGCGTGGCTGAATCAACATGTCAACGATCCTTACGTGCGCCTGGCCAAAAAAGATGGTTACCGTGCCCGCGCGGCATACAAGCTCAAAGAGATTGACGAAACGCTGGGATTGATCGAGCCGGGTGATTGCGTGGTGGATCTGGGTTCCGCGCCAGGGGCCTGGAGCCAATACATCCGCCGGCGCCTGAGCCCGAGTGGGGCGGCCGTCGGGGAACTGCACGGTCACATCATTGCCCTCGACATGCTTCCCATGGATCCGGTTGAGGGCGTGCAATTCATCATGGGTGACTTTCGCGAGGGGAGTGTTTTGGCCGAACTTGAAGGGGCGCTGATTGAAAAGGGCGTCCAGGCGGTGGATGTGGTGGTCTCCGACATGGCGCCCAACCTTTCTGGAATTGGCTCGGCAGATGCCGCACGCATCACCGATCTGGTGGAGTTGGCGGTGGATTTTTCCGTGCGTCATCTCAAGTCCGATGGCGCACTGGTGGTCAAACTGTTCCATGGCGGGGCCTACGATCCCATGGTCGCGCTGTTTCGACAGCGCTTCAAGGTCGTCAAGACTTTCAAGCCGAAAGCATCGCGCGACAAGTCTTCTGAAACCTTTTTGGTCGGTATGGGTCTGAAACCAGCATAGCCCTTTTGGTTCTTGCGCCGGTTGCGTTGCAACCACGCGAACGGCCTACAAAACATTTCCTAACCCCTTCATTGACATTGCCAAGTCATATATCAAGGGCATTGCTGCTTGAAAGTCCTAAAATGGGCTCAACATGCAAATCTCTGAATTCCTTTTTGCCAGGAGCTGCACTTGAATAACCAGTGGTTCTCGAAAATCGCCGTGTGGATGGTCATCGCCATGGTGCTTTTCACCGTCTTCAAGCAGTTCGATGGCCGGGCGGTCGCCAGCGCAGGCTACATGGGCTATTCCGAGTTCATCGAAGAGGTGAAGGGTCAACGCATCAAGAGCGCCACGATTCAGGAGGGTCAAGGCGGCACCGAGATCATCGCCATCACCCAGGATGATCGTCGCGTGCGCACCACGGCCACTTCGCTGGATCGTGGTCTGGTCGGTGACCTGATCAACTACAACGTGAAATTTGACGTGCGCCCTCGTGAAGAAGGCTCGCTTCTGATGACGCTGCTGGTCAGCTGGGGCCCCATGCTGCTCCTGATTGGTGTGTGGATCTATTTCATGCGGCAAATGCAGGGCGGCGGCAAGGGTGGCGCTTTCAGTTTTGGCAAGAGCAAGGCCAGAATGCTCGACGAAAACAACAACACGGTCACATTTGCGGATGTTGCCGGCTGTGACGAGGCCAAGGAAGAAGTGAAGGAAGTGGTCGACTTCCTGAAGGACCCGGCCAAATTTCAGAAGCTGGGAGGCCGCATTCCCCGCGGGTTGTTGCTGGTTGGGCCTCCGGGTACCGGCAAGACCTTGTTGGCCAAGGGCATTGCTGGCGAAGCCAAAGTGCCGTTTTTCAGCATCTCGGGTTCTGACTTTGTGGAAATGTTTGTGGGCGTGGGCGCGGCCCGAGTTCGCGACATGTTTGAAAACGCCAAGAAGAACGCACCATGCATCATCTTCATCGACGAAATCGATGCGGTGGGTCGCCAACGTGGCGCTGGCCTGGGTGGTGGTAACGACGAGCGCGAGCAGACCTTGAACCAGATGCTGGTCGAGATGGATGGATTCGAGACCAACCTGGGTGTGATCGTGGTCGCAGCCACCAACCGCCCCGACATTCTGGATGCGGCCTTGCTGCGCCCAGGTCGTTTTGACCGGCAGGTGTATGTCACGCTGCCCGACATTCGCGGCCGCGAGCAGATTTTGAACGTGCACATGCGCAAGGTGCCCCTCGGTACCGACGTGAACCCGAGCGTGATCGCGCGCGGCACACCGGGCATGAGCGGCGCCGACCTGGCTAACCTGTGCAACGAAGCGGCGCTGATGGCCGCCCGCCGCAATGCCCGTGTGGTGGAAATGCAGGACTTCGAGAAGGCCAAGGACAAGATCTTCATGGGCCCCGAGCGCAAGAGCATGGTCATGCCGGAAGAGGAACGCCGCAACACCGCATACCACGAGTCCGGTCATGCCCTGATCGGCAAGCTGCTGCCCAAGTGCGATCCGGTCCACAAGGTGACCATCATTCCGCGCGGCCGTGCGCTGGGTGTGACCATGAGCTTGCCGGCTCAGGACAGATACAGCTACGACAAGGACTACATGCTGAACCAGATCAGCATGCTGTTTGGTGGACGCATCGCTGAAGAAGTGTTCATGAACCAGATGACGACGGGTGCCAGCAACGACTTCGAGCGCGCCACCACGATTGCCCGCGACATGGTGATGCGCTACGGCATGACAGATGCGCTGGGCCCGATGGTTTACGCAGAGAACGAGGGTGAGGTCTTCCTGGGCCGTTCGGTGACCAAGACCACCAACATGAGCGAGTCGACCATGCAAAAGGTGGATGCCGAGGTTCGCCGCATCATCGACGCGCAGTACAAGTTGGCTCGCGACCTGATCGAAAGCAACAGCGACAAGATGCACGCCATGGCCAAGGCCTTGCTCGAGTGGGAAACCATCGATGCCGAACAGATCGATGACATCATGGCCGGCAAGCCGCCACGTCCTCCCAAGGACTGGACGCCCCGAAATCCTTCGGTGGGCGGTGGTGGAAACGGTACGCCTCCGGTTGCACCCGACCCAGCGCCGACGGTGGCTTGAGCACTCGGTGTCGACGTTTTCGTGATCTCAAACGGGGCTTCGGCCCCGTTTGCTTTTGGGGCAGCACCATGCATTGGCAAACCACGCGATTCGATGTCGACCTCACGACGCCCAAGGTGATGGGTATCGTCAATGTGACGCCTGATTCCTTTTCGGATGGGGGTCTGTACACCACCACGGCCACGGCACTGAAACTGTGCGAGCGGCTCCTGGACGAGGGGTCGCACATGCTGGACATTGGCGGCGAATCCACCCGGCCCGGCTCACCCGCGGTTTCGCTGGAGGATGAACTGCATCGTGTGCTACCTGTGGTGAAGGCGGCTGTGCGGCTGGGCGTTCCGATTTCGGTCGACACCTACAAACCCGAAGTGATGCGCGCGGTGCTAGATGCAGGCGCCGACGTGATCAACGACGTGTGGGCGCTTCGCCAGCCAGGTGCACTCCAGGCTGTGGCGGACCATGCACGCTGTGGTGTGTGCCTGATGCATATGCATCGCGACCCGCAGACCATGCAGGTGGCACCCATGACCGGTGGTGTGGTGGGCCCAGTGGCCCATTTCCTGCGCGATCGTGCGGATGCCTTGTTGACTCTCGGCGTGGTCCGGCAGCGGATTGTTCTGGATCCTGGGGTCGGTTTTGGAAAAACGGTGGACCAGAACTTCAGCCTGCTGGCGCAGCAGCAAAGGTTGTTGAAGCTGGGCTTTCCCTTGTTGGGGGCATGGTCGCGCAAGTCATCTCTGGGCGCGGTGACGGGCCGCGAACGCCCTGCGGATCGCGTGTCAGCCAGTGTCGCGGCGGCGCTGATGGCGGTCGAGCGAGGTGCTCGCATCGTGCGCGTTCACGACGTGCTACAGACGGTTGATGCCCTGAAGGTCTGGCAGGCGGTGCAGGCAGCAGCCACCGCCGAGGCTTGAGGCGCGCTCAATGCACAGAGATAAAATTCACCGTTTCTTTCCCCGACGGGATCACTCAGTCCATAGGCCCCCATCGTGACCTTGCCCCTGTGTTTCTTCGATGGCGGCAATGCCATCAGCGCCTTCAAAGTCCAGCAACTCCTGCCCCGATTGCAGGGTATTTCAGACAAGATCACCGGCCTTACAGCACGTTTTGTGCACCTGGCCTCGTTTTCCGATCCGCCAAGCGATTCAACGCTGGAGCGCCTGGGGGAATTGCTGACTTATGGCGATCCATGTGCAGAGGCACACGTGTTGGCCGAAAAAGCGGGTGCTGCGGTCGTCCTGGTGATGCCCCGACTCGGCACCGTCTCACCCTGGGCCTCCAAGGCGACCGACATCGCGCACAACTGTGGGCTGGCGGTGAAGCGGGTGGAGCGCCTGGTGGAGTACCGCATACACCTCAAGACGGGCCTACTGGGCAAAGGGCGACTCACCGAGGAGCAACTCCTCGCCGTGGCCGACCTGCTGCACGACCGCATGACCGAGGCGGTCACCACCGAACGAAAACAGGCGGAAGCCCTGTTCACGGAACTGCATCCTGCGCCCATGGAACATGTGGACGTGCTCGCTGGTGGCAGGGCTGCTTTGGAAGCCGCGAACCTTGCATGGGGGCTGGCGCTGGCAGATGACGAGATCGATTACCTGGTGAATGCCTTTCACGGGCTGAAGCGCAACCCCACCGACGTTGAGCTGATGATGTTCGCCCAGGCGAACAGCGAACACTGCAGGCACAAGATTTTCAACGCCGAATTCACCGTGGACGGCGTGGCCCAGGACAAGAGCCTGTTCGGCGTGATCCGCCACACGCACCAGACGAATCCGCAGTACACCATCGTGGCGTATTCAGACAACGCCTCCATCATGGAGGGCAGTGCGGTCGAGCGTTTTGTGGCCCGTGCGGGCACCAATGAAGCGCCTGCCTACACCGCCGAGGCGGCCGTTCACCATGTGCTGATGAAGGTGGAGACGCACAACCACCCCACCGCCATTTCACCCTTTCCCGGGGCAGCCACAGGCGCGGGCGGCGAGATACGGGACGAAGGCGCCACCGGGCGTGGCTCCAGGCCCAAGGCGGGTCTGACAGGTTTCACCGTGTCCAAACTCTGGGGTGGCGCAAGCGACCAGCCCGGAGGAAAACCGGAGCACATCGCCAGCCCCCTGCAGATCATGACCGAGGGCCCTCTGGGCGGCGCGGCTTTCAACAACGAGTTCGGCAGGCCTAACCTCCTGGGCTACTTCCGCGAATACGAGCAGACGGTGGACGGCGTGAGTCGGGGCTACCACAAGCCCATCATGATCGCTGGGGGCCTGGGCGTGATCGATGCCCAGTTGACGAAGAAGATCGACTTTCCTGCTGGCAGCCTGTTGATCCAGCTCGGTGGCCCGGGCATGAAGATCGGTATGGGTGGCGGTGCTGCCAGTTCGATGGCCAGCGGCACCAATGCAGCCTCGCTGGACTTCGATTCCGTTCAGCGGGGGAATCCCGAGATCGAGCGACGCGCTCAAGAGGTGATCAACCATTGTTCGGCCCAGGGTGCGGACAACCCGATTCTGTTCATCCACGACGTGGGTGCCGGTGGTCTGTCGAATGCGTTCCCTGAACTGACCAACGATGCCGGGCGCGGCGCGCGTTTCGACCTGCGGGCCGTGCCGCTCGAGGAGTCGGGTCTTGCGCCCAAGGAGATCTGGTGCAACGAAAGCCAGGAGCGCTATGTGCTGGCCATTGCGCCGGAGTCGCTGGCGCAGTTTCAAGCATTTTGCGAACGTGAACGCTGCCCCTTCTCTGTGGTGGGCGTGGCCACCGAAGAGCGGCACCTGTTCGTGGGCAACGAAGACGCTGCGCGTTTGGGGGGCAGCGAACCACACCAAGTGGGGAGCGTGGGAGCTGCAGTCGACATGCCCATGGATGTGTTGCTGGGCAAGCCACCCAAGATGCACCGCGATGTGAAGTCGGTGGCTCGTGAGGCGATTCCCATGGACCTGACAGGGATAGATCTTCAGCAGGCGGTCATCGACGTGCTCAGCCATCCCACGGTGGCGTCGAAGCGGTTTCTGATCACCATCGGCGACCGGACCGTGGGCGGGCTTTCTCACCGCGACCAGATGGTGGGGCCATGGCAGGTTCCCGTGGCCGATTGCGCCGTGACATTGGCCGATTTCTCGGGCTTTGCAGGTGAAGCCATGAGCATGGGTGAGCGCACACCACTGGCGGCGCTGAATGCACCGGCATCGGGCCGCATGGCGGTGGCCGAGGCCATCACCAACCTGCTGGCGGCACCCATCGAGTTGTCACGCGTGAAGCTGTCGGCCAACTGGATGGCCGCCTGCGGCGAGCCCGGCGAAGATGCCGATCTGTATGCCACCGTGCGTGCCGTGGGCATCGAGCTTTGTCCGGCCCTCGGCGTCTCCATTCCGGTGGGCAAAGACAGCCTTTCCATGCGCACCCAGTGGCAGCACGACGGCGCGTCGCACAAGGTGACTTCGCCTGTGAGCCTGATCGTCAGCGGCTTCGCCACCCTGGCCGACGTGCGGGGCACGCTCACACCGGTGTTGAACAGCGACCTCGAAGACACCACACTGGTCCTTATCGATCTGGGCAAAGGCCAGAACCGCATGGGTGGCAGCATCCTCGGGCAGGTGCTCGGCCAGTTCGGCGATACCGTGCCGGACCTTGACGACCCGCAGGACCTGGTGAATCTGGTGAATGCCGTCAATGCGCTGCGTTCGAAGGGGTGGGTGCTGGCCTACCACGATCGCAGCGATGGTGGTCTGATCAGCACGGTGGCAGAGATGGCCTTCGCGGGCCATGTGGGCGTGTCACTCAACGTTGACATGCTGGTGACCGAAGGCGACGGCATCAGTGACAGCCGGGCCGACCATGGCGACGCGAAAAACTGGGCAGGGCAGGTCAGCGCCCGTCGCGAAGAACTCACCCTCAAGGCCTTGTTCAGCGAAGAGCTGGGGGTGGTGCTGCAGGTCGAAACAGCGCATCGCAACGAGGTCATGCAGGTGCTGCGCGAGCACGGACTTTCCAAGCACAGTCATTTCATCGGCAAGACCCGTCCGCTGTCCTCGATCATGGATGCCGGCAAGGGACAGTTGCAGGTCTGGCGCGACACCAAGGCGGTATTCAGTGCCAGCCTGCAAGACCTGCATCAGGTCTGGGACAGCGTGAGCTGGCGCATCAACCAGCAACGCGACAACCCTGCGTGCGCCGACTCGGAGCATGCTGCGGCTGGTCAGCCGGACGATCCAGGGCTGCACGTTGCGCTCACGTTTGATCCGGCCGAGGACGTGGCGGCCCCGTTCCTGAACCTGTCGCGGCCCCGAGTGGCCATTCTGCGCGAGCAGGGCGTGAACTCGCATGTCGAGATGGCCTACGCGTTCTCGCAGGCCGGATTTGAGGCCTTCGATGTGCACATGACCGACCTGCAAAGCGGTCGCGCGCAACTGGCGGATTTCAAGGGCGTGGTCGCATGTGGCGGCTTCAGCTATGGCGACACGCTCGGAGCCGGCATTGGCTGGGCCCGCAGCATCACCTTCAACCCGGCGCTGGCCGACCAGTTCAAGGGTTTTTTTGAGCGGCCAGACACCTTCGGTCTGGGCGTTTGCAACGGTTGCCAGATGTTTGCCGAGCTGGCAGACATCATCCCCGGTGCAGAAGCATGGCCGCGGTTCACCACCAACCAGAGCGAACGGTTCGAAGCCCGTTTGTCGATGGTGGAAGTGCTCGACTCGCCCAGCGTGTTTCTGCAGGGCATGGCGGGAAGCCGGCTGCCCATTGCGGTGGCGCACGGCGAGGGGTTCGCCAATTTTGCCTACCGTGGCAATGAGGCCAAAGCCATGGCAGCGATGCGTTTCGTGGATAACAGCGGAGCGCCTACCGAGCGCTACCCGTTCAATCCGAACGGCAGCCCCGCTGGCTTGACTGCCGTGACCACCGCCGACGGCCGCTTCACCGCCATGATGCCGCATCCTGAACGGGTGTTCCGCAACATCCAGATGAGCTGGACCAGCGGTGATCCGGCGGCCTTCAGCCCCTGGATGCGGATCTGGCGCAACGCGCGCAAGTGGGTGCGATAGCCTCATTGGAGGCGGGTGCGATCTGCTAGCATCGCAGCCGCTCCTTTGAAACCGCATCGCGGTTCACGCCCATGGCCACCAGCCTGCTTGCCCTGATTGACGACATCGCCACGCTGCTCGACGATGTGGCCGTGATGACCAAGGTGGCTGCCCGCCAGGGCATGACCGCTGCCGACGATGTGGCGCTGATGACGAAAATGGCCGCGAAGAAGACGGCCGGTGTGCTGGGGGACGACTTGGCACTCAATGCCCAGCAAGTCACTGGCGTGACGGCCAACCGGGAGCTGCCGGTGGTCTGGGCGGTCGCCAAGGGCTCCATGGTGAACAAGGCCATTCTGGTGCCGGCTGCGTTGGCCATCAGCGCTTTTGTGCCCTGGTTGATCACGCCACTGCTCATGCTGGGTGGTCTGTTCCTGTGTTTTGAGGGGGCAGAGAAGCTGCTGCACGCCTTCATGCACTCAAAGGAAGAGGAGGTCGCGCGCCACACAAAACTGGCACGCGCATTGGCCGATGAGCAGGTGGACATGGCGGCTTTTGAGAAGGAGAAAATCAAGGGCGCAGTGCGCACCGATTTCATTCTCTCTGCTGAGATCATTGTCATCACCCTCGGCACGGTGGCCGCCGCCAGCTTCGCACAGCGCATCTCGGTGCTGGTGGGCATTTCCCTGATCATGACTGTAGGGGTCTACGGCCTTGTGGCCGGTATCGTCAAACTGGACGATGCAGGGCTGTACCTTGTGCAGCGCAAGGCTGGCTGGCAGCAGGCAATGGGGCGGGGTATTCTGGCCATGGCGCCCTGGCTGATGAAGACGCTTTCGGTGCTGGGTACGGCTGCCATGTTCCTTGTGGGGGGTGGCATCCTGCTTCACGGCGTGCCTGCCTTGGGCCACGTGGTCGAACTCTGGGTTGCGGACATGGGCTGGATGGGGGCCTTGCTCAACAGCGTGGCCGGTGGCGCGGCAGGCATTGTGGCCGGTGCTGTGGTGGTGATGTTCGTTACTGGTTTCCAGCGCATGCGTGGCGCCAGCCATTGACCTGAGTCAAGGTGTTGCGGGCCGCAGGGCCTAGACTGGAGCGACGGTTCTTCATGGGTGTGCTGAGCATCCGCATCCAGTGCCCGCGAAAAATGTGCCTTTCAGGAGCGAATCATGTCTGCCCAGTCACCCGTTGACACCCAACATCCTCTGAACAACTTCAACAACTGCCATGTGGGCATCATCCAGCGCCTCAAGGCACTCGATGAACTTCCCGCCCTGCTGGAGCCTGCTGCCCGGGCGCGGCAGATCGCCGAGCAATCGCTGGAGTTCTTTCGCGAGGCCATTTTTGAGCACCACCTGGAAGAAGAGCGCGAGCTGTTTCCCGCCGTACTGGCCAGTGCGGAGCCGGGAGAGGAGCAGTTGAAGGTCAAGGCCATGGCCAAGCGCCTGACCGACGAACACCGGTCGGTCGAAAAGCTCTGGAAAAGCCTCGAAAAAGGCCTCAAACAAGTGGTCAAGGGGCAGTCGTCGGAGCTGGATGTGAGCGATCTGCAGCGACTGGTCACCGAGTACCAGGCGCACGCCCACTATGAAGAAACCGAGTTTTTGCCACTGTCAGAGAAGATCTTGAGTCGCAACAGCAACCACATGGCGGCCCTGGGACTGAGCCTGCACATGCGGCACGTCAAGCCGGTCAACGCCTACATCTGAGCAGGCGGTTTTTCGCCCATTGCGGACCGCCGGAACCGAGGCACGGGCTGGTCAGTGCGGTGCAACGGGCCGGGTCCGGTAAAACTTGACCGGGCTGGTGGGCACCGCGTTCACCACGCTGCGCTTGATTTTGCCCACCACGTGCATTTCGCAGGGCTTGCAGTCAAAGCGCAGAGTCAGTTTTTCCTTTCCATTGATCAGCTGCATCGGCTCGGCGCGCACCGTGCCCTGAACCCCTGTCACGCCCTTGGCTTGCTTGGGACACAGACTCAGTGAAAAGCGCACGCAGTGTTTGGTGATCATCAGGCTGACTTCACCTTCTTCTTCATGGCTCTCGTAGGCCGCTGCGATGACCTTGACACCGTGTTTTGAATAGAAGTCGCGCGCCTTTTGGTTGTAGACATTGGCCAGGTAGCTCAGCGTGTCTTCAGGGTACGGCACCGGCGGTTCGACCGGCAGGGCTCGGGGCAGGCGCTGCCAGGCTTCGGCACGTGCGGCCTCCAGCGCGTCGATGGCCTCGCGTCGCAGTGCGTTGAGCTGCGAAGCCGGCACGAACCGTGGGCCCCACATGTCGAGGTGGATGTCGATGGGTGCGAAGATGGTTTCGCCCAGGCGCCCCAGCGCTTCGCGCAGCCTGGCCTCGGCCTGCGCCGGGTCCTTGGCTTCTGCGGGTGTGCCGGGCAGGGTGGCGCTGCCGCTGTGACCGTCTTCATCCGTCAGGTTCAGGGTCAGCGCGTCAGCCTCTTCCGTGAGCTTGATCCATGTGCCAATGCGCCGTTCAGAAGATTTTTTCTCCAGGCTGCGCACCCAGTCCATGTCGCGATTGCGGTTGACCTGGGTGTTCTTGCGCAAGTCCTTGAAGCTGGCGATCGGATCTTTCGGGAACACGCGCCACTGGCCCCTGGCGGCATCAATGGCGTCTGCGCGGTTGATCTGCAGGCCCACCAGTTCTTTCTGCAGATCCAGATAGCACAGGCCATCGCCGTTGTGCACCACCGTGGCGGCGTCGTCGAGTTGCAGATCCACCGAGTGCGCCCCCACCTGTGTGACCCAGCCGATGGGACGGCCCGGGTTCTTGGGCGTGTCAAAGGCGCCAATGTCTTCTTTGCGCCCTTGCACAAAGTAGTCGGTGAATTCGCGGTTGAAATTCTGGTGGGGATCGGGCTGGAAGAAGAAAGTGCAATGGCCGCTGGAGGCGCGAGCCAGTTCCGGTCGCTCTTCCAGAATTTCGTCCAGCAGCAGGCGGTAGTGGGCCGTGATGTTCTTGACGTAGGCCATGTCTTTGTAGCGGCCTTCGATCTTGAAACTGCGGGCGCCGGCGTCGATCAGCGAGCGCAGGTTGTCGCTCTGGTTGTTGTCCTTCATCGAGAGCACGTGCTTGTCGTGAGCGACGATGCGGCCCTGGCTGTCCTTGACCTCGTAAGGCAGCCGACAGGCCTGGGAACAGTCGCCGCGGTTCGCGCTGCGCCCGGTGTGTGCATGGCTGATGAAACACTGGCCGCTGTAGGCCACGCACAGCGCGCCATGGATGAAAAACTCCACGATGCAGCGTTCGGCATCGAGGGCCTGGTGGATGGCCTTGATCTGCTGCAGCGTGAGTTCTCGTGCCAGCACCAGCTTCGAAAGGCCGGCATCTTGCAGGAAGCGGGCTTTCTCGGGGGTGCGGATATCGGTCTGTGTGCTGGCATGCAACTGGATGGGCGGCAGGTCCAGCTCCAGCAAGCCCATGTCCTGGACGATGAGCGCGTCTGCACCCGCATCAAACAGTTGCCAGGCCAGCTTGCGCGCTGGTTCCAGCTCGTCGTCGCGCAGGATGGTGTTCAGGGTGACGTAGATGCGGCTGCCAAAGCGGTGGGCGTGCCGCGCCAGACGGGCGATGTCCTGCACCCGGTTGTCGGCGCTGGTGCGGGCGCCGAAAGACGGACCGCCGATATAGACCGCGTCGGCCCCATGATTCACCGCCTCGATGCCGATGTCGGCGTCGCGGGCAGGCGAGAGCAGTTCGATGTGATGAGGCAGCATGGCGGGTCGGTGCAGAATCGGGTGCGAATGCAGCCCGATATTGTCCTGGAGAATCAACATGAATGCAGCTTCTTCACCACCCACCATCGCCGTGGTGCTGGTCCACGGTGCCTGGCATGGGGCCTGGTGCTGGCGCCGGGTATTGCCGCTGCTGCGCTCCGGCGGTGTGCAGGCACATGCCGTGACGCTGACAGGCGTGGGCGAACGGGCGCACCTGCTGAGCCCTGCGGTCGATCTGCACACACACATTCAGGACGTGATCGGTCTCATCGAGGCAGAGGAACTGGAGCGGGTGCTGCTGGTCGGGCACAGCTACGCCGGCATGGTGATCACTGGCGTGGCGGACCGCATGCAACGGCTACGGCCCGGCCTGCTGACCCGCTTGGTTTACCTGGATGCGGCCGTGCCGTACCCTGGCGACAGCTGGAGCAGTCACCATTCGGATGAGACCCGCCAGGCACGCATCGAGGCGTCGAAGGCCAGCGACGGTCTGAGTTTCCCCCCGCCCGACGCGGCCCTCTTTGGTCTGGCCGGTGCCGACCGCGATTGGGTCAACCGCCGCCAGACGCCGCAGCCGTTCAGGCTTTACCAGCAACCGCTGGACTTCGATGGAGCACTGGTGGCACAGATTCCACGTACCTTCATCGACTGCAACCAACCGGCACTGGCCACCATTGCACCTGCCCGCCAGCGGGTGCGCAGCGATCCGGGCTGGCAGGTGCTGGAGATGGCCACCGGACACGATCCCATGGTGAGCCAGCCGGAGGAACTGGCTGAGCAACTGCTGAGCTTGCGGGCCTCACCGTCTGCCTGAATACATCCAAGAAACCCAAGAAACCAGTCTCGGAGGATTGCATTTGAGCCCGTTCGTTTTTGGCCGCGCATGGGGTGCGGCATCGCTGTGTCTGGCCCTGCTGTCTGTCCACCCCGTCTTAAACGCACAGCAGGCCACCTGTGAAAAGGGTGACCGCGATTGGGAGCTGGAAACCTTTGGTGTGACCTTGCCTTCACCACCCCCGGTGGACCTGTCGCGCCTTCCCACCCCACTGATCGAGCGGCACTACCTGGGGGCCTACCGCATGGCTTCACAACTGGTGCGTGGCGACTTCAATGGCGTGCAGGCGCACTGGGACGGCATCGCCGCCATGCAGGACCGGACCGAGCAGATGCGGGCGATGGTCCGCAGCCTGGATGTGCTCGAAGGCCGGGGCTTGTCCATGCTGCACCCGCTGCAGACCTGGCACGCGCGCAACCCCGCGTCGCAGGCGGCCCAGCTCATGCTGGCAGCAGCCTGGGTGCACGCGGCCTATGAAGTGCACCGGGACCGGTACGCGCCTGAGCGCGCGGGGGGCTACTACCACCGACCCCGCAACCGGGTGCAACAAGCGCTGCCGCTGGTGGACGCGTTGATGGCGCAAGGCGGCTTCTACGGCATGGCGGCTCGCGAGGTCGACCTGCCGGCCCGCTTCCTGCTTGACGGCGCCCAGCGCCAATCGGCCTGGGACCGCTACCTGGCACTGATCGAATACGCTCCTCATGATGAGTGGCTGTACCTGCGCGCGGCCAGTCACGCAGGCGGGCCTCAGGAGCGGGAGATTCGCGATCAGCGGTTCGCCCGGCTCAGGGCCCTGGCGGACAAGCTGGCACTACCGCAGCCACACCGCCGCTCGCTGGAGCAGGCGCTGGACGAACACATTCGACCCACGGGAAGAGACCCCAACCCACTGACCTGGCGGCCCTACTGGGAAGCGAGGGTGAAGATGGCGCCCACGCTGGCCAATCTGACTGGCTGGCTCGATGCTGAAAATCGAGTGAACAACTGGCCGGTCATGGTGGCATTGGCCGACCGCATTCTCGCGCTTCATCCGCATCACAAAGCGGCTCTTGAGCGCAAATCCTGGGCGCTGCGTCAGCAGGGGCGGAACAAGGAGGCTTACGAGACTGCCTTTTCGGCCATGGTCATCGGCAGCGACTGGGCCATGAAGCAAATCGTGGAGGCGCACGTGCTTGGGGGTCTGGGTTTGACGCAAGGGGATTTCGCAAGCCTGCTTGCGCATTGCAAACTGGGTGCCTCGCTCGGGCTTGCCAGCGCCGCCCATTGCATGGGGTCTGCCCACACGGACGGTTTTGCCAGCGTGGCGCGCAACGATGCCCAGGCGCTGGGCTGGCACCTGCTGGGTGCGCAAGGTGGCAACATGGCATCTGCCCACGATGCGGTGGTGTTGCTGCCCCGGGTGGTGATCGACCCGGCCCGCCACGCAGAGGTCGACCTGGCCTCTGCCCACTGGATCCGGAAGGCCGCCAGCCACGAACACGCTGCAGCACATACGAGGCTCGCAGAGCGGCCGGACTGGGGGTTGCTGTGTCTGCCAGGCAGTGGGCCTTCGGTGTTTCAGCGCCTTTTCGGCAGATAGTGAACGCGCCCGCATGATCATGCCTGTGGCTCACCCCCAGCACCGGCTCGACCGCATCGACCAGCTGCGCGCCGTGGCCATGCTGTGGATGACGGTGTTTCATTTCAGTTTCGACCTCAACCATTTCGGACTGATCCACGAGAACTTCTACCGTGACCCGTTCTGGACCTGGCAGCGCACACTGATCGTGAGCCTGTTTCTGTTCACGGCAGGGCTCTCTCAGGCAGTGGCCAGCAGCCAGGGGCAGGGCTGGCCGCGCTTCTGGCGGCGCTGGACTCAGGTGGCGGCTGCCGCGCTGCTGGTCACCGCCGGCTCGCTGCTCATGTTCCCCAAAAGCTTCATCTATTTTGGTGTGTTGCACGGCATCGCGGTGATGCTGGTGCTGGCGCGTCTCACGGTGGGCTGGGGTCGCTGGCTTTGGCCGCTGGGCGCCTTGGCCGTCTGCTTGCCGTGGCTGGCAGCCACCGTCATTGCGCAATGGCCGGTGCTGGAGGTGTTGAACTCGCGCGGCTTGAACTGGCTGGGCTTCATCAGCCGCAAGCCGATTACCGAAGACTATGTGCCCCTGCTGCCCTGGCTGGGCGTGCTCTGGTGGGGTGTGGCTGCAGGGCAGTGGGTGCTGCGCCACCGCCCTGGCTGGCTGGGATCGGGGGCAGCGCCCGCTGGTGGGGTGTCGCGCGGTCTGGCCATGCTGGGTCGATGGAGCCTGAGCTACTATCTGCTGCATCAGCCAGTGATGATCGGCCTGATTGGGCTGGCCGTTTACCTGGTGCGTTGAGCGAATAGGCTCAGGTCGTCTGCAGCACGACATCGTCGAGCACCGACGCCAGCGCTGCCAGCAGCCGATCCACGTCGGCAACTGTGGTCTGCGGACACACCAGCATCATGTTGTGGAACGGCGTGATCAGCACGCCCCGGTTGAGCAGCCCCAGGTGGATCAGGTGTTCCAGCTCCGCGTCCAGCCTGGCACCGGCTTCGCTGCCGTTGTGCGGGGGTGCGGAGCAGAACTGGAATTCCACCCGGGCACCCAGTTCCGTCACGCACCAGGGGAGTTGACGCTCGGCCAGGATGTGCCGAATGCCCTCGGCCAGTTGGTGGGCCAGGGGCAGCATGTGGGCGTAGGCGGCGGGCGTCATCACCTCGGTGAGGGTCGCCCGCATCGCCGCCATGGACAGCATGTTGCCGGTGAGCGTGGTGCCGATGCCGCTGTGCCCGGGCGGTGCGTCTGCCTTGGCGTGCACTGCACGGCGGGCCAGTTCGGCGCTCATGCCGTAGACGGCGCAGGGCACGCCGCCGCCCACCGGCTTGCCCAGCACCAGGGCGTCGGGCTCAAGGCCATGCACCTGGCAGTAGCCGCCTGCACCGGTGCTGATGGTGTGGGTTTCGTCCATCACCAGCAGAGCACCTTGCTGCCGTATCAGCGCCTGAGCCGCCAGCCAATAGCCGGGTGAGGGCAGCACCATGCCGATGTTGGTCATGGCCGGCTCTGCCAGCACACAGGCCACATCACCAGCTTGCAAGGCAGCCTCCAGCGCCGGCAGGTCGTTGAATTCGATCACCACCGTGTGTTCCAGCAGGTTGTGCACCTGGCCCAGCAGACTGTCGCGCTGGACGGCTTGTCCATCCACCAGATCGACGAACACGTCTTCGATGGTGCCGTGGTAACAACCGTTGAACACCAGCAGTTTCTTGCGCCCGGTCGCAGCGCGTATCCAGCGCACGATGTAGCGGTTGGCATCGGTCGCGCTCAGCGCAAATTGCCAGTAGGGCAGGCGGAAGCGTTCGCTCAGCGCTTTCGCCACCACGGAGGCGTCTTCGGTCGACAGCATGGTGGTGAACCCCCGCGTGGCCTGCTGTTGCAAGGCCAGCTGCACAGGCAACGGTGAGTGGCCGAACATGGCGCCCGTGTCACCCAGGCAGAAATCCACCAGTGTGTGACCATCTTCGTCGACCACGTGGGCGCCGCTGGCGTGCGCCACTTGCAGAGGGAAAGGGGTGCCCCAGTCGCGCATCCAGTGCAGGGGCACACCGAACAGCAGGTGCGCGTCGGCCTGTGCCGCCAGCGCTGCCGAACGCGGATTGCGCGCTGCATACATCGCGCGCTCACGCGCCAGGAAGGACTGGGCGCGGGGCCAGTCCAGGCGTTCTCGGCCATTCGGAGACGGCGTAGCAGGTTGGTTCGCGGGCAAAAGGAATCTCCCGTGGGCAAAAAGGGATGAATCGATGTTGGGGCATTGAACCAGACGACGGTGTCGATGGGGAGGCCAATGGAGGCCTGGTCGCGGGTGTCATTTCGGCATATTGCATTTGGAGATGCAGAGGCGAAAAAAAGGCGGCCGAAGCCGCCTGGGTTGCTGATGCGGCGCGCTCCAATGGGGCAACTGCGCCGAAAGCAGAGTTCCTTATTCCACCTTGGCTTTGTCTCGCAGCGACTGCTGGAATTCGGCCATCTTCTGCTGGGTCATCTGTTGCTCGATCTGCGGCTTGACCTCTTCAAAAGCTGGCAACTGGGCTTCTCGGATGTCGTCCACCCGGATGACGTGCCAGCCAAACTGGCTCTTGACTGGCACTTCGGTCATCTGACCCTTGTCGAGTTTGACCATGGCCTCGGAAAACTCTGTCACGTAGCTGGCGGCCGCTGCCCAGTCCAGGTCTCCACCGTTGGCACCGGATCCAGGATCCTTGGACTGCTTTTTTGCGATGTCCTCAAACTTGGCACCGCCCTTGATGGATTTGACGATGGCCTTGGCCTCGTCTTCCTTCTCGACCAGGATGTGACGGGCTCGGTATTCCTTGCCGCTGTTGGCCGCCTTGAATTTGTTGTATTCGGCCTGCATGTCGGCCACAGACACCGGGTTCTTGGCCTGGTAGTCGGCAAACAGGGCCCTGATCATGATGGTCTGGCGCGCCAGCTCCATCTGGGTCTTGTATTCCTCGGTAGCGGCAATGCCCCGCTTCTGAGCTTCCTGCATGAAGATTTCTCGCAGGATCACTTCTTCCTTGATCTGCGCACGCACTTCGTCGTTGATTGGACGTCCGGAGGCCTCAATCTGCTGCGCCAGGGCATCGACCCGCGCGGTGGGCACGGCCTTGCCGTTCACGATGGCCACGTTTTGTGCGGCGGCCCAGGGTGACGCCGCGATGATCACAGCCACTGTCAGGGCCGACATTGAGATTTTCATGGAATTCCTCGGTTCGAAAAAATGGAATTTGAGCACGTGGGTTCGGCAAAGTTGCTCCTTGGCCCGGGCTCAAGGTGTCAGAAGGTATCGAAGCCGAAGGCCATCACCCTGGGTTGGCCCCGAAGGCAAGTGGCTTCGTCAGGATTTGATTTCAATGGCCAATGCGTGAAGACCGGCCGCGGTGAATTTGCGCAGCGCATCATACACAAGGCGATGTTGCGCGACGCGACTCTTGCCAGCAAACGCAGGGCCGCCGATCCGGACCCTGAAATGGGTGCCGCGGCCCAGGCCATTGGCTCCAGCATGACCTGCGTGGGCAGCGCTTTCGTCGAGTACCTCAAGCAACACGGGCGACAAGGCCGACTGCAGGGTCGTGTGAATCGCTTCCGCAGTGGGTACGCTGTCGGCAGGCAATGGTGTTGGGATCATGATTTCTCGACTCCGTCCTCATCTTTGAGGTAGCGCGATATGTAGAGCCCCTGACCCACGATGAAAACGAGGGGGAAGGCGTATCCCCACAGCTTGAAATTCACCCAGAATTCGGTCGAAAAATAGGCTGCCACATAGGCATTGATGGCGGCCATGAACAGAAAGTAGCCGATCCATATCACCGTCAAGCGCGCCCACACGCCATCGGGCAACGTGAGCTGGCTGCCCAGGAGAAGCTGAAGGAAATTCTTCTTCCAGATCCACAAGGCAGCACCCAGCACGATGGCCATGCTGGCATAAAGCACCGTGGGCTTCCACTTGATGAAACGCTCGTCCTGCAGGAACAGCGTGAGTGCACCAAAGACAATCACCAGCACCAGCGTCACCTTGTGCAGCGTCTGAAGCTTGCGGTCGATGGCATAGATGATGCCGGTCTGCACCAGCGTGGCCAGCATGAGCACGGCGGTGGCGGTGTAAATGTCGTGCAGCTTGTAGGCAGCGACAAACAGCCCGATGGGGAAAAAGTCAATCAGAAATCGCATGAGGGGATTATCGACGCAAGGCGAAGTGCCGTCTGTAGGAGGGGCTCGCCACCGTTTCCACCCCACTGAACTACATTGCAGTTCTGTCCATTCAAACTGCGCAAGCCACCCATGAAAAACAGCGAACAACAAGCCCTGCTCACCATCGCCCTGATGGCCGCCTTTGCAGACGGCGAGAAGGCCGACTCGGAGCGCGAGGCCATCAGGTCACTGGCGGAATCCCTTGGGCACGAAGCCGGCGGCGCGGGTCTTGCGCGTCTTTACCAAGATGTGTTGCTTGAACGAGTTTCGCTGTCAGAGGCAGTGAAGGGCCTGGGCAATGGTGGCCAGAGCCAACTGGCCTATGAAATGGCTGTCTGTGTGTGCGATGCCGATGGCCGGCGAAGCATTGCTGAATCGGCCTTTCTGTCCAGTCTGAAGGACATGCTGGGCTTGGACGTGGCGGCTGTAGCCGAATTCGAGCGTGAAGAGCAGGCCCTGGTTGCAGCTGCCGATGTCTCGCTGCCAGTGCTCATCCAGCCGACTACCGGGGTGGACACGCCTCCTTCGCCAGGGGCGACGGCACAACCATCCGCGAATGCTGAGCTTGATGCAGAACTGGATCGCGCGATCCTGAGCGCAGCCAAACTCAATGGTGCACTTGAATTGTTGCCCCAGTCATGGGCGTCCATGGCCATCATTCCATTGCAGGTGCGCATGGTCTACAACATCGGCAAGGCCCACGGGGTGGAGCTTGACCAAGGGCACATCCGCGAGTTCATCGCTGCCGTCGGCGTGGGGATGACCTCTCAATACCTTGAGCAATTCGGGCGCAAGCTGCTGGGCGGCCTGATCGGCGCGGTGGCCGGTCGAATGATCGGGGGCATCGGGCGGGCGGCCACAGGTGTGGCCTTTTCGTTCGCCACCACCTACGCGCTCGGGCAAGTGGCCAAACGGTACTACGCTGGCGGCCGGGTCATGAGCACTGCCTTGCTGCAGGAAACCTTCCAGAGCCTGCTGGGCCCTGCCAAACAGCTGCAAACACAGTGGCTCCCGCAAATTCGCGAGACGGCCGGCACACTGGACGCAGGCAAGGTGATGCAACTGGTGCGGGGCGCCTGAGAGTCGCCAAAGAGAGAAAGGGGGGTGACGAGCCTTGACCCCGGCACTGGCTACACAGTTAGGGCTGCTTGGTTCCCCACCTGACCCGGTTGGCCGCTTCACCATGCGGGAAGGCCCGTCATTTGCCATTGTAGGCGATGGTGATCACCCCCGTTGTTGACCTGTGCTCCGAAATGCATGCGAGGGGCGCCGCTTAGAATCGTTCGCATGTCTTACGTCGTCCTTGCCCGCAAGTACCGCCCGCGAAATTTCTCCGAAATGGTCGGGCAGTCTCACGTGGTGCAAGCCCTGAGCAACGCCTTGACGACCCAGCGGCTGCACCACGCCTACCTTTTCACGGGTACCCGGGGGGTCGGCAAGACAACGGTGTCGCGCATATTGGCCAAGTCGCTCAACTGTCTGGGCACAGACGGGCAGGGCGGCATCACGGCAGAGCCCTGCGGCGTGTGCCAGGCGTGCACCGACATCGACAGCGGCCGCTTCGTTGATTACACCGAACTCGACGCCGCCTCCAATCGGGGTGTGGATGAGGTTCAGGCGCTGCTGGAGCAGGCGGTGTACAAGCCGGTGCAAGGGCGATTCAAGGTCTTCATGATTGACGAGGTTCACATGCTGACCAACACGGCGTTCAATGCCATGTTGAAGACGCTGGAGGAACCGCCTGAGTATCTGAAGTTCGTGCTGGCAACCACAGACCCGCAGAAGGTGCCGGTGACGGTGCTTTCGCGCTGCCTGCAATTCAACCTCCGGCCCATGGCGCCCGAGACGGTGCTGGAGCATCTGCAGCAGGTGCTGCAGTCTGAGGCGGTCGACGCCGACACGCCTTCACTGCGCTTGTTGTCGCGTGCCGCGCGGGGTTCCATGCGCGACGCGCTCTCGCTGACCGACCAGGCCATTGCCTTCGGCGGCGGGCGCCTTCAGGAAGCCACTGTGCGCCAGATGCTGGGTGCGGTTGATCGTTCCTATGTGTTGCGGCTGATCGACGCGCTGGCCAGGGCAGACGGGGCGACGGTGGTGGACACGGTCGACACCATGCGCCTCAATGGTCTGAACGCAGCGTCGGCACTGGAAGAGATGACGGGCGTGCTGCAACGCATGGCGGTGATGCAGGCGGTGCCAGGCAAAGGCGCAGAGCAAGACTTCGATGACCCTGATGCTGGGGAGATGCTGCGCCTGGCACAAGCGCTGCCAGCGGACGAGACCCAGTTGTTGTACAGCCTTTGCCTGCATGGAAGGGCCGAGCTGGGTCTGGCGCCAGATGAATACGCAGCGCTCACCATGGTGTTGCTGCGCCTCCTGGCGTTCAAGCCCGCATCAAATGTTTCGGCGGCGCAACCGAATCTGGCGGAAAAAAAAACACTGAAAATTGACGCGGGTGTCCCTGCACGCAGGGTTGAACCTGTCAGCTCTCGGCCTGCTGCCCCCGAACCCGCCGTTACGGCGCCCTCGCAGCCTGCTTCGGGCGCGATTGCTGCACCAGCCCCATCAACCGCATCGGTCGCTGCCCAGAAACACGCTCCGGGCGATCACGCGCAGCATGCAGCGCCTGTGCCTGGCGCTTCTGAATCGCCTGCTTCAACGCCGAGCAGCCAAAAGTCCAGCGATCAACATCGGGACGACAACCGCGCGGATGCCGTGGAGGACGACGACCATCCGCCATGGGACGAGATTGCACCCTCTGAAGGCACAGTTCAGGCCACCCGGCCGGTCGTCTCGGTGCCTGTTCGCGACCCGGGTTTGTCCGAGCGCCTGGAACAACGCCATACCCAAGGAGCAGAGCGACCCACCAATGGCGTTCAACGCACGGTCGAAGGCGACTTTTGGTTCGATACGGTGATGGCACTGGCGCGAGCGGAGCTGATTTCTGCTCTGGTACGCGAATTGGGCCTGCAGTCGCAATTGGTGGCGCGCGATGTCGAACAGTGGGTGCTGCGTGTGGAGCGGGAGTCGCTCAACCAGGGCAACAACCGGGATCGCCTCGCGGCCGCCCTGAAGGCGCAGGGCCACGATGTGCGGCTGGTGGTCGAAATCGGTCGTGTCCACGACTCGCCAGCCTTGCGTGTGGCGGAAGATCTGCAGCGCCGGCAACAGGAAGCAGAACAGGTGATCAGGGACGACCCCTTCGTACAGAGCATGATGCGAGACTTTGGCGGCAGAATCGTACCTGGTACGTTGAAGGCGATTTCGGTCTAGCCACATTGCGCCGCACCCCAAGCCCTTTCATTTTTTACACTCAAGACTCAGGAAAACCACATGTTCAACAAAGGACAACTCGCCGGACTCATGAAGCAGGCACAGGCCATGCAAGACAACCTGAAGAAGGCCCAGGATGAACTGGCATTCATCGAGGTCACAGGTGAGTCCGGCGCTGGTCTGGTCAAAGTGCTCATGACCTGCAAGCACGACGTCAAGCGCGTGACCATCGACCCCAGCCTGCTGGCCGACGACAAGGACATGCTGGAAGACCTGGTGGCCGCAGCGTTCAACGCAGCCGTGCGCAAGGCCGAAGAAACTTCACAAGAAAAGATGGGCAAGCTCACTGCTGGCATGCCGGGCCTGCCAGGCGGGATGAAGTTTCCCTTTTGAGCTCCGGCCCAGTGAGCTGCCTGCGCCGCTTGGACGATCATCGTGGCTGAGGCACATTCGCTTGAACTGCTGGTGCAGGCCTTGCGCAAATTGCCCGGCGTCGGGGTGAAGTCGGCCCAGCGCATGGCTTTTCACTTGCTGCAACACGATCGCCAGGGCGCGCTCCAGTTGGCGACGGCCTTGCAGCACGCTTGCCAGCATGTGGGGCACTGTCTTCTTTGCCACACCTTCACAGAAGAAGAAGTCTGTCCGACCTGTCGCGATGCCAGACGCGACCGTAGTCTGTTGTGTGTACTGGAAAATCCGGCTGATCAGGCGGCTCTGGAGCGAACAGGGGCCTACAAGGGCATGTATTTTGTTCTCATGGGCAAGCTCAGTCCGCTAGATGGGGTAGGACCCAAAGAAATCGGCATGCAGAAGCTGCTGGATCGGATCGACGCACTGGTTGACGGCGTGCGGGAGGTGCGAGAAGTCATTCTTGCCACCAATTTCACCGCCGAAGGCGAAACCACGTCGCACGTGATTTCGCAAGCACTCAAGGCGCGAGGCGTGAAGGTGACGCGACTGGCGCGCGGGGTGCCGGTGGGCAGCGAACTCGAGTATGTCGATCTGGGCACGATTGCCCACGCGCTGGTCGACAGGCGTTGACATCTGCAAAGCTCTGCACCCGGATGTGCCCGGTCACGTTCTGTTGATGCCCCTTTTCTGCGATCAGGGTCGGTGAAAACCCGCTTGGGATTGGTCCCGATGCGCTGAGCTGCCCGCGCCACTAAGCTGAAACCCAGACCAAGAAGTATGTGAAGGGATGTTGGCATGTGGAATCGACGGGGCTTGCTGGGTGCAGGCATGACGCTGCTGGGCACCGGCATGCCAGTGGCCTGGACGCAGACCACCGGAGCGCCAGTGAAGGTGGTTATTGCTGTCGACCAGAAGTCGTCCTTTTGCTACCTGCCTCTGACCATTGCCGAGCGCAGAGGGTACTTTGCAGAAGAAGGACTTGACGTTGCGGTGCGCGAGTTGCCCGAGCCCGGCGAGGCGCTGAATGCCGTCAAGTCTGGCCTTGCACAAGTGATGTCAGGTCCTTACAGCACGCTCATCAGCCAGCAGATCAAGGGACACTCCCAAACCGCATTTGTGCTGCAAGGGCGAGCACCGCAAATGGTGATGGGTGTGTCGCTCAAGGCCATGGCTCATTACCGTGAGTTGCGCGATCTGCGAGGGCGCCGTATCGGCGTGATGGCTGAGGGCTCGGCTTCCGAACGCATTGCTCGACTGATGGTCGCGCGTGCTGGTCTGGGCGCGAGGAACGAGGTGCAGTTCATCAGGCTGGCGACTTCCACCGAAGCGCTCACGGCTTTCCATTCCGGCGGCATTGATGCCATTTGCTACAACGACCCGACGATCACCCAGCTGGAGCAGAGTGGTGCGCTTCGTGTGATCGCCGACACGCGCACGCTGCGAGGTTGCACCGAGGTGTTTGGCGGCCTCATGCCCGCGGGGTGCCTGAGTGCGACATCGGAGTTTGTTGCTGGAAATGCCAAAACCTGTCAGGCGCTGACGGATGCGATGGTGCATGGTTTGAAATGGCTGCAGACAGCTGGACCCTCAGACATCATCAAGACCGTCCCCGAACACTACTTCCTGGGTGATCGGGCGCTTTACCTGGCGGCCTTCAGCCGGGCTCGTGAAGCCTGGTCGCCAGATGGCGTGATGCCTGCGACGGGTCCGGGAACCGCAGCCAATTTGCTGGCCACTTTTGACAGCACCGGTGCGGTGCAGCGCGTCGATCTGACACGCACCTTCACCAACGACTTCGCCCGCAAGGCCAAAGCGCGATTCAAGGCTTGAACCCTGGTCCATGAGGACGGAGGATGCGCCACGATCTTCGCGATCGATCTGGCGCGAAACATGAGCAACATCAGCCCGGCGGGCGTTTGCTGCTGGACGCGGGTCTGCTCCCCGATGTGGTCGCGGGCGCCTGGCTGGCGCGAACTGGCTTTTTGGGCGTTGTCTGGGCCGATGCCCTTTTGGTGGAAGCAGGGGTATTCGCGGCGGCAGGCGCACGCGGAGGCATCATCAGTGTGATTCGCTGACCCGTAGTCAGTCTGGCATTGACCCCAAGCTTGTTCCAGCCCGCCACGCTCACAGGGTTCAAGCCGTGTCGGCGAGCCAGTTGCGTGAGGTTTTCACCTTTGCGTGCGCGAACCACGGTGCGCCGTGCCACCACCTCCGGCTGCAGTGTGAGGTGGCCATTGTCTGCAACGTGGATCGGCACGTCTCCGTTGCGTTGTTGGGTGCGGGGTACCAGCAGGCTGGAACCCGCGCGCACCATCATGCGCGGCGGTATGGCGTTGACCCGCCGCAGCTCGGCTTCGCTCATGCCCACGCGAGTCGCCGCTTGGGCCGGGGACATGGTCGTGGGCACGATCCAGGCAGTCCAGGTAGCAAGCGGGCCCGTGTGCGTCTTCAAGCGACTCTCGAAGATCGCCGCGTTGTCCCAGGGCAGGAGAATGTTGGGTGTTCCCGCCGCCATCACCACCGGCCGGTTCAGCGACGGATTGAGCGCCCTGAAGTCATCGATGGCCACCTCGGCCAGATTCGCAATGACATCGACATCCATGTCGCGGTCGATGGTGACCGTGTCGAAGAACGGGTGGTTGCCTATGGGTGGGAGATCAACGCCGAAATTCTTCGGGTTTGCCACGATGTTCTTGACCGCTTGCAGTTTGGGTACGTACTCGCGGGTTTCGTAGGGCATCGAGAGGCTGGTGTAGCTGGTCGGCAAGCCTTCTTTCTGATTGCGCGTGATGGCGCGGTTGACATTGCCCTGACCCCAGTTGTAGGCAGCCAGCGCAAGATGCCAGTCGCCAAAGCGCCGGTGCAGCTGTTCCAGATAGTCGAGCGCGGCTCTGGTGGATGCAAGAACATCGCGGCGGTCGTCACGGAAAGCGTTTTGCTTGAGGTCGAACGATTGCCCGGTAGCAGGCATGAACTGCCACATGCCCGCCGCGCGCGCGCTGGACACTGCCCGGGGGTTGAATGCGCTTTCAATGAAAGGCAGCAACGCCAGTTCCATGGGCAGGTCACGCCGCTCGATCTCTTCAACTATGTGGAACAGATACTTCCGCGAACGGTCGGTCATGCGGAAGATGTAATCCGGCCGACTGGCGTACCACTGCTCGCGGTCGTTCACGAGGGGGTTCTGCAAATCATTCAAGGCGAAGCCTCGGCGGATGCGGTCCCAGATGTCGGCTGGTGCAGCCAACGCCAGCACAGGGGGCGTCTCGCCTGCAGCCACGTTGATTTCGCTGAGTGGGGCGCCATACACAACGGGCGCCAATGGCTGCGCTGGGGTGCCAGTTGAAACGGGTGCGCCGCTCGATGCTTCCCCGGTGTTGGAGGGCGACGAGGGGACGGTGCTGCAGCCAGCCAGCCAGGCTGACATGAGCACAACCATGACCATCGGCCATGTTCTCAGGGAGCGAGGTGCAATTGGCGATGAAGGGGTCAAAAGGGGTGGGGAGCCGGCTTTGGGGTGGAGAGGAAAAGAGGGCATCAAAATCGGTTCTTCCATTCGCGTAGCGCTGTAAACACGGCCACCGGATCGTTGCTGGCGGAACCTGCTTGCGCACGTGCCGCCTCGACAACCTCATCTTGCGTGGTGCGCAGAAAAGGATTGATCCGTTTTTCCAGTCCGATAGAGCTTGGCAAGGTGACTAAGTTCTGGGCACGCAAAAATTCGCAGTGAGACAGGTGCTTCGCGAGATCGGCATTGCTCGGTTCAACGGCCATTGCAAAGCGAAGGTTTGACACGGTGTATTCGTGGGTGCAGCAGACGCGAGTGGCATCCGGCAACTGAGCAAGGCACGTCAGCGAGTTCAGCATCTGCGCTGGCGTACCTTCGAACAGGCGACCACAGCCGCCGGAAAACAGGGTGTCGCCACAAAAAATCAGGGGCTCGCCGTCGATGTCATCACAATAGTAGGCAATGTGCCCTGCCGTGTGCCCGGGGACTTCGATCACGTCGAATTTCAGACCCAGCACCTCGACACTGTGCCCGGCGCCCAGACGCTGGAGTGGTTCGGGCATCTGTTCCCTCAATGGGCCGAATACCCTCGCGCCCGTGGCACTTCGAATGGCGTCAACGCCGCCGGTGTGGTCGGCGTGGTGATGGGTGATCAGGATGGTGTCGAGGACAATGCCGTGCTCCTCCAGCCATGCGAGGACACCTGCGGATTCACCTGGATCCACCACCAACGCCCGTTCGTGATCGTGAAGAATCCAGATGTAGTTGTCTGAAAAGGCGGGAAGTGGGATGAGTTCCATTCGGCTGGGTGGCTGAGGACGTGTAGAGTTCGGCACATCAAGCCCGCAGCCGAGCGATTCAAGCGAAGGAGGCGGGATCATCCATTGCCTGCACACCACAAGCCATGTCTTCGCAAATTATAGGCCTGCAAGAGTGGTTTCAGACCCCTCCAGGCCAGTACCTGCTCGAATGGGAGCGAGCTCAGTTCGACTTGGCAGTGGCCGACCTGTTCGGCTACAACGCTTTGCAACTGGGGCTGCCAGAATTGTGGGCGCTTAAGGCAAACCGCATGCCACACCGGTGGCTAGCGCTGCCTGAAGAGGCGGTGGAGCCTGAAGGGCCTTTGTTGCAGCGGGCTGGAGGCGCTGTACCTCCCGCGACCGCGGCCTCTGTCGATGCGTCCACACCGAAGGTGGCTCTGGTGACAGACTCCGCTGCGCTGCCATTCCCGCCAGGCAGTCTGGACCTGGTGGTGCTGCCACACACCCTGGAGCTGAGCGCCGACCCCCATCACGTGCTGCGCGAGGTGGAGCGGGTTTTGGTGCCTGAGGGCCGGGTGGTGATTTCTGGACTGAATCCGGCCAGTCTCTGGGGGCTGCGGCAGGGGCGTGCTCACATGGCCGGGCGCATGGGCATGTCGGCATTGGGCGCCTCCAAGCTCTATCTCCCGGAAGTGGGCGATTTCATCGGCCCCTGGCGACTGCGGGACTGGCTTCGCCTGCTGAGTTTTGAAGTAGAGTCGGATCGCTATGGGTGCTACCGGCCTGCGGTCCGTACCGAAAAATGGTTGCAGCGCAACGCCTGGCTGGATCGGGCAGGGGCGAAATGGTGGCCCGTGTTTGGCGCTGTCTATTTCGTGGTGGCGGTCAAACGCGTGCGCGGCATGCGCCTGCTTGGGCCTGCCTGGAAGCCACGTCGGGCACCTTCCTCGGCACCGGTTCCAGCCGTCAACCGCCATTGACCACAACGAACTGGTCCTTTTCAAAGTCCGGTAGATTGACCGGCCATTACATCGATGCCTGGAGTTCCTGTTTTGAATCAAGTGGTGATCTACACCGATGGCGCCTGCAAAGGCAATCCCGGACCGGGCGGTTGGGGCGTCTATCTCAAGTCTGGAGACTTCGAAAAAGAGATGTGGGGCGGCGAAAGGGGTACCACGAACAACCGCATGGAGCTGATGGCGGTGATCGAGGCACTGACGGCACTGAAACGCCCATGCAAGGTGGCCCTGTTTCTGGACAGTGAATACGTGCGCAAGGGCATCACAGAGTGGATTCACGGCTGGAAGGCCAAAGGTTGGAAGACCGCCGCCAGACAGCCAGTGAAAAACGCCGACTTGTGGCAGCGACTGGATGCGCTGGTGCATGGCGGTGTGCATCAGATTGAATGGCATTGGGTCAGGGGCCATGCGGGCGATCCCGGCAACGAACGGGCGGACGCGTTGGCCAATCGCGGTGTGCCCATGTAATTGGAGATGCTTGCTGCCGCTGGTGAGCATTGGGGAAGGGAATCGGCACAACCTGTGGGAATGCGGGGTTGGAAGGAACTTGTCCGATGGTATTCCCTCATCCTTGCTACATTTCGACCCTTAGCCCTGAAGGTCGCTCTGCGGCTCCTCAAACTTCAATTGTCCTGAGTCATCGATCCCATGGCCAAAAATACATCGTTCTTGCTGGTGGCTGTGGCGGGCATAGCGCTGGCCTCTGTGGGAGCCTGGTGGGTGCAGAACAAGGATGCATCGGACGCGGCAACCGTGCAGGCACCGACAGGTGCTGGTGGTGGTGCAAATTCGCCTGCTGCGCGCGGTGGGGCGTCTGCTGTGCCCGGCGTAGAGGTTTCTCGCGTGGCGACCGTGAAACTGCAGGACGACGCGCAAGCGGTGGGTACGCTGCGGTCCCGGCAAAGTGTGGTGCTCAGGCCTGAAGTCAGCGGCCGCGTGGCACGAATTGACTTTGCTGATGGCGCCACAGTCCGCCAGGGACAGCTGCTGGTGCAACTGGACGACACCTTGCAGCGTGCGGAACTCAGCCAGGCGCAGGCACAGTTGTCGATCGCCAGGGCCAATCTGAACCGCAACAAGGAACTGGTCGCGGAGGGCTTCGTTGCACAGCGCGTGGTCGAGGAAAGTGAGGCCAATTTGCAGGTGGCCCAGGCCCAGGTGGCGCTGGCTGACGCGCGCCTCAAGCGCATGCGCATCTCAGCTCCCTTCAACGGAACAGTGGGTTTGAGCGGGACCAACCTTGGGGCATACGTGAAAGACGGCGATGCGCTGGTCAACCTGGAGGACACCTCGGCGCTCACGGTGGACTTCAATCTGCCTGAGCGTTACCAGAGCAGGCTTGCCACCGGACAGCCGGTCCAGGTGCAGCTGGACGCCTTGCCGGGTGAAATGTTTGAAGCCAGGGTGCTGGCGGTGGATCCTCTCGTGGATGCGAATGGGCGTTCCATTTCGGTGCGTGCCCAGATGCCAGCTTCTCGCAATGGCGCGCTGCGCCCCGGCATGTTCGCCCGCGTTCTGACCGTGTTCTCGGTTGACGAAGCGGCGCTGGTGGTGCCCGAAGAGGCCATCGTGCCGCAGGCGGGGAAACAGTATGTGTTTCGGATCGAGGAAGAGGGCGAGGGCGATGCGAAGAAGCTGGTGTCACGCCGGACCGAAGTCGAGATAGGGGTCCGTCGTGGCACCGAGGTGCAAATCCTCAGAGGCGTGTCCGCCGCTGATACCGTGGTAGTGGCTGGCCAGCAGCGCCTTCAGCGCGACGGCACCGCCGTGCGCGTGGTCGACATGACCCGTGCAGCCGCTGGCGCAGCGCCTGCGGCGACCGCAGCCTCCGGCAACTGACGCATCCGACCCACCGATTGCGGAGTAGTGCACATGCAACTGCCTGAAATATCGATTCGCCGTCCGGTGTTTGCCACTGTGCTCTCGCTGCTGGTCTTGCTCGTCGGCATGGTGTCCTTCGATCGCCTCACGGTGCGGGAGTACCCCCAGATCGACGAACCCACCGTGACGGTGAGCACCCGGCTGGGGGGAGCATCCAGCGAGGTGATTGAATCCCAGGTGACGAAGGTGCTGGAGGACTCCCTCGCGGGCATTGAGGGGGTTGACATCATCACCTCGATCAGCCGGCAGGAGCAAAGCCAGATCACGGTGCGCTTCAAGCTGGAACGCGACCCCGATTCCGCTGCCGCCGATGTGCGCGACAAGGTCAGTCGTGTTCGCCAGCGCTTGCCGCAGGATGCAGATGAACCGGTGATCGCCAAAGTGGAGGCCGATGCGCAGCCCGTGGTTTGGCTCGCACTGAACTCCGACGTCGTTTCACCGCTGGAGCTCAGCGATCTGGCCAACCGCTATGTCAAACCGAGGTTGCAGACAGCACCGGGTGCGGCGGATGTGCGCATCTTTGGCGAGCGCCGGTATTCCATGCGGATCTGGCTTGACCCTGACCGCATGGCCGCCTACAACCTGACCGTTCAAGACGTGGAAGATGCCTTGCGCCGCTCCAACCTGGAGGTGCCGGCCGGCCGCATCGAAAGTGCGCTGCGCGAATTCAATGTCACGGCCGCCACCGACCTGCAGACGCCGGAGCAGTTCACCGATGTGATGATTCGCAACGTGAATGGTCAGGCGATCCGCATTGGTGACGTGGCAAGGGTGCTTCAGGCACCCCAGGACGAACGCACGTCGGTGCGTTACAACGGGCGAGATGCCATATCGCTGGGCGTCATTCGGCAGGCCACCGCCAATCCGCTCGAACTCTCTGCGGGCGTGCGGGAAATGCTGCCGCGGATCGAGGCAGACCTGCCCGATGGCGTGCGGGTGGAGATCGCCAACGACAACTCCATCTTCATCGACCGATCGATCAAGGCCGTCTACATCACCATTGCCGAGGCGGTGGTGCTGGTGGCACTGGTGATTTTCGTCTTCCTGCGCACCCTGCGTGCTTCCATCATTCCGCTGGTCACCATACCCGTCAGCCTGATCGGCTCGTTTGCGCTCATGGCGCTGTTCGGGTTTTCGATCAACACCCTCACACTGCTGGCGTTGGTGCTGGCCATTGGACTGGTGGTGGACGATTCGATCGTGGTGCTGGAGAACATCTACAGGCACATTGAAGAGGGCATGAAACCCTTCGAAGCGGCCATCAAGGGGGCCAAGGAAATCGGCTTTGCCGTGGTGGCCATGACGCTCACGCTGGCAGCGGTGTACGCACCTCTGGCGTTCACGCCAGGGCGCACCGGACGACTTTTTGCCGAATTTGCACTGGCGCTGGCGGGTGCCGTTGTGGTTTCGGGATTCGTGGCGCTCACCCTTTCGCCCATGATGTGTTCCAAGCTGCTCAAGCACAACCCTCGTCCCGGGCGGTTCGATGCGTTCATGGAGCGGCAGCTCAACCACCTGACTAAGGGCTACGGGCGAGTGCTGGGAGCTTCGTTGCAGGTTCGCTGGATCGTGGTGGGTGTGATGCTGGCCAGTGCAGCGGGCAGTTGGTGGTTGTTGGGGTCCATGCGTCAGGAACTCGCGCCCATGGAAGATCGGGGCGTTGTCCTGGCCACCATCAACGGGCCGGACGGAGCCACGTTGGCCTACACCCGAAAGTACGCTGAGGCCATTGAAGGCATTGCCAGCCAATACCCCGAGTTCGAGCGCGTGTTCACCATCGTGGGGAACCCATCGGTGGCCCAGGGCAGCGTGATCCTGCGCGGCAAGGACTGGGAGGACCGAGACCGCACCACGATGGAGATTGCACGCGATCTCGCACCGAAGATTGCTGCGCTTCCTGGAGTCAGTTCGTTTCCGATCACACCCCCATCCCTGGGGCAGGGCTTTCGGGAGCGGCCCGTCAACTATGTGATCGTGACCAGCGACACCTACGAAAACCTCTCCCAGGTGGTGCGCCAGTTTCAGGACCGGCTGGCGCAGAACCCTGGCTTCGTTCAGGTCGATACCGACCTTCGATTGAACAAGCCTGAGATCCGGATGGATGTGGATCGGGAGCGGGCAGCAGATATGGGCGTTGGGGTGGATGTGATTGCCCGCACGGTGGAAACCATGCTCGGCGGACGCACTGTCACGCGTTTCAAGCGCGATGGCGAGCAGTACGACGTGGTCGTACAGACCGTGTCGGCCAATCGAAGCACACCCGAAGACATCGACCGCCTGTTTGTGCGTGGCCGTGGCGACGCCATGATCCCGCTCGCGGCATTGGTGACCACCAGGGAAGTGGTAGTGCCCCGGGAGCTCAATCACTTCGCCCAACGCCGCAGTGCCTCCATCACGGCCAATATTTCGCCAGACTACTCGCTGGGTGAAGCGCTCAGTTTTCTGGATCAGGTCGCAGGTGATATCTTGCCTGCGGGCTACACGACCGAACTCAATGGCCAGAGCCGGGAGTTCCGGAATTCATCGGGCTCGCTGGCAATCGTGTTTGTGCTTTCATTGTTGTTCATCTATCTGGTGCTGGCGGCCCAGTTCGAGAGTTTTGTGGATCCACTCATCATCATGCTGAGCGTGCCTTTGTCGATGCTGGGTGCCCTGCTGGCGCTCAAGCTCACTGGTGGCACGCTCAATGTGTTCAGTCAGATCGGGTTGATCACCCTGGTCGGACTGATCACCAAGCACGGCATTCTGATCGTGGAGTTCGCCAACCAGATGCAGGAGCAGGGCATGGACAAGTTGCAGGCCGTGAAGCGATCGGCGGCGCTTCGCTTGCGTCCGATTCTGATGACGACCGGTGCCATGGTGCTGGGAGCCATTCCGCTGGCGTTGGCCAGTGGTGCGGGTGCAGAAAGCCGTCAGCAGATTGGTTGGGTCATCGTGGGGGGCATGAGCCTGGGCACCTTGCTCACCATCTTCGTCGTGCCAACCATGTATACGTTGCTGGCGCGCACCAAAAAACATTCTGAGGCCATTCCCGGCGGTGCGACGCCGGCTGAGGGTGGCACATTGACACCGGCCGCTGCCAAGTAGTCTGCGACAAGGCCTGCAGCGGTTCTACAGAGCGCCTTCGAACATCATGACGTCCACGAGGTCGCCCACGGCCACGTTCCCCTGCTCATGGTGCAACACGATCAGGCCATTGGCCTGAACCATGGAACTGAGCACACCCGAACCCTGGTTCCCTGTGGTCCGGACCTGCAGGTTCCCATCGGCTGAGCGAAACACGATGCCGCGCTGGTATTCTGTGCGGCCAGGTTTCTTGCGCAGTGGTTCTGCGCAGTGGGCCTTGAGCAGCACCGATTCGCTTCCACTGCAACCCATGAGGCGGTGCAACGCGGGACGAACAAAGGCCAGGAATGTGACCATCACCGCAACCGGGTTGCCTGGCAACCCGAACAGCACCGCCGATTTTTCGCCTTGTTCAATTCGGCCAACCGCCATGGGCCTGCCAGGGCGCATGGCGATGCGCCAGAACGCCACATCACCGACCTTCTTCATCATCGCCTTGGTGTGGTCGGCTTCGCCCATGCTGACGCCACCACTGGTGATGATCGCATCGGCTTTGGAGGCGGCGTCGCGAAAGGCCGCCTCCAGCAACACCGGGTCGTCACCGATCACACCCATGTCGATGACTTCGACACCCATGCGGGAGAGCAGTCCAAACACGGTGTAGCGATTGCTGTCGAATACGGCCCCCTCGCGAGATTCATCGCCCAGGCTAAGGATTTCGTCACCGGTGGAGAAATAGGCGACCCGAACCCGCCGACACACGTTCACGGCTGGTATTCCAAGGCTGGCGATCAGGCCGAGTGCAGCGGGCCCGAGGCGTTGCCCTTTGCTGAGCGCGGGCTGCCCTGCCATGAGGTCTTCGCCCAGCAGGCGCCTGTTGTCACCAGGCTGCACCACGTCTGGAGGGAGTGCGATGGCATCGTCCTTGTGCTGCACAAACTCCAGCGGAACCACAGTGTCCAGCGCGGGCGGCATGATCGCGCCAGTCATGATCTTCAGGCACTCGCCCGAACCCACCGTTCCTTGCCATGCCTTGCCTGCGAAGGCGGTGCCCACGACGCGAAGGGTCAGCGCTTTTCCAGGCGGCATTTGGCGGCTGTCGAAGGCGAAGCCGTCCATTGCCGAGTTGTCATGAGGCGGGACACTGATCGGCGAGACCACGTCCTCCGCCAACACCCGACCGAGCGCGTCCATGACGCTCACCGATTCGGATTGTGGCACCGGCTCAACCAGTCTGGCGAGAAATTCGTTGACTCGGTAGGCACTGAGCGCCTGAGGATCGTAGCCTTGAAGCTCAGCCGCGATTTGATCGATCGTTTTCATGGGCAGGATGCGGTGGAACACGAAAGTCGATCGGCATGTCAGGGGTTCTCAAGCGCGTGCAACTCAGCCAGCGTATTGGCATTGAAGAACGCCTTCGTGTCGTCAGAGGGCAGATCAAAAGGGACCATCACGGTGCGGTGACCGGCAGTCCAGCGATCAATCTTTCGGCCGCCGCCCTGGGTGAATGCCGCAAGGCTTTCCAGCAACCCCACCTTCAACAGGCAGAAGACCGGTTGTGCACGAAGCTGCCCGTCTTCTTCCCTGGCGGCTGCCATCGCGATTTCGGTTTCGTCTTTTTCAAAAGCCTGCGCCAGGCGCGCGGCCAGGTCCAGTGGGTAGAGCGGTGTGTCGCAAGGGACAGTCAGCAGGTAGGGTGTTTCACAGCGTTCCAGGCCAGTCATGAATCCGGCCAAAGGGCCGGCATAGCCGTCGAGTGTGTCGGGCCACACCTGTACCCCAAACGCTTCATAGGCCGCGAGGTTGCGGTTGGCGTTGATCATTTGATCGCCCACCAGGTCCCCTTCCTGCATTTGCAGGCGCAACAGCGTGTGCAGGGCCAAGGGCGTGCCGTTGAAGTTCTGCAATCCTTTGTCTGCGCCGCCCATGCGTGAGCCTCGGCCGCCAGCGAGGACAATGCCGGTGATTTGCTTGGAGTGGATCATTTCAATGAGGGTGGTTCAAAGGTTAGGCCACGGAGGTCGGCTGCCATCGGGAGGAGCAGACTCGACCGGAGGTCGAACGGAGCGGCTGCGCAGCGCGTTTCGTTCATCCACCGATGTAGCTCATCTCGATGCGTCGGGCAGAGCCACCATTCGCGTCTGGCGGCAGACTCGCCCGCAGCTCCGAATAGCGATCGCGCCTCGGGCGCCAGATAGCGGCGATGGCAGCAGCGAGTTGTTCGTCCGTCGCGGTGCTCCGGATCAGAGGTTTCAGATCGTGACCCTGTGTACCGAACAGGCACAGATACAGCTTGCCTTCGGTCGACAAGCGCGCACGGTTGCAGTCGCTGCAAAACGCTTGTGTCACGCTGCTGATGACACCGATTTCACCGGCCTCTGTGTCGTGTTTGCCGTTGGCATCGGCATAGCCCCAGCGCTCGGCGGTCTCACCCGGCGCTGCAGGGTCGAGCTGGACAAGCGGAAGCTCTGACTGGATCCGCTCGATGACTTCGGCACTGGGCATCACTTCGTCCATGCACCAGCCGTTGGTGGCACCCACGTCCATGTATTCGATGAAGCGCAGCACCACGCCCGATTTTTTGAAGTGGTGTGCCATGGGCAGGATCTCGTGATCGTTGGTCCCGCGCTTGACCACCATGTTGACCTTGATGGGTCCCAGTCCGGCACTGCGGGCCGCTTCAATGCCGCGAAGCACGTCGTCCACCGGAAAGTCCACATCGTTCATGGCCCGAAAGATCGTGTCGTCCAGGCCGTCGAGGCTGACGGTCACGCGTTGCAAGCCCGCGGCCTTGAGGGACGCTGCCTTGCGCTCCAACAGCGATCCGTTTGTGGTCAGGGTGATGTCCAGCGGAAGGCCATCGACTGTGCGCAACTGGGCCAGTTGCTCAATCAGGATTTCGATGTTCTTGCGCAGCAATGGCTCTCCGCCGGTCAGACGGATCTTCTGCACACCATGAGCCACGAATTGCCGGGCGACCCGGGTGATTTCTTCGAAGCTCAACAGGGCGTTATGCGGTAGGTAGGGGTAGTCCTTGTCAAAGACATCCTTGGGCATGCAGTAGCTGCACCGGAAATTGCACCGGTCGGTGACGCTGATTCGCAGGTCTCGCAGCGGCCGCCCCAAGGCGTCACTCAGCAGGCCAGTGGGTGGCTCATGCGTCCATGGAAGTGGCACGGGGATCGCCGCCAGGCGCTGATCAACAAGAGGAATGACTCGTTCCGACATGGGACGATTATGGTGGACGCGCGCTTGTGGGGGGTGCAGCGAGCCCAGTGGGCATGGGGTCTATTGGCAATGGCAGTACGCTCAAGCGGGTGAGCCGCTTGGGTTCATGCGACTCGTCAGGCGGCGCCTTCTACCTTCACATAGAGCTGTGCGTTCTCATTCAGCCAGTTGCTCGAGAGATCACTGGATTGCTGGTTTGGGTGGAAGTCGGGTTTGAAGTACGCACGCCAAGGTCTGAAGGTGCACCGCAACAGTCCATGCCGGCCCAGCAGGTTTCTCCCCGCACTGCGCCAGGTGCGCCACTGCCAGAGCGTGCCGTCCCGTTTCAGATTGTTCGCGGTCTGGCGCAATGTATCGGTCAGGAAAATGAGCGTGACCCTGCGCATCCAGCGGGTGCGCCAGGCTTCGCTTCCGCCGAGGTGCTGGTAAAGATCAAAAGCAGTGCATTTGTGTTCGGCCTCCTCTGCGCTGTGCCAATGCCAGAGGGCTCTCAGACGCGGTTCGCAGTCATCCAGCAAGGTGGGATGGGAAAGCAGCCACTCCGCAAACAGGGCGGTGAAATGTTCGTTCGCTGCCGTGATGGCGAGCCCGTGTCTGGGATCGGTCCCATCCAGCAGTCGCAGGCGCTCGCGCGCCCGTGGCTCCCATTCATTGACGAGGCCGTGCTTTTCGATCTGTGCATTGAACAGGGCGTGAATGCGTCGGTGCGTGGCTTCCTGTCCAATGAAGCCCTTTATTTCGGTCATGAATGCCGCTTGCTCTGCCTCGGGCAGTGCCTTGAACCCGTTGCGCACCGCGTCTATGAAAAACTGTTCACCCACAGGAAAGCTCATGGACAAGGCGTTGAACCACGCCGTCAGGAAAGGGTCCCCATTGCACCAGTGGCGGTCGACCGGCTGGCTCAGGTCGATCAGGAGGCGGCGTACGACGAGTTCGGTCATTGGATTCAAGGGGCCTGCAGAGCCCTGGAAATGGCGATTTGGTACCGCTTGGTACCATTGATGGGCCTACTTTGGCGGATATCACACTGGATGTCAAGCCGTCACCCTCCGTGGTGACCACTTCGAAACAGCAAATAGAGGTAACGGTGCTTCGCGCGGTGGCTGCGCACCCCTAAGATCCGCGTTAGATGAAGCAACCCGAATCCCCTGAGCAACTCGAAGCGAAGTCAGAACACCGTGGCAGGCTCTTGCGCGCCATGGCCGATGTGGCTGCAGACAAAGGTTACGCCGAGGCCACCATCGCCGACATCGTGCGCGAGGCCGGTGTGTCCAAGCGGACGTTCTATGAAAACTTCGCGAGCAAGGACGCTTGCTTTCTTGAGTTGTACCGCTCTGCCAGTCTCTCCGCATTGCGGGCGCTGCGTTCGTCATTTGTGACAGACAAACCTTGGCAGGCACAGGTGGAGCATGCGTTGAGCGCCTACTTTTCGCACTTGGCCAAGGGGCCGGTGCTGGTACGAACGCTGTTCGTGGAAATTCACCAATTGGGACCAGCCGGCATGCAGATGCGGCGCGAGGTCATGCGCCACATGGCGGACTTCATGCTGGCCACGGTCAACGCACCTGCCGCAGTTCACCCAGCCGTGGGTGACCTGTCCGCATCGGCCACGTCAGCGTCAACGCCACCACCGGCATTGACGCGCACCATGGCGCTGGCCGCTGTGGGAGGCATCAATGAACTGGTGCTGGAGGCCATCGAAAATGGCGAGATACAGCATCTTGAGAACCTGTCCGCGGCCGCTGGCGAGGTGGTTCGCGCATTGACTCACGCCCATTCTTCAGACACCCGGGCGATTGGAGTCGAAAAAAAGCCCGCCGAAGCGGGCTGAAGAACAGCTGCCTGGCATCAGGCAAGTGGAAGCAAAGGCACGATCAGCAAGGCCACGATGTTGATGATCTTGATCAAGGGATTCACTGCGGGCCCAGCGGTGTCCTTGTAGGGGTCACCCACGGTATCACCGGTCACGGCGGCTTTGTGGGCCTCACTGCCCTTGCCGCCATGATTGCCGTCCTCAATGTACTTCTTGGCGTTGTCCCAGGCACCGCCACCGGTGCACATGGAAATGGCCACAAAAAGGCCGGTCACGATGGTACCCATGAGCAGACCGCCCAGGGCTTTCGGCCCCAGGAAGACGCCCACCAGAATGGGCGCCACCACCGGCAGAAGGCTGGGAATCACCATTTCCTTGATGGCTGCCGTGGTCAGCATGTCCACCGCCCGACCGTATTCCGGTTTGGCTGTGCCTTCCATGATCCCGGGGATCTCCCGGAACTGGCGCCGCACTTCCACCACCACGGCACCCGCCGCCCGGCCCACCGCTTCCATCGCCATGGCGCCAAACAAATAGGGGATCATGCCGCCAATGAAAAGCCCAACGATGACCATCGGGTCGCTCAGGTCGAAGGTGATCTGATGACCGTAGGACTCCAGTTTGTGCGTGTAGTCGGCAAACAGCACCAGGGCGGCCAGGCCGGCCGATCCAATGGCGTAGCCCTTGGTCACGGCCTTGGTGGTGTTGCCCACGGCATCCAGCGGATCCGTCACGTCGCGCACGCTGCTGGGCAACTCGGCCATTTCTGCAATGCCGCCAGCGTTGTCGGTGATGGGGCCGTAGGCGTCGAGCGCGACCACAATGCCCGCCATGCTGAGCATGGACGTGGCGGCCACGGCGATGCCATAGAGCCCGGCCAACTGGTACGAGGCCAAAATGCCCACGCACACGAACAGAACCGGCCACGCGGTGGATCGCATGGACACGCCGAGACCCGCAATGATGTTGGTGCCGTGTCCCGTGGTGGAGGCCTGGGCAATGTGCTTGACCGGTGAATACTGCGTGCCGGTGTAGAACTCGGTGATCCAGACAAGTGCGGCGGTAAGAGCCAGGCCAACGGCGCAGGCGCCCCAGAGCCGAAGCTGGCTGCCGGTGGCTGTGATGGCGTTGTCCGGCATGATCCATGCGGTGGCGAACCAGAAGGCAATCAGCGAGAGGCCACCTGCGATGGCCAGGCCCTTGTACAGCGCAGGCATCACGTTCTTCATGCCCGGGCTGGCCTTCACAAAAAAGCAGCCAACGATGGACGCCAGAATGGACACGCCACCCAGTACCATTGGGTACAGCACCGCCTGCATCGGGGCGGCCGCCACCATCAGCGCGCCCAGCACCATGGTGGCAATCAGCGTGACCGCGTAGGTTTCGAAGAGGTCGGCAGCCATGCCGGCACAGTCGCCCACGTTGTCGCCGACGTTGTCGGCAATGACCGCGGGGTTGCGCGGATCGTCTTCAGGGATTCCCGCCTCCACCTTGCCCACCAGATCCGCTCCCACATCGGCGCCTTTGGTGAAGATACCGCCGCCCAGACGTGCAAAGATGGAGATGAGCGAAGAGCCAAAGGCGAAGCCGATCAGTGGATTGAGAAGCTTGGCAAGGTCTTGGACCGGCGTGAGGTTCCCGTTGCCCACGAGGAACCAGAAGAAGCCCGCCACACCCAGCAAACCCAGGCCCACCACCAGCATGCCGGTGATCGCGCCCCCCCTAAATGCCACATCCAGCGCCGGCCCAATGCCCTTGGTGGCAGCCTGTGCGGTCCGCACGTTGGCACGCACGGAGATGTTCATTCCGATGAAGCCGCAGGCGCCCGAGAGAACCGCTCCCAGCACAAAGCCCACCGCGCTGAGCCCGTCCAGAAAAACACCGATCAGCACCGTCAGAACCACGCCGACGATGGCAATGGTTTTGTACTGCCGCGCGAGGTAGGCGGCTGCTCCGGTCTGGATGGCTCCAGCAATCTCTTGCATCCGGGCGTTGCCCGGGTCTTGGGAAAGAATCCAACTTCGAGACCAGAAGCCGTAGATCACGGCCACAAGTCCGCACACCAACGCAAATATCAGCGCAGTTTGACCAACCATTAATTTCTCCTGCTGTTTTCGACTTGGAGGGGGCAACGCCTCCGGGGCTGCCCCCGCTGCGTTGCTTCCTCGTTGCCGTCTCGGTGCGCAGCGATGCGGCAGAGAAGGGCGATTGGCCAACGGGAGCAATTTAGCGGGAATTGCGCTTCGTGGGAAGGCCATGGCGCCTGGTGAGAATCGATCCAGAGCGCAGAGTAAGCGTGGAATCAGTAAAATCAGGGTAAATCCTAGGGCTTACTTTCAGCGCACTCACGACGCATTCCCCGCTCCCAGGCTGTTTACCCTTTCCTTTCAACCTTCAGCAATCAACATGTCCCTCGACAACGTCACCCCCGGCAAGAATGTTCCTGAATCGTTCAACGTGATCATTGAGATTCCGATGAACGCCGATCCGATCAAGTACGAAGTGGACAAAGAGACTGGCGCCATCTTTGTGGACCGTTTCATGAGCACTGCCATGCACTACCCCACCAACTACGGGTATGTGCCCAAGACACTGTCGGGTGATGGCGACCCGGTCGACGTGCTGGTGATCACGCCGGTGCCATTGATCCCTGGTGTGGTGGTGACCTGCCGCGCAATTGGTATCCTCAAGATGCAGGACGAAGCCGGCGAAGACGGCAAGGTGCTGGCGGTGCCCACCGACAGGATTCTGTCCATCTATTCCCAATGGCAGAAACCATCAGACCTCAACCCGATGCGTCTGAACACCATTCAGCATTTCTTTGAGCACTACAAGGACCTGGAGCCGGGCAAGTGGGTGAAAATTCTTGGTTGGGAAGGCCCGGAGGCTGCACACAAAGAAATTCTTGACGGCGTGGCCAACTACAACAAGCAGGCGAACTGACCGTTTCTGTGGTCGCATACAAAAAAGGGCCTGCCGGGTGTAATCCTGGCAGGCCCTTTTTACAGTTCAGCGGACGAGCGTCAGCGTTGCTCTGCGTCGATATCACCGCGGTATTCGATCTTGCCGCGCACCCGCGCACGCGGATGCATGTCGATCAGATCGTCGTAGCTTGCGTCTCCGATCAGCGTGGCCGAACCCGTGATCTCCAGTGATTTGCGTGCAATCACGGTACCGACCACCTTGCCCTCGATGAACACGTAGTCGGCCTCCAGGCGGGTGTTTTCAATCACGCCGGTGGCGCCGACATGAAGGGTACCTCCGGATTCAAAAGTGATGTTGCCCAGAAGCCGGCCATCGACCTTGATGCCCTGGTCGCTTGAGGTGTGGAAGTTGCCTTCGAACACGGCGCCTTCGGCGATCAGGCTGGTGATGGCCGTGAGGCGGTCGACGGGAACCAGTCGGGTGGCGGTGGGGTTCTGACTCATGGATCAAGGCTCCTTGCTGTGCGACCCGTTGTCGGGCGTGCGTACGGGGTTGAGGGTGGTCGTTGTGTCGATGTCGTCAGGGCCGGTTTGGCCATGGTCACCATGGTTTGAAGAGGGGAAGCTGCTTTCGGGGCGCAGTTGGATGGGGCCTTGATCATCATCACTTTGACCCGGCTGCGCTGGCGTCATCTCGCTGCGCTCTTGCTTGCCAGCAGGCGGCAGGTCGATGGATAGACCGATCGATGCCGGTGATGGCGCCGGAAGGCCGCTGGTTGGCCCCACATTCACTGTCGGAGAAGCCATCGGGCCGGTCAACGTTGTGAGCGCGGTTCGAAGCTGCGGAAGTCCCCAGATTGACACCGCGATGGCCGTTCCCAGGACAAAAAGCAGCGGCAACCCGTACCGGCAAAGCGCCCAGACTGCCCATCGAATCTTCAACCGCCGGGCGCTCACTTTCTTGTCGCGCTGCCAGCTTCGTTGCAAGGCTTCGCGACGGATCCGCTCGGAATCTGGCAGGGGTGCGTTTTCCGTCATCTCGACGGTCTGGACGGCGCTTGTCCACGGCATGGAATCTGATCAGACCAGTCAGTTCTGCGGTGCCGAAGGTGTGGCCCGCTCCAGCGTGGCGTTGAGGTCAGCGCCATTGACCTGGATGCGGCCATAGCGCACCAGCCCATGCACACTGGCCGTGTCGTGCAGCGACACCTCACCCTGGCCCGAATCGAGAATGCCGTCCGTGTGACCCATGACTGAAATCTTGTGCGCGGTGATGTCGCCCTTGACACGCCCAGACTCGGTCACCACCACAGCCACCTGCACATTCGGCGCTTGCTTGATGTTGCCTTCAATGTGCCCGCCAATGCTGCACGGCCCGCGGAGCTCTGCATTGCCGACAAACCGCATGCCTTCTGCCACCATGCTGCGAGCTGCGCCTGCTTCCTGTGCATCCAGCATGGGCAGGGTTTGTGGCTCCGGCTGGAGCAGCGGCAGATTCGAGGGTTGCGAAGGTGGCATGGCATTGCCCACATCCACTTCCATCTGGGTGGCCGGTTGGTCCTGAGGGTCCTGTTGGTCTGGCTGGTAGCCCTCATCGCCAGTGTGTCGATCGTTCTGGTCGGACGGGTTGTTCTGCGTAAACTGGTCGTTCATGTCGGGGTCTTCCTGGTCCTGTTCAAGGTGGCGGTCGGGGTGCAGGTAGCGTTGGGATTTCATCAGCTCTTGCCTGTGTGAACGTCGTGCAGCACGGGCAGTTTGTCACCCAGTTTGAGCGTCTTGAACGGTCCTTGCAAGTCGGCACCCTCGTAAAGCTGCAGGCGGCGGGCCATCAATGTGCCCGTGGAGATGCCCGAGTTCGCCACGTAGGCCATGCCTTGGCATTCCAGCGTGGTGGCGTTGGGGCCTGCGTCTGGCGAGCCCAGGCGACCAAAGAGGTACAGATCGCCGGTGACACGGATGCGGCCCCTGACGACCCCGCCGGTCCAGACGATGAGATTGCCATTGACGTGCAGGAGCCCGGACAAATCGCCTTGCACCAGCAGACCGCCATCGAAGCGAAGCTCTCCACCCAGTTGGCTGCCAGCGGCCACCCGGTTGACCACATTCATGGCCACCGGATCGAGGGTGAGGGTGTCTTGGGGTGTCTTCAGAGCCATGACTGCAATGCCCAGAAAGCACCGGAAGCCAGCAGGGAAAGCAAGCCAAACCAGGCCAGCCACAGAGCATGCCGCTCCATCCAGAGACGGCCCTTGCCAGGCAACCGCCGGGTCCGGCCGGGTTTGTCTGTGGTGTGGTCCAGCACGAGCCAGTCTTGCCAGGTTTCGCTGAGCCCGTACGTGCCTGTTTTCAGATTGACTTCGAGGCCCGCCGCAGCCATTTCTTTTGGGCCGAGGCGCCGACCGAGCACCACGGAAAATGGTGCACCCACGATGGTTTGGGTGAAGAAGGCATCCGATTCGTTCATCTGGCGCTAGTGTAGCGAGCCAGCGAGGCTCGTTGCCGCTCAGTTGAAACCAGACGCTCAACCATTTTGCGACCCGCTACCTGGCATTTGCCTGGGCGCCAGGGACGCGCGCTTGACCGGGCTGCGTGCCTCCAGGTGGCGCACATACTGATCCACACCTTCCCCTTCACGCGCCAGAAACCGCTCCACCGCATCGGCGAAGGAGGGGTGTGCCAGCCAATGGGCGCTGGTGGTTTTGACGGGCAGCAGCGCTCTGGCCATTTTGTGTTCGCCTTGTGCGCCACCCTCAAACCGGATGTAGCCGTGCTCGATGCACCAGGCGATTGGCTGGTAATAGCAGGCTTCAAAATGCAGGCAATCCACCCGGGCCAGTGCGCCCCAGTAACGACCATAGGCCACGCCCAGGACCGGATCGATGGCGATGAGGCTGCAGGCGATTGGTTGCCCCGCCTGTTCAGCCACAAACAGCAACCAGTTTTCCGACATGGTCTGCGACATGCGATCGAAAAAATCGCGATTCAAGTAGGGCGCGTTGCCATGTTCCAGGTAGGTGCGTTCGTAGCAGCGGTAGAAAAAATGCCAGTCAGCCTTTTCAATGTCGCGACCCAGGCTCCAGCGAAAGCTCACACCCGCTTCAGCAACCTTTCTGCGTTCCTGGCGGATCTTCTTGCGCTTCTCCTGTTGCAGGCTGTCTAGGAAATGCCCGAAACTGGCATACCGACAAGATCCTGCGATGAAAGCATGCTCTGCATGGGGCGCCGCCTTGACGTCGTGCGCATCCGATTCGTCAGTCGATAGGCTTTCCAAGCCAGTTCCAGCGTTCTGCCAATGAAACTGCACGGTGTGGCGCAGCATCAAGCCATTGGCCTTGCAAACGCTGGCGTCTTCGGCTTGCAGGAAAAGCAGGTGAAGCGAAGATAGGTTTTCCCGGCTGGCGTGCTCCACCAGAGCCTGCACCAAAGCCGACCGGGCATGGGCATCGACGGCCAGCAAGCGTGCCCCGGGCACCGGGGTGAAGGGCACTGCCACCAAGGCCTTGGGGTAGTAGGCCAGGCCGTGCTGGTCGTAGGCGTTGGCCCAGGCCCAGTCGAACACGTACTCGCCATATGAGTGGTTCTTCAAATACATGGCGCAGGCAGCGCAGAGGCGTTCACCCTGCCAAAGCGTCATGAACTGGGCTTGCCACCCGGCGTCTGGCCCTGCGCTACCACTGAGGTGCAGCGCCGCCAGGTACTCGTGCTTCATGAAGGGGCTGGGGTCCGCTTCGTGTTTCAGCAGCTCATTCCAGCTTCCCGACGGCACCTCCATCGGCGAGGAAAAGACCCGGGTGACATAATTCGAACGCGTCAATTGCAGGCTCCTGGAAACCCCGGAATGCCATGCCTTGGCGCCAGCTGAAATCGCCCCGCCATTCTTCCTGTTTCAGCGGCCGATGCTGTTTCATTTCTTGACTGCATGACACTCTCAATTTGTGTGGCCCAGCTCAACTACGTGGTGGGCGACATGGCGGGCAATGCCCAAAAAATCATCGAGGCGGCACATGAGGCCCACGCCAAGGGAGTGCGCCTGTTGCTCACCCCTGAACTGGCCACTTGCGGGTACGCCGCAGAGGACCTGTTCTTGCGGCCCGCGTTCATCGACGCCTGTGATGATGCCCTGAAAGCCATAGTCAGCGCGACCGCAGGTCTTCACGGTTTGCATCTGGTGGTGGGGCACCCGACCCGGATCGCCGACGATGTTGGTATTGGAGTCCGGGACCGCAGCAGCTCGGTGGCCCAGCTCCACAACGCAGCCAGTGTGTTGCTTGAAGGGCAGGTGAAAGCCACATATGCGAAACGCATGCTGCCGAACTACCAGGTGTTCGATGAACGCCGCTACTTTGCGCCAGGCGTTGAAACCTGTGTGTTCGATGTGGCGACGGAAGAGGGCGATGCCGTGCGGGTCGGCCTGCTCATTTGCGAGGACGCCTGGTTTGAAGAGCCCGCCGCCGATGCCCTGCGCGCGGGTGCCGAAATTCTGGCGGTGATCAACGCATCGCCTTTTCACACTGGCAAAGGCGGCGAGCGAGAGGCCACCATGCGCCAGCGCGTGTTGGCCACCGGGTTGCCGCTGGTCTACGCCCACCTGGTGGGTGGGCAGGACGAAATCGTGTTTGAAGGGCGAAGCTTTGTGTTGTCGGCAGACGGCTCGCTGGCAGGGCGCGCCGCGAGCTTTGAAGAAGCTTTATTCGACTGCAGATTCACCCGACAGCCCTTCGGCTGGGACATCGCGTCTTCCACCGACCGGGACCATAGCCAGGAGGCGGATCTTTGGCATGCGCTGGTGCTGGGGGTGCGGGACTACCTCGGGAAGAACGGCTTTCCGGGTGCGTTGCTGGGCTTGTCGGGTGGCATCGACTCGGCGCTGGTGTTGGCCATTGCCGTGGATGCGCTAGGCAAGGATCGGGTGCGCACGGTGATGATGCCTTCGCCGTACACCGCCGACATTTCCTGGTTGGATGCGCGCGACATGGCCGCGCGTCTGAGCGTGCGCTACGACGAGATCTCGATTGCGCCGCAGTTCGAAGCCTTCAAGGCCAGTCTCGCCAGCGAATTCGCCGGCTTGCCCGAGGACACGACCGAGGAAAACCTGCAGGCACGCATCCGCGGCACGCTGCTCATGGCGCTGTCCAACAAATTCGGCAGCATCGTGCTGACCACGGGCAACAAGAGTGAAATGGCCACGGGCTATTGCACGCTGTATGGCGACATGGCGGGTGGCTTTGCGGTGATCAAGGACGTGGCCAAGACCATGGTGTTCAAACTGGCCCGTTGGCGAAACGCCCACGACCCCTATGGCACCGGCGCCAACCCGATCCCCGAACGCATCATCACGCGTCCGCCCAGTGCTGAGCTGCGGCCTGACCAGAAGGATCAGGACAGCCTGCCTGACTATGCCGTGCTCGACGCCATCATCGAACTCTACATGGAGAACGACCGAAGCCCTGCCGAAATCGTGGCCAGGGGTTACGAGGAAGCCGACGTGCACAAGGTGGTCAGGCTGATCCGCATCAATGAATACAAGCGCCGGCAGGCGCCGGTCGGTATCCGGGTCACGCACCGGAGTTTTGGCAAAGACTGGCGCTACCCCATCACGAGCAAGTACCGGGCATGAAGTCAGCCTGAGATGGGTGACAGACCTTCGCTGCGCTCAGACTCAGATGGCCTGCGTCACCTCAGCTTGCGAAACGCAGCGTGACCGCTGGGCGCATTTCGCCCACCTGCACACCCGCCGAGTTTTTCAGCGGTGGAGGCGTCAGTGAGGACAGTGCCTCTCGACTCTCATCATCCAGCCAACCCAGCTGCTCCAGTACCGCGACAAAGGCGACCATCAATGGCGTGAGCATGACGTCGCTGCACTTCGCGGCAATGGCCACACCGCGACTGAAGCTGGCCAGCACCTGCACGCCATCAGCGCCGACCTTGCTCACCCAGTCGCCACGTCCCGCCTTCATCAGCGTCAGATCGTTGCGCCCTTGTCCGCTGACCCATTCGGGGTGCCTGCTCATGGCTCTGGCGATGCGCTGAGGCGCGTCGCCGTATATGGGGTCTTGCCCGGTCAGGGTCAGCCTGGCAAACGCGCGCGCCAGTGCTTCGAGTGGAATGGCGTAGTTCGGTGCACTGCAGCCGTCCGTGCCCCTGATCAGCTTGTGCGCAGGCATACCTGAAAAATGGCTCACGCTTTGCGCGATCTGTTGTTGGACCGGATGATGCACGCCCAGGTAGCCTGCCAGGGGTGCATCCAGTGCGTGGGCCAGCATCAACATGCCACTGTGTTTGCCGGAGCAATTGTGATGAACCGCCGTGTAGCGCGCGCCCGCCGCCGGCGGCTGGCCGGTTGCGCCGAAAAAGTAGGGGGTATGGGTACCGCAGGCGAGATCGCTCTCGGCGGCGCCGAATCTGGACAGCAGCGCCGCGACACGCTCCACGTGCATGGGTTCGCCGTTGTGGCTTGCGCAGAGCAGCGCCACGTCGGCCTCCCCCAATGCGTATCGCTCTGCCCACTGCGCAATCAGCGGCAGCGCCTGGAAAGGCTTGAGGCAAGAGCGCGTGAAGAGAGGTGACGTCACATCTCCGGCGCTGGCGAGCAGGCGCCCATGGGGGTCAACCACGGCGACCGAACCGTGGTGGATATTTTCTGGATGCCCTCCTCGGTATGAAACGGCGATCGGGACGTGGTGGGGAAGCGGGGTAGGGTGCATGGTGCCAGAGGAGAGTTGAGCGTGGATTTCAGCACACCGGACCGTTCGCCGGCCTGGGTGAAACCAGTCTTCGGACACGTCCTGGCTTGACGTGCGGATGAGGGATGCGTGTTAAAGTTTTCGTCATCTATTTGTTACGCATCCCGGAGAGCGCCTCATGAAGCAGATCACCGCCGTCATCAAACCCTTCAAACTTGAAGAGGTGCGCGAAGCCTTGGCAGAACAAGGCGTCACAGGTCTGACCGTGACGGAAGTCAAAGGCTTCGGTCGTCAGAAAGGCCACACCGAACTGTATCGGGGTGCCGAGTACGTGGTGGACTTTCTGCCCAAGGTCAAGGTGGAGGTCGTGGTGAAGACCGACGATGTGGAGCGTTGCGTCGACGCCGTTGTTCGCGCTGCGCGGACCGGCAAGATCGGTGATGGCAAGATTTTCGTCACTTCCGTCGAGCGCGTCGTTCGCATCCGGACCGGGGAAGAAGACGAAACTGCGGTGTGAAAAAGAAGCACCCTGCTGGCGTGCCCGGTTGCAGTCTAGATTTCTTCCAGGCGGGGCTCGGGGGAAGACCCTGCGGCCTGAATCAGTTCCGGCAATAGGCGATCGGCTTCAGAATCTACCCGGATCAGGTCCATCTGCCATCCGCCCATGAATTCCTGTTGCACGGTGCTGCGCAGGAAGGTCATCAACCCGTCGTAGTAGCCGTTGGTATTGAGCAAACCCACCGGTTTGTCGTGATAGCCCAGCTGTCGCCAGGTCCAGGCCTCAAAAAATTCTTCAAACGTTCCGATGCCACCGGGCAGGGCCAGGAAGGCGTCACAGCGTTCGGCCATCAGGCGCTTGCGTTCGTGCATGGTATTCACCACATGCAGTTCGGTGCAGCCCTGATTGGCCCATTCCCTCTCCACCAGTGCTTTGGGAATCACACCCACCACTGTGCCGCCCGCATCCAGAGTCGCTTGCGCCACGGTGCCCATCAGTCCGTTGCGCCCACCGCCGTACACCAACTGGCCGCCGCGCTGACCAATCCACTGGCCCACGGTGCGCGCCACGTCGGTGAACTCCGGGCGGGCACCGGCTCGCGAACCACAATAGACGCAGAGGGAAAAGGGTGCTTCCACAGCTCAGTGCTTTCTTCAGAAACGATGCCAGACAGCGGCCGCCCAGACGCCTGCACACAGCAGGAGGCTCAACAGTACGGCAGCGCTGCCCATGTCCTTGGCGCGCTTTGAAAGGTCATGCCACTCTGGGCCGATGCGGTCGATGGCGGTTTCAATACCCGTGTTGAGCAGTTCCACCACCATCACCAAAATCACCGCGCCCGCCAGCAACCCCACTTCGACCCAGCTCTGGCCGAGCCAGAATGCCAGAGGCAGCATCACGAGGGACGCCAGCGCCTCCTGGCGAAACGCGGTCTCGCCCCAGCCGGCACGCAGTCCGGCCAGGGAGTAGCCCAGCGCATGCCACATGCGGCGCAGCCCTGTGCGCTGCTTCTGGGCGTTTGCCGGTTCGTGCGTCGTCATAAGTTGGTGGTCAAGAATTTCAGAGGTGCCAGAACTTGCGACCTTTGGCTGGCTCGGCGGGCTTGTGGTGTACCAGGCGCGTGCCGGCCAGTGCGTCGTGCAGAAACTGGCGCTGCGGATGAAATCGCGCCAGCAATGCCCAGATCGCTATCCAGCCGATCAGGATCACCGTCAGTTCGCCTCCTGACAAATGAAAGTAGCCACCAGCAGCCAGGGGCGGCAGAAACCATATCCACGACCACAGGTAGCGCAGCAAGGCCTTGGGCCGGGTGAGGGCGTGCCCCCATCGGTCCACCACGCGGATGTGCCAGGTCTTCATGGCCAGGGTCTGGCCTTTGACCCAGAACCATGTGAAATAGAGCGCCAGCAGAAGAAACACATAAGCCTGCAGTGAGTACCGGTTGTTGAATGCATCGCGCACAGGAATGAGCGAGGGCACGAGGTGGCCAGCGGCAAACAAGAGGCCGAAAAAGAACAACCCGGTTCCAAACAACACCCCGAACAAAAGTGTGCCTTCATACAGCCAGCAGGCCATGCGGCGGGTCAGGGAAGGCGCTGTCAGCACCTGAGCGGGCAGGGGGGAGGCTGGCGTTTCTGTCATGTCTGGGCCCATGCAGGGCCGAAGTCTCGAGGCTGGGTCTGGGAGGCTGCGATTGTCGCATCGCGGCCTCGCTGGTCCCTTTTTCTGTGTGCTGGCGTATCGCGGGACTTGAATGAGCTTGTTGCAGTGCGATAATAGAAGGCTGCAATTCAAAACAAGGCAAACGGGTCAAGGTCCGGCAGAGTATGTGTCTGCCCATGGCCATTGGCCTCAAGTCTCGACACCGCTTCACAAGAGTCGGTCTAGAGGCACCCAAGGTTTTTCGTTAGAGAAATTCTCGAAAGGTTCATCATGGAAATCAACAAGGCCGAACTGGCCTCCGCTGCCGCTGTGTCCGGCACGTCTCCCCAAGATCTCCGCGGCGCTGAAATTCTCGTCAAGGCCCTACAGGCCGAAGGTGTGAATTACGTCTGGGGCTACCCCGGTGGCGCGGTGCTCCACATCTACGACGCGTTCTACAAGCAGGACACCATCCAGCATGTATTGGTGCGGCACGAACAAGCCGCCGTGCACGCTGCAGATGGATTTGCCCGTGCAACAGGCGAAGTGGGTGTGGCCCTGGTCACATCAGGCCCTGGCCTGACCAACGCGGTGACCGGCATTGCCACCGCGTACATGGACAGCATTCCCATGGTGATCATCAGCGGGCAGGTCCCCACCGCCGCCATTGGCCTGGACGCCTTCCAGGAATGCGACACCGTCGGCATAACGCGGCCCATCGTCAAGCACAATTTCCTGGTGAAAGACGTGCGCGACATGGCCGTCATCATGAAGAAGGCCTTCCACATTGCTCGCACCGGCCGACCTGGCCCGGTCGTGGTCGATGTGCCCAAAGACGTGTCCTTCAACAAGACCGCCTACACCGGCTACCCCGAGTCGGTGGAAATGCGCTCCTACAACCCGGTGCGCAAGGGTCATGGCGGTCAGATTCGCAAAGCCCTGCAGCTCTTGTTGTCGGCCAAGCGACCCTACATCTATACCGGTGGCGGTGTGCTGCTGGGCAATGCCGTTCAGGAATTGCGCACGCTGGTGGATCTGCTGGGCTATCCGGTCACCAACACCCTGATGGGGCTGGGCGCCTACCCGGCATCCGACCGCAAGTTCCTGGGCATGCTGGGCATGCATGGCACTATTGAAGCCAACAACGCCATGCAGAACTGTGACGTGCTGCTGGCCGTGGGCGCCCGGTTTGACGATCGCGTGATCGGCAACCCCAAGCACTTTGCACAGAACGAACGCAAGATCATCCACATCGACATCGATCCCTCGAGCATTTCCAAGCGTGTCAAGGTCGATGTGCCCATCGTGGGAGACGTGAAGGATGTGCTGGTCGAACTGATCAACATGGTGCGCGAGAGCACCCTGCGCGCTGATGAAAAGTCGCTGGCATTGTGGTGGGAGACCATCGAGGCCTGGCGTTCACGCGACTGCCTGAAATACGACCGGGGCAACAAGGACGTGATCAAGCCTCAGTACGTGGTGGAAACGCTGTGGAACATGACCAAGGACGCCGACACCTACATCACGTCGGACGTGGGTCAACATCAGATGTGGGCGGCACAGTACTACCGTTTCGATCAGCCACGGCGCTGGATCAATTCGGGTGGGCTGGGCACCATGGGCGTGGGCATCCCCTATGCCATGGGCATCAAGATGGCCAAACCTGACAGCGAGGTGTACTGCGTCACGGGTGAAGGTTCGGTGCAGATGTGCATTCAGGAACTCTCCACCTGTCTCCAGTACAACACGCCCATCAAGATTGTGTCGCTCAACAACCGCTACCTTGGCATGGTGCGGCAGTGGCAGGAAATCGACTATGAGGGTCGTTATAGCCACAGCTACATGGATGCACTGCCGAATTTCGTGAAGCTGGCTGAAGCTTATGGTCACGTGGGCATGCTGATCGAACGTCCACAAGACGTCGAACCTGCCTTGCGCGAGGCGCGCAAGCTCAAGGACCGCACGGTTTTCATGGATTTCCGCACCGACCCGACCGAAAACGTGTTCCCGATGGTGAAGGCCGGCAAGGGCATCACGGAAATGCTGCTGGGGTCTGAAGATCTCTGAAGCGTGGGTACATCGGGTGAACGGCGCTTTGCGCACGCTCACCCCTGCACACCGCTTCGCTCCCATCCATCCCTGAAGAATCTATTTGCAGCCAAGCCTGCGCATTACCGTGCGCAGGGGAGGGCTCAGAAAAGAGGAATCCTTTCATGAAACACATCATTGCCGTGCTGCTCGAAAACGAGCCAGGTGCTCTTTCGCGCGTGGTGGGCTTGTTCTCCGCCCGGGGATATAACATCGAGTCGCTGACCGTGGCGCCCACCGAGGATGCCTCCTTGTCGCGCATGACCATCCAGACCACCGGGTCGGATGACGTGATCGAACAGATCACCAAACACCTCAACCGCTTGATTGAGGTGGTCAAGGTCGTGGACCTGACGGAAGGCGCCTACACCGAGCGCGAACTCATGCTCGTCAAGGTGCGGGCCGTTGGCAAGGAGCGCGAAGAAATGAAGCGCATGGCCGACATCTTTCGTGGCCGCATCATCGACGTCACGGAAAAGAGCTACACCATCGAACTCACGGGTGACCAGAGCAAGAACGACGCCTTCCTGGAGGCGATCGACCGGGGCGCCATTCTTGAAACCGTGCGTTCTGGTGCCAGCGGCATCGGCCGAGGGGAACGCATTTTGCGCGTTTGATTTTTTCAGGGCTCGGCCATTTGTCCGTTCTGGCCGGGCCTGTCGAAGCCTTGATCCGTTTCCTGGCGGAACAAGACACCCGAGAGCCCTTCGACAGGCTCGCGAAGAACGGCATTACATTCACCAACTGGATTTCACTGGAGCAAGAACATGAAAGTTTTCTACGACAAGGACTGTGACCTGAGCCTGATCAAGGGCAAGACGGTGGCCATCATTGGCTATGGCAGCCAAGGCCACGCCCATGCGCAGAACCTCAACGACAGCGGTGTCAAAGTGGTGGTGGGTCTGCGCAAGGGTGGCGCGTCATGGGACAAGGTCGGCAAAGCCGGCTTGACCGTGATGGAAGTCGATGAAGCCGTCAAGGCCGCCGACGTCGTCATGATCCTGTTGCCCGACGAAATGATCGCCGAGGTGTACAACAACAATGTCGCCCCCAACATCAAGCAAGGTGCTTCGCTGGCCTTTGCCCACGGCTTCAACGTGCATTACAACCAGGTCGTGCCCCGCGCTGACCTCGACGTGTGGATGGTCGCTCCCAAGGCGCCGGGTCACACCGTGCGCAACACCTATACGCAGGGCGGCGGTGTCCCCCACCTGGTGGCCATTCATCAGGACAAGAGCGGCAAGGCACGTGATCTGGCGCTGTCGTACGCCATGGCCAACGGCGGTGGCAAGGCTGGCATCATCGAGACCAACTTCAAGGAAGAAACCGAGACCGACCTGTTCGGCGAACAGGCCGTGCTGTGCGGTGGTGCGGTTGAGTTGATTAAGATGGGCTACGAGACGCTCGTGGAAGCCGGTTACGCGCCCGAGATGGCCTACTTCGAGTGTCTGCACGAACTCAAGCTGATCGTCGATCTGATCTATGAAGGCGGCATCGCCAACATGAACTACTCGATCTCCAACAACGCGGAGTATGGCGAGTACGTGACCGGACCCGAGGTGATCAATGAAGAGTCCCGCAAGGCCATGCGCAACGCACTCAAGCGCATCCAGAACGGCGATTACGCCAAGATGTTCATTCAGGAAGGTCGCTTGAACTACCCGAGCATGACCGCACGCCGCCGCAACACCGCGGACCACCAGATCGAGGTGGTGGGCGCGCAACTGCGCGCGATGATGCCCTGGATTGCCAAGAACAAGCTGGTGGACCAGACCCGCAACTGATGCCTCGGTGACCCCACTTGGGTCACCAGATTGAGAGTCAGCCCAGGGCCACTTCGGTGGCCTTCGGTTTTTTGGGGCCGGTCACTGGCTTACACTGGACCTTTGGTGTTTTGCGGCCCATGGCAGGCGCCCATTGTGGGCCACTGAACCGCCACAGAGAAATTCATGCACGACGGAACCGAACCTTTGATCCCGCCCGCTTCGGACGTTCCAAGGCGCAAGGGCATCTACATGTTGCCCAACATGATCACGCTTGCAGCGCTCTTCGGAGGCTTCTATGCCGTGGTGATGGCCATGAACGGCCGCTTCGATCTCGCCACCGTGGGCATCTTTGCCGCCATGTTTCTGGACAGCATGGATGGGCGGGTTGCGCGCATGACAAACACCCAGAGTGCATTTGGCGAGCAGATGGACTCGTTGTCGGACATGGTCTCTTTTGGCGCAGCCCCCGCCCTGATTGCATACGAATGGACGTTGCGTGACCTGGGCCGTTGGGGCTGGATTGCGGCGTTTGTCTATTGCGCCTGTGCAGCACTTCGCCTGGCAAGATTCAACGTGAATACCGGGGTTGTGGACAAGCGGTACTTCCAAGGGCTTCCGTCGCCTGCCGCTGCGGCGTTGGTCGCAGGATTCATCTGGTTGATGACCGAACTGGCGGTACCGCGTGCCGATCTCGCATGGGCCATGTTCGCACTGACGCTCTATGCCGGGCTGACCATGGTGACCAACGTGCCGTTTTACAGTTTCAAGGACCTGAGCCTGAAGCGCAGCGTGCCGTTTGCAGCCATTGTGCTGGTGGCGCTCGGCATCGCAGCGATCAACATTCATCCGCCAACGGTGTTGTTCGGTCTGTTCGTCCTGTACGGCCTTTCAGGCTATGCGGTATACGTGTGGCGCAAGGCAAAAGGCAAACAAACCAGCGTGATCAGTACGTCCACTGACGAACCGGACGAACGCGGCTTGCATGACTGACTTGCCAAGTCGTCGTTTGTGCTACATTTCCTGAATGTCCTTTCGCACCCTGTCCCTACTACTGGATGTCCTTCACGGGCAGAGTTGACAGCGCGAAAGCACTACCAATCCAAACGGCCCGTTTGCACCCGCAGCGGGCCGTTTTGCGTTGGGGCTGTGGGGGTTTTACCATTGAGAGCAAATCATGTTTTACCAGTCAGCCAGTCCATACCCAGGCTTTCCAGCCGCCTCCCATTCCATGTCCGGCTGCCTGCTGCTGTTGAACGGGGAGAAGCATGTGCCGGTGCGTGCCCATCGATCTGCTCACCCTGGTGCATGAACCGCTGTTCCGATTTTCTGGTCTCAAGCTGACAACTGCCCCGTTTGGCACTACCACCTACAAACACTCTTCCAAATACCGGAGAAAACGATGGCCGACAAACTGATCATTTTTGACACCACCTTGCGTGACGGTGAACAATCGCCCGGCGCTTCCATGACGAAGGATGAAAAACTGCGCATTGCGCGACAGTTGGAGCGCTTGAAAGTGGACGTGATCGAAGCGGGCTTCGCCGCCAGTTCAAACGGTGACTTTGAATGCGTGCAGGCCATTGCCAACACGATCAAGGACTCCACGATCTGCTCGTTGGCCCGCGCCAACGACCGCGACATTTCACGCGCGGCCGATGCGTTGAAAGGGGCCGCCAGCGCGCGCATTCACACCTTCATCGCCACCAGTGCGCTGCACATGGAAAAGAAGCTCCGCATGACCCCGGAGCAGGTGCTTGAGCAGGCGATACAGTCGGTGCGTTTTGCACGAAATCTGTGTGGAGATATCGAGTTCAGTCCCGAAGATGGCTACCGCAGCGACCCGGACTTTTTGTGCCGTGTGCTCGAGGCGGTGATCAAAGAAGGTGCCACGACACTGAACATTCCCGATACCGTGGGCTATGCCATCCCAGAGCTGTACGGTGACTTCATCCGCACCCTTCGTGAGCGCGTACCCAACTCGGACAAGGCCATCTGGTCGGTGCACTGTCACAACGATCTGGGCATGGCCGTTGCCAATTCGCTTGCAGGCGTGAAGATTGGCGGGGCACGCCAGGTGGAGTGCACCATCAATGGTCTGGGGGAGCGGGCGGGCAATTGCTCGCTTGAAGAGATCGTGATGGCGGTGCGCACGCGGCGCGACTACTTCGGTCTGGATGTGGGTGTGGATGCCACACAGATCGTGCCAGCGAGCCGCATGGTGAGCCAGACCACGGGTTTTGTGGTTCAGCCCAACAAGGCCGTGGTGGGCGCGAATGCGTTTGCCCATGCCAGCGGCATTCATCAGGATGGCGTGCTCAAGGCGCGGGACACCTACGAGATCATGCGTGCGGAGGACGTGGGCTGGAGTGCCAACAAGATCGTTCTGGGCAAGCTCAGCGGGCGCAATGCATTCAAGCAGCGCCTGCAGGATCTGGGTATCGAGATGGCGTCCGAAAGCGAGGTCAACACGGCTTTTGCAGCGTTCAAGGAGCTTGCGGACCGCAAGAGCGAGATTTTCGATGAAGATATCCTTGCGCTTTGCAGTGACGAAAGCGTGACCGCCGAGAAAGAACAGTACGGGCTGGTTTCCCTGTCCCAGTCGAGTGAAACCGGTGAACGTCCTCATGCGCAGGTCGTCTTCACCATCGACGGCAAGGAGTTTCAGGGCGCTTCGGAAGGCAACGGGCCAGTGGACGCCTCGCTCAAAGCAATCGAAACCCATGTCAAGAGCGGTGCCGAACTGTTGTTGTACTCGGTCAATGCCATCACCAGCGGCTCAACGGAAAGCCAGGGCGAGGTCACCGTGCGCTTACAGCACGGAGGGCGCGTGGTCAACGGCGTCGGTGCGGACCCGGATATCGTCGTCGCTTCCGCCAAAGCCTATCTCAGCGCCTTGAACAAGTTGCACAGCAAAGCCGTCCGGGTGGCTGCACAAGGATGAAAAAGACTTGATAAATCAAAGGCTTGTGAATGCTTCTGGGCTAATGCTACAAACAGCTACGGAAATTAACACCAGTTCTACCGAACACTGAGGTTCAATTCACAAGTTTTTGATATTGCTAGTTTTTTTTGATCGCCCTATACTCCAGACAGCCCGATTGTCTGCTTGGAGTGAAGAGATGAAACTTTGTGCAAAACGTGTTCGAAAATCTTTGACGGGCTTTGCGACGCTGATCATTTCTTTAGCGCTGGCGGTGCCAGTTTCCGCCACGGCCAGTGCCAGTTCCAGCAAGCGCCCTGTCGCTGCGAAGCCTGGCCCTAAAGCCAAGGAAGTCAAGCGACCAGTCGCCAAGAAGCCCGTGGCCGCAAGCGCTCAACGTGCGCAGGCCAAAGCGCCTCAAAAGCGTGTGGTGGCTCAAATTCGAAATGCGCCTGTGAGAACCACCGGCGCGAGCAAGGTGGCGCATGCGGGCAACGGAAATTCCGCCAGGGTGATACCGGTAGCGACTCAGGCCCGGTTGTCGAACGGAGAGCGAATGGGTTTGCGCCATGGTTCCGACCCTCTCGAACTCAGCTCCAGCGTGGCGCTGGTGATTGATCAGGAGACCAACGAGGTCCTCTTCAGCAAGAACGATGAAGCCGTTTTGCCTATCGCTTCGCTAACGAAGCTCATGACCGGGTTGCTCATAGCCGAAGCGGGCCTTTCCATGGATACGCCCATCACGATCACGCGAGCTGACCTGGATACTTACAAGGGTACCGGGTCGCGACTGGCCGTCGGTACCACACTGAGCCGCGGTGAAATGATGCACATTTCGCTGATGTCCAGCGAAAATCGCGCTGCCAACGCGCTGGGGCGCACCTACCCCGGGGGCATGAACAAATTCGTGCAGGACATGAACGCAAAGGCCCGCGAACTGGGCATGCACGACACGCGTTTTGTGGAACCTACGGGTCTTTCGAGCGAAAACAAGTCCAGCGCACGCGACTTGGCGACCCTGGTATCAGCCGCCTACGAACGGCCCATGCTCCGAGATCTCTCGACTTCTCCAGGTCATCAGCTCGACTTCGGCCGTCGAACGCTGCAGTACATCAACTCCAATCGCTTGATCCACAACCCGGCATGGAACATCGGTCTGCAGAAAACGGGTTATATCTCTGAAGCCGGGCGCTGCCTCGTCATGCAGGCTCGAGTGGCAGGCCGGGAGGTGATCATGGTGTTTCTCGACGCCGCAGGCACACTCAGCAGGAACCAGGACGCCGAGCGAGTGCGTCGATGGGTCGAGGCTCAGACCCACGCGCAAACCGCCATCAGACCTCAGGGCTGATTGACGCTGCCATCGAAAGCAATGCCTGGCGCGGAGCTCAGTGCGAGCTGTTGTGCAACCAGTCTTTTTGAATTGCTGCCAGTGGCTGAGCGCGCGCATGACATCGCAATGCAACGGCCTGTCAGGCCTTGGGGCAACCCAATGCAGCTGAAATTTCGGATGCCGTTGCCCGCAATTTGGAAACCCAGTTCTCGTCGATGCGGTCAGCAGGCGCGGAAATTGACAGACCAGCCACCAATTTGCACTGGTCGTCATAAATGCCGGCGGCCATGCAGCGCACACCCATCTCCAGCTCTTCGTTGTCGCGTGCAATACCTGCCTGGCGGCACTGATTGAGTTCTCGCTCAAGGCTTGCCAGCTGGGTGAGACTGTTGCGGGTGTTCCCAGCCAGTCCCGTGCGCGTGGCGTAGGCTCGCACGCGCAGGGGCTCATCAGCAGCCAGAAACAGTTTGCCCACGGAAGTGAGGTGCAACGGCGCTCTGCCACCGATGGCGCGAACCACTTGCATGCCGGACCTTTCACTGTAGGCCCGTTCCACATAAACGATTTCGTCGCCCTGACGAACGCTGAGATTGACAGGTTGCTGAATCAGCTTGTGCAGCTCTCGCATCGGAGTCAACGCGGCATCTCGAACATTCAGTCTGGCTTTGACCAGATTGCCAAGCTCAAGAAGGCGCATGCCGAGGCGGTAGCTACCCGCTTCAGGCCGATCGACGAATCGACCAATGGTCAAGTCGTTCAGGATGCGATGCGCTGTGGACGGATGCAGTCCCGTCTTTTCGCTGACTTCCTTCAAGGAAACCGGATCTTCCCGGGATGCCAGAACTTCCAGCAAATTGAACATGCGTTCAATGACCTGGACGGTGGGGGTGGTGGGCTGCTGATCAGAGCGTTTTGTCATGGTCTCACAAAGGTTGCCATGATTTTACAAGATGAAATTAAAAGCCCATGACCTGTCTGCGAGGCGCGGTGTCACCGGAAGGCTGGCCGCCAACGTTCAGGGTGAAGAGGTGGTGGCCAACGACCGTGTGCCGCACCAACGGCCATCCACCAGAAGTTCGTAGGGACGAAAGCTCGACTTGTAGCTCATCTTCCCGCTGTCTGCGATCCAGTAGCCCAGATACACATGCGGAAGATCCAGTGCTCTTGCCTGTTCAATCTGCCACAAGACGTTGTAGGTCCCATAGCTGGCTTGATCGGCTGGTTCATAGAAGGTGTAGACGGCCGACAGGCCGTCATTGAGCACATCGACGATGGACACCATGACCAGCCGTGCAGGTTGTGTTTCGGTGGCGGGATCGTAGAACTCGACCAGGCGTGAATTCACCCGGCTTTGCAGCAGGAACTGGGTGAACTGGTCGATGCTGTCGTGATCCATGCCGCCGCCGGCATGTCGATGGTTCTGGTAGCGCAGGTAAAGCTGGTAGTGCTCAGGCACAAAACACAGCTTGAGCACCCTGGTTTGCAATCGTCCAAATCGCGCCATGCACCGTCGTTGGGTGCGGTTGGGCGTGAAGCTGGCCACAGGAACCCGCAAGGGCACACAGGCGCTGCATCCGTCGCAATATGGCCTGTAGGTGAACATGCCACTCCGCCGGAACCCATGCACGACAAGGTCGGAGTAGGCGTCGTTGTGGATCAAGTGGCTTGGAGTGGCCACCTGGGATCGGGCCTGGCGGCCTGGCAGGTAGCTGCAAGGGTAGGGCGCCGTCGCGTAAAACTGCAGCGCCTGAAGCGGAAGTTCTTTGAGATGTGTCACTCGCGCGCACCGTCCTCAATCGTCCTGGATTCAATGAGCCGTTCCCAGTATACGGGCTGAAAATTCCAGACTGGAGGTGGCAGGGCAATGGCCGTTTTCAGGAAGCAGCAAAAGTCACTTCGTGCAACGGGCCGCGCGCCAAGGGAGGCCAGGTGCGGGGTGTCCTGCTGGCAATCGATCATGGCAATGCCTGATGCCCGACAAAACGCGACCAACGCTGCCAGTGCGTACTTGGAAGCGTTTGTCTGGTGGCTGAACATGGATTCGCCGAACACCATGCCCCCCAGCCCGACGCAATACAGGCCTCCAGCCAGTTCACCATCGATCCAGGTTTCCACGCAATGAGCCAGCCCGGCGCGGTGCAGACGCATGTAGGCCTGCACCATGGGCGGAAGTATCCAGGTACCACTCTGCCCTCCACGGGGTGTGTACGCGCATGCCTGGATGACCCGGTCGAAATCATGATCGATCCGTATCGTCAAGCGCTGTTCGTGCAGCAACTTGACGAGGGATTTTCGCAAGGATCGGTGAAGTCGGAAGCTTTCCGTTTGCAGCACCATGCGGGGATGTGTGCTCCACCACAGGATGGGTTGCCCCGCGCTGTACCAGGGGAAGATTCCCTGGCTGTAGGCCGCCACCAGCGTGGGCACGTCCAGCACCCCGCCGGCAGCCAACAACCCCGGCGCGGGATCGTTCTCTCCCCAAGCCAGCTCCACAGAGGGAAAGTCCTGGTGCGGCTCTAGCCATGGCAGTGGCCGGACAGGGGGCGTTGTCTGGGTCATTCGGGCTATTGTGAACTTTCCTGGCGAGCCCTTGGTGCCGGTTGGGAAATTGCAGGAGTGACCATGCGGCCAAACTCAATGCCTAAGACTTGAGGTGCTTGACGAGCATCCAGAGAGCTGCGCCAGCCAAAATACCAACCAGATCGGCGAACAGATCCTGAAGGTCTCCGTGGCGCCATCCGGTGGCATGCTGGGCCAGTTCAATCAATGCCCCGATCACGAGGAGGCCGAAGCAAATCCGCTTGAGACGGTCCGGGTATCCCATCAAACCCAACACAGTGAGTCCGGCAAATCCAGCGGCATGTTGTGCCTTGTCCCAGATCAGAGACACCTGATCCGGCAATTGTTCAGTGGGCAGCAAAGAGAGCACGACCACGCCGAACAAGCTGATCCAGAATGCGGCTCTGATCCCTGAGATGAGTTGGCGGTCCATCGGCATATATTGTTGGACGCTGAAAACAGAAAAGCCTTCCGAAGAAGGCTTTTGCGTGTTGCTTGTCTTGGCTCCCCGACCTGGACTCGAACCAGGGACCTGCGGATTAACAGTCCGTCGCTCTACCAACTGAGCTATCAGGGAACAGCCTCAAATTATAGCGCTGTTTTTTCCTGATTTTTGAGGCAGGAGGAATTTGGCAAATTTTTGTCGCGCGGTGTTGGAGGCAAATGTCTTGATCAGTCAAACACCGGAGACTCGACACCCAGCACCTTGTGCAGCTTGGGGCTGGTGGTGGTGTACTGTAGGAACACCTTTTTGTCCGGGAAGACGATGGGCATGGCGCCGAAGGCTGCCAGAGCGCATTCGTGGAATCCGGAGAGGATGAGCTTCTTTTTGCCGGGGTAGGTGTTGATGTCTCCCACGGCGAAGATACCCGGTACATTGGTTGAGAACTTTTCTGTATCCACCACCAGTTGCTTGCGCTCGATCTGGAGACCCCATTCGGCAATCGGTCCCAGCTTGGGTGACAGACCAAAAAACACCAGCAAGACGTCCAGCGGCACGACACGCGTGACCGCATCGGCACCTGTGACCTTGAGACCGGTCAACAGTCCATTCTTTTCTTCGTAGCCGGTGACCTGACCAACGATGAACTGCATCTGATACTGATCGCAAAGTTCACGCATGCGAGCCACGTTGGCGGGTGCCGCCTTGAAGCCGTCGCGACGATGGATCAGGATCACGCTCTCGGCCTTGTTGGGCCCCTCGTTTGCAAAGTTCAATGACCAGTCGAGGGCGGAGTCGCCGCCCCCGACGATGACAAGGTTCTTGCCTGCGAAGGTGGCTGGATTCTTCACGCGGTAAAACAGTTGAGTACCTTCGAACCGATCCAGGCCGTCGACTTTGAGCGTGCGCGGTTGGAATGCGCCCACGCCAGCTGCAATGAAGATGGTCTTGGTGAGAAAACGGGTGCCTCTGGACGTTTCCACATGAAAACGCCCGTCGTCCTGTCGTTCGACCTTGCTGACCTCCTGCCCGAGGTGAAAGGTGGCGCCAAAAGGTTCGATCTGTTTGAGCAGGGCGTCGGTGAGTTCCTGTCCCGTGCATACAGGAATCGCTGGGATGTCGTAGATCGGCTTGTCCGGGTACAACTCCACTGGCTGACCACCGGGGTATGCCAGTGAGTCAATCACATGCGCCTTGATCTCCAGCAGGCCGAGTTCGAAGACCTGGAACAGCCCCACTGGACCGGCACCCACGATCACTGCGTCGGTTTCGATCGGTCCGTCGTGAACGATGAACGTGTCCACCACTTCCTGGTTCAGTTGGGGCTCCATGTTCAGCGCAGCAGTTCAGGCAGTTTGCCTGTTTTGTCTTTCCAGTCGTCCGCGTCGGGCAAGGGCTCTTTGCGCTTGGTGATGCTCTTCCATCCTGGCAACCTGGCGAGTTCGGCGTTCAGATCCGTCATGTGCAGTTGATCTTTTGGCAAATCTTCTTCCGCGTAGATGGCGCTTACAGGGCATTCCGGAATGCAAACTGCGCAGTCGATGCACTCGTCGGGATCGATGGTGAGGAAGTTTGGGCCCTCACGGAAGCAATCCACGGGGCAGACATCTACGCAGTCGGTGTATTTGCAGCGGATGCAGGATTCGGTGACAACATGGGTCATGGTGATTGCGCGGATTCGGTAAAACGCTGAATTTTAGGGTTTCCCCAAAGAGTAGGGCATGGCCATGCCCCTTGCATTGACATAAGTTAAAGGGCCGGAGGGCAGATCAGTTCACCAGCACTGCCCCTGAGGTCTTGTGGGAGGCGGTGTCGACCAGCACCAGCGAGCCTAGCGCACGAGAGCGCTCGAAGGGCATGGTGGCCAGGGGTTCCTGAAGCGCCAGCTCAACGTGACCAATGTCGTTTGGCTCCAGTGAGCTCGCATCTTCTTCGGCCAGGGTATGGATGTCGAGCCGGTGAACGATGCGTTTGACTTTGGCTTTGACCCAGCGATGTCCGTGCAGCGCCCAGTAGACACGCCCTGGAAGCAATGGCTCGTCGTCAAGCCAGGCCACTGTGACCTGCAAGTCGCGTGACGAGCTGATCTCAGGTGTACCGTCATCTGTCGCAAGCAGCCAGTCACCCCGCGAGACATCGACCTCGCGGTCCAGCACCACGCCGGCGCTGTGTCCTGCCGTCACGGAATGATGTTGGCGAACATGGTCAAGAACTTGCGAGACGATCGCCGACTGGCCGTTGGGCATGACGCGAACCCTTTGACCGGGCGTAACAGCACCGGTTGCCACGCGACCCCAAAAGACTCGTCGCCCCTGGCTGGTATCGGAAGAGGACGAAAACTTTTCGACCCATTGCACCGCAAAGGCAAACGGCAATGCCGTGTCGGCAGCCGTGACAGGAAGATGTTCGAGGATGTCGAGCAGGGTGGGTCCCTGGTAGCCGCACCAGGCCATTTCAGCCGGGGCGTCGACCACGTTCCATCCCTTGAGTGCCGAGATGGGCACGATGGCAGTGACGGGCATGCCAGCTTCGGCAGCGAAGTTTCGCAGGGCAACGCTCACATGGGCAAAGGCCAGCGCGCCGTCGTCGACCGCATCCAGCTTGTTGATGGCGAACACAACAGAAGGTACCCGCAGGAGTTTGAGCAGCAGGCTGTGGCGGCGGGTTTGGGGAAGCAGCTTGAGCGTTGCGTCCTGCCAGTCAAGTTTGGTAGCGTCGACCAGTACCACTGCGGCGTCGGCACTGGAAGCAGCCGTCACCATGTTGCGGGTGTACTGCTCGTGGCCAGGCGCGTCGCCAATGATGAACTTGCGGGTTTCAGTGCTGAAGTAGCGGTAGGCCACGTCGATGGTGATGCCCTGTTCGCGCTCGGCCGACAGTCCGTCGGTCAGCAGCGCGAGATCGGTCTCGCCCTTGCGCTGCACGCCTGCCAAATGGTCTTGCAGAACGGCCTTGCTGTCGACCAGCAGGCGGCCGATCAGGGTACTTTTTCCATCGTCTACGCTGCCGCAGGTGATCAGACGCAGGGCAGAGTTGGTGTCAGGTTGCAGGGCATCGACAGGCTCAGCCCGAACGGAGGTGGTGGTGTTCATATCAATTTCTTCAAGAACGTGCATGGGCCGCAGGAGGTGCCTCAATCCAGGGGTACCGCAGAACCGGCTTTGTCGGGCTGCAGGTTCCGCCCCCTTGAGGGGGTGGCGCGCCGCAGGCGCGACGCGGGGGTGGTCAAAAGTACCCGTCTTTCTTGCGCTTTTCCATCGAAGCATCGGAAGTCTTGTCGTCCATGCGGGTGGCGCCGCGCTCGCTCACCTCGGCAGCCAGCGTCTCGATCACGATGTCGTCTGCTGTGGCGGCATTGCTCTCCACAGGGCAGGTGCACGTGATGTCTCCCACAGTGCGGAAGCGCACGTCGCGCACCTGCACGGTTTCACCGTCGAGCGGTGGCGTCAATTCAGTCACCGGCACCAGCAGGCCGCGACGGTCCACCACCTGGCGCGGGTGCGTGTAGTAGATGGACGGGAGGGCGATGTTCTCGCGGGCGATGTATTGCCACACATCCAGCTCGGTCCAGTTGCTGATCGGGAAGACGCGGAAGTGTTCGCCGGGCTGCAAGCGGGTGTTGAACAGGGTCCAGAGTTCGGGTCGCTGGGCCTTGGGCTGCCACTGGCCAAAGCTGTCGCGGTGGCTGAAGATGCGTTCCTTGGCACGCGCTTTTTCTTCGTCGCGTCGAGCGCCACCAATGAGGGCATCGAAGCGGAACTCGTCGATGGCTTCGAGCAGCGTGACCGACTGGTGCACATTGCGGCTCTCGCCAGGGTGCGACAGGCGCACGGTGCCGCGCGCCATCGAGTCTTCCACGCTGCGCACGATCAGTTCGGCACTCAGTTCCTTCGCACGAAGGTCGCGGAAGTCGGTCACTTCGGGGAAGTTGTGCCCGGTGTCGATCATCAGCAGCGGGTAGGGAATGCGCCCCGAGCCAAAGGCCTTTTCGGCGCAACGCAGCATCACCAGGGAGTCCTTGCCGCCAGAGAAAAGCAGGGCAGGGCGTTCGAAGGCTGCGGCCACTTCGCGCAGGATGAAGATGGTTTCCTCTTCCAGCGCGTCGAGGTGGGCGTTGCTCAGGTGGTGCTCGCTGTCGTGCACCAAGGCAGACTGGATGACGGCGGGTTCGGTGCGGGCGTTCATGAAGGGGTCCGTTCGAGAGTCGATGCTGGGAGATCGGAGACGGGCAGCGCATGCAGGCCACATTCCTTGGCGCTTTCCCGTTCCCACCACCAGCGTCCCGCGCGGAAGTCCTCGCCGACACTGATGGCGCGCGTGCAGGGTGCGCAACCGATGCTGGGAAAGAACTGGTCGTGCAGGGCGTTGTAATCGAGCTGGTGCGCGCCAATGAAGTGCCACACGTCACCCCAGGTCCACTCGACCAGCGGGCTGATCTTGATGCGGTCGGGTTCCTGAACAATCTCGCCCACCTCTGCGCGCGCATTGGACTGTTCGCGGCGCAGGCCGGTGATCCAGCCATCATGCCCGGCGAGCGCGCGAGTCAGCGGCTCCAGCTTGCGGATGTCGCAGCACTGTTTGCGCAGGTCGATGCTCTGGTACATGGCCTCTTCACCGTGGTGCCGCACGAACTTGACCACGGCCTCGTTCTTTGGCCGGTAGAGGGCCACGCTGCGTGCATAGCGCCGTTCAATCTTGCCAACCAGTGCCAGCGTTTCAGGATGAAGCTTGCCGGTTTCCAGGACAAAAATGTCCGTCTTGATCCCGGCGAGGTGAATCAGATGGGTCACCACCATGTCTTCCGCGCCCAGGCTCGAAGCCTGTGTCAGCGCGGGGTGGCTGCTGGCAACTTCGCGCAGCAACGCCAGGCTGCGTTCCACCTTGGCAGCGAAGTCGGGCGAGGCCTTGTTGTAGAGGTCCAGAGCGTTCATGCAAGTGCTCCCGATGCCGGGGCGAAGTGGGGTGCGGTCTGCACCGCATCGCCTTGGTAGAACGCGGGATAGTGGGCCAGCAGTGCCTGACCGTGGGCCAGGTTCTGGTCTTCGCGCAGCACCGCCTGCGAAAAACCGCTGCGTTGCATCTGCAGCAACTGATCGATCAACACATCGCCGATGGCCCGGATCTGACCAGCGAAGCCGAGGCGCCGGCGCAGCAGGAAGGCCTGGCTGAAGGCGCGACCGTCGCTGAATTTGGGGAACTGCAGTTCGATCACGTCAATGCCGCTCAGATCGGCCTCTCGTGGGTCGGCGTCGTTGGCCAGGGTGAGCGTGCGGTCGTCGGCTTCGGCGGCGGAAAAGCGGCTGGCGATGAAGAGTTCAAGGGCTTGGGTCATTCGGTTTCTCCTCAAGCGGCAGCGCGTGCGGTGTGGGTGCGCACCGCGTTGGCGGCGCTCTTGAATGCGTCAGGGCCGGCTCGGCGAAGCGTGCCAATGAAGGTTTCGCCGTCTGCGCGGGTGGCGCGGTAGGTGTCGAGCAGGGCCTCGATCACGTCGGGCACTTCACTGGCTGCGAACGAAGGCCCCACCACTTTGCCGGGCACGGATTCGCCCGACAGGCGCGTGCCGTCCGAGCCGCCCAGCGTGATCTGGTACCACTCCTGGCCGTCCTTGTCGACGCCCAGGATGCCGATGTGGCCGCTGTGATGGTGGCCGCAAGAGTTGATGCAGCCACTGATGTGCAGGTCGATTTCGCCCAGGTCGTGCAGCTCGTCGAGGTCCGTGTAGCGGCCCAGGATGGCTTGCGCGAGTGGCAGCGAGCGCGCGTTGGCGAGGTCGCAGAAGTCACCACCGGGGCAGGCGATCATGTCGGTCAGCAAGCCGATGTTGGGCTTGGCCAGGCCGAGGCGGCGCGCTTCTCGCCAGAGTTCGGGCAACTGGTCGCAACGAACCCATGGCAACAGCAGGTTCTGTTCGTGGGTGACGCGGGCTTCACCTGCGGAGAACTTGTCGACCAGTTCAGCGGCTCGATCCAGTTGCTCGGCCGTGGCGTCGCCCGGGGCCTGTCCCAGTCGTTTGAAAGACAGCGTCACGGCACGCAAATCGGGATTCTGGTGCGGCTTGACGTTCTGGGTCAGCCAGCGGCTGAACTCCATGTCGTCTTCTGCCGCCGCCTTCAGGATGTGCGCGATCTTGGCGTCGGCGCTCTTGCGATCGCACTGCAGCGCAGGTGGCACAAAGAAGGCGTTCACGCGGTCAAGCTCGGCCTGGGTGATGGTGTGTGGCGCGCCATCTTTCTCCAGGATGTCGGCGTATTCGGCTTCCACCTGGTCCACAAACGCCTGGCCTTCGGCCTTCACCAGGATCTTGATGCGGGCCTTGTAGATGTTGTCGCGGCGGCCGAAGCGGTTGTAGGCGCGCACCACGGCTTCGAGGTAGTTCAGGATCTGGTTCCAGGGCAGGAACTCGCGAACGACCGCACCAATGATAGGGGTGCGTCCCATGCCGCCACCTACGCGCACCTGGAAGCCCAGGTCGCCGTCAACATTGCGCAGCAGGCGAAGGCCCACGTCGTGCCAGGCGGTGGCCGCCCGGTCTTCGCGCGCGCCGGTGATGGCAATTTTGAACTTGCGGGGGAGAAAGGCGAACTCGGGGTGCAGTGTGCTCCACTGGCGCATAATTTCCGCAAACGGGCGCGGGTCGGCGACTTCGTCCACCGCGATGCCTGCCAGTGCGTCGGTGGTGATGTTGCGGATGCAGTTCCCGCTGGTCTGGATGCCGTGCATGTTCACGCTCGCCAGCAGGTCCATCACGTCGGCCGAGCGGGCCAGCGGAATCCAGTTGTATTGCACGTTCTGGCGCGTGGTGAAGTGGGCGCAGCGGTCGGGCAGCGTGGGCACCTCGGACAGGCCCGCGTTGGCGTTCGAGGTGTCGTTTGCTTCCTTGTGATCAAAGTCGCGCGCGATCTTGGCCAGTACACGAATCTGGGCACTGGAGAGCTCACCGTAAGGCACAGCCACGCGCAGCATGGGTGCGAAGCGCTGCACATACCAGCCGTTCTGAAGGCGCAGTGGCTTGAACTCGAGTTCTGGCAGCGAGCCGCCTTGCCAGCGCTGGAGCTGATCGCGGTATTGATGGGCGCGCAGTTGAACGAACTGGCGGTCAAATACGGAATACTGGTACATCGTTGTTGTGGAAAGTGGAATCGGTAGTCAGCGGGTTGGAGCGCAGCCATATCCGCTTTGCATGAGGCTGCGCACCTGGGTGCGAACTACGGACAGGCCGTTCATGGGTGTTTACCTCAGGCGTGGGCCGAGCAATGAGGCCGACGGCAAAGCATGCAAATATGATCGCAACATCGGGCATGGCGGTGACTGTAGGCACCGTTGCATAGATTCCCAACGACTTTTTGCTTATTGCAATATAACTTCTGGAAATGAAAGGCTCGCGCGCTCGGCATACGAAAGGGCAGACCAACGCCTGGCCCAGGCCGTATGGGGCAGCGCAATAATCAACGCATGCAAAAACAAAGGGTATTGGTGGGTGTGGTGGGGTTCAGCGACGTCGAGCGCCACGCACTCAACACGGTATTTCGGCTTTCGGAAGAGCGCGGTCTTTCCTATGCGCCCTGGATTGCGCCTGCGCCTGGGGACGCGAATGCTGCGCTGGTACCGCCGCAGGTGATGCTGGTGGATGGCAGTTCGGCCGAGGCCGTGCTTTCTCACGCCAGACAACTCCCTCGGGGGCAGTGGCTCATCTGGGTAGGGCCAGATGCACCGGAACACGCCTGGCGGGTGCTGGAGCGGCCCATTCAGTGGGTGAACATCCTGCACGATCTGGATGCCGTCTTTGCTGTGCACCAGGCCGATTCGGGTTTGCTGGATCTGGACATCACTTCCCCAGCGGTCCTGCATGACGAACCCGACGCAGCAGGAAGCCCACCAAAGCGCGCCCTGTTGGTGGGTGTGAGCGACGAGGAGGCATCGCTGCTTCGCCACAACTTGAGTCTGGTGGGCGTGGAGGAGGTGGACATGGTGACCACCACCAACGACACGATCGATCTCCTTGGGCGCAACCTTTACTGCTTTGGCGTGTTCAATCTGGACGACCAGCATATCGACCCGTGGACATTGATGGCGCTGTTTCGTAAGCGCAACAGCGACGCGTTGCCCGTGGCGATCAGCGAGCTGGCGGGGCCGTTGGCTGGATGGTGGAGCCGCAGGCGAACCCGACGCAATGCCGAACGGCTGGGCATTGCTGCACTGCTGGCGCGCCCGCTTGAGTCGGAAGCGTTATCGAAATGGATGGAACGCCTTTGAGCCGATTGCGGGACAGGTCCTTCATGCCATTCGATTCATCAAGTGGATGACCTGCGCGCCTGCCTCCAGGCAAAACGGGCCGGGTCGACGGCTGCGACCAGATCCGGGTCTGCATCAAACGATTCGCCCTGAATCTGCGATGCGATCAACCTGGCGCACCAATGTGCGAGCGTGATGCCTCGAGAACCCAAGGCGCTCAGCATGTAAAGACCTGGCTCACGGGGCGTATCGGCAAGACTGGGCAGGTACCGCCGCCGGGTACCTTTGAGCTGAAGCAAGGCACTGTTGTCGGGAACGGCTCCCGCCAAGGGCAAGCGGTCCAGGGACGCGCATCGAACCTCTGCCCAGCCCAACAGTCTTTGGCTGCCCGCGGATTCACGCAGTCGCTCTGCTGCCTGCGGGTTCATCGCCTCCAGACTCTGTGCGTTGCGCTGGTGACCATCGTCTGTGACGTCGGTGCTGGCGTCGCCCCTGACGTAGGTTGAGCCCATGGCCCAGATTCGTGAGGGCCACCTGGGTGCCAGACCACTGTCCTCGTATTGAGGCACATACACGCCATTGTCCCGCTGTGGCCAATCGGCGAGGGCTTCCCCAGATAGCTCCGCCAGCGACATTTGTCCCTTGACAGGGCGCAGCGGCAGCGCGTTCGTCGGCAGTGCGACGCCTGTGCCGGACAACAGGGAGGCGCTACCAAATGCTGCGCACACCACCACCATGGGAGCCTCGGCCAAGGTCGATCCATCCGCTGCAACCGCCCGCCAGGTCGCGGTTGGTGTTGCTGGGCCACCGCCCTCGGCGTCGATGCCTGGCTGGACCCGCCACAATTGCGCCACCTCGTGATTCCAGTGTGCGGTCAGTTGCGCCAGGCGAGAGGCCTCGTCAAGCCAGGCATGGACCAACGCTGCCGGCCGCACCAGCGCCGCAGGCCACCGACCCACATCATGGCTCAGATTGTCCACCTCACATGCCTGCCACCCCTGGCCCTGTGGAATCAGGCGCTCCAATTCGGTACGGGTATCGGCTACGCCGAGTGCGGACAGTCTTGAAAGTGGCGTGGGCGCCCGCGTGACATGTGGGCTTAGCATGCCCACCGGCAGCGCAGATGCAGCCTGCGCTGGCCCGCTCCCAGCGTCCAGCAAGGTCAGTCGCCACCCCTTGCTCGCCAGCACCGAACAGACGGCTGCACCGGCCAGGCCAGCACCAATCACCAGCGCATGGCGGGGAGAGTCAGACTGCACAATGGGGCCCTGTGCTCCGGGTTGGCGCCCGGGCTCTCATCACGTCATGGCGCTCAGGTTGGTTCAGATGGGGGCACGTAGCCGACAGCGGCATCGGCGCCCTCGCCAAAGAAGTGCTTTTCCATTTGACGGGCGAGGTACTGGCGGGCGCGGGCATCGGCCAGGTTCAGACGATTCTCATTCAACAACATGGTTTGATGTTTGAGCCAGGCCGCCCACGCTTCCTTGCTCACGTTCTCAAAGATGCGTTTGCCCAGTTCACCAGGGTAGGGAGGAAAGTCCAGGCCTTCGGCTTCTTTGCCGAGCTTGATGCAATTGACGGAACGGGCCATGTCGAAATCCTTGCTGTGTCTGTTTGCGAAAGGTCAAATTGTGCCCGCTTTGGGAAACTTGCCTGGCAAATGGTGTTCCAATTGCCGCGCGGGCATCCAGTGATTGCCCCAATCCACGGCCCGTCCCTTCCTCTCATGCTGAACCTTTCGAACACCAGACTCTGGTTGACCCTGATCGCCACCGGCAGCGTTGCCATGCTTGCCTTCGGTCTGTATCTGCAGCACTCCGTGGGCCTGGAGCCCTGCCCAATGTGCATCGTTCAGCGGTATGCCCTGATTCTCGTCGCTGTGGTGGCCGGGCTGGCGGCGCTGTTGGGCCAGCGCGTGGTTCTAGCGTCCGGACTGGTATTCATGGGTGCCTTTGCTGCGTTCGGCGCCTTTGTGGCGGCGCGACAAAGCTGGCTGCAGTGGAACCCACCTGAAATTTTGAGCTGTGGCCGGGATTTTTTCGGGATGATCGAGGCGTTCCCGCTCAAGCGCGCCATCCCCATGATTTTCAAGGGCAGTGGCGACTGCTCGGAGATCGACTGGACTTTTCTGGGGCTGTCGATTGCCAACTGGACTTTTCTGGTCTTTTCAGCGATCACCGCCATGGCAGTCATCTTGCTGATGCAGCGCCGCAGCGTGTGAGACTTCGTAGCGAAGGCCTGGGCCAAAGTTGCTCGGCCACATGCCGTCTGAACGTTCGCAGCGTCATCCCACTTTCTTCACCAGCACCTGGCTCTTCCGGTCCCAGTTGTACTTGCGCTTGCGTGCTTCGGGGAGCCATTCGGCATTGACCTGCACGAAGCCCCGCTTGAGGAACCAGTGCATGGTCCTTGTGGTCAGCACGAAGATGCTCTGCAGCCCCTGCGCGCGGGCGCGGCTTTCGATGCGCTTGAGCAGCCGCTCACCATCGCCCTGGCTTTGCGTGTCTGGTGACACGGTCAACGCAGCCATCTCGCCCGTTCGTTCTTCCGGGTAGGGGTACAGCGCTGCGCAGCCGAAGATCACGCCATCGTGTTCGATGATGGTGTAGTAGCCAGCGTCACGTTCGATCTCGGTGCGATCGCGCTTGACCAGCGTGCCGTCTTTCTCGAACGGTTCGATCAGCGCAACGATGCCGCTCACGTCGTCAATGGTCGCTTCCCGCACACTCTCCAGCTTTTCATCGACCACCATGGTGCCGATGCCGTCGTGGGTGTAAATCTCCAGCAGCAGGGCACCATCGACCGAGAAGGGCAGGATGTGGCTCCGCTCCACACCGCCTTCGCAGGCACGAATGCAATGCTGAAGGTAGAAAGCCGGGTCGGTGGGCTGAGAGGGCGCAGGCAGGGCGCCAATCATCTTCTTGGCCTCGGCCAGAGGTAGTTCTGTGTCGATTTCGCTCTCGAGGTCGGCGGCGTTGACGCGGATGCCTGGCACCTCGGTCAGGAACATCAGTTTGTCCACCTGCAGCGCAACAGCCACCGAAGTGGCCACGTCTTCCATGGTCAGGTTGAAGGCCTCACCGGTGGGGGAGAAGCCAAAAGGCGAGAGCAGCACCAGAGCGCCCATGTCCAGCGTGCGCTGAATACCTTCCGTGTCCACCTTGCGTACCAGCCCGGAGTGAAGAAAGTCGACGCCGTCAATCAGGCCGACGGGGCGGGCTGAGATGAAGTTGCCCGAGATCACCCGAACGGTGGCGCCGGCCATGGGGGTGTTGGGCAAACCCTGGCTGAATGCCGCCTCGATCTCGTAGCGCAACTGACCGGCAGCCTCCTGGGCGCAATCCAGCGCCACAGAATCTGTGATGCGCATGCCGTGGGAGTACCGAGGTTCATGGCCCTTGGCTCTCAACTGCTCGTTCACCTGCGGCCGGAAGCCGTGCACGAGCACAATCTTCACCCCCATGCTCTGGATCAAAGCCAGGTCCTGCGCCACGTTCTGCAACTTGCCCGCCGCGATCGCTTCGCCCGCAATGCCCACCACCAGCGTGTTGCTTCGGTGCTTGTGGATGTAGGGCGCAACCGACCGGAACCAGGGCACAAAGGTGAAGTTGAAGACGTTGGACATGGTGGTCGTTGGCAGGGCAGGCAGAGGCGGGCCGGTACAGGGATAATTGTGGGCTGCCCGATTTTGACCGAAGTCAGACCCTTGCCCTCTACAACGCTGCACATCGAATTTCCCGAATCCTTGCCAGTCTCCGGGCGCCGAGAGGAAATCGAGGCCGCCATGCGCGACCACCAGGTCGTCATCGTCTGCGGCGAAACCGGCTCGGGCAAGACCACACAGTTGCCCAAGATCGCGTTGCAGATGGGGCGTGGCAAGCTCAACGTGAAGCCGGGCCAGCGGCCCCAGCTGATCGGTCACACTCAGCCGCGCCGCATCGCTGCCTCAAGTGTGGCCAAGCGCATCGCCGAGGAGTTGAAGACGCCGCTGGGCGAAGTGGTGGGTTTCAAGGTGCGGTTTCAGGACCGCTTGAGCAAGGACGCGTCTGTCAAGCTCATGACCGACGGCATTTTGCTGGCCGAGACGCAAACCGACCCGGACCTGCGGGCCTACGACACCATCATCATTGACGAGGCTCACGAGCGAAGTCTCAACATCGACTTCCTGCTGGGCTACCTCCGCCAGCTGCTGCCTCGCCGGCCCGACCTGAAGGTAGTGGTGACTTCGGCGACCATTGACGCTCAGCGGTTTGCTGAATACTTCGCTTCAAAAAAAGGCCCTGCGCCAGTCATTCAGGTGTCGGGACGCACTTTCCCGGTCGAAGTGCGCTGGCGCCCATTCGAGGAAAGCCGCGACCACGACCTGAACAGCGCCATCACCGACGCGGTGGACGAGCTCTGGCGGGGCCCACAGGGGGGCGACATCCTCGTCTTCCTGCCCGGTGAGCGGGAAATTCGTGAAGCCGCTGACCACCTGCGCAAACACCTCAGCCACATCCCCACGCTGCGCAATGCCGAGGTGCTGCCGTTGTTCGCGCGACTCTCTCAGGCCGAGCAAGACCGCATCTTCCAGGACCACAGTGGGCGGCGCATCGTGCTCTCCACCAACGTGGCCGAGACCTCGCTCACCGTGCCCGGGATCCGCTACGTGATCGATGCCGGCACAGCGCGTGTCAAGCGCTACAGCTTCCGCCAGAAGGTGGAGCAGCTGATGGTGGAGCCCATCAGCCAGGCGGCTGCCAATCAGCGCGCCGGACGTTGCGGTCGCGTGGCCGATGGCATCTGTATCCGCTTGTACGACGAAGCCGGCTTCATCGGCCGACCAAAGTTCACCGATCCCGAAATTTTGCGTAGCTCGCTCGCTGGCGTGATCCTGCGCATGAAGGCGCTGCGCCTGGGCGCGGTGGAAGAGTTTGCCTTCATCGAAGCACCGCAGAAGCGGGCCATCGTGGACGGCTACCAACTGCTGTCCGAGCTGGGCGCGGTGGACGATTCCAACGAGCTCACGGCCATCGGCCAGACGCTCTCGCGCCTGCCGTTGGACCCGCGCATCGGCCGCATGATCCTGGAGGCACAAAAACGCGGCGCGCTCGACGAGGTGATGGTGATTGCATCAGCGCTGAGCTTGCAGGACGTGCGCGACCGGCCGATGGACAAGCAGGCCCAGGCCGACCAGGCACACGCCAAGTTCGACGACGAAAAAAGCGAGTTCTCTGGCACGCTCAAACTCTGGAAGTGGCTCGGGGACAGTAAGGGAGGCCATGGCAAGGACCACAAGCTCAGCCACCGGCAATACGAAAACCTGCTGCGGGAGAACTTCATCAACGTGCGGCGGGTGCGCGAGTGGCGTGACATCCACACGCAGTTGCACACCGTGGTGGCCGAGCACAAGTGGCCAATCAACGCCGCGCCAGCCAGCTACGAAGAGCTGCATCTTTCCATGCTGGCTGGCCTGCTGGGCAACATCGGTCAGAAGAGCGAATCGGAAGACTGGTACCTTGGAGCACGAGGCATCAAGTTTTACCGACACCCTGGCGCGAACCTCAGCAAGAAGCCTGGGCGTTGGATCGTCTGTGCCGAGCTGGTGGAGACCACCCGCCTGTTCGGTCGGGGCATTGCGAGCATTGAGCCGGCCTGGCTGGAACAGGTGGGTGGCCACCTGATCAAGAAACAGCTGCTGGACCCGCACTGGGAAAAGAAGGCGGCTCGCGTCTCTGCGCTGGAACGGGCCACGCTGTACGGCCTGGTGATCTACAACAACCGGCGCACCGACTATGGCAGGGTGGACCCGGCGGGTGCCCGCGAGATCTTTATTCGCGAGGCATTGGTTTCTGGCGAATGGGACACGCGCCTGCCATTCCTGGCGGCGAACCAGAAGCTGGTGAAGCAGGTGGCCGAGCTGGAACACAAGTCGCGCCGGCAGGACGTGTTGGTGGACGACGAACTCATCTTCGCCTTCTACGACCAGCAACTGCCGGCAGACGTGTGCAACGGTGCGGGCTTCGAGCGCTGGTATCAGGCCGCGGTCAAGCTCAACCCCAAGCTCCTGCTGCTGACGCGCGAGGAACTCATGCGGCACGAGGCGGCTGGCATCACCACGCAGGCCTTCCCGAAAACCCTTCGGCTGGGTGGTGTGGACTGCACCTGCACCTACCTGCACGAACCGGGCGACCCACGCGATGGCCTGTCCGTGACCGTGCCGATCTTTGCGCTCAACCAGGTGAGCGACGATCGCTGCGACTGGCTGGTGCCGGGCATGCTCAAGGACAAGGTGCTGGCGCTGCTCAAGACGCTGCACCAGCGCCCCCGCTCACGACTGGTCCCCTTGCCGGCCACTGCCGAACGCTTTGCAGCCGCGCTGACCGAGCCGGCGGTGTTCGGTGCCGGCAACCTGCTGGACGCGTTGCTGAAACTGGTGCGCGAAGCAACGCAAATTGATATCGTGCGCAACGACATCAAGGTGGACATGTTGATCGCCCACCACTTCATGCACCTGCGGGTGGTGGACGAACACGGCCGGCAGCTTGGACAGGGCCGCAATCTGGCGGCACTCAAGGCGGAGCTGGGTGGTCAGGCGCGTGGCGCGTTTCAGGCGCTGGCATCCATCAAGCTGGAAAGCCTGCGTCCGGCCGTGTCCGGTACCAGGGCCGAAACAGCGCCTGCCAGTGTGAGCCATGCTCGCCGGGTCGTGACCGAAGCGCCGGCCGCACCAGCCATCAGCACGACCCAGCGCCACACCTCGTGGGATTTTGGCGAACTGCCCGAGCTCATGGAGATCCGCAAGGGCGGACAGACATTGATTGGATTCCCCGCGTTGATGGACCTGGGCGACGCGGTGGGCATCGAGGTGTTCGACGAACCCGAGGTGGCGATGGCGCGTCACCGCGAAGGCCTGCGCCGTCTGTTTGCACTGCAGACGCGTGACGCGCTGAAGTACCTGGAGAAGAACCTGCCCGGCTTGATGAGCATGGCCACGGCGTACATGCAGGTCGGCAAGTCAGAGGGGGGGGCAGGCGGTGGCACGCTGGAAGAGTTGCGGAGTCAGATCGTCGAACTCGCGCTGGACCGGGCCTTCCTGGCAGAGCCGCTGCCCACGGACGAAGCCGCGTTCAAGAAACGGGTGGAAGAGGGGCGTGGGCGGCTGACGCTGATATCTTCAGAAATCGCCCGCAGTGCCGGTCTGATCCTCACCGAATATGCGGCCGCAGCGCGCAAGCTCAAAGACAGCCGGCCTCCCGCCGATGTGGCAGCCGACATCACCCGACAGTTACAGCGCCTGGTGCCCAAGCGTTTTCTACTGGGCACACCTTATGCGCAACTGCAGCACTTCCCGCGGTACCTCAAAGCGATTCAGCTCAGACTGGACAAGCTGCGTACCGACCCGGTGCGCGATGCCGCCCGCTTTGCCGAACTGCGGCCACAGGAGCAGCGGTTCTGGCGCCTCGTGGCAGAGCGCAAGGGCGTGCAGGACGCGCGGCTGCAAGAGCTCCGCTGGCTACTGGAAGAGTTGCGTGTGAGCTTGTTTGCCCAGGAATTGCGCACGCCGCAGCCGGTCAGTGTGAAGCGCCTGGACAAGTGCTGGGCCCAGATTGGCCTGTGATCGTGGTGCCGTGCCGACGCCTGCGGGGCAACGCCCTTCATTTGCCGGTCAGGTGCGCTGGTCGCTCAAGCGTCATTCCGATGCCAGGGCAATGCGTCCGCCTGTGACGCCCGCGGCGATAGTGGCCTGCAACCTCGCCAACACGGTCTGTGCGTCTTCCCGCGTGGCGAACTGGTTGATGCGCACTTCATGCCGTCCGCCTCTGGCGATCAATTCGGCGGGATAGCCGGCCGTTCTCAGGCGCTCCCGCAAAGTGGCGGCATCCGACACGCCAGGCAGCAAGGCGACAACCACCCGCCACCGGCCGCCCTCCAGCAACACGCCCTGTCCGGGCGACATTTCCGCCTGACCGATGAACTTGGCCAATTGGTCGGGTGTGGCCTGTCCTGCCGGCTGTTCGGCCTGCCCGGTGAACACCACCCAGAAGGCACCCGGCTTCTCCAGTGCGATACCCGGTTGGCCGGCACGCACGACCTCGACAGCGCCTTCGAAGATGCACACGGCATCGTGTTCGGCGTCGGTCATGCTCCAGAAATCCGTGCCACGGATGCCAACGGTGGCGGTGGCCAGTTCAAGGTTGAGCTCACGCTTGTTGCCCAGCGCCTTGCTGGTGTAGTCGGTGGCATAGCGGAACACCCCCGTCACCAGGCGCAGAGCGGCCTTGACTTCTTTGGGACCGGCGGCCACCGGTTGGGTCGACGCCACCTGCTGCAGAACCAGCTCTGTTTGTTCGCCGAGCTTGATCACGCTGCGATCGGATATGCGCAACAGCATTCGCGAGCCTGCAGCTGTGAGTGCCTTGTCGCCGTCGCGCAGCAACTGGCCAGGTTGGGCAGGGCGCCGGTCACCGTGTCTTTCCACCCAGGCAGGCACCTGCACTGCTTCCACCGTGGTGGTGGCAGCCTGTGCCATGGGACTGAGCGTCCACAAGGCAGCCGCGAGCATCATCGCCACAAGGCCTTGGTCAGCCCATGAACGGCGAACACCAGCGGTGCCGGAACGGCTGAACGCGGCGAAATGCGTGCTGTGCGTCCGGTCCGGCTGGCTGATCTGTTTGGTCATGGCAGTCAGAATGAAGTCGATGGAATGAAGTGACTACTCGAGGTGTTGACTTCAGGTCACGCACCATACGTTTGGCCAGATTCATTCCTGCGAGCGGAGTGCCTGAAAGCCCGCAATTCAAACCTTATTCGTGAAGAATTCCGCGCCTCCGGTCGTAGGGCATGGTCGGCTTCTTGCCAATGCCCGGTTTTGCCCCGGCGTGCCGACGGTGTATTGCCTCACCGGTTGACAGCATTCCCCCGCTTGCGGTTCACTGCAAGCGCGATGAGGCATTCGGGTTGTCATGCGGAACAGATGAGGCAAACACATGGACAGACGGGATTTTGTCGAGGCTTGCGCCCTGAGCGCGGCCCCTCTGGTTGCGGCGCTCACAAGCAGCGTCTGGGCGAAGGATGCCATCGCGAGAAATTACGATCGGGTGCTGCTGGTCGATGAACTGGGTCAGCCGCTGAAGGCGGCCAGCCTCAAGCCCCAGATCAACTACGTTTTTCACTACCCGTTTGAAGCCACGCCGGTGTTTTTGCTGGATCTGGGCAAACCTGCCCGACCCACAGCCCTTCAGACCCGGGACAAGGAACGCTATCAATGGCCCGGCGGGGTGGGGGAAGAGCGCAGCATCGTGGCATTCTCTGCCATCTGTGCCCACAAACTGGTCTACCCGACCAGGGAATTGAGCTTCATCAGCTTCCGCAAGGGGGCGGCCGTCAACCCGCAAACCCCGAGCAAAGGCAATGATCTGATTCACTGCTGCGCCGACCACAGCCAGTACGATCCCGCCAACGGCGCCCGGGTGCTGGCGGGGCCGGCAGAGCAGCCGCTTTGCGCCGTGTTGCTGGAGCACGATGCCAGGACCGACTCGCTGACAGCGACAGGGACACTGGGCGGGGAGCTGTTTGACGACTTCTTCAAGAAGTACGACATGAAGCTGAGCCTCGAGGTCGGCCCCAATGCCCGCAAGACCGTGGCCAGCCGCAGCACCGTCAGCGAGCTGGACCGCTATTGCCGCAACCCTGTGCGCTGCTGAACAAGGCTTGCGGCGGAGCCCTCACTTCTTACAGGCGACTCAGACGCTCCAAGGCTTTCAACAAGGTCTCGTCCCGTTTGGCAAAGCAGAAGCGAACGACCTTCTGGTCAAATCCATTGCCGTAGAAAGCTGACAGCGGAATCGCAGCCACACCGATTTCCCGCGTCAGCCATTGGCAGAAATCGCCTTCTGGCAGATCGCGCTCGGAAACCGCCAGATCGGCAATGCTCACGCATTGGAAATAGGTGCCCTCGCTGGGCAGCAGCCTGAACCGTGTGCTGTCCAAGCCCTTGCGGAAGAGATCTCGTTTGCGCTGGTAGAAGGCCGGCAGGTTCAGATAGGGCGCCGGGTCGGCCATGTAGGCTGCCAGCGCGTGCTGCACCGGTGTGTTCACCGTGAAGACGTTGAACTGGTGAACCTTGCGGAATTCTGCTGTCATGGAAGCAGGCGCCACCACGGTACCGACCTTCCAGCCGGTCACATGGTAGGTCTTGCCAAAGCTGCTGATCACGAACGCCCGAGCTGCCAGGCCGGGATATCTCGCGGCGCTCTGGTGCCGCTGACCATCGAACACCATGTGCTCATAGACCTCGTCACTGATGAGCAATACATCGGTGGGAGCCAGCAAAGCCTGCAAGGCTTGCATCTCGGCCTCGCTCCAGGTTGTGGCGCTGGGATTGTGCGGGCTGTTGATGATCAGTGCGCGGGTTCGCGGGGTGATGGCTGCCGCAATGCGGTCAAAATCCGGCCGAAACGTGCCCGGTGAGAGTGGCACGCGCACGACCACCCCGCCGGCCAGTTCAATGTTGGGCACGTAACTGTCGTAGCAAGGTTCGAGCACGATGACCTCGTCGCCCGGGTGAACCACCGCCAGGATGGCCGTGAGGATGGCTTGTGTCGCCCCAGCCGTCACGGTGACCTCGGTGTCCGGATTCACCGAGAGCCCGTAAAGTGCCTTCATCTTGGCCGCCATGGCCTGGCGCAGCTCGGGCACGCCTGGCATGGGCGGGTACTGGTTGTGGCCGGCCTGCATGGCGCGCGTCACGGCATCGACCAGAGCGGGATCGCATTCGAAGTCCGGGAAGCCCTGCCCCAGGTTCACGGCCTGGGTTTCGCTGGCCAGGGCCGACATGACGGTGAAGATGGTCGTGCCTACGTTGGGCAAGCGGGAGGTGAGGGTGGGGGTGTGAGAGTTGATCGATGGCATTTCGGTCATGGCATGTACGGCGCGAAAGGGTGGGAGATCCGGGGCAACGCAGAACGGGTTACCGGGCCCCTGCAGCCAGCAAGGCGCCACGGGAGGGATCACAACTCATAGTCATCGGGCGTGCCACTCATTGCTCTGAGGATCTGGTCGCGCGAGAGTCGCTCGCTCAGCAGCTCGGCAAACTTCAAGACGAAAAGTCGCAGGTAGGTGCCTCGCTTGAAGGCCACGCGCGCCAGGTTGTGACCAAACAATTGCGCGGCAGGCCGGGCCACCAGATCGGTCGTCTTGTTTTCCCCCTGCATGGCCATTTCCGCGACGATGCCCACGCCCATGCCCAGCTTGACATAGGTCTTGATCACATCCGAATCAATGGCTTCGAGCACGATGTTGGGCTGCAGATGCCGAAGCGCAAAGGCCTGGTCGATGCGGCTTCGACCGGTGAAACTGGGGTGGTAGGTGATCAGCGGCACGGTGGCCAGATCGTCCAGCGTGATGCGCTCGCGCTCCAGCAGTGGGTGGTCGAACGGGAGCACCAGCACATGCTGCCATTCGTAGCAGGGCAGCGTGATGAGGTCGGGGTAGTTGGCCAGCGACTCCGTGGCAACCCCGATTTCAGCCACCTCTTCCATCAGCATCTTGGCTACCTGGTCAGGCGAACCCTGATGCAGACTGACTCCCACCTTGGGGTAAGTCAGTCGCAGTTGCGCCACCGGACCCGGCAACACATAGCGCGCCTGGGTGTGCGTGGTCGCGATGGAGAGCGTGCCGCTGTCCTGGGCGGAATACTGCTCGCCAATACGTTTGAGGTTGTTGACCTCGCGCAGGATGATGTCGATGCTTTTGAGCACCTGTGCCCCTGGCTCCGTGACGCGTTTGATGCGCTTGCCGTGTCGGGCAAAGATGTCGATGCCGAGTTCGTCTTCCAGTTCGATGATGGCCTTGGACACCCCAGGCTGCGACGTGTGCAGTGCCTTGGCCGTTTCGGTCAGGTTCAGGTTGCGTCGCACGGCCTCCTGCACAAACCGGAACTGGTGCAGGTTCATGGCGTGTGCTCCAGTGCAATGCGGGCCAGCAGCGATGTCAGGCGAGGGTCTTCACCAGCGGTCACCAACTGCACAAACTGCACCGAAGGGTGTCTATCACCCATGGCGCGCATCAGAGTCGGCAGGTCTTCCCTGGCGTGTTTGCCCATGCCGAAGAACAGAGGCAGCACATGGATTCGGCTCACTCCCTTGTTCACCAGCTCTTCACAGGCAGCGGCAAGGTCGGGATCACACAGTTCCAGATACGCGCAACTGACTGCGACCGAAGGATCGCTGCAGGTGATCTGCGTGGCCACGGCTTCCACCGGCAGTCGCCATTGCGGATCTCTGGACCCATGAGCAAAAACAATCACACCGAGCATGTCAACACTACCTTCGAAGGACCAGCCAGCCAAATGCACCCAGAGAAAAGAAGCTGTAGATCAGGGCGGGTGAAGCCGCAGCCAGCCAGGGGCGCCATTGGTTGAGGTTGCCAATGTAGCCAAATACGTTGTTGAGAAGGAAGAAGCTGATGCCGATCATCACGCCACCAAACACGTACCCGGTCAACGCGCCCGAACGGAAGTGGAGGTAGGCGAAGGGCAGGGCGAGCACGACCATCACCAGGCAACTCAGGGGATAGAAAACCTTGCGCCAGAACTCGATTTCATAGCGCTGAGCTGTCTGGTTGTTGGCGTCAAGATGCTGGATGTATGCAAACAGATCGGTTGTGCGCATACGGTCCGGTCTGAGCAGAGCCACCGACACCATCTCGGCGCTGAGGCTGCTGGGCCATCGAAAGCTCTCTTGTTCCACCCGGTTGATGTGGGCAGCAGAGAGCCCGGCCGTATCGAACTCTCGACGAACCAGGTTGCGCAGCGTCCATGATTCATCCGCTTCTATCTGTCCGGACTTGGCTTGCATCGTGGAAACCAGAAAGCCGTGACTGTCGAACTCGAAAATTCGGATGTCGGCCAGTTCCCCCCGGGGCGTCATCGCGCCCACATTGACCGAGAAGTTGCTGTACGTCTGGCGTTCCTTCAGCCAGGCGCCAGTCTGACCTACGCTGATCCGCCCTTCGAATCGGGCCTTCAGTAGCTGTGCGGTACGGTCCGAAAGCGGTGCAAGATAGTCGCCGATTGCAAACGTCAACACCACGAAGATGGCGCCCAGGCCGAGCAAGGTGCGAAGTGCTCGCCATGGCCCAAGCCCACTGGTGCGCAAGATGGTGTATTCCGATCCCTGGGCAAGCCGTGCCAACACAAACACCGATCCGATCAACACGGCGATGGGCATGAGCTCATAGATTCGGCTGGGAATCAGGAGCGCGACATACAGCAAGGCATGCCTCAGCTCGTAGCTCAATTCGGGTTCCAGACGTGAGCGGCGCCCAAGTGCGGTCAACTCATCAACAAAATCGAAAAAGTAGAACAGCGAAAGAAAGGCAAGCAGCACAAAACCCACGGCAACGAATATTTCGCCGTAAATCAGGCGCCGAATCGTCCTCAAAGCGAAGCCCTCCGCCCCAGCAGCATGAGCAGGCTTTCGCGCAGGCTGAAGTTGTGATGCCGCTTCGCGAGCCAGAACACCGCCAGAAGAAAAACCGTGCCGTGCAACGCAATCAGCAAGGTTCCCAGGCTCATCATCCCGCTGGTCACCCAGCGTTGCCCGATGTTCAGGAAGTTGAAATACAAGATGAAGGCAAACATGGTGAAGAACAGATTGCCTCCGCGTCCAGCCCTCGGGTTGCTGACCGTGGTGGCAAGGGCAATCAAGACAAAGTTCAGCGCAGTGAGCCCCACGCCAACGCGCCAGCCCAACTCGCCCAGTTTGGCCAGCGTGGGGTTGACCAACAGTTGCCAGGAAGACGTGGCCTTCAGTGCCTGACTGCTGCCCGGAGCAGCCCTCGCACTACCGATCTGGGTGGCGTATTCCTCAAACTCGCTGACCTTGAGATCACCTGAGTCCGGACTGGTGTCCAGTCGTTGACCGTTGCGCAGGATCAGCATCTGTCGGTCATCGATCATCTCTATACGCGCAGACCGAGCAGAGGTCACACTTTCGGAGCCGTCTTCTTCGATGCTCGAGATGAAGATGTTGCGACCTTCTGTGCCGTCGGCGGTGTCTTTGTCGATGAAAAAAACCCGCCGCCCACTCGATGATTCCTGGAATTGCCCTGGCGCCACCCGATCAAGATCACCTCGCTGCTCAAAGCGATCACGCAATGCATCTGTTTGCTGGTTGGCCCACGGCCACACGAAGAAGACCATGAACGTGATGACGACAAGCACCGGCCAAGAGAACCGCATGACCGGACCAAGCAGGCCTCCCAGAGACCGTCCGCTGGCAAACCAGATGATCATTTCGCTGTCCCTGTACATGCGGGAGAGCGTGAAAACAATCGAGATGAATAGTGCCAGCGTGAGGATCGTGGGCATGCGGCCCAGTACGGTGTAGCCGAGCACCAGCATGATCTCTTCTGGGTTGACCCTGCCTTGAGACGCGAGACCCAGGGTGCGAATCAACAGCATGGTGATCACGATGGTGAACAAGACCACCAGGGTTGCCCCGAAACTGCGCGCCAACTCTCTGCGAATGGAGGAATGGAATAACATCGAATCAGATTAGAGGAATACGCAATTATGGACTTCGAACTCAAGACTTTATCGCCCACCATGATCACGGGGCTCACCGCAGACGCCCTCCTGGTGCTGGTGCCCGACGCTTTCGTCCCTGCAAAGTCCGATCCGTTGAGCGTGCTCGTTGCATCCGCAGAGAGACTTGGCGATCTTGAGCCCGGTGTTGGCAAAACGCTGGTGTGCTACCGGGCACCAGGCTTCAAGGCCACGCGGGTGGTGCTTGTGCGCGCCGGGTCGGGCAGCCCTGCAAGTGTTCGCAAGGCAGTGACGGCGGCCATGGCCCTGGTGAAGGTCCCCAGTGTCAGGAAGTTGGGGCTTGTGCTCAATCTGTTGCCAGGCGATGGCCGAGCAGTGCGCGCGGCCATGCACGCCTGTGCCGACGCCACCTATGTTTACACCACGACCAAACCCTCGGCCAAGGCCCGTGCACTTCAGCGCATCACGGTCGGCGTCGACAAAATGGCTGCGGTTCAAAGGGATTTCGACATCGGCAAGGCCCAGATCACCGGTGTTGAGTTTGCAAAGGAATGGGCAAACCGGCCAGCCAACCATGCCACACCGAGCATGCTTGCCGAGGCAGCGAAAAAACTGGGACGTCACCCCAAGATCAAGACCGAGGTGCTCGGACCCAAACAGGTCGAAGCGCTTGCGATGGGCGCGTTCCTGGCAGTGGCCAGGGGCTCGGTGGAGCCGCTTCGGTTCATCGTGATGCACTACGCCGGAGGGGCAAAGGGCGCAGCGCCAGTGGTACTGGTGGGCAAGGGAATCACCTTCGATACGGGCGGCATTTCCATCAAGCCGGCGGCTGAAATGGACGAAATGAAGTTCGATATGGGCGGCGCCGCAAGCGTGCTGGGCACTTTCGCAGCGCTGGCCGAGTTGCAGCCGGGTGTGAATGTCGTGGGTGTGATTCCTGCTTGTGAAAACATGCCAGACGGACAGGCCGTCAAGCCCGGCGATGTGGTCACCAGCATGAGCGGCCAGACCATTGAAATTCTCAATACGGACGCGGAGGGACGGCTGATTCTGTGTGACGCATTGACCTACGCCGCACGCCTCAAGCCTCACAGCGTGGTGGACATTGCGACGCTGACCGGGGCTTGCGTGATTGCTTTGGGTGGCGTGCGGTCCGGGCTGTTCTCCAGCCGCGATGATCTTGCCGTGGCTCTGCACAACGCAGGCGAAACCGCGCTGGATCCCTGCTGGCGCATGCCACTGGATGACGAATACGCTGAGGGTTTGAAGTCCAACTTCGCCGACATGGGCAACGTGGCTGGCAGGGCTGGGGGTGCCATCACGGCAGCCAAGTTCCTGCAGAAATTCGCAACCGACTTGCCCTGGGCGCATCTGGACATCGCCGGGACGGCCTGGAAAAGCGGAACAGCCAAAGGTTCCACGGGACGACCGGTCCCGTTGTTGCTGCAATACGTTCTGGATGTGGCCGCCTCGCCGCAGAGCGGTGCTCCGAACGTCGCCAAGTCCGTCCGGACCAAGCGCTGAGCTTGCCGCTTCAAGCTGGTGCGCAATTGACGGAAGTTGCCTTTCATTTCAACGTGCAAGTCAAGGTCGGATACGCCTGTCGCTTGCTTCGGAAAGCCCATGCCCAAGGCTCTTCAATTTTTGTGCTGGCCGAGCCAGACATGATCAATGAGCTTGAGGCAGCACTGTGGACGCTGACGCCTGATTCATTCGTTCCCCATTGCCTGTCGGATGCCCCGCCATACGTGACAGCAAGAACGCCCATTCTGATCGGCTCCAGTCTGCCGGACGAGCAGCACGCGTCGATGCTGCTCAACCTTCAACGGGAGTGGATCGAAGGATGGGATCGTTTTGAAAAGGTGTTCGAGGTTGTGACGCTGGATGACAGTGACAGGCAAGCCGCCCGGGATCGTTTGCGGCGGTATCGCGTACAGGGTGCAGACCCGGTTTGGCACGAGATCAAGCCGACGTAGCAGGCACTAGACGCATTGCAGCATTTGAAGTCCTAATGCCACATTCATTGAGGTAATAGGGCTTCGGACAAACCCTCGATGTCTTGTGCCCTACCACCGGATTATTCAATATTGGTTCTTTTTGGGGTATCTTTATGGATGTGGAGAAAAAAGTTCCCTCCGCATTCCAACTACCGCTCCTTTGTGAGGATTTCTATGCAACTGAACATCAAACTGGCCGTCATCGCTGCGGCTGTCGCACTTGCTGCTTGCGGCAAAAAAGAAGAGGCAGCACCCGTAGCAGCCGCCCCGGCGGCAGCGCCCGCGGCTGAAGCTCAGGTCATCAGGATCGGTCATGTCGGTCCTACCAGCGGCGCAATCGCCCACCTGGGCAAGGACAACGAAAACGGTGCCAAGATGGCCATCGAAGAGTTGAACGCAGCCGGTTTGACGATCGACGGCAAGCTCACCACCTTTGAGCTGCTGGCCGAAGACGACGCTGGCGATCCGAAGCAAGGCACCGCAGCTGCGACCAAGCTGGTCGATGCCAAGGTGGCCGGCGTGATCGGTCACCTGAACTCCGGCACAACCATTCCCGCTTCGCAGATCTACAACGACGCTGGCATTCCCCAGATCTCCCCCTCGGCAACGAACCCCAGGTACACCCGTCAGGGCTACGCTGGCGTGTTCCGCATGGTGGCTGACGACGTGCACCTGGGCGGCACCCTGGGCAAGTACGCAGTAGAAACCCTGGGCGCCAAGAACGTGGCCGTGATCGACGATCGCACCGCCTACGGTCAAGGCGTGGCTGACGAGTTCGAAAAGGGTGTGGCTGCTGCAGGTGGTACCGTGGTGGGCCGCGAGTTCACCAACGACAAGGCGACCGATTTCAACGCCATTCTGACCACCCTGAAGGCCAGGAATCCTGATGTGGTGTTCTTCGGTGGCATGGATGCCGTCGCTGGCCCAATGATCCGTCAGATGAAGCAGCTGGGCATCAATGCCAAATTCATGGGTGGTGATGGCATTTGCACCGGTGAGCTGCCCAAACTGGCCGGTGACAGCCTTGAAGATGAACAGGTCTATTGCGCAGAGGCAGGCGGTGTCGAAGGCGACCAGCGCGCCGGCATGGACAAGTTCCGCGCAGACTTCAAGGCCAAGTTTGGTGCAGATGTTCAGGTGTATGCACCGTATGTGTACGACGCCGTGAAGGTGATGGCCAACGCCATGGTCACCGCCAACTCGTCTGATCCTGCACAGTACCTGCCCGCCCTCAAGGCGACACAGTACTCGGGTGTGACCGGCAACATCGCCTTTGACGAAAAGGGTGACATCAAGAATGGTGCACTGACGCTCATGACCTACAAGGGTGGCGAACGCACCACGCTGGCTGTCATTCGCTGATCTGACCTGGACACACCGGGCTTCCTTGCGAAGCTTGGTGGCGCTAAAGCCAACAAAAGGCCGCCTTCATGGCGGCCTTTTTTTCGTCTGCGATCAAGAGGAGGCCGCAGCTTTGATGAAAGTTGTTCGCCTGCATGCGGGGCCTGGTGCGCGAAGAGGGCATAGCAAGCGCGAATTCCGCCGAACTCCAGAGCAAATCTGATCCTGTCCTTGGGAGTGACCGATCAATTCGCTGGTGCGCACGAAGGTCATTGCCATGAGCTTGATGGCAACGCGTGTGATTGTGCTGCCGTTGTAGACCTCGATCTTGCGCAGCAGCTCGGACAAATCTTTTTTGTCTACCCGCGCGTAGTTCTGCTTTTTCCGTGAGGCCAATACATCACTTGGACGAATTTCGATGGCCGGACTACGCTTGGCGACCCCGTGGGCAATGGCGTAGCGAAAAATCTGCGAGCAGGTCTGAAGGGCGCGTTTGGCGATGTCGAGGGCCCCACGTTTTTCGATGGCCTTCATCATGGCGACCAGTTCGGGGGCCTCGATTTCCGCGATAGGGCGCGTTCCGATGGCCGGAAAAACGTCGGCCTCCAACCGTCGCAAGACATATACCGTGTGGCTGTCGCTGCGTGCAGCCTTCCAGCTTTTCCACCATTTCTTCGCCACGGCGACGAACGTGTCTTCGACGGCCAAGCGACGTGCGATCTTCTCTGACTTGCGGGCGGCCATTGGATTCGCACCGGCCGGTTGTTTGCGGGCCTCGTCCACCATGTCCCTGGCCTGGGAGAGCGACACATCTGGGTATGCGCCTACCGCCATCAGCTTCTCTTTCTCCAGAAATCGGTATTTCCAGCGCCAGAGCTTGGAGCCCGCAGGTGTGATCAGCAGTTACAAGCCACGCCCATCGACCATCTTGACGGGGGATGGACCGGGCTTTGCCTTCAAAACTTCGGTGTTGGTCAGTGCCATCTCGTGCTCCCAACCGTACCCAGAAGCGAAATACCCCCAAGCGGTGGGGTACGGACTCCCAAAGATACCCCCAATAATCCAAGGATGGCAACAACCGTTATGGGACGTCCAGAAACAAAAAAGCCCCGGAACGCTAGGTAAACCGGGGCTTTCAGGGTGTCTTGTGAGACGTTGTGGGACGCTCTGGGACTCAATTTTGGCGGAGAGGGCGGGATTCGAACCCGCGGTGGGGATTAGCCCACACACGCTTTCCAGGCGTGCGACTTAAACCACTCATCCACCTCTCCGCGCAGCCTGTGATTGTAGCAGGGTGGCTAGACCGATCCAGGAAGCATTCTTGCCACCATGGTACCGACCCGATGGGCTTGTCCATCATCTCTGCTCGCCGGATCCCATGGCGCTGGGCCACGCATGCAATTGCAAAACCTCCAGCGGAACCAGAGCCAAAGCTGCTTCATGCGTACTCTGCAACACAACTGGCGGAGCGACACCAGCTTCCAGCGCGTCCAGCCAGCGAAGCACACACAGGCACCATCGATCGCCTGGTTTGAGGCCCGCAAACCGCCACTCCGGCCTGGGTGTGATCAGGTCGTTGCCGGATGCGAGCGAGAAAGCGAGGAACTCGCTTGTCACTCGGGCGCAGATCCAGTGCGATCCGCGATCCTCTGGCCCAACCTGGCAGCACCCGTCCCTCAGGTAGCCTGTCAAGGGGTCGTAGGAGCAAGCTTGCAGCTCGCCCCCCAGAACATTGAGCGCCATCAGATCCTCACGGCTTTTGCAGCAACGATCAGGCTGCTCGCCCGGCGCCAACCATCTTCATGGCAGACGTGATCAGTGCGGAAACTTCCGTCATGTTACTGGGAACGACCAGCGTGGTGGTGGCATCGGCTGCGACCTTGCCGTAGGCTTCCACGGCTTTTTCGGCCACTTTCAGCTGCACCGCTTCGGCACCACCGGGTGATTGAATCGCGGTGGCCACCCGCTCAATGGCCTGTGCAGTGGCGTCAGCCACGGTCATGATGGCGGCAGCCTCACCCTGCGCGTTGTTGATGGCGGCCTGCTTTTCACCTTCTGAACGTGCGATGAATGCCTCGCGTTCGCCGGTGGCGATGTTGATCTGCTCCTGGCGGCGACCCTCCGATGCGGCGATCAGGGCACGCTTCTCGCGTTCAGCGGTGATTTGTGCCTGCATGGCCAGCAGAATTTCCTTCGGCGGGGTCAGATCCTTGATCTCATAGCGCAGCACCTTCACACCCCAGTTCAGCGCGGCTTCGTCGATGGCGTGCACCACTTGGGCATTGATGATGTCGCGCTCTTCGAAGGTCTTGTCCAGCTCCAGCTTGCCGATGACAGATCGCAAAGATGTCTGGGCCAGTTGGGTCACTGCCATGATGTAGTTCGATGAACCATAGCTCGCGCGCATCGGGTCGGTTACCTGAAAGTACAAGATGCCGTCGACCTGCAACTGTGTGTTGTCACGCGTGATGCAAACCTGGCTGGGCACATCGAGCGGAATTTCCTTGAGGCTGTGCTTGTAGGCCACTTTGTCAATGAATGGCACCAGGAAGTTCAGCCCAGGGGGCAGCGAGGCGTGGTACTTGCCCAGGCGTTCAACCACCCACGAGTTCTGCTGCGGCACCACCTTGATGGAGCGGGTGATGAAGATGGCTGCAATGACAAAAAGAAGAATGGCGATTTCCATGGCGGGTTGCTTTGCAAAGGTTGGTGGAAGAGCGGTGCGCGGGTCGTGAATCAGACCTTGTCGACCATCAGGCGATTGCCGACGAGTTCGGCAACCCGGTAGGCGCCCGGAGCAGGAGCGTTGCCCGGGCGCTGTATGACGGTCCATTGTGCACCCCTGTATTGCACACTGGCTGTTCCATCACTGCGCCATTCGTCAATTTGCAGTATCTCGCCGATGTCCAGATTCACGCTTCGCATGGATCGAACAGAGGGATCGGCCGGTTTGCGGCGCTTGACCATATAGCAACCGAAAACCGCCGCCGAGCCGACGAGTGCAGCAATCACGAGTTGCATGGCCGACCCGGCTCCGGCATGCGCTGCGAGCGCTCCCGCCATGAGGCCAATGGCCAGCATCAACAGGTAAAAGGTTCCCGTAAACAGTTCGAGAGCCACAGCAGAACCCGCCAGGAGCCACCACAATGTTGAATCCGACATACTTCTTGATCCTCCAATTGAACTGAGTGTGTCACGCTGCCCCCCAGACCGGTAGGTGAGGGCATTGTGTGGCAAGCGCCACATTCTCGGGCAAAAGGCCCATCTCATCGCAGGCATGCCGCCTGATTTCCGTACACTTCGCGCCTGCCTGACTGCCAATTGGCCGCTGAGCTGGTCCCGTTTCTCATATTTGAGCTGGTCACGCAGCTGGAGATCAACATGAAATTCCGTTTTCCCATCGTCATCATCGATGAAGATTTCCGCTCCGAGAACACCTCTGGCCTGGGCATACGTGCACTGGCACAGGCCATCGAGGCAGAGGGCTTTGAGGTGGTCGGCGTCACGAGCTATGGCGACATGAGTCAGTTTGCCCAGCAACAGAGCCGGGCGAGCGCCTTCATTCTTTCAATCGACGACGAAGAATTCAGCCATGGCTCTGACGTGGACCCGGTGGTGCTGAATCTGCGCAATTTCATTGATGAAGTGCGCAGGAAGAATGCCGATGTGCCGATCTACATCTACGGCGAAACGAAGACCAGTCGCCACCTGCCCAATGACATCCTGCGCGAGCTGCACGGCTTCATTCACATGTTCGAGGACACGCCGGAGTTCGTGGCGCGCCACATCATCCGGGAAGCCAAGAGCTATCTGGAAGGCATTCAGCCACCGTTCTTCAAGGCACTGCTCGACTATGCTGAAGACGGGTCCTATTCCTGGCACTGCCCCGGGCATTCGGGCGGTGTGGCATTCCTCAAAAGCCCCGTGGGCCAGATGTTCCACCAGTTCTTTGGCGAGAACATGCTGCGTGCCGACGTGTGCAACGCGGTGGAAGAACTGGGCCAGCTGCTCGACCACAACGGGGCCATCGGCGCATCCGAGCGCAACGCCGCACGCATCTTCAACGCAGACCACTGCTATTTCGTGACCAATGGCACCAGCACCAGCAACAAGATCGTGTGGCACCACACGGTGGCGCCAGGCGACGTGGTGGTGGTGGACCGAAACTGTCACAAATCCGTGTTGCACAGCATCATCATGACCGGCGCCATACCGGTCTTCCTCAAACCCACACGCAACCATTTCGGCATCATCGGCCCCATTCCCCAGAGCGAGTTCGAAATCGAGGCGATTCAGGCCAAGATCCGCGCCAACCCTTTGCTGGCAGGCGTGGATGCCGCCACCGTGAAGCCGCGGGTGCTTACCCTGACGCAGTCCACCTACGACGGAGTGCTCTACAACACCGAGGCCATCAAACAGATGCTGGACGGCTACGTGGCCAACCTGCACTTTGACGAGGCGTGGCTGCCGCACGCGGCCTTCCACCCCTTCTACGGTAATTTTCATGCCATGGGCAAGAAGCGCGTACGTCCCAAGGAATCGGTGGTCTATGCCACGCAGTCCATCCACAAGCTGCTGGCCGGTATCAGCCAGGCCAGTCATGTGCTGGTGCAGGACTCACAGAATGTCAAGCTGGACCGGCATCTGTTCAACGAGGCCTATCTGATGCACACCAGCACCAGCCCGCAGTACGCGATCATCGCCAGCTGTGACGTGGCGGCCGCCATGATGGAGCCTCCGGGTGGGCGGGCGCTGGTCGAGGAAAGCATCTTCGAGGCGCTCGATTTCCGCCGCGCCATGCGCAAGATCGAAGCCGAGTTTGGCGGCGACGACTGGTGGTTCAAGGTCTGGGGACCCGAAGACCTCGCTGATGAAGGCATGGGCGAGGCAGGTGACTGGGTGCTCAAACAGAAGGATGTGTCCTTCAACGACAAGGACTGGCATGGCTTCGGTGACATGGCCCCTGGGTTCAACATGCTTGACCCCATCAAGGCAACCATTGTCACGCCGGGCCTCAACCTGGATGGCCGGTTCGAAACGACTGGCATACCGGCTTCCATCGTCACGAAATTCCTGGCCGAACACGGTGTGGTCGTCGAAAAGACCGGCCTCTACAGTTTTTTCATCATGTTCACCATCGGCATCACGAAGGGCCGCTGGAACACCTTGCTGACCGCGCTACAGCAGTTCAAAGACGACTATGCACGCAATCAACCCATGTGGCGGATCCTGCCAGAGTTCTGCCAGAAGCATCCGCGCTACGAACAGATGGGTTTGCGCGATCTCTGCCAGCACGTACACGCTCTGTACGCGCGGTACGACATTGCGCGATTGACCACCGAGATGTACCTGAGCGACCTCACGCCGGCCATGAAGCCGAGCGACGCCTTCGCTCACATTGCGCACCGCACCACCGAGCGGGTGCCGATCGATGAACTGGAAGGGCGCATCACCACCAGTCTGGTCACGCCGTATCCCCCTGGCATACCTTTGCTGATTCCAGGTGAGGTGTTCAACAAGAAGATCGTGGACTATCTCAAGTTTGCTCGCGAATTCAATGCGCAGTGCCCGGGCTTTGAGACCGACATCCACGGCCTGGTGGAGATGCCGGACGCCGACGGCAAGAAAGCCTACTTCGCAGATTGTGTGAGAGCGGGGTAACCTTCATCGCTCATCAATGCTGTTTCGAAAGGACTCCGATGTTTCCTGAATACCGCGATCTCATCTCTCGCCTCAAGGGGCACGACATCCACTTCACCCGCCTCTTCGACAAGCACAACGATCTGGATCAGCGCATCAAGAACATGGAGGCGCAGATCCAGCCGAACAGCCAAACCGAGATCGAGACACTCAAGAAGGAAAAGCTGCTGCTGAAGGACCAGCTCTACGTGATCCTGAAGAAAGCGCAAGAAAAAGGCGCCTGAGTTCGCTCAGGCGCCATTGCGGTTCCAGCGGACTGCGGCTACGCGGCCTGTTCGCTGTCCATGCTCATGCCACCGGTCTGGCTGAAACCGCCGTCCACATAGGTGATCTCGGCGGTCATGCCGGACGCGAGGTCCGACAGGAGAAAGGCTGCCACGTTGCCCACGTCCTCAATGGTCACGTTGCGGCGCAGTGGTGATGCATTGGCGACGATGCGCAGAAGCTTGCCAAAATCCTTGATACCGCTCGCAGCCAGTGTTTTGATCGGGCCTGCGCTGATGCCGTTGACGCGCATGCCGCGCGGGCCCAGCGCCTCGGCAAGGTAGCGCACCGAAGATTCCAGGCTGGCCTTGGCCAGGCCCATGGTGTTGTAGTTGGGAATTGTGCGAAGTGCGCCCAGGTAAGAAAGCGTCAGGAGCGAGGCCTTGTCGTTGAGCATGGGCAACGCGGCTTTGGCCATGGCCGGGAAGCTGTAGGCACTGATGTCGTGCGCAATCCGGAAGTTCTCGCGTGTCAGGCCTTCCAGGAAGTCGCCAGCGATGGCTTCGCGCGGTGCGAACCCGATGCTGTGAACGAATCCGTCAAACTTGGGCCAAACGGTGCCCAGGTCTTCGAAGAGTTTGGCAATTTGCGCATCGTCGCCCACATCGCAGTCATAAATCAATGTCGAATTGAAGTCGGCAGCAAATTCGGTGATGCGATCCTTGAACCGCTCACCCACGTAGCTGAATGCAAGTTCTGCACCCTGTGCATGGCAGGCCTTGGCAATGCCGTAGGCGATGGACCGGTTGGACAGAACGCCCGTGATCAGCAATTTCTTGCCGGCTAGAAAACCCATTGTTCAATCTCCAAAGAAAATTCCAGCAGAATTGTCGCATGTGCATTTCTGTTCGCCGCTACCTCTCCCTGGGCGCTGCCATGTTTTTCATGGTGCCCTTCATGCTCTTGCAGGGATCGCCTGCCTGGGCCGCACATGGTTACGCGCTCTGGGGAGACCTCAAATACCCCGATGGATTCACTCATTTTGACTACGTGAATCCCCAGGCACCCAAGGGCGGCGAGTTGAGGCTGGTGAGCAACCTGCGAACCAGTACCTTCGACAAATACAACCCGTTCACCTTGCGCGGCAACGGGCCTGCGTACCTCTCGAACCTGATGTTCGACTCCTTGCTGGCAGGCTCCCTGGATGAGTCTGGTGCGGGTTACGGTTTGCTGGCTGAAGACGTGCGGGCGGCACCCGACGGGCTTTCGGTCGTGTTCCGGCTGCGAGACAACGCGCGCTTCCACAATGGCGACCCGGTGCTGGCTGCCGATGTGAAACACAGCTTCGACGTGCTGATGGGCCCGTTCACCTCGCCCGCTTACAAGACCATTCTGGCCGACGTCGAAGGGCTGGACGTGATTGACGAGCGCACGGTGCGCTACAGGTTCAGGGTGCCGAACCGGGAGCTGCCACTGACCGTGGGCGGCCTGCCCGTGTTCAGCCGCGCCTGGGGCGACGAAGTGGATCCACAGACTGGGCAGCGCAAGACCTTTGACAAGGTGGTCACCGACATTCCCATCGGTAGTGGTCCCTACAAGATAGGCCCGGTCAACTTTGGCAGAGACATCACCTACGTGCGCGACCCCGCTTACTGGGCGCGTGATTTGCCTGTGCGTCGGGGGACCGCCAATTTTGACCGCATCACCGTCAAGATCTACAAGGACAACACGGCGCGACTGGAAGCTCTCAAGGCCGGTGAGTTCGATCTGATGCGTTTCTTCTCAGCCGGTGACTGGGCGCGCCGTGTCACGGGCCGCAAGTTCGATACCGGCGAACTGGTGAAAGGCGAATTCACCCACAGCATGCCCACCGGCTTTCAGAGCTATGTGCTCAACACCCGCCGCAAGCCGCTGGACGACATCCGTGTGCGAGAGGCCCTGGGTCTGGCTTTCGACTACGAGTGGATGAACCGGCAGATGTTCTACAACGCGTACCAGCGAGTGCAGGGCCTGTTCGGGAACACGGATTGTTCGGCCACCGGATTGCCTGGTGCCGAAGAAATGGCATTGCTGGAGCCGTTGCGTTCGCAATTGCCTGCGGCCGTGTTTGGCCCGGCTTACCTGCCACCGCGCACCGACGGCGACGACTCGTTGCGCCAGAATCTGCGCCGCGCCCAGGCGCTGTTGCGTGAGGCCGGATGGAGCGTGCAGAGCGGTGAGCTCAGGAACGCAGCGGGGCAACCCCTTGTGCTCGAGTACCTGGACAGCAACGAGGTGGGTGCCCGTGTGGTCGCGCCCTGGATACGCAACCTGGAAAAGCTCGGAATCACGTTGCGGTTTCGGCCGGTGGATTTCGCGCTGTACCAGCAGCGTCTGCGGACTTTCGATTTCGACGTGCTGACACTCGCCTTTGGGGGTACCCACAATCCCGGTTCTGAATACGCCGACATGTTTGGCTCAGAGGCCGCCAAGACGCCCGACTCGGGCAACTTCACCGGCATCGCCAATCCGGCTGTGGACGCTCTGATCACCCGCATGATCACAGCCGAGACGCGGCCAGAATTTCTGAGTGCCTGCCGCGCGCTGGATCGGGCCATCAGCCACAGCCATGTGCTGATACCGCAGTGGTCAGCCACCACGCACCGCATGGCCTACAACGCCTGGCGCCTGGAAAGACCGGCCGAGATGCCACCCTACGCGCCGGGTGAGGTGTGGGCCATTGATACGTGGTGGGCAAGGCAATGAGAACCCCCGCGCCGGGCTTCGCGCGTGCCCTGCAGGCCGCACCATCGTCAGAGCCGATGGTTCTTCGTCCCGTCCAGGCCTGCGCAGGCAGGCCCGGAGCCGCGGTCCTCAGCCCCCTCAAGGGGACAACACCAGCGGCCCGGCAAAGCCGGTTCCATGGAGTTTCAGGACTCGAGCCCGCGCGCAGGCACTATCGTTCTTTTCTGAATCAAGGGGCAAGCTGACCATGTGGGTCTACATTCTCAAGCGGTTGCTGCTCATGATCCCCACCTTGCTTGGGGTGCTGATCATCACCTTCGCTGTTGTTCAGTTCGTGCCCGGCGGTCCCGTGGAACAGTATCTGGCTGAGGCCCGAAGTGCCGAGGGAGGGGCAGCCGAAGGGGGCTCGGTGTACCGCGGGGCACAGGGCGTGGATTCGGAGCGCATTGAGCAGATCAAGGCACTATACGGCTTTGACAAACCGGCACATGAGCGATTCTTCGAGATGCTGGGTCGCTTTGCGCGCTTTGATCTGGGCACCAGCTTTTTCCAGAACAAGGCCGTGTCCGAGCTCATTGTTGAGAAGATGCCGGTGTCCATCAGCCTGGGGCTCTGGACATTTCTCATCAGCTACGGTGTTGCGGTGCCACTGGGTATTGCCAAGGCGGTCAGGGCCGGTTCCCGGTTTGACCTGGTCACCACCCTGATGGTGCTGGTGGGTTATGCCATTCCGGGTTTCGTGCTGGGCCTGGCTTTGCTGGTGGTTTTTGGTGGCCAGTTGCAGTGGTTTCCGCTGCGCGGGCTCACCTCATCCAACTGGGAAGAACTCAGTTGGGGCGCGCGCATCGTGGACTACCTGTGGCACATCACCCTGCCCGTGACCGCCATGGTCCTTGGCAGCTTTGCCGTCACGGCCATGCTCACGAAGAACGCCTTCCTTGAAGAAATACGCAAGCAATACGTGATGACCGCCCGCGCCAAGGGCCTGGGGGAGCGGCAGGTGCTGTGGAAGCATGTGTTCCGCAACGCGCTCATACCTATCGTCACGGGTTTTCCGGCTGCCTTCATTGGCGCTTTCTTCACTGGCGCGCTTTTGATCGAGACATTGTTTTCGCTGGATGGCCTGGGTCTGCTGAGTTATGAAAGCGTGATCCGGCGGGACTACCCGGTGGTGATGGGCACGCTGTTCCTCTTCACGCTGATCGGTCTGGTGACCAAGCTGATTTCTGACCTTTGTTACGTGTGGGTCGATCCCCGCGTCAAGTTCGACTGATGGCCAGCGCATCGATCAGCCCAAGCCAGCGGGCCTGGCAACGTTTCAAGCGCAACCGCCTGGGCTACTGGAGCCTGGTGATTTTCTGTGTGCTGGTGGTGGCAAGCCTGTTCGCAGAAGTGCTGTCGAACGACCGACCCCTTGTGGTGCGCTACGAAGGGCAGACCTACTTCCCCATCTTTCAGGACCACGCTGAAACCGTTTTCGGCGGCGATTTCGACACCGCCACCGACTACCTTGATCCGTTCATTCAGGAGCAGCTCTCCAAGGGCGACAACTGGGCGCTGTTCGCGCCCAACCCCTATGGCGCCAACACCATCAACTACTTCGCCGAATCGCCCAACCCGGCGGGCCCCACCATGGCCAACTGGCTGGGCACCGACGACCGGGGGCGGGACCTGCTGGCTCAGTTGATCTATGGCTTTCGCGTGAGCGTGCTGTTTGCGCTGGCGCTCACCGCCATCGGCATTGTGCTTGGCATCGTCACCGGTGCGGTGCAGGGCTTCTTCGGCGGCAAGATCGATCTGGCCTTCCAGCGCTTCATCGAGATCTGGGGCTCCATGCCCGAGTTGTACCTGCTCATCATCTTCTCAGCGGTGTTTGCGCCCAGCATCAGCCTGCTGCTGATCCTTTTGAGTCTGTTCGGGTGGATGGGGCTGTCGGACTATGTGCGCGCAGAATTCCTGCGCAACCGCCAGCTGGATTACGTGCGGTCGGCCCGGGCGATGGGGCTTTCCAATTGGCAAATCATCTGGCGCCATGTGCTGCCCAACAGTCTTACGCCGGTGGTGACTTTTCTGCCGTTCCGCATGAGCGCGGCCATTCTGGCCCTCACATCACTGGACTTTCTTGGGTTGGGCGTGCCGCCTGGCACACCTTCACTGGGAGAGCTGTTGAGTCAGGGCAAGAACAACATTGACGCGTGGTGGATTTCCATGTCCACCTTCGCCGTGCTCGTGATCACCCTGCTGTTGCTGACCTTCATGGGCGATGCACTGCGAGATGCACTGGATCCCAGAAAGGCGGACAAATGAGCGCCATGACGCTTCCCTCTGCGGCCCAGCCTTGGGACGGCCCGGCGGCAGGGCGCGCTTCTCCGCTGCTGGAAGTCAAAAACCTGCGGGTTTCCTTCGGTGGCCAGCCGGTTGTGCACAGCATGGATTTCGTCATTCAGGCGGGCGAAAAACTCGCGCTGGTGGGTGAGTCGGGATCTGGCAAGACAGTGTCTGCGCTGTCCTTGTTGCGCCTGGTTCAGAACGCCGAGGTGTCCGGCTCCGCGATGTTGCAGGGCCGCGATCTGTTGCAGATGAGCGAACATCAGTTGCGTGGTGTTCGCGGCGACGAGGTGGCGGTCATTTTTCAGGAGCCGATGAGCGCGCTCAATCCGCTCTACACGGTGGGCGATCAGATCGCCGAAGTGCTGCAACTCAAAAAGGGCATGACGCCTCGCCAGGCGCTGGCGGCCACGGTGGAGTTGCTGGCCTCCACGGGCATACCTGAACCTGCGCGCCGGGCCGATGCCTTTCCCCACCAACTCAGCGGAGGCCAGCGCCAGCGCGCCATGATCGCCATGGCACTGGCCAGCCAGCCCAAGCTGTTGCTGGCCGATGAGCCGACGACTGCGCTCGATGTCAGCCTGCGCGGCCAGATTCTGGATCTGCTTACCGACCTGCAGCGGCAACACGGCATGGCCGTCTTGCTCATCACACACGACCTCAATCTGGTACGCCGGTTTGCCGACCGCGTGGCGGTGATGGAGCGCGGGTACCTGGTGGAGCAGGGCGGTGTGGAAGCAGTGTTCTCGACGCCCACGCATCCATACACCCAGATGCTGCTGGCCAGCAAGCCCGAGCGCAACGTGGTTGAGGTGGCTGGCGATGACGTACCGTCGGAGGCGGTGCTGGAGGCCAAGGCCCTGCGGGTGAGCTACCCCGTGCCTTTGCCCGGCTTGCGTGGCTGGTTCAAAAAGGGCGAGTTTGTCGCCGTGCAGGCAGCAGACTTGCGGATCGGGACCGGTCAGACACTGGGCGTCATCGGGGAGTCCGGCTCGGGTAAATCCACCCTCGCCCTGGCGGTGCTCGGCTTGCTGCCCTATCAGGGTGAGCTGGATTTGCGAGGGACAGACTGGGTGGACGCTCGCAAGATGGGCCGAAGCCGCGCGCTGCGACAACGAGTTCAGGTGGTGTTTCAGGATCCGTTTTCTTCGCTTTCTCCGCGCATGACCATCGAGCAGATCGTGGGTGAAGGCCTTCTGGTGCACCAGCCAGGGCTGTCCGTGGCGGATCGCCGAGAACGGGTGGTGACCGCTCTGGCCGATGTGGGGCTGGTGGACGACCCGCAGCGAGGCGGCGACTGGTTGCAGCGCTACCCCCACGAGTTTTCAGGTGGGCAGAGGCAGCGGCTCGCCATTGCCAGGGCGCTCATCATCGACCCGGAATTGCTGGTGCTGGACGAGCCAACGAGTGCTCTGGATGTGACTGTTCAGAAACAGGTGCTGGCCTTGTTGCAACGCTTGCAACAGGAGAGAGGCTTGAGTTACCTGTTGATTACCCACGATGTGGACGTGATTCAGGCCATGGCACATGACGTGTTGGTCATGAAGGACGGTGCGGTCGTTGAGTACGGCCCAATCCAGCAAGTGCTTCAGTCACCGGAACACCCCTATACAAAGGCGCTGGTTCAAGCCGCAGCCTGACGCTTTCGCTCTGCAGCGCTTCGCAGCATTGACATCGATCAATGGCTGATGAGCGCACCCAGGCAGAATATCTTTCAACTGCGGCGCATTCGTTGGGCAGAAAAGCACCTGTTGCGCTCAGAATGCCTGCATGAACGACGCCATATCCCAAGCTTCCCACCCGGCACCTTCACACTCTGTCGACCTGAAATCACCGTTGCGGTGGATCATTCTGGGATGGCGTGATCTTCGCCGCAACCCCGTGCCCGGTCTGGCACATGGCTTGCTGCTGGCCGTGTTTGGCTGGATGCTGCTGTGGGCTGCGAGCGACCGGTTCTGGTTGCTGGCTGGCGCATTTTCTGGCTTCCTGATCGTGGCGCCCATTCTGGCAACGGGTCTCTACAGCATCAGCAAAGCCGGCCAGGAAGGGCGGCGAGCCGGGCTCGGAAACGTGATTGCGCTCTGGCGATCCGGCGATGGCCGTCTGGTGCGATTTGGTTTGTTGCTGGGCTTGGCGGGCACCGGCTGGGTGCTGACCTCGGCCGGGCTGATCACCTTGTGGTCGCCTGTCCCGATCGAAAAGCCGGTGGATTTCCTGCGTCATGTGGTTCTGGTGCGTGAACTGGGTCTGTTTGAGGTCTGGGTATTGCTGGGTGCATTGCTTGCAGCGCCTGTGTATGCGTCCAGTGTCATCGCGCTGCCCATGCTGGTGGATACCTCGGTGCCGGTGAGCATGGCCGTGGCGCAAAGCTGGCGCACAGTGGCCAGCTATCCGGGGCCCCTGGTGTTGTGGGCCGTGGTGATCGGGGTATTGATGGTCGCCGGCATGTTGTCCGCATTGCTGGGGCTGGTCGTGCTGGTTCCCCTTGTCGGGCACGCCAGTTGGCATGCCTACTGTGACCTGGTCGGTCGAGACGTGCACGGATCCTCCAACGGCGCGCCCGGCCCTGTGGATGGGTCCAACCCGTGAACAACACCCTGTTTGGCTATACAGAAGCGCAAATCGCCCAGTTCGGGCTGACGTTCGGGGTCGGCGCCTTCATTCTCTACATGCTCTTCATTGTCCTGAATCTGGCTCTGGAATCAAAGGCGGGCAAGTTCGGAACATTTATCCTTTTCCTTGTTCTTTCTTTCGGGATGATGGGATTCATGGCCAAGAACCTCATCCAGTGGATGCTCGGAATCTGAATGCGATGGGAGCCTGCCCGGCAGAAGGCGCATCGGCTGCAACGCGCGACAAACCGGTCCCTGCGGTGCCACCGCTTTCGCCCAGGCCCCCTGGGTTTGTCGATCTCACCACACGATCCTCGGTTTTAGCGCGTTTCGCTTCGATGCCTTCTGCTGAGAAGGCTCCTGGGCAAATGATTGGCGCGATCTTGCAAACAACACGTTGAAAGCGTTACAATCCTGCCTTCACGACCAAATGGGCGGGTTACTACCGGCCCATTTTTTTTGGCCGAACGCTTTTCTCAACCCACAAACCCTCAGGGCGCGCATCACCTCCAATGGCCTGGCAAGACACCGTAGAGCAAACCGTCACAGGACTGGGTTTTGACCTGGTGGATCTCGAACGATCTGCTGGTGGGTTGCTGCGGGTCACCATCGACTGGCCTTGGGCGCCTGCAGCGACTGGCCAGGATGTGCTGGAAGAAAAGTTTGTGACTGTAGAAGATTGCGAAAAGATCACACGCCAGCTTCAGTACCTGCTGGAGGTGGAGAACGTGGATTACCGACGCCTTGAAGTGGGGTCGCCCGGCATTGATCGACCCCTCAAGAAGGAAATGGATTACGTCCGGTTTGAGGGTCAGGTGGTGGACATCACCCTGAAAGAGCCGATCGGTGTGACCGGCTCTGATATTTCGGCAAACCGGAAAAAGTTTCGAGGTACGTTGGAGCGCGCTGCCGATGCAGAGCGGTGGCAGATTGTCTGGAGCGATGCGCCAGAGCCCAAGCCAGGCCAGCGCGTCAGCAAAAAGCGCCAGCCTGCACCCATGCAGGCGATGGCCTTTGCTTTGAATGAAGTGCAGCAGGCTCGGCTTGCGCCCATAGTGAATTTCAAGGGGCGTAGAGCCCCTGCTGTAGAGATGAGAGACGACGGCGATGCCGCGTCAGATGAATGAAAAAAACCATTGTGACCCTGGGCACGATATTCGGAAAGGCGGGCGAGTGAAATGAATCGCGAAATGTTGATGCTGATCGATGCGATCTCACGCGAGAAGAACGTTGAGCGCGATCTGGTGCTGGGTGCGGTCGAGCTTGCGCTGGCCTCCGCTACCAAGAAGCTGTACAAGGGTGACGTGGACATTCGTGTCGCCATGGATCCCGACAATGGCTCCTACGAAACATTCCGCCGTTGGCTGGTCGTACCCGATGAAGCTGGCCTGCAGAATCCCGACGCCGAAGAGCTGCTGACCGACGCCCGGGATGAGATTCCTGATATCGAAGAGGGCGACTACATCGAGAAGCCGGTGGAGAGTGTGCCGATTGGCCGTATTGGAGCCATGGCCGCCAAACAGGTGATCCTGCAGAAAATCCGCGACGCCGAGCGTGAGATGCTTCTCAACGACTTCATGTCTCGCGGCGACAAGGTGTTTGTCGGTACCGTCAAGCGCATGGACAAAGGCGACCTGATCATTGAGAGCGGACGTGTCGAAGGTCGCCTCAAGCGGAGCGAAATGATCCCTAAGGAAAATTTCCGAACCGGTGACCGTGTTCGCGCCATGATCATGGAGGTGGACCTGACATTGCGCGGAGCGCCGATTCTGTTGTCCCGTTCTGCACCTGAATTCATGATCGAGCTGTTTCGTCAGGAAGTGCCTGAAATCGAACAGGGCCTGCTGGAAATCAAAACCTGTGCCCGTGATGCTGGTTCGCGCGCCAAGATCGCCGTGCAGTCGCATGACAAGCGCATCGATCCCATTGGCACCTGTGTGGGTGTTCGGGGCTCGCGCGTCAACGGTGTCACCAATGAACTGGCCGGTGAGCGGGTTGACATCGTGCTCTGGTCGGACGATCCGGCCCAGTTCGTGATCGGTGCCCTTGCGCCTGCCAACGTGGTCTCCATCGTCGTGGACGAAGAGCGCCACGCCATGGATGTGGTTGTCGACGAGGAAAACCTTGCGATTGCCATTGGTCGAGGTGGTCAAAATGTGCGGCTGGCGTCCGAACTGACGGGCTGGCGCATCAACATCATGACCGCTGACGAATCGGCTCAGAAACAGGCCGAGGAGGCCGATGGCATTCGCACGGTGTTCATGGCCAAGCTCGACGTGGACCAGGAAATTGCCGACATCCTCATTGAAGAAGGCTTTACAAGCCTGGAAGAGGTGGCCTATGTGCCGATCCAGGAAATGCTGGAGATCGAATCCTTCGACGAAGACACGGTCAACGAATTGCGCGCTCGCGCAAAGGACGCTTTGCTGACGATGGAAATTGCACGCGAAGAAAGTGTGGAAGAAGTCTCGCAGGACCTGCGCGACCTCGAGGGCATGAACAACGAACTGATTGGCAAGCTGGCTGATGCCGGCGTGCACACAAGGGATGAACTGGCCGATCTGGCCACCGACGAATTGACCGATATCACCGGACAGTCGCCCGAAGAGGCCACCGCCCTGATCATGCTGGCCCGCGCTCACTGGTTCGCCGGTGAACAAGCGTCATCTTCCAACTGACCAGCGGAGGCCCCAGCGGAGAAAAGAACCTATGACCAGTACCACCGTCGCCGAATTGGCTGCCGAACTGAACAAGCCCACATCCCTTTTGCTGGAGCAACTCTCCGCATCAGGGGTGCCCAAAACATCCGGGTCTGATCCCGTCAACGAATCTGACAAGCAAAAGCTGCTGGGTCACCTCAAGGCCAGTCACGGCACAGCCAGTGGCGAGCGCAAGAAGATCACATTGGTCAAGAAGTCGACGACCGAGATCAAGCAGGCGGATGCCACCGGGCGTGCACGCACCATTCAGGTAGAAGTGCGCAAGAAGCGCACCTTCATCAAGCGTGAAGACGAGGTGGTGGTCCCAGAGGAGCAAGCCGAAGCCGAGGCAGAAGTCGTGGCGCGGGCGCCAGTGGTCGACACAGAGGAGTTGGCACGCAGAGAAGAAGACGCCCGCCGACAAGCTGAGCTATTGCGCCGCCAGGAAGAAGAACTGGCGCAAAAACGCAGAGACCGTGAGGCTGAAGAAGCCCGCGAGGCCGCCAAAGCCGAGCAGGCCGAGCAGGCCCGGGAAGCTGCTGAAGCGGCGAGCAAAGCCAGGTCGAAAGCCAAGACCGAGAAAGCCGTTGCCGAGCCACTGGGCGTGTCGCCTGACGACGCCGAAGTGGCTGCGCGCGCCGAGCAGAAGGAGGCTGAGGCAAAAGCATCCGAAGCTCGTGTCACAGCAGCCAAGACATTGGCCACCAAGAACGCAGAGGCCAAGAAGGTCGAAGACGCGCGCGCCCAGGATCTCGTGGACCGCCGCCGCAAGGCTGAAGCCGAGGCAGCCAATATCCGGGCCATGATGGCTGCGCCTGCCAAGACGCTTGTCGCAAAAAAGCCCGAACCCGATCCCAAGGCAGCCACCCCCCCCATCAAGGGAACACTGCACAAGCCGGCCGGTACACCGGGCAAGCCAGCCACGGGTGCGCCCGCAGCAGGTGCGTCTGTCGCGGCAGGCAAGAAGGAAGTCAAATCCGAAAACCTGTCTTCGACATGGAAAGACGACGCGGCCAAGAAGAAGGAAATCAAGACCCGCGGTGACACCAGCGCCGGACGATCGAACTGGCGGGGTGGTCCACGTGGTGGCCGTCGCGATTCGCGCGATTCGCGCGACAGCGGCCAGAGCAGCTTCGTGGCACCGACCGAGCTCAAGGTGATCGAGGTTCATGTGCCGGAAACGATCACGGTGGCCGAACTGGCTCACAAGATGAGCCTCAAATCATCCGAGGTCATCAAACAACTGATGAAACTGGGCCAGATGGTCACCATCAACCAGCCACTGGATCAGGACACCGCCATGATCGTGGTGGAGGAGTTGGGGCACAAGGCGGTCGTGGCTGCTCTGGACGATCCAGAAGCATTCACCGACGATGACACCACACAGCTGGAAGCGGAACTCCTGCCCCGCGCGCCTGTGGTCACAGTGATGGGCCACGTCGATCACGGCAAGACCTCCCTGCTGGATTACATCCGCCGCGCCAAAGTGGCAGCGGGCGAAGCAGGCGGTATCACCCAGCACATTGGCGCCTACCATGTGGAAACGCCGCGGGGCATGGTGTCGTTCCTTGACACCCCGGGTCACGAGGCATTCACTGCCATGCGTGCCCGAGGTGCCCAGGCGACCGACATCGTGATTCTGGTGTGTGCCGCAGACGATGGTGTCATGCCCCAGACCAAAGAAGCCATCAAGCACGCAAAAGCGGCAGGGGTGCCTCTGGTGGTGGCCATCACCAAAATCGACAAGCCCGGCATCAACATCGAAAAGGTTCGTTCCGAGCTGGTGGCAGAGGAAGTGGTCCCAGAAGAGTTTGGCGGCGATGTGCCTTTCGTTGGCGTTTCCGCCAAGACCGGCGAGGGCGTTGACGCCTTGCTTGAACAGGTGTTGCTGCAAGCCGAAGTGCTCGAACTCAAGGCGCCTGTTGATTCGATGGCCAAGGGCCTGGTGATCGAGGCCAGACTCGACAAGGGTCGCGGATCGGTGGCGACCGTACTGGTGCAGAGTGGCACACTCAAGACCGGCGACGTGGTCTTGGTCGGTCAGACCTCAGGCCGTGTACGGGCCATGCTTGACGAAAACGGCAAGCCGATCAAATCGGCGGGTCCGTCGATTCCGGTGGAAATTCAGGGCCTGGCGGAAGTACCCCAGGCAGGCGATGATTTCATGGTCATGCTCGATGAGCGGCGCGCCCGTGAAATCGCAACTTACCGTGCCGGCAAATTCCGCAACACCAAGCTGGCCAGGCAGCAGGCAGCCAAGCTGGAGAACATGTTCACTGACATGACCGCCGGCGAAGTCAAGGTTCTGCCGATCATCGTCAAGGCTGACGTGCAGGGTTCGCAGGAAGCCCTGGCCTCCTCGCTGCTCAAGCTCTCGACCGACGAAGTCAAGGTGCAGCTCGTGTTTGCAGGGGTCGGCGGGATCAGCGAATCAGATGTCAATCTGGCCATTGCCTCCAAGGCGGTGATCATCGGTTTCAACGTCCGTGCTGAAGTGGGTGCCCGCAAGCTGGCCGAAGGCAACGATGTCGATCTTCGCTACTACAACATCATCTACGATGCTGTCGATGAGCTCAAGGCGGCCATGTCGGGCATGCTGGCGCCGGAGAAGCGCGAAGAGATCATTGGCTCTGCGGAGATTCGTACCGTGTTTGTGGCTTCCAAAATCGGGACCGTCGCGGGCTGTATGGTCACTTCGGGTCAGGTCACCCGCAATGCCCACTTCCGCCTGCTGCGCGAAAACGTTGTCATCTACACTGGCGAGATCGACACACTCAAGCGCCTCAAGGACGATGTGCGCGAAGTCAAGGAAGGCTTCGAGTGCGGTATCAAGCTCAAGAACTACAACGACATCAAGGAAGGTGATCAGCTGGAGTTCTTCGAGGTCAAGGAAGTTGCCAGGACCTTGTGAGATGTTTCAGCGTCGGGTACTTTCCGGTGAAAGTGGAAAGTGCTCGATGCAATGCACCGTGACATGCCAAAAAAATCCAGTACTCCCAACCGCAGCTTCAAAGTGGCCGACCAGATCCAGCGTGATCTGACGGAGTTGATCGCACGCGAGCTGAAGGACCCCCGGGTGGGCATGGTCACGATCAATGCGATTGAGGTCACGCCCGACTATGCGCATGCCAAAGTGTTCTTCAGCCTGCTCACAGGCAACCCGGACGAAACCTTGCAAGGGTTGAACGCTGCCGCAGGGTTCCTTCGATCTGGTTTGTTCAAGCGACTGCATATTCACACGGTACCTACGCTGCATTTCGTTTTCGACCGCACCACGGAGCGCGCGGCTGACATGAATGCCTTGATTTCCAAGGCTGTTGCCTCACGTTCCAAGAACGAAGAATGAGCATGGACGCGCCACGCACCAGGGTGCAACGGCGCCCTGTGCATGGGGTGTTGTTGTTGGACAAACCGCTGGGACTTTCCAGCAACCAGGCTTTGCAGAAAGCCAAGTGGTTGCTGCGCGCCGAAAAAGCGGGTCACACCGGAACATTGGATCCATTGGCTTCTGGCGTGCTTCCGCTTTGCTTCGGGGCTGCCACCAAGTTCAGCCAATTGCATCTGGACGCCGACAAGACCTACCAAACCACGGTTCGCCTGGGCGTGAAGACCAGCACCGGCGACGCCGAAGGTGATGTGATCGAACTCAGGCACGTGACTTGCACGCCAGGGGAGGTGGTGGAAGTGCTGGATCGTTTTACCGGCCCCATCGGGCAGGTGCCGCCCATGCACAGTGCACTGAAAAAGGACGGTAAGGCCCTATATGAATATGCCCGCCAGGGTGAGGTGGTGGATCGACCCGTCAGGCAGGTGTTCATCCACGAGCTTGAATTGATCAGCATGCAACTCGACGGTGAATCGCCGCATCTGTCGCTCCGGGTGCGATGCAGCAAAGGCACCTACATCCGCACACTGGGCGAAGACATTGGCGAAGCGCTGGGTTGCGGGGGGCATCTGAGCATGCTGCGCAGGATTGCGACAGGTCCCTTCAATGAATCCCAATGCGTGACGCTGGACACACTGGCGTCCATGACGGAAGCCGAACGCACATGCACGCTGTTACCGGTGCGGAACTTGCTGGAAGGACACACCCCGGTCACTCTGGACGCCGAGAATGCCGGACGATTCCTCAGCGGTGTGCGCCGACGTGGAAGCTGGCCCGACAGCGACCGCATAGCGGTTTTTGGCCCTCAACCTCAAGGCGAACAGCCTTGTGCATCCGATGTGCTTCTGGGCAGTGCCCATGTGCAGGCGGGCGAACTTATCCCGGGGCGGCTGCTGAGCCCCATTGAAATACAGCAAATTCTGGAAACCGCATCATGAGCAAACAAATCCGCAACATCGCCATCATCGCCCACGTTGACCATGGAAAAACCACCATGGTTGATCAGTTGCTCCGACAGTCCGGCACATTTGCCGACCACGAAAAAGTGGTCGACACCGTGATGGACAACAACGCCATCGAGCGTGAGCGCGGCATCACCATCCTGGCCAAGAACTGTGCCGTGAGCTGGGAAGGAACCCACATCAACATCGTCGACACCCCCGGCCACGCGGACTTCGGTGGCGAGGTGGAGCGCGCGCTTTCCATGGTGGACGGCGTTGTGCTGCTGATCGACGCGCAGGAAGGCCCCATGCCTCAGACCCGATTCGTGACCAAGAAGGCCCTGGCACTGGGCCTCAAACCCATCGTGGTGGTGAACAAGGTCGACAAGCCGGGTGCTCGCCCTGATGCGGTCATCAACGCCGCCTTCGACCTGTTTGACAAACTCGGCGCCAACGACGAACAGCTCGACTTCCCCGTGGTGTACGCCTCCGGCATCAACGGCTGGACCTCTCTGGTGGAGGGTGAACCTGGCGAACAGTGGGGCCCCGACATGTCGGCGCTGTTCAACACGGTGCTCAAGCATGTGCCCGCGCAGAGCGGCGACCCGGCCGCGCCGCTGCAGTTGCAGATTTCTGCCCTTGATTTTTCCACCTTTGTGGGCCGTATTGGTGTGGGCCGCATCAGCCAGGGCACCATCAAGCCCGCCATGGATGTGCTGGTGATGGAAGGACCCGACGGCAAGGCCATCAAGGGCCGCGTCAACAACGTGCTGACCTTCCACGGCCTGGACCGTGTGCAGGTGACCGAAGCCGGCCCTGGCGACATCGTCTTGATCAACGGTATTGCCGATATCGGCATTGGCGTGACGGTGACGGATCCCCTCAACCCGGCACCGCTACCGATGCTCAAGGTGGACGAACCCACCCTGACCATGAATTTCTGTGTCAACACCAGCCCGCTGGCTGGCCGCGAAGGCAAGTTCGTGACCAGCCGCCAACTCTGGGACCGCCTGCAAAAAGAGCTGCAGCACAACGTGGCGCTGCGCGTCAACGAAACTGGTGAAGAAGGTGTGTTTGAAGTCATGGGGCGCGGTGAACTGCACCTGACGATCCTGCTTGAGAACATGCGCCGTGAAGGCTACGAAATGGCCGTTTCGAAGCCGCGGGTGGTGTTCAAGGAAATCGACGGTGTGAAGTGCGAGCCTATTGAACTGGTGACAGCCGACATCGAAGAAACCCATCAAGGTGGTGTGATGCAGGCATTGGGCGAGCGCAAGGGCGAGCTCGTGAACATGGAGCCGGATGGTCGTGGTCGTGTGCGTCTGGAGTACCGCATTCCCGCACGAGGCCTGATCGGCTTCACCAACGAATTCCTGAACCTGACCCGCGGCTCTGGCCTGATCTCCAATATTTTTGACAGCTACGAGCCGCACAAGGGCGACATCGGAAGCCGCAAGAACGGCGTGCTGATCTCCATGGACGACGGTGAAATCTTCACCTACGCACTGGGCAAGCTGGACGACCGCGGCCGCATGTTCGTGCGAGCGAACGACCCCGTGTACGAAGGCATGATCGTCGGCATTCACAGCCGCGACAACGACCTGGTCGTCAACGCCACGCGCACCAAGCAGCTGACCAACTTCCGCGTCAGTGGCAAGGAAGATGCGATCAAGATCACACCTCCGATTGACCTGACGCTGGAATACGGTGTCGAGTTCATCGAAGATGATGAACTGGTCGAAATCACGCCCAAGAGCGTGCGCCTGCGCAAGCGCTACTTGAAGGAGCATGAGCGCAAGCGCGCCAGCCGAGACGTGTGACTCCCTGTGTGCCCCGCGCGTGTTGCGGGGCACGGTTCACAGAGAGGCTCACTCCTGCTGCTCGTGCGCACTCAGGTGTGCCGCCCGTCTGTCAGACATCCAGCCATGCCATTTCGAGCACTCAGCCGCCTGACCCATTCCCAGGCGGTTTTTCTCATGCTTGCAGTCACACTCATGTGGTCGATCGCTGGCGTGGTGTCGCGTCAGCTGGAGTCGGCGGCCCGGTTTGAGATCACGTTCTGGCGCAGCGCATTCACTGCGCTCTCGCTGTTTGTGATGTTGCCTGTCTGGCGGCATTTCGACCGGCAAATGGGCTTGCTGATTGAAGAAGAATCCGAAACCGGATGGCTTCAGCGGCATTGGGGGGTGCATGCAAAATCCAAAGCGCTCTGGATTTCAGGTGCCTGCTGGAGTGTGATGTTCACAGCCTTCATGCTGGCGCTGACATTCACCAGCGTGGCCAATGTCTTGGTCATCATGTCGGTGGGGCCCTTGTTCACGGCATTGGTTGCACGCGTGTTCATCGGTCAGCGCCTTGCCTTGCGTACCTGGCTGGCCATCGTGGTGGCGGGCCTTGGCATCCTCCACATGTACGGGAGCCAGTTCCTTGAAGCCATCAGCGAACCCGGCATAGGAACGTCCAGTCTGGTCATCGGGTCCCTGATTGCGCTTTGTGTTCCCATGGCTGCCGCGGTGAACTGGACGGTGGTTCAGCGAGGGCAAACCCATGGGGAGAAGATTGATCTCGTGCCATCGGTATTGCTTGGTGCAGTCATCTCAACGCTGGTCACGCTTCCTCTGGCCTTGCCATTTGCCGCGACCGGTATGGACATCGCCTGGCTGGCTTTGCTGGGCCTGGTTCAATTGGCCATTCCGTGTGCCCTGTGCGTGGTGTGTGCACGGGTGCTCAAGGCACCCGAGGTGTCGCTGCTGGCGCTGCTGGAAGTGATTTTCGGTATTCTTCTTGCCTGGTTGTGGGCACACGAAGCGCCGGGAAGCGAAGTGCTGCTGGGAGGCAGTGTGGTGATTGCGGCACTGGTCGTGAACGAATTGCTGGGATGGCGATCCCGCACCGGGTCGCCGCGCATCCAGACCGTCAACAAACATCCACAATGACAGGGTGTACCGGAAAAATAGGCCATGACCATATCTTCTGCTGAATCGAACGTTGTTGTGGAAGTCCAGGGTCGCGTAGGGTGCATCACCCTCAATCGACCCAAGGCGCTCAATGCCTTGTCTTTGGACATGATTCGAGCCATCACCCATGCACTGGTGTCGTGGCGTGAAGACGACCATGTGCTGGCCATCGCCGTGCGCGGCGCAGGCAAGGAAGGTCCTTTTGGAGCCTTCTGCGCGGGTGGAGACATTCGTTTTTTCCACCAGGCCGCTTTGACCGGCAATCCAGAACTCGAAGACTTTTTCACAGAGGAGTATTCGCTCAATCACCTGATACACACCTTTCCAAAGCCCTACATCGCCTTCATGGATGGCATCGTCATGGGCGGCGGCATGGGCATCAGTCAAGGTGCCAGCCAGCGCATCGTGACCGAGCGCAGCAAACTCGCAATGCCCGAGACACTGATCGGGCTGTTTCCGGATGTGGGGGGCGGCTACTTCCTGAGCCGGTGCGCTGGCCGTTTGGGCGAGTACCTTGCACTCACCGGCCACGCTCTTGGTGGACGAGAGGCCATGGCGGCGGGTCTGGCCGATGGATATATAGACTCAGGTCGGTTGCCCGGTTTGTGGGCTTCGCTGGCACGAACCCCTTTTGAGAATGGCGCCTCCGTCGAGCGCTGGTGTGCCAGTCATCTCAGCACCACGGCGCCAGCGCCTTCCTGGCCAATGAAAGAAGTGGACCGGGTGTTCGGGCTGGACACAGTTGCAGACATGATCACTGCCCTGACAAAGACCGATAGCGACTGGGGACGCAGCACATTGGCCGCATTGCGCCTGCGCTCGCCGTTGATGCTGGCTGTCACACTGGAACAGGTGCGTCGCGCGCGGGGCATGGGTCTGGCCGACGATCTTCGAATGGAACGCGGCCTGGTGAGACGGTGCTTTCACCTGCGCCCGGGCGCTGGCAGTGAAACGGCAGAAGGCATCCGGGCACTGGCCATCGACAAGGATCACAAGCCGCGTTGGCATCCCGCCGCCATCGAAGAGGTGTCAGCCGAGCAGGTGTCTGCTTTCTTCCTGCAGCCATGGCCCGCACACGCCCATCCACTCAAGGCGCTGGGCTGACTGACCGTCACCGATGGCGTGATTTCATTACGCGCTCCACTTCGCGCTTGCCCTCGCGATCCTTGATGGTGTCGCGTTTGTCGTGTTCCGCTTTGCCTTTGCCCAATGCGATCTCGCATTTGACCTTGCCACTCTTCCAGTGCAGGTTCAGTGGCACGAGTGTGTAGCCTTTTTGCTCGACCTTGCCTACCAGTCTGCGGATCTGCTCTTTGTGAAGCAGCAGCTTCTTGGTGCGCACACTGTCTGGACTCACATGCGTGGACGCGGTGTTGAGCGGGTTGATCTGGCATCCGATGAGAAACAGCTCGCCTGAGCGAACCACCACGTAGCCGTCGGTCAATTGCACCTTTCCTTCTCTCAGTGCCTTGACCTCCCAGCCCTCCAGCACCATACCGGCCTCAAAGCGTTCTTCAATGGCATAGTTGAAGATGGCCTTGCGGTTTTCGGCGATGCGGCTGTCGACACCTTTGGTGGTGGATTTGTTCGAGGATGAGGCCATGTGGAAGCAGGTGGGGCCACGCAAGGGGATATGCAAGACCAATACAATGAAGGAGTGCAGACGGACTCTGGAAGAAGCACATACTTTGCGGCTTCTGTGTCGGTCGGCACGGTCGCAAGACATACCGGCCCAGCCAACACATGTGCTTGCGCGAACCCTGCATTGTATGAAAACCATTCACAAGTCCGTGCTGCTCTGGCACAGCGCTCACGAGATGTTCGCTCTGGTGACGGATGTCGAACACTACCCCCGGTTCCTTCCCTGGTGCGAACGTGGTGAGGTGCTCGAACAATCCGAAAACAGCATGGTGGCGCGCGTAGGCATCGCGATCAGTGGCGTGCGGCAGAGCTTCACCACGCGAAACACCCACGAGGACGACCACAGAGTGACCATGGAGCTGGTGGATGGACCGTTTTCCCACCTCGATGGGTGCTGGGTGTTCACTGCGCTGGGTGAGCCTTCACAGCGTGCCTGCAAGGTGGAGTTCACCCTGACCTATGGTTTTTCCAGCCAGACCCTGGCAACCCTCGTGGGGCCGGTGTTCGACAAGATCGCAGGCAACCTGGTCGATGCGTTTGTCAGGCGTGCGGATCAGGTCTACGGCGTGAAGTGAGCAAACGCTCGGAGATTGTTTGAAAGTCGATCTGCTGTATTCACCATCGCCTCGCCAGGTGCTTGAGGCCACGCTGCAATTGCCGTCGTGCGCCACCTTGGGCGACGCGATGCTGAAGTCTGGTTGGATGGACGCGCACCCTGAGATCGGCTCGGCCGCCATGACTTTCGGCATCTGGGGGCGCAGAGCCAGTCCGAGTACGCCCCTGCGGGAAGGTGACAGGGTGGAGGTCTACCGAGCGCTGCGGGTGGACCCGAAGGTGGCTCGACGCGAGCGGTTTGTCGGACAAGGCGCCAGATCTGCCGGCCTGTTTGCACAGCGACGGCCTGGCTCCAAGGCAGGCTACTGAGCCTGCTGGGCGGGTGCACCACCACAATCGCGTTGCATGATGTCGCTCAGTCGGCGCGTCTCGGCAGCGCGAGCTGCGTCGTCCATGATTTCACGCTCTCCCTTGGCATTGGTCGTTGCAATGCGAACACCAGAATCCATGGTCGCCTTGGCGCGCTGAGCGCGCTCGCAGTTCTCTGCACGCAACTTGGCAACGCGGGCATCATCGGCCTTCTTCTTGGCTTCTTCTGCTGCCTCTGCCTGACGTTTACGGGCTTCGAGTTGCTCGTCTCGGGCAGGCGGCTTCGGAGCCGCGGGTGCTGCAGCACTGGCGGCCTCTTCGCCAGGTTCGGCGGGGGGCGCGACCGGTGCACGTGCACCTGGACGTTGAAGCACGTTCTTGTCAGGGATACCCGCTGGAGGGGGCGTGTCACTGAAAACCTTGCGCCCGGTGTTGTCCACCCACTGCCATTGCGCGACAGCGACCTGACTGATCGCCAGCAGAACGATTGCCGCCAAGGGCTTGCACCACAACTGGCGATGAGAAGAGATTTGTGCCATTTGCGCAGTTTAGCGCCGGCTCTGCAGGCCGTGGTGGCGAGCATCTCGCATGTGGCGTGCAAGAGGCGGTTTCCATGGCGTTTTGGGCACCAAAACAACCGCTTTGCGACGGAAACGCCGACGCCTGTCTCCGCAAAAGCACCGTTGGTCGCCGGATACAATGGTGCTTTTGGAGCTTTTTCCCATGCGCCTCCTCGGCAAAGCGCTCACCTTCGACGACGTGTTGCTGGTGCCAGCGTACTCGCAGATCCTTCCCAAGGACGCTTCGCTCGCGACCCAGTTTTCCCGGAACATCCACCTCAATCTGCCGCTCGTGTCGGCAGCCATGGACACCGTGACAGAGGCTCGCCTGGCCATCGCCATTGCGCAGGAAGGCGGCATCGGGATCATTCACAAGAATCTCACTGCCCAGGAGCAAGCTGCGCAAGTGGCCAAGGTCAAGCGCTATGAGTCCGGCGTACTGCGCGATCCGGTGGTCATCACTTCCCACACCACGATCCGTGAAGTCATGAGGCTGTCTGACGAGCTTGGGATCTCCGGCTTCCCCGTGGTGGACGGTGGCAATGTCGTGGGTATCGTTACCGGGCGCGATCTTCGGTTCGAGACACGCTATGACCTGCCAGTGAGTGAGATCATGACGCCGCGCGAGCGACTGATCACGATGCCTGATGGCACCACGCCCGCAGAAGCCAAAGCCCTGCTCAACAAGCACAAGCTGGAACGTCTGCTGCTGGTCAATGACGCGTTCGAACTCAAAGGGCTGATCACGGTCAAGGACATCACCAAGCAGCTCAATTTCCCCAATGCCGCGCGCGATGCAGCGGGGCGTTTGCGCGTGGGGGCTGCTGTGGGGGTCGGCGAGGGAACCGAAGAGCGCGTGGAAGCTTTGGTCAAGGCGGGTGTGGATGCCATCGTGGTGGATACCGCCCATGGACACAGCAAGGGTGTGCTCGACAGGGTGCGTTGGGTCAAGCAGAACTACCCGCAGGTGGATGTGATCGGTGGCAACATCGCTACCGGGGGTGCAGCCACTGCTTTGGTGGAGGCAGGCGCAGACGGGGTGAAAGTGGGTATTGGCCCAGGCTCGATCTGTACCACCCGCATCGTCGCAGGGGTGGGCGTTCCCCAGATCATGGCAATTGACAATGTGGCCTCGGCTTTGCAGGGCACCGGTGTTCCCATGATTGCGGATGGCGGCATCCGCTACAGCGGCGACATCGCCAAGGCCATCGCCGCAGGCGCCAACACCGTGATGATGGGTGGCATGTTTGCCGGTACCGAAGAGGCGCCGGGCGAGATCGTTCTGTTCCAGGGGCGCAGCTACAAGAGCTACCGCGGCATGGGTTCCATTGGCGCGATGCAACAGGGCAGTGCCGACCGTTACTTCCAGGAATCCAGCACAGGCAATCCGAACGCAGACAAGCTGGTGCCCGAGGGCATAGAGGGCCGGGTGCCCTACAAGGGCTCTGTCGTGTCCATCCTGTACCAGATGGCAGGGGGTTTGCGGGCTTCCATGGGTTACTGCGGTTGTCCCACCATCGAGCACATGCGCCACAAGGCCGAGTTCGTTGAGATCACGTCTGCCGGCATCCGTGAGAGCCACGTGCACGATGTGCAGATCACGAAAGAGGCACCCAACTACCGGGCGGACTGACCCCCACCGCCCCGCAGGCCGTCCAGCGAGACGGCCTTTCTTTTTTTCGACCCGACACGAGTCTTCCATGCAGCATCAGAAAATTCTCATCCTCGATTTCGGCTCCCAGGTCACACAGCTCATTGCTCGACGCGTACGTGAAGCGCATGTCTATTGCGAGGTCCACCCTTGCGATGTGAGCAGCGACTGGGTACGTGCGTTTGCTGCGGACGGCCAACTCAAGGGGGTGATCCTTTCCGGTAGCCATGCCAGCGTTTACGAAGTGGACGACAAGGCGCCTGACGCGGTCTTTGAGCTGGGGTTGCCCGTGCTGGGCATCTGTTACGGCATGCAAACAATGGCTCAGCAACTGGGCGGCAAGGTGGAGGCAGGCCAAACCAGAGAATTCGGTTACGCCGAAGTCCGCGCACGTGGCCACACGGCATTGCTCAAGGACATCGCCGACTTCACCACGCCCGAAGGTCATGGCATGTTGAAGGTCTGGATGAGCCACGGCGACAAGGTCACTGAACTGCCGCCCGGTTTCAAGCTGATGGCCAGCACCGACAGCTGTCCGATCGCAGGTATGGCAGACGAGGTCCGGGGCTACTACGCGGTGCAGTTCCATCCCGAGGTGACGCACACGGTGCAGGGCAGGGCGATGCTGGAGCGCTTCGTGCTCGACATCTGCAAGACAAAGCCTGACTGGGTGATGCGCGATCACATCGAGGAAGCGGTGCAGAAGATCCGCGATCAGGTGGGAGACGAGGAAGTGATCCTCGGGCTGTCCGGCGGAGTGGACTCATCAGTTGCGGCCGCCCTCATCCACCGGGCCATTGGCGACCAGCTGACCTGTGTGTTTGTTGATCATGGCCTGCTGCGCCTGCACGAAGGCGACATGGTGATGGACATGTTCGTCGGCAAGCTGCACGCCAAGGTTATCCGGGTGGACGCGGCCAACCAGTTCCTCGGTCACCTTGCCGGCGTGAGCGACCCGGAAGCCAAGCGCAAGATCATCGGCCGCGAGTTCGTCGAAGTTTTCAAGGCCGAAGCGGCCAAGCTCATCTCAAGTGGTGCATCAACAAAAGGCGCCAAGTGGTTGGCACAAGGCACCATATACCCGGATGTTATTGAGTCCGGTGGCGCAAAGAGCAAGAAGGCTGTGACGATCAAGAGCCACCACAACGTGGGTGGCCTGCCCGAGCAACTGGGCCTGAAACTGCTGGAACCCTTGCGCGACCTTTTCAAGGACGAGGTACGGGAATTGGGTGTGGCGCTGGGCCTGCCACACGACATGGTCTACCGTCACCCGTTCCCGGGCCCTGGACTGGGCGTGCGAATTCTGGGCGAAGTAAAAAAGGAATACGCCGATCTGTTGCGCCGCGCCGACGCCATCTTCATCGAAGAGCTGCGCTCCACGATCGATCATCCCAGCGGCAAAAGCTGGTACGACCTGACCAGCCAGGCCTTCACCGTGTTCCTGCCTGTCAAGAGTGTGGGCGTGATGGGCGACGGCCGCACTTACGACTACGTGGTGGCACTGCGCGCCGTGCAGACCAGCGACTTCATGACTGCCGACTGGGCGGAGTTGCCGTACGCGCTGCTCAAGAAGGTCAGCAGCCGGATCATCAACGAGGTGCGCGGCATCAATCGCGTGACCTACGACGTGAGCAGCAAGCCACCGGCCACCATCGAGTGGGAGTGAAAGTAGTCGACAGGTCACTTGTCTGATGCTTCCGTTGTAAGCGCGATCATCCCTTTCTGCCGATTCGGCCATTCAAGCTGCGTGAAGATGCAGCGCTCCAACACAATCAGGCAATGGATTACAGGCGAGAGATAGACGGACTCAGGGCGCTGGCGGTTATACCGGTCATTCTTTTCCACGCAGGCTTTCAGACCTTCAGTGGTGGCTTCGTCGGTGTGGATGTGTTTTTCGTGATCAGCGGCTACCTGATCACCACCATCATTCTCACTGCGCTCGAACAGGGCAAGTTCTCACTTGTCGAGTTCTACGAGCGAAGGGCGCGCAGAATATTGCCCGCGTTGTTCCTGGTGATGTTTGCCTGCCTTCCGTTCGCCTGGCGGTGGTTGTTGCCGAGTGACATGCAGGATTTCGCCCGGAGCCTGGTCGCAGTTCCGCTTTTCGTGTCCAACGTTCTCTTCTGGCGCGAGAGTGGCTACTTCGAAGCTGCCGCCGAACTGAAGCCCTTGCTGCACACGTGGAGCCTGGCGGTCGAAGAACAGTACTACGTGCTGTTCCCCTTGTTCCTCATGTTCGCCTGGCGCTTTGGCAAGCGCAGCATTCTCGTCGTACTGGGGTTGACCTTTCTGGCCAGTCTTGCACTGGCGCAGTGGGCCTCCCTGGAGAAACCGGTGGCGGCTTTCTATCTGTTGCCCACCCGTGGATGGGAGCTTTTGCTGGGCGCTTTTGTCGCGTTCTATCTGTCTGCCAAGGGGGCGCAATCCATCAACCACACCATCAAGGAACTGGGCGCACTGATCGGCCTTTTGTTGTTGCTGTATGCGATTTTTGCCTTTGACAAGGACACGCCATTTCCGGGTCTCTACACCCTGGTACCGACGGTGGGAACCGCCTTACTCATTCTTTTCGCCAGCAAGGAGACCCTCACAGGCCGACTGCTGGGGTGGAAGGTTTTCGTTGGCATTGGATTGATCAGCTACAGCGCCTACCTGTGGCATCAGCCTCTGTTCGCTTTTGCTCGTTACAGGATCTTGGTCGATCATGGCGGGTGGTTGTTTTTCAGCCTCTTTATCGGTGTACTGGCGCTGTCGTACCTGAGCTGGAAGTATGTTGAAGGCCCTTTCAGGCACAAAGGCAACTTCACCCGAAAGCAGGTTTTCTCCCTTGCATCCTTCGTGTCGGTGGTTTTTGTCGGTATGGGACTGGCTGGTCAGTTCACTCAGGGTGCCTTGGTCTCAAGGCCCAATCTCGACCAGTTGCAGGAGCTGGAAGCGCGTGTCGTGACGAATTACGGCCTGCATTCTGACTGCGAAGGTAAATTCACCGTATCTGTCAACTGCCGGACCAGCGATGAGCCTGAAGTTCTCGTGTGGGGCGACTCTTACGCGATGCATCTTGTTCAAGGTCTGATGGCATCCAAAGCAGATTTGAAGCTCGTTCAGATGACGTCGTCCTCTTGCGGTCCGCTGCTGGACATAGCACCTTTTAGCAAAGCGCTGGTTCGAAGCTGGGCTGAAGACTGCATTGGCATCAACGATCAGGTATTCGACTATCTCAGGAATACCGCCAGCATCAAGTACGTGGTCATGAGTTCGCCACTCAATCAGTATGTCGGGCCAGGCACCAAGGTACTGACGAGGTCGGGGGAAGTGGTGGATGATGTGACCGCGGTGTACGACGCGATGCAGCACACCATCGAGCAAGTGAAACAGCTCGGTAAAGTCCCAGTCATCTTTTCGCCCAGTCCACAGGACGGCCGGAATGTCGGTCGTTGTCTGGTGAAGGCCACAATCTTTGAAATGAAGGATTCCGCCTGTGATGTGCGGTTGTCGGACTCAAAAGTGCTGCAAAGCAGCATCTATGAGTTTCTAAAAAAGGTGGAACGCACCAACCCTGTGGTCTGGCTCAACGAAGGCATGTGTGAGGATGGCATCTGCGCGGCCTCAGTCAGTGGCATTTTCATTTACCGCGATGACGGCCACCTGTCGCACGAAGGCAGCGCCTATCTGGGCCAGAAAATGGGCTGGTACGAACGTCTCCGCGCTGCCCAGGTCGGCGGCAAGTGACTGCAAGCCGTCTTGTTCAGGGTTCTAGCTGATGACGACCACCACAACTCAACAACAGGTTCTTGCCCAGATTGACCGCCGCTGGGGCCTGATCCGGTCGTTGCTGGTCTACCACGGGATCCCTTGGCGCGGCTGGCAACTGCGGCGCTTTTACGGTCAGTTTGTGCCCTTTGGTGGACTGGCCATTGATGTGGGAGCCCACACCGGCAATCGCGTCGGTGCATTCCGTCAACTGGGTGCGCGTGTGGTTGCTCTGGAACCGCAGCCTGATTTCGCTGGCTGGCTGAACCGGCGATTCGGGGGGGATTCAGGTGTGACCGTGCTCACCCAGGCGGTAGGGCGTGCGGAGGGGCAGGCACAGCTACTGTCAAGCCCGCGAACACCGACTGTCTCAACGCTTTCACGCGATTTTGTGGAGCGGGCCGGTGCCTCCAGCGGGTTCCGAGGCGTGCGATGGCAAGAGGGTCCCCTGGTAAAGATTGCCACCCTGGATCTCCTGATTGCCGCGCACGGTGTTCCCGATTTCGTCAAGATCGACGTAGAGGGCTTTGAGCTGGAGGTGCTTCAGGGCTTGAACCAGGCATTGCCAGCGGTATCGTTCGAATTCCTTCCCGCCATGCGCGACATCGCCCTGGCCTGCGTTGACCGGCTTGAATCACTTGCCGGAGCGGGCCGTTACCGCTACGCCGTGTCCCTGGGCGAGCGGCTGCGGTTGCTCACGCCAGATGGCATGTCGGCACCAGACATGTGTGAATGGCTTCGATCGATGCCACCAGACGCTCCATCGGGCGATGTGCATGCCTGGCTGCCTGAATCGCACGCAGCCTCAAGTTCCAGGGGTTGATGGCTCAGACGTCTGGTCAGGAGGGGCCCAGTCTGCCACGCTAGGGTCTGCTTCAACGCCGTCGAGTGCCTCACCGTCAAACACCTTGAGCAGCAGCGTCGTCAGCTGTTCCATCGGACCGAGCGATGCGGCAGGCAGCCCGAAGCCAGGAGCGAATCCGCTTGCCAGCAGACGCCGCATCAGCCCCGGGTCGTCGGCGATGACATGCACGGGCACGTCCCAGGAGGCGCCAGCGCCTGTGACTAATGCGGGTGGCTGGTGGTCGCCGACGATCACCCACACCAGTGGACGCGGGGCCTGTTCCTCAAGGTAGCTCGCCATCCACCCATACTGGTAATGCATGCTGTCCAGATAGTTGGGGGCGGGTCGATGCGCGGCCAGCGGGGCAGCCAGAGCAGCCAGCGCGTCCGCTGAGCGGTAGCCACCGTCTGACTGTGTCAGCCTGTGCCAGTCCACCAAAGGGGCAATGGGGTGGAAGGGGGCATGGGTGGTGGTCGTGGGAAAGACAACGAGCCGGGGCTGGCGGTTGGGCTCCAGAGGATCTACAACCAGTTCCTGTTTGTGCAGCAGTGCCATGGCAGCCTGATCGGGAATCCGCCAATAGCCGAAGTCTGGTCCGTGGTAGCCCATGCCCGCGTCATCGGCCAGGCGATCGAAACCATAGAAGGCCCCTTCAGGCCACGGCCGCTTGATGCCAGGCATCCACCCCACCGTGCGGTAGCCGTGGCGGGCAAAGTGACTCACCAGGGTGGGGCGCTGGCTGGCAAGCAACAGACTGTGGTTGGCGTGATCGGCCGTGTCCACACCAGACAACAAAGTAGCGTGGGAGAGCCAGGAGGAGCCACCGAAAGTGGGCGCCGTGACGCGCGCAGACACCACTTGACGACCGCTGAATGCGATGGCCTGAGCGAGTGCCATGCGTGATGGACCCAGGGCTTTGTGGAGCTCCGGCTGGTCGAATGTCACGGCGCCGTAGGATTCGGCAAAGATCACCAACACATCGGCTCGACCCAACGGACTTTCGAGTGCTGACAGGCTGCCTTCGAAGTCCGGACTGGGGCCCAGCGCGGTCTCGCCACGCTCAGGCAGCCAAACCCGGGCCAGCAACTGGCTCTGGTTCACGATGGTGGGTGTCAGTGGCAGGGAGAAAAACCAGCGCGTGTCGCGCACGTCAGGTACATAAGCCATGAAACTGGCGGACAAAGTGGCCACGCCACCCAGTAGCCATGGCCTGGCGGGTTGCCAGGTCAGGCTACATGCCAGGGCGCTGATGGCCGTGCGCACCATCCACCCAAGGATCAGTCCGCCAACCAATGCCGCAGCCATGCCCGTCGCAAGCTGCCAGGAGGTCATGGACTGGGCAGCGACCCGCAGCAATTCGCCCGCATGCCGCCCGTCCCAGTAAACGTTCACGGGCCTTCCCAGAACGGCCGGCGCGGTCACAAAGGCGTACCGCACAGCCACCAATGCCATGAAACAAGCTGTCAGGAGATTGGCGCCTCGACCGGAGAGCTGTCCGCGCCAGCCTACCCAGGCCATCAGAAGCGCGACACCGATGCACAGTTCGAATGAGAGGCGCGGCATGTATAGAACGCCAAAACCCGGCCAACGGTTCTCGAAGGTCAGAAGGGTATTGAGTACACCAAAGGTCAGAACGAACCGAAGCACCCACGGCAGCGCCCCAGCCAACCTGGACAGTTCGGAAGACGGGTGGGGATGGTTCACGTGGGCGTTATGGAGGTCGGGGGATCACTGCCGCACGGCTTCGAACTCGATGATCAGCTCCACCTCATCGCCCACCCAGCCGTTGGACACGGCGTAATTCATGCCGTATGCGCTGCGTTTGAAGCTCCCCCGCGCGGACACGCCCATCACATAGGGTTTGCGACCGATCCCACCAATGGGCGACTCGGCGCTCTTGTTCCAGGTCGCTTGCAGGGTCAGCGGTTGGGTCTTCCCCAACACCTCCAATTGCCCGGTGATTTCAAAGTTGCGCTCGCCGCTGCGTTTGGCGTTGCTGGCGGTGAACACCATGCGGGGAAACTCGCCACTGTTCAGAAAATCAGGCCCCTTGAGATGCTCATCGCGCTTGCGCTGGTTGCTGAACACGCTGGCTGTCTCCACTTCAATGCGCACATCCGACAGCGTGGCACTGGCCTCGTCGAAACGGTAGCTTCCCCGGGCCGAGCGGAACAGGCCCAACACCTTGGCGTAGCCGATGTGATCCACCAGGAAGGCCACAGTCAGGTGGTCCGGATCGATGTCGTAGCGCGCCGGCTGGGCCTGTGCAGGCGGCGCCGTCAATACCGACAGGGACATGGTCAACGAGGTCAGCGTCGCAGCGGCGAAAGAGCAGGCTTTCCGGCGTGTGATGCCGGACAAGATGGCAAGGGGCTTTTTCATGACTCAGATCTCCTGATGGGTGGAGCGATGACTTGCCAGGGCGCGCACATCGATCGCGAACGAAACGGTCAGCATGGCGAGGCTCAAGGCTGCAAGGCTTGCCGCCATGGCGGGGGGAATGATCGGGCCCAGACAAACGATCAGCGTGGTGATCTGCACCACGCACACCGCCTGGCGGCGCTTGCTGGGTAGCAAAGGTCCGGCCAGCCAGGGCCACAGGCGTGCTGCGCCGACGAAGGCATAGCGCATCAGCCCGGACGCCAGTATCCAGGGGCCAGCCTGGTCAGACTGCACCACAAGGGCGCACAGAACCAGCACGAAAAAGGCGTCTGTTTCCATGTCGAACCGCGCGCCAAATGCGCTGGCCAGCCCGCTGCGGCGCGCGAGATGTCCGTCTACGGCATCCAGCAAGGCCGCCAGCGTGGCCACGATCACAATCGCCCAGGCCGCGCCTGGCGCTGAAACCAACGGCGCGGAAGGGATGTTTTCACCGATCATCGCCGCGATCAGTACCACCACCGCCAGACGAATGAGCGTCACCCGGTTGGCAGGTCCGAAACGGGCATGGGGGTGCGAAACGCCCTCGCCAGCCGTGGTTGCCAGCGCGCGCCAGACCAACCACGCTCCGAGCCCCAGATACACCATGGCCTTGACGGTATGAGTGAGATTGAGCGTGCTTTGCCCAACCAGAACCATGGACACAACCATCACTCCCCCTGCTGCAGCCGTCAAGTGGCGCAGGGCATCCCGCCTCAAGGCTGCAGGACCAGTGTCTGTTGCCATCGAAGGGGAAAGGGGGCGATCGCCCTCAGGTTTCATGGTGTGCACCGTACCATTGTCGGATTTTCGCCAGGGCCTGCAATGTTCGACGGGTATTCCCATGAGCACGGGTTTCGGTTTCACTGCGACAGGTCGCGAACGGATCACATGACTGAAAGCGCTTTCGTACACAGCCGCGCTTGCTGGATCAGCGCACCGCTGAAAGCCGAGCTGCGTTCATCTGTCTTGCCGCCATTGATCCCGGGTGACGTCCGGGTGAGAACCGTGCACAGCGGCGTGAGCCGCGGTACGGAAAGCCTTGTTTTCAGAGGTGAGGTGCCCGTCGGGGAGATCCATCGCATGCGCGCTCCGTTCCAGGAAGGCGAGTTTTCTTTTCCGCTGAAGTACGGCTATGTCAATGTCGGCCGGGTGGAAGCCGGCCCAAAGGACCTCATCGGACAGCTGGTCTTCTGTCTCTACCCACATCAGACCGTTTTTCAGGTGCCTGCATCAGCGGTGCTGCCACTGCCGCCCGATGTGCCACCTTCCAGAGCCTTGCTGGCGGCCAACCTGGAGACGGCCATCAATGCGATGTGGGACTGCGCGCCCCGCATGGGCGAACGCATTGCCGTGGTTGGCGGGGGTACTCTGGGCTTGCTGGTCGCATGGCTGGCCTCCCAGGTTCCGGGTTGCCGCGTTCAGGTGATCGACACCCAGCCGTCACGCGCTTCCATCGCCGAGTCGCTGGGAGCCAGCTTCAGCTTGCCAGATGGTGCCCAGGCCGAGGCAGATCTGGTGGTTCACACCACCGGAAACGCAGCGGGACTGGCCACCGCCCTGAGGCTGGCGGCCTTTGAGGCAACCGTGCTTGAGCTGAGCTGGTACGGCAGCCGAGCGGTCTCCGTGCCTCTGGGCGAAGCGTTTCATTCACGCCGACTGGTTCTCAAGAGCTCGCAGGTCGGTTCAGTTGCCACGCCCATGCGGGAGCGCTGGAGCCACCGGCAGCGCCTTGAGCTGGCGCTGAAGATGCTCGCGGACCCTCGGCTCGATGCCTTGATCTCCCATACCGCCCCGTTTGACGAACTGCCGCAGGTACTTCAGCGCCTGGCAGGGCCCGACGCGGCAGACGTGTTGTGTCACCGGATTGACTACCCCGAAATGTTCGGCACCTGATCCCGAAGGTGGTCAACCGCTTCAGACCGTTTTCATTCTCCAAACCACCAAGGACCCAATGCCCATGTACGCCGTCAATGTCAGGGACCATTTCATGATTGCCCACAGCTTCCAGGGGGAGGTGTTCGGCCCCGCACAGCGCATGCATGGTGCCACCTATGTGGTGGACCTGGAGCTGCGCCGCACCGCGCTCGACTCGGATGGCATCGTGGTTGACATCGGCCTGGCCACGCAAGTTCTGCGCGAAGTGCTCGCAGAACTCAATTTCCGCAACCTCGACGAGATGCCCGAGTTCGCTGGCAAGAACACCACCACCGAATTTCTGGCCCGCGTGATCTTCGACCGCATGGCGGCACGCATCGCTGCGGGCGACCTGGGCTCGCAGGCCCTTCCCGGAAGTCACGGGGCAGGGCTCAAACAGATGCGGGTGGCGCTGAACGAGTCCCATGTGGCGTGGGCCTCATTTGAGGGCGACCTGCCGGCGCAAACTTGACAACGGCAATCCCTTGAGCAAGCGCAGGATTTCTTTTCTGGTTCCAGGTGACTGGAACACACCCACTGGCGGCTACACCTACGACCGGCGTATGGTGCAGTCGCTGGAGGATGGAGGGTGGGTGGTCGACGTTTATCACCTTCCGGGAGCCTGGCCGTATCCGGACACCGGAGTTTTGAGTGCGACGGCGGCCATCGTGGCATCGTTGCCCGATGGTGCGCTGGTGGTTGCCGACGGGCTCGCCTTTGGTGCCATGGCGGCCGTGGTGAAGAAGCACACCCCGCGCCTTCGCTGGGTGGCACTGGTGCACCACCCGCTGCATTTGGAAACCGGTCTGGACGAGACTACCCGCGAGCAGTTGCTGGTTGGCGAGTCGAGCGCATTGCAATCGGCAGCCCAGGTGGTAGTGACCAGCCACAGCACGGTGCTGGACGTGGTGGCCATGGGTGTGCCGAAAGCGCACATCGCTGTTGTGGAGCCCGGCACAGATCCCCAGGCATTGCGGGCAGGGCGCTCGGTGCGGGACTCAACGGCTGTGCGACTGCTGTGCGTGGCCACGGTGACCCCCCGCAAAGGCCATGCTGTGTTGTTGCAGGCGCTTGACGGGCTGGGGCATCTGCCGTGGGAGCTGCACAACGTGGGAAGCCTGGATCGCGACCCGGCACTTGCCAGCCGATTGCAGGCCATGAGCGAGGAGGGTGTACTGGCGGGGCGGGTGTGTTGGCATGGCGCGGTCGATGATGAAGCACTGCAAGCGCACTACGCACAAGCCGATCTGTTCGTGCTGCCGTCCCTCCACGAAGGCTTTGGCATGGTGGTGAACGAAGCCGTCGCGCACGGTCTTCCGGTGGTGACCACGACCGCTGGTGCACTGGCCCACACGCTTCCGCCCGGGGCCGGACTGCAGGTTCCAGCGGGCAACGCCGCCGCCCTGAGGGATGCCTTGGGTCGGTTGATGACCGAACCTGACCTGTGTGCCCAGTTGAGCGCCGGCGCGCAGGCCGCAGCACAAAAGTTGCCCGGTTGGAACCATCAGGCCAGCATCCTGGCGGACGTGCTGGAGGGTGTGGCATGAAGCAACCGCCTTCCACAGTGGATGGTTTCAGTGCCGACTGGCTGGGTCTGCGCGAGACCTTCGACTCTGATGCCCGCGCTGTCGCAGCCCGGCAGATGCAGCTGGTGGACCGCTTGCAACGCTGGCGAGGGCCAACCAGCCGACCCTGGCGGGTGATCGACCTGGGTTGCGGTACGGGTTCAAACCTGCGCTGGCTGGCGCCACGGCTGGTTTGCGCGCAGCAATGGTTGGCGGTGGACCACGACCCAGCCTTGCTGCACGCCTGGCCTGCGGTGTTCGAAGCCACCGCCACGTCTCTTGTGAATGCCACGGCCGACCTTGGCGAGGTGGCCCTTTGGCCCTTGCACTCGACGCCCGTTCAGATCGTGCGTCGTCAGCTGGATCTTGCCGAGCATCTGGAGGCCTTGCCCTGGCAACATGCCGATCTGGTCACGGGTTCCGCCCTGATCGATCTGGTGGGGCCGGCATGGCTGAAGCGGCTGGTGACCAACTGCAGCGCGGCACAATCCAGCTTGCTGCTGACGATCAGCGTCGACGGACGTCACCATTGGCATCCAGCAGATCGCGATGATCCATGGGTCTCAAATGCATTTGCGGAACATCAGCAACGCGACAAGGGCTTCGGTGCGGCGCTGGGCGCCGGGGCGGTACCGTTATTGGTGCGGTTGCTGCGAGAAGCGGGATATCGCGTCTTTCAGGCGCACAGCGACTGGCAGGTGGATGCGCATGACCATCCGCAGGGGCAGACGATGATCGACGCCATGGTGGATGGCTTGGCGCGAGCCGCACAGGAGCAGATGCCTGCGGAGGCCCCACGTGTCCGGGCGTGGCGAACCCGGCGCAAGACATCTGCCTCGAAGTCGCGTCTGACGGTAGGACACATTGATGTGTTGGCACTACCGCCTGAGCGCAAAGGCTAAGGCGCAAAGGGCTCTAGGAGCCTGCGCGGCAGAAGGCATCGAAGCGAAACGCGTGGGAAAAGAGTCCAATTCGGCGCCGATTTTGAGGACTGTGGCCGTAGCCACAGCCGGAAAAACGGGGTCGAAATGAGACTTTTCTCCATGCGTTGCAGCCGATGTCGTTCTGCCGCGCAGGCTCCTAGGCACGGAGGTCGAGGTCCCAGAGCAGATCATCTCCCAGGATCAGCATGCGGGCTGGCGGCCGGGGGCAATCCGCCATCACCTCGTGTGCTGTAGCCTGCAAGCCACGCCGGCCCTGGCCGATCAAAACGGGCGCCACCACCAGATGCAACCGGTTCAGGGCATTTGAACGAAAAAACCGTGAGACCGTGACCCCGCCACCCTCCACAAATACCAGACGCAATCCGCGTTTTGCCAGTGCAGCGGTCACGCGGTTGGGCAGGTACTGACACGGCGGTCCGTCGTTCTGCAGCAAGCCTTCTACCGCCACCACGTCGGTTCCGGCCTGCTCTGAGGTGGACCCCATACACCCGGTAGACGCCAGCCGTTCGCTGGCGATCGCAGCGTAGCGGGCATCGCAGAGCCAGAGCGTGGAGGATTGTCGATCTGAAAACAGGCTTGAGCTGCCGTCCAACCTCGCGTCGGGGTCAAGCACCACGCGCACCGGGTTTGGGCCAGGAACCCGACGGGTGGTGAGTTGCGGGTTGTCGATAGCCACCGTACCAGCACCAACCAGCACCGCATCGCAGAGCGCTCGAAGGCGGTGAAGGTGCACCAGGCTGTGCGGCCCGGTCACGTAGTAGGAGTCACCCGTTTCGGTGGCGACAAATCCATCCAGGCTTTGACCGAGTTGCGCCACCAGCCAAGGTGGGGAATCGGGCAGGTCCTTGTGGGACTGACGCGCATCCAGCAGGGGCTTGTAAAGCGCGAACAAATTGGCGCTGCGTTCACTGCATGGCCCGTTCAATGTCCACCCCTGCTGGCGACTGTGTGCCAGGCGCTTTTGACGCTGCGGTGCCGATGCATCGTCCTGGCGCACTTTCAGAATCTGTGCCCACAGATCGGGCCAGTCCGCCGGAAGATCGCCCGGGGCAAGGGCAGCAGGTTCCGTCGGGGATTTGACTTGCAGGGGTTTGAGCATGGCTGGCATCTTCGCATCCCGACCCGAAAAAACTCAGAGACCCAAACTGTTCAAGGGCCTTTGAGGGAATGGGGCAGGGAGCATGAGCGCCGCGCGGCCGCTCCGAAGGCGCTCAGCCCTGCAGTGCGTAGCACGGAGGGTGGTCCAGTGAGCGCCACCCAAGGCGAGCTCTCGCCGTGTTGGCCATTTCATTGCCAGGTCGGCTGGTAGTAAAGGTCGCCTTCGGCATCGCTGGAGAAACCGGCACCGCCAGAAGCCGCAGCATCGCCCAGCAACAGCCAAGCCAGAGACACCAGCACGGGCACCGCAGCGAGCAGGGCCGCAACCAAGGGTGCCCATCGCGGACGACGTGCCGCCAGAGATGAGCGGTTCACCAGCGCAGGCGCTGCAAAGGCCAGCGCCATGATGGCCACGCGCCCTGACTCCGAGGGACCAGGTACCGCCATTGCATAGGCGATGGCCAGCCATGACAGACCCAGTGGAAGCAGCGCAGCAGGGGCTATCGTTAACCCCGAGGCGGACCTCAGCCATGCCCACAAGCCCGGGACGGCCGTGACCACGGCAAGCATCATGGCCAGCTGCGCCTGCAAGAGCGAACCACTCCCAGCTGCGACCGCTGCCAAGCCCAGCGCAGCCACTGTAAGTGCGCCTGCGGTTGCAATGCCATGAATAGAAGCAGTTGTCAGGCTGCTGGCGCCCGCGTGGCCATGCGGATTCAGGGAGGCTCCCGGTTTCGTGATCAACAGCAACGCCAGCACGGCAGCCCCCGCCAACGTGCCCAGCGTTGAATGAATCCATTGCGCCGCGTTTCCCATCAACCACACGCATGCCGTCGCCCAGAGGGCCGAACTCATGGCCCAGGGTGTCCAACGGTTCGGCCGCGAGGTTCCGAACAGCAGCCAGGCCGCCGCCAGGGACGTGCCGCCGAGCACGATCCACGGCAGCTTGTGTGCCCGAGCCGTGGCCGGCCAGTCATACCCTGGCAGCAACACATAACTCAGGAGCAGTGCGATCGCCGCCCCCATTGCCCACCACCGGTTCCTCGCAGGCGCCTGGAGTCCGCCGAGCAACCCGGTGAGCACCAGGGTGAGCAGAAGGGGCAGCGCCACACTCTGGAACGCCGGATGGTGGATGAATGACATGGGGTCAGGCTTTTGTGGTGTCTGCACATCATCGCATTGGCAGCAGCAAGCGATGCGATTTGTGATCCCGGGATTCGGTCTTTAGATGAGGATACCTGCTGGTGGTGCTCTCGGCCGTTGGCAAAGATCGGCGGGCCAAGTAGGCGGCCAGCCTCGCCCGCGTCCATACAGGTTTTGGCCAAAGCACACTTCGGGGCATGATGGAGCCATGTACCTGCCACCCCAATTTGCGCCCAGAGACGCAGCCATCGCCAGGGAAGTGATCCGTTCGCATCCGTTTGCCAGCCTGATCTCCGTGGACGACGACGGTCTGCCCTTTGTCACGCAACTGCCTCTGCACCTGGAAGAAGAGGGAGAATGCTTGCTGCTGCTGGGTCACGTGGCCCGTCCGAACCCCCATGGTCGCTACCTTCGCGAACGGCCCAAGGCGAAGGTCAGCTTTCTCGGCCCCCATGCGTACATGTCACCGCGGGTCTATCCCGACCTGGCCCGCGTACCTACCTGGAATTACCTCGCGGTGCACGTCGTGGTGGAGGCGAGAGTGATCGAGGCATTTGCCGACAAGGACCGGCTGCTCAAGCACCTCATCCACGACCATGATCCCGCCTATGCCGACCAATGGCGTTCGCTGGATGAGGACTACCAGCACAGAATGATGCAAGGTATCACCGCGTTCGAATTGCGCGTGACTGACCTGCAATGCAAGGTCAAGCTCAACCAGCATCGGCCCGAGTCCCACTTGGCCATGTTGCAGGCGTACGAATGCGGAAATGAAAACGAGCGGGCGCTGGCGAACTGGATGGGCAGGCTTGGGCTGGGCTAGGAGCCTGCGCGGCAGAAGGCATCGAAGCGAAACGCGTGGGAAAAGAGCCCAATTCGGCGCCGATTTTGAGGACTGTGGCCGTAGCCACAGCCGGAAAAACGGGGGCGAAGTGGGACTTTTCTCCATGCGTTGC